>CAWKCU010000013.1:0-15377 GCA_963848215.1 uncultured Verrucomicrobiae bacterium | reverse complement strand
CAAGACCGTGGGCGAGGCCGAGCGGCAAGGCCGAGACCGCCGCGGTCAGCTTCCGGAATTCGGGATACATTTCGCGCGTCACCGAAACCTCGGCGTTGGTCTTGTTGAAGCTGTTGCTGCGGACTTGCGTCATGTAGGTCATCGGCGGGCGGACGCTGATGGTGGAACGCAGCCGCGTTTCCTGTCCGCCGGTGCTGGCAACGAACGTGACGGTGCCCGAGCCAAGCTTGTCGTTTACGCGCACGGAGAACGTGGTGGTTTGCTCTCGGCCCTCCGCAATCTTTAGCGTTTGCGAGGGAGTTTTCTCGATTTGCAGATGATCCGAGCTCTCCGCGCGAATCTGGACCTCCGCGTTTTCCCCCGACCCCTCGACGTTGTTCGCGACGGTCACGCCGACTTCGAATTCATCGCCGGGCGCCGCCAGGACCGGCACGCTCGGGGTAATCACGAAGGGGCCGCGAATGATCGGGTTCTGCTCCGCCGCGCCGGTTGCATCGTCAGCCACCGCCACAGCCATCACCGTCAACGTGCCGCTGAAGTAATCGGGCACGTCGTAAACGACTTCGCGTTGAGTCGCATCGGCGTCGATGATTCCGGACCAGAACACAACCGGCTTTTCCGTTACGCGCTTGAACGGATTCAATTGTTTGGAGAGATCGCCATCGCCGCCGAAGGCGGAAACCGAGCGCAGAATCGAGAACTCTGGCATGATAAGATCCACGATCTGCGCTGTCTCGACGCCGAGCGCGCATTTGCGGAAGAAGAAACCCAGCGGATCCGGCAGCTTGTAATCGCTCACCTGCAGAATGCCCTGATCGACTGCAAAGACCGCGATCTTTGATGGCCGATCGGTTTTGTATTTGATGTGAAGCGGTTCTCCTGGCTTCGCGATTTTTGAAGTTTCGAGCTCCACCTTGAGCCGCCGCTTCTCGATGTTTGCCATGAAGGGCACGACCCCGTAGCTCAGCGGGCTCGTGAAGATTTCCTTCGAATCGAGGGCGCGAATCAGCGCCACGTTGATGTAGCCGCTACCTTCGAAGCCATCCGGCACCTTGATGCGCTGCACGCTGCTGGCCGCGTCGGTTTTGAACCAATGCTGAGCGTAGACCTTGTCGCGCTCGATCGTGATCAGGCCGCTGCCGGCGTAAGGCGCCGTGATGCTGATTTCGACTTCCTCACCGGTGTTGTATTGCGTCCGAGCAAGCTTGACCTGCAGTTCGGAGTTTTTATCGAGCGCGCGTTTGACGATACCGCGGCCCACCACAGAAAAGCGGACACGGCTGACTCGGCGGTCGCCGTCATCCCTCAACTCAACCACGTAATCCCCCGGCTCCTCGGTGGGCAACTGGTAACGCAATCCGTCTGCGCTGATCGCGATCTTCTCGGTTTTCGCCGTGCGCTCTTTCAGGACCGATTCGTAACCGTAGCTGCCATTTTCCTTCTTCGTCACGACCGAGACGTATTCCTGCGCGATCACGTTTAACGTGACGTTCTCCAGCGGAATCTTGTTGAGCTGCGGATCGACCGCGACCAGATCCACCATGCGCGGCGTGCTGACGTTGATATAACGCAGGTCGCCGTCGCTCTTGTAACCCACCACATAAGGCAGCGCGGAAACCAGCGCCGAGACCTGGCCGGTGATGCTCCGCCCACCTTCTCCTTCGAAGGCCTCGGCCAGGAACCGCATCGAGTAAGTCGCGTCCGCAAACCGGTCGAGCTGCAGGTCCAGCTCGGTCTTTCCCTCCTCATCGGTGTTCTGTTCGCCCAGATCGACGGTTTCGGCCTGCCGCTCCGTCGTCTCGTCGAGCAGCGGATCGTAGAAGCTGTATTCCTTGAATTCCGGGAACGAGAAGGAAGCGGGCGACAGCTCGACCTTACTCTTGATCCGCCGATCGCTGGCCGGCGTGCCGTAAAGGTTCGCGAGGGCGATCGAAGCCTTCATTTCCTTCGGATCGACCCAGCCGCGCGAAGAAGTTTTGGAGAGCCGCGTCTCGATCTTCATCCGATCGGGCAGGAACTCCTTCACGTTTACGGTGGTCGAGCCGAGCAGCGTCGAGCGCTTCTCGTTCTTCACGAGGTAGACGTTGATCGTGTATTCGCCAGTGGGCGATTCGTAGGCAGTCTTGTAATTGATTTCGGTGAAACCGATGGCCGGCAGCGCCAGCTTCTTCGTCTGGACTTTGAGATCGCGCGCGTCGACCACCTCGGTCTCGATCGGCAAACCGGCGAGGCGTCCCGACCAATTGCGCTGCTTGATGACCAACCCGATGTGCATTTCGTCGCCGGGTCGGTAGACGCCGCGATCGGTGAAAACAAAAGCGTCGAGATCTTCGGCCAGGACTTTCTCCACCCCGTCGATGTCGAAGCGCGAGAAATTCAGCATGCGATCATCGCGCGCGTAGGGAATGAAGCTGATGTCCTCTCCGAGCCGGGCGACGTAGGCGACCGCTTTCTTCTCATGCTCGTTCTTGTCGACCGAAGCGAAGGTGGCGCGCCCGTCAGGCGAAGTTTTGGCGCTTTGCACCGGGATCCCGTTGCGGCCGAGGATCTCCACCGTCACCCCACCGATCGGCAGCCCGGTTTTGATGGAGACCACGAAAACGTCGCTCGTCTGGTCCGCGTTCTTTTTCACGAGCAAACCGAGATCGCTGACGAGGATGAACCGGGTGGCGGTGGCGTTCGGGATGAACTTCTTCGCCACCGGATCCCAGGCGCGCGCGGTGAGAAAGAAAAGTCCGCGCTCGCTGCCGCCGTCCGACGGCTTTTGCAGATACTGCGCGAAATCGAAGGCCGAATAGTTCGATTTCCATTTGTTTTGCAGCGCGATCGATTGGTCTTCGCGCGCGATGCGCGAGATGTTGTCCTGGTCGAAAGAGGCGTTCTTGAATTCCGGCGCCTGGAATTCGCCCTCGGTCTGGCTGACGAGATGGTTGATCTGCGTGGAAAGAACGCGATCGATCTCGAACTTGATCACGGCCACGCCGCGCGACCGGATCGAGAGTTTCCGTTCGCCTCCAAGGGCCAGCAGACCGCCATCGCCCTGGATCTCCACCTCCTGCGGCAGCTCGGCGGGCACGACGATGTTGGCGTGCGTTTCCGCCAGCTCATAACCGCTGCGGGCCTTTAACCCCTTGTCGATGCGAACGTAAAGCTGTCCCTCGCCTTCGAGCCGGAATTTGAAGTGGTGATTGCGGTCGAATTCCTTCTCGGTCGGGATCGGCGTGACTTTGACGACGGTGGCTTGCTCCAGGATTTCGTCAGTGATTTCGTCCGCGTTCGCCCATTTGATCTCCGGTTTCTTGTCTGCGGCGTCGCTTTCTTCCTCACTCTCGTTTTCTTCCCCATCCGTGCTGTCGCTCTCGCTTTCCCTCGAAGGCTCCTCCGTGTTCTCTTCCCCGGACGACTCCTCTTCCTCCGAAGTTTCGCTCTTGGGCGGTTCGCGCTTGGGCAACAGGTAAACGTGCAGCGCCTTGGCCAGTTCCGGCGTGCTGATGTCGCTACTGGTCACGACGTTGAGGATCTGGTCCGGCTCGCCCTCCTTGTTGCGCACGATGCTGCTGTCGATGGTTCCGATTTGAAACGCCGTCGCTTTCGAGGGGATTTGGGTCTTCTGCTCCACGGCGTCATGTAACTCCGCGTCGCCTTGGCTGGTGCGCAGTCCCTCCCGAAGCCTCAACCGCATCCAGTCCTCGTCCGTCGGCAACACGACGGGGGAGGTGCGCACGAAGGCCTGCCGGTTGTGCAAGCCGTAGGTAATGGAGAAGTGCGGGATCGGATCGTTTGGCGGGAAGACATCCGAGCCTCCCGTCATACTCACCGTAAGGAATTTCTCGAGCCAGCCCGGTCCCACCGCATGCGTCAGTTCAATGGTGGCCAGAACACGCTGCACCCCGGGTTCCTTGGCGTCTTCCGACAGCGTCACGTTTTTTATCTCCGCCTTGAACGGCGGCGTCGTGACGTCGTGCACGAGCTTCTCCATGCGGACGTGCGCCGGGAAAAATTCCTTGTCGAAAATGATGCGAAACTTCTTCTCGGCGGGCCAATCCTGCGCGGGGGTGAACGAGAGCTTGCGATCGCTAACCCACTTCCAGGCGCCGGCGACCGGCGGATCGAGCCGCACCTTTTGCAGGGTCGGGTTCTTCAAGTCTTCCAGGCGCGCCGCCGATTCGCTGAACTCGATCGTGAGCGGCGGAAACTTTAGTTCCTTATCGAGCGGCGTGACGGGGATCGGCGCGACCTGCGCGGTGACCAGGTGCGGTTTGGGCCGGCTCTGGTACCAGCGCCAGGTTCGGACCGATGTGCCGGCGATGACAAATGCGAGGAGCACGAGGACGGCTGCGAGGAGCGGATGGCCGCGGCGGAAAAGGACCAGGCGCGCGAACCCGCGCTGGAGCCAGAAGGGAGGCTTCCAAGATAATTGGCCGAAGGCCGTCCGAAAAATCATTCTGAGCCACCGGGCCAGCCAGGCGAACGGGCGAATCAACGGCCACAAAAAATTGAGCATATAGGGTGCGTCCTTTACGGCGCTGACTGAGAGACGTTCAGTCGATGGGCTCTTGCATGCGTCTGCGAGACGCTATCGAACGACCGGAAATCAGGGAAGAATGAAATGCTTTTCCGTTGCTCCGGAGGTGGTCTTGGAAGCCGGAACTTCGCCACTCCGAATGGACTTCCACCTTGAATGGGCGTTGGTGAAACCTAACCTGAAGCAATGGAAACAGCGTCAAGCCGCGTGCTCTCGATTGACGCTTCCTTGAGGAATACGGGCGTCGCTGTGGTCGACGCGAACGCGGGGAAGCCCCGCGCGCTCTATTTCGGGGTCATCCATAACCCCAAGACGCTTCGTCCTTCATCATGCCTGGTGGCGATCCGGGATCGGCTCGCGGAACTGATCCATACGCATGAGCCCGATTGTTGCGCGCTTGAATCGGTCATTTACGTGCAGAGCCACAAGACCGCCATCGCGCTCGGGGCCGCGCGCGGTGCGGCCATCCTGGCGGCGGCGGAGCGGGGCCTGCCCGTTTTCGAATATGCGCCGACGCGGATCAAGCAGGCGACCGTCGGCCGTGGCAGCGCGGACAAAGGTCAGGTAGCTTTCATGATTCGCGCCTTGCTCGGGTTAACGGAAACGCCGGGGCCTGATGAGGCGGACGCGCTGGCTATTGGTTTGACCCACTTGCGGTCGCAAGAAGCGGTCAGGCTGGGCGTGCCAGGTGGGGTCCAAATATGAGCAGCGGTGATTTGTGCGTTCGATGGCTGGGACGCGTGAGCTTCGCGGAGGCGCTCCAGCTACAGGAAAAGCGGGTGGCGGAGAAGCGCACCGACAGTTCGTTAGCCGACGAGCTGCTCCTCCTGGAGCATGAGCCCGTTTACACGATCGGCCGCACGCCGGATCAGTCGAGCTTGCGTGGCCAGGCTCACCTGCCGCATCCGCTTTTCCCGATTAATCGTGGAGGGCAGGCCACCTACCACGGTCCTGGGCAGTTGATTGGCTATCCGATTATCGACCTTCGCAAGTACGGCCAGGACCTTCATCGTTATTTGCGCTGGCTGGAAGAGATGCTGATCGCAACCCTGGCCGAAGTCGGAATCGCCGCGACGACTCGAAAGGGTTTGACCGGCGTGTGGGTTGAGGATCGCAAGATTGCCTCGATTGGCGTGGGCGTTCGGCATTGGATCACCATGCACGGTTTCGCGCTAAACGTTGACGGAGACCTGACGCCCTTCGACCACATTGTGCCGTGCGGCATCGCGAACGTGACAATGACCTCGGTCGAAAAGGAGACAGGAAGGGAACGATCGGTTCGGGAGGTCGGATCAATGGTGGAAAAGATCGCGACACGGCGGCTCGGCGGTTTGTGTCCAACCGATGAGCCTGTGCTGGACGCGGCCCCGAAGTGATCTTCATTTGAGCCATGGCTATTCCGCTCGAAGACAATGCTTCCGACATCATCGGAAAGGCGCAGCGCGGTTTGGGCATCTCGGACAGCCAGCTCGCGGAAAAATCCGGGGTCGGCGCGGAGACGATCCGAAAATTACGCGAGGGGACTTTCGAGGGGGACGCCGTGGATCGCGTCGCTCCACTCTTGAATCTGGATTCAGCCGCTCTTCGCAAACTGGCGGCGGGAGAATGGAATCCGGAGTCGGTTGAGGAAATGGAGGGTCTCGCGCAGTTCAACACCGTCTACGACGATATGACGGTGAATGCCTATCTCGCCTGGGATCCGGCCAGCCGTGAGGCGGTGGCCTTCGATACCGGGGCGGATTGCGGCGAAATGTTGGAGCGCATTGCGGCTCAAAAATTGTCCGTGAAACTGATCCTGCTTACGCACGCCCATCCCGACCACGTGGCTGATTTGCGCCGTCTCCGGAAGGAAACGGGCGCCCCGGTTTATATTTCCGATCGCGAAACGGCGGAGGATGCGGAACCGATCACCGAAGGGAAGCGTTTTCGCGTTGGCGCGCTCGAGATCGAGTCGCGACTGACCTGGGGCCATTCTCCCGGGGGAATGACATTTGTCGTGACTGGACTCGCGCGGCCTGTTGCGATCGTGGGCGATTCGCTCTTTGCCGGCTCGATGGGCGGCGGCAACGTTTCCTACGAAGAGGCGGTGCGAAACAATCGAGAGAAAATTCTCACGCTGGCCGTGAGAGACAGTCATTTGTCCCGGACACGGGCCGCTCACGACGGTTGGGAAAGAAAGAAGCGACAACCCATTTTTTGCAAACCGGTAGGGCGAGACTCTGTCGAGCCGGGAGCGGTCTCAGTCGGCTCCGCAGAGCGTTGCTCTACCAAGAGAGAGGAACATATGAATATCGGCTTCGTCGGAGTTGGCAGAATGGGCGCGAACATGGCGCGCCGGTTGAAGGATCGCGGCTTTCACGTCACGACGTTGTTTGATGTGAATCGGGCGGCGGTCACGTCACTCGCGCAGGAATTGGGCAGCTCGGCCAGCCCAACCCTCGGCGACGTCAGCGCGGGCGCCGACATCATCTTCACGATTGTGACCGACGACGCGGCGATGCGGGAAATCTTTAGCGGCGGGGACAACCTTCTCGCGAACGCGAAAGGAAAATTGTTCATCAATTGCGCCACGGTTTCGCCCGGGATCCACGAGGAAGTCGAACGCCTGGCGGAAGCGGCCGGGGCGGCGTCGCTCGAGGCCTGCATGGCTTCCAGCATCACACAGGCGCGCGAGGGTTCGCTCTACCTGATGTGCGGCGGTCGCGAAGAAAATTTCCGGCGCGCGGAGCCCATCCTGAAAGAACTAAGCTCGTCGCTGCGATTTATCGGAAAGACGGGCGAGGCCGCGAAAGTGAAAGCGCTGGTCAACATGGTGATGAACATCAACACCGCCGGACTCGCGGAGGGCCTCGGTCTCGGCGAGGCGCTCGGACTTGATCTCACCATGCTGCGGGAAGTTTTTTCGCAGACCGGCGCCGCGTCCCGCGTTCTCCAGACCGATGGCGAAGATATGCAGAATCGAGATCACGCCTGTTTTTTCTCGGCGGCGCACGCGGCGAAAGACAGCGGGATTGCGCTCGAACTGGCGGAGGAAAACGGACTCGACCTGCCGCTCGCGCGCGAGACGAAAGCTCAGTACGACCGCATGGTCGCCTCCGGGCTGGGAGAGCTCGACAAGTCGGGCATTGCCGAGCTTACGTTCAAGGGCCGGCTGACCGAGCAGACCGGGCCGTAGCGATTACGGGATCAGACGCGGCGCCGCCAGCAGTAGCTGAGCGTCGCCGATAGCGATAGCGCCATCGGTCAAAATCTGGGCGCGAAGTCCTCCATCGCCTGCGAGGAAAGCCTCGGTCCCGGGCGCCAAAAGCCTGGTCAAGCCAGTAACAGGGCCGGCAGTGTCCGGTGCCACGAAGGCGCACTCCCTGGATGGAGAATTCCTCGCCAATGAGATCGTTCAGGTCGATCCCGGAAACGATTACGTTTCGCCGCAGCACACCGGGGGATTTGTCCTTGATGCCGAAGTGTTCTACCAACCTTTCGAAAACTTCGGACGAGAAAAAGGTGATTTGTCCCTTGTAGTTGTCCCGGTAATCATAGAACCGGTCGCCGCGGATTCCGTGGCCGGCGACGCACTCGATTCGTTCAACTTCGACGAGCGGGTAATCGTCGGGCGGCTTGCCGTGGTGCCCAAAGTAGTTATGACCCGATGAAATGAAGATTTGCCGGATCCGCATGTCGGAGAGCGCACCCAGCTAGCCGACGCGAAAGCGAATCTCGCGAATGATCTTCGTCCCGAACCGCTGCTTCAGCTTGCGCAGAATCTCTGCCTTGGAAATTTGCTCAAACTGATAATGCAAGGCGGGTTGCAGAACCCGCACGAACAAGACGCCCCCACGCAGGCTGACCGGCGTGGAATGCGCGGCAATGAACTCGCCGACGATCTGCTTCCAGGCGTCGATCACTTCGCCTTCGCGCAGCCGTTCGCTCAATCCAAGCTGCTGCATCAGCTTCGGAAGCAAATCTCCCGGCGCCTGCCAGCGGTCCGGCCGCAATTTGTTCGCGGGTAATCCCCGCCACTCGGCGATGACGGCGGCGCGCAGGGACGGCGTTCATGGCGTTGAAGGGTTGAAGCGTTGAAGCGGTTGGCGCGAAGGACCGATGTAACGTTTTAACGCTTCAACGCTGTAACGTCTCAGTACTTCCGCCGCATGTTGCTCGGCAGAATATTCAGCTCAGTGCGATATTTGGCGACGGTGCGGCGCGCGATCGGAATTCCGCGTTCGCTCAGGATCTCAACAATTTCCTTATCGCTCAGCGGCGAGGTTCCATTCTCGGCCTTCACCAGATCGAGGATCGCTTCCTTCACGCTCGTGTTGCTCATCGATTCGCCGGTGGCGGTCTGGTAACCGGGCGTGAAGAAATACTTCATCTCGAAAACGCCCTGCGGCGTCGCCATGTATTTGCCGGAAATGGCGCGGCTCACCGTCGTCTCGTGCACGCCCACGATGTCGGCGATCTGCACCATCGTCATCGGTTTCAGGTGCGCGGTGCCGTGATCGAGGAACTCTTTTTGCCGCAGCACGATCTGGTGCGCGATGTTCGAAATGGTCTGCTGGCGCTGGTGGATTGATTTGATCAAAAATTTGCCGCTCCGGATCTTGTCCCGGATGTAATCCTTCACTTCGCTGCCGTTTCCGTCCTGCGACATGATGTCTTTGTAGGTGTTGCTGATGCGCAGGTGCGGGATCTGTTCGCCGTTGAGGATGACCTGGTATTCGCCGTCGATCTTTTCGACCGTGACGTCGGGCAGGACATAGTTCTGCGGCGCTGCGGCGAAAATCTGGCCCGGCCGCGGATCGAGCTGGGCGATGTTGTTCGCGCACTTCTGGATTTGCTCGACGCTGATGCCCATGCGGCGCGCGATTTCCGGGAAGCGCCGTTTGCCCAGGTCCGGCATGTGGTCCTGGATGATTTTGTATTCGAGGCTGTTCCCTTTTCCCTCGCGCTTGAGCTGGATCAGCAAACATTCGCGCAAATCGCGCGCACCGACGCCCGGCGGATAAAAGCTCTGAATGAGCAGGAGCATCGTCTCGAAATCTTCCTGCGCGATGCCGGTATTGAGCGCCATGTCTTCGGGCGTAACCTGGAGAAAGCCGTTGTCGTCGATGTTGCCGATGATGAGCTCAGCCGTCTTGCGGTCGTCGGCATCGAGAGCTGCCTGGTTGAGCTGACCCATGAGATGCTGCTGGAGCGTTTCCTGGGTCGCGATGGAATCGAAGAAGAACTGCCGCTTCTCTTCGTCGTCCTGCGACCGGGCGCTGTAGCTGCCGGACTGCGCCATGTAATCGCGCCACTCGTCATCGAGTTTGGCCAATTGATCGAACTCCGCCTTGAACTCCTCGTCGGCCGTGGGCGTGGGCGGTTCTTCCGTGCCGTCCGCGTTCGGTTCGGTGGCGAGTTCTTCGAGGACGGGATTGGTCTCCATTTCCTGCTGGACCAGGTTCCGGAGCTCGAGAAGCGGGGCCTGGAGGATGAGCAGGCTCTGCTGAAGCTGGGGCGCAAGAACCTGTTGGAGAGAGAGGTTTTGCGATTGATGCATCCCGGGCCCGGCCATGATCTCCGACGGTACGCGTTGGAAGGGCCTAAAAGCAAGCAATTACCACGCCGCGCTCCCTCGTGAAATCGCCGGTGGGTCGAGGGGAATACGACTTGCTTTTAGGGGAGCGCGATCGAATTGCTCCCATGAAATCCTTCTCTCTTATTGTCAACCTGCCTGCTCGCGCTGGCCGATCAGCGCGCCGGCCGCGGAGCCCCCGAAAGAAAACGAGCGAGAGGCCCAGCAGCTTCTCGCGCTGGTGAAAGAAGTGCAAAACCAGCAAGCCACGATCGCGGAAAACCAAACCAAGATCGATGCGAAGTTGGCGACGATTACCGAAGCGCTGCGCCTTGCTCGAATTTATTCCAGCCGCTCGAGTTAATATGCGCTCTCTAATTTTTTCCCTTCTGGTTGCTGTTTCCCTTGCTTCGATCAGCGACGCGCAGTCGCCGATGCCAGTGGTAGTTCCGGCAATGACGCCAGCGACGACGGCCAAAGGCCCGCGGCCCCGGACGACGTGGCCGGCTCAACTCAAGCCGCCTTAAACGACGCTGCAGGCGTTGAAGGCGGCGAATGACGAGATCCTGAAACAGCAGGCGGCGACTCTGCTGAAATTGGACGAGATCGAGAAAGCCGCGAACGAGATTCGGATCTACACGAAGCGCGGCTGAGTTTCGCCCGCGCTCCCTACTTCTTGCTCTTCGGCTCTACCTTGCGATAGAGCGTCGCCATGCTGATGCCGAGCATGCTCGCGGCTTTTTCGCGTGAGCCGCCACACTGGTTCAAGGTGGCGTCGATGTATCCGCGCTCCTGTTGCTGGATGTATTCGTCGAGCGTCTGACCGACCGGCATCGAGGCGATTGCCGCCTCGGCTTTCTCGCCCTGGGCCGCCGCGACAATTTGCGGCGGAAGATCGCTCGGCAGGATCAGGTCTTCTTCGCACAACGCGCAGCCGCGCTCGATCGCGTTCTCCAGCTCGCGCACGTTGCCCGGGTAATCGTAATGACAAAGAATGTCGACCGCTTTCGGGTCGATCTTCTTCGGCTCGCCGCCTGACGCGCTCGCCTGCTTCTGCAGGAAATGGTTCACGAGAAGCGGCACGTCTTCGAGCCGTTCGCGCAGAGGCGGAATTTCGACCGGGATAACCGCGAGCCGGTAATAAAGGTCCTCCCGGAACGAGCCATCCTTGATCTTGCCCTGCAGCACTTCGTTGGTCGCGCCGACCACGCGGACATTCACCGGCACACTCTTGTTGTCGCCTACGCGGCGGACTTCGCGTTCCTGCAGGACGCGCAAAAGCTTCGTCTGCAACGGTGGCGCCATCGAGTTTACTTCATCGAGGAAAATCGTCCCAAGGTTCGCTTCCTCGAAGAGGCCGCGTTTGTCGGCGACAGCTCCGGTGAACGCGCCCTTCTTGTGGCCGAACAACTCCGATTCCAACAGGTTTTCCGGCAACGCGCTGCAATTGATCGCGACGAAAGGGTGGTGCTGCCGGTTGCTGTTGAAATGGAGCCCGCGCGCGACCAGCTCCTTACCGGTCCCGCTTTCGCCCTGGATCAGCACCGTGCTGTCGGTGTCGGCGACCTTGTTAATGAGATTGTAAACCTGCTGCATCTTCCGGCTGGTGCCGATGATGTTCTCAAACCGGTAGCGATTCTTCAGTTCCTTGCGGAGGTAAACGTTTTCGCGGAGCGCCGCCTGGTAATCGAGCGCCCGCTGCACCGTCATCTGCAGCTCGTCGATCTTGAACGGCTTGGTCACGTAATCGTACGCGCCCATTTTCATGGCTTCGACGGCCGTCTCCACCGAGGCGAAGGCTGTAATCAAAATGACCGCAGTCTGGCGATGATGTTCCCGCACGTGCCGGAGCACGTCGAACCCGGTCATCGTCTCCATTTTGATGTCCGCGATGACCACCTGTGGCCCGATGGTGTCGAGCTGCTCGATCGCTTTTGGCGCGGAGTTGAAGGGGAACACCTGATGCCCTTTTTCCCGGCAGAGCGTCACAATGACCTCCACCATGGCGGGCTCGTCATCGATAATTATGATTTTCGCCATACTGCGTGCGGAGGATATTGCAGAATTGAGAAAAGGAAAGCGAAATTGAGAAATTCTCACGCACGGGGGCAAATTCGCCTCGGAGAAAGGGGTGGCGAGACGAACTCAGAGGTGCGAATGACCTCGCCGTTTACCATCACCCAAGGGACGGCCCCGTCGAAGCCGACGATGCTTTCATAGGCATTCGCCGTCGAGGTCCATCGCGGGCAATGCGATAAGATCTGCGTGAACCCCGGGACGAATCTGGCCGAACAAGTCTCCCTGGCCGAGGGCTGCCGCAGCGTTAACCGTGACCATCTCCAGCACTTCTCGTGGCGAGAGCCACGGTTCTTTCCGCAGCAGCTCGCGCATCTCCGCAAACAAACTGAGGCTCGAATTGCTGGCCAGGCTGTCTGTGCCGAGGCAAATGTTGAACCCGAGTCTCTCGCAATCGCCCGAGCGCAAAGGGCGCATGCCCGAAGTAGGCGTGGCTTCGAGGGCAATGCACGAGGTGAAATTTCGGCGCGTCCTGCAACAATCCGAAATCGCTCTCGGTCAGCTCATTCAGGTGGGCGACGATCCATCGCTCGCTCACCGATTGGTTCTTTAAAACAAATGACAGCGGCGTCTCTTCGTCCGCAGTCTTCCATCGATCGCCCGATGCTTTTCAGAAAGTCGTAGACCGGTCCGCGCGCGTCGCGAAACATCTGCATCTCTTCAGATGATTCGGCGAGGTGGGTGGTGAACGGGACGCCTTCTGTCCGCGCAATTTCCGCGGCATCCGAATAAAGCTGCGCCGAAGCCGTGTAAGGCGCATGCGGCGCCAAACCGACGCTGCCGAGCCAGTCGCGACGGGAGCGGAATGAATCGCGTAACGCCCCGAAAATCTCGTGCGCGTTGACTGGCTGGCGCACGTCGATCATCTCCGCGCACCACCAGACCCGAAGGACCGGCCGGGGCAGTCGCGGCAACAATTCTGGGAACGCCTCCAGATTCAGCAGCGACGTGGTTCCAAATTGCTGAGCTTCGGCGAGGCCCGCCGTGATGGAGTCGACGTAATCGTCCTCAGTCAGCGCACCCTTGGCCGCGTTGATCGCCACAATCCAATCGGCGAAGGAAAGCCGCGGATCGATTCTGCCGCGCAAGCAGGTGTAATCCAGATGGCAATGCGTGTTGATCAAGCCCGGGAGCAGGATTTGCTCGCCCAGGTCCAGCACCTCTCCGGCATGATCGCGCTGCACATCGGCAAACCGTCCGACAGCGGCGACCTTGTTTGCCTCGACGACAACGGCGCCGTCATCGATCGGCTCCCCCGCCATCGGCACCACGACGCGTGATCGGATGATCATCGACCTGCCTGAACTACTTTCCGTGCTTCGGCCACGAGAAGGTTGCACGCTTCCTGGCAAAGCAGCGGAACCACCGGCCGGCCGGCGCCAGTCTGATCATGGAGGGGATCGAATTTTTCTAGGGGCAGGCGCGCGGAGGCCACCGTTCCCTCGTCGTCGCGTCGCCAAAGAATCGTGCGCAGGCACCCGCCGTCCGACCGGCAAAAGCTGCCGACCAATTCATCCGCCGCGGGCTCATCGATCTGCGCCGCAATTCGATACATGCCCGTCTGCCGCCCCAAGGTTTCCCGCAACGGCGTCGCGACCAGCTCATGCTTTTCGAAAGCAAAAAAAGCAGCCAGCCGTCCGGGATAAAAGAGGTCGAGCGCCGTCCGGAGCTCAGCCAGGCTTTCCAGCGTTAACCGCCAACCATGCCGGAGATTCGGAGCCGTCTTAAGTGGCCGATAAGTTCCCGCGTCATCAAACCGCGCCAGCTCGGCTGCTTCATCGGCGCGGTCATGCGGCGTAAGGTCGCTTTGAGCCGCGTCCTCCCGATGCGCGAGGGTGAAGCTGCCGTTATCCCGGCATTCGATGGCGATTTCCCCGATGCAGCGCAAACCTGCCGCCAGCCAATCCCCGAGCGCGCCTTCCTGCGCGAGCGAGCTCACTTCAACGCGCGCGCAATGAGAAACGCCGCGTGCTCGAGGAAATCCCGATCTTCCTCGGTAAACGCATTCAGCTTTTCGCTCTCCACATCGATCAGCCCCACCACTTTCTCCGCTTCCGTGATCACCGGCACGACAATCTCAGAGTTCGTGCTCCCGAACGTCGGCAGATAGCGCGGATCCTTGTGCACGTCCGCGACCATGATGGCTTGCTTCGTTTCAAACGCCGCGCCAGCCAGTCCCTGGGTGATGGGAAACCGCGGATACGCTGGCGGGCATTCACCCGTCTTGGCCACGATCACGAAATCGCCGCGAACGATCTTGTAGATTCCGACCCAGCGATAATCGCGGGCCGCCCGGATCATCTCCGCCACTTGGCACAATTGCTCCGGCCCCCGTGCGCCGGCGAGGACGAACGCGCCGATTTCCTGGAGCTTTTTACAGGTAGGGCTGGTCGCTTCCATTTAGAACCGTAACTGCGTGTGAGAAAATTACGAGGGCGATTGCGCCATCTGCTTTTTTGGGTCGAATAAGGTTGTCTGTTCGATGATCACGTCTGCAAATTTGGGGTCGGTTCCGATCGCTGTCGAATAGAAGAGTGAACGACCGTGGAGTTGGTGGGCCCGTCCCGTCTCGGAATGGGGCGCCGTCTCATCCAGGCCGAGCAAAGCCGGGATATCTTCGTAGCTGTGTAATCCGTCGGAAATGAAGAAGGGGACCACGACGACATGCGGCGTTTTGGTCAGGTTCACCCAATCCGAAACCAGCGGCGGTTCCTCCATGTAAACATTCAAAACGTCCGCATAGCGGCCCAGCGCCCGGATCTTTTCGGCCTGAAGTTTTGCGGCGACAGCGCTGTTGTCGTTCAGGCTCGTTCCGTGGGCGACGATTAGAAGCGTCGTTTCCGCTTCAGGGATGCCAGGCGCGATCTCACTCGCGCGCTCGAGGAGATGCCCGGTCATGCTGTCGTGGCTGCCGACCGGCTCGCAGTATTTCCAGATCTGCCCATTCCGCCGCTCGGTTTCGGCTCCGGTCAATTCGAGCTCCCGCGGAATGACCGTGCGCGTGAAATAGCCCTCGCTGATGAAATTAGGGACGACGTAAATTTCACGGATAGCCGGGTCGCGAAAGAAAACGAGGGCGTCGCGGAGACTGGGCTCCTCTTTCCAGAAGCAACAGGCGACATCGGCGAAGACTCCACGACGTCGAATGTCGGCGGCATGCATAAGGGTCGGCGTGCTGGAGGCTGGATTCACGGTCGAGCCGTGGCCGACGATGAGGAGGGC
>CAWKCU010000012.1:0-162331 GCA_963848215.1 uncultured Verrucomicrobiae bacterium | reverse complement strand
GCAACCGGCCACCAACGCTCAAACGAAAACATGAAGCTCCGTCCGGTTCTTGCCGCCATCGTTGGCGTCATCTTTTTTTCGATCGCGCCGCCGATCTCGCGCACGCCAGGATTTTCTCGATCGCGTCGACGAGGCGCTCACCTTCACCGCTTTCAATGACAACGTCCGCGGCCGGTTCAGCGGCACGCTCGATCTCGAGGTTTATGTTTTTCAGCAGCCTCCCCCCGGCCTCATTCTCACGGATGACGATTCCCTCTTTAACTACCGCCTCAGCCTCTTCTTCGACGCGCAGCTCGGGCCGCAGTTTTATTTTTTCCTGCAATCGCGCGTCGACACCGGCTTCGACCCGACCGATCACGGCGTGGAGATCCGCCTCGACGAGTACGCGCTTCGCTACACGCCATGGAAAGAGGGCCAACTCAATTTCCAGATCGGCACGTTCGCCTCCATCGTCGGCAACTGGATCCCGCGGCACCTTTCCTGGGAAAACCCGTTCATCACCGCGCCGGTCCCCTATGAAGTCATCACGAAGATCGAAGACAAGACCGCGCCATTTCCCGGTTATCTCACCTTGCCGGGCGGGATCGTGGACGAAAAAGAGGAATACCTTCCCTCGGTGATCTGGGGACCAAGTTACGCCAGCGGCGTCTCGGTGAGCGGGCGGCTGGGACAGTTCGATTACGCGGCCGAGCTCAAGAACGCTTCCCTCGCCTCGCGACCGGAGTCCTGGCACGTCAACGCCATCGGTTTCGAGAATCCGACCGTGAGCACGCGGCTCGGGTTCCGTCCCAACCAAATGTGGAACTTCGGGTTCTCCGCCAGTGATGGCGCCTATTTCCGGCCGGAAGCGCAACCTACCCTCCCCATGGGCCGCAACATCGGTGATTATCATCAACGCGTCCTGGCCCAGGACATCGGTTTCGCCTGGCATCATTTTCAGCTCTGGGCGGAGTTTTTCGAGGCGCGTTATGAAGTTCCAGGGGTCGGGGACGCCGATCTCTTCGCTTATTATTTGGAGGCGAAATACAAATTCACGCCGCAGTTCTTCGGCGCCGTGCGCTGGAACCAGCAATTCTTCGCGGACGTGCCCGATTTACGCCGGGGCGGCATGGCGCCGTGGGGCCACGATCTCTGGCGCGCCGACGTCGCGGCCGGCTATCGCTTCACGCCGCACACGCAGCTGAAAATCCAGTACAACCTTCAGCACGAAAAGAACGGGCCGCGCGATCTGAGCCACGACTTTCGCCGCACAGTTCACGCTGCGGTTTTAGGTGGATCGTGCGCTCCGCGCACGATGCTAAACGCGTTGCCCCACTTGCGCATCGTGCGCGGAGCGCTCGATCCACCTAAGCTAATCCGAGCCCTGCGGATCACGCGCGAAGGAGAAGCCGCTCAACGGTGTCGCCGGCGCGTTCTTTGCTCAGCGCGAGATATTGAAACCGCGTTCCGAGAAGCTCCGGATGCAGCAAGGTCTGCAAGGCTCGCCGTTCGTTCTCCTCGAGCGTCCGCTTCGCGAAGCAACCCCGTGATGAAATGATGCTGATCGGTAAAGCCGCTCAGCGTGCAGGCCGCATTCTTCCGCGCGCTCGGCGACGCTGGTCCAATCCACATGCGCGGTGATATCCGTGCGGCCAACCCCCTCCAGCGGCGAGGACTCCCGGCGATGGGCCGCATAACATTGCAGCGTGCCGCTCGTTCGTTCCGGCGAATAAAACTGATCGCGCGCGTAACCGTAATCGACGACCAGCACAAATCCGCGAGCGAGTTTCCGCGCCACGCGTTTCCACCCATTCCAAGGCCGCCAGATTGACCTCCGTCTCGTACGGCGAATGGGCAAATCTGGTGGAATCTTTCGCCAGCTGCCTGCGCAGGTTCTCATCTTCGATTGGCTCGGCGACGAAAGTAAATCCGTCGTTCGAATTCCCCACGAACCTTTCCTTCCACTCGGAATCAGTCTGCCGCTCGATCAAATGCACCGGCATCGCATCGAGCAATTCATTCGAGAAATGAACTCCGCAAAACGGCTGCGAGATCTTCGAGCGATTTTTCCCAGCCAAGTTTGCCGCCGAAACCGCGCAGCGCCTCCGCCTGCCGCTGCTGCAAAATGGGAAACGGCTCGATGATTCGATAGCGCAGCGCCGCAAAAAATTCCGGACGCTGCTCCTGCGCTGAGGCAAGAACATCCCGCGCAAAATCACCATGGTGCGCGCCTTGTTCGACAATGGTGAAGTCACCCGGCCGCCCGAGGACTTCCCACATCTCGGCGAATTGCCCCGCCAGCAGCCGCCCGAAAAGCGGGCCGACGCTCACATTCGTGAAATAATCGCCCCGCCGCCCGATCTCGCATTGCCCCGAACTGTAATATCCAAACTGCGGATGATAGAGCGCCTGCTCCATGAACCAGGCAAAGCTGACGGGACCCCGCTCGCGGATCGTCTCGCGAATGAAGCTGGACAGAGCTTGATCGCCTGTGAGCATAGGTATGTTTAGCGTTAAATCGTTGAATCGTTACAAGTCGATCGTAAAACGGTCGATTTACGCTTCAACGCTTCAACGCTTTAACGCTTCAACGCTTTAACGCGTCCCACCGCATGCCCGTTTCCTATCTTCCGCGACCGCCGCGTGGAATATTTCCATTCGCCCTGGTACACCAAGCGGAAATTTTACATCCCGATCGCGGCCGCGCTCACGCTCCTGCTCGGGTTCGGCATCTATTTCTGGTCCCTCGCCAGCACCCTGAGGGCGGCAGGCCGCGACCTTCGATCTCGCCAAGCTCGAGCAAATGGAATCCGCCAGCGTCATCCTCGATCGGAACGACAAGATGTTTGGCCAGATCTACGTCGAGAATCGCGAGACCATCCCCTACGAGCAATTGCCGCGCGATCTCATCAACGCCGTCGTCTCGGTCGAGGACACCAAATTCTATAAGCACGGCGGCTACGATTTCGCCGGTATCGTGCGGGCGGCGCTGAAAAATTTCACGGCGGGCCGGGTCGCCCAGGGCGCGAGCACGATCACGCAGCAACTCGCGCGGAACAGTTTTGCGCTCAAGGAAAAAACGTTCCGGCGCAAGCTGCTCGAAATTTTTCTGGCCCGCCGAATCGAAGAGCGCTTCGGCAAACAGAAGATCATGGAGCTTTATCTCAACCGCATTTATTTCGGCGGCGGTTTGTATGGAGCGGAAGCGGCCTCGCGCGGCTACTTCGGAAAACCGGCGCGCGACATGACGCTCTCCGAAGCGGCTACGCTCGCCGGTTTGCTCAAAAGCCCGAACAGACTCTCGCCCTGGACGGACAAGAACGCGTCGCGCGATGCGCGCAACGTGGTGCTCGCGCGGATGCGCGACCTCGGCTTCATCTCGCGCGAGCGGTGCGAGACGGCGCAGGCGGAAGAGATCGTCATCGGCAGCCGGCAGAGCGCGCAGGGGCAAACCTATGCGGTCGATCAAATTCGCCAGCAGGTCATCGCCGCCGTCGGCTGGGACCGCGCCATGAATGAAGGCTATCGGATCTTCACCACGATCGACGCCGAGTTGCAAAGAGTGGCGGAGGAATCGTTGCGCGCGCCATCTCACCGCCGTGGAAAAGCGCGACGGTTACAGCCACCCCACCTACGAGGCTTTTGCCAGCCGCTACAAAAGCGCCAAACAACTCGCCGTCCCGAACGTCGACCGTCCCGCCCGATTATTTGCAGGGCGCGCTCATCGCGCTCGATAACCAGACGGCCGGCATCCTCGTCCTCGTCGGCGGCCGGGATTTCGAGCACAACCAATTCGACCGCGCGCTTCAGGCGCGGCGTCCCCCCGGCACCGCGATCAAGCCGTTCGTTTACGCTGCCGCCTTCGAAAACGGGCTTTTCCCGGGCACGCTCGTCGAGGATTCAGCGCTCGATAATCGTGCGGTCATGATCGGCGGGACGACTGGAATTCTCGGCGAATGGGGGCCGGAATCCGAAGAGAACCGTTACGAAGGTCCGATGACGGCGCGGCAGGCGCTCGCGAAATCGAAGAACGGCGCCACGGTCCGCGTCGGCATGACGGTTGGGGTCGACCCGGTCATTCAGCTTTGCAAGGCGGCCGGCATTCGCTCCCAGCTCCGCCCGTTTCCCGCGACATTTCTCGGCAGCAGCGAAATCACCCTGGCGGAGCTCGCCCTGGCCTACACGATTTTTCCCAACGGCGGCTGGCGCGCCGAACGCCCCGCACATTCTCGATCGCATCGAGGAAAAAAACGGCACGGTGGTCTGGGAAGCGCCGAAGGATCGCGCCCGCCAGACCATCATCAAACCGGAGACCGCCTATGAAGTGCATTCCTGTCTGGCGGACGCGCTCGAATCGGGAACAGGCCGCGCGGCCCGGGAAAAATTCGGGCTGCAGAAATTTCCCGCCGCCGGAAAAACCGGGACCGCTTACGATTTCACCGACGCGCTTTTTGCCGGATATAACAACTTGATCACCTGCGCGGTCTGGGCGGGATTCGACAAGCCGCAAAAGATTTATCCGCGGCGCGTTCGGGAGCGAGATCGCCCTGCCGATCTGGGTCGATCTCATGAACGCGGCCAACGAGCGTTATCCGGCGAAGGTGATTCCCGAGCCGAAAGGGATTCAGAAGGCGGAGATTTGTACCCGGTCCGGATTGCTCGCCACGGACAAATGTTATGACACGGTGAAATCATCTACCGGCGGCGAGTCCGTGCACAAGCGCACGACCTACGTCGAGCTGGCAACGGCCACGCAAATGCCCACCGAGCCCTGCAATGTCCATGGCGAAGCGCGCGCGCGGCTGGTGCGCGATCTGCCCGGACTCCGGATTTCCGCGCGCCTCCCTGGCGGTCGATCCCAAGCAAGTCCAGCCGATTCCGCCGCAGGGGCCGGTCCTCCTGGCCGAGAACGATCCTTACAACGCCGTTCGTTCCACGGTGAAACCAAAGCCGGTGGAAAAACCCGAGCCGGAGCAACCAACGGACACGAAAGCGAACCAATTTGCCGGATCCGACAAAGCCGGTTCTGAAAGCGGAAGCCGTCGAGCCCGAGGCGACAAAGCCGGCTCCGAACACGGAGACCGAACCGCCCCTCGACAAGCCGGTCCTGAAAGCAGAGCCGGTTGTGCCCGAATCGGACAAGCCAGTTCTACGAGCGGTCCCGGTGACGCCCACGCCCCCGCCAAAGCAAATCCGCCGCGCGGAAGCGGTCGATCCAAGCGAGGAAGTTTCCGCTGAGTCGATCTTTTTGCGTCCAACGCCTCCGCCCGCGAAAAATCCGGACGACGAATAGTGGGCGCAATGGAACCACTCACCCGATCCCAGCTTTCGCCTCACCGTTCTCAACCCGGGCGGGCGCGACCCGGAACAGCATTTTCCTGACGGCGCCGGCGAGTTAACGCAGCCGCATCAGCCGACCAATTTTCACGCTTATGCGGCGTGCACGCGCGGACAGTTTCCAGCGTGAAACGAAGAGGGCGCATTGCGGAAGGCACGCCCGTTCTGCTTTTGCTGCGCGGCGATTTCAGCGCTTCAGAGCGCGCGCTCAACGCCTTGCAAAAAGCAGGCCGCTTCGTGGCCGTTTCGTTGAAGGAAACCGGGCTGCATCAGATCGCGGAGCAACTGCGAAACTCAACGCGGCTCGAGCGTTTCCTTCGCATTGTGAAACGGGCTGACGCTTGCCTCGCTCCAACGCCGGAGGCGGCGGACCTGTATCGCGCCGTCCGCGGTAATCTCGATCGGGTCGCGTTCATTCCGACGCCGTATCCTGTCGAAGATCAGCGCTGGAATTTTTCGAGGCCACTTCCGGAACGCTCGGGCATTTTCATCGGCACGCGGGAATGGGACGTGCCTTCCCGCAATCACCTGACCGCGTTACTTAGTCGCGCGAGAGCTAAGCGCCCAGACCGGCGAAAAGGTAACGGTCTTCAATCTCGATGGACGCAAAGGCGCGCGGCTTCTGGACGGAATTGGCTTCCCTTCCGGCAAACTGCGCGCGCTCGAGACAAAAGAGCCGATATCCCGATTACCTGCGCGAACTCGGCGCGGCACAAAATCGTGCTCCAGCTCGACACCAGTTTCGTCCCTGGGCAGGTCGCGGGCGACGCGCTTCTCTGCCGTGTCCCTTGCGTGGGCGGAAACGGCGCGATTGATCGCCTCGCTTTTCCGGAGAGCTGCGGTTTCAACCGGTCGATTGCCGAGGTCGGCCAGATCGCGGCGCGTTTATTGACCGACCCGAGCGACTACGAGAAGAGCGTCGCCAACATCGAAACCGTCGCCGCCCAACGTCTCTCTTTCAATCTTGTCGCCGAACAATTGCGCGTCTTTTTCGGCGGATAAGTTCGGCGACGTTTACCTTCCAGCCGACCTCGGATCCCAGCGGTCCTCACCGCTCAGGATGTTCTCAACCGTGTAGTTTTTCGCTTCGTCCTCGCTGAGCCGTCGCGTCCAGGCTGGCCGCTGGCTGGTGTTCGGCGCCGGGCCCTGTATTTCGGTATTCGACGAATCGCGCCGTCTTGTGATGGTCGGTTCCCGTGCCATTCCTTCCAACCCTCGGGCCGCAGATTCTCCCCCAGCTCGCATTCAATGAAGGCCGTCGCGGCGCCCTCTTTCCAAGGACTGCCCAGAAAGCTCCTGTCCTCCGCGCACGTTATCCTGCACTTGAGGAAGACGAGACCAAACGGTGTTTCCGGTGTCGGTGCTCGACGCGGTGATACAGCCGCCATCGACGGCATGGAGATGGCATTTCTCGAAGACCGCGGTGGCGCGACCAAAAATGAAATCGATCCGGCCCTCGACGTAGCATTCCTCGAAATACGTTCGCTTCCCGTCGACCCAGAGCGTGTCCTGCCAGCCGAGGAACCGGCAGTTCCGGAAGACTTGTTTGTCGCCCATCGTCCGCACCGCCACGGCTGGAGCGTTCGCCCCCGACGAATTCTCGAACGTGATGTTCTCGGCAATGAAATTGTCGGCCTGGATCACGACCGTTTCGCTCCCGTTGGGGCCAAGTTTGTTACCCGGAGCGGCGGGATCGTTCATCCCCGCGTAGCGGTTAAAGGTAACGAGTGTTCGGCGGACCTCTTTGTCGTCGCCCCGCAGGATGATGAAGGTTTTTCTCTCGTTGATCACCAGGCGCTCGCGGTAGGTGCCGGGCTTTAAGGAGAATGACCCGCCATTCCACGTTGTTGTCCGGAACGGAATCGATCGCAGCCTGGACGGTTTTGAATTGCCCGGTGCCGTCCGGGGCGACCACAATCGGCGGTCGCTCCGCGCGGAGGAGCATTGGCGCAAAACAGGCAGAGAAGCGCCGCTATCCGGCAGAACCGGCTCATGTCAGTTCGGGCGCGAGCCTCCGGGCGACGCCATCGCTTCGAAATAATAATCCTCCAGCGTTTTCGTCTGGACGCTCTGCTGAAATTTCTGGCGCACGATGTCCGCGCCGTTGCGGGCAATCGCGGCCAGTCCCTCCGGATTCGATGTGCGCTCGAGGAGCACGTGCGCCAGCGATCCGTCATCCCCTTCCCGGACCAGAATTCCGCTCCTTCCGTTCTCGATCGCCTCCGGGATGCCGCCATGCTCCGTGGCGAAGACAGGCAACCCGCTGGCCATCGCTTCGAGCATCGAGTTCGGAACGCCTTCCTGGTTTCCGTCGCCGCTGCGCTCGCTGGGGTGGAGGAAAATGTGCGACTGATAAAACAGCTCGCGCAGTTGGGTCTGCGAAACGAAACCGGGAAAGAAAACCTTGTCCGCCACGTCGAGTTCCGCGGCCAGCCGCCCCAGTTCGGCTGCGCAACGGACCTTCGCCGGCAATCGTAAATGTCGCCGTTCGATGGGAACCCGCGAAACGGGCGAATGCGCGCAAGCTGACCCGCAGTCCCTTTTTTTCGATGAGGCGGCAGGCCTGCAAAAATTTCCAGGCGCCATGGCGAGGCCAGTCGCGCGGGCGAAACGGAATTTCATCAATCGGTATGCCCGTGCGCTGAAGCCGGATCTTGCCGGCCGGACAGCCAATATTGATCAGAGCGCGGCCCAATGATTCGGAGCGGACCAGGACCAGCCGGGTCGCGTCGAGCATCTCCTGCGTCGCCGCACGATAGGCGGGCTTTTCCAAGTCCACCATCACATCGGCGCCGTGAAACGAAACCACGGACGGCTTCGGCCACGCTCGGATCAACGGGAGGAGATGGACGGCGATGTGGCCGAAGTAAATGTGCAGCAACTGCGCCCTCTGTTGGTCGAGAACGCCGATGAGCTTGTTCACCTCCCTTCCCGAAATTTGCCAGGGCGCATCGCGGCATTGCTTAAACCAGAATCGCCTCAGGAAATGCCTGGACGGCTTGCCCACTACCGTGATCCTTTCGAACGGATAGCGCGTCGCCTCCTCCCGCTTTTGCGCGATGACAAAGGGCGAAACGCGCTTGAGCGAAGTGAGTTGCCGGTAGATGTGCAGCATCTCCGGCTTCAGGAATGTCGCGCAATAACACGCGACTACCGGTCGCGCCGTCCCCGCCACGGCAGCGTCAGCGGCATCCGTCAAAACCGGAACACGAAAAACTTAATACCGCGCCACTTGCCTGACTCATCATGACGCGTGTTGTAGTTCACGGTCGCAGGATCGTAAACAATGGCGTCCTGCGATGTGCCGTACTTGGCGGGCGCTTTGGGATTGAACATCTGCCAAAAATTTCCGCCCCGGATACCGCGCTGGATGACGCCCTCGACATCGCCGGGCCTCAACGGGTTCGGCCGTTCCGGGGCCGCGGTGCGTGGCCGGGCGGGCGCCGTGTAGGTTTCCGCGGCGATTGAGCTGGCGGCAGTGGCAATGACGAGAAAGGCGATCAGGCAGGTTTTCATAGGTTAAGGCAGACGAAGGAGTGCAGTTGAATCAGGTCCCGCCACGGAAAGCAAGTACCTTCCGCATTCGGCTCGACAGAGTCTCGCCCTACCGAGGGGCCGCGAGGCGCTCGAAGCAGGAATTTGGTAGGGCGAGACTCTGTCGAGCCGTGGGGGCTCCGTGAACAAGCGTTTCGGGAATCCTTGCCCGGCCCAACACTCCGGCGCACAATCAGGGCGCGATGGATTATCTCGAAAAGGCCAGACGCGTCCTCGATGTGGAAATCTTCGAGCTCCAGCGTCTGCGCGACCGGCTGGACGACAATTTTTCGCGCGCCGTCGAAGCGATCAAAAGTTGCGTGGAAGCGCGCGGCAAGGTCGTCGTCCTCGGAGTGGGCAAATCAGGACACATCGGGAACAAGATCGCCTCCACGCTCACGAGCACCGGCTCTCCGGCCGTCGTCCTTGATTCCCTGAACGCCATGCACGGCGACCTCGGCATGGTCGCGGACGGCGACGTTGTCCTGGCCTTGAGCGCCAGCGGCGAGACGGAAGAGCTCTTGCGGACCCTGCCCGCGATCGCGCGGTTCCCGGTAAAGATTATCGCGGTCTGCGGCGATGCTAATTCCACCCTGGCCAAGAATGCACACATCGTCCTCGACGTGAACATCGAGCAGGAGGCCTGTCCGCTAAACCTCGCCCCCACCTCCAGCACCACCGTCATGCTCGCGCTCGGCGATGCGCTGGCCATGGTCCTGCTCGAAGCGCGCGGCTTTCAAAAGGAGGATTTCGCGCGGTTTCATCCAGCCGGGATGATCGGCCGCAGCCTGCTTTTGCGCGTCCACCAAATCATGCGCCCGCGGCACGCTCTCGCCATGGTCGCGCCCGATGCGCCCATTCGCTCCGTCCTCAAATCCATGACCGAGGTCCGCGCCGGCGCCGCCGTCGTGGCCGATGAAGAAGGCCAGCTTCTCGGCATTTTTACCCACGGCGATTTCGTCCGCCATTTCCAGTCCGACACCAGGATCGCCGACCGCCTCGTGGGCGACCTGATGACCCTCAACCCGGTTACCGTCCACCAGGACAAACTCGCCGTCGAAGTCTTGAATCTCTTGGAACGCCACCGCATCGACGACCTCATCGTAGTGGACGATCACCAGGCTCCCGTCGGCCTCGTCGATTCCCAGGACCTGACGAAGCTGAAGTTGCTCTGACCCGGTAGGGCGAGACTCTGTCGAGCCGGAGATGGGGCGATCCCGACGGCTCGACAGCGTCTCGCCCTACCAAAAGCGTTCGCTTGAAAAATTACCCAGCCTCCATTATCAACCCTTCCCGCTTATGGCAGCCGCTAACGATCTCCGCAAAGGACAGGCGATAAAATACAATGGCAACACTGCCATCGTGCTCGACGTGCAGCATCGCACGCCGGGGAATCTGCGCGCGTTCGTGCAGGCGATCATTCGCTACATCAACACGGGCAAAAGCGCCGACGTGCGCTTCGGTTCGACGGACAAGGTCGAGTTGGTGGACATCAATCGGGCCACGGTGGAGTTCAGTTACAAGGACAATAACGGATACCACTTCATGGATCCGGAGACGTACGATACGGTGACGTTGCAGGATAGTTTGCTCGGCGAAGCGAAGGATTTTCTGGTCGAGAATCTACAGGTGCAGGTGCTCTACGCTGAGGGCAAAGCGGTGCAGGTGGAGCTGCCGTCGTCGGTGCAGCTGAAGGTGGTCGAATCGCCGGAGGGCCTTCGCGGCGACACCGCATCGAATGTGACAAAGCAGGCGATCCTGGAGACGGGCAAGACGGTCAACGTGCCGCTCTTCATTCAGGAAGGGGAATTGATCAAGATCGATACGCGCACTGGCGCGTATATGGGCCGGGCGTAGCGGGCGTTGGGGAAGTGGAGTGTTGGAGTAGTGGCTCCGACTTCAATCATTTCTCCCCGTTACTCCATCACTCCATTTCTCCATTACTCCATTTCCCCATGCGGCGATCTGCGTAATCTGCCGCTAGCGTGGCTGCGAAGAAAAAGCAAAAAACGACGCTCCATCATGGGCGCAGGCGTCCCGCGCGCCGCGTGAGGGTGGCCGCGCCAGTTGTCCGGCGCCACCCGGCCAGCGACGCGTGGATGATCCCCACCCGCTGGGTCAAATTCGTCATCGCGATCTTCCTCCTCCCACTTTGCGCGATCCTGTCTCAGACATTTTTCACCGTCTTCACCCGCGCAACGGTCACCCATCGCCTCTGGGCCGGCGAAGAGTTCTGGTTCTTCTCCCTCGGCGCAGTCCTGTGGCTGATCGCTTTTTTTGGACTTCCGCGGCCGATGCTCCTTTACGTATTCGGCCATGAATTAACGCACGCGCTCTGGGTCTGGATCATGGGCGGTCGGGTCACGCGATTTCGGGTGGCCCGCGAAGGCGGCCACATCGTCACGGACCGGAACAATTTCTGGATCGCGCTCGCTCCCTATTTTTTCCCCCTCTACAGCCTATTCGTCATCGGCGTCTACGGCGCGCTCGGCCTCTTTTTCAACGTTCAACCCTACGGTCGCCTGCTCTACGCCCTGATCGGGGTGACCTGGGCGTTTCACTTCACCTTCACCTGTTGGATGATTCCGAAGAAGCAGACCGATCTCACGGATCACGGAACGTTTTTCTCGCTCGTGGTGATTTACCTGATGAATCTGCTCCTGCTCAGCGTGATGCTGGCGCTCGCTTCATCCGAAATCACCTTTGCGGATTTAGGCCGGGATTTTCTCGAGAACGCCGACAAGTTCGCGCGCGGGATCGGTTTTTTCTGGCAGCCAAGCTGAGGAGCCTCAAGGAGCGGCGGTTTGAAACCGCCGATCTAATAAAACGGCGATTTCAAATCGCCGCTCCTTGGTTGGTTAAGACCGCGAACGGCAAATTCACCATTGCGTCAGATAGTTTCACGAAGTTATCGCCGACCCGGAACTCACGGCCGGTGAACAGCTCCCTGACGCCTTCGCGCGACAGCGCCGCCGGCAACTCGACCGCCGTGTCCTGCCATTTCTCGCGGGTCGGCGGAAAGCCCACGCGCGAGGAAAGCCGCGGGGCCAGGACCGCCATCCATTGGCCTTCGTGCTCCCGGGCGAACGCAATGCAGTTATCCGCAAAAGTTCCGCTGACCGTAAGCGGCAGATATTTGCCCTGCTCGAACAGGGCCGGATGCGCGCGGCGAAAATGGAGCAGGCCCCGGGTGAGGAATAATTTGATGCGCCCATCGGGCCATTGTTCCAGCAACTCTTCGGGAGAACTCTTTTCCAGCGCGGCGAGCAATTGCCGGCGGTGCTGATAATCAACCGGGCGCCGATTGTCCGGATCGACCAGGCTGAAATTCCAAATCTCGTTGCCCTGATAAATGTCGGGCACGCCGGGCGTGGTCAGCTTCAGGGCAACCTGCGAAAGCGAATTGATCGCCCCAAGACGCGCGATCTCTTCCGCGACCGGGAGAAAGCTCGGGAGAAATTTGTTTTTCGGCGAAGAATCCAAGGCCTTCGCCACGAAATCACTCATGGCGGAATCCCAAGCCTCGTTCGGCTGAATCCAGCTTGTGTTTACCTTGGCCTCTTTTAGCGCCTTGGCCATGTAAGCTTGAATCCGCTCGATATATTCGGAATCAACCGTCGGGTCCGCGCGCCCCGCCGCGTCGACGGGCCAGGTCCCAAGCAATGTCTGATAGAAAAGGTATTCCTCATTCGAGTCCGGCGCCGCCGCCTCGTCGAGATTTCGCTTCCAGCGCCGGTTGATCACGCGCCAGCGTTGCAACGAGCTTCGCCAAAGCTGCGGCATCTCGGCGATGGCCAGCATCCGGGCGCGAACGTCTTCGCTCCGTTTGGTGTCGTGCGTGGAAGTGGCCAGCAGCGTCGCCGGCCAGTCGCGCTGCCGCTCCAGGTTGCGCTGGTGAAATTCGTCGACGCCAATTCCGAAATGCTGCGGCTCGCCGCCCACTTCGTTCAGCGCCGCCAGCCGGTTGTAAATGTAAAACGCGGTATCCTCGAGACCCTTGGCCATGATGGGTCCCGTGCTTTGCTGGAATTTTAAAACGAAGTGGGCGTGGGCGGCGCGCGCTTCGTCATCGAGGTTTTCCGGGAAACGGAAGAGCAAGATGTCGCGAAGAAAATTGAAGACCGATTCCTCCAACGCGGGGTTTCGCCGCTTCGCCGCCATGACCGCGCGCTCGATAATGGCGCGGTCCTCCTCACTCACCGGCTGGCCGGGCGCGACATAAGTGCGGTAAACCGGGAAGCAGGCAATCGTCTCACGCACCGCACGGGCCAGGGCGTCGAGCGTGAAATCACGGAACCAGCGGTTCGTCTCCGAAAGCCGGTCGAGCATGTCGCCGAGCACGTTTACGTCGTTGGCGAGCGATAGCCGCATGACCAGGCGTTTCTTCGCGTAAACCAAGTGGCCGAAATGCATCGAGTGACCGAGGAAACGCTGGAACGTCTTGGTGATCGCCTGCTCGGCGGAGGCGTCCACCAGGACATTCGAAAGCAATTTCGCGAATTCGTAACCGGTCGTGCCGTGAACCGGCCAATCCTTCCGGAGCGTTTCGTTGCCTGATAAAATTTTCTCGACCAGGAGATAGCTGGCGCGCCCATTGTCTGGAAGGGGAAGGCCGAGCACCGCCGCACAACGCCGCTGCAATTTCTCGAAATACTCCTTCGGCAGATAGAGCCCGTCCGGATGGTCGATCCTCACGCCGGTCACCGCGCCGGCGCCAATCAGCTCGAGCAACAGTTTGTGAGTGGCGTCGAATACCTCCGGCAATTCCATTCGAATCGCGGCGAGATCGTTCACATCGAAGAAACGCCGGTAATTGATCTCCTCCGCCGCGACGCGCCAGAAGGCGAGACGATAAGATTGATCGTTCAGCAACTCGATCGAGCGCGTCGAAACTTCTGGACTCGCCGGGCGTGCCATTGATCTGCGTGACGGCGCTTTCGACGGCTGCCTTCACTTGCGCGGCCTCCTGGCAACGCCGCTCGAGCCGGCGCTTGATGATCTCTTTCTCCCGCTCGCGTTCCGCGAGGCGCTCGGGGTCGGTCTCAGACCGAAGCGGCAGGTATTCCAGCGCGGTGATGATGCTCTGAAATTCCGCGTAGAAATCCTCCTTCTTGAACGGCGCCAGTTTCTCCAGCGCGATCTCGAGGATGTGCCGATAAGTGCGCGGCGCGATCGGAAACTGGTGATCGTAATAGCGGAGATAAAATGCGCCTGCTTCGAAATGGACCTGCAATTCGCCGCGCTCCAGGACGCGCCCGTATTGGTCGCCCAGGATCGGCAGCAAAACTCTGTCCTGCAGCCCGGACTTCAAGGGCTTCCATTGAATGTCGAAGTAGGGCGCGTAATGCGAGCTCGGGCCATTCTCGAGAACGTCCATCCACCATTGATTGAGCGGCTCGCCGACGCCCATGTGGTTCGGGACGAAATCGACGATCTGCCCCATGCCATGTGCGTGGAGGTCCGCGACCCAGGCGTCGTAATCCGAACGCGAACCGATGGCGGCATTCAGCTTGTTATGATCGGTAATGTCGTAACCGTGCAGGCTTTCGGCACGCGCCTGGAAATAGGGGGACGCATAGCAGTCGCTGATCCCGAGCGCGTCGAGATAAGGCACAATCTCCCGTGCGTGGGTGAAGGTAAACTCCCGATTGAATTGCAACCGGTAGGTCGAACTGGGAATGCGCGGGTGCTGCGTGCTCACGAAAGGGCAGGAAACTTAGACGGGATTTACCGGATGGACAGGATTCAAAATCCGCCCGCCTCAGGTCCGGTCCCGAGCACACCGTAAAGTTTTTTCCGATGGCGTGATCGCCGCCCAGAGCCGCACGAATTCGTCCGGGGTATGGCTTGTGCTTTTTACCGGGACTTCAAAATTATGAACTGTTCCCGCCTCTTCGCACTTTCCTTGTTCACCCTCATCTCCGGCACTGCGCTTGCCGGTAATCTAAAGGTCAACTTAATCCCGCCCGGCGCAGTCACAGCCGGCGCGCAGTGGCGCGTTGACGGCGGCACGTGGCGTAATAGCGGAGTGACGGTCAAGAACCTGAGCAACGCAGCGCATACGGTGGAATACAAAGCCGTTGCGGGTTGGATCGCGCCGGCATCGACGAGCGTCACCCTGACCAACAACGTAACCACCACTATTACCGGTACCTATGTGCAGCCGGCGTCGATCGCCGTCACGCTTACTCCCTCTACCGGGCAATGGCGAATCGATGGCGGCGCATGGCGAAGCAGTGGAACAACGGCGACCGGCCTCACGCCGGGCGCTCACACGATCAGTTACAACGCGCTTTCCAATTATAATTCACCGGCGAGCGAGACGGTCACGCTCGTCGCCAACCAGACGACAAACCTTTCTCGTTCCTACACGGCTGTCGCGGCGCTCACCGTCACTCTTACGCCCGCCAACGCGTCATGGCAGGTGGACGGCGGCTCGTGGCAATCAAGCGGTGCGACCGTTACCGGTCTGACCCCTGGGGCTCACACCATCGCATTTTCCAGCGTCACGGGCATGCTCCCTCTCGCTCCCGAAAGCATTTCGTTACCCGCAGCGCAGGCGACTTCGGTCAACCGAACCTACACGGCTGAAGCCGGCTTGATTGTAAATCTCACACCAGCAACAGCGCAATGGCGTGTCGATGGCGGGGCCTGGCAAGACAGCGGAACCCTCGTTGGCCAGTTTTCCGCCGGCAATCACGTCGTTGAATACAATGCCGCGTCCGGTTACACGGCGCCGGCTTCCGAAAGCGTCGCGCTCATTTCGGGGCAAACGACCACGATCACTCGCAATTACACCGCGGTCTCCGCGGTGACAGTGGACCTTATCCCTTCCAGCGGAACGTGGCAGATCGACGGCGGAGCATGGCAGGCCAGCGGCGCGACCGTGACAGGATTAACTCCCGGAAATCACACCATCGCCTACTCCACGATAACGGGCATGCTGCCGATGCCGAGCGAAACAGTAAGTCTTCCGGGCGCGCAAACTACTTCGCTTGCGCGCTCTTACACCGCCGAAGCCGGTCTGACCGTAACGCTCACACCATCCACCGCGCAGTGGCGTCTCGATGGAGGCGTTTGGCGGAACAGTGGCGATCACGTGGGACAACTCATCGCGGGCGGTCACACGGTCGACTACAGCGTGGCGGACGGCTATCTGGCCCCGGCTTCGGAAAACGTCACATTGGTCGCCGGTCAAACGAATACGGTCACCCGTAGTTACACCGCGGTCTCCGCGATAACGGTGAACCTTTCGCCTGCCAGCGGAACGTGGCAGGTGGATGGCGGCCCGTGGCAGGCCAGCGGCGCGACTGTCGAAGGTCTAACGCCTGGAGCTCACACGATCGGATTTTCGAGCGTCGCGGGCATGCTCCCTCTGGCTGCCGAAAGCATTTCGTTACCCGCAGCGCAGGCGACGTCAATCGATCGCTCCTACACGGCTGAAGCCGGCCTGATCGTCAATCTCACACCGGCAAGCGCGCAGTGGCGTGTTGATGGCGGGACCTGGCAAGCCAGCGGAACCCGTGTCGGCCAGCTTTCCGCCGGCAATCATAACGTTGACTACACATCTGCGCCCGGTTATGCGGCGCTGCCATCCGAGAGCGTCGCGCTGGCCGCCGGAGAAACCAATACGGTGACCCGCAATTACACTGCAGTCTCCGCGGTCACAATAAACCTCACTCCTTCCAGCGGAACGTGGCAGGTGGACGGCGGCCCGTGGCAGGCCAGCGGCGCGACGGTCGAAGGTCTAACGCCGGGAGCACACACAATCGGATTTTCGAGCGTCGCGGGCATGCTGCCGATGCCGAGCGAGACAGTGAACCTGCCGGGCACGGAGACTACATCACTGGCGAGGGTCTATACAGCGGAAGCCGGCCTGACCGTAACGCTCACCCCGGCAAGCGCCCAGTGGCGTGTAGATGGAGGCGCTTGGCGCAACAGCGGAGATCGCGTGGGACAACTCATCTCCGGCAATCATCTGGTTGATGTACAATAACGCCGCTGAATTCGCGACTCCCGCATCCGAAACGGTGACGCTCGCCTCCGGCGAGACGACAGCTCTGACCCGAACCTACACGGCCCTCGCACGCCTTACCGTAATCCTGAGCGAGCCCAATGCGATGTGGCAGCTAGATGGCGGCGGCTGGCGCAACAGCGGGGCCACCGCGGCCAACCTTGCGCCGGGCAGTCATACGATTTCCTACACGAATAACGATGCGGCGCTCCCACCGCCGACCGAATCTGTGACCTTACAAGCTGGTGAGGCGCTCACGATCTCGCGCAATTACACACCGGCTGGCCAGGTCTTAATAACGCTGAGCCCAAGCACCGCGCAATGGCGAGTGGACGGCGGCGCGTGGCGCGCAACGAACACCTACAGCGGATTACTCGCGGCAGGCACGCACACGATCGAGTATTCTCCCGCTGCCACAAGACTCACTCCGCCAGCGGAGACTATCACCATCGGTGCCGGACAAACTTTGGAGCTTCTCCGAGTCTATCGCTGGGAATCAGTCCTTACGGTCAATCTCACGCCGGCCAACGGCCAGTGGCGAATTGATGGAGGAGCCTGGCGGAACAGTGGCGAACGCGTGGACCAACTCACTGACGGGAATCACACCATCGATTACTCAACTGTCGATGGATACGGGGTTCTACCGGCGGAATCGGTTGTTCTTAACGAAGGCGGGACCAGAACTATCTCTCGCACCTACCCTCCTCCTCCGGCCCACCTTACGGTTAATCTAAGCGACCCGAACGGCAGGTGGCAGGTAGATAGCCTTGGTTGGCGCAGCACCGGCGAGACAATTAACCTGATTCCCGGTATCCATGTGATCTACTATCAGAACACCACCTGGGCACTTGCACCGGCGACGGAAACGCTAACCTTCCAACCTGATCAATCGGTCACGATCTCGCGTGATTACACGCCAGCCGGCATGGCTTATGTCACCCTTAACCCAAGCGCCGCACAATACCGAGTGGACGGTGGATCCTGGCGGATCAACCCATCTTACACTCAATTAATCCCGGCCGGGACGCATACCCTCGAGTATTCCGCCGTTTCGGGAAAGGCTACGCCGCCCGCCGAGACGATTAACATCGTCGCCGGACAAACCCTGACGGTTTCGCGAACCTATGCCGCCGAATCATTCCTCACGATCACTCTCACGCCAGCCGTCGGTCAATGGCGCGTTGACGGAGGAGCCTGGCGGAACAGTGGAGAGCGAGTGGGACAATTGGCCGCCGGTAGTCATTCGGTCGAATACAATGCTGTGAGCGGTTACCTCGCTCCACCTTCGGAGACTGTCGTGCTAACGACGGGTGGAGGACAAACGCTCACGCGCAGTTATGTCCGGCCGGCCTCGCTCACTGTAGCCCTCAACCTGACGGAAGGGCAGTGGCGCATAAACAACGGCCCATGGCAGGCAAGTGGCGCGACTCTGAGCGGGCTGCGTCCCGGCAGCTATACAATCCAATTTTCAAGCATCGCGGGTTATTTCGCTCCTTACGAGGAGGTAATTACGCTCGGCAGAAAATCAAACCAAAGCCGCGACATATTACTATAATGCGCAGGCCTCGCTGACGGTCACGCTCACCCCCAGCAACGCGACCTGGCGTTTGAATGGCGGCGAGTGGCAGGCGAGTGGCGCAACCATCACTGCGCTCTGGGCCAGCCAGTACACAATTGAATACTCGCCAGTCGATGGGATGACTGCGCCGCCGAGCGAGCATTTTTTCCTCAACCTCGGCGAACAAAAAACGCTGAGCCGGAGCTACCTTGCGCCGCCTTCCCTCTCCGTGACCCTTACCCCCGCGGTCGGTCAATGGCGGGTGGACAGCGGTGCCTGGCAGGTGAGCGGGAATGTGATTTCGAATCTCACGCCCGGCGACCATCTGATCGAATACACAGACGCGTCGGGTTACATCACCCCCCCGGCCGAAACCTTCACGGCGGGCAACTATGGGCCGACCAATCTGACCCGCACTTATCGCGACGCTTCGATGGGCCACTTGAATGTCAACGTCGTGCCGGCACGCTTCGGCGAGCTCGGCATCGCCAAGTGGCGCGTGGATGGCGGCGCTTGGAACAATGCCGGAGAAACCGCATCGGTGAGTCCCGGTTCACACACGCTGGAATTTCAGCCGGTCGATGGATTGGACGTCCCCGCGCCTACTACGGTTACGTCCACGGCTGGCACGGTCGAGACTTTGGAAGCGACCTATTTCATGCCCCACCGGCTGCGCTTCTTCCTCCACTGGGACCTCGTCAACGGGATGCCCACAGCTGAACTTCAGGCGCGCCTCAGCCAGTACGCCGCCCACCTTCAAACCATCTGGGAACGGGAGTCCTCGCGTCGTTTCGTCTTCAATCCAGCCACTGATATCAGTATTGTCTGGGCGCAGCCATTCACGTGGCCGCCGACACCGACGTTGCCGGAATATGGATTCGAAGTTTGGGCCTACGCCGATGCCGCGGGCACAAACCCCAGCGGCAGCAACGGTGGTTACGCTCAGCACGATAGCAGCGGAGCGGCCGGCGTGGGCGACATGCACTGGACGCAAATCTACGATCCGTCGACACTCGCACCCGGTTCCACTGAGCTCCACGAGTACTGGAAGCAGATCGAAACCCTGACCCGCGTGCTCGAGCAGGTCTTCGGTGCGGGTATTGGCGGTTACGACGGCACGCGCCAGCTCCCTGATCTGACCGGCGTCGCGCCGCTCTTCTCAGTAGATTATCTCACAGCCGCGGACCCCTTCTGGAATGCGCGCAGCGATTTCTGGGGCGATCCGCTTCTGGGGAGCGCCTGGACCAACTACCGCATCGACAATCCAAATGCCCTGCCCGCGCTGCTTGATTCCGTCCGCTTCTCCGCAACGAGCCGCGAGATTATCGATGGCTGCTACCGCAACGCGGCCTGGATAAGCCCGTTGACGACTGTGCCCGACCTGTCACACGTGCGCGTCACCGTCGTGGACGCCAACACGCTTCAGCCAATTAGCGGCGCAACAGTCCGCATGTGGCAGCGCCCGACTCCATACGGGTCACCAGGGGCGGAGGAATGGGTGCAGCCAATCTTTGAAACACCAGGAACCTTCAAGTTCAGTTGGATGGGGAACAACCAATGGAGTCCTTTCAACAATTGGGACAACGCGAAATTGCTCAAAGCCTACGCGCCCGGTTACCAGCCCAAGGCGCACTGGGAATGGATTTTCGACGGGCAGCGCATGAAATTACTCGATAAGCTCGATGTTTGGGAGATTACCGTCGCGCTCGACCCGGCTCCCTAATCGAACACCATCGCCCGAGCACTACATCCGGTCCGGGACTTTGATCCCGAGAAGTTCCAGACCCTTCGCCAGCACTCGCCCCGTGAGTTCGCATAGCGCGAGGCGCGAGCTGCGGGCAGGTTGTTCGGATTTGAGGACCGGGCAGGCTTCGTAAAAGGCGTGGAAGGCGTTCGCTAGTTCGTAGAGATAATTCGCGAGCAGGTTCGGACGGAAATCGTTCAGGACGGCCGGGACGATTTCTGCGAATTGGCAAAGCTTTAACGCGAGGTTTCTTTCCTCTGGAGCGCCGAGAACGATTTCCGATGGCGCGACGAATTCCTCCCCGGCCTTTCGGAAGATCGAGCGGATGCGGACATAGGCGTTCTGCAAATAGGGCGCGGTGTTCCCCTGGAACGAGAGCATCCGGTCCCAGGAAAAAATGTAGTCGGTCATCCGATACTGGGAGAGATCGTAGTATTTCACCGCTCCGATCCCGACCTTTTGGGCAATGTCGGTCTTCTCCGCCTCGCTGAGCTCCGGGTTCTTTTCTTCGATTATTTTGCGGGCGCGCTGGACCGCGTCGTCGAGCAAGTCGCGCAGCGGAACGTTCTCGCCCGAGCGCGTTTTCATCAGCTTGCGGTTTTCGCCGAGGATGCTGCCAAAGGTGATGTGGCGGAAGTCGGCCGTGTAACCTTCGCGGCGGGCGATCGCGATGATCTGTTTGAAGTGCAGGATTTGCGGCGCGCCCACGACCAGCCAAACCGTGTCCGCTTTCAGGTCCTGGACTCGGTAATCGACCGTCGCGATGTCGGTGGTGGTGTAATTGAAACCGCCATCGCTTTTGCGAATGATGGCGGGCTTGTCTCCGAGCTCAGGAATCTCCGGGAAGAAAACGCAGACCGCGCCCTCGCTGACCTCGGCAATGCCCGCTTTGAGCAGGCGTTCGACAATTTGGGGCAGACGATCGTTGTAGAAACTTTCGCCGCGCTGAATGTCGTAATGAATATCGAGCACCTGATAAGCGCGCTCGAATTCCTTCAGGGAAAGATCGACCGTCTCCTTCCAAATCGCGAAATTCTCGCCGTCGCCCGCCTGGAGCTTGACCAATTCCTCTTTGACCGCTTCCCGCACCTTGGGGTCGTTGGTCGCTTTCTCGTTGGTCTCTTTGTAAATGCGGACCAGCTCGGCGATTGGGTCGCGCTCGAGCGCGGCGCGGTCGAGCAGATGCTTCCAGCCGTAAATGACCATGCCGAACTGCGTGCCCCAGTCGCCAATGTGATTATCGCGGATGACTTCGTGGCCCAGGAACGTGGCGATTCGCGCGAGCGCATCACCGAGGACGGTGCTGCGGATGTGGCCGACATGCATCGGTTTGGCGACATTGGGAGAGCCGAAATCGATGACGATGCGGTGCGGCTTTTCCGCGCGCTCCACACCCAGGCGATCGTCATTGAGGAGAGCAGCGGTTTTGGCGGCCACGGCTTCCGGCCGCAACGTGAAGTTAATGAAGCCGGCCCCGGCGATCGTGGGCGGCTCGCATAGGTCAAATAGGTCGTATAGGTCCAATATTTTTTGGGCGAGCGCGCGGGGGTTTTCGCCGAGCTGTTTGGCGAGCATCAGCGCGGCGTTGCTTTGGTAATCGCCAAAGCGGGCGTCGGTCGCTTGAGTGACAGACCCGGCCTGAGGAAGACCAGCCGCGGTCAGCGCTTCCCCGAGTTTCTGCGAGAAAATTTCCTGGAAGGTGTTCATTGCTGTAGCGGCGACATGCGGTAGCGCGGCGGCCACCGCGCGATTATTCGCCCCGACTGAGCGGGGCGGCTACAGTTTATTTCGGCGAGCGCTCCTGGAAAATCGCGAGGATTTCCTGGGCAGAGCCGGCGGTTGCGAGATTTTCGCGCACGCTTCGGTCGTTCAGAAATTTGGCGATCGAAGCCAGAGTCCGGAGATGGGTTTGGAACTGGTTCTTCGGCACGATGAAAAGGACGACAAACTTGACCGGCGCGTTATCGAGCGCGTCGAACTCGATTCCCGCCGAGGAACGTCCGAACGACGCGACGACTTCCTCGATGCGATCGGAGGAGGCGTGGGGAATGGCGATGCCGAACCCGATGCCGGTGCTCATGGTCTCTTCGCGCTGTTTGAGCGAGGCGAGAATGCTCTCGCGGTCTTCCGGCTTGATCTTGCCCTGGGCGACGAGGAGATCGATCAACTCGACGATGGCGCTCCAACGCTCCGTCGCTTTCATCTCGGGAATGATTTGCTCGGCAGAGAGTAGGCTGGCCAAGGACATGCAGGTTTTCCCGGTTGGGGGTCGAAAGCTTAACGTGGGGCTTTGGGATGACAAGCGTGATTTGGCAGGAGAACGGCAAGGCCGGAAAGCGCCCTCTCGCTCGTGCTCCTGATCCTGGCAAACAGCTGGGGCGGCAGGAAAGGATCCGGAGTAGGATCAGGATCATGAGCAGGAAATTATTGTCGGCGACGCTGGTCTTGTTTATGGCCGCCTGGCCACTTCACGCCGAACCCGCCATGTGGGTCATCAGGGATAGCGACTCGACCATCTACCTGATTGGCACGTTGCATCTGCTCAAGCACGACACGGAATGGAAGTCCGAGAAGATCAAAAAGACCGTCGGCGAAAGCACCGAGTTGTGGCTGGAGATCGCTGAAGAAGAAAATCAGGCGGCCATGCAGCCGCTCATCGCAAAGCTCGGCCTGGACCCCGCCAAACCGCTCTCGAGAAAATTGAGCGAGGCCCAGAGAAAAAAGCTGGAGAAGATAGCGGCGACGTACGGCGTCCCCGTAGCAAACCTGGAGCCACTGCAGCCCTGGTTGGCGGCGGTCGTGTTGGGGATAATGCCGTTGGTAAAGGCGGGTTACGATCCCAAGGCTGGGATCGACCGGATGCTCCGCCAAATGGCTGTCGCTGAAGGCGACCAGATCCGCGGATTCGAAACCCCCGAAGCCCAGCTCCAGATGATGGCCGACCTACCAGAAGCCGTGCAGGTCGCCTTTTTGGCCGAAACCCTCGATGACGTGGAAGAAGGGTTGGCGCTGCTGGAAAAAATAGCCAAGGCCTGGATGGATGGCGACACGGAGACGATCGCCCGCCTCGGTGCGGCCGAGATGAAGCGGGAAGCCCCCGCCGTTTATAAAAAGCTGCTGGTCGAGCGCAACGTGGCGTGGAGCGACCAGATCGCCGAAATGCTCAAAGGTTCCGGCGTGGTGCAGATAGCCGTGGGCGCGTTGCATCTGGCCGGCCCCGACAGCGTGCAGGCGCAGCTGGAGAAAAAGGGGATCAAGGTCGAGAGCTATTGATTCGCGCTGGAGCCACGGTCCGGCGGCTGCCGGATCGCCGTGTTTGTCGGATCTGTCCGCCGTTTGTAATCGAGCCGGCGGGAAAGCAGCCAGCGAACGCCGAACATATCGGTGGTGGCGCGGAGGGCGCGGTTGCCGAGGCCGTATTTGCTCTCGCCGAACTGGCGCGGCCGATGGTTGACTGGGATTTCGACGAGGCGATAACCGGCGCCTTTCACGAGCGCGGGGATGAAACGATGCATCCCTTTGAACGGGAGCAACGCGCCGATGCATTCGCGCCGCATCGCCTTCAAAGTGCAGCCGGTATCGCGGACCCCGTCTTTGGTAAAACGGCTCCGGACGAAGTTCGCGATGCGGCTGGTGACCCGTTTCACGAACGTGTCCTTGCGTTGCGCGCGATAACCACAGACGAGATCGGCCCCGCGCTCGATCTCGGCGAGCAATTTCGGAATGTCCGCCGGATCGTTCTGCAAATCGCCGTCGATCAATACCGCCGTGGCGCCACGCGCGCTTTGCAAGCCGGCAAACATCGCGGCGCTCTGGCCTGCGTTGCGCTCGAATTGCACCAGCCGGATCTCCGGTTTGAAAGCGATCCGCTCGACCGTCCGATCGGCTGAGCCGTCGTCCACAAAAATGATTTCGTAATCGATCCCGCTCAGCGCTGCCATGAGCTCGGCTTGCAGGATCGGCACGTTCTCCTCTTCGTTGAAGAGCGGCACCACGACGGAGACTGCGGGCGAGCCGGCGTTCATAACGGCAGCGTCCGATATTTCCGGCAGGCAAAAACATTCCACTCGCGCATGACGACGCCAAAACGGCGAACCTCGATCGTAGCGATGCGGTCGACCGATTGAAAGGCGGCGCGAATGTTATGCGGCACCAGCGGGGACTTCCCGCTCTGGACGTAAAGCGCGCTCCGGCCGTTGAACTGGTTCACGCCCCCCTCCTCCGTGTAGACTTCGCCGTCCGGAAGAGGCGTGTTCGGCGGCGCCTCCACGAACTCGTCGTAGCGCGGCCAGAACGAGAACTGGTTCTCGATGTCCTGCGATTCGACGATGTAAACCGGAGGATGACCGGGCCCTTCAACGCGCTCGTGGTTAAAGTAAAACGCCATCTCGGAGGCGCGATCGCGTTGATCGGCAATCATGAAAACTTTCTCACCGATTTTCGGTTCGAACTCAGCCCGGATCTTTTCGACGGCGCGCGAGGCTGATCTCCAGCCGCGCACCCGGTCGGCCGGATCGCGGTGATGCGGAAACGGGATATTCAACGTGCGCAAGAGATCGGTATTCATGGCGAACAAACTCAGGCCGAGACCGAGCATTAGCCCGACATAAAGGAAGCGCCGGGCGGCGCCGCTCCTTTCCAAGCGTTCGGTCCAAAAAGCGGCCGCCAGCACCGCCAGACTGATGAAAGCGAGCACGTCCCAGTTCGGCGCGGCCTGGTCGTTGAATGAAATCACGAGATAAAAGAGAAAGACCGGCAGACCGAACCAGACAAGGTAGAGGACCTTGAATTGCTGGCGCGCGCGCCGCCAATTCGCCACCACCGCCCAGACGAGCGCCAGGAAAAGCAGCGGCGAAAAGGTCAGGAAATGCGCGCCGAGAAACCCGAGCACTTCGAACGGGCGAAAGCCGAGCGCCTGGTCGAGCCCGCCGCGGGAACGCAAATGGAAGAGCGTGACCCAGGCGTGCTGCGCATTCCAGATGATGGGTGGCACCAGACAAATGGCGAAAGCGCCGAGGAGAAGATACAGCCCTGGCCGCTTGAACTCGCGGCGATGCCGCGGGATGAGCGCGAGCACCAGCAGCACCGAGATGAGCTGGAGCGCGTTCGTGTATTTGCACAGGAACCCGAGGCCAATGAGGAGACCAGTCGTGGGCCAAAGCCAGATCGATCCCGGCGTACGCTCGAGGGCGACCCAGAAGGTGAACATGGCGGCCGTCCAAAAAAAGATCGAGAGCGGATCGATCGTCATGACCAGGTTGCCGACATTAAAGAGAGGAATGGCGTTGAGCGCGATGACCACCCAGAAGCCCGCCTTCTCGCTGAAAAGTTTCCGCGTGAAATAATAGACGAGCAGGATGGTCGCCGCGCCGAGGATGGGACTCCAGAACCGGACACCGAACTCCGAATCGCCAAAAATGGCCGTGCTGGCCCAGATGGCAAAGGCGACGCCGGGGCCTTTGCTGAAATAGGCGGGCGCCAGCCGATCGGACCACATCCAGTAATGGGCTTCGTCGAAGGAAAGATCGGTAGTCCCAAGAAGGGTAAACCGGATGGCCGTGAGGCAGAGTAAAAAGGTCCAGACCGCGCGCGTGTAACTCATGCGTTAATCCAGCAAGCGCGGGTGACGGGCAGAAAGCTGCGGCCACCAGCGACGGCCGAACGTTCTCCACAAAAATTCGAGCAGAGCGACCATCAGCAAGGTGACACCTGCCGCCATGAAGGCCGTCGCGATGACGTCGCTCGGCCAATGCGCGCCAAGATAGATGCGCGAATAGCCGACCACCGCCGCGACGATAAAATAGAGCCATCCCCAGCGGCGAAAAAAGAGAACGCACATCGTGGCGATGATCACGTTATCCGTCACGTGCCCCGAGGGAAACGACGGTCCCGACTTGGTCAGGTCGCCCTGATCCGACGTGCGGATGGTTGGTTTCCTGAAAAGCGTGAGAAAAGCGGGGCTGGTCCGCTCCAACTGCACCATCCGGACTGGCTGCGTCTGTTTCGGGCGACGGCGATCGATGGCGCCCTTCAGCGTGCGCACCAGGAACTGCTCGGAAAAGACCAGTGTCACCAGCAGGCAAAAGATGAAGGCGCGCCCTTTGAATCCGCCGAAAACCAGCGCATAGATCGCCAGCCCGACGAGGACCGGCGTCCAGATCTCCACGTCGCTCATCGCGGCCATGAACAAGTCGAGCCCCGGACTCGTCCATCGTTCGTTGATAAGCTGAAAAATTGCCTGATCCATGGGGCGTTTGAAGTCTAAGTATTAAGCGTTAAGAAGCTGCGGCGCGAGTGCGGTAATTTATATGCGAAAAAAAATCGTCTTCTCACTTCTCCTGGCGGCCGCTTTCGCGGCAATTTCGGCTTCTGCCGCCCTGCCTCCGGCCCGGGAAATCCTCGAGTCGGTGCGGCTTCAGCAGGCACAACAACAACTCGATCTCCAAGGCCAGCTCCGAGAGGGTGACAAGGTCTTCCCCTTTCGGCTCACCCAGACCGGGCCGGTGATTCGCTATTCGTTTTCGAATCCGGACGAGGCGCTGCAATTGCGGCTGGGAGAAAACGATTCACGGCTCGAGGAGGTGACGAAGGAAGGGGTGGAGAAAGTCACCGCGGCTCAGTTCGATCGCAAAGTGCGGGGGACGAGCGTGACGTATGAAGACCTCGCGCTCAAATTTCTCTATTGGCCGGAGGCGCGCGTCACCGGGGAGAACTCAATTCGCAGCCGCAATTGCTGGAAGCTGGAGCTGAAAGCGCCCTCGCGGCAATCGCAATATTCGAATGTTTACCTCTGGGTGGACAAGGCGAGCGGCGCGATCATGCGGATGGACGCCTTCGATTGGCAGGGGCAGTTGTCCAAGCGATTCGAAGTGATCTCCGGGCAAAAGATCGAGGGCCGCTGGTTCCTGAAGCAAATGCGGATCGAGGAGTTTGCCTCGGGCACGAACAAAGTGCAGACGCGCACTTATCTTGAGATCAAGAAGTAAGCGGTGGGCAAGAAGCGTTGTCATCCCGAGTCCCGCCGTCGCGGGACGAGGGACCTCGCAGTTGCAATCTGCGCTTCCGCGAAAAATTGGGCGTTCACTGACGGAGTAGGCAAAATGTTTCGCGGCATTGGTGAGCGCTTGCGAGATCCCTCGGCGCGCTTCGCCAGCCTCGGGATGACACCGCGCTCCACATCCACTGGCGAATGTTCGCAGGATGGAGTAAAAACAACCTCTCATGAATCGGCTCACCCTTCTGCTCGCCGCAACCTTCGGCGCCTTCACTCTCCCCGCTCTCGCCCAGAATGTGCCGCCGGCCGTAACAAGTCCAATCCCGGATTTTACCGTTTACGCCGGCACGCCGGCACATTCGATCGATCTCGGGACCGTCTTTGCCGATCCGGACGCGAGCAGCGCGGTTCGGATGACGACGGTCTTGGGCAGCTTCGATATTGCGCTTGTTCGGCCAGCAAAAGCCGATCACGGTCGCGAATTTTCTGAATTATGTGAATCAGGGGAGATACTTCATTCCCGATCCGAACAACAACGGCCAGGTTGCCTCGAGCTTCGTCCATCGATCGGTCCCAGGCTTCATCATTCAGGGCGGCGGTTTTATTGGCACGGTCAACAATGGCAATACCCAAATTCAACCGACCTCCGTGCTGACGTTCCCGCCGATCCAAAACGAAGCTGGCATCTCGAACACGAGAGGCACGATCGCCATGGCCCAATTCGGCAGCGACGCGAATAGTGCGACAAGCCAATGGTTCATCAATTTGGCGAATAATACTTCGCTGGATGTACGCAGCGGTGGGATGAGTCCAGCCGGACCGTATGCGGTTTTCGGGCGAGTTGTGGGCAATGGCATGACCGTGGTTGACGCCATAGCCGCTGTGCCGCGCTACAATTTTTCGGGGGCGGGCCCGGCCTTTGGCGAGCTACCGCTCCGGAATTATAACGGGACCAGCCCAGTGCAGATCTCGAATCTGGTCTCCATTCCGGGCATCGCTCAGATATCACCGCTCGCCTTCTCCGCCATGAGCGACAACGCGAATGTAAGCGTCACGGTGAGCGGCACGAAATTGCTCGTCGGTGGCAATCAGGTCGGCTCCGCTCTGATCACGGTGACGGCGACCGATTTAGATGGAGCAATGGTATCGGACTTTTTCACCGTCAACGTCATCGCCGCGCCGGGCCGGCTGGTCAACCTTTCGACTCGCATGCAAGTGGGGACCGGCGACAACGCACTCATCGCCGGGTTCATCATGCGCGGTTCTGCCCCGAAACGCCTGGCCGTCCGCGCGCTCGGGCCGTCGCTGACCGCCTTGGGCGTGCCGAATGCCCTGGCTAATCCGCTCCTCGAGCTCCGCGACAGCGCCGGCGCGACTATCGCGACCAATGACGATTGGGGATCGGCCGCAAATAACCAGGATGTGACCGACGTCGGTCTCGCCCCCGGTTCACCGCAGGAATCGGCTATTCTAACCACCGTGCCATCCAGCACGACCGGAACCGCCTACACCGCGATCATGCGCGGCGTAAACAACACCACCGGCGTGGGGGTAGTCGAAGTGTACGATCTCGACAGCGGTCCCAGCTCGACCTTGCTCAACATCTCGACCCGCGGGCAGGTCGGAGTCGACCCGAATGCGTTAATCGGCGGATTTATTCTGGGCGGCTCGGAGTCCAAACAGATTTTCGTGCGCGCGATTGGACCGTCGCTGACGCAGTTTGGCGTTCCGAACGCCCTGGCCAATCCGACGTTGGAGTTGCGTAACGCCCAAGGCGGACTGGTCGATTCGAACGACGATTGGATGAACAGCCCGCAGAAGACTCAAATCGAAAACAGCGGGCTCGCGCCGACCAGGACGGAAGAATCTGCCGTTTTGCAAACGTTAGTCACAGGGCAGTACACAGCGATTGTGCGCGGGGCAAGCGGTGGGACTGGCGTTGGGTCGGTGGAAGTTTATCAGCTGCCGTAACTGAGCGTCCGGCAAGAGCGCGTTCGCTAAATTGTCATCCCGAGCGAAGTCGAGGGATCTCTAACTTTCGCGAGCGTAAGCGAGGATCTCAGGCGCTGATGCGCCTTCGCAGAAAAAGAGATTCTTCGACTCCGCTACGCTTCGCTCAGAATGACAGTTTACTCTTCGCTCGCGCCCTGCACGATCTGGGCAAAGCTGCGGGGATCGAGGCTGGCGCCGCCGACGAGCGCGCCGTCGATATCCGGCTGGGACATGAGAGTGCGGGCGTTGTCGGGCTTCACGCTGCCGCCATATTGGATCCGCATCTTGTCGGCGGTCCCTTCCTCGGAAATCTCACCGAGCACCTGGCGAATAAAGGCATGCGCTTCCTGCGCTTGCTCGGCCGTGGCCGTCTTCCCGGTTCCGATCGCCCAAACGGGCTCGTAGGCAATGACCGTTTCCTGCAATTCCTTCGCACCTAATTCCGCCAGACTGCCGCGGAGCTGGGTGCCCAGCACTTGCTCGACGTCGCCCCGCTCGCGTTGCTCGAGGGTTTCGCCGACACAGACGATCGGGCGCAACATCGCTTCATGCGCGGCGCGCACCTTGCGATTCACGATTTCATCCGTCTCGCCAAAAAGGGTGCGGCGCTCGCTGTGGCCGAGCACGACATAACGCACAAAGAGATCGCGCAGCATCGCGGGGCTGATCTCGCCCGTGAAGGCGCCGGAGCGTTCCCAGTGCATGTTTTGCGCGCCAACTTTGATGTGTTGCGCCTGCTCCAAGGCCGCGTTCACGGCCGCGATCGCCGTGAAAGGCGGGACAATGACCACCTCGACGTCAGTCGATTCGCTGATCTCGAGCAGGAACGTGGCAACAAAATTGGCCGCCTCCGCCTGGGTCATGTTCATCTTCCAATTCGCTGCGATAATTTTTTTGCGCATGGGATTTACGAGAGGTTGCTAGAATTGAAAGTAAATGAACGGCGCGTAGTGGGGCGGAATAAATAAGAGCACGATGGCTGCGGCGCAACCGTAGCCTGCGGCGAAAGCCGGAGCGGGCAGCCGCCGCCACCAGTGCGAAAACCAGCCGACCGAGTTCAGCCAGTGCACCAGGCCAAGAGCGGCGACGATCCAAAGCATCCAGGTGCCGAGCTCTTCGGTCCCTGGGCTTCGGAAAAGAACGAAGCTTTCCAGCGCGGGCAACGCGTGTTTCAAATCGACGGCGCGGAAGAAAATCCACGCGACGCAGACCCAGTAGAGCGTGAGCGGCCAGGCCAGCCAGCGCGTAATCGATCTCGCCAAGGCACGGCCTTCCGTCCACTGGACCCACTCCCGATGGACCACGAGCGCGAGACCGTGCAGACCGCCCCAGATCACGAAGGTCCAGGCGCCGCCGTGCCAGAGTCCGCCCAGCAGCATCGTGATCATGATGTTGCGATAGACGAACCAGCGCGGCCCGCGATTTCCGCCGAGCGGAATATAAAGGTAATCGCGCAGCCAGGTGGAAAGGCTGATGTGCCAGCGATGCCAGAAATCCGAGATGTTCCGGGCGAAATAGGGAAACCGAAAATTGACCGGCAGCTCGTAGCCGAGCAGTTGGGCGGAGGCGATGGCCATGTCGGTGTAGCCGGAGAAATCGCAATAGATTTGGATTGCGTAAAACAACACCCCCACCCAGGCGCTGCCCGCGGTGAAATTCCACGGCGCCTCGAAATACCGGTCCACAAACGGCGCAAGCGTGTCCGCGATGCAGGCTTTCTTGATGAATCCGCCGAGGAAAAGAACGAGCGCTCCCCGCACATCGACGTCGGCGAATCTGCGCGGCGTCCGCAGTTGCGGCAGGAAAGCAAAGGCGCGGACGATGGGGCCCGCCACCATTTGCGGGAAGAAGCCGATGAAGCAGGCGAGATCGAGGACGTTCGTGACCGGGCGCAGCTTGCCGCGATACACGTCGATCGTGTAGCTCATTGAGTGGAACGTGTAGAAGCTCACTCCCACCGGGATGACAATGTTCAGCGTGTGCAGGCTCGCCGGGAGGCCGAGCCATTCGAGAAGAGCCGCGGCTGAGGTGACGAAAAAGTTGTAGTACTTGAAGAAGGCGATCGTGCCGAGATTGGCCACCAGGCTGAGGACGAGCCAACCGCGCCGGGCGCGGGCGTCGCTGGTCCGTGCCAGGGCCGCGCCGACAAAATAGTCGAGCGCCGTCGAGGCCATGATGAGGAAGAGGAATCTCCAGTCCCAGCAGGCGTAAAAGAAATAGCTGCAAACCAGCAGCCAGAATTTTCGCGAATCGTTCCGGCGCAGCGACCAGTAGACGGCGAAGACCGCGAGGAAAAACCAGAAGAAGCGGAACTCGACGAAAAGCATGCGCTTTACGGTTGGCGCACGCGCCGCACAAATTCCTGCGCGAGCAGGCGCGTAAACTCTTCCGCCCCTTCCCTGGTCAAATGTGCGTCATCAATGCGGAACTGCGTGTCGAATAACATCGGATAAGCGCTGGCGTCGTTGAAGGTGAGGAGTGGCCCGGGCGGCGGGGGCGGCTCACGGAAGCGCACCGGCGATTGGAAGATCAGCGGCGGGACGACAAAAATTGGCGCGGCGCCCAGTGCGCGAATGCGCTGGGCGTAGTCGCGATACGCCTCGTCCGCCACGGGATCGAGAGGCTTCAGCCGCGCCTCGGATATTTCCTGAGCGAGTCGCTGTTGAAAGCCCACGGCTTGCTCCGCTGACATCGCGTGGCCGGCGAGCCGATAGCCGTCACGTCTCGGTCCGAGCTCCAGCTCGGCTTCCGATTTGCGGTCGGCGTTTCGTGGAAAGAGGAGTTCCACCCCCCGGCCGACGCGGGCGAAGCGCTGGCCAAAAAGCTTGAGGTGCGCGACAAGATCGCGGCGCGCCACCCAGAGCCGCAAAATCCTGGCATACCATTTCGCGTTGCCGCGGGGATTGAGCGCCTTGCGCAAAGCCAGGCTGGTGCGCGGCCAATCATGCCAGTAAACGGCCCGCTCGGTCCCCAGCACCTTGTGCAATTTTGTTTCGATGTCGGCTGTCTCGAGAAAAACCCATTTCAGGTTTGCTGGCTTCGTTTTCAGAATTTGTTCGAGGACATAGAAATTTTCCGGCGGATGCATGGCGTCGATGCCGAAATTGAAACTGCGCGTCGGCAGGCCGTTCTCAGTCGCTGTGCGATCGAAAGTTTCCGGCGAGACCGAGTAGTAGATGCTGCTGGTGCCGACCAGGAGCGTATCGAACTGGTCTTTGTTTTGGGCGAAGAACTCCAGCTTCGCCGCCACGCCTTTGGGGATTACCGGAGGCAGGAAGACGTGGAAAACCGCGCTCGTCGCGATGAAGGCGGCAAGGGCCATCGCCGCGCAGAAGAAATAATTAAGGAATGGCTTCCTCACCTCGCTCGTAATCGTGCTCGTGCTCCTGCTCGTGATCGATCTTTTAAACGATTCTTTCGAGCACGATCACGAGCGCGAGTCCGATTACGATTGAAAACTACTTGTCGCTCAGCGCCGCGATACCAGGCAGCTCCTTGCCTTCGAGCAATTCGAGCGAAGCGCCGCCGCCGGTGGAAATGAAGGTCATCTTCTCGGCCAGCCCCGCCTGCTTCACCGCCGTCACGGAATCGCCGCCGCCGATGATCGTTGTCGCCTTCGAGCGCGCCAGAGCTTCCGCGATTGCAATCGTACCCGTGGCGAGAGCCGGAATTTCAAAAACGCCGACTGGGCCGTTCCACAAAATTGTCTTCGCCTTGGCGATCTCGTCCTCATAAAGAGCGACCGTGGCGTGCCCGATATCAACCGCCTGCCAGCCGTCCGCGATGCCATGGGTCTGCGTGACGCGGCTGGTGTTCCGAAAGGGAGCGCCCGCTTCGACCTTCTGGGTTTCCACGGCGTCCACCGGGAGCAAAAAGCGCACGCCTTTTTCCTTCGCCAGGGCCACGAGCTCGCGAGCGAGGTCGAGCTTGTCGGCTTCGACGCGGCTGGCGCCGATCGGAACGTCCTGCGCTTTCCAAAACGTGTTCGCCATCGCGCCGCCGATCAAAATAGCGTCCGCCTTTTCCATGAGCGCCTTGATGACGCCGATTTTATCCGAGACCTTGGAGCCGCCGAGAATGACGACAAACGGCTTGGCCGGCTCCGCCAGCTCGTGGGAAAGATATTGGATTTCCTTTTCCATCAGGAATCCTGCGGCCGATTGCTTGACGAATTTCGTGATGCCCGCCGTGCTGGCATGTGCCCGGTGCGCCGCGCCAAAGGCGTCGTTCACGTAGAGATCGCCCAGCCGGGCCAGCGCTTCGGCGAAAGCAGGATCGTTCGCTTCCTCCCCGGGGTGAAAACGAACGTTCTCCAGCAACGTCACGTCCCCTTCGTTCATGTGCCCGATGATTTCTTCCGGGATTTTTCCGACCGTGTCGTGACTGAACGCCACCGGGTGATTGATCAGCGTATGTAAATAATCGCCAACCGGCCGCAGCGAATATTTCTCGACCGGCTTCCCTTTCGGCCGGCCGAAGTGCGCCATCAGGATTGTCTTCGCGCCGTTCTCGCGGAGGTAATTGATGGTCGGCAAACTTTCGCGAATCCGGGTGTCATCGGTGATGGCGATCTGGCCGTCGCGCTCTTCTGTCGGCACGTTGAAGTCGACGCGAACGAGGACGCGCTGGCCGCGGACTTCGAGATCGCGAAGCGATAGTTTATTCATGGTTTGTCCTCCTGCTCGTAATCGTGCTCATGCTCGTGCTCCTGGTGATTCCCGTATTGATCCGCTTTCTCCTTGAGCACATCAGCTCTCTCTGAGAATCGCCTCAGCAAGCCCATCATCATCTGAACGATGCGCTGCGAGATTCTGCCTTCGCGTTCTCGATCTGATCCGGAGTAGCGAGTTTTCTGGCAACCAAAACATCAAGACACGCCGCGCATTCGAGCGCCGATCCGCGCGCCATTTCGAGAAATCGCGCCCGATCCTTGGCGGAAAACTTTCCATTTCCTTCGGCAATGTTGAGCGGAATGCTGGTGGAAGCGCGATCGAGTTGATCTTTCGCGGCGCTTTGGCTGAATTGTATTCAGGAAGCTCGCCAGCCCAGGCGCAGAACGCGATGGATTCGCGGTAAACATCCAATTTTTCGTGATCGAAATATGTGGATTTTCATATTCTAAGGGGATCGATCACGAGCAGGATCATGATCACGAGCAGGAGTGGAATTACTTTCCAAGTAATTCCAGCATTTGGACGCAACGGCTGCTGTAGCCCCATTCGTTGTCGTACCAGCCTACGATCTTCACGAACTTGCCGCCGTGGGTCATTGTTAGTTTGCTGTCGAAAATGCAGGAGTGCGGGTTGCCGACGATGTCGATGGAGACCAGCGGCTCGTCGCTGTATTCGAGAATATTTTTGTAACGCTTGCTCGCGGCCGCTTCCTTGAAGGCGCTGTTGATCGAATCAACCGTCGCCTCCTTTTCGATGATGGCGGTGAAATCAGTGACGGAACCATCAGGCGTGGGGACGCGGAAGGCGCCACCGTTGAGCTTCCCATTAAGCGCGGGAATGACTTCACCGATCGCTTTCGCCGCCCCGGTGCTCGACGGGATAATGCTGACTGCGCCCGCCCGCGCGCGGCGCAGGTCTTCATGGGGCAGATCGAGAATGCGCTGGTCGTTCGTGTAGCTGTGGATCGTGCTCATGAAACCGTTCACGATGCCGAAATTGTCATGCAGCACCTTGGCCAGGGAGGCGAGGCAGTTCGTGGTGCAGCTCGCGTTTGAAATGATGAAATGTTTGCTGGCATCGTAGAGCTCGTCGTTGATGCCCAGGCACAAGGTCAGGTCCGGGTTTTTGGCCGGCGCGCTGATGAGGACGCGCTTCGCTCCGCCTTTGGTCAAATGCAGCTCGGCTTTGTCGCGGCTGGTGAAGAAACCGGTGGATTCCAGGACGACGTCCACCCCGAGATCCTTCCAGGGCAAATTGCCCGGATCGCGTTCCTTCAAGACCTTAATCTTGTGGCCGCGCACGATGATGTTTTCGGGATCGTGGCCGATCTCGCCATCGAATTTGCCATGGACTGAGTCCCATTTGAGCAGGTGCGCGAGAGTGAGCGTGTCGGTGAGGTCGTTGATGGCCGCGATGCGTTTGACGTCGCTTTGCTCCATCGCGCGGAGCACGTTGCGTCCAATTCTGCCGAAGCCGTTGATACCGTAATTAGCCATAGAAAGAGTGGTTGAGTTGAGCCGCGCTGTTGCGGAGCGGGTAAGTTACTAATTGTGGCGAATCGGGAACGCAAATGGGAAACGTTCGGTCTCTTTGAACGGAAACGCCGCCGCATCGTCCAAGGATTTCCGTGAAGCTTCGACCGATTATTAGCGCCCTCGCAGCCATCGTCGCCCTGACACCCTTCCAAACCAGCCAGGCGGCGAAACGCGATGCTTCGAAAGTGATCACCATCGTGGCTCTCGGCGACAGTCTCACCGCAGGCTACGGCCTTTCGCGCAAGCAGGCTTATCCCGCCCTCATCGCGGAGAAAATGCGCGAAGCCGGTTATGAATTCGAGGTGGTCAACGCCGGCTGGAGTGGCGACACCACCGCGGGCGGGCTCCGCCGGCTGCCGGAAGTCCTGCGCGCCAGGAAAAAGATCGACATCTTCATCCTCGAGCTCGGGATCAACGACGCTTTTCGCGGCGTCACCATCGAACAAATGCGCTCGAACCTGCAAGCGATCATCGATCAGGTCCGCGCCCGCCATCCCGGCGTCGCAATTATTATCGCCGGCATGCAGCTCCCGCTGTATTCGAGCGATGACTACGTAAGCGCGTTCGGCGAAATGTATCGCGCGCTGGCGGAACGGAACCGAGCCGCACTCATTCCCTATCTGCTGGAAGGCGTGGGCGGAAATCCCGAGATGAACCAGCTCGATCGCGTCCATCCCAATGCCGCGGGGCAGCGCGTGCTGGCGGATAATGTCTGGCGGGTGTTGGAGCCGGTGCTGCGGAAGCTTGCCCCAGCTATTGCAGACTGAGCATCAAGGAGCGGCGGTTTGAAACCGCCGTTTTTATTGGTCGGCGATTGCAAATCGCCGCTCCTTGGGGCGCGGACGTCAGTTCACACCGCCGGTTGTTGCTGCGTCAGGCAGTGGAACGCCCCAAGACCCCAGATCAGCTCGGTGCAATCGATCGGCACGATGCGGCGACCGGGGAAAACTTTCGCCAGGGTTGATTCGGCCACGCGGTCATTTGGATCGTTGAACGTCGGCAGCAGAATGCATTCATTCGCGATGTAGAAGTTCGCGTAGCTGGCGGGCAATCGCAGATCCTCGCGATCAATCCGGGCCGGCATCGGTAAAGTAATCACTTCAAACGGCGCGCCGTCCCACTTCATCGACCGGAGGCGCGCCAGATTTTCCTGGAGCGGCCCGTGGTTTGGATCGTCCCGATTTTCCTCAATAACGGTCACAATCGTCCGCTCGCTGACAAAGCGCGCCAGATCGTCGATGTGACCGTCAGTGTCGTCGCCTTCAATGCCTTCGCCGAGCCAAAGAATGTCCGTCACCCCAAGATAATCCCGGAGACGCTCCTCAATCTGCTCGCGCGAAAGGGCCGGATTCCGATTTGGATTCAGGAGGCAACCTTCCGAGGTGAGCAACGCGCCGGCGCCGTTCACGTCGATCGAACCACCCTCGAGAATCATGCGCGGATAAAAGACAGGCGCGCCGAGAATTTCGCCCACGCGGGTGGGCACGACTTCGTCGAGATCGCAGGGAAGATATTTGCCGCCCCAGGCGTTGAAATCCCAATCCACAATGGCCAGGCGCGGCTCCTCCTGGCGCTTCAAAAAAATGGGGCCGTGATCGCGACACCACGGTTCGTTGGTTGGGATGCGATAGAGCGTGAGCCGCTCACGCGGCAAGCCCTCGAGCACGGCGAGCGCCTCCGCTTCGTGCGCACCATTGCAGACGTTGATACAGACCGGCTCGGAGCTCAGCAGTGCCTCGACCATTCGGCGCAACGTGGGCAGGACGCGATCAAACGCGCCCGGAAAGCTGATCCCTTCGCGCCGGGGCCAGGAAAGCCAGGTGGCCGCGTGCGGTTCCCATTCCGCCGGCATCCGGTAGCCCAGCTCGGCTGGCTTTTTTTCCGATTGCGCCATTGGCGAAGGAAGCACGCCATGGCAAAAGGTCGAAGCCGAATCCTGGGAAATCATGGGGCGAGCAGAGAATTGGCCGGTCTTTTTTCGAAAAAAAGCGTTCACCAAGCCGGTCGAAATCGAAGCCATGGTATGAACACGAAGACTGTTTCTTTGGTCCTGACATTCCTCTTCGCCGTGACGGCAGCAGTCGTCGCAGCGCCCTCGATTAAGCAGACGATCGCCAGTATCAATGCCGACGCTGCCAAGCCGGGCGGCCCGGCGAAAGTGGTGCAATCAATCTCCAAGAGCACCGGCGTTCCCGCGGCGACCCTCGAAAGCCAGAAAGCCAGCACCGGTTTTAGTTACGGCGATATTTACGCGGCCTATTCGATCGCCAGAGCTTCGGGCAAGAATTTCGCCGAAATCGCCGCGCTCAAGAAAAAGGGTCAAACCTGGGACCAGATCGCCGAAGCCAACGGCGTCAGTCTGGGCGGCCAGAAAAAAGTGGCAAAAACGGAGGGTCCGGCTCCGGCAGCGAGTCCGAGTCCAGAGCCCGTAAAAACCCAGGCCCAACTGCAAAGGGAACGTTGGAGTCAGCAAACTCAGATTACCAACGTCCCTAAGCCAAAGGCCACACCGAAACCTTGAGTGATTTTTAGCGGCGTCGCGGCCACGAAAAGGCCGACGGCGAGCCGTTGGAAATCATGGGCCGAGCGGATAAATCGCCCGGCATTTTTTTGAAAAAAAAGCATTCGCCAGGCCAGTCGAAATCGAAAGCATGGTATGAACAATGAAGACTCTTTCTTTGGCCCTAACGGTGCTTTTCGCGGTGACGGCAGTGGTCGTCGCGGCGCCGACGATTAAGCAGACGGTTGCCAGCATTAATGCCGACGCCACCAAGCCGGATGGCCCGGCGAAGGTGGTGCAATCAATTTCCAAGAGCACTGGCGTTCCCGCGGCTACTCTGGAGAAACAAAAGACCAGCACGGGGATGACTTACGGCGATCTTTTCGCTGCCCATTCGATTGCCAAGGCTTCCGGCAAGACTTTCGAAGAAATCGCCGGTCTGAAGAAAAAAGGCCAGACCTGGGACCAGATCGCCGAAGCCAACGGGGTAGACATTGGAGGCAAGAAAACGGCTGCCGCAAAAAACCAGCCGCCCGCCAAACCGAGCCCGACTCCTCCGACCAAGAGCTTGTCTCAGGAACAGCGCGATCGTTACAAATAAGTTTGAGCAGCGCTTTGAAATACCTCGCGCTGGAACTACAGGCCCGCCGGGAGACGCCGCTGTTGTGAAGCCAGCAGCGGCGGAAAATTGACCGCCGCCGGTGAGGTGGTGTTGCCGATAAAGTGCGCGGCGCTTTTCTGCAGGGCGCGCCAGCGTTCCCAATCCAGGCCAGGTGCCCCGACGATGTGGCGAAGCAGGCTCCGCCATTCCATCAAAGCGCGCTCGATGTCGCCATGGCGGAGCGATTCGTTCGTCATGCGGTAGCGGGCGGAAGGGTTCGTGACCAGCTCGCGAATCACTTCCGACGCGCCTGAGCCGTACTGCACCGGCACTCCCATCTCCAGGTAGCCGGGGTGGTCCGCCCGCCCATAAATTTTCTGGCAAAGGATCCCGAGCCGGCCGCCGAGGAGAGCTTCTTCTCCGGCGAAACGCGGGCCGGCCCGGATGTTCGCCAGATCGAAGACGAGATCGTCGATCGGGTAGGTTTCGTCTTCGAGGGCGGCGGCCATGGCAAGACCTTCGCCCGCCTGGAAAAAGGAGAAGAGGACGCCGCGCCGGGTCGGTGTGCCGTTTTCGGTTACCAGACCAAGCTGTCGCCACGCGTAAGCCGGCGAATTCGTGATCGCGGTAGTGAGGTCGTGCTGGAGCTCGGAGCATTGCCGGCAAACGATCGGTAGCGCCGGGCGCTCGGGCGGGTCGAGCAACGCGCAACCGAGCGAATCAACGAAAGCCGCCATCTGCACTTCGGAAAAATCGATGCGCGCGTAGATCGTGCCGCCGCGGGTGGCGATCTCGGCGGTTTTGCCGCCAGTGATATCCGGGAGCAACGGAAGGACCAGTTCATCGAACCGCGCTTTGCTTAATGGTAGGGCGAGACGCTGTCGAGCCGGCGACGCGTTATCTCGCGGCTCGACAGAGTCTCGCCCTACCAAATTTCTCCTCAGCCACTTCACCGGCGCGATGGCGTCGTCTCCTACAATGGTCGCCAGCGGAATTTCGCGCCCGTAGATTCCCCGGTCGCGCAGCTTGCAAAGATTCCCGAAGCCCCGGCCATCAAGCATGCGCGGGACGGCCAGCGCGCGAAGCCACGAATCGTCCTGGCGCACGAAGATCCGGCCAAGCGCAACGTTCTCGATCTGCGCCGGCTTTGGCTCCCATTCGCCGGCCGAATTAAGCATCTCCGTAATCGGACGCCGGACAAAGCGCGCCCGTTCGGCGTCGACCCAGAGGCCGCATGGCTTTTCGCCCGTGGAAAGGGAGTGCTCGGAACCGATCGGCACATTCTGCATGCTGAAGAGCGAACGGCTCAATTCGACCGCGGCGGCAAACGGTTGTTCGCCCCGCTCAGCGGCGCCCCGCATCACGCTGATCAGGCTTGGCCAATCGACTTGCGTGGCTCGCTTCAGCTTTCGCGGACGCGCATCGCTCAGGCGAGGAATATCCGGCAGCATAAGAACGTAACCGGCCTCATCCATCCCGCGGCGGCCGGCCCGGCCGAACATCTGCAGAAGCTCATCCGGCTCGACGTGGCGCTCGAAATTCCCCGCTTTATAGCGGGTGTCGGTGATCAGAACCGAACGCATGGAGAAATTGATCCCGGCCGCGAGTCCCATGGTCGCGACGACGACATTGAGCTGGCCGGCTTTCGCGAGCGGTTCGATCAAACCGGCGCGAACGGCGTAGCTCAACCCGCTGTGATGATAGGCGACCCGGCTGCGCAATAATTTGGCGAGCCGCTTCCCGGCGAGGGCCTCTTGTTCGGCGGAGAGCGGCAGAGGATCGCGCGGCGAAATGGCCGACGCGATGGCCTGCGCCATTTCTTCGCTGGCATTGCGGCGCGGCGCGAAGACCAGGACCGGCGCCAGCTCCGCGCGCAACGCCTTGCCGATCATACGGGGCCAGAAACTTCGCGACTGAACGAACTGCGATTCCGGCAACGCGCGCAGATCGATTTCCTCGAGCGGGACGGGCCGCTCCTGGTGAGAAATGAGGACAGGATCGCGGCCGATGCGCTGGAACCAGGCGACCACGTCTTGCGGATTCTGGACGCTGCCGCTGAGGAGGAGAAGTTGCGTTTCGCGCGGCGCGAGCGCGAGAGCCAGCTCATAATGCACGCCGCGCACGGGATCGGCGATCATCTGATATTCGTCGACCACGAGAAGCTTCGGACCATCGCGCCGAAGGAAACGGGCGCGCTGCGTTTCGAGGGTGGCGACGAGAACCTTCGCGCCGAGATTCAAGGCCAGGTCGCCCGTCGCGATACCGACATCCCAGCCGCGCGCCCGCCATTCCGCGAGTTTGTCGTTCGCCAACGCGCGCGTCGGCACAGTGAAAATGGCCTGCCCTTTGAGCGACGGGTAGAGCAGTTCGAAGATGTAAGTCTTTCCCGAACCGGTCGGCGCCTGGACGACCACGTCTTTTCCTTCTCGAAGCGCCCGCACGGCCTCCTGCTGCCAGAGATCGGGGACAACGAGATTGATTTCGAGTCCCTGCGGCATCGGGCAAAATTGATGGGATCGGTGCGGGCTTCAACGACAACTACTTCCGGCGCGTAAAATTATCGTGCCTTCCAAAGTTACACCGCTATCTTCGGGCGCAGATGAAAGAAAGGCGACGTGAACGGGGGCGAAGCGCGACAGGAATTAGCGGGCTGGATGATATTCTCGGAGGAGGACTGCCTTCAAACCGCCTTTATCTGCTGGAGGGCAAACCGGGGACAGGCAAGACAACCCTGGCGCTGCAGTATCTACTCACGGGCGCCGAAGCGGGCGAGAAGGTCCTTTATATCACTTTGTCCGAGACCCGCGATGAGCTGGAGGAAGTGGCGGATGCGCATGGCTGGGCGCTCGACGGTATTAATGTGGTCGAGCTTTCGGCGATCGGCGCGCAACTGGAGGCAGCGGCGCAGAACACGCTTTTCCATTCCTCGGAAGTCGAGCTGACGCAGACAACGAAAATGCTGCTCGACGAAGTGGAACGGGTGCAGCCTTCCCGCGTTGTCTTCGATTCGATTTCGGAGCTGCGCTTGCTGTCGCAATCGCCTTTGCGTTATCGCCGTCAGATCCTGGCCTTGAAACAATATTTCGCGGGGCGCAAATGCACGACCCTGTTACTGGATGACGGAAGCGCCGAAGACGATCCGCAACTGAAGAGCCTGGCGCACGGCATTCTGATGCTTGAACAACTCGCGCCGGAATACGGCTCGGAACGCCGTCGCCTCATGGTCTTGAAGATTCGCGGCAGCAAATATCGCGGCGGCTATCATGATTTCTCCATTCAAACCGGCGGCCTGAGCGTCTTCCCTCGCCTGATTGCCGCGGAACATCGACGCGACTTCGAACACGAGAGCATTTCGAGCGGCATCAAGAATCTGGACGAGCTCCTTGGCGGAGGACTGACCCGCGGAACGAGCAATCTTTTCATCGGACCAGCCGGCTCCGGCAAGTCGACCATCGCGATGAAGTTCCTGCTCGAAGCGGCCAAACGCGGAGAGAAGAGCGCGGTCTATTCATTCGACGAAACGCTCGGCACGATCCTGGCGCGCGCGGATAAGCTCGGCTTGGAATTGCGGGAGCGCATCGACGAAGGGATCATCCAGGTCCACCAGGTTGACCCGGCCGAAATGTCTCCGGGTGAATTCGCGTTCGCCATCAAATCCGCCATCGAGCGCGATGGCACGAGCATCGTCCAGATCGACAGTCTGAATGGATTCCTCCATGCGATGGGCGATGAGCGCTTCCTCAATTTGCAATTGCACGAGCTCGTCACCTATCTCAACCAGCAGGGCATCGTCACCATCATGATGCTCGCCCCGCACGGAATGCTCGGCCAGATGCGCACTCCGCTCGACGTCACTTATCTCGCTGACACGGTCATCGCCTTGCGCTACTACGAGGCGAGCGGCGCCGTGCACAAGGCCATCTCCGTCATTAAAAAGCGAACGGGCAAACATGAGCGGACCATTCGCGAGGTGACTCTCGACCGCGGCAAAATCACTGTCGGACGGCCGCTGACGAAATTCCGCGGCATCTTTACCGGGACGCCGGAGACAGAGTCAGCTCGGTCCTCCAAGGCTGGTCATGAAAGTGTCTGAGAATTCCTCCGCGCCCGTCCTGATTCTCACTCCGATGGGACGCGACGCGGCGCTGGCGGCAGAAGCGCTGGCCGACGCGGGAGTCGCGAGTGAGATTTGCCGCGATCTTGCGCAGCTTTCCGCCCGCATCGGCGAAGATGCCGCCGCCGTGCTTCTCGCGGAGGAAGCGCTTTCGGCGGCCGAGTTGCCGCAACTCCTCGAAAGTTTGCGGGCGCAACCGACATGGTCCGATCTGCCGCTGTTGATCTTAACCAGCGCCGGCCAGCGCGAAGACACCGCCAGCGTGGAGATTCTGAAACTGTTTGGTCCGAGCGGGAACGTGACTCTGCTGGAACGTCCGCTCCGCAGCGTCGTGCTCGTCAGCACCGTGCAGGTGGCGTTGCGCGCCCGGCGCCGTCAGTTCGAGGTGCGCGACCTGATCGAGGAACGCGAGACGGTCCTGGCCAGCATCAGCGACGCGTTCTCCGCCTTGGATCGCAACTGGCGCTACCTCCACGTCAACGACAAGGTCGCGGAGATGGCCGGCTGGCCGAAGGAGAAAATGGTCGGCCGCGTCATCTGGGAAATTTTTCCTGACGCGGTCGGGACGGAATTTTATGAGAGTGCACAACACGTCATGCGCACGGGCGAGCCGCGCCACGGCGAATTCTTCTACGCACCGTGGAACCGCTGGCTCGACACGCGCATGTATCCGACCAAGGACGGCATGGTCATTTTCCGCGCCGATATCACCGAGCGGAAAAAGCAGGAGCAGGTGGCCCAGGAGCGCGAAGCGAAATTAAGAGAAAGCCAGGAGCGCTTGCGCCTGGCCACCGAAGCCGCCGATATCGGGACGTTCGATTTCTATCCAAACACCGGCCAGCTCCAATTCTCCGAGCGCAGCCGCGAACTATTCGGCATCCCGGACGGCATGGAGGTAACCTACAAGACTTATCTCGAGGGCGTGCATCCGGACGATCGCCATATCGTCCATGAAACCGTGCGAACCGTGCGCCAGCCGGGAAGCAGCGGGCGTTTCGACATTGAATACCGCACGATCGGTCTCGCCGATGGGAAGGAGCGCTGGGTCGCCGAACGCGGCCGCGCTGTCTTGGATGCAGACGGAAATGTGATGCGGTTCATCGGGACGATGCTCGACATCACCGACGAGAAAAATGCCGAGATCGTTTTGCAGCGCGCCAAAAATGAAGCGGAGGAAGCGAATCGCGCGAAGGACCGTTTTCTCGCCATGCTTTCGCATGAGCTGCGCACGCCACTCACGCCGGTGCTCATGACCATCGCAGCACTCCGGCGCGAGCCGGACCTAAGCGACGACATCCGCCGCGATCTCGAAGTTCTTCAACGCAACGTCGAGCTCGAAGCGCTCCTCATCGACGATCTCCTCGACCTGACCCGGATCGCGCACGGAAAGCTGGAGCTCCATAATGATGCTGTTGACGTGCACGGCTCGATTGAGCATGCGCTGAGCATTTCCGCGGGGGATATCACCGGAAAACGTATCCAGGTCGTTCAGCGCCTGGAAGCCCGCGAACATCATTGCTGGGGCGACCCGGCGCGTTTGCAGCAAGTCTTTTGGAATTTGATCAAGAACTCCGCGAAATTTACGCCCGAGGGCGGCCGGCTCGAAATCTTGACCCGGAACAATCAGGAGCGTCAAATCGTCATCGAGATCACCGATACGGGGATCGGCATCGACCCGCAGGTGATGCCGCGAATTTTCGACGCGTTCGAGCAGGGCGGCGGGGTCATCACGAGCAAGTTTGGCGGTCTCGGCCTTGGCCTGGCGATTTCCAAACGTGTCGTCGACCTGCACCACGGCACGATCGAGGCCCGCAGCGCGGGACCCGGCTGCGGCGCGACTTTCACGGTAACGTTGAACGCGATGGAAACTTCGCTGCTCGAAGGGCCGGTCTTGTTCCTGGAGAGCGAGCCAGACCCGGTCAGACATATCCAGGTTCTTCTGGTCGAGGATCACCTGGACACCGCACGGGTGCTGGGTCGAATCCTGAAAAATGCTGGATTCGACGTGAGTCACGCAGCCACCGTGGCCGAGGCGCACACCCTGGCCGGAGGAAGACGCTTCGATCTTCTCATCAGCGATGTCGGGTTGCCGGATGGGAGCGGACTCGAATTGATGAAAGCGCTGCGCGATGCGCAAAACCTGCGAGGGATCGCGCTGAGCGGTTTTGGGACAGAGGAAGATGTGGCCGCAAGCAAGGAGGCTGGATTCGCGGCCCACCTGACGAAGCCGGTGGATTGGGAGCGGCTGCGGAGTGAGATCGACCGCCTGGTGATGCCGAAGGATTCCGCCGAGCGCAGCGCGGCGTAGGATTCCTTTTCCGGGGAGCGCACGCGACTCGCGTGCCGTGATCGGCGACTCGCCGATCACCCTGTTTTTCGTTTAAGGAGATCGCGGCGAGTCGCCGCGATCGGCACGCGAGTCGCGTGCGCTCCCCAGCAACATTTCTTTGAATGTCCCGCGCGCATCCGTCTGCGTCTTGACCGTCACCACCTGCCCCGGCGCGTGATACGTGTGGCAGGTGATGCAATCCGACGCGACCTTGCCTTGCGGGCTATGGCAGGTCACGCAATTCGCCTTGACCGGCATGAGCACATCGGATGTTTCATGGCTTTGCCTCGCCTGGTGACACTCGTCGCATTTCACGCTCGCGTGCTTTGCGTGATTGAACTGCGTCTGCGGCATCCAGCGATCGACCAGGATCGGTTTCGTCACCACCGGCGCGCCGTTCGCCGCTGTCTTTACTTCGTGGCAGAAAGCGCAGCCGGCGAAGTTGGCGCGGACGGCAGCGGGCGCCTGCCGCTGCGGCTTGTAGGGATCGGTCGTGAAAAACACGGCGCGCTCCAGTTCTTCGCCGGAACGAAATTGTTCCTGGAGCTGGCGGATCTGCTGAATCACGAAATTCTGGATGTCGACGTCGCGCGTCTTGCCTCTCTTGAGACGCGCATGATCGCCGTATTGTGCCGGCAGCGTGCGCAGGAACGTCCGCACCAATCCCGCGTCGCCGTGCGGAATCCGCAGGTCCGGATTTTTCACATCGAATTGGAGCGCGTGGCAAGCCTGGCAGTTCGCCGCGAAGCTGATTCGCTCGTAAAACCGGCCATTCGGCTCCGGTTTGTGGCAGTAATTGCAATCCAGCTTCTGCCCGTTCACCGGCGGGATGTCCGACGCGAAATGGCGCTGATGATTGAAGCGGAGCACATCGGGGTCGCGCGCTCGCTCGCGCATGAGCTGGAATTCCGGATGGGCGCCGGCAAAGGAATCGAACACCTGAGTGTAACCGCGCGCCGGCCGTGGCATCTCAAAAACGATTTGCTGCGGCGGATGGGGGCGAAGATGGAACGCCGCCGGAGGCAGAGTCGCTCCCTTTTGCGCGGACGCTTCCATGACGCCGCGATCGTTATGACAGGCGGCGCATTGCGAATCGGCCACCGGTTTCATCGGTCCCGGCCCCAGATGTTCCATATGGCAGATGGAGCAGGAACGGTTTTCCACCACGTTCGGTTCGTGCAGGTCATACTTCTTCACCGTCCCGAACGGCGGGTTCTTTTCGTGACACTCCTGGCACTTGTGATCGATCGAACTGAAATCGAGGCCGCGATGGAATCGGTCTTTAATGACGCTGGTAAATTTCGCCACCGAGAAATCGCTCCGCCATGACGGCGGTCTTGTTATGACATTGCGCGCAATCCTGTTCGAACTTCGCGTGATGGCTGGAGATTTTTCCAGTGCTGAAAAACTCCTCGCTCGCCCGCCGTTGAAAAATCATCTTCTGGTAAACGATGATAGCCGCCACGCCGCCGGCGAGAGCGATGAAGCTGGCACAGAAGCGCGCCACCCGCCACGGATGCTTCCGTTTGTAGTAGCCCAGATTGCCTTTGTAGCGGTCGGCAATCTGCTTTTGGGTTCTTCCCGGCGTGGGCATGGCTCAGCGAGGCTGCTGCTCTCTTCGTAATCGTGCTCGTGCTCCTGCTCGTGATCGGTCTCCCGCGATCGTTTCGATCACGAGCACGAGCAGGAGCACGATTACGAGGAAAGACATTGGAAGTTCAGTAGTAAAAAAGCGTCACGAAGGCGTGCCAGATCGTGAGCATCAAAAGCAGAAACGAAAACGGCACGTGAATGAAAAGCCAGGCGTGCAGCCAGTGTTGCAAACGCACCTGGACGTCGAGCATGCGCCGCTCATCGCACCAGTTCTGAATTTCCTCGACGCGGCCGCGATAGGCTTCGGCCACGCGCAGTTTCACGAAGCGAAAGGTGTCGTCGGAAAAACGCGGATTGTTCAGGCGCATCCGATCGCCACGGCGCGCGCGCAGATAGGGAAGAATCTGCCGGTCGATAAATTCGACGAGCACAGCTTCCGACGCCGGATCGGTGGGTAAGGCAGGTTTCGCCGCCGGCTTCGCTGCTGCCGGTTTGGCCGCGGCCGCCGGTTTTGCGGCGCGCGGGCGCGGCGGGCTTGGGCGGAGCCGCGGCTGGTTGCGGGAGCGAGAGCCGCGGCAGGCGGAGCGACCGGCGGAGAAGGCGCCGGCTCATCGCCGGCCGGAACTTCCGAGCGCGCAACTGGAGCGCCGGGCGGATCGCTTTGCACTCGCGCGGTCGGCGTCCCGATCGTTTCAGTCTTGGGCGCCGCTGGAGTGACCGCGGCATTCGCCGCCGAAGCAGGCGCTGGCGGTGACTTCGGGTTCCGCCGCTTTCGCCGCGGGCGCAGCAGAAGCGGTGGTGGCCGCCGCCGCCACAGGCGCCGCTGTCACGGCTGAGCCGGTCGCCGTTTTCGCGCGCGCCACCGGCGTGCTCAATTCTCCTTTGGTCGAAGCCATTACGGGCGCTCCTGCCGTCGCTGTTTTCGATGCGCTCGCCGCGGGCGCTCCAGCATCAGGTTTCTTCGGCGGCGCCGGCTTGAACGAGTCGCGCATTTTTTCCGCGGCCGTGGCGAGCTGCGTTCGGATGTGCGGAATTTGCTCGAAGACGGTCTCCGCCGGCAGGCGCTCCTTCATGAGCCGCGGCATCAAGTGCTGGAGAAAGAGGCCGTAGATTCCACTCACCATCACGATGGCGTAGATAACCATCAGCAGCGTGGTCATCGGGCCGCCGAGACGAAACCCGCTATGCAAAAGGATCAGCGGAATCGTCAGGAGCGTGAGCCAGATGTGCGCGCGCAACCAGCGTTGCACCGTGCCGACGCGCCAGAGCGGTATCTTTTTCCTCAGGCTCAACAACGCGGCGAAGACGAAAATCGCGAGCGAGATCGCGCCGAACCAGAGACCGAGCGGCGTCCCACCTACCGTGTGATGCTCCGTCGGCTCTTGTATCAACGCCGGCGGCAATCGAAGCCACGGCGGCATCCGCTCCGGATGAAAATTACCGGCGTAAAGAACGCAGGCCGCAGCCGTGGCGAGAATAACGAAAACGAACCAGGGAAAGTGTTTCCAGTTATTGATCCGCATCGGAGTTCAAAATCCCAAATCCCAAATCCCAAATCCCAGGGAAATCCCAAATTTGAAATCTGAAAATCTCAAACAGCGCGGATGCTCTCTGCCCCCCTTGGGGTTTGGGCCTTGGGATTTGGGATTTCCACTGAGGTGGCCTCCACCTCAGTGGGTGTGGTGCGTTTCATACTGGCGCGTGGGCGACCATTGATCCTTGAGCAGCGCGTTCTGGGCTTCGAGGGCGTCGCCGAAGAAGCGCTGCGGATCGACGCGCTTGGCGGCGTCGTGCGGGCAGGCATAAACACAGCTCGGCACCGAGAGCTGCGTGCAGAGATCGCAGGTGTTCGCCTTGTAGGTGGTCGATTTTTTCTTCTCGATTTTCACCGTCGGCGGGATGTTGGGATTGGCCGATTTGACCTCGGTCTTCACTTCCTTCGTCACTTCGAGCGGATGCATGTTGATGTTGCCGTACGGACAAAGCTCCGCGCATTTCCCGCAACCGATGCACCAATCCTCGATGATGATCTCGAGGTTCTCCTTCCGCCGAATCGAGCCGACGGGGCATTGCGTCATGCAAAGCGGATCGCGGCAGGAGCGGCAGGCCGTCGCGACGAGAAAATGATCGTAGCGCAAACCGTCTCGGAGCAACCGCGAAACGCCGTCGTGCGCTTTGGCGCAGGCCTGGACGCACGCGTCGCACCGGGTGCAGTTGTCGAGATCGATGAGGAGAAGATTCTGCGCTTCGAACAAGCCCTGGTTCAGGTAATCGTCGAGGCCGAGCCCGGCTGGAGCAACGCGGCTCTTGGTCGCGGCCATGCGCGCCTCGGCCACCGGCTCCAGTTGCGCGCGCACGCCCGGAAACTTTTCGAGCATGAGGGTGAATTCGGCGCCCGGGACTTTCACGACGTCCACGGCATCCAGCGCCGTGCAGGTCGCGATGCGCTTGATGGAGCGGAGCAAGCCGATCTCGCCGAAATAATCGCCGCGGCTCAGATAGGTCCGCACCATTTCGCCGCCCGGCATCGATTGCGAAATGCGGACCATCCCGGAGCGGATGAGATAAAAGGCGTCGGCCTCTTCGCCTTCCTTGCAGATGACGTCGTTCTGGTTGTAGGAGACCAGCTCGACTTTCTCTTTCAGGTAAGTGAGGAACTCGTCGCCGACGCTGGCGAAAAGCGGAACGCTGCGCAGGTGCGTTTCGAGCGAGCGCTGCCGATATTTCTCGTCCAACTGCGTTTTGAACGAAGTGCCTTTGAAAGTCGGCGCCTTCACTTTCGAGGTCGCCTTCGACGCTTCGGAGACCTGGCGATTGCCGACCAGCATGTCGAGAATCACGCGCAACAACTCGACCATCACGCAGGGCTCGCGCGTGATCACCGTGGCCGACCGCGGCTGAAAAGTGCGGCAGGTCATTTCGCCGAAGAGCTCGCCGGGACCGAGCTCGGCGATCGGCTTGTTCATCGGGAGATCGACGTTCGCGTCGATGCCGATGAATTTGCGCTCGTGCGCGTCGGCCCGGCGATCCTGCGAATCAGCGACCAGAAAACTCTTCATCCGCGCGACACTCCGCCCAAAGAATCCCCAGCCGGGTTTGGTTCGCAGATGGGCGAGTGGATTTTGGATGGAGATGTCGACCGTGCCCGAGACGATGTAATAGGCGGTCGAGCCGAACTCGCCCTCGACGCAAACCGTCTCGCCTTTGCGGTAGCGATGCAGGACCGCCGCGCCTTTCGCGTATTTCTCCAGCTGGACCGCCGGGACCTCCTTCAGCGCGGGCAAATATTCGAGCAACTGCTCGACGCTCAGCGGCTCACCCGAAGTTAGCTTTCCGGCCGTTTCGTCCATGGCGCTGCCGCGGATGATACGCAGCCGGGCCTCAGGGGTGGAAGCATTTAAACGCGGGCGCGTGGCCATGTCAGCCTGGAGCCGGCACGCCCTCGTGCCGGCAGCGTAAGCATCAGCGCGCTCGCGTCAGACACTGGCAACGGCCTCCCGACGCTTGCGCAGAGCGAGGCCGGTCTCCAGGCGGATTGCCGCTACGCCGCCAGGGCGTTGCCGGCGAAATGGAGCAACTCGAGAATCTCGCCGCGAAGCTGGAGGAAATCGGAACTGCTGCGATCGCGCGGGCGTTCGAGCGCGACCGAAATGATGCGTTCGATGCGGCCAGGCCGTTGCGTCATGATGACGATGCGATCGCTCATGTAAATCGCCTCGTCGATATCGTGCGTCACCAGAAGCATGGTCGTGCGGCGCGCCTGCCAGAGCCGAAGCACTTCATCCTGCATCCGCATGCGGGTGAAGGCGTCGAGCGCGCCGAGCGGCTCATCGAGCAACAGCACTTTCGGATGATTGATCAGGGCGCGGGCGAGCGCGACCCGTTGCGCCATGCCGCCGGAAAGATGGTGCGGATAGGCATTGCCGAAAGTTTCGAGTCCCACCAGCCGCATGAACTCTCCCACCTCATGGCGTTTCTCGTGCAAGACATGCCGCGCCACGAGCCCGGCCTCGATATTGCGCCGAACCGTGAGCCAGGGAAAAAGATTCGGGTCCTGGAAGACGAGGCCGCGTTCCGCATTCGGTCCGGTGATCGCTTCGGAGCCGACCAGCAGCTCGCCCGAATCGGGAGAATCGAGGCCCGCGATCAGGCGGAGCAGAGTCGACTTGCCGCAGCCGCTCGGGCCCACCAGTGAAACCAGCTCGCCCGCCGCCTGAGAAAGAGAAACATGATCGAGCGCCAGCCGGCGCGCTTGCGGATCTTCGGGCAACGGAAAGCTCTTGCTCACGTCGCGGACGCGAAGCGATGAGGCTTCCATGGCTTCAGCCGCTACCATTTGATCACTCCCTTTTGCCAGACCAGCAGGCGATCGCGCACTTTGAAGAGCACCGTCATAATCGTGGAAAAGAACGCCGGCCATGATGACCAGCGCCGCGTACACTTTCCCGTACTCGGCCCAGCCCTGCGCCCAGGCGACATACCAGCCGAGACCTGATTTCACACCGACGGTTTCAGCTACGACGAGCGTCAAAAACGAAGCGCCGAGTCCCATGAACAACCCGATGAAAATGCTCGGGAGCGCGGCGGGGATCGCGACCCGAAAAATGAGATAAGCGCGACCGGCCCCGAGCGTGCGGGCGACGTCGAGATAAGACGCCCTCGTGTTCGAAATCCCGGAGGCGGTGAGCATCGTCACCGGAAACCAGACGGCGAGGCCGATGAGCCCCGCGGCGGAAAAAACGGCGTTCGGCGAGATCACCATCGCGAGCGGGATCCAGGCCGTCGCTGGAATCGGACCGATAACTTTTAGCACCGGCATTCCCCAGAAGCGGGCGTGCTTGAACCAGCCGATGCAAACGCCCGTAACGAGCCCAGTGAAGACGCCGAGCGCGTAACCGCCGATGAGCAGAATCAGCGAGTGCCACGTGCTGTCAAAAAGCACGGCGCGGTCGTCGATAAGATTGAGCAGCACAGCCGCGGGGCTCGGAAAATAGGGCATGGGCAGCCAGCGCAGCCCCGAGGTGATCGTCTCCCACACCGCGAGAAGCGCGACGGTCGCGGCGAGGATGGCGGGCATGTCGCGCATCCACGCGCGCAGGCCGGCCCACCACCGCTGCACCACCGCGGCCAGCAGACTTGCACCGAGAAAGCCCAGGAGAAAAATCGAGTAGTAGCGCGTCTCCAGGGGCAGCTCGTTTCGTGAGACGAGGAGATGGAGACCGAAGGCGAGCGAAGTGGCGATCGGCACGGCGAGCAGCGTGCGCAACGGCAGCTTCGGGATGCGCGGAATCTCGCGCGCGACCGGCGCCACGGTCGCGGGAGGGGTCGCACGCGGCGGAGAGTCGAGGAGTTCCACGTTCACTGCGCAGTCGCGACCATGGATTCCAACGCCGGGCCTGGCCGCGGCGCGACGCGTGAAGCCGGCGCGCAGCACGTGGCGACCTGTTGCGGCGTGCCCCTCGTGGCGAGCTCCGCGGCGAGCCGCATCGGCTGGTCGTCCGGAACGCGTCCGCCGGGGAGTTGCGCGATCTGAAGGTTTTCGATCCAGCCGTCGTTCACGTTGTCGAGGTGGACGAAGGCCTTTGTCGCCAGCTCTTCCACGTCCGTGCTCGCGTTCAACATGCCCGCCCGTTTCATCTCGTGCGCAGCGGAAGAGACGGCCGCTTTGCCGCCAAGCACGCTTGGCATGTAGTTGAGGTTTCCGATGGCGGTGGTGTTCAGCTCGGGATTGGAGGCGAGATATTTCTTTTCCACCGACATGCGCGCAGCGAGGCGCGGATTGGTATTCACCCACTTCGCTCCCTTGAGCATGGCTCGAGTCGCAGCGGCGCCCGCCTCGGGATTCGCCGCGAGCCAGCCGCCGTGCGCGATGACCGCGCAGCAGTATTCCTCGTTGTAAGGAAAGTCCGTCGCCTGGTCGGCGACGTTGCGGACGATGCCCTGCGCGAGGAGCAGCGTGCCGATCGGCTCGGAGTCCGCGCAGGCGTCGATCTCCCCCTTTTCCATCGCGAGGCCGAGCTCGCCGGCGGGGAAGACGCGCCACTCGATCTCGCGCCGCGCATCGATGCCGTGCGCGCCGATGACGCGGTGGGCGAAGATGAACGGCGGCGTGCCCATTCCGGGAACTCCGATCCGTTTGCCGCGCAGGTCGGCGACCGTGTGGATATTGCCCTTCACCGGCGCTTGCACGCGCAGGCAGCCCTTATGGATGCCGGCGGTAAATTTTACGTCGAGCCCCTGCTCGATCGGCTTAAGGAAATACATCACGAGATGGTGCGTAATGTCGTAACCGCCGAGCGCGAGCACGTCCTTGTATTTGCTCCAGTCGCATTTCACGAGTTCCACCTCGAGACCTTCCTCCCTGAAAAATCCCAGCTCGATCGCGGTGAAAATCGGCGCTTCGCAGGTGATTCCGATGTAGCCGACGCGCACGATGGTTAGCCCCTCCTTCGTTTTTCCCGCCAGGCGGCTGGTTTCTTTGCACCCCGCCAGGAGCAGCGCGGCCGGCGGCAGGCGAAGGAGAAAATTTCTGCGTGAAAAAATTTGGTTCATGAAGTGCGGGCCAGGGCAAGAAGTTCGGTTTTCATGAAGCCACGCAAGGAAAGGCAACGGAAATAGGGTGATAACCAATGCCTATGGATCGGCATTTTGGCTTCAAACCTTCAACAGGGCAATTGCATTTTTAAGATCAAGTGCAGAAGCTTCGAGACCGATGACGCACGATCCGCTGGAGCTCCGCCATTTGCGCTACTTCCTCGCCGTGGCCGAGGCCGGCAGTTTCAGTCGCGCGGCGGACCGCCTCGGCATTTCCCAGCCGAGCGTTTCCCAGCAAATGCGCGACCTGGAGGCGGGCCTGCGCGTTTCCCTTTTCCAGCGGCGCGGCAAACGCATCCTCCTCACCTCGACGGGTTTGATCTTCCAGGAGCACGCTCGCGCCATTCTCCGGCAGCTCGAGAGCTGCCTTCAGGAACTCACGAGCGAACCCGGACAATTGCGCGGCGCTCTTCACGTCGGCGTCGTTCCGATTCTTAACGTGGCGTTAATGCCAGACCTGCTCGGCCTGTTCGCCGCGAAACATCCGGGGATCAGCCTGACGGTGGAAGAAATCTCCTCCACCGAGATCGAGACCGCGCTCGAGGAAGGACGCATGGACGTCGGCCTCGGCTTCCTCACCCGCCATTCCCCCAACCTGCGCTACGAACGGCTCTGCACGGATGAATTCGCCCTGATCGTTTCCAAATCGCACCCGTGGTGGAAACGGCGCGCCATTCCATTTTCCGAGCTGCATCAGCATCGGTTGCTGCAACTGTTCGACACCTTCGTCATGCGCCGGATGACCGACCAGATTTGCCTGAAACACCAGGTCCGCCCGCGAACCGTGGCCGAGCTGAATGCAATCGAGACGCTCCTTCGCTCGCTGGAGCCGCTGCAAGCGGCCGCGATCATGCCGAAGATCGCGTTGCGCGGCCGGGAAGCGCTGGGCTTAAAAGCGATCCGCCTCCAGGGAAAAAGCCTCGATCTCGACATTGGGCTGCTCCGCCTGGTTGGTTCCGGATCGAACAGCGCCGTGAGCGCCTTCGCCACGCTCGCCAAGACCGAAGTGCCGAAGCTGATCGGAAAAACGCCATACAGCAGCGCTGTAGCCGCCCCGCTATGTCGGGGCGCCTCCCGGGGACGGCGACATAGCGCCGTTGCTACAGCAGCCATCACTCGGCGTGGGGCGACGGCTACAGAGAGGCGACTGAATGGGTTTCTGCCTTACAGAACTGATATGGATCGACATCGACCGAGGCGAGGACGTCTTCGGGGAGGGGAAGCTTGTCGAGCGTCTCGCGGATGAGGCGGCTCAGACGCACGATGGCTTCGCCGCGCATAAGAATGTGAAAGCGAAACTGGCCCTGTAATTTCTCCAGCGGCGCGGGCGTGGCGTCGCCGAGAATGAATTCGGCGCCGAGGTTTTCCCTCAAGCGGCGCACCACGGTTTCGGCGGAGAGTTTCGCGCGGGCTTCGTGGGGCGAACGCACGGTGATCAGGACCGCGTGCCTGAACGGCGGAAAATCGCAGCGCTCCCGGAATTCCAATTCCTGCTGGAAATAACCGGCAAAATCGTGATGCCGGGCAAACTGAATCGAGGGACTGAACGGCGTGTAGGTCTGCACGAAAACTTCCCCGGGCGTTTCGCCGCGTCCCGGCCCGGCCGGCGACTTGAGTGAGCAACTGGAAGGTCCGCTCGCCGGCGCGGAAATCGGGCATGTGCAGCGCCAGATCGGCGTTGATGATTCCGACCAGCGTCACGTTCGGGAAATGCAGGCCTTTCGCGATCATCTGCGTGCCGACGAGAATGTCGATCTTGCCCGAGCGAAAAGCGTGGAGGGTTTCGCGATAGGCATCCTTGCGCGACATCGAGTCGGCATCCATGCGACGAACGACCGCTTCGGGGAAAAGATGGGTGACGTTTGCTTCGACCTTCTCGGTGCCAAAGCCGGCATAGATCAACGTGTCCTGCGAACAGGCCGGGCACTTCTTCGGCACCGCCGCCGTATGGCCACACAGGTGGCAGGTCAGCCGGGCCGCGCCGCGATGGAAGGTGAGCGCGACGCTGCAATTCGGACAATTCCGCGCTTCACCGCAGTTGCTGCAGAGCAACGAAGTGGAAAAGCCGCGGCGATTGAGAAAAAGGATGGTCTGCTCGTGCTTCTCCAGCCGCGCCGTAATGGCCTTCCTTAGTTTTTCGGACAGGATCGCGGCCGTTTTTTCCTTTCGTCGCTCCAGCCGCAGATCGACGATCCGCATCAGCGGCATCTGACAATCGTCCACTCGCTGGGTCAGGTTCAGCAGCCGGTATTTCTGCTGCACGGCGTTGTGATAGCTCTCGAGCGACGGCGTGGCTGTCCCGAGCAGAACGGCGCATTGCTCCATCTTCGCCCGCACCACCGCGACGTCGCGCGCATGGTAGCGCGGGGCTTCCTCCTGCTTGTAGGAAGTCTCGTGTTCTTCGTCCACCACGATGAGGCCGAGGTTTTCCAGCGGCGCGAAAACGGCGCTGCGCGCGCCGACCACAATCCGGGCCCGGCCGGATTGAACCTTGTGCCATTCATCGTGCCGTTCGCCTTCGGAGAGATGGCTGTGCAAAACCGCGACGGTGTCCTGCGCCTCCGCGAAACGGCTCTTGAAGCGCTCGACCGTTTGCGGCGTGAGCGAAATTTCCGGCACGAGCACGATGGCGGTTTTCCCGCGCACCAGCGTGGAGCGGATCGCCTGCAGGTAAATTTCGGTCTTGCCGCTGCCGGTTACGCCGTGAAGCAGAATCGGCTTCGCGCTTTCCGGCGCGGCGAGCGCTTCCTCGACCGCACCCAACGCCGCCGCCTGTTCCGGATTTAGCGTGAGGTTTCCTGAAGCGACAAATTGATCGTCGGCGTGCGGATCGCGCGCGACCGCCTGCTCGCGCAACAAAATGAAACCGCGTTTCTCGAGCGCCCTCAGCGTCTGGTTATCGAGCGACGTCTGACGCAACAGCTCCGCCGCCGGAACCGGCTCGCGCAATTTCGCCACCGCCCCCAGCAATTCCGCCTGTTTCGGAGCGCGCTTTCGCAGTTTCTCAATTTCTTCTTCCAGGATTTCTCTCGCAGCGCTGACGAACAATTGTTTTTTCCAGCCGACTTCGGCCCGCCGGATTACCTGCGGCAGGAGACTGCGCACGACCGCTTCGATCGGGCAACAGTAATAGGTGCTCATCCAGCGCCCGAGCTCGACCAGCTTGGGGCTGAGCGCCGGTTTGTCGCCCACGAGAGCTTCGATGGGCCGGAGGCCAGTCGCGTCCGTCTCCAGCGGCAGAGCCACGACCGTGGCCAGCGCCGAACGCTCGCGAAACGGCACGCGCACCCGCGAACCAATGCTCACTTTCTCCGCCAAGGTGTCGGGAATGAGATAATCCAGCTCGCGGTGAATCGAGCGGTCGATGATGACGCGGGCGTAGGAGGGGTTGCTCATCTCTCTGGATTCGTGATCGTAATCGTGCTCCTGCTCGTGATCGCTTACTTATCCATGAAACTTTTTCGATCACGAGCACGATCAGGAGCCCGAGCACCACGATATGGCCCGATTTTTATTTAAGCTGATCATCTGCGCGCTCCTCGCCGGAGTGGCCAGCCTGGCCTATCACTTCATGAGGTCGAGCGATCCGCTTTACGCTTTCTACGAATGGATCAGCCCTGCGCGGTTCCAGCAGCACGACGCGCTCATTCGGGCGGTGGCCGCGGAACACCGCCTCGATCCCATGCTGATCAAGGCGGTGGTCTGGCAGGAAAGCCGGTTTGAGCCGCAAAAGTTCGGCACGGCCGGCGAGCGCGGCCTGATGCAGTTGACCGAAGGAGCGGCCCAGGAATGGGCGGAGGACAGCAAGAAAGAGAATTTCCGCGTAGAAGAATTGTTCGATCCGAAGACTAATCTCGAAGCGGGCTCGTGGTATTTGCGCCGGGCCATGGATCATTGGCAGAACCAGGAAGACCCGCTTCCGTTCGCGCTGGCCGAATACAATGCCGGGGCCAGCCGCGCCCAGCGCTGGGCAGGCGGGTCAGACGCCAAGGGCATTCCCGCGGCCACGTTTCGGGCGAACATCGATTTCCCCGGGACCCGCAAATACGTGGACTCGATCATTGCCCGCTACGAGTTCTATAAGCGGCGTGGCCGGATGTAGGGATTCGTCTAGAATGTTCGTCCTGACTTGTCATCCCGAGTCCCGCCGTCGCGGGACGAGGGACCTCCCAGTCGCAGGGGTAATTACGCAAATACGCTTTCGCGATCCACGAAGAGCCGGCGTGACGGCATGGACGCGTCCTCGAATGGGTGAATTGTGAGCGACTGTGAGGTCCCTCGGCGCGCTGCGCCAGCCTCGGGATGACACCGTCGTCACGTTGCGTGAGAATGCATCCGATGGATAAAGCGACGATCGCGGATGTGCTCGAGAAGATCGCGACGCTCCTGGAATTAAAGGGAGAAAATCCATTCAAGATCCGCGCTTACACGAATGCCGCTCGTTCCCTCGAAACCTGGGGCGGCAATATGGCGGATCTCGGGAATGAAGAAACGCTCGAAAAGATTCCCGGCATCGGCAAGGCCATCGCGGCGAAAATCAAGGAGCTGGTCGAAACGGGTGGGTTGAAATTCTTCGACGACCTCCGCGCGGAATTTCCGGCGGACATTCTCGAGCTTTTTACTTTGCCGGGGCTCGGGGCGAAGAAGATCAAGGCGCTGCACGAAAAACTGCAGGTGAGCTCGATAACGCAATTGCATGAAGCTTGCCTCGCGGGGCGCGTAGCGGAACTGCCGGGCTTCGGCAAGACCACGCAGGAAAAACTCTGTAAATCGATCGACGAGCGGCAGAAATTTGCCGGGTCATTTCACCTCGGACAAATCGCAGCGGAAGCGGAAACGTTGCAGAGCGATCTGCGGGCGCATTCGGAGGCGCTCCATGTCTGCATCGCCGGCAGTTATCGGCGCCGGAAAGAAATCGTGCGCGATCTCGACTTTATCGTGGCGACTTCGGCCCCTGCGGAAATTTCGGCAATGTTCGTCGGGCATCCGCTGGTCGAATCGATCATCGCGCAGGGGCCCACCAAATCGAGCGTGCGCCTGCGCTCCGGAATTCAATGCGATCTGCGCGTGGTCAGCTCGGCGGAATATCCATTCGCGCTCAATTATTTTACCGGGAGCAAGGAACACAACATCGTCATGCGCAATCGCGCCCTCCAACATGGGTGGACCTTGAACGAGTACCGGCTGGGCGAGCTGCCGCCGGATCCGACCGCCAAAAGCAAAAAGGCCTCGCAGAAAATTCCTGTCATTCGTGAGGAGGCGGAACTTTATCGCGCGCTTGAGCTGGATTACGTCCCGCCGGAGCTCCGCGAAAACTGTGGCGAATTCGAGGCAGCCGCGGCGGGGAAACTTCCTCGTTTGCTCGAAGCGGAAAACCTCCGCGGAACCTTTCATTGCCACACCACTGCCAGCGACGGCCACAATACCCTGGAGGAGATGGCGGCCGCCGCGCAGGAACTCGGCCTGCAATACCTCGGCATCGCCGATCACAGCCGCAGCTCCATCCAGGCCCATGGAGTCGATGCCGCGCGCCTGGGCGTGCAGGTCGCCCGAATTCGCCAGCTCAATCAGGAATTCGAAAATTTCCGGCTATTTGCCGGGGTGGAATGCGACATCCTCCGCGACGGCTCACTCGATTTCCCGGACGACATCCTGGCGCAACTCGACTATGTCGTCGCCTCGATCCATTCCGCCTTTACGCTTTCCGAAGCGGATATGACGCGCCGGATCATTCGCGCGATGCAGAATCCTCATGTCACGATGCTGGCGCATCCGACAGGGCGATTGCTCTTGAAGCGCGATCCTTACGCCGTCGACATCCCGGCGATCATCGACGCCGCCGCCGAGACCGGCACCTGGATCGAAATCAACGCGGCACCGAAGCGGCTGGACCTGGATTGGCGCTGGTGGCCGCTGGCGAAGGAAAAAGGCGTGAAGTGCGTGATCAATCCGGACGCGCACCGCACGGAGCGGCTCCAGGAGCTCTGGTTCGGCGTCGGCGTCGCACGCAAAGGTTGGCTGACGAAAGACGACGTGATGAATTGTCTGCCGCTGGGGAAGATTGAAGCGGCGCTCGGAAAAAAGCGCGGAACGAACTAAGCGCGCGGTCATCCCGAGGCTGGCGAAGCGCGCCGAGGGACCTCTCAGTCGCTCACAGATTCACCCATTCCGGTCGCGTCCATTTGCCGTCACGTCGGCTCCCGTGGATCGCGAAAGCGTATTGGCTTGCGTAATTACCACTGCGCCTGCGAGGTCCCTCGTCCCGCGACGGCGGGACTCGGGATGACATGCCATTTCACGTCGAGGTTCTTAAACCTGCTCCCTCTGCGGCATGAACATCGTCAGGCATTTGCACGCGCCGCCGGCCTTGAGGAATTCCGACATCGGAAGTGGGTGACAGGTGTAGCCGCGCTCGGTCAGCGTCGCGACCAACTTCGGGGCGCCTTGGGGCAAAACAATCTGCCGATCGAGCACAACCGCGTTGCACGAGAAATGCGCGGCCTCGTCCGGCTCGACGTCGATCAAGTCGCGGAGATGGTCGCGGATCGCACGCTGGCCGTATTCATCGAAAGCCTCCGGAAACCAAAACGCGCCGCCGTCGGGCAGCGGGCAAAAGCAGGTATCGATGTGGTAGAAGCGCGGATCGACTAGCTCGACCGAAATGACGAGGCACCCGAGGAGATCGGCGACGGCGCGATGCGAATTGATGTCGGAGCGAAATTTGTAACCGCAGAAGAGCACGTCGCCGCCAAAGAGAGCGTCGCCTTCTCCTTCGAAATAGAGATCCTTCGGCAGCCAGACCACTTCGTAGCCGTGCTCTTCCATCCAGCTCGCAAAGTGGGGCGCCTCGGCGGCGCGTTCCTGGTGGCGGAAATTACTTGGAATGAAACGGCGGCCGACGGTGAGCCCGGCGTTGGCGGTGAAAACCATGTCCGGCAATTTCGGGCGCGGCGGGACCAGCTCGATCTTGCAGTCGAGCCCGGAAAGCGTGTTGAAGAGCCCTTTCCATTGTGCCTGGACCAGCGGCGTATCGGCGCCACGCTCGCGGCTCATCCATGGGTTGATCTCGTATTCGATCCCGTAATAGTCGGGCGGACAGAGGAGAAGCTGGCGCATTTGGAAAATTCGATCAGGCCGCGAGACAAGCGATCAGCTCGCGGAGGAACGGCTCCAAATCGGAAACCAGGCCCAGCGACTGGAATGATCCGCGTTCCGTCAACTTGCTGACGGCCGCTGGATTCACATCCACGCACAAAGTTTTCACCGTGGCCGGGAGCAAGTTCGCCACCGCCATCGAATGCAGCATGGTTCCCATCATCAATGCGGTCGTGACGCCGGTAATTTTCTCGCGCATGGCTTGCTGCGCTTCGAGTGTGTCGGTGATGACTTCCGGCAGCGGACCGTCATCGCGAATCGAACCGGCGAGGACGAACTCTACTCCGTGCCGCACACAGGCCGCCATGATTCCACTTTTGAGGCCGCCGCTTTCGACTGCGCGCGAAATGCTGCCCGCTTCGCGGATCGCATTGATCGCGCGCATCTGGTTTTCGTGACCGTGCTCCGCGAGTGAACCGCGCTCGAGGTTGATCCCAAGGGATGTCCCGAAGAGCGCATTCTCGACGTCGTGCAAGGCGAGTGCATTCCCGCCAAAGAGTAGGTCGATGTAGCCAAGCTCGATCAATTTTTCCAAATGCGGAACCGCCCCGGTGTGGACGACCGCGGGGCCAGCCACGACCAGAATCTTGCCACCTTCCTCACGAGCGCGTTTCAGCTCCGTCGCCATCTCGCGGATCACCCCGCTCTTTGGCTTCTCGAGCGCGATGCTGGTCGACATGAATTCGAAGACATCGGTGTGGGAGGTCGAGCGTTGCACTGGGACCACCTTGATACCCTGATGGCCGACCACGATTTCCATCCCGCGAGAGACTTCATGGAACTTTTTCGCGGTCGCCCGGCGAGCCCCGCGATCGACAACCACCGCGCAATCCATCAAGGCAGGTCGAACCTCGATCTCGACGCCATCGAATGTAATAAAGGTCTGCTGGTTCGTGGTGACGTAAAAGTCTTTCGGGAAAACGCCATCCGCGGGCGCGGGAGCCAGTTGGACGTCCCGCTTTTCCATGACCTCGGCGCCGTGTTGGCGCAGGCGCAGAACAATATCGTCGAGGACCTCGTGCGTCGGACCGGAGACTTCGATCCGCGCATAGCTTTGGTCGACGCGGTTCTGGCCAATTTTGATTTCGCCGATCTTGAAATCACCCCCTTGGGTGAGGATTTGATCGAGGACTTTCGGGAGGATGAGCGAATCGATAATGTGTCCGCGCAGGACAACCGTTTCCGAAAACATGGGCCCGAACCTAGCCCAGCCCCCCGTTTCCGCCAAGCGCCGCCGGCCTAAACAAGGCCAATCCGGTTCTGCGGCCCGTTTCTAGGGAGAACCTATTGATTATGCGACCAAACGAAAAACCCACGGCGCGCGGCCCGACTCCTTCGCGAAAAGCGCAGGCGGCCTTGGGAGCGAAGCTGAACCGCAAATCGAAGGAGCCGCCCACGTTTCCGGGAAAGACGCTGCCAAGGAACGCGCCGCCGAAGCGGCGAAGCACTGGCCAGTAAGAGATGACGATCCGGGAGCAATTGCCGGCGGTGATCGCCAAGATAACGCGGATGCTCGCCAGCAAACCCGAGTATTTCGTGACCCATCCCTCGGAGCTCAGGATCGTGCGAGCGCTTTCCGATTCCGAACTGCGCGACATTAGCCGCCAGCACGGCTGGCGTTTTGTGCGCCGCGTCGGCGGACGCCAAATCGAATTCTACAACGACGCCGGCGCGAAGTTTCAGCCGATGTAGCCGCTGTAGCCGCTCTGTCGCCGCGCCAGCGTTGAATCTTTTACAGCGCGGCCCAAACGCCCGACATAGCGGGGCGGCTACAGCGGGTTCAATTCGAAACACCACTTGAGAAAAATCCCGTCAGCGGGCTGGTCGCCGATGCGCTCGATCTCGTTTCCGCCAAACCAATCTCACGCGCTTCCCGGCCGGCTTCGACAGCTTTACGGAAGGCATGCGCCATCCGGCTCGGATCGGAGGCGATCGCAATCGCCGTATTCACCAGCACGGCATCGGCGCCCATTTCCATGGCCTCCGCGGCCTGGCTCGGCGCGCCGAGGCCCGCATCGACGATGACCGGCACGGTCGCCTGTTCGATGATGATCTCGATCTGGGCGCGCGTTTCGATCCCGCGATTGCTGCCAATCGGCGAACCGAGCGGCATCACAGTGGCAGTGCCGACATCCTGCAAACGCTTGGCCAGAACGGGGTCGGCGTTGATGTAGGGAAGGACGACGAATCCTTCTTTCACCAGGATTTCGGCGGCCGCCAAAGTTTCGATGGGATCAGGCAGCAGATAACGCGCGTCGGGGTGGATCTCGAGCTTGATCCAATTAGGCAGCCCGGCCGCGACCGCGAGCCGCGCCAGGCGCACGGCTTCATCCGCATTGCGCGCCCCGCTGGTATTCGGCAGCAGCAGGAACCGCTTTGGGTCGATGAAATCGAGGATGTTCGCGAAAGGGTCGTGCTTGCCCGAGAGGTCGGCGCGCCGGAGCGCGACCGTCACGATCTCTGTTCCGCTCGCCACGAGCGCATCGCGCATCAATTCGTTCGAGCCGAATTTGCCGGTGCCGACCAGCAGCCGGGAGGTGAACTCGCGGTCGGCGATCTTCAGCTTGGCGGGTTTGTCGGACATTACGGCAATCTATCACAACATCCCGGCATCGAAATCGGGAGAACGCTGTCATCCCCAGTCCCGCCATCGCGGGACGAGGGACCCCACAGGCGCTCTCGCGCCACACAAATCAACTGCCAGCGATCTCCGTCACGCCCGATATCCGTGGATCGCGAAAGCGGACTTGCGTAGGTGTTCCTGCGACTGGGAGATCCCTCGTCCCGCGACGGCGGGACTCGGGATGACCCGCAATTTTTCGCGCTTGTACGAAAGCGACGCTTAATTCATCATAGGTCGTGACCAAATTCGACCTGCGGCAGGGCGATTGCCTCGAAGGCATGACAAAGATCGCGGACGCCACGGTCGATCTCGTAGTCACCTCTCCGCCCTACAACCTCGGGATCGCTTACAGTCGTTATTCGGATCGACAGGACCGGCAAGGTTATCTCGATTGGTGCCATCAGTGGGCCAACGAGGCCAGGCGTCTGCTGAAACCTGCCGGCTCGCTTTTTCTCAATCTCGGCTCAGCGCCATCAAATCCGATGCTCCCCCATGAGCTCGTTCTTCACCTGCGCGATCTGTTCGTCCTCCAAAATACCATCCATTGGATCAAGGCGATCTCGATCGATGATCCCAGTGGCCTCACGACGTCGCGTGGTCATTTCAAGCCGATCAGCTCGCCGCGATATCTCAACGATTGCCACGAATACATTTTTCATCTTACGCCAGAAGGTCGGGCGCCGATCGATCGCCTGGCCCTTGGCGTTCCATATGCCGACAAGAGCAACATCGCGCGTTGGGGACACACCGCCGGAAAGGATCGGCGCTGCCGCGGGAACACGTGGTTCATCCCCTATGAGACAATCCAGCGCCGCAACAAGGAACGCCCGCATCCCGCCACGTTTCCGGTGCAACTGGCGGAGTGGTGCATCAAGCTCCACGGAACCTCGCGCGTCGAAACAATGCTCGATCCGTTTCTCGGGATCGGAAACTCGGCGATCGCTGCCAAACGTTGTGGTGTGAAAAACTTTATCGGCTTCGAGATCGACGAACAATATTTCGTGGAGACGAAGCGAAGGCTTGGTGGATCGTGCGCTCCGTCGCGCGATGCTTAATTGACGCGGCTTTGCCGCCATTCATGCCATCGCGCGGCGGAGCGCGCGATCCACCTACCGAAGGAAGCGACTAGCCGGAAGAGATCTTCGGCTCGACTGACGGCGGTCTCAGGGCGAGCGCAAAGACCAGCCACGCGAGCGGCGTGACGTGCAAGAGCAACCGGCCGATTGAGGCGTCCATGTGCGCCGTCCAATCAGGCCAGTCACTGAAGACGTAACTCCCGGTGTAAACTGCAATCGGGACGCCAATCGCAAAGAGCAGAGCGAGTGAACGCTGATCACGGGCCCGAATGGCGAGGGAAACGAAGGCGAGCAGCAGTAACGGCCACATGATGCTCCAGTGGCTCAAATCGAGCAGCTCATCGCGGAGGCGAGAAAGAATCCAGTCGAGGCGCGGCAGACGCGCAACGATGGTGGTGAAGCTAACGGGGGCCATCTCCTGGCTTGGCGCCACCCCCATGGAGGTGCAGAACGCCTTCCAGCCCGCCATGATGAACAAGCCCGGCAGCAGCCAAAGCAGTTCGAACCAGGAGCGGCGTTGTCGCCAAAGGATGGCGAGGGCACAGATGACGGCGACGACCCAGAGGACGGAGCCTTCTTTCTTCGCCCAAGGCAAGAGCGCAATGCACAGCGCGGAACAACGCCACGCCGCTGGATCGGCGTTCTGTAAATGCAGAAGCAACAGGCCGATGGCGGCGAGATAGAGAACGCTCATCGGAACATCCACATAACCGACCTGCACACCGCCCGGGATATTCGTCAGGCAGGGGACGAAAAAGAGCAGCACCGCGGCCAAAAGACCAAGCCAGCGGCGCCCGGTCAGACGGCTCGCGAACGTGGCGAGCAGAACTGCGCCGGCCATATAATAAATGGGAAACAGCAGCTTGATCCAAAACTGATGCGGTTCGCCCATCCAGAGATAAAGCCAGAGTTCAGTGAATGGGATCCAGAGCGGATAAGCAGGGTGCGTTACGAGCCGCGTGGCGTCGGTGTAGTAACTCGCCGGGATAACACCGCCATTGAAAAAAGCGTAGCGGGCTTTGATTTCCCAGTTGAACAAGCCGTCCCATCCAAGCGTGTGCCCCAGCGCAACCTGAAACATGACGCCGAACTGCAGCACGAGCACCGCGACGAGCAGCCACTCGACCGGCGTTTGTGGCCGGGGGCAGTAAAAGCGCGCCTGCCGGCTTTTGCAGGCGAAGTATCCGGCCACAGCAAGCGCGATCGCGATGGCGGCAACGCCCAGCTGCAACACCGGGCCCGAGACGAGCATTCCTCCAAGCCAGAGAAAGAGCGAAATCACACCGGTCCCGAACAACCAGCTCAGCGCGCAAGCTTGCGGAAAATGAATCCGTGCGCCCGCCCCAAACTGGAGCAGGCACAGGCCGAAACCCGCCGCGAAAAGCGTGAAGAAACCGGCCAGTAATCCGACGATTGTCACAGGGCTATCGCGGTTGAGGTGTAGTCCGCGACGAGAGCGAAAGGCCCTGGCCAACGCGAAAGAGCGGCTCGGTTCCCGGCGGCGGTTCCACCCCGCAGAAAAAAACGGCAGAAATGGGCGCGGCGGCGAGAGCCTGCATCTGGCTCGCCAGATTTTCGCGCCTGAGGGGGAATGACTGCACCTTTCGCGGCCACGCAAGATAGATGACCGTGAACGCGATGAACGTGTCGACTTGCTCGTCCTCGCGATACATCACCGCGACCGGTTCCTTCTCCGGCAGCGACTGAAAGACTTCCAGAAGGCGCTCTGAGCCGGCTCGAGAGTGGATGGTGGAAGCGAGATATCTGTTCGTGGTGTGGAATGGCTCGACCGGGCCAAACGTGCCAAAAAGCACGACGTGCCTGGCTGCGATCCAAACGAACGTTGCCGCCGCGATCGCGCAGATGGCGTTGTGGCCGATCAGCGAAAGGAGAGAGCGCCTCATCTACAGAAGAGTTCGCGTCTCGTTGGCCTTTGGTAACGGCGGCGGGCCGTCGGTTTTCGGCGCCTGAAATTTCCCGAGCGGCTTCACCAGATTACCCGGGAGCGGCCGGACGCGGTCGAAGATGCGATCCGCGATCGGTTTTGCCACGAGATATCCAGCTGCGAACATCTCCATCCGCGCATCGAGGTTATCGATGTAATTCAAGGCCATTGCTTCCGGCGTCTTCGGGCTGACCGGCGAGCCGAACTGCGGTTCGCCATGATGCGCGCCGATCAGGTGCAGCAAATGCATCCGGACATCTTCGGATGAAGGAGAGAGCGCACTCCAGGCGCGCGCGTTCTCCTCGGTCAGCACCTTGCGCCAGATCGAATTGACCAGCTCGAGCCCGATCGAGATATGCCCCATCAATTCTCCGCGCTCATCGTATCCCATGGTGAACCCGGTCTCCGGCAGATGATTTTCCCAAAGCTTGCCGGCGTCGTGAAACAACACGCCCGCAATGAGGAGATCGAGATTCAACTGCGGATAGAGCGGCTGGATCGACATGGCCAGCCGCATCATCTGGGCGACATGCTCGACGAGACCGCCCCGCCGCGCGTGATGATAGGAACGGGCGCCGGCCGTCCGCCGAAATCGGTCGCCATGTTCTGCAATGAAAGCCTCACCTAACGTGCGCAACCGCGGATCGCCCAGCGACCGTGTCCGTTCGCAGATGTATTCCCAATCGGCGGCCTGTTTTGCCCGCAACTCCGGCGGGCCCTGGAGCAACTCCGAGCGTTCCTGGCCGTTGAGATGCCGCACCTTCCAATTCCGCGCGTCGAGCCCGAACTGCTGATGCTGCCCGAACTCGCCAGTTAGCTCGATGAAATCGGATGCTTTTAGTGAGCCGCAGGCGCGATACTCCGGATGATCGCTCCAGACCCGCAGCGTCATCCGGTCGCATGCATCGGCCAGGCCCAGCTCGCAGTAAGGCTTCTGTTCCCGCGTCACTTTCGAAGCGACCCCTTCGATCTGGACGTGGACACGCGCTTCCACCGCCGCGCCGTTCTGCGCGTGGCGGCGGATTTCGCTCAAGGTCAGCAGGTCCATTCTTGTAGCAGCGGTCAATGACCGCCGGTTCGGGCAGGAAGTCTCGATTACCGTTTCTATCGGTCGTTATGGCTTCGCGACACCGATGACTCCACACGCGACCCGGCCGCCCGCATTCCCCACCGGCTGCGAAAAATCGTCCACCTTTTCGTGCACGATAACAGCGTGGCCGAGGATGGAATTTTCACCGCTGAATTTGAGCATGTTGCTCTTCAACTCCAGATGCGCCTTGCCGCTGCTGTCTGCTTCGAGATTACCGAAATCGCCGACATGATGTTCCGCAGAGTCGGGTGCGCCGTGCGGTTGCTTGGTTGGATTGAAATGGCTGCCGGCGGAGGCTGCGTCGGGCGCGGAGCAATCGCCAAACTCGTGAATATGGAAGGCATGTTTTCCCGGCGTAAGACCGGTGATGTCGGCCACGACCTGCACGGTGTCGCCCGTTTTTGTGAAGGTTACGGTGCCTGTCACCTTGCTTCCGGACGCCGGATGCAGAACGGCGATCGCCTTGGTGATTTCCTGCCCCTGCGCGACCGTCGCAAGAGCGCAGGCAATACCCAGCGAAAGAATTGTCTTCTTCATGGGGCAAACGTACGGCGTTGGGCGAAAGAAAACAATTAAGAAGCACTCGATTGCCGCTGCTGTAGCCGCCGCCCTGCTTGCCACGCGGAAGCAATGCGAAAGCGGGTGGGCGGTCTGGAGGCCGCCGCTCCTTGAGGCGTCTCCCGCAGCGACGCATTCGTGGAAGTTCGTAGCTTCCCCCACGCTTCGCACAGCGAAGCGGGCTACAGGAATCAATCGATCAGGCGTTGCTCGATGCCGGAATAGGCGTCGATGCGGCGATCGCGGAGGAAGGGCCAATGCGTCCTATGTTCGTCCACGCGACTCCATTCGATCTCGGCGGTCACGATCTCTTCCTTGTCGATGCTCCCTTTCGCGAGAATCTCGCCGCTTGGCGCGACGATAAAACTCTGGCCCCAGAACTGAATCCCGTCTCCGCCCGCGGGCGCTTCGTGACCGACACGATTGATCGCCGCGACGTAACAGCCGTTCGCAATCGCATGACTGCGCTGCATCGTTTCCCAGGCCGAATGCTGCGCGGCGCCATATTTCTCTTTCTCGCGCGGATGCCAGCCGATCGCGGTCGGATAAAACAAGATCTGCGCGCCGCGAAGCGCGGTCAGGCGGGCGGATTCCGGATACCATTGGTCCCAGCAAACGCAGACCCCGATTTTCCCGTGCGCCGTCGGCCACGCCTGGAATCCGAGATCGCCCGGCGTGAAGTAAAACTTCTCGTAGTAAGAAGGGTCGTCCGGGATATGCATCTTGCGATACTTCCCGAGATATTGTCCGTCGGCGTCGATGATCGCGGCCGTGTTGTGATAGACACCGGCCGCGCGTTTTTCGAAAAGCGAGGCGACAATCACGACGCCGCATTCCCTGGCGACAGTTTCCAGCTCACTCGTTGATGGCCCGGGAATTTCCTCGGCGAGCGCGAAGTTGGCGTGGTCTTCCGCCTGGCAAAAGTATTGCGAGCGGAAAAGCTCCGGCAGGCAAACGACCTGCGCGCCGTCCTGCGCCGCAACTCGAATGCGCGCTACGGCTTTCGCCATGTTCGCAGACGGGTCGGTCCCGCACTGCATTTGAATCAGTGCGATTTTTGTTTTTCCGGACGCTGTCATTGGTCACATGGGACCTATAGGACTTATACGACCTATTCCTCGCGCGGATCGCCTGCTACTTCACCGAATCCGCCGGGACAACCTTAATGCTCTCGACGTTCATCCGCTTTTCCGGGCGGTCGCCCGGCAACGTCTTCGTCGTCGCGATCTTCTCCAGGACATCGTCGCCTTTGATCAGTTTCCCAAAGGCGGTGTATTGGCCGTCGAGAAACTTCGGGTGGCCATGACAGATGAAAAACTGGCTCCCGGCCGAGTTCGGATCCTGCGAGCGCGCCATCGAAAGCACGCCGCGTTCATGCGACTTCTTATTGAACTCCGCGTCGATTTTGTAGCCGGGATCGCCCGTGCCCCAGCGTGACTGTTTGCTCTCGTCCTTGGTCAGCGGATCGCCGCCCTGAATCATGAAACCCTTGATGATGCGATGGAACGCGGTCCCATCGTAGAACCCCGACGTCGCGAGCTTCTTAAAGTTCTCGACTGTTTTCGGCGCCACGTCGGGCCAAAATTCGGCCACCATTTCGCCTTCGCTGGTTTTGATTACTGCGACTTCGTTTTGGGAGGAGCCGGGTGATGGAGTGGTCATAGGAGTAAGTATCGCGGGAAGATGATGTTTTGGTTCTTGAACGTCGGGCGCTATTTCACCGAATCCGCTGGCACGATCTTGACGCTTTCCAGAGCGACCCGACTCACCGGTTTGCTGTTCTCGCCGCTGGCGCTGCGGGTTACCGGCGAATTGGCCAGCTTGTCGAGCACGGCATCGCCCTTAATGATTTTGCCGAACGCGGTGTATTTGTTGTCGAGCTGGGTCGCCGCTCCGAAGCAGAGGAAAAACTGGCTCCCGGCTGAATCGGGATCGGCTGAACGCGCCATCGAAAGCACGCCGCGTTCATGCTTCTTCGCGCTGAACTCGGCCTTGATTTTGTAGCCGGGATCGCCCGTGCCCCATCTGCTTTCCTGCGCAGGATCTTTGGTCAGGGGATCACCGCCCTGGGCCATGAAGCCTTTAATGATCCGATGAAACGCCGTCCCGTCGTAAAAGCCGGACTTGGCCAGTTTCTTGAAATTTTCCACTGTGTTCGGGGCCACGTCCGACCAGAACTCGGCCACCATTTCCCCTTCGCTGGTTTTGAAGACGGCCACTTCCTTTGGTGCAGTCGCCGCAGTCGGTTCTTTCTTTTCTTCCTTTTTTTCCTCGCCGCGAACCGGCGTGGCCACGACCGCCAATCCCAGCACGCAACAAAGCAATGTCAGTTTCATGCGTGACCCTAGCGGCCTGAGTTGAAGCTTCAACTACGAACGCGGCTCGACAGAGTCTCGCCCTACCGATCCGATTCGCACGCGCGTTCTCTTCATTCGGCGTTCGGCGTTGGGCGTTGGGTCCCGCTTTGCGGGAGCGTTTTCTTTCTGTCTTCGATACCGTGATATTCCTGCAGCGTTTTCACCGACAAGCTGCTCCGCTGCAACGAACGGATGCCGTTCGCGCTTGCCTGCGCCGCGCGGACCGTCGTCATGATCGGGATTTTCTGCGCCAGCGAGGCGTTCCGGATCCGGACCTCATCTTCGCGCGGAATCTTGCCGCTTGGCGTATTAATGATGAAATCGATGTCCCGATTGGTGACCAGGTCGAGCACGTTCGGCCGGCCTTCTCGAATCTTATGCACTTTGGTCACGGGAACGCCGGCCTCCTTCAACGCGGCCCAGGTTCCACTGGTGGAAATGATCTGAAACCCCAGCTCGACGAATTCGCGGGCCAGCGGAATGACACTGGGCTTATCGATATCCTTCACGCTGACGAAAACATTGCCTGATTTCGGGAGCGGCGGCGGCGCGGCCATCTGCGACTTGGCGTAGGCGAGGCCGAGGTCGGCATCGATCCCCATCACTTCGCCGGTCGATTTCATCTCCGGCCCGAGCGCGATATCGACGCCCTGATAACGGAGGAACGGGAAGACCGCTTCTTTCACCGAGAAATGTTTGGGAATGATCTCCTGGGTGAAGCCGAGCTCGACCAGCGTTTTTCCGGTCATCACCTTGGCGGCCAGCTTGGCCAGCGGCACGCCGATCGCCTTGCTCACGAACGGCACCGTCCGCGACGCGCGCGGGTTCACTTCGAGCACGTAAACATCATCGCCTTTCACCGCGAACTGCACGTTCATCAGTCCCCGGACTTGTAGTTCGCGCGCCATGGCCTTTGTCGCGGTGCGGATTTGATCGAGCACCGCGTCCGGCAAGGAGAAGGTTGGAACCACGCAGGCGCTGTCGCCGCTGTGAATGCCGGCCTGCTCGATGTGTTCCATGACCGCGCCGATGACGCTCGTCTCGCCGTCGGCAATGCAATCGACATCGACTTCGATCGCGTCTTCCAAAAACCGATCCACCAACACCGGGCGGTCGGAGCTGACCTCGATCGCGCTCTGCATGTAACGCCGCAAATCGTCGCCGTTGTAAACCAGCTCCATCGCCCGGCCGCCCAGAACGAAGGAGGGCCTGACCAGGACCGGGTAACCAATTCGCTCCGCGATCGTGACTGCTTCATCGGCGCTCACCGCCGATCCACTCGGCGTCTGGCGCAAGCCAAGTTTATCGAGCATCGCTGCGAAGAGCTTCCGGTCTTCCGCCATCTCGATACTCTCCGGCTGCGTGCCGATGATTGGGACGCCGGCGGCCTTCAAGCCCTCGGCCAGATTGAGCGGCGTCTGGCCACCGAACTGCACGATGACGCCCTCGGGAAGCTCCTGCTCGTAGATGTTGAGCACGTCCTCGAGCGTGAGCGGCTCGAAATAAAGTTTATCGCTCGTGTCGTAATCGGTCGAAACCGTTTCCGGATTCGAATTGACCATGATGGTTTCGAAACCGATCTCGCGCAGCGCGAACGCCGCGTGGACGCAGCAGTAATCAAATTCGATCCCCTGTCCGATCCGATTCGGGCCGCCGCCGAGAATCATGATCTTCGGCCGGTCGGTCCGGCGCATCTCATTCTCGGTTCCGTAGGTCGAATAATAATACGGCGTGAACGCTTCGAACTCCGCCGCGCAGGTATCGACGAGCCGGTAGGTGGGCACAACGCCTCCGGCCTTCCGCGTCTCGCGCATCTCCGACTCCGTTTTCCCGTGAGCCAAGGCAATTTGCCTGTCCGAAAAACCGAGCTTCTTCGCCCGCCGCAAGTCCACTTGCGCCAGCTTTCCCTGCTCCTCCACGATCTGATTCACATTGTGCAAGAACCAGCGGTCGATCTTCGTCAGCTCGAAGACTTCCTCGATCGACATGCCATCCTGGAAGGCTTGCGCGACGTAAAAAACACGCTCGGCATTTGGAATCGCGAGCCTCAGCCGCAGCGTTTCCGGATCGACCCGCTTCTCGTTGCCGTCACCGCATAAACCGAAGCGCTTGATCTCGAGCGAGCGCAACGCCTTTTGCAGCGCTTCCTTGAAGGTGCGGCCGATCGCCATCGCTTCGCCCACGCTCTTCATCTGCGTGGTTAAGGTCGGATCGGCCTGCGGAAATTTTTCGAAGGTGAACCGCGGCACCTTTACGACGCAATAATCGATCGTCGGCTCGAAGCTCGCTGGAGTCTCGCGAGTAATGTCATTCCGGATTTCATCGAGCGTGTAACCAACCGCCAGCTTCGCCGCGATTTTCGCGATCGGGAAACCGGTCGCCTTTGAGGCCAGCGCGCTCGAGCGCGAGACGCGCGGGTTCATCTCGATGACCACCATCCGGCCGTTCTCGGGATTGACCGCAAACTGAATGTTCGACCCGCCAGTCTCCACTCCGATCTCGCGGATAACGTCGAACGACGCGTCCCGCATCATTTGGAATTCCTTATCGGAGAGGGTTTGCGCTGGTGCGACCGTGATGGAGTCGCCCGTGTGCACCCCCATCGCGTCGAAATTCTCGATCGAGCAGATGACGACGCAGTTGTCCGCGCAATCGCGCATCACCTCCATCTCGAATTCCTTCCAACCGACGAGAGATTCCTCGATCAACACCTCGGTGACCGGCGAAAGCGCCAGCCCGCGCTCGACGATTTCCGCCAGCTCATCACGGTTATAGGCAATGCCGCCGCCGGATCCACCCAGTGTAAAGGCCGGCCGGATGATGAGCGGAAATTTGTCGATCATGTCCGCAATGCGGCTGGCGTCGGCAATGGAATGCGCGATGCCCGAGCGCGGAACATCGAGCCCGATGCGCAGCATCGCTTCCTTGAAAAGCTGCCGGTCCTCGCCTTTCGCGATGGCCTGCGCATTCGCGCCGATCAATTTCACATTATGCCGCGCGAGCGCGCCGTTGCGGTTCAGCTCCATGGCTACGTTGAGCGCGGTCTGGCCGCCCATGGTCGGCAGGATCGCGTCCGGCTTTTCGCGCTCGAGAATTGCCTCGATCACTTCAGGCGTGATCGGCTCGATGTAAGTCCGATCGGCGAACTCCGGATCGGTCATGATGGTGGCCGGGTTCGAATTAACCAGGACAACGATGTAGCCTTCCTCCCGCAACGCTTTGCAGGCCTGGACGCCGGAATAATCGAACTCGCAGCCCTGGCCGATGACAATCGGGCCGGAGCCAATCAACAGGATTTTGTGGAGCTCGTTGTTCCGCGGCATTGGAGCGAGCGGACGATAGACGAATTTAATCGAAGATCACGAGCTAAACACGCGCCTTCCCGGCTCGCCTGGAACCAGCTAGCCGGCGCGCAAGGCGGCCGTCCGCTGGTTGGCGGCGATCCGCCATTCCTCGAGGCGCGAGCTGACTACGAGAAGCGCCGCGGGATTGCCCCGATATTTCTTCTCGGTCTTCTTCACCATTCCGTCGTGGACGAGATTTTGCAGCTTCTCGTAAGCGCGCAGACGGAGCATTTCGTCGCCCCCGCTGGCGGCGTTGCGTGCGTGAAGATTCGCATAGACCAAATCGTAAAGCGGCTTGAATTCGTACGACACTTTTTGGGAGAGGATCGCGCAGAGTTCTTCCGTCATGATGTCCGGAGTGCGGCGGGTGAAACTGGAATTGGTAGCCATAATTTTTTAAGCTGCTTTTTTATCCGGAGTGCCGCCCGGAAAGGTGACGAGGCTGGGGGCGAACGAGTTATCCAGCTTGATGCCGGGTGCGGCTTCGTAGCCCAATTTCTCCGCGATGATTTCACTCAACGCGACATCAGCGAAACCCATTCCCGGCGGGACGCCGAGCAGCGGACGATGACCGCGGATCAATTGCCGCACGCGCTGGCGCACGACATTCACGAGGGCCTGTTCATCCGGGATGACGCGAGTGGCACTTCTTAAAAGGGTAGCATTCATAGTGTAAGGGCCTCGCGAGGTTGTTCTTCTCCTTATCAGCAGCCGAACGGCTTCGAGGTGAACGAAGGAGCGGAAGGTGACCGCGCCTACTATCGTCGGTTCCCGGGTAATAGCAACCGGTGGATCGTTCGCGCGGGCTCAGGCCACCTGCGATTCCGCCATGCGCCGGCGGTCGAGGTAAACCTTGCAGATGCCTTTGATCCGCGTGAGCACGTAATAAATTGTCTGGCTTCGCACCCGGATCAGCTCGGCGCCGACGATGCGGGTGACGAAATCGCTCGGCAGCTCGAGCACTTCCTGCGGGGTCCGGCCATCGAGGCCTTTGCACAGAATCGCGGTCATCGCCCGGGTGAGCGTCTGCACCTCAGGGCCCAGCGTCATTCGGAAATGCGCTTTGCCTTGCTCATCGACCTGGAGATAAACGCCCACCGTGTCGGCGCACTCTTCATCCTTGCGCACATCTTCGAGGACGAACATTTCGCCCGGCCGCGGCTCCTGTCTCTTCGCATTGTCCGCATAGGAAACGAGCGTTTCGCGCCGCTCGGTTTCCGGCAGCGACTCGAAGAGATTGATGATCGCTTCTAGTTTTGGTGGATAGCTCATTTCAAAAATCCCAAATCCTAAGCTCCAAATCCCAGGTAAAACTTCAAATCCCAAATTTCACCATCGCGCCCTTTGGACCTTGGGATTTTGATCCCTTTACTTGGGATTTGGGTTTTGGAAATTGGGATTTATCGAGCGCGGATCACCCGCGCTCGATCGGCGCAGCGACCTTGTTCCCCCACTCGGTCCAGGAGCCGTCGTAGTTCCGCACATTCTCCAGGCCCAGCAGGTAGGTCAGGACAAACCAGGTGTGACTCGAGCGTTCGCCGATCCGGCAATAAACCACCGTGTCGGTGCCGGGCTTGAGACCACATCCTTCCAGGTAAATCTTCGCCAGCTCGCTCGCCGGCTTGAACGTGCTGTCCTCGTTCGTCGCCGTTTTCCAGGGCACGCTTTTCGCACCGGGAATGTGGCCGCCGCGCAAGACGCCTTCCTGCGGGTATTCCGCCATGTGGGTGATCTCGCCCTTGAACTCGCCCGGCGACCGCACGTCGATGAGCGGCTTGCCCGCCTTGCTTTGCGCGAGCGCTTCATCGGCAAAGGCGCGGATCTCCTTGTCGAAGCGCTTGTTCGGCACCGGATAATTCGTGCCCGGATATTTCGGGACTTCGCGCGTCATCGGGCGGCCCTCGGCTTTCCATTTGTCCCGGCCGCCGTTGAGGATTCGCACCTTCTCATGGCCAAATAACCGGAAGGCCCAGAGCGCGTAACAAGCCCACCAGTTCGCCTTGTCGCCATAGAAAATGACGGTCGTCTCCGGCGTGATGCCGTTGCGGCTGCAAAGCTCCGCGAATTTATCCGGCGCGATATAATCCCGGATCACGGCATCCTGGAGATCGGTTCGCCAATCGATATGGACTGCGCCGGGAATATGCCCGGTGTCGTAAAGCAAAATGTCTTCGTTCGACTCGACGATCCGCACCCCTTCGTCGGTCAAATGTTTCTCCAGCCAATCGGCATCCACCAGCGCCTCTGGATGCGCGTACTCCGTTGGGGTTGTTGTCATGGTGGAAGAGTCTCATTCGCCAGGCACCGCTGGCAAACAAATTGAAGTCCTCGGAGGTCGCGGAACCCCGCGCAAATTCTCCCCCTCAAGGCTTGTCGTACGCGTCCTTTTCCGACGTCTTCAAAATCGTGTAGCGAACCTTTTTTGGTGACACGAATTTTACCACAGCCCGAACGCTGTCTGGCGCGGGCAGGCCCGGATGAGGTTCAGCCGTCCTGCCCGGCTTTCGCTTTCCAGGCCCCGCCGTCTTCCGGCGCGCGGGTCGCTTTGCCCGTTTCTTCTTCCGCGGCGCAGCCATCGATCTCCCTGCTGCTCCCGTCTCGCGCGTCTTTACGGGCCCAGCTCGATCGACGTAATCGGATGGATTTCCCACACGGTCGGCATGCGGCTCTTCAAGCTGGCGGGGCCAGGCCTCGAACCCGTGGCGTGCCCCACGTCGAAGAAGAGCGAGCCTTTGACCTTAACGGGAATCGGCGGCGAATAAAAATCGTAGGTCATGCCCGGCAGGTTGGTGCCGAAGAATTTTTTGTAGGAGTTGCGCGCGGTATTCAGCTTCGCAAAAGCCGGGCTGGTCTTGGGCGGCAAGCCCGAGAGCTCCATCGTCATATACATCTCCGGCGTTCCCTGCGGGTCTCCGCCGACGATAAGATGAAAGTCGTTATCATCCTCGCGGCTGGCGGCATAGAGAAAGGCGGCGGAAACACCCACGTTTCGCATCTCTTCGGAGACGCGGTCCGAGTTCGCTCCTTTGCCGATCTTCGGCTTCCGCTTGATCATCTTATCGTCCGTCGGAAGCGAGGCGATCAACGCGCTCACCGTCTTAAATGTCTTGGCGCGCCCTGGGGCGATGGAAATCTTGGCCGCCTTGCGCTGGGTGCCGCCGAAATTGTCCCCCTTCGGCGCCGGCTTTTTCATCGCCTTCGCGATCGCGGCAGTCGAAGGCTGCTTTCCAGTCAGTGCCTTCTGGAGCGCGCGGGCGGAAGGAGATTCCTCATAGGAATCGATCTCGGTGCTCTTAACGATTTTGAACCGGCTCTTGAACTTCACCACGTTGTGGATCGAATCCAGCGCGGGCATGCCGCGGCGGGAGAGATCGAGAGGGGCCGATAATTTGGCGCCGGTCAGCGGCAGAACGCGGACCTTCATCTGAGCAGGGGGTTTGGGCATAGGGGTTGGCCTTTCTGAGGAGGGTTTATAGCTCCCCGGCCCTTCTCAAGTCAAAGCGAAACCACTCCGCTCCCACCGCGGACTCAATCGCCGAATGCGTCTTTCAGCCAATCGCCCACGCTACGAAAGATGAGACCGAGAAACGCGCCGGGCGATTCCTTCAACGCCTCGATAATCCGCGGGCTGAGGTCCTGCCCCGGTTTATCGATGGTGCCCGACAACTTTACCGTGGTCCAAAGATAGCCACCCTTCTCCCTCGGGAAGACTTCCTCGGCCTGCGGCAGCCATTCGAGATATTCGCGCGCCAGACCGAGCTGAATCGCGCCGCCCAATGCCTTCTCGCGGATCGAGACCGAGCCTTCGATCCGGAATTTCCCTTTGTCCTCGATCGCGATGTTTTTGACTTCGGCCTTCGGGCTCTGCCAATCCACCTCCGCCGAGCACTCGCTCAGCTCCAGTTGTTCGATCGACTTCTTCCCGGTGATCGAGCTGAGCTTCTCGAGGAATGGCAGCCCCCGCACCTTCCCGCCCTCGACCCGAAGCGTGCCCTGCACCTGCGATTCCTCCAGCTTTGGGTTCTTCCCATGCCAATGGATTTCGCCTCCGGCCAGCCCGCTGACGTGACCCTCCCAGCTCCCGGGCAACCATTCGCGCACCGGCACCTTTCCAAACTTCACTTTGAAATCGACGCTCTTGTCCTCGCGCGTGCCGGCAGTGCCTTCGGCCCGAATGAACCCATCGCTCTGCGATCCGGGAGCGAGGTCGAGCGTGTAAAGCGTCAACAGCGTTTTCGTGATCAGCAGATGCGTATGGCGCAACGGCAGATCGGGGATCACCGGGCCCTTCATCGTGCCGCCAGTCGCCCGGTATTCGAAATCACGCCCGTGCGGCGTGATCAACAAACGGGTTCCGAAGAAGCCGCCTTTCTCATTGCGCAACTTCCAGGTCACGTCCGCGGGCTCAGACCAAACTCGCCGGAGGTAAACGCGGTCCGGCAGAAAAATGTGATACCATGGTTTGCTCGGCGACGGCTCCGGCTTGGGCTCGTAGACCTGGATCGCCACTTCACCGCCATCGATATGCACGGCATCGAGCTGCCAGCGCCGCAGAAACACCCCCAGCGGATTAAACCGCGCCGTGATCCCGTGCGCGTCGATCGTGGTCAACGCTTTGCGGCCATTCTCGCGCGCGGAACCCGTCGCTCGCCGCCGATAAAAATCCCGTCCGCCGGATCGGCGCGTAGGTTGAGGCGGGGAAATGCAGGCCTTTGGCCGTTTGCTTCTCGAGCTCGGCGCGAAAGGCGTCGCCCTCCACGTAGCGAGTGATGCGCGGATTCACCAGCGCGATCCCTGCGGCCGCCACGATGGCGATCGCCCCGATAATGATCGCAGCCCTCCGCCAACCGCGCCGCTTCCCATTCGCGCCCATCCCGGACTATTACCGCGGAAACCAGCGAGGCGAAGCAATTTGACGGCGTTATTGAGTTGGACCCGCGGAGTCCCTATATTTCGCCCGAATGCGCGTTTTGCTGATCGAAGACAAGAAGAAGACAGCCGGTTTTCTGGCGAAGGGACTGCGGGAAGATGGCTTGACCGTGGACCTCGCTCACGACGGCGAAATCGGCCTGGAGCTGGCGCGCTCGACCAAGCACGACCTCCTCATTGTTGACGTGATGTTGCCGAAAATGGACGGCTGGACGCTCGTCGCCGAGCTGCGCAAATCCGGGGTGCGGACGCCTATCCTGTTTCTCACGGCGCGGGACAGCGTGCGCGACCGCGTGAAAGGCCTCGAGCTCGGCGCGGACGACTACCTGGTAAAGCCGTTCGCTTTTTCCGAGTTGATGGCGCGAGTCCGCTCGCTTTTGCGCCGGTCGCCGGCGCAAACCCAGGAGAAATTACACATCGACGATTTGGAAATCGACACGCAGCGGCACAAAGCCACTCGCGCCGGCACCGCGCTCAATCTGACCGCGAAGGAATTCCTCCTCCTCGCTCATTTGGTTCGTTCCGCGGGCCAGGTCGTTTCTCGCGGAGAAATCGCCGAGCAGGTCTGGGACATCAATTTCGCCACCAACACGAATGTCGTGGACGTGATGGTCCGGCGGTTGCGCGCGAAAGTGGACGACCCGTTCCCGACCAAGCTCATCCAGACGGTTCGCGGCGCCGGCTATGTCCTCAAAGCCGGCTGAACCGCGCTCGATCGCGTCGCAGCTCGTCGTGCTCTTTACGCTGGCCGCGGCGTTCCTCCTCTCCTGTGGCCTCGGCGCGCTCTATTGGATCGTCGTCCGCCACGCTTTTGCGGAAGACAAGGAAGTGTTGGCGGACAAGGTAGCGGCGATCCGAGCCGACTTGAGCGGCACCCGCGGAGCACAAGGCTTGAGCGAGGACCTAAAGCACAGCCGCCCCGGCGAGCGGACCGCCTACTGGGTGCGGATCCTCGACGTAGCCAATAACACCATCGCGGAAACGCCCGGGATGACCGCAATCCTGCCGCCTGCCCTTTTTCAAAAAGAGGCGCCGACTTCGTCTCGGTTCAGTCCAATAGATTCTCGCACGCCCGGCCGCTTGTTTTCCCTGGTAACGATGCCGCATGTGGTCGGCAGCCAGGTCTTCATAATTCAAGCCGCGCAGGACCGTTCGGAGGATGACGAATTCCTGAAGCATTTCGCCGCGCTCGTCGCGGCTGTCGTGATTCTCGGACTGATCGCGGCGGCCGCCATCGCGCTGACTGTGACCAGGCGCGGGCTGCGCCCCCTGGGCGAAATGACGCACGCCTTGAAGCGCGTGGGGCCAAAACAGCTTCACGAACGAGCGTCCGCAGTCGGCTGGCCACGCGAGTTGCAGCCGCTCGCAGTCGCTTTCGATGACATGCTCGAGCGGTTGGAGAACTCGTTCGTGCGCCTCTCTCAATTCTCGGCCGACCTCGCGCATGAACTCCGCACGCCCATCGCCAATATTCGAGGGGAGGCCGAAGTCGCGCTCACGCGTCCCCGCACGCCGGAGGAATATCGTGCCGTCATCGAATCGACCGTGGCGGAATGCCAGCACCTCACTCAGATCGTCGATAATCTTCTCTTCCTCGCCCGGACCGAAGCCGCGGAAGGTCTTCTCCAGCGCACGACCTTCGCCGGCCGCGCCGCGGTGGAAAAGCTCGCCGCGTTTTACGAACCGGTGGCCGAAGAACAAAAGGTGACGATCAGCTCCAGGGGCGAAGCGAATTTCTTCGCGGACCAAATGCTCTTTGGTCGCGCCGTCAGCAATTTGATCGAGAACGCCCTGCATCACACCCCGGCCGGCGGGACGATCGTGATCGCGGTGGCGAATCGCGACACGCAGTCCGAAATCTCAGTGCAGGATACCGGCGCCGGGATCGGCGCCGAACATCTGCCGCGCGTATTCGATCGTTTCTACCGCGCTGATTCCTCGCGCAGTTCCGAGGGGCTCGGCCTCGGCCTGGCCCTGGTAAAATCGATTACCGATCTGCACGGCGGCTCCGCCGGGATCGAGAGCGAAGTGGGTCGCGGGACGACGGTGACGCTGACGTTTCCGAACGCGATCTGATTCCCCTACCGGCGCAGGGCCGCGACCTTGTTCATTCGCTTTTTCACCTCGGCGAGCGGGATCGTTTGCTGATTTTTGCGGCGGGCCGCCGTCGCCAGATCCTGGAGCTCATCGAGCAAATCTTCATATTCCTCCAGCCCGAGGATGATCGGTTTCGCCTTTGCCCTTTTTTCGATTTCCCCAGCTTTGGAATTGGAATTGGGCATCGCGTGTCGCTCCTTACTCAACGCCATGATGTCGGCAACTTACTCCAGAGCAGACTCGGTTACGAGTCCGATCCGCAAAAACCTGAAGGGCAAGATTGCAATCAGCTCTTCGGTTCATCCGCGATCTTCAGCACGATCTTGCCGCGGGTGTGCTTTGTCGCGGCTTGCTCGCTCGCTTTGCGCGCTTCGGCGAGCGGAAGAACCTGGCCGACCACGGGCTTGATTTTCTTTTCGTCGATCAATTTCGTGATCTCCGCGAGCGCCGTCCCGTCCGGCTTCGACCAGACGGTAGCGCCGCGGATTCCATGCTTGTCCAATTCCGCCTGATCAGGGCGCCCGACGATGCTCACCACGATGCCCCTTTTTTTTACCACGGCGTAGGAACGGGCGAGCGTGTCGCGGCCCACCGGGTCGAGCACGACATCCACTTCTTTCGCCAGCTCTTCAAATTTCGTCTGGGTGTAATCGATCGCCACATCGGCCCCGAGTTCCTTCAACAGGTCCTGGTTTCGGGTTGAAGCCGTCGCGATCACACGGGCGCCGCGCGTCTTCGCGATCTGGATGGCGAAACTGCCGACACCGCCCGAGCCGCCGTGGATCAGAGCGGTCTGTCCTGCGCTCAACTTTGCCGTTTCGACTAAGACTTGCCACGCCGTCAACGCCGCCAGCGGGACCGCAGCCGCCTCAACATAACTGGCCGACTTCGGCTTTAGCGCCGCTTCGTTTTCTGCGAGAACCGCATACTCCGCCCAGCCGCCGCCAAAGAGGGCATAACCATAAACGCCATCGCCCACCTTGAACTTCGTCACCCTCGCCCCGGTTTTCTCCACGATCCCCGCCACGTCGTAACCGGGAATGAGAGGCAGGCGCGTCCCAAATTCTTTTGCGTACCGCCCCGAGATCACCAGCGGGTCAGCCGGATTCACTCCGCACGCCATCACGCGCACGAGCAGTTCATTCTCCTTCGGCTCGGGTCGAGGTGCGTCTTCATACTTCAAAAGCTCCGACCCACCGTATTCGTGCAGCACGATCGCCTTCATGGTGACGGACGGCTGCGTGACGGCGGTCGCCGCTGGGAAGATGAGCGCGATCAGAAATGCGATTAGTCGGATGGGTCTCATACGACTTATTTCGCAGGGCCGGGAAAGCTCTTCACGTATTGGATCGTGAAATCCGGGAACGAGTTGACCATCTGGATCTTGTAGTCGGGGAAGGAGTCGACGATCTGCCATTGGCCGGGGGCGCTTGGATGGCTCGTGACGATTTCAACCCGGAGGTCGGGGAAGCTGGTCACGGCCTTCACCTTATAATCCCCGAAGCTGTCCACGAACTGGATGCGGCCGTGGATTTTGGAAACGTTGACCTTCTGCTTGTCGCCGGCGCGCGCCACCAGGGCGAACAGCGCAACCATCATTAAGAGCGATCTCTTCACCATATCCCGCCATTTCAGTTCAGTTCACGTCCGGACGCGAGCAAAACGAGCTGAGTTCTGGCGGGAATCAGGCGTGTCATCCCGGGCCGCGCAGACCGGGACCGCGACCAAGGGAGGAGCGCCGACCGCACAGTCGCAGGAGCCGCCACACAAGAAACGCTTTCGCGATCATCAAGCGCAGGCTGTCGATGAAGCCGTTTTTCTGTTTGGGTGATCTTCAAGCGACCGCGAGGTCCCTCGCCGTCTGCGCGGCGGCTCGGGATGACCGCCGCAACGTTATTTGAGCAGGGTTTCGGCGCTGTGGAGCACACCGTTCTTCATCACGCCATCGATGTCAGAGGTGTTCTTGATGTCATCGAGCGGATTCGATTTGAGAATAACGAGGTCCGCGAAGTGACCGCTCTTGAGCGAGCCGATTCTTGCGCCGGTCTCACCGCCGAAAGTCCGGGCGGCGTTGGCGGTGGTGCACTGAAGGATCTGTATCGGCGTGAGCCCGGCTTCTTTCATAAGCTGAAACTCGCGAAAAATGGCGGGGCCGTGGATGGTGCCAACGTTCCCGGCGTCCGTTCCAGTAGCGATGGTGACGCCGCCGTCCTGAAGCGTTTTCAAATTCTTCAGCGCGACGTCGTACGTCTTCTGGATTCCGGCGAGCACGCCTTCGGGTTTCGCCATCGCGGTCTTCAGGCGATCGGGCAACTTGTCGGCCGGCAGTTTTGTGACGTCGAGAGAGGCGATCACTTCCGGATTGCCCCACGCTTTTTCTTCGGGCGTGAGCTCGAGCTTGTTCGCGAAGGTGCGTCCGTAGCGTTCGAAAACGACCAGCGTCGGGGTCAGGATCGTCCCCTTTTCCTTGAGCAGCGCAACGAACCGCTCATCGACCAGTTTGTCGGTTACGCTATGGACCAGGAGGTCCGCGCCATCCTCGACTGCGGCGCGGGCCGCCTCGAGCTCGGTCGCATGCACGGCGACGCGTAATTTCAGCCGATGGCTTTCCTCAATCACCGCCTGGACAACCGCCCGGAATTTTTCGACCGGGTTCTCGGCGTTTACGATGTACCAAATCTTGACGTAATCGGGCTTCTCCGGCGCGACTTTCCGGACCAGCTCACGGCCTTGCTCCGGCGTCTCGATCTTCACAATCGGCGGATCGTCATTCAGCACGAGCTGCGGACGCGAGACGCTCGAAATGAGCGGGCCGGCCACCGCCACGCGCGGCGCTTTCTCCGCGGCGTTGGCCAGTTTGCGAACCTTGAAATTCCACATCGGCCCGCCGACGTCGACGACGGAGGTGATTCCGCAACGAAGATACCGCGCGAAGGTGTCGCCTAAATTTTTCTCGATCCAGGCGTGCTCGTCCTTGTAGGAGCGCACGGCGGTGAGGTCGATCGCATCCGGCCGGGTGAAAATGTCTCCCGATTGGAAGAAATGGACATGCGTGTCGATATAACCGGGCAGGATGAATTTGCCCTGGCAATCGACGACGCGTGCATCCTTCGTTGAAATCGCCGTGGACTGATCGCCGACCGCGGCGATTTTATCGCCTTCGACAATTACAACCGCGTTCGGCATTACTTTGGCGGTGGCCGGATCGATGACGGTTCCGTTCACCAGAGCCACTTTGCTCTCCGCAATAACAAGCGAAGAAGAGGCGATCAGCGTCGCGGCGAGGCCGATAGAAAAGGACAGTAGTTTCATGGGCGAGTTCGCTTTCTAACGGCCTGCGCGCCGAATGGAAAGATCGATCACCGACGCGACGCGGAGCAGACGCCCGAACAAGAAAGCGCCTCGACAGATCCGCCGGCGCTTCGTCAATCTGTTCGGCCACGCGCGCCATGGACCCGTTCAGCTACGTCTGCATTCTCACTTCCATCGTAGCCGGCCTGGCGATGACGCGGCTGGTCGGCGGGATCGGCCAATTGCTTCAGACACGAAAACGCACCCCTGCCTACTGGGTGCATTCACTCTGGATGGTGAACGTGCTCATGACCGTGATCATTACCTGGTGGGTGCAGTATCGCTGGCGCAACATCGAGCAGTGGTCGCTTTTCCTCGTTCTCTGGCTCCTGGTCGCGCCCATCACGCTTTACCTGGCTTCCGCGCTCCTCTTTCCCAATGAGCAGGAAGGCGAGCCGATCAAAGACTGGCGCCAGCATTACTACGAGCATCACCGCGGTATCTTCGTGCTCATCGGGATGAATTTCGCTATCGATATTGTCGATACGCTTTTGAAAGGGTGGGAGCATTTCCGCTCGCTGGGCCCGCTCTACGCGGGTCGATGCTGCTCTTCATCGTGCTGTGTGCGATCGCGGCGTTTACGAAATCGGCCCGGTATCATTCCGGCTTCGCCGTTTTCTACTTTGTCTATAACAGCGCCATGCTCGGCAGCAACTTGCTGCGGCTGATGTAACTAACGTCTATCCGGAGAAGGGCCAATCCGTGGCCGCAACGGTAACAGGATTGTAACTTTTTTAGGCTTGAGCCTGTTTGACCGTCCTGTCACCCTCGGCGCGATGCGAGCGGCTGGCATTCGCCAGATCGACCGCGGAAAATCCAGAGTTCTAACAAGGAGACAATCGATATGAGTCACCTGAAATCAGCCAATGGGCCCGCCAAGAAAAACCTCTACGCTGCCTCAGCGCTTTCCCTTTTAGCCTTTGGATTTCTGATCGCGCCGTCGCTCCCGACCGTGATGGGAGAAGGCAACACCGTGCCCGTGATCGCGCCGGGCTCGGCGTATCGCCAGACGAACTTCGTCTCGGACCTGCCCGGCGTCGCCTTTGTCCAGGACCCACTGCTCGTCAATCCATGGGGTATGACGTCCTCCGCGACCAGCCCCTTCTGGATCGCGAACGAAGGCACCCACACCTCGACGCTCTATCGCGGCGACGTCGGTGGCGCCCCTGTCGTCAAAAATCCCGGTCTCTCCGTCGTGACCATTCCCAGCGGAGGGCCCACAGGCACTGTCGTGAACCCTGTCGCGAGTGAGTTTGTCCTGCCAGGAGCGTGCGCCGCAGCACCTTGCGGGGCCAATTTCCTCTTTGCGTCGCTTACGGGAAACATCACTGGATGGGACCCGAATGCGCCCGCAGCCGGTTCGACAACGGCGGTCATCGGAGCGAGCCATCCCGGGCACGTCTATACCGGCCTGGCCTACGCCAACAACGGATCGGGAAATTTTATTTATGCTGCTGACTTCGCGAACGGCAAGATCGACGTATTTAACTCAAGCTTCGCCCTGCAACCTGAGGCGTCGTTCCCGTTCGCCGACCCGACCATCCCGACAACGCCTGGGAACACCTTCCATCCCTTTAACATCCAGGCCATCGGCAACTCTCTTTACGTGATGTACGCCAAGGTAAATCCCATGACGGGTCTCGACGAGGAGGGCGTGGGCAACGGTTTCGTGCGCCGGTTTAATGCGAATGGCGTCCGTGACCTGACCTTCGGCATCAACAATGGCGCGCTAAATTCGCCCTGGGGCCTCGCCCAGGCGCCAGCCAGCTTCGGCATCTTCGGCGGCGCGCTCCTGGTAGGCAATTTCGGCGAAGGCAATCCGAGCATTCATGCTTACAATCCCACCACCGGCGCTTTCCTGGGGACCCTTCAGGATGAGTCGGGCCTCGGCATCGTGATTGATGAGCTCTGGGCCCTGAGATTCGGAAATGACGGCTCAGGCGGCGACGTTGACACTCTCTACTTCACCGCCGGTATCGCCGAGGAGGAGCATGGACTCTTCGGCGCGCTCAATCCGACCACGGCTACGGCCACCTCGTTGATTCAATTCAGCGCCGATAATTATGCCGTGAACGAGGGAACTGGGAGCATTGAGATTACGGTCACGCGGGATGGAGATGTCTCCAGCGGCGCCACCGTCAACTACGCCACCTACGACGAGAGCCAGCCCGACCACGCCTCGCAAAAATCGGACTACGAAATCGCGCTGGGGAAAGTCACCTTCGGGCCGGGTGAAACGAGCAAAACCTTCACCTTGCTCCTGGTCAACGACGCTTTTGACGAAAACGACGAAGTCATCAATCTCATCCTGAGCAACCCGACCGGTGCCGGCAGCGGGCTGGGCACACCCAACGTCGCTGAGATGACGATCATCGACGACGATACGGGCGCTCCCGCGACCAACCCGATCGACGACGCTTCGTTCTTCGTTCGCCAGCATTACCTCGACTTCCTGCATCGCGAGCCGGACCCGAGCGGATTCGCCTTCTGGACGAACGAGATCACCTCCTGCGGCAGCCGACCCGCAATGCATCGAGGTGAAGCGCATCCATGTCTCGGCGGCGTTCTTCCTTTCGATCGAATTCCAGAATTCCGGCCTCGCCGCCTATCTCACCCATCGGGCTGCGTTCGGCGCGAGTGCTTGGGCGGCTCCGTACTCCGGTCCTCTACGGCCAGTTCATGCGCGACTTGGAGGCCCTCAATAAGGACGTGGTTTTCGGCCAACCGGGCTCGGACGCGCAAGCTCGAGGCTAACAAGGTCGCCTATTACAATGAGTTCGTCACCCGGCCGGAGTTCGTTACAAAATATCCCTCCGCGCTGACGAACGAGCAGTATGTCGACGACTCTTCTGGCCAGCGCGAACCTGCTCCCGCCGAGGTGCGACTTTCATCGTCAACCTGACGAACGCCCAGGAGAATCCGCCCGCGAACCCCACGACCGGGGGCAGTCCGCAGGCCGGCCTCGTCCGGAACGGCGACGTTCAGTTCAACGGCGCCCAGAACTGCGCTGACGCTTGACGTGCACGGTGAACAACATCGACTTCACCGGTTCGCAAATCCGCGGACACGAACGACAACCTCACCAACGCCCATATCCATGCCAGCGCGACCGTCACGCCGACGACGAATGGCGGGGTGGTCTTTGGTTTCATCGGAACGCCGTTCAACGACAACAATCCTAACGACGCCGTGGTCACGCCCTTCCCAGCGGTGTCGGCGGGTCGGTTCAGCGCCAAGTGGGACGCGCCGGAAGGGAACAGACACCACCCTGGCCGCGCAACTCTCGAATCTCCGGGAAGGTCGCGCCTATATTAACTTCCACACGTCGCAGTTCGGCGGCGGCGAGATCCGGGGCAACATTTCCGGCCGCAGATGACGCTTTCCGTAATTCACTTGTGGCAGGCCTGAATGGCGCCACCGAGACGCGCGCGACCGTGCTGCGGAAAGTCTCCGAGCAGGCGGAGCTGAAGCATGCGCGAGTTCAACGCCGCCTTCGTCGCCATGGAATACTTCGGTTATCTCCGGCGCGACCCCGACACGGCTGGGTTCAACTTCTGGCTAACAAGCTCAATAGCTTCAACGGCGACTTCGTTGCCTCCGAGATGGTGAAGGCCTTCATCAGCTCGTTCGAGTATCGCCAGAGATTCGGACCGAACTAACTCGAACACTCCGGGCATTTCACGCCCCGAGCTCGCTTCCGGCGGGCTGGGGGCGTTCTGCTTGCAGGCGTTCCAAAAAAAGCGAGCATGCAACGGCCGCGTTCGCCAAGCGCACTCTTAACCTGCTCCACGCCTTGAAGCTGCTCCACCTTCTTTTCCCCCACCTCCGGCAAGGCGGCCGATAGCTTCGATGTTTATCGCCGTAAAGCGCTCCACTTTTCGGCGGACCATGCGGGACCGAACCTGAACGTCTGGTCGCCTGCAGATGCCGAGGGCTCGGTGGATGGAGCGGCCCGGCTCGCCTCGGGCATGTTGCGTAACAGCCGCCGGCTGCGGCGCCGCTTTCCCTGCGCCATCTCCGAAGGCGAAGAGGGCTCCTACTGCGAATGGCTTTGCACGAGCGCGGCCATGACGCTGGGCCTTTCGCGCCGCGCGGTCGAAAACATTTCCACGGCGTTCCGGAGCGATCCAGGCAAGCGGGTCCTCGAGTTGTATCTCCGTTCTCCGAAAATCCAGACACGCTTTCCTTTTGGCCTGCTGCCGGTCGGCCAGAAGCGATTCGTGAAATGGCTGCTCCGCGAAGGCCGCGCCAAACACAACCTGAGCGCCGCCGAGATTCTCTGGTTCCTCCACGAGACCGCGGAGCAAGTCCCGCAGATGGTTTTCAAGACCTGGCTCATCAATCTCTCCTGGCAAAAACAGTTCCCGGCCGGCCCTACCTCGGCGGGAAAAGAGGAGCTTCTCCGCTGGCTGCGTCAGGAATTTCCGCGCTATCCCGCGTTCGCTTCCAGAAACGCGCTCGATTCCGTGGTGCCCGCCGCGGAAGAAATGCTCCTGCATCACAACCGTTCGAATGGCGCCTCAGGCAACGCAGACAATGGGAAACGGAGTGACGCGCCGGCTCGCCCCACCCTGCTGCATGCTCCGGGCGAACAAGAGGCGTAACGTCCGCCGCGGGGTCAACATCCTGAGCCATTTCAGTTATCCCTCCGGCATCCAGCAGGCCGCGCTCTTCACCAAGCGCGCGCTGGAAACCGCGGACTTCGGCGTTTCCTGCCGCGACGTCTCCGCCTTTCCCTGTTTCGACGTCGAAGATCGCGCGCCGTTTCTCGGCCTGGAAGTTTTCCCGGTCACCATCATCAACGTCGCGCCGCAGCCCTACTTTTCCGTGGCCTACGAACGTGGCGGCCTCCTCCGCCGCTCCGGGATTTACCGCATCGCCTATTGGGCCTGGGAGCTCGATACGATTCCGGAAGAATGGGCGGAGCTCACGCCGTTGCTCGACGCGATCTGGGCCCCGACCGGTTTTGTGGCGGACGCTTTCCGCCACCGCATGCCGGTGCCCGTCCATCAGGTCCTGCCCGGCGTGGAGTTGAGCGAGATCGAAACGGTGACGAAAGCCGAGCTCGGCATTCCCGAGAGGAATTACGTTTTCCTGTTCATGTTCGACATGTGCAGCCAGATGGTGCGCAAGAACCCGCTCGCCGTGATCCGCGCCTTTCGCGACGCCTTTCGTCCGACCGACCACGCCAGCCTCGTCATCAAAGTCAGCCGCGGCCGTTCGCATCCGGAAGCTTTCGCCGCGCTGGAGCAGGCCGCGCGCGAAGCCGGCGCCATCGTCGTGGATGAAGTGCTCTCCCGCGCCCGGGCTTACGGATTCATCCAGATGTGCGACTGCTTCGTCTCCCTCCATCGCGCCGAAGGTTTCGGCCTTTGCCTGGCCGAAGCGATGTTGATGGGCAAACCGACGATCGCCACCAACTACTCCGGCAACCTCGCCTTCATGCATCCCGGGAACAGCCTGCTGGTCGATTACACCCTCACCGAAATTCCCAACGACAATCCGATTTACAAAGGCGGCAATCACTGGGCCGATCCTTCCATCGAGCAGGCCGCCGCTCTCATGCGGCAATGTTACGAAAATCAGGCTGAAGCTTCCGCCCTCGGCGCGATCGGCCAGGCCGAGGCGAAAGAAAAGCTCTCCCTGAAGGCCGCGGGCCAACGAATGGCCGCGCAGCTCGCCGACGTGCCCGTGTTCGCCAGCCGGCCAGCCATGAGTCCGGCCCGAACGCGCCCCGGATCTACGCGGTAAGATAAGCCGGCGGTCTCCGCTTTGATTCGATCTTTCCGCGACCGGCTCCTGACCCGCGAAGGCTTGGCGGCGCTCTTCGTCACGCTCCTGCCGCTCATCTATTTCCTGCCGGCGGTTTGCGGGCAGCATCGTCCTCTGTCCGGACGACGGGATCATTCAAAACGTTCCGCTGCGCGTCGTCGTGGCGGATCTCATCCGCGCGGGCCACGCGCCGCTTTGGAATCCTTACATCTTTTCGCGGCATGCCGCTCCTGGGCGCGGCGCAGGCCGGGGTGCTCTTTCCGCTCAACTGGTTCTACCTCCTCTTCAGCGCGCCGGTGGCGACGAACCTGATGATGCTTTCGCGCCTACATGCTCGCGGCGCTCGGGGCTTATCTCTATGCGCGGCGAATCGGCTCGAGCATTAGCGGAGCGATCGTGACCAGTCTGGTCTGGCAAGGCAGCGCATTCATGGTCGGCCAGGTCGGGCACACCAACATCGTGCACACGGCGGCGCTTCTGCCCTGGTTGCTGTGGGCGATCGATGGCTACGCCGCGAATGGCGATCGGCGGCGCGGCGTGCTCGTCGCCGTGCTGGTGGCGTTCCAATGTTTCGCCGGCCATCAGCAGACCTTCGTTTATGCCCTGCTCGTGGCGGGCGCGTATGCCGTGGTCATGTGGCGCGCCAGTCATACCGCCGGCGAGCGCCGGCCGGCTTATCTTTGGTCGTTGGTCATGATCGCCGCAGGCCTCGCCCTGGCCGCGGTGCAAATCCTGCCGACCCTGGAATTGCTGCGGCAGAGCCTGCGCGCCGATGCGTCCTACGAATTCTTCAGCTCGTTCAGCATGCCACGGCGTTTTCTTTGGACCTTCTTTGCGCCTTACGTGATGGGCGGTGGCGACGGTAATTTCTTTCGCGCGCCCTACGTCGGGCCATCCTTTTATGCGGAGTATGTCGCATATGTCGGACTCGCTACGGTCGCGTTGACGCTGCTGGTGTTGCTCCTCAAACGCGACGGCAGGACGGTGTTCTGGGTGATTGTTGCCGGAGCCGGCATTATCCTTGCCCTCGGCCGCTACGCTCCTCTTGAAATTTACCGGTTCATTTACGCCGTGCCGGTCCTCAACCTTTTCCGCGTTCCTGCGCGGCACTTGATGGAAGTGGAGTTCGCCCTCGCTGTCCTGGCGGGCCGGGGTCTGACGGCGTTGATGACCGCCAGCGACAGAACGCGAATTCTGAAGTGGGTCGCGATCAGCGGTGCGATCGTCTTTCTCCTTACCTGCCTGGCAATAACAACCGGTCGTCCCGCGGAATTTCGCCTCGGCCGAATAGCCCCTGTCTCGATTCTTCGCGCTCCGGAGCTGTTCTTGCCGCCGGTCATGGCGGCCCTCAGCGGGTGGGCGCTCTGGTTTCTCGCGCGGCGCAGGAGCGCTGGAGCCGTGGCCATTCTCATCGCGGTTTTACTCGTTGGATCTGAATCTTTGGGGTCAATTCAGCGGCTGGCGAACGGCGAGCCCCACCGCGAAATCGGAAATCTGGAGCGAACCTGGCGCCTTCAAGTTTCTTCGTGCGCAGGAAGAGCCCGCGTCCGCAGTGAGCGCCGCGGACACCAAGAGAGCGCCGTACCGCATTCTGACCCAGGACCATTTCTTCGATCCCGACCAGCCTGTTTCCTACTCCGGCGCCGGTCGCTGCCTGGATCCCGTCGCTCCAGCCGGATATTTGCACGATGTGGGGATGGGAAAACGCCGCTGGTTACGAAGGGTTCGGCGTCGCCCGCTATAGCCAGCTGGCGGGCGACATGAAAGTGTGGGGCGACCTGACCGATCCCGAACGCACGCTGAGGAGCGAGAGCCGTGAGATCGATTTGCTGAATGTTCGTTATCTGCTCGTGAGATCGGGGGCAGCTCCAACCGCCGCAACGACCGCTGCGCCGCCCCCTGCCCCGTTGGCGTTGGAAAATTACGGCGGCCACAGCTTCGCGCGGGACAATTTCGGCTTGCCGGGAATCGTGACGGGCCAACGGCTTTCCTTCACCGTACCGCCGACTGAAACCGACAATCTTGTCCTCACAACAGTTCTGGCGTTCTCCGAAAACATTCCCGATGGGACCGTCGTCGCGCGGATTCAATTGCACGGAAAGGATGGAGAGAAATTCGAGTTCGACTTACGGGCCGGAGAGCATACCTCCGAATGGGCCCATGATCGGGCCGACATGCAGGCGCGGATAAAACACAAGCGAGCCCCGGTGGCGACGAGCTATATCGTGCCGGACGCGCAACCGACCTTCGAAGGTCACGATTACGTTTCCTCCTTTGCCTTGCCGCGCTCCGCGGTTGTCACCGGCGGCGACATAACCGTGCAACCGGCAGCGGATGCTCCCAGCCTCTTGCTCAATGTCGGACGCATCTCACTCTCGCACGGAGCGAACGCCTTGCCGGTGCGAAAGGAATGGGTCAGCACCAGCTCCTCTCCAAAACCGCAAAACCTGGAAGCCCGCTGGAAGCGCGTGACGAATGTCGGGCCGGTGGCGATCTTCGAAAATACCCGCGTGCTGCCCCGGGCCTGGCTGGTGAGCAGGGAACACGTCGTCACCGCGGAGGAAACGCTGGCGATCATTCGTTCAGGAAAATTGCCTGACGGTTCGGCGTGGGATCCGCTCGAACAGGTCCTGGTCGAACGCGCCACCCGCGTTGCCTTTCCGACCGAGAAAGGGCAGGAGAGCCGCGTCGAGTTTGTCCGGCACGAACCAAACCGCGTGGAGATCAAGACGGAATCCAACGCGCCCTCGGTTCTGGTTCTGGCGGAAAATCATTATCCGGGCTGGCAGGCGCACGTCGATGGGCGGCGCGCGAGAACCTTGCGGGTGAATTACAATCAGCGTGGCGTCGCCCTGCCACGGGGTAGACATACCGTGATGTTTAATTATCAACCCCGGTCGGTCCAAATAGGCGGCATGATTTCGCTGGTCACATTGGTGGCGCTCCTGGGATGGGCGGCCGCGGGACGAACTTCTCGTCATGACTGAATCCGCTCCGCTCGCCCCGCCCCGTTTCGTCGACCGGCTGGAAGATTGTTTCTTCTATCACGCGATGGATCTGCCCGGCTTCGGGCTCGTCCGCGGACATTGGGATCTGCGCGAAAAATTTGACGACTACGTAGGCGGAGTGCCGATGGCGGGAAAATCGGTGCTGGATGTTGGAACGGCCACCGGCTTCCTGAGCTTCGAGGCGGAAAAGAAAGGCGCCTCCCGCATCCTCTCGTTCGACCAGAGGGATGGAGCGCAGCAAACTTTTTTGCCCTTCAAAGACAAACCCTACTTCCGCGATCCGGAGCGCTGGGCCACGCAATACAGCGCGGAAATCGAGCAATGGAAAAACGCCTACTGGCTTTGCCACCGGCTTCTGAATTCGAAGGCCGAAGTTTATTACGGCGACATCTATCGTCTGCCGGAAACGCTCGGTCATTTTCAGGTCGCCATTGTCGGCTCCGTGCTCGAGCATTTGAGCGATCAAATCAGCGCACTCGCCTCGATCGCGCGGCTCGTCACGGAGACAATAGTTGTGGTGACGCCGCTGCTTCAGAGCGACGAGCCGCTCGCCCGATTTGAAGGACGGGCCGACAATCCCGCCGCCGACTTCACTTGGTGGACTTATTCACCCGCGATCTATCGCGAAGTCTTCGCCATGCTCGGATTCAGCATCGCGAAGATAAGCCACGCGAAGTTCTATTATATGTACGGTGACCGTTTCGAAGAACGCTCGACCATTGTGGCGGTCCGCAGCTAGCGGACCTCTAACGACAAGACGAGCGGCTCCGACCCGCGCTCCTCGAACCAGCAGATGAATTGATCCACGAGATCGATCTTCATCGTATAAGGGCCCGGCTTTGCTGGAGCTCGTGCGCTCGATGACGGCCAAGGTTTCTTCCCCCGGCGCCATCGCCCGGGGCAACGCCGGCTCGCCGTGAAATTCGTCGACGATATTCCCGTCGGCGTCGAGAAGCTTGACTCCCAGCATGACCGCGCCGCGGCGCATGTAACTTGCCGCCCAGCCAGAGCGTGTCGCCTCTGTTCGCGACCTTTAACCGCACCCACGAACGTCGCGCCGGAACGGATCTCTTGTTTCAAGGGCTCTGCCAACTCGATCGCCGCCCTTAAGTCCGCCGGCGCCCGGCTGTCCGGCACTGAAGAAGCTGGCTTGCCTTCAACGACCTTCTTGCAGAGCAGATAATTGTTCGCCGGAAGGTGCGGCCGAATCCGGCCTTCCTCATCGAGCGCATCGCGATCGATCAACGCATTGACGCTGACGTAATCGCCCACCACCGCGAGCCCGTTCTGGTCGAGAATCTGCCGGAGGTAGGCCGCATCGAAGGGCGATTCGAGCGTTTCGAAACGCTGCATCACGTCGATCAATTCCGCTTCTCCGGCCGAATCCTGCGGCGGTTTCGTCCCTTCGAGAATGAAGAGCAAACCACCCACGTTGAGCATCGCGGCCAGATTCCGCGCCACCGCCTGCTCGTCGGCGAAGTGATGCATCGCGTCGTAGCAAACCAGCGCGTCAAACTTCTCGCCGAGCGGCGCCCCTTCCACGTCGTGCACGAGGAACCGGCAGCGCAGCGGCGTCTCAGGATCGACGCCGTAAGGCAATCCTCGAACGCGATCTTCCGAAATGCGGATCAAATCCGGGCTGATGTCGATGCCGGTAACGTCATAGCCGAGCCGCGCGAAATATTCGCTCAGCCAGCCCGGACCCGCAGGCCACGTCCAGGATCCGGGCGCCCGGCGGCAGCTCGAGCGCGACCGCGATATTCGCGAAATCGCAAAACTCCCGATGCGTTTCCGCATCCATGCCCTCGAGTGCCGCGAAACTTCGGCAGTTTGTTGGCGAGATTATAAAACGGTTTTGTGCGCAGATGATGGAGACGTTCCGCGCTGAGCTTGCCCGGGTAATCGATCGCCGCCCGTTTGTAATCGATCCCTTCGAGCTTCGGCAACCGGCCTGGATTGCTGGCGGGATCCATTCGCCTTTAACCGCACGTGAGATTGCAGACGGCGATCGAGATGTTGCGATCGTCGCGATTTTCGACGATCGCCCGGGCGCGGCTGCCAGGTTTGGTCCGCGCGGATCTCGAGCTCGAACATCTCGATCGCCCGAGGCTCACGGCTCCGGCAATTTCAACTTCAAGCTCGACCCAGCCGTAGCGGAAAACAGAGTGCACGCGCTGAGCGGGAACGCCGTTCAGCGAAAACGTCACTTCCATCGCCGTCCGGCATCAGATCGGGCAGATGCGTGGTCAGATCGAGGCGAGATCGCGGCTCAAACTTCGCGGCCCGAAATCGAACCCTTGCCCGTTTCTTCATCCAGCGCGCGATCGGCGGAAGATTGTCCGGTTCGTACCAGCCGTCGTCGAAAATCGCGTGCGGCGAACGATCCAGACAACGCTCTGCGTTTCCCGGCTCGATCCGCGACAGCTCCAGCAAATCGCGCCGGTCGCGATGCTCATTATAGAAAGGGCCCAGTGGCACGTCCGAAGCCTTCAACAGCAGTATAGAGTCCGGCCCGCGGCAGGCGCACGTTGAGATCGGAGATTTTGCCGAAGACGTATCCCATCGCCATGTCGAAGGCGCGCCGTTCCTCGAAGAATAGTCCGCGCAGGTATTCGACGAAATCCTCTTCGAACGGCAGGCCATAGCGATCCGCTTGCTTCTGAAATTCATCGCTGCTCAGGCAAAGCGCGTAACGCGGCTCCGAGGCCACGTGGGCGAAAAATCTGCGAAAACGCGCGGCGTGCTCCTCTTCCTCCTCCAGTCCCACGTGGCCGTCGATGCGCGATGAAGCGGCGCAATTCTTCCGGCGACATTTCCGCGTAGCCGCGCCGGCCCGCGCGATCGGTGCATTCGATCCCGTGCAGGGTCACGCCGCCCGGCCGCAGGACCCGTTTGATTTCCGCGAAGACGGCGTCCTTTTGTTCCTGCGGGATGTGGCCGATGACATCCAGGCTGGCGACGTAATCGAACGACGCGTCCGCGAACGGCAATCGCGTGCAGCTCAGCGCAGGACTGTCTCGTCGTAACCATTGCGGCGCGCCGCGGCGACGCATTCGTCGGAAAGATCGACGCCGGTCAGCGCGACGCCTTTGCGTTTCAACAGCGCGAGCATTCCCGCGCCGCAACCGAGATCGAGCAACGTCGAGTTCCGGCGCACGTTGTCGTAGACCCACATCGTCCGCGCGAAGCGAAGATCGAAACGGTCGAGCGGTTTGAAGTAGCGATGATCGAGGACCGCGTTCGAAACGAATTTGTCCCGGTAAAATTCGCGCCAGATCGTCAATCCCGGCGCGGGCGTAAAGGTCCGTGTCGTTGCCGGGCGAGTTCATGCCGGCGGTGGCGGAACGCGCCGGGCGAGTTCCTCCAGTTTCAATTCCGTCGCGCGGCGGGCGCGATCCGCCAGAACGGCTTCCTCGCTCGCCTGCAAGGAAAGCTGCCGGATGCAAACGCGCTGCTCATCGAGCAGATGCTGGATGCGCTCCTCAATCTCACGGCGAAGATCGCCCTGGTCGCCAGTGAGCTGCCGCAGCTTGCTCCCTCTGTTCCTCTCGCGCTTGCGCCAGTTCTGTTTCGAGCGCGGCGGAGCGCTCCTGCAATCCGCGCACGTTTGCGGCACCGAACGCAATTCTCTCTCGACGCCGCCCGACTTTCTCGAACAGTATCCAGGTCTTCCTGCCAGCGTTCGCAACTCCGCCACTTCCTCCGCGACCTGCTCGAGGCGGGCCTTCTCGGCTCGCGGCGGTTTCGCGCAAAACGCTCAACGAGCTGAGCTCAGCGCATCGGCCAGCGCGACGTTGAATTCGCTTTGGTGCGACGAAGGACGCGGCCGGACTGAATCTCTTCTTCAGCCACGATTCCGGCGGGCCGGAGGTGGCGTCGCGACGGTCGCGCAATTGTTTCGAGCGTATCTTCCACCTTTCGAAAGAGATCGCCGGACGCCTCGCGTTCGCTGTCTGAAGACATGTTCTCCGGACATAATTAAATGCTTTTCGGCGAACGCTGTCGATGTCGCCGCGTCGATGTTCGAAGCGGATACGCGGCTTTCCGGTGGCCAGTTTTTCGATCTGCTCCGCCACGCGCGGAAGGAACGCGTCAATCGTCGAGCGTCGCACCAGGCGCTCATGGCTCGAAGCGGCGCGCCGCGCGAGATCTCGCGCAATCCAGCGGCTCCGAAATTCCGGCGCTCGATTTGCCACCTCCAGCAAGGAGCGCGCGTATGTTTCCATCGAATGGTTCTCGGTCACATGACCGCTGACCATTCCGGCCGAGCTCGCGATATTTCTCGGGGTCGGCCAGGAATGCGGCCAGATGCGCCTGGATATCTTCGCGCTTCGTGCTCGGGACGCACGAAAGCCACGGTGTCCGCCGGCAGCGTTTCATACCAGGCCGCCGGCTGACGAGCGCCGGAAGCGCCATATTGCCAGAGATGGAGCTGGCTGGCCGAAGCTTCGCCCATGCTCGGGTTGCGCAGGTTCACCACCAGATCAGTCCGTCGCAAGGCTTCATCCAATTCATCCTGACGAACGAACCCATGCATTGTCACCAGTTCGCCCAGGCCAAGACGACCGATGAGTTGCTGAATCTTTTCCGCGCCTTCGATCGTTCCGTAAATATCCAGCCGGAAACGATCGCGCTCCGCAAAGTTCGCCAGCGCGCGCAGCAACACCGGCAGCCGGCGATTCGGCCCGAGAAAACCGAAAAGACTGATCCGATAGGCTGTCGCTGAGAAGAGGTTGATTCCGCTGACGGGTTCTCCAGCGGGCGCGGGCGCGCAGACACAGAGCGGCAGATATGCTGCCGGCATTTCCTGCGGAAACCACTCGATAGGCCGCCTCCGAGTGGACCATGACCGCGAGCGCATTTTCCGTCGCGGCGCCGGTGAGCGGACATTGCTGCCCGAGCTCTTCGGTGCCCAGCAATCCATGCAGATGCGATTCCGCCAGGACCCGGCCCTTCGCGCCATGATGGCGCTCGACCAGCTCGAGATACTTGCGCCGGCTCAATCCCAGATCGTGAAAGACGAGACCGGAAAAAAAATGCTGCAACATGAGATCGTGCAGAATGACGATGCCCGGATGCTGCTGGCTCATGCGCCAGATCGCATGGTGATAACGCGGGTCGTTCCCCATCTGATAAAACGTGACGTCCGCTTCGCTGATTTCGCGCCAGGGCGGGCGAGCGGCGTCGTAATGCCGGACCGTCGCATGCGTTGCAGCCGCCAGTCCCATTCGGCTCGCTCGACCAAACAACGATCTCCGCCTTCTCCGCGAGCAACGGCAGTAGATTCGTGGTCACCCGCGCGATTTCCGATCGCGTCGGCGGCAAAGGAGAAAAGAGATTTAGCTTCACGTCAACAATCGGCCGGACCACCTCCGGCCACGACAACTTCGAACTGCCGATAACGATCGCGCCCGGCGCGTCCGTATTTCACGGCGAGATCCCGGTCCCGCCACAACTCATCGAGCGCGGCGGCCAGCGCGGCCGCGAGTCGGCTTTGCGATCAATCCCGTTTCCTTGTGCGCCACAAATTCGAGCGGCCCGCCCGAATCGTCGCAGGTGATCACCGCCTTCGAGGAGAGCATCGCCTCCAGGGTTATGTAACCATAATCCTCGTCCACCGGCGGGAAAATCACGGCGATCGCCTTCGCGTAGTGCTCGCGTTTCTCTTCTTCCGGGATGAACCCCAGCCACTCCACGCGCGCTTCGACTCCCAGCTTCTCCGCCATCAGCTTCAGGCGCTTGCCGTATTCCGCGCTGTCCGGCACGCCCGCGAAACGGACCTTCACTTTTTGTTTCGTCAAAGCCAGCGCTTCCAGGACCAGGCTCTGCCGTTTCGAGGCCGAGAGACGGCTCGGGAAAGAAAAAATATTCTTCGTTTCGCGCGCGCAGTAAAAGCTCTCGGCATTCGGCGGGGGATGATAGAGCGGCGTCGCGGCGATCCCGCAAAAATGCGCGAGCCGGTTCGCGACATTTTTCGAGTTCGCGTAAACCGCCGCGGCCTCGGCCAGGAGTTGATCGGCGCGCCGGATCGCTTCCCGCACCATCACTCCGCGCGGCGTCGCGCTGAGATCTTCGAAGGGATAATCCCAGAGATCGTAGGCGGCCCGATGCTGATGCAGCACCCAGACGATCTTGTGCGGATGCGGAATCAGGTAGGCCGGAAATTTCAACGCAATCAGTCGGTCCACCCGCGTCCCGTGGACCTCCGTCAAATCCATCAGCCGGCAGGCCAGCATCTGATCGGGAATGTGCTCCGGCACCGCCGGATTGTAGGGGACGGTGACGATTGACGCCTCGTGACCTTCCGCGATGAGCGCGCGCCTTCAATCCTTCCGCATGCGACTCCGCGCCGCCGGAGACGAACGGAATCTGCACCGTCGCGATGATGATCCGCACGGCCTAGAGTTGTCCGGAGTTTTGCTCGGACGCCGACCGCGCTTCGTTTCGGCGAGGAGCTGGCGGAGCGTCGCCATTTCCGAGGATAGCGCGGAGATTTCGGCCGCCATCTGTTTGTTGACCGCGATGAGGGCGCTAAAGGAATCGATCAAGCCCTCATTCACGGCGCCCTGGTTTCGCCGCAACCGCTGCAACGGCTTTATGGTGGGCACGTCCGTTTTTGTTCGCGCGCGGTTCAGCGCTTCCCGCGCTTTTTTGAAATCGAACCCGGGATGATGATGGCGCATCGTCGCTCCCGATAGACGATCGCCCCGCGCAGGCTGCCGTCGCTGTCGCCGGCACGCGCCGCGGCGGTCCGCATCCATTCTGCGATCTGATCGGCCGTCAGCTCGGGGCAATGGATCAGCATAGGGGCTATCTAGTACAACGGCGGCGCGGCCAGATAAAGACGTTTATCATCTAAAACATGGTGTCGCCTTTTTCGAGGTGCTACCAATTCCCCCCGCAGTATGGGCGAATCACTTCGAGTGGGATGAGCGGCAATCTGGTTCGCGCCCGGCGCGCCGTGCGCGCGTCATCGCGTGGGTTTCGTGGCCGCCCTCATTTTGCTCCTGATGGCCGTGAACCTGATCTCCGTCACCGCGCGCAAAAGCATCACCGCGGACGAATTTGTCCTCATCCCTCGGCCTACTATCATCTCGTGACCGAGCGAGATGCAGTTGATCCCGCAACATCCGCCGCTTTGCAAATTGCTCGCCGGATTGCCGCTTCTGTTCATTCAACCCCAAGAGTTCGCGCCGGCGCAAGATCGATCCTTCGGCCCGTCCGCCGAAGACACGAATGGGACTACGTCATGCGCTTTTGGCGGATAATCGGACCCACTTCCACGCGATTTGTCCTTCTGGGCGCGCATGCCGATGATTGCTCTCACGCTCGCGCTGGGTCTGCTCATCTTCGTTTTCGCCCGGGATTTGTTCGGACGATCGCGCGGCGCTCTTGGCCCTTGCTTTTTCGCGGTCGAGCCAACGTGCTCGCGCACGGGCGAGTTGTGCAAACCGATATTCCAGCCGCGTTCGGACTTCTGCTCAGCATTTTTGCGCTTTATCGCTATTGGCAGGTACCGACCTGGAGGAGCGCAGCTCGGCGTGGGCGGGGCCGCGGCGATCGCCATGCTCGCCAAGTATTCGATGGTCGTGCTTGGGCCGGCTCCTGCTCGTTGTTCTTCCTCGTGTTCCTTTCTCTGGCGGCACAAAGATCGGCGGCCCATACTCGTCGGACATGCGCTCGCTCGCGACTGCTTGCGCTCATCGCTCGTCGATCAACGCCGGTTACTTCTTCCACCATCGGCCCTTGACAGACGGGGACGCTGAATGGATCGCTAACTCTTTCCCGGCTTCGGCCGTCGGCCGTCACGGCGAGCGTTCGCGCGCTGACATTGATTTTACCGACCGATTTCGTGATGGGCGTCTATTGGCAACTGCATCACAGCACGGATCGGTCATCCGGCCGGTTTGCTCGGGAATGTATAGCGTCCACGGCTGGTGGTATTACTTCCCGGTCGCGTTCGCGCTTAAAGCCACCATCCCTTTCCTGTTCCTCTCCATTGGCCTCGCTCGTCTGGGCCGTCGGCCGCGTCGTTCGTCGGCGAGAATGGCGCTCCTCGTCCTGCTTATTCCGTTCGCGCTTTATACTGCTCTGCTCATGGCAAGCCCGCTCAATATCGGAGTGCGCTATTATCTGCCGGGCTACGTCTTTCTGTTCATTCTCTCCGGCGCGCTTTCTGGAATTCGCTGCTCGTCCGAACATCACGGCTGGCCAGACTGGCAGCGCACGGCCCTGGCGACACTGGCCGTCGCCTGGATAGCGTTTCGAAGCGTTGCGCATCTATCCGAACTACATGCCTTATATGAACCAGCTCGCTTCCGCGCGCGCCCCCTGGTGGTACCTCTCCGATTCGAATGTGGAGTGGGGAGACGATGCCAAGGAACTTGCCGCCTATCTGCGAGCGCGCGGCGAGACGCGCGTGCGCGCCATGCTGCTCGGCGGCTTTGCCACCCTCGATTCTATGGCGTGAACTACCAGGATGCGCTCGCGCCCGACCACGGAGCCGCCGCCCCGTTACACAGCCGTTGGGTGCCAGTTTCCTGAATGGCTCCACCGTTCCGCTCTACGAGGTGCAGGGGCAGCGCGTGCTCGGACGAAGTCAGAGTGAACACCTTCCGCTCCTTCCGCCGCCGCATGCCAGAAGCAGTGATTGGAAACTCCATCTACGTTTATCGCAACTACGACTAGCCGCTCCTCGTGGTCACGGCCCTGGCAGCTTGTTCTGCTCGCTGCGATCGCGGCGGCGATCTGCTCTTACTACGCAAAGGTAGCGCAGAATCCGCCCGGATACTACATCGATGAGGCCTCGATCTCCTATAACGCGCACCTGATTTCCCAGACCGGCCGCGACGAAACCGGCACCCCATGGCCGCTCTATTTTCGCGCCTTTGGCGACTACAAGAATCCTGTCTATGTCTACCTGCTGGCAGGGGTCTATTATCTTACCGGCCCGAGTGTTCTGGCCGCGCGGATGTTAAGCGCAACGGCCGGCATCGCGGCAGCGCTCGCTCTTGGTCTTCTGGGATGGCGCATAACCAGAAAGCGCGAAATCGCGTGGATCGTCACGCTCCTGGCGCTGCTAACGCCCTGGCTGTTCGAGATGAGCCGCATGGTCCTGGAGGTCGCGCTCTATCCTTTGGTGCTGGGTCTCTTTCTTCTTGCCGCGCACAAAGCGTCAACGCGCCCTCGCTGGTCGCTTGGGGATATCGCGTGTCTCGCGGTTACTTTGGCGCTCGTCACCTACACCTATTCGATCGGCCGATTACTTGGACCGCTGCTGGCCTTGGCGCTTTTTTTTCTTGCCTCACGGACGCGCCTTCCGGGTCTGCTGGCAACGTGGGCTCTTTACCTCCTGAGTCTTGTTCCGACTTTTCCTTTTCAATCAGAACCATCCGGGTGCGCTCTCCGCCCGCTTTCATCTCATTACCTACTTCGACGGGCAGACTCCCTGGTGGGAACTGGCCTGGAAATTCCTTGGACATTTCGCCGGTAATCTCAATCCCTGGACGTTGTTCGTCACCGGCGATCCCAATCGCGAACAGATCACTCACCTTTACGGCACACCGCTGCTCCTCGCTGCCGCCGGCATTCTTATCGTGCTCGGCCTTTGGCTGATCTTTCGCCGTCATCGCAACGAGGCCTGGTGGCGTTTCCTCCTCTTTTGCCTCGCTGCTTCCATTCTGCCGGCCGCGCTGACCAAAGAGAGCGTCCACATGCTGCGGCTGGCGCCCTTCATGGTTTTCCTCCTGGTCCTGACCATCCCCGCGCTCGATTTCCTCTTGGCAGAACGCCGGCGAATCCATCGCCAGGTCCTTGCAGCTCTGGCGTTCCTCCTCGTGCTCCAGGCCGTGATTTTCCAATGGCAATTCCACGACCGGGCGCACTCGAAAAGACGCCTCAGGCAGTTCGATAATGGCTATCCGGAGCAAATCTTCGCCCGCGCGCTGGCCCAGCCCGCTCGACCGATCTATCTGGCTGATGCGCCCTGGATCCCCGGTTACATCCAGGCTTATTGGAACGCGACGTTGCGCGAGGTGCCGATCTCCACGTTCATGCTCCTTGCCGCCGGACGAGCCCGTCCCGGTAGACGGCATTGCCATCAGCACGGAAGAGAACTGCCTCAGGTGTCTCGTGCTCGCGACCTGGGAATATTACACCCTTTACCAGGCCCAAGGCGCCCCGCCGCCTCGCGAGCCGCTGCCGACAGAGGCGTTTCGCGCGAGCATCAAAGTCCTCTCCGCGCCAGACGTTCTGAAAACCGAGCAACAGGCGACCTTCCGGGTGCTGGTCACGAACATGAGCAACACTTTGTGGCGCGGCCGCGACCGAGGTGGCGACCCTCATCAGGTCATTCTCGGCAATCATTGGCTCGATCCGGCGGGAAAAGTGATCATCAACGATGATGGCCGCGCCGCTCTTCTTCGTAATCTCAAACCAGGGCGAACAAACTGAGCTGGCTATCGTCGTGAACGCGCCAAAGATGGCCGGCCATTACATCCTCGAACTCGACATGCTGCAGGAAGGAGTTTCCTGGTTTGGGCTGCTCGGTTCACCGACCTTGCAGCTTCCCGTCCGCGTCGAATGATCGCAGCCATCTTCCTTGTCGGCGCAATGCTTTTCGGCATGGCGCTCGTCAGGCGCGCATTCGGCGCTCGACTTAACCACGCCGAGCAAGCGCTCTGGGGTCTCGTCGTCGGCTGGACCCTGGCGACCGCCGCCACTTACGGACTCGCGCGGCTCTTCGGCCATTTGTCGTTCGACGTCGTTCTGACCATCCTCATCGCGACGTGGCTCGGCGCGATCTTCCTTTGGCTCCCCACCATCAAAGAACCTCGCGAGCTCTCGATCGCTTCCGCGGCTTTGGCGCAGCGATTACCCGCCGCTCCTCGGTGCTGCTTTGCGTCTTTGCGCCTCTCTACTTCGCGCTTTTCCGCACTCACATGCTCCAACCCGGAGCGGATGGCGGTCTCTACTCGGGCGGAAAGAGCGCGCTTTACGACATGGCGTTTCATGCCGCGATCACCAACTCCTTCCTCTACGGCGGGAACTTTCCTCCCCTCTACACGCCGATGCCGCCCGCGCCGCTCCTCTATCCGTTCCTCCCCGATTTCCAGACGGCCTGCCTTGTCATGCTCGGCATGGACCTTCACACTGCTCTGGTCGTCAACCGCCGTGCCCCTCGCGCTCGCGCTGACCGGCATCTTTTATTTCTTCGCGCTCCGGCTGCTGGCGTTCTCCAACGGCGCTGGCATCAAGCGCGCGCCACGATTGGCGGCGTCCCTCGCGACGATTCTTTTTCTCCTCAACGGCGGCCTCGGCTTCATTTATTTCTTTCGCGACTGGCGCGGGAGCGGAAAGAGCTTCGCGGCGCTTCTGCTCGGCGCTGGAAACCAACTACGCCAACCTCGCCGAGAAAGGCATTCTCTGGACGAACATCATCGCCGACGGCTCCTGCCTCAGCGAACAAGCCTTTTCGGAATCCCGCTCGCGCTGATGATCTTCACGCTCTTCGCCATCTTCTGGCGGGAAAGCAGCAGCGCCAGTGGCCAAAGTCCAACACCTGGCGATTGCTCTTTGGCGCCGGTCTGCTCGCGGGATTGCTTCCCTCTTTCCACATCCACTCTTACGGCGGCGGTCGGTCTCGTGAGCGGCATCCTGTTTCATCATGCGACCGCGCCGCGTCTGGCTCGCATTCTGGCTGCCGGCCGTGCTCCTCGCGCTGCCGCAATTGGCGCCACTTGCCAGCCATGTTGCCAGCTCAGCGGCTTCGCCCATTTCCAGATCGGCTGGCGCGGACATAACGAACCGAACTGGCTCCTCTTCTGGCTGCGCAACGTTGGTCTCCCCACGCTCCTGATCATTCCCGCCTGGTTCTATGCGCCGCGCCCGCTTCGCCTGTTTCTACCTCGCCTTCCTCGCCCTGCTCCTCTTCAGCCTCGCTCCTCATCTTCTCGCCTAACGACTACGACAACCTCAAGCTCATGTACTATTGGTACGCGGCGACCTGCGTTCTCGTGGCCGGCTGGCTGGTGGGCCTGGCCTCGCAGAAGCGCTGGCAAATTCCTGTCCTCCTCGCGATCGTCGTTTCGATCGCCTCGGGCGCTCCTCGCGCTGGTCTACGAATTGCGAAGCAAGAGCCTGATGTTCAGTCGCGACGAAGTGGCGGCCGCCGCTTTCGTGCGCGAAAAACCGCGCCGCGTTCGCTCTTTCTCACCGCGCCGAGCCTTCACCAGCCAATCCTGAGTCTGGCGGGCCGGCCTATCGTCCGTGGCCCCACGGCGTGGCTCTGGAGTCATGGTTATCCTTTCGCCGAACGCGAAGCCGACGTGCGCGCGATTTACTCGGGACGCGACGATGCGCTGGAACTACTGCGCTATTACGGCGTCGATTACATCTATCTCGGTCCTCGCGAACGCGCGGGACCTCAAAGCCAACCCCGACTTCTTCGAACGAACATTCCCGAGCTGTTTACCGTAGCGGCGAGATCGCCATTTACGATGCGCGTGAGACGCCGGCGAGGCCAGCGCTACCCGCCCAAGTGGCTTGCAGGCTATCCGCCGCGAGAATATGCCGCCCGGGTCGACCGCGATCCGTTCCAGCCTCTGTTCGAGTTTCCCGCAAATCGGTTACGCGCTTTACCGCTATCACAAAGTCATGCACGGGCGTCCGCCGCTTTATGATGAATTCATGCCGGACCTGCGCGAAATCGGCCGCGGGGTTTATCCCGGCACGCCGAACTGGCGCGAAGTATTGGAAGCAAATCAACGGAAGTTGGTTGAGGCCTGGACAGAGCGCGCAGACTTTAAGGAGCGGTACGATCGGCTCACCGATGAACAATTCGTCCCCGCGCTTTATTCGAATGCCGGCGTTGACCCGACCGAACGCGAACGCGCTCAGCTCGTCGCTGCTCTCGGCAACGGAACGCACACCCGCGCCTCGGTTCTCCTACATATTAGCAACAATCCGCAATTCATCGCGCGCGATTACAACGCGGCTTATGTGGCTCTCCATTACTTCGGCTATCTCCGGCGCGACCCCGAGGATGATTACTGGCTGCGCAATCTCAACCGCACCCGCGATTACCGCAGCCTGACCCGCGCTTTCCTGGAATCGGACGAATACAAAGCCCGGCGCCCTTAGCCGCCGACCGCATTTCTAGCGCGCGGCGGTGGTCAGTCCCGTCCCGAAATACTTGTTCTCCAGCTCGTCAAAGAACCCCTGTTCGCGCAAGGCGAGAATCGCCCGCGTGATCTCCTTCCGATACGGGCTGCCGTGCGGAACACCGACGCCGTAGCTTTGCTTCTCGAACAATTCTCCGACCACTCCCAACTTCTTGTCGGGATTGTTCTTCGCATAATAAAGCAGCATCGGCGCGTCGTAGATCACTGCCTTCACCTTGCCGTTCGCCAACGCCGCGCACGCCGCGTCGACATCCGGGAAGCCCTGCACGCTTAATCCCTGTCGCTCGAGAAACGCCTGCGCCGTGCTGCCGGCTACCGTCGCCACCGGCCACTTGTGTTCCTTCAAATCGTTCACGCTTTGGATATCGCTATTCAGCGTCTCGACCGTCATTGCGCTGGTGATGGTGGCGGTGATGTAGGTAAAGAGAGCCGCGCCCGCCAGCATCCAGATGATCGCGGTCAACCGGCCGGCCACGCCCAGCTGCGTTTTGTTTTCGCAACCGCCCGTAATCAGAGTGGAGGTCGACCACCAGACCGCCTCCCAGACGCCTTCGACATATCCTTCCGGGAAGGATTCCTGATTTCGCCGCCGCTCAAAAAACCAAATGAGATGCGCATTCAAAAGCAGCACCGCGAAGAGGATCGCGAGCAACCAGAAAATCTGCCCCTTGATCAGCCCGCCCACGATTTTGCCGAACGAGCTCCCCGGTGTTTCCCGCGTCAAAATTTGCAGGCCCGATTCCTTGAAGGGATAACTGAAGTCGATGGTCTTCTCGCGTTCCGCCGTGATGCTGACCGCGGCGACGCCCGCGTCCGCCTGTCCATTGCGCAACGCATCCAGCATTTGCGTTACGTTCTCGACCGTCTTGTAGCCGCTATCCGGATCGAACGGGAGCCGCGCCTCGCGCACAACGCGTTCCCAAAGCTCGATGCTGTATCCGGTGAGCCGGCCGTTCTTCTCCATCACGAATGGCGTCACCTTGCGCGTGACGACGGTCAGATTCTTGCCGGCCGGAGCAGGCGTCGGCGCCGGAGTGGGCGTTTGCGCGCCGGCCGTCGAACAAAACAGGATGGCCGGAAAGACCGCAGAGAGCAGGAAGCGGATGGACATTTTCCGAAGCGAATCTTGATGACGGATGATCATTGTTGGCGAATTGGCCCTCCCGATAACCCACGCCGTCGCGGCCAACAACCGGATTTGTATCATCGCTAGCGATGTCATCCCGAGTCCCGCCGTCGCGGGGCGAGGGACCTCGCAGTCGTTCTAGAGTAACACGAGTAGTCGAACAACTTGTTCGCCAGATCGACCTTCGTGGCGCGCGAAAAGCGAGCTTGCGTGACCGATTCGCGCGACTGTGAGGTCCCTCGCCCCGCTACGGCGGCCTCGGGATGACTGAAATTGAGCACGGTTGCGCGAGGCGAAGTTCGGCGGGAGTTTGCGCCCTCGGACTGAGATAAACATGAATTGGAAAATCCTGACTCTTTCTTTCGCCCTGGCGGGTTCGGTTTTGGCCCAGACGACACCAGCTCCCGCCACGGCCAGCGCCAAAAAACGTCCCTTCACCTTCGAGGACATGATGAAACTGAAACGCCTCGGCGGGCCGGTTCCTTCTCCAGACGGCAAATGGGTTGTCTTTGATGCGGTGGACGTTGATCTCGAAGCGAACACCAGGATTTCGCATTTGTGGATCGTGCCGGCGACGGGCGGGGAACCGCGCCGCCTGAACCAAACGCCTAACCATGAGGAGCGCCCTCGATTCTCGCCGGACGGCAAACGGCTCATCTGGACCTCGAAGGCCACCGATCCTACCCAGATCTGGATGTGCAATTTTACGCCGGAGAGCGGCGGACTCGATGGCCAGCCGCATCAGGTGACCAACATTTCCACCGGAGCCGACGGCGGGATTTGGTCGCCTGACGGCAAAAACATCCTCTTCGTATCATCGGTTTATCCGGATGCGAAGGACGACGCGGAAAACAAACGCCGCGACGAGGAGCTCGCGAAGAGCAAAGTGAAAGCCAAGATTTTCACGAAGCTGCTTTACCGGCACTGGTCCTCCTACACGGAATTCAAGCGCAGCCATCTGTTCGTTGTCAGCGCGGATGCAAATGCTTCGGTAGGGCGAGACTCTGTCGAGCCGAAGGCCGCAGCGTCCTCCACCCCCGGCGGCTCGACAGAGTCTCGCCCTACCAATACCGCGCGCGATCTCACGCCGGGCGATCATGACGTGCCGCCCTTCAATCTCGGCGGGCAGGACCTCTATGCTGTCTCACCTGACGGCCAGGAAGTGGCCTACACGAGCAATGTTGACGAAGTCGAAGCCACCAGCACCAACAACGAAATCTTCCTCGTCCCGATGGCCGGTGGGACGCCGAAGAAAATTTCGACCAGCCCCGGCAACGACAACACGCCGGTTTATTCGCCGGATGGAAACCATCTCGCCTGGCGTTCCATGGCCCGGGCGGGCTTCGAGGCCGACAAGGAGTCGCTCATTATTTATCAACGCAAGGCCGGCCAACCCCGGAATGCGACCATCAACTTCGACCGCTCCGTCGGCAGCCTGGTATGGACGCCCGATTCGAAAGCGATCTACTTTGCCGCGGAAGATCAGGGCGAAGTGCCGATCTGGTCGTTGCCGCTCGACGCGAAACAACCAAAGCAGGTCGCCCGGCTCCATGCCGACGACCTTGCCTTCTCGCCGGATGGCAATTCCCTTTTCTTCAGTCGCGCTTCCGTTGAGGCCCCGAACGAAATCGCCCGGCTGGATCTAGCCGACAAGAAAGGCGGCGCGAACCGCGCCGCACTTCCCGTCACGCGGATGAATGAAGCGGTGCTGTCCCAGATCGACATGCAGCCGATGGAGTCGTTCACGTTCCAAGGCGCGCAAAACGAAGGGGTGCAGGGATTCATGGTCAGGCCGCCCGGTTTCGATCCGGCAAAAAAATATCCGCTGAAGTATTTGATCCATGGCGGACCTCAAGGCGCCTTTGGGAACTCCTGGTCGTATCGCTGGAACCCGCAACTCTTCGCCGCCAACGGCTACGTCGTGGTGATGATCAATTTCCACGGCTCCACCGGTTACGGTCAGAAGTTCACCGACTCGATCAGCGGTGATTGGGGTGGCAAGCCGTATGAAGATTTGATGAAGGGACTCGATTACGTCGAGAAGACGTATCCATTCATCGACAAGGACCGCGATGGCCGCGCTCGGCGCCAGCTACGGCGGATACATGGCGAACTGGATCCTCGGCCACACCGACCGCTTCAAGTGCATCGTCTCGCACGACGGCGTCTTCAACACCGAGTCGGCTTACGGCACGACGGAAGAGCTCTGGTTCGTCGAATGGGAATTCAAGGGGCCGGTCTGGAAGAACCGCGAGCTCTACCGGAAATTCTCGCCCCATTTGTTCGCCGAGAAATTCAAAACGCCGACGCTGGTCGTGCATGGCCAGCTCGATTTCCGGCTCGACGTTTCGGAAGGGTTCCAGCTCTTCACGACGCTGCAACGGTTGAAGGTGCCGTCGAAAATGTTGTACTTCCCCGACGAAGGCCATTGGGTGCTGAAACCGCAGAACTCCCAGCTTTGGTGGAAGACGGTGAACGACTGGGTCGATCAGTGGTGCGCCGCGAAATAAATGTCCCTCCAGCCCACCATCCTCATCGTCGATGACGAAAAGCATACGCGCGACGGCTTGCGGCGTTTGCTGGAGGATGAGTACGACACCTACGTTGCGGAGGATCTGCGCGGCGCGATGGATGTCCTCGAGCGGGAGCCGATCGACGTCATGCTCACCGATCTGCGGCTCGGCGGCGACGATGGGATGCAACTGATCGAGCGCGCGCTAAAGCTTCCCCATCCTCCGATCAGCATCATGATGACGGCCTACGGATCGGTCGACACGGCGGTCGAGGCGATGAAGCGCGGCGCCTACGATTTCGTCACGAAGCCGCTCAACCTCGACAAAGTCGAAATGCTGATCGCCCGGGCGCTGTCCAGCCGGCGGATGGAGCAGGAGAACCGGACGCTGCGCCAGCAGGTCGATGAACGTTACGGACTCGAGAATATCATCGGCGAATCGCCCGCGCTGCACGAAGCGCTCGATACGATCCGGCAGGTCGCCCCCTCCTCCGCGAATGTTCTGATCGAAGGCGAGAGCGGCACCGGCAAGGAGCTGGCCGCTCACGCTATTCATAATCTGAGCCGGCGGAACAAGGCGAAGTTCGTGACGGTGCATTGCGCGGCTCTCTCGCCGCAGTTGCTCGAGAGCGAACTGTTCGGCCACGAGCGCGGCGCGTTCACCGGCGCGCATGAGCGCCGCATTGGGCGCTTCGAGCAGGCCAACGGCGGCACCATTTTTCTGGACGAGATCGGCGAGATCGACGCCAGCACGCAGGTGAAATTACTCCGCGTGATCAGTGAGGAGCGCGCCTTCGAGCGGGTCGGCGGAAATCAGACTTTGCGCGCGGACGTTCGCCTGATTGCCGCGACGAACAAGAACCTCGAGAAGCTCGTGGCCGAGGGGAAATTTCGCGATGATCTCTATTTTCGTCTGAACGTCGTCCATCTCACGATGCCTCCGTTGCGGGAGCGGAAGGAAGACATCCCGCTTCTCGTGCGAACTTTCCTGCGCCACTTCTGCAAGGTGAACGAGAAGCCGCTGCTCGATTTAACCGCGGACGCTCTGAACGCACTCCTCACTCACAGTTGGCCGGGAAATGTGCGCGAGCTTCGCACGGCGATCGAACATGGCGTGGTCATGGCGCACGGGCCGAAGATCACCCTGCGTGATCTGCCCCAGAATGTGCGAGCGGCTACGGGAGCAACCTTGCCTGGCGGCATCACGCCAGCGAAGGCGTTTGGCGAAAAAGCGAGCGCGCTCGATCTTCACGAAACGGAGAAGCGTCTCATTATGCAGGCGCTGGCAACGACGAACGGCAACATCACCAAGGCCGCCAAGAAGCTCGGCATCAGCCGCCGGACGCTCCATCGCAAGATCAACGAGATGAAACAAGGAGGGGCGCTTTCCGAACCGCCCCCCTAAAAATCGGCGGTTTGTAAACCGCCGCTCCTTGATGCTTAATGTAACAACGGTGGCGCAGGCAAAAAAGATTTTCGGAACGGATGGGGTGCGCGGCGTGGCGAACGTCGAGCCGGTGACCGCGGAGACGGCGCTGAAACTGGGTCGCGCTGCCGCTCACATTTTCACCCAGCTTAATCCGCGCGAACATCCGAGCGGGGCCCGGCCGAAGATTGTTCTCGGCAAAGACACAAGGCTCTCCGGTTACATGCTGGAGAACGCGCTCGTGGCCGGCATTACTTCGCTGGGCGTGGATGTGCTTTTGATCGGGCCGCTGCCGACGCCCGGCGTGGCTTACATCACACGGTCGCTCCGCGCCGATGCCGGCATCGTCCTCTCCGCGTCGCACAACCCTTACGAAGATAACGGCATCAAGTTTTTCCGACACGACGGCTACAAACTCGACGACCAGGTCGAGCAACAGATTGAAGATCTGGTTTTCAGCGGGGAGATTGATTCCATTCGGCCGACGGCTGGGAAGATCGGCCGGGCGCGCCGCATCGACGATGCCCTCGGCCGTTATGTCGAGTTTGCGAAAGCCAGTTTCCCACGCGGCATGTCGTTGGAGAAAATCCGGATCGCAGTCGATGTGGCGAATGGCGCCGCCTACAAATCGACGCCGTGCATTCTGCGCGAGCTGGGCGCGGACCTGACGGTCATTCACGACGAGCCAAACGGAACGAACATCAATTTACAATGCGGCAGCACGTTCCCTTCCGAAATTCAGCGCGCGGTCAGGGAAAGCGGGGCGCAAATCGGGATCACGCATGATGGCGACGCCGATCGCGTTCTGCTTTGCGACGAGAAAGGCGAGCTGGTCGATGGCGACGAGATTCTCGCCATTGCCGCGGTGGATCTGTTGAAGTCCGGCCGGCTTCAGGAACAGACGCTGGTCGCCACGGTGATGAGCAACTTTGGACTCGACGAAGCGCTCGCGGCGCTGGGCGGCAAAGTCGTGCGCGCCAAAGTGGGCGATCGTTATGTCATCGAGGAAATGGTCGGGCGAAATTTGAATCTCGGCGGCGAACAAAGCGGCCACATGATTTTCCGCGATTTCACCACCACGGGGGATGGGATCATCAGCGCGCTCCAAGTGTTGCGGATCATGAAGACGACGGGAAAACCGTTGAGCGAGCTGAAGCAATGCCTGAAGAAATACCCGCAGGCGCAGCGGAACTTAAAGGTGAAAGAGAAACGTCCGCTCGAAGAATTGCCCGCGGTGATGAAGCTGGTCGGCGATGCCGAAAAGGAGCTTTCCGGGAAAGGCCGGGTCCTGCTCCGATACTCGGGGACAGAACCGAAGATCCGGTTGCTCATTGAAGGCCGCGAGCTGGAGCAGATAGATCGCCAGGCGAACCGGATCGCGGAGGCGATCCAAAGCGAGATTGGGATATAGGTCGTATAAGTCGCATAGCCCTATGAATCTCACCCAGGTCATCGAAGCGCTCTTGTTTAGCGCGCAAAAGCCGCTCACTCCGCGGGAGCTCGTGGCTGCTGTTAAAGGCGCCGGCGCTGAAGACGAGCTCACGCCGAACGAGTTCGCCAAGACGTCCGAGGCCCAGATGGCGGCCACTCTCGAGCAACTGAAAATCGAGTATGTCCAGCAAGGCCATGCCTTCCAGTTGGTGGAAAAGGCGGAGGGCTGGCAGCTGGTGAGCGACCCCGCTTACGCGCCGTGGGTCCGTCAATTATTTCCGGCGGTGAAACCGGCGCGCCTGACGCCTCCCTCCCTGGAGACGCTCGCCATCGTCGCCTATCGGCAACCGATCACTCGTGCGGACATCGAAGCGGTGCGAGGCGTGGCCGTCGACGGCGTGCTCCAGAATCTGATGGAGCGAGGTCTGGTGAAGATCGCCGGCCGGGCCGAAGTCCCCGGCCGCCCCCTCCTCTACGAGACCACCCAATTCTTCCTCGAGCATTTCGGTCTGCGCGACCTCGATGAGCTCCCGAACGCGGAGGAACTCCGGACCCGTTATCTGCCAAGCGCGCCGCGCAAGGAAATACCGGCGGAAGCTGAGGTGCCGCCGCCGGAGCCAGCGCCCGCGCAGGATTGACTTCACCTCTAGTTTGACGACGATTCCCCCGCGCCACGGTGCGCGATCCTGATCTATGAAAAATTTTATGCGCGGATTCGCCAGAGCATCGCTCCTGGTCCTGTTGTTTAGCTTTACCGGCTGCGGGAGTTACAACCAGCTCGTCACCCTCGAGCAGACGGTCAATAAGAAGTGGGCCGACGTGCAATCGGTCTATCAGCGCCGAGCCGATCTGATTCCCAATCTGGTCAGCACCGTGTCGGGCGCGGCGAATTTCGAAAAGTCCACCCTGACCGAAGTGACGAACGCGCGGGCCAGCGTCGGCCAGGTTAAACTCGACCCAAGCAAGGCGCCGACTGACGCGGCCGAGCTGGAAAGATTCCAGCAGGCCCAGGGACAATTGAGCACGGCGCTGTCGCGGCTCCTGGTCGTGACTGAAAATTATCCACAGCTTCGCGCGACTGAAGCGTTCCAGAATCTCCAGGCCCAGCTGGAAGGCACCGAGAACCGCATCTCGGTGGAACGAAATAATTTCAACACCGCGGTCCAGGATTACAACACCGCGCTCGCGCGATTCCCGACCAACATGCTGAACAAGATGTTTGGCTTCCAGCCGCGGCCATTTTTCAACGCAGCCCCAGGCGCCGAGAAAGCGCCTGAAGTGAAGTTCGATTTTAACAAGCCGCCCGCGCCTCCGGCCGTGGCTCCCCCGCCGGTGCCGACCGCTACTCCGTAGCGGTGGAAATCCCAAATCCCAGGCCCCAAGCTCCAAAGAAGCTCCGAATTCCAACCTAGTTGTGCGCAATCGCTCTTGGAGCTCGGTGCTTGAGGCTTCATTGGGATTTGGAGTCCGCCGCCGGACGGACTCGCCGTGGCGAGCTTGGGGTTTGGGGTTTCTTCGGCGGCACGTATTAGGAGCGGCGCTCCTTTTCTTTAGCGTTCTCGCCGCCGAGGCTTTGGCCGCCGAAGTCATTCCGCCTAAACCGGCCGGGTATTTCAATGACTACGCCGGGGTCGTCTCGAAAGAAAAAGCGGCGCAGCTCAATGAAAAGCTCGCGCAGTTCGAGCGCGAAACTTCGAACCAGGTGGTCGTCGCCGTCTTTCCCAAAATGGAGTCCGACTCGTCCATTGAGGACTATGCTCAACGTATCGCCCAGGCGTGGGGCATCGGTCGAAAAGGGCAGAGCGGCGGGAATGGCGTAGCGCTGCTGGTCTTTATCGAAGATCGGAAGAGCTCGATTCAAGTCGGTTACGGCCTGGAAGGGGCGCTGCCAGACATCACGGCTTTCGACATCCGCTCGCGCCACATGAACCCTCATTTTCGGAACGGCGATTATCCGGCTGGTCTGGCTGAGGGGATCGATCTCATCCTCAAGGCGATTCGCGGAGAATATAAAGGCGACGGGAAAACTAACGCCGAAGCAGACAAAAAGAGCGGAAGCGGCAATGGCCTCCTTTTCCTCGTCCTGCTCTTGCTGATTTTTCTGGTTTTCACGCGGGTCGGGCGGCGGCGAAAAGGCTACGGTTACTCCAGCATGGGTGGACCTTTTATCGGCGGCTGGTCCAGCCCTGGAAGTGGCTGGTCGAGCGGTTCCTCTTCCGGCGGCGGATTCAGCGGGTTTAGTGGAGGCGGCGGCGGATTTGGGGGAGGCGGCTCAAGCGGCAGCTGGTAGATCGCATGCGAACGAAGACATTTCTGAGCCAGCTTGATCATGACCGGATCGTCCGGGCCATTAAGGAAGCCGAGGCGGGAACGTCGGGCGAAATTCGCATTTACGTTCAACGAGGCGAATTGGACGGCGACGCGTTCGATCACGCCCAAAGCAAATTTCGGCAACTCGGCATGGAACAGACGCGGGAACGAAACGGCATCCTGATTTACGTCGCGCCCCGGGCGCGCAAGTTCGCCGTGATTGGCGATGAAGGTGTGCACCAGAAATGCGGAAACGAATTCTGGCAGGATTTGGTGGAGAAAATGCGGGAGCACTTCGTCCGCGAGGAGTTCACCGATGCGTTAGTAGAGGCGATTGAATCCGCCGGGCAATTGCTGGCCCGCTATTTTCCGAAAAGCTCGGATCGCGGAAACGAGCTGCCGGATAGCATCGTGGAAGGATGATTTCGCCGTAATCTGCTTGGTAGGGCGAGACTCTGTCGAGCCGCGCCGTTTTCGGCTCGACGGCGTCTCGCCCTACCGAAATCCCGCTTGCAAAGCCGGCTTGCTAGTGTTCATTCCCGTCCCGCAACGAGTTTTTGAAGTTGCGCCGTTGGTCCCTGGGTTTCCGTCGCTGGACGTGAGGCCGCACTCGTCAGGGGAAACCCGGCGCTTTGGAGATACCGGAGAGTAGAAACCGGAAACCGGAGAGAAAAAACCTTTCCGCATTCCGAAATCCGCAATCCGAAATTAGCTTATGCCAGTTCATTACGGTCGTTTTGAAATGCCGAAGACCCTCGTCAAAGACGAGCACGGCGCCACGGAAACCTACGCGAGATTCGTCGCCGAGCCGTTCGAAGCGGGCTACGGCCACACGGTCGGCAATTCCCTTCGCCGCGTGCTCCTTTCCTCGCTGGAAGGCGCTGCCATCACCGCGGTGAAGATCACCGGCGCGCAACACGAGTTCGCCACTTTGCCTGGCGTTGTCGAGGACGTGACCGACATCGTTCTCAATCTCAAGCGCATCAAGTTCAAGGCCGCCGAGCATGAGCCGCGCAAGCTTTCCCTCTCCGTGAACAAGGAAGGCGAAGTGACCGCCGGCGACATCCAGGTCATCCAGGGCTTCGAGGTCCTGAACCCCGACCAGCTCATCTGCACGATGGACAAGAAGCATAAGTTCGACGCCGAACTCGAAGTGCGCGTCGGCCGCGGCTTTGCCACCGGCGATGAAAACAAACGCGCCGATCAGCCGATCGGGCTTATCCCCATCGATTCCATTTTCTCACCAGTCACCCGCGTGAAATACGCGGTGGAAAACACCCGCGTCGGACAGCGGACCGACTACGACAAGCTCATCCTCGAGATCTGGACGGACGGCCGCCTGACTCCGGACGACGCCCTCCTCCAGGCTTCTGCGATTCTGCGCCATCACCTCGATGTGTTCGTGAATTTCAACGAAGACATCATCGAGTTCGACGAGACGCCAGCCGGCGTGAGCGAAGAGAACATGAAGCTCAAGAAGCTCCTCAACATGAGCGTGAACGAGATCGAGCTCAGCGTCCGCGCGGCGAACTGCCTGAACAACGCCAACATCACCACCGTGGGCCAGCTCGCGCAGAAGACCGAGGCCGAGATGCTCAAGTATCGCAACTTCGGCAAGAAGTCGCTCAACGAGATCAAGGACAAGCTGCAGCAACTGCAACTCGGTCTCGGAATGAAATTCGATCCAGGCCTGGTAGAAACCCCGATCGCCACCGATGGCGCCGGCGTGAATGGCTCGGCCGACGAAGAAAAATAGAACCGCACGATAGGCAACTCTCAGCGTCGAGGACGAATCCATGAGGCACCAAAAGAAAACCGTCAAACTCGGCCGCACCGCCGAGCACCGGAAAGCGCTGCTCGCCAATCAGGTTTGCAGTTTGATCGAGCACCAGCGGATCAAGACCACCCTGGCCAAGGCGAAAGCGGTCCGCCCCCTCGCGGAAAAGATGGTGACCCTCGGCAAGAAGGGTTCGCTCCACGCACGGCGCACGGCGCTCGCGGTCCTTCGGCAAAAGGATGCGGTGAAGAAATTGTTCGAGGACATCGCGCCTCGTTCCGCGTCGCGGAATGGTGGATACACGCGCATCGTCAAACTCGGTGCGCGCAAGAGCGATTCAGCTCCCGTCGCCTTCATCGAGTGGGTCGATTCGCCGCTGGTCGTCGACGAGCCCGTCGCGGAGGAAAAAGGCAAGAAGCGCAAGGGCGCCAAGCCAGCCGCAGACGCGGACGCAAAGCCGGACCGCAAGTCGAAGAAAAGCGACGCCACGAAGTCCGAAGCCGAAGAGAAGTAGCCTCGCTTTCCTCCAAGGAGGGGCGCTTTCCAAACCGCCCGTCTTACCATGACGGCGGTCTGGAGACCGCCGCTCCTTGTTAAGAAGTAGCCCATTTCGCCGTCCCAAAATCGGAACGGCCTGATCCCGGGGACGGAATAAATTCCGCGCCGCGCAGAATTGATACAAAGATGTAACTCGCTCTGATACGACAGTTTATAACATTCTTTAAGTCCGTGGCACGGGCATTGCATAAGGAGAGGCATAACCAAACAAATCCTTATGAAATCAAACAACCCAACCCACAAAGTGAAGTCGACCTACTCCATGCTGGTGCAGGCCGAAGAAAAAGAACGCAATCTGTTTGAGACCCTCGTTTACGGCGTCATCGTCCTGAGCGCGGTGGTCGCGATCTGGCAGGTGGCCCATCAGCCCATCAAGCTGCCGTTCACCGATCAGGCGCAGGCCTCCGCCCAGACTGCAGTCGTCTCCCACAGTTAATCTCGCGCGTGACCGCTGACCTTTTGGTCGGCGGGGCGCGGGCTAACCAGCTCCTGGCCCCATGTGCCCTTTGCTTGCGGATCTCCGCTCCGGAATGCGGACGTTTTTGAAGGAGCCTGTTCCTCCCCCTCCGCACTCTTGCGGATCCCATAATTTCCGGGCATAACCAAACCCGTGCACACGCTTCGTCACGCCTTCCGCACGGCGACGAAGACTCCCTGGCTCTCCGCGGTGGTGATCCTGTCCCTGGCGATCGGGATCGGAACGAACACCGTCATCTTTAGTTGGCTCAAGGCTCAAGTCTTTGAACCGCTCCCCGGCATAACCGCCTCGGTCTGGTCGCTGGAGACGAAGGACGATACCGGCAATTACGTCTCCACTTCCTGGCTCGAATATCGCGACCTCCACGAGATGGTCTCGTCCTTTCAGGGCATCGCCGCGCAGCGCCCCCGCGCCTTTTATCTGGGCGATTCCGAACGGGACGCGCGGATCTTTGGCCAGTTCGTTTCCGGCAATTTCTTTGACGTGCTCGGCACGCGTCCCGCGCTCGGCCGCTTCTTCCGGCCGGAGGAAGCGACGCGGCCGGGATCAGAACCGGTGGCCGTCATTTCGCACGATCTCTGGCAGCTTCATTTCAAAGGAGCGCCCAACGTCATTGGCCAAACCATCAAGCTCAACAACCGCGCGCTGACCGTGATCGGCGTAACGCCGGAACGATTCCGCGGCGGCATGAACTCGTTAGGGTTCGATATCTGGATCCCGTTGACCATGGCGACCGAGTTGCAACCCGCCACTCAGGAGCTGACGAAACGGACCTCCCGTGCCTATTTCATGCTCGCGCAATTGAAGCCCGGCGTGACGCCAGAACAGGCGCAGGCCGAACTGAACAGCGCCGCCCAACGCCTCATCGAAACTTATCCCGAGACGAACAAGGGCCTTCGCTATGAATTGCTCCCGCTCTGGCGCGTCCCGCGCGGCGGCGAAAATATTGTTTACGCTCTCGCCACGCTCCAGGTATTCGCAGTCCTGATCCTCATCGTCGTTTGCGCGAACACCGCCAACCTCCTCCTGGCGCGGGCCAGTGTCCGCGAGCGAGAGATCGGCGTGCGCCTCGCCTTGGGCGCCGGACCCGGCCGTATCATCGGCCAGCTCCTGAGCGAAAGTCTGGTGCTCGCAATTGGCGGCGCGGTGGGCGGCCTGCTTATCGCGCTTTGGGGCGTCGACGCCCTCGCGCAAATTCCGCTCCCGGCGAATCTCCCGCTCAAGATCACGCCGCACCTTGATGGTTCCAGCCTCGCGTTCGCGATCTTGCTGGGATCAGTTTGCGGCGTCGCCTTTGGTCTCACGCCCGCCTGGCAACTGGCCCACAGCGATATTCTGCAATCGCTTCGCGGCGGACGCGGCAGCCTCGGCGGGCGCAGCCGGATGCGCGATCTCCTGGTTGGCTTGCAGGTTGCCGTCGCGCTCATCGTGCTTGTGCTCGCCGGTCTTTTCCTGAAAAGCTTTCGCAACTCTCTTGTGGCCAACCCCGGTTTCGATCAAGACCGCGTGATGCTGGCCGGCGTCGATCTCGCGGGGCGCGGCTACAACAAGGAGACCGGCCGCGTTTTCCTGGATCAACTCATACAAAAACTGGAAGCTTCGCCAGGAGTGGAGCGGGCGTCCGCTGCCGCCCTCATTCCGCTCGATATTCGCGGCCTCAACACGGCGGTCATCAACGTCGAAGGCGCGCCGTTCGATCCGGAAAGGAAAGCTCTCGGGTTTAACGTCACGCCTGGCTATTTTGCGAGCATGGGCATGCCCTTCGTCGAGGGGCGCGACCTCTCGCCGCTCAGCCGCACCGAGCTGCCGCTCGATGCGGTGATCAATCAGGAAATGGCCCGCCGCTACTGGCCGGGAGTTTCGCCCGTGGGACGGCGCTTCGAGATCAACGGGACCTTTTATGAGATCGCGGGCGTCGTGCGGAATTCGAAATACCTGAGTCTCAACGAAAGCCCGCGCCCCGTCGCCTGGCTGACGATGCGGGCGCAATTCATCTTCGCGCCCACCTTGCACGTGCGCGCGCGTTCGGGCGACCCGCGTGCGCTTCTTCCCGCCATGCGGGAGGCGGTGCGGAGTCTTGATCCTGAAATCACCTTGATCGAGCCGCGCACGCTCGCGCGGCATGTGGACGACAACCTCTTCATGCAGCGAGTCCCCGCCCGAATGCTCTCCGTTCTCGGCCCACTGGCGCTCGCGCTTTCGGCGATCGGTCTCTACGCCGTGCTGGCATACGCCCTGGCCCAACGCACGCGAGAGATTGCCGTGCGGCTGACCCTCGGCGCCACTCAGCGCTCGGTCGTCTGGTTCATGGTCTGGCAACACTTGCGCGTCGTGTTGATCAGCGCGCTCGTCGGCTGGCTGGCGGCGCTTGGTCTCAACAAGGTGATCGGCAGCTCCCTCGTCGGCGTCGGCTTCGGTGATCCGAGCGTTTACATCGGTGTGCCCGCGCTCTTGATCGCGGTGGCCGTTTTGGCCTGCTGGCTTCCGGCGCGTCGCGCCGCCGGTGTCGACCCGATGGTCGTGCTGCGGGCTGAATAACAGGCCTTTCGTACGCGATGCAATTAGCTCTGTAGCCACGGTCCCGCGACTGCGGGATCGCCGTGTCCCGTTGGCGCCCCGACTGAGCGGGGCGACTACAGCGCCGCTCCCTCAGCGCAACGGGATTGTTCGCCAGCTCAACTTGCCGTCCGGACCAATATCCAGATTCGCCACGCTCGCCGGTGAGCCGCGATTTGGCCGCGTGACGCAACCGGGATTCAAAAACAGCACCCCTTCGCGCCGCTCATTTCGCGGGACATGGGTATGACCGTGCAACACCACGTCGAAGTTAGCGGGCGGGCGCTCTGGCGGGATGTGGATCAGACGTAACCGCGCGCCATTTCGTTCCAGATCGACCACCAATGGCCATTCCGAACCACTGTCGCAGTTTCCGCGCACGACCGTTACCGGCGGCCCGAAATGCTCGATCGCTTCGAGAATGGCTGGATCGCAAACATCGCCGAGATGCCAGATCTCATCCGCGTTCTTCGCCAGGGCCTCGATGTTAACCGGCAGGCGATTGTGCGTGTCGGCCATTACGAAAATGGATAGTGCCTGCGCCATCTCGCATCCTCGCACAAACCGATGCTGTCGCCACGGCTCGGTGGACCGTTGTGTGATGCCCCAAGACGGAGTAGCTTCCACCCGTGTCATTTAAAGATTTTGGCCTCTCGTCGGAAGTCGTCCGCGGCACCCAGGCGATGGGCTTCTCGGAGCCAACTCCGATTCAACTTCGCGCCTTCCCGATCGTTCTCGCCGGAAAGGACTTGATCGGCACGGCGCAAACCGGCACCGGCAAGACTGCCGCTTTCGCGCTGCCCATCCTCACGCTGCTGGCCAAACACGGTGATTTCCGCTGCCTCGTCCTCGAGCCGACGCGCGAGCTGGCGGCGCAGGTTGAAACTGCTTTTCGCGATTACGGGCGCTTCACCGATCTCCGCGTCTCTGTGGTGCACGGCGGCGTGGGTTACGGGAAACAACGCGAAGAAGCCGCCCGCGGAGTGGATGTCGTCGCGGCCACGCCCGGCCGCTTGCTCGATTTGCTGGAACAGGGGTCGCTCAATTTTCGTCACGTCAAGATTTTGGTGCTCGATGAAGTCGACCGAATGCTCGACATGGGCTTTCTTCCCGACGTCCGCCGGATCGTGGAGCAAATCTCCACTGACCGGCAGACGCTCCTGTTCTCCGCGACGTTGCCGCCGGAAATCGAGCGGCTCGCTGCCTGGGTCTTGCGCGAACCGGAGGTAGTCGAGATTGGCGCGCGCCGTTCACCGGCCGAAACCGTTACGCACGCTGTCTATCCCGTGGCAGCCGAACAAAAATTCGATCTGCTCATGGCGCTGCTCGAGCGCACGAATTTCGACAGCGCCCTCATCTTCAGCCGCACCAAACATGGCGCGGACAAGATCGCGGTGAGATTGAAGCAGGCCAAACATTCCGTGGCGGTGATGCATTCGAACCGGACGCAGCGGGAGCGGGTGGAAGCGCTGGAAGGTTTCAAGAGCGGCAAGTATGAAATCATGGTCGCCACCGACATCGCGGCGCGCGGCATTGACATCGCCGGCGTCAGTCACGTCATCAATTACGACGTGCCCGAGCATCCGGAAGACTACGTCCACCGCATCGGCCGAACCGGCCGCGCCCAAAATGTCGGCGACGCTTTCACGCTTATGAACGGCGAAGAGCTTGCCTCCCTCCACTCGATCGAGCGCTTCATGGGCCAGAAGATCCCCCGCCTCAAACTCGACGGCTTCCCCTACCTTTACACCGCCCTCTTCGAGCCCGAAGCGGCCGAGGGCGGAAAGCGTTCCATCGGCGGCGGCCGCACCCATCGCGGCTATTCCTTCGGACGTCGGCGGCGATAAATAAACTGAGGTGAAAACCTCTTTTCCGGGCCGGAGAGTCGCGCTGGTTCTATTAGCAAGTCAGGCGTTTTTTCTGCGGAATCTCACTGCCCACGAGGAAAAGCCAGTTCCGTCGGAAAGTCCGGAGCGCGTCCAACGTTTCCTTGAGGACCGTGTCCAACACGATCCCGACGACATCATATCGCAAAACCGGCTCGCGGAAATTTACCTCGAGCGCCTCCGCGAAACCGGCGGTTACGAATGGCTCCGACGGGCGAGCGAAGCCGTCCGCCGCTCCCTGGCCTCGGTGCCGGCCCAGCGAAACGCCAGCGGATTATACATGGATGCCAAGGTCGAGTACGAGTCGCATCATTTTGCCGCGGCACGCGATCGCGCCTTGGCTCTCACGAAAATCGAACCGGGCAAAAGTCGCGGATTCATCCTGCTGGGGGACGCCCTCCTGGAATTTGGGGAGATCGACCAGGCGGCAGACGCCTACGCCGAAATGCAGAAACGCAAAGCCGATCCCATCGAGATCGAGACGCGTCTCGCCCGGCTTGAAGAGGCGCGCGGCGCGTTCGATCCGGCCCGGATGCATCTGGAGAAGGCCCTCGCAGCCGCGCGACAGTTGTCGCCGGCGTCTCCCGAAATCGTCGCGTGGTGTCTCGTGGAGCTGGGCCAGCTAGCCTTCGCTCTCGGACGCTGGGACGAAGCCGAGAAAAATTACCGGGCCGCGCTTGTCGAGCATGCGGACGATTTTGGTGCCTTGGAGCACATGGCGGAGCTTCGGGCTGCTCAAAAAAAATATGAGGAATCGGTCGTTCTTTATGAAAAAGTGATCGCGCGCCGGCAGCGCCCGGAATTCTGGCACGCCTTGGGACAAGTGTATGGACTAATGGGTAAGAGCGCGGAAGCGGCCGACTGGTGCGGCCGGGCTCGCGACGCTTTTTTGAAAAATGCCGAGCAGGGCAACGCCCATTACTTTCATCATCTCGCCGAGTTTTTTTCCGACACCGAAACAAATCCGAAGGAGGCCCTGAAATGGGCCCGGCGAGATTTGGAATTGCGGCACACCGCGGAGGCCGAAGATACGCTCGCCTGGGCGCATTATCGCGACGGCGATTCTGCGCAGGCCGGCGAAATCATGACCAGGCTGCTCGCCCGCGGCACGAGGGACGCCCATATCCTCGCGCACGCCGGGACCATTTTCATGAAGGCGGGCAACGCTGATCGCGGAAAGGAACTCCTGGCCGAAGCGGCCCGAATCAATCCACGCCACGATTCATTCTCTGTCCATCGCTAGCGCGGTGAAGTATCTGACACCAAGTCATGAGAAACCAAAAGACGGCGCTGGTCACCGGCGCGAACAAAGGGATCGGGTTTGAAGTCGTGCGGGAGCTGGCGCGGTTGGGCCTTCGCGTCTTCCTCGGTGCGCGCAACTTGGAAGCCGGGCGGGCTGCGGCCGAGAAACTCAGCGCCGATGGCGCCGTCGTTTTTCTCGAGATCGACGTTTCTGATGCGGCAAGCATCCGTCGCGCAGCTGAGGAGGTGTCGCGACAAGGTGACCGGCTCGACGTGCTGATCAACAACGCGGGAATCCTCGTCGACGAGGACAAGGACGCGCTGAGCCTTACGCCGGAAATTTTCGAGAAGACATTACGAACCAACACGCTCGGTCCGTGGCTCGTCGCGCAGGCCTTCGTGCCGTTGCTAAAAAAGAGTTCCGCGCCGCGAATCGTGAACGTTTCGAGCGGCGGCGGCCAGCTCGAGGACGGCGCGGATGGATGGGCGCCCTGCTACTGCGTTTCGAAAACCGCGTTGAATGGCGTCACGGTGCAGCTTGCCGCGGCCCTGCCGAAGTTCGCTGTTAACTGTGTTTGCCCGGGCTGGGTCCGCACCGACATGGGCGGCGAGAACGCAACTCGCTCCGTGGCGGAAGGCGCCGCCACCATCGTTTGGCTCGCCACCGACGCGCCCCACGATCTGACCGGTAAGTTCGTGAAGGATCGGAAAGTGATTCCCTGGTGATTCTTCGCTCGGAGGGTGCTTCCGCACGTCCCACCTGGGCGCGGGATTGGGACGTGCAGCCTCCCTCCGTGCGGCCAAAAGGATTGACGGACCCGCCCCTCCGGCCTCATCATCGGCCTCTCTCGCGGGCGCGGGCTTCTTCGGTTGCGGTAAGGGATGGGGCTTTTGCGCCCACTAAATCACTCAACCCACCGAACATGAAAACGAAGACGCTCCCAAGTTCCTCGGTCTCGATCCTCCTGCGGGTAACTCTACTTCTGTGCGCAGTTTCGTTGGGCGCCGGCAACCTTGGCGCGGCCGACCACAGGGATGGGCCAAGAATCTCCGTCGATGCGGCGGTCGACATCGGCGATGTCTATTTCTTCCTGGATCCATCCGATAACACTCGCGCGGTTCTCAGCATGACTGTCGGCGGGTTCATGATCCCCAGCGAAGCCGTCAACCAGGCAATTTTCGACCCGAATGCGCGTTACCAGTTCCAACTCGAAGGAACCGGCGACGCCATCTTCGACGCCCTCATTAACGTCACCTTTTCCCCGAGGACGAGCACCAGCGCGGCGCAGAATGCGACCGTCCAAATGTTCCAGGGATTGAACAAGGTTTTTGACTTTGTCGCCCCGGCCACCAATCCGTCGCTCGAACCGACCGCGCCCCCGCAGGTGGTAACGACCGATTCTGCGTCCGGAGTCAGATTCTCCGCCGGATCGGTCGATGATCCATTCTTTTTCGACGTCACGGGATTCTCACGATGGTTCGATTCGGTCCTGGCCGGCAGCCGAAACAATTCCTTCTTGAGTCGCGGCCGGGATTCCTTTGCCGGCTACAACACCATGGCGATTACCCTGAGCATTCCGGTAGGACTGCTGCCGAAGTCCAACAATGTGGTGGGCATTTCCGCGGCTACCTTTCGGAACCCCACCGTTTTGGCGAACCTCGCGGCCCGCGCTCAGGTCGAGGGCGGCGATAGGGTTTTGATCGCCGGGAAAATAATTAGTGGCCGGAACCCGAAGCGCGTCATCGTCCGCGCTCTCGGGCCGAGCTTGAGCGCCTTCGGCCTCGCGGCGCTCTCCGATCCCACGCTCAGAATCGTTAATGGCCAGGGGCAGATATTGGCCAGCAACGATAACTGGCAGGACAGTGCTCTGGCCGCGGAAATCTCCAGCCTGGGATTCGCGCCCTCGGACCCCAGGGAATCCGTCATCATCGCGGCGCTCCAGGCGGCTGCCTATACCGCCATTGTGGAGGGAGCAGATGGCGCGCAGGGCATTGCCGTGGTCGAGGTTTTTGATATCGAAAATGCGCCGCAGATCGATCGCATGGGCGTCCCCGCCGTTAACGTGGCTCTCGTTCCATTCTCCCGGAAGGATGAATACAACACTTCCAATCCTCGAGAAGACGCGACCGGCCGCTTTGCCGGTGATATCGTCGCGAATCTTCAAAAGCTCGGGACCGACAACACCTCCATCAATATCTTGGCCGGCATTGCGGTAACCAACGGCGATTTCCTCCGATTGAGTCTCAACACGCCGAATACCGGGCCCGGCGGTGGGACCAGCACCAACGCGGGTTTCCCGAATGGGCGACGCTTCGGTGACGACGTCATCGATGTCCTCCTGACTTTGCTTAACAACCGGACATTCCTTTCCGACAACGTGAATTCCAACGAAGTCCCCTTCCAAAATGTCTTCCCCTTCCTCGCCTCGCCGCATCAACCACGCGACCCCGGCGTGATCGACGATCGGACCCGGAACTAATAGAAGGACGACCAGAGCCTGACTCTGCAGCGCTGTAGCAACGGTCCCGCCAACGCGGGATCGCCGTTCCCGAACGGGAGGGAACGACCGCCGTGGCGGCGTAAGATCGTGTCATCCCGAGCCGCGGAGACGGCGAGAGACCTCTCAAGCGCACTGGTTCCACACAAACTAACGGCAGCCTGATTTCGCCACGAGAATCCGCGGGATCGCGACAGCGGACTTGCGTGATTGCCCCTACGACTGGGAGGTCCCTCGGCGTGCTGCGCCAGCCTCGGGATGACAAGACGGGACAGCGCCCGTCCCTCCAATTGCTTTCAAACGGCCAGCACGGGCGTCTCCGGTTTGCGATAAACCAGAGATGCAACCACTCCGCACGCCAGCGCTTCAGCGAGTCCACCCACGAGCGCTGCGCCGGCCCACGCTTTGTCGACCGCGAAATAGCCGAAGATCCCGAGGATCATCGGCACAAAGTAGAAGAGCCAGACCAGGATCCCGAAGCGGAGCCCTTCCCGCCATCCGCCTCTCTCCGCTCCGCGCGAGAAGAGGAACATGAACGCCAGAGACCATGCGACGTAGCCAATCATGGCCACGCCGTGGGCTTCCCGCCCTTCCGGCCGGAACGTCGGAGACGATTCGGCCCCGGCGTAGAGCAGGCCGAAGAAGATCCCGCCAACGGCGGCCTTGGTTATCAGAACGAGCAGAGCGCCGAGCAACAGACGTTTCATAAGTTCTCCCTTCGATCACGAATCGGCTAGGACGTGGAGACGACAAACTTATTGCCTTCGCTGTCCTTGAACATCGCGTAAGAGCCCCACGGCTGTTTCTCCGGCGGGCCGTCGAACTCCACCCCGCGCTTCTTCAATTCATCGTAAGTCTTATCGATGTCGTCGCACGCGTAAGCCATCGGCATCATCGAGCCGATCCGCTTCTCTTCACCTTCCGCCGTGAACAGGACGACGCGCGTCTCCGCCTTCGGCACCCGCAGCTCGATCCAGCGTTGCTTATCATCGAACGGCTGATCGGTGATGATGGTGAACCCGAGCTTCTCCGTGTAAAAATCCAGCGCCCGGTTCTGGTCGGCCACAGGAATGCTGACGAATTTGACTTGTTTGATCATGGCGAGCCGACGTTACGCGCGCGGAGTCTCCAGCGTCGAGCGACGTTCGCCTTCCAGTCGCAGAAACCACTGTCCGTTTATCGGTATAGTCTTCGGTCGATTATGAGAAATTACGATAATTCGCGATTCCTCTTGCCGTCGCCCTGGCGATCTGATGCACTCCTTTTTCCTTATGACCCGTTTTTTACCCGGTTTCACTGCCCGAATCCGCGCGGTCTTCTGCGCCTCGGCTCTCGTTTTTACCCTTCCGCTCGCCCACGCCCAGCAGGTCACGGTCACCTTCGAGGGCCTGCAGAATTTCGAAGATGTCCGCAATTATTATGCGGGCGGTCACGGCAGCCTCGGCAGCGGCCCGGGGCCCAATTACGGCATCACTTTCTCCCCCGATGCGAACTCCGCGATTTCCACCACCATCGCCCCGGGCACCACAGTGCTGTTCTTTAGCAACCCGAACGCAAGCAGTCCGGCACCGATCACCATGAACGTAGCGACCGGCTTCTCCGGTCAGCTCACGTTTCAGTATGCGACGGCCACGCCCCCCTCAAACCGCATCGTTAAGATATACGACCAGCTGGATGGTAACGGAAATCTGCTCGCATCGATGGTTCTCCCGGCCCAGCCAGGTTCCCCGATTTACAACATCACCCCAACCCCCCCGGTCAATATCCCATTTTTCGGAACGGTGTACTCTGTTGTCTTCCAACTCAATCCCGGTTCGGCCGAGCTGGACAACATCACTCTTACCGCCACCCAGGCGCCCGGATTGCTCGATCTCTCCACGGATGTCGCGGCCCTCTGGCCGAAGTTCCAGCCCGATGTCACTGGCTACACCCTCGCCCCGGTCCTGTCCGAAGATGTAAGCGAGATTCGCCTGACCGCGGATCCGGCTGGGAACAGCAGCACCATGACCGCCAGCATGAACGGCGGCACGCCCATCACTTTGACGGCGGACCAGCTGAGCGCCCCGCTCCCGCTTTCCGGATGCACGAACGTCATCACGGTGCAGGTGGTGACGCCCGGAGCCGAGACGCGCAGCTACACCATCAACGTGCCGCGCGAAGGTTGCGCGGCTGGTCAGCAGGGACCGCCGGGCCCGGCCGGATCTCCCGGCCCGCAAGGACCGAAAGGCGAGACCGGCGCGACAGGCCCACAAGGTCCCGCCGGGGGACAGGGGCCCCTCGGGCCGCAGGGACCGATCGGTCCGCAAGGACCCAGGGACCGCAAGGTCCCGCGGGAAACAACAACGTCCTGAGCAGCTCGACGATTTACACCTTCACAAAGAGTGACACGCTCGTCGTCATGGATCCGCGCGTAACATCCACGAGCATGATCTTGCTCCAATATGTTGGCGGCGACAAAGGCAAGGGCGACCTGCGCGTCGAGAGTGTTGTGAACGGAGCCTTTACCGCCCGCGGCAAGCAGAAGGAGAGTTTTCGCTACGTAATCGTCAACTAATCCGTTGCGGTCGCCATCATCCGGCAGGAGACCGCGTTCGTTTGCCGAGTCTGGCAACGGGCGGTGGCGAGCATCGTGAATGCCAATGGCGTCGAGGGCTTGGTAACACTCATGTAACCTGACCAGGCTCTAAGTGAGGTGGTTTAAGAAGGTTTGAAAAGAATCTCGCGAAATTACCGAGATAGTTGTCAATCAGCTAAGGGCTTGAGCCTCAGCCGTTAGTGCCACAAAGCGAAGTTTGCGGGCGGTCTCCAGAGGTCCGGCGCAAAGTCCACCCCGCGGGCAAGGACCGATTCAAAGGTATGGGCAAGTACGTTGCTTCCCTGCTGATTCTAACAACGTCCATCTTGTTGCCCGGGGACATTTTTGCCGATGAACAGATCCGCAGAGTCCAGGAAGAACTCCGCAAACGGCATCTCTTTTATGCCAATCCCAACGGCGAACAGAGCCGGGCCCTGACCGCTGCGATCAAGCGATACCAGGAGAAAAAGGGATTTGCCGCGACCGGCATTCTTGACTCAGAAACGCTCGCCTCCCTCGGTCTTGCCCGGGTCCAACCGCTGGCTGCGCGGACACCGATCGTTCTCAGACACGGTGGCGAAATTCGCGGGGCGAATGGCGAAAAGCTCCCGAGCTATCCGCCGTTTCTCTGGCCCGGCGGCGAACGCCTCAGCCAATTCGACCCTGTCGGAAGCGGCCAGGATCGGATCGAGCTCAGCATGGCGAACCCGGTTGGGCGTGACCGGCAGCGACCCCGCCTTACCGGCGAGCCATCTGGACTGACCAACGATTTGGGTGAAGCGGGGGCGCCGGGCGAGCTCGCTTTTGCGCTGACCGGCCATACAACGGGGAACGCAGTCGGGAACGGCTTGCTCGTGCAGTCACGCCCTGACAACGCTTGGGAGTTTGGGGCTCTTGACGAGGAGCGCGTGGAAGTGGCGGTCAAGTCCAAGGCCCGCTCTGCCCGTCGCAAACGGCACGTTAAAGCGCGCAAGGAGACGAACCCATTTGTTCTCACCTTCCAGTCGGTCGACCGCGCGATACGAAATTTGTTCGGTGATGCGCAAACCAAAAAAAGGCGCTCGACGACGAAACGACTCTGATAAAGCCGGAGCCTTCTCTCGACCGCTTTCCAGATACAAAATTCGTCCGTTTATCGGTATAGGAGATAGATTGCGAAATCTGGAAACCGGAAACCATGAGGTTTTGGTTTCAAATTCCTGAATCTCCTGGTCTCCTGGCTTCCAGATTCACACATGCCGAGATCCCGTCAGACCATCGCCTTCGACGACTACATCGTCGACGTCCTGATGCGCGACATCGTTGGGCACGACAAACAACCCGCCGCCTATCTCGCTTACACCTTTCTCTACAGCCAGGCCGCACGCGCGAAATGGAAACCGGTGCCGATGAGTTTGCGCGGCCTCGCCGAAGCGACCGGCCTGTCGAAAAGCGCCGTGCAAACCGCGCTCGAGCTCTTGCGGCGGCGTAAACTGATCGAAACCACCAGCGACCACCCGACCGCGACCCCCGAGCACCGCGTCTTGCGTCCCTGGCGAAGGTAGAGACGCCGCGCTGCCGCGTCCGCTCTCCCCAACTCGTCACCCGCCGTGGCGGGTCACTTCTCTTCCCCCTTGTCACTGTCACTCGTCACTTCACCATCGCCCGCATGACCGCCACCGCCGAACCCGATGATGCCGCGCCGCTCGGCCGGCGAAGACCACGAACCCGATTTCTTCGGCCATCCGCGCGGGCTTTGGTATCTCGCCTTCACCGAGGCGTGGGAACGCTTCTCCTACTACGGGATGCAGGCGCTGCTTGTCCTTTACATGGTCAAGTATCTCCTCCTGCCCGGGCGGATCGAGCACGTCGCCGCGTTCGACAGCTTCCGGCAGCTCTACGGCGGCCTCGATGGCCAGGCGCTCGCCTCCGCCATCTTCGGCACCTACACCGCCAGCGTTTATCTGACCCCGATCTTCGGCGGTTTCCTCGCCGACCGCTTCCTCGGCCGGCGTCGCACCGTTCTGCTCGGCGCGCTCACCATGGCGGCCGGCCATTTCCTGATGGCGTTCGAGGCCGCGTTTCTCTTCGCGCTCCTTTGCCTGGTCCTCGGTTGCGGGATGTTCAAGGGCAACATCGCCAGCCAGGTCGGCTCGCTTTACAAACCCGAGGACCTCCGCCGCGCCGACGCCTTCCAGATCTTCTACCTCGGCATCAATGCCGGCGTCATCGCCTCGCCGCTCATCGTCGGAACGCTCGGCGAAATCTCGGCTGGCATTACGGCTTCGCCGCGGCCGGAGTCGGAATGCTCGCTCGCCATCGCCATCTATCTCTCCGGCCAGAAATATCTCCGCGCGTCCGACAACGACCCCCGCGCCGTCGCTGCCGCCAGGGCCGCCGGAACCGTGGCGCCAAAAGCGAAACTCACCGGGCGCGACTGGCGCGCCGTCATCGCGCTTATCCTCCTCATCCCGGTCATGGCCGTCGCGATCGTGCCCAACAACCAGATCTTCAACGCCTACCTCGTCTGGGGCGACCAGCAGTTCGACCTCGTCTTCATGGGCAAAAAACTGCCCACCACCTGGCTCGTCACGCTCGACGCCATCGTCAGCGTCAGCTTCCTCGCGATCGTCGCTCTCTTCTATCGCTGGTATGGCAAACGCTGGCGCGAGCCGGACGAAATCACCAAGCTCATCATCGGCTCAGCCTTCTCCATCGGCGGCGCCATGTGCCTCGTCGCCGCCGCCGCCACCCAAGGCGCCGGCGAAAAGATCGGCCTCTTCTGGCCGGTCGCCTTCCACTTCGTCAACAGCATCGCCTTCGCCCATCTGCTGCCGGTCAGCCTCGCCCTCTTCGCCAGGTTCGCGCCCAAAGCGATCAACGCCACCATCATCGGCCTCTATTACCTGGCCTTCTTCGCCGGCAACACGCATGGTCGGCTGGGTCGGCGGCTTCCTCGAGACGATGCCCACCACCAACTTCTGGCTCCTCCACGCCGCCTTCGCCCTCGGCTCCGGCCTCTGCTTCGTCCTCTTCAAATTCATCGCCGGCCATCATCTCCGAGCGGAATCCACTTGAACCCGTCCAATCCCCCGCGAAGAAATTTCCTTGGTCAAGCGATAGGATGTGTTACAAATATGACCGATGAGTAACACAATTACCATTCGTGTCGCAAAGCCGCTTTCGGCCTGGTTGCAGAAAAAGGCGGAACGAACCGGCATGTCGCAGGGACAGATTGTGCGCGAGCAACTCGAGCAACTTCGACGCGGCGACAAGAAAGCCAAAAATTTCATGCGCCTCGCCGGCCTCATCAAGAAGGCTCCGCGCGATCTCTCGAGCCGGAAAGGATTCGCAAAGCATTGAGAGGGATCGCCGACACCGGTTTCCTCGTCGCCTTTGTTAATGCGCGCGATCGGTATCATGCCTGGGCCTTAGAAGTCGCCGCTCAAATCACCGAGCCTCTTCTCACCTGCGAGCCGGTGCTGGCCGAAACTGCATTTCATCTCGGCGATGCCGGGATCGTCTTCGAAATGATCGAAGAAGATCTGATCCGGCTCGCCTTCGATTGCGACGATCACCTGCCCCAACTTGCCGCCCTGGCCAAACGCTATGGTGATCGCAAACCAGACCTGGCCGATCTCTGCCTCATTCGGATGAGCGAGCTGCATCCGAAGCACAGCGTCCTCACCGTCGACCAAGACTTTCTTGTTTATCGCCGGAACAAGCGCGAAGTGATCCCTCTCGTCGCGCCGCCCGGCCGATAGATCCGAGCGTGTCAGCGCGCCTTCGCATGTCACACGTCACTCGTCACACGTCGCGCGGGTCACTTTCAAAATAGTCCCTGCTTTTACTCTGCCCGCGCGGCTGGTATGGCTGCAGGCATGATAACGCGTTTGCTCCTCGGGTTTGTCCTTACGGTAAGTTTGGGTCTCGCCACGTTCGCCGCGGAACCGCGGCTTCTCACCCCGCAAGACCTGTGGGGGATCAAGCGCGTCGGCACGCCCGCGTTGTCCCCCGATGGCCGCCACGCCGTTTTCCCGGTGCAGGAGTGGTCGATCGAGAAAAACAAAAGCACCAGCAATCTCTGGACGGTTGCCGTGGCCAGTGGAGAAGTGCGCCGGCTCACCACCGCGGAAACGAGCGAAGATGCACCTCGATGGAGCCCGGATGGGACCCGCATCGCCTTTACTTCGAAGCGCGGCGAGGATGAGAACGGCTCGCTTTACGTGATCCCATTCGGCGGCGGTGAGGCGGAAAAAATCCTCGAGCTGCCGAGCTCGGTTATCGCGCCGAAGTGGATGCCGGACGGCAAGAGCATCATCTTCGCGACCGCGGCGATTCCGGAGCTCATCGGCAAGTGGGAGAAGGCAGACCTCGCTGCGATGAAGAAGGAGTTCAAGCGGCGCAAGGACTCCAAGATGACGGCGAAAGTGACGGAGAACCGGCAATATCGTTACTTCGACCACTACCTCACCGACAATCTCGTGCACCGCCTGTTGCGCGTCGACCTGGCGACAAAGGCCCTCACTGATCTCACCCCGGCGGCGGACCGCCTCTTCCTCAACAGCGGGGACATCCACTTTGACGTTTCACCGGACGGGAAAACCATTGCGCTCGAGTTCAACTCCACGCCGGCACCGTTCCGCGATTTCCCAAACGCCGACATCTACCTCATCCCGACGGACGGGTCCGGTTCCGTGAAAAATGTGACGCCGGAGAACAAGGGCGACGACGGCTCTCCGATTTTCGCGCCCGACGGCCGCTCCGTCTTCTTCAAGCGGCAGGAGACACCGTATTACTCCGGCGAATCCGAGAAGCTCTGGCGGCATGATCTGGCCGCGGGCCGCAACGTGCAGGTGACCGAGGCGCTCGATTACTCGATCGGCGACGTGCGGGTGGCCCCGGATAACCGCACGTTGTGGATCACCGCGGAAGAAAAAGGCGTGGTGCCGATCTTCCGCCTGAACGCTGATGGCACCGGCCTCAAGCCAGTGCACGGGGAAGGCACCTCCACCGGCCTCGACGTCCGCGCGGACGCGGTCGTCTTCCAGAACGACAACTCGAGCCGGCCTAACGAAATCTTCGCGCTCGATGCCAAGACCGGGAAAGCTCGCCAGCTGACGCATTTCAACGATGAATTCATGAAGAGCTTCACCCTGGGAAAGGCGGAGCCGTATTGGTTCAAGGGCGCGAACGACGCGGACATCCACGGCTGGCTGGTGCTGCCGCCGAATTACGATCCCGCCAAAAAATACCCGCTCGTGCAATTGCTCCATGGCGGTCCGCACACGATGAACCGCGACAGCTGGAGCTACCGCTGGAATACCCAGCTCTTCGCGGCCGCCGGCTGGATCGTGACCTGGGTGAATCGGCACGGCTCCACCGGGTTCGGCGAGAAATTCGCGCAGAGCATCCTGAATCAGTGGGGCGACAAACCGCTCGAGGACATCATGAAATCAACCGACATGCTGATGCAGCGGTTCCCGAACATCGATGGCGACAAGCTCGCGGCCGCGGGCGCGAGCTACGGGGGCTATATGGCAGCGTGGATCCTCGGGCACACCGATCGATTCAAGGCGCTGGTGGACCACGCCGGCGTCAACAACAGCTACTCGCAATTCGGGACCGACGGGCCGCACGGTTGGCCGCTGGTGATGGGCGGGAGCCCATGGGGCGACGTAGAGGGGCTCCAGCGGAATAATCCGATGTTCTACGCGAAGAATTTCAAAACGCCGACGCTCGTCATCCATGGCGAACTCGATTACCGCGTCCCCTACGGCAATGCCCTGGAACTCTACGCCGCCCTCCAGGCGCAGAATGTCCCGTCGCGCCTCGTCATTTTCCCCGATGAAAATCACTGGGTCTTGAAGCCGCAGAACGCCATTCACTGGCATTGGGAGATGCAAAGCTGGCTGGCCCGCTACATCGGGGGCAAACCGACCCTGGAGAAGCCAAAATTCGAGCCCAAGGACGAAGCGAAACCCGACGAAGCAAAGCCCGCCCCACCCAAGCCGGCCGACGCGAACAATTGAGGCGAGGATCGGCCGAAGAACTGACTAACTTCCTGAGGTCGACGGTTTTGGAACGATGTCTATGAATGACGCGCTAAACGATCTCCTTGCGAAGCTCTTCAAAGCGCATCCATGGCATGGTGTTGGCCCAGGGCCGGAGGTACCCGCTATTGTCCACGCCTATATCGAGATCGTGCCCACCGACGCGGTGAAGTACGAACTCGACAAACCCACCGGCCACCTGCGCGTCGATCGCCCGCAACGTTTCTCCAGCATGTGCCCGACGCCCTACGGCTTCATTCCGCAAACCTTCTGCGGAAGCGCGGTGGCGCGGCTATGCGAAGCGAACACCGGCCGCAGCGGCATTCGCGGCGATGGCGATCCGCTCGACATCTGCGTTCTCACCGAACGGCCGGCCGCACATGGCGACTTCATTGTCCGTGCGGTGCCGATCGGCGGCTTCCGCATGATCGACGGGGACGAAGCCGACGACAAAATCATCGCCGTGCTCGAGTCCGACGTCAGTTACGGTCATATGGAAAACATCGCAGACGCTCCGCCCGGGTTGATCGATCGGCTCAAACATTACTTCCTGACCTACAAACAGCTGCCGGAGGAGCAGAATCGCCGCGTCGAAATCCCCGAAGTCTACGACCGCGCGGGCGCATCCGCGGTCATTCTCCGCAGCATCGAAGACTATCGCGCCACCTACGGCGCACCTGAGACGCGCATCGAAGAGCTGCGCCGGTCGTTAGTCGGCACGTCGTAGCATCGGCTTCGCCTGCATGCTTCCCGTCAACTTCGCCTTGTTCGCGAAGTATGCGCCGAAAGCAATTAACGCCACCATCATCGGCCTTTACTACCCCTCCATGTTCGCCGCGGGCTCAAGGCTTTGCTTTGTCGTGTTTAAATTTGTCGCCTAGCGACAACTGAAGGGTAAGACGAGATATGCTACTGCCGAGCTGATTCAACGCAGCTATTGCTCATCGATGGGCATTAACGATACAAGTTACCTCGATCTCTTTTGAAGTATGTCGACTCACGAATTTGGCGGTGACTGGACTGAGCGAAAGCTGCGAATTCTTGATGATTACCTAAGCGCCTACTGCTCGATTTTTACAAGGAACGAACGAGCTCGCTATTTCCAGATTACTTACGTCGATGCGTTCGCAGGAAGCGGACTGATCCGAACGAATGTCCCCGCCACGGAAACCAGTGACCTCTTTGCAGAGCTCGGAGAACCGGAGGCGGTCAATCTGTTGCAAGGCAGCGTCAGTCGCGCAATAGAACATTCCTTCGATCGCTACCTTTTTATTGAGAAGTCACCAACACGGGTTGCTGACCTGGAGGCACTGAAGGCGAGGTCGCCAAACAAAGAATGCATCACGATTCAACAAGGTGATGCGAACGCGCGCTTACTAAAGTTTAGTCGGGACACGGACTGGAATAAGAATCGCGCCGTCGTTTTTCTCGATCCATACGGGATGCAAGTAGAGTGGGAAACGATAGCAGCGCTTGGGCAGACAAAGGCTGTTGACCTCTGGCTGCTATTTCCGCTGGGGCAAGCGGTCATGCGACTCTTGCAGCGGACCAAAGAACCGCCGCCAGAATGGCAAGCGGCGCTCGATCGAATTTTTGGTACCCATGAATGGATCAACAGGTTTTATGTCGCCGAGACTGAGCCAGATTTCTTTGATACTCAGCGGATATCGACTGTGCGCACCGCGGGCTGGGAAGAAGTTACCTCTTTTCTGGTCGAACGATTGGAATCGGTTTTCGAGGCAGTCTCAAAACCAGGCGTCTTGTGGAACTCGCAAAACTCCCCGCTTTATCTATTTTGCTTCGCAGCAGCAAATAAAGCTGGAGCACCAATCGCATTGAAAATTGCAAGATAGTCTATTGAAGAAACTCGACTCCTAAATGGCCGACCACTCTCACATCGAATGGACTGAAGCCACGTGGAACCCAGTGACCGGGTGCACGAAGGTGAGTGCTGGCTGCAAAAACTGCTACGCCGAGCGCCTAGCGAAGCGACTACAGGCGATGGGCAATCATCGCTACGCGAATGGTTTTGCTCTAACGCTGCATCCGGATGCGCTTGATTTGCCGCGGACGTGGAAGACCGGGCGGCGAATATTCGTGAATTCCATGAGCGATCTGTTCCATCAAGATGTTCCGCTTTTGTTCATCCATCAGGTGTTCGAGACGATGCGGGCATGTCCGCAGCACAATTTTCAAATTCTTACGAAGCGCGGCAGCCGGGTACGCGAACTAGCTTCAAAGATCGATTGGCCAAGCAATGTGTGGATGGGCGTCAGTGTCGAGGACGCTTCGGCTCTAGGACGAATCGACGACTTACGTTGCGTGCCGGCGGCGGTACGCTTCCTCTCTTGTGAACCTCTAATCGGTTCACTCGCGGGAATCGATTTGAGGAATATCCATTGGGTAATCGTTGGCGGCGAATCGGGGCCAGGCGCGCGGCCGATGAATACACAATGGGTGCGTGAGATATACGCCGCCTGCCGAAAGCAAAAGGTGCCGTTTTTCTTCAAACAATGGGGTGGAGTACGCAAACACACGACTGGGCGTCTTCTTGGAGGCCGCACGTATGATGAGATGCCACGGCTCGCGGCTTAGACTAGGCAAGAAAGTGCGGAACCTGTGGCTCGCTCACGTTCGGTTGCAACCAGTGCGCCGACTCTTCCCGTTCTTCACCCTGTTTCTCGCGCTCACCGCACTCGCGGAATTGAATCCCGAGTGGACGACACCGCTGCCACCGTTCCAGATCGCCGACAACCTTTACTATGTCGGCAGCCAGGACCTGGCGGCATACCTCGTCACCACGCCGGCCGGGAATATCCTCATCAACGCCAACCTGGAGACGTCGCCGCCGCAGATTCGGGCGAGCGTGGAGAAGCTGGGGTTCAAGTGGGCGGACACGAAAATCCTGCTCAACAGCCAGGCGCACTTCGATCACATGGCCGGCGCAGCCCAGATCCTGCGCGAGACCGGCGCGAAGAACATGGTCATGGAAGGCGACGCCGATGTCGTGGAAAGCGGCGGCCGCACCGACTTCCTCTTCGCGATCAAGGCCGTGCCCCCATTCCCGCCGGCGAAGGTCGACCGGGTCTTGCGCGACGGCGATACCGTCGAGCTCGGCGGAGTCAAACTGACCGCGCACAAAACCGCGGGTCACACCCGCGGCTGCACGACGTGGACCTTGCCCGTTCATCTGCCGGGCGAGCCGGCTGATCGATTGCGCAACGCGGTCATCGTCGGCGGCATTATGTTCTGGTCGGACTTCCGCCTGATCGATGCCGGCGAGCAGAAGGCGTCGTATCCCGGCATCGCGGAGGATTTCGCACGCACCTTCCGCGTCCTGCAGTCGCTCCCGTGCGATCTGTTCCTCGGCGCACACGGCAGTTATTTCGACCTCAAAAGCAAGCTCCCACGCCTCGAGAAGGAAGGGCCGCGCGTGTTCGTCGACGCCGCCGGCTACAAAGAGTTCGTCGCGAAAGGCCATGCGGCATTTGAAGCGGCGCTGAAGAAAGAGCAAGAGGCTGCTGGAGCGGGTCCGTCTGCGGAATGAACGGGATCGTGATCCGGTAGCCGGTTGAATCTCGACGAAACAGAGTTTCGAAGACAAGTGCGTGCTCAAACTGGAGTTTGGGAACGAGGAAACGGGGAGGGAATCGCACCGTGGGCGTAACGACATCGGCCGCGCGTTTGGCCGAATACCGCAGGTCGCCGCTTCGTGTTAATGTGCCACATGGACATCGCAACAAGCGCCGATGTAGCGATGCTGGTAGATCGTTTCTACGGCAAGGTGCGGGTCGACGCGCTGCTCGGACCAATCTTTAACGACGTGGCGAAGGTCGACTGGCCTTCGCACATGGCCACGCTTTACAGCTTCTGGGAAACGATGCTGCTCGGCACCGGCACCTACCAGGGGGCGCCGTTTCCAAAGCATGCCGTGCTGCCCGTAGAGAAGGCGCACTTCGATCGCTGGCTGGAGTTGTTCCTCGCGACTGTCGACGAGAATTTCTCCGGACCGAAAGCCGAGGAGGCGAAAAACCGCGCGCTGAGCATCGCCGACACCTTCGCGCGGCGCATGGGCGTGCTGCCGCCGCGCACGGTCCTGTTGCAACCGTGACTCGCGCGCTGCGTCGCGTGGAGTTGAGGCTTCCAAGGATCACGGCGCCTTCTTCACTTTTGAGGAAGGTGCCGCATCGTAAGCCGCTTACGATAAGCTTGCCAGAATGCGAGAACCGGAGCGAAGCAGAGCTTCGGGGACAAATGCATTCCCAAGTGCAACCCACCACGGCGGGCAGGCTTTGGGAACGAGGAGCCGGAACAGAGTTTCGAAGACAAGGGCGTGCCCAAACTGGAGTTTGGGCACTAGGAGGCGGAAAGTTACCTGAAGATTCGCGGAGTCGGGCAAGAGTCTAACCCATGGCTAAACGGAAACAGAAAGCACGATCTCGAACGGACCTACTCGCGGTCGCAGTTTGTGGCCAAGCTGCGCCGGCTAGCGGATGCGCTCGAGAGCAAGCGGCCCTTCACGATCCAGATCGCCGCGGAACGGCTGCGCATCGGCGCGGACGCGCACTTTAACATCGAGCATGAACGTGGGGGCGGCGAAGAGGAGCTCGAGTTTCAGCTCAAATGGAGCTCAGTCGGCAGAAGAAGGTAAAGGGTGGTTGCTGCCCGACGAGCCCGGCCATGAGGCCACCGAGGGGATCAACCGGCGCCGACTAAACTTGACCGCTTAAAGCGGTCAAGTCTCGCACGGAGGCCAACGCGCAGACTGAAAGATCAAGGCGACGGCGACGGCTGGCGCGATACTGACATCACCGCGCACCAGTCGTAGGCAAAAGGCGTGGCGCCGGTTTTGTTATGACGTCAGCCGCGGAAGATGAATCGTGGCGATCATGCAACGGGCGCTGCCGCCGGCCAGCTCGATGGTCGGCAGGGAGAGCGGGAGGAGACGCGCATACTTTTCAATTGTCTGGCGCTGAGTAGGAGTGAGCGCGGCGGCGCCGCGCTCCGATAATACCAGCCGGTTCTCGCCGCCGGCCCGCAGCTCGATGGCGTTCCCGGCGAACTCGTTGATCTGCGCTTCCCCAAGCTCGATCACTTCCTTCCCGGTCGACTTCAGTCGATTCCGGACGGTCTCTCGTTCCGCTTCGTCCGGGATCATCTCCAGGCTGATCAGAGCGAAGTCCGAGCCGACACACATGATGACGTTCGTGTGATAAACCGGCCGGCCATCCTGGCTCGCGCTGCGGAACGTGACCGGTTTGTAGCCAAAGTCCGAGCAGAACCGCTGGAGCACTTCCGGATGGGTGCGTTGCGACAACGACGCGTAGGCGATCTTATGGGCATGATCGAGCACCAGGCTGCCCGTGCCCTCCAGGCATTGTCCCTGCTCCTCGCCGGCCGAGTAATCGACCACGCCGGTGATGCGATAGTGTTTACGCAGCTCATCGATCACATCCTGCCGGCGTTCCCGGCGACGCGCGGCCGAGGTACATCGGATAGAGCACCACGCGGCCATCATGATGCGTGGATAACCAGTTGTTCGGGAAAACGGCGTCCGGTTTCTCAGGCGTGGCCGTGTCATCGACGACGTGAACCGTCACGCCCGCATCACGCAACGTTCCCACCGCGGCGTCGAACTCGCGCTGGGCCCGAATTGATATCTCGGGCAACTCGCTGGTCGCGACTGATTGCTGAAACGCATTGTCCGCCGCGGTCTCGGGATTCGGGTAAAACCGATAGGGCCGGATCATCAGCACCGCCCCGGCCGTTTGTTCCGCAGTCATGCCTTACTCTCTCCGCTCTTGTGCTCCGCTCAAATCGCTCTGTGCGAAGTGGTGCGCGGAAGCAGAGCTTCGAAGACCCAGAAATTTAACCGCGGATTACGCGGATATCGCGGATGGGGAGATGAGATCACTGAATCGCCATTTCTTTCTTCATCCGTGTCATCCGTGTGATCCGCGGTTAAACTTGGAGGCAAACCCCAAGGGACGCGCGGCGAAGCAGAGCTTCGAAAACAAGTGCGTTGCTTCGATCCTCCCGGATCTCACCGTGCCGGCTTCGGCCATCTTGCACCGCTCCCGCGGGCTCGATTCCCAAACTGGAGTTTGGGAACGAGGGGGCAAATCTACAATTACGTACGGCGCTAAACTGCGACCTGTTCGGCGGTGACGGGGGTGGGCGAGGCGGGCGGGCGCGGGGGTTTGGTGCTGCGGTAACGCCAGGTGGCGAAGGCGACGAAGAGGAGATCGGCGACGACGAAACTGACGACGTAAGTTTCGCCGCCGAGGCCGAAGCCGTAGCTGTGCAGGCCTTTGCCGAGGACGAAGTTTACTCCATACCAGGCCATGAGGACGGCGAGGAAACAGACGACGCTCGCCACGACCAGACCGAACTGGGTCCACCAGCCGGCGAGGCGGCCGTGCAAGGTGAGGATGTAGCAAAGCAGGGCGATGAGCGCCCAGGTTTCCTTCGGGTCCCAGCCCCAGAAGCGGCCCCAGGAATAATTCGCCCAGACGCCGCCGAGAATGGTGCCGGCGGCGAGCAGGATGACGCCGAGCTGGAGCACGCGATAAAGCCAGAAATGCATCGGTTGATCGGCGCGGGCCAGGACGGGATTGCGCGCGTAACGCCAGAGGAGGATGTGGCCGAACCCCATGGCGAGCGCGAAGGCGGCGTAGCTCAGCGTGATGGTGAGAACGTGGATGGTGAGCCAGAAATTATCGCGCAGGACCGGGACGAGCGGATCGATGCTCGCCGGCATGGCGATCGGCAGTTGATGGACGAGAAGCAGCGAGAGGAGCGAGACCGGCAGCGCGGCCAGGAGATAAACGGGCGTCCGGTAACGCGCGAAAAAGATCATGCCGAAGAGCGAGACGGCGAACGAGACCCAGATGATGGACTCATACATGTTCGTGACGGGCGGGCGGCCGGCGATCATACAGCGCATGGTGATGGCGGCGGCGTGAAAGATCAGGCCGGCGATGGCGATGAGGACGCCGGCGATTTTCAGGTAGCTGCGCGGTGCAGCCGACGCGTCGCGCGACACGAAGGCGGCCACCGTGGCGCGCCAATGCGCGATCCCGAGCAGCAATAGCGCGATCCCGTAAGCCCAGGCGGCGCGATAGAAGCCGTCGAAATGATTGTAGAAATACTCGAGGCGCAGCTCTTTTTCGGACGGATAAATCTTTGGGCTGAGCTGGCGGAGGCCGTCGCGGAGCTGGTTCGCCGGCGCGGCTGAAGGCGAAGCCGTCGGCCTTCGCGTAGGCATTCGCCATGGTCTGCAACTGGGTCTGGATCGGCGCGAACTGTTCCTCTTTATAGTGCTGGGCGAACGCGGGCGGGACGAGCCAGGGATCGGTCGTCTTTTCGGGGGCGGGCACGAGAAGGAACGAGTGCCCATTCATGATGTTCGCGAAAAGGGTGAGCCGCTCGCTCACGCTCATCACTTCACTTTGGAGACGCGAGAGCGGCTTCTCCGCCTTGCGGAGCGCGTGCGCTTCGCCGGCCAGCCGGTTCAGCTCGGGCAGCGCGGTCAATTGCGAGAAGGAAAAGCGGCGCTGCTGCTCGGGCAACCCGAGCTTCTGTTTCAATTCGCCGAGCGAGACCAGGATCATCGGCTGGCTTTTCCAATCGTGCGTGTCGAGCAGCATCGAGAGAACGAAATCGGTCCCCTGCCATTTTTTGCCGCTGGAGGAGTAGGTCGAGCGCCCGCTGATCTTGATCAGCGCCTCGCGCGCGAAGGTATCGACCGGTTTACGCCGCCCGCCGTCCTGGATGGCGAGCAGGCCCCATTGCTTGAAGTCGAGCGACGACGAATCCGCGGCCGGCATGTCGGAGGCGGTCTGGGCCAGAGAGAGGCCGCTCAGCAGCAGGCTGATCGCCGGAAGGAAAAATCTTAAACGCATAAGGTGTGGCGGGGACGTCAATGTAGCGCCGCGGGGCAGTGCGCTGTCGAGGGGAGAGGTCGGAGGCCGGAGGTCGAGTCGGAGATCAGAAGAAGCGCTGTGGTCACGGTCCCGCCACTGCGGGATCGCCGTGTGGGATCGCCGCTTCGCTAAAGACAGCGCCCCGACCCACCTTCGCTCAGCTACGGCGCGGCAGGCATAGCGGGGCGGCTATAGCACTTAGGGCTTTTCCTCGCTGATCGCTTTTCTGATTATCACTCGGAATGTTCGGACGTTCTTTCAGAATTCGCGGCACTCGCGTTATTCGTCAGTCTTCAACCCGCCCAGGCCGCGACGGTCGCACTCGTCGGCGGGCGGTTGATCGATGGGTTCGGCGGGCCGCCGCTGGCGAACAGCGTCATCCTGATCGAGGGCGACCGGATCAAGGCGATCGGCCAGGTGGGAAAACTGGCGGTCCCGGCCGGTGCGGAAGTGATTTCGACCGAGGGGATGGATGTGTTGCCGGGACTTTGGGACGCGCATGTCCACACGATGTTGCTCGGGCACAGCAACTACGAGCATTGGGACAAAACTTATCCGGCGCGTTTCGGCTCCGAGATCATGCCGGCGGCCGCGAAACAGCTTTTGCTGGCCGGCGTAACGAGCGCGCGCGACCTCGGCGCGCCGTTGAAGGAAAGCATCGAAGTCCGCGACCGGATCAAGCGCGGCGAGATTCCCGGGACCGACGCTTTATGTCTCCGGCCCATTCATCCAGCACGAGCCGTATCCGGGAACGGAAGCTTTTCGCTGGGGCGTGAAAGGCGCCGAGGATGGCCGCGCCAAGGTGAAGAAGCTGGCCGAGGCCGGCGTGAACATCATCAAGCTGATCGACCAGGACCAGATGACGCCGGAGGAAGTGAAGGCGATCGTGGACGAAGCGCACAAGCACAAGCTGCCGGTCGTCGCGCACGGCCATCGTCCCGAGGAAATCCGGCGCGGGCTGGCGGCGGGCGCGGATTGCTTCGAGCACACCGGCCTGGCCACCGCGCCCGGTTATCCGGATGACGTGCTGAAGTTGCTCGCGGAACGCACGGCGAAGATGAGCCTCGGCCCGCTCTTCTGGTGTCCGACCATCGAAGGCTTCCTGAATTACCAGCCGCTCCTCGAAAATCCGGAGCAGCTCGACGATCCCGCGTGGCAGGCCGGCGTGCCGGCGGACATCGTGGCCGACATCAAAGCCTCGATCGCGCAGCCGGGGCAGCTCAGCTATTACCAGATCACGCCGTTGCGAGCGAAAACGGTGGCGAACAAATTCAAGCAGCTCCAGGAAAGCGGCGTCGTCCTGCTCATCGGCACCGACAGCGGCATCCCGATGAAATTCCACAGCGGCTCCACCTGGAAAGAGCTCGACGCCTGGGTGAACAAACTCGGCGTCGATCCGATGACCGCGATCCGCGCCGCGACTTACTGGCCGGCGGTGCAGATGAAAGTGGACAAGGAATACGGCTCCGTGAGCGAAGGCAAATACGCCGACATCATCGCGGTGAAAGGCGATGTGCTGCGTTACATCGATCTGCTTCAGCGCGTCGATCTTGTCGTGAAGCACGGCAAGCGGGTGAAGTAGGGAGTTATGAGGATGCCATCCCGCAGCGTGATCTTCGGTCTTGGACTGCTTTGCGCGGTCGCTGGCAACAGCGGCAGAGCCCGAGCCGAACATTCGGCGGCTGGACGGAAAGAGTCTGAGCGCGCGCGAGATCGACGCGGAAGTGGAAAAGCAGATGGCGCAGGAACGCGTCTCGGGATTGGCCCTGGCCCTGATTCAAGAGGGACGTCCCGTCTACGTGAAGAGCTATGGCCTGCGGTTCGTCGAGGAGAAGAAACCGTTGGAAACCGACACCGTTCTGTATGCTGCGTCGCTCACCAAGCTGGCGTTCGCCTACATGGTCATGCAATTGGTGGACGAAAAGAAGCTCGACCTCGATAACCCGATCGCGACCTATCTGCCGAAACCGCTCCCGGAATATCCCAAATACGCCGAGCTCTCCGCCGACGCGCGCTGGAAATCGCTCACGCCGCGGATGCTGTTGAATCACACGCCCGGCTTTCCGAATTTCCGGTTCCTGAATCCGGATCAAAAGCTCGACTTCAAGTTCGATCCCGGCAGCCGCTATGCCTACTCGGGCGAGGGCTTCAACCTGATGCAATTCGTGCTCGAAGAAGGATTGGGAATGGACGTCGGGAAAGAGATGCAGCGCCGGGTTTTCGAGCGCTTCGGCATGACTCGCACCAGCATGACCTGGCGGGACGACTTCCAGGAAAACGTCGCGCATGGCTACGCTCTCGATGGCAAACTCGAGAAGCACGATGCCCGTCGCAATGTGCGCGCCGCTGGCTCGATGGACAGCACCATTACGGATTACGCAAATTTCCTGGCCGGCTTCATGCGCGGAGAAGGATTATCGGCGGAAGCACGGCGAGAGATGTTGCGGCCTCAGATTGCCATCACTTCGGCCCACCAATTTCCCACCCTCGACCGGCGACGAATCCGGAGAACGAAAAAATTGGTCTCTCCGCGGGGCTGGGCGTCGTGCTTTTCAAAAGTCCGCAGGGCCCGGCTTTCTTCAAGGGCGGACACAATGATTGGACCGGCAATATGGCGATCTGCGTGGAAGCAAAGAAGCAATGCATTCTGCTCATGTCTAACAGTGTGCGCGCCGAGATCATTTACCCGGCTTTGGTCAGCTCGCTCTTTGGCGAAACGAAGATGCCGTGGGATTGGGAATATAATCCGCCCGTTACGGCACCAATGCCGAGCCCCAGTCCTACTTCGACGCCGTAAAAGGAAACGCCCTCGAATCAGAGGGCCTGGCGAGCGGCGATTAACCGTGGCGCTCGGTGTCCGACGCGTTGGGTTCGCCGCGCCAGCGCCGAAAAGAACGAGGCCCAGCGCGAGATGTTGAGCGCCCAACACTGGGCCGCGGCGATCCAGTTCCCAATGAAAGTCGCGCGACGACGGGTCACAAACCGGCGGCTCTGCCAGGCCAGAAACAGAGTAGCGAACGAAGCCGCAACCCAGGTCGATGGCTCGGCCACCGGCGTTAACGGCGCGAGCATTAAGGGATCGGCTGAATCCGCAAAGCCCAGGATTGTCTCGAAATCCGGAGCGTCGGACACCGCCCATGAGCGATCGATCGCCGGTTGGTAGCTGGCATCCGACGCTCCACCATAACACTCTGGTCTGCTAAAGGATGAAGCGGGTACGGCAACGCTCGTCGTTTTGATTGAGCCAATGACTGGTGCGCTTGCCAGATCGAGCGTGTGCGGGGCGAGAGTGAGAGAGCCGCCCGGCAGCAGGGGCGCGTTTGTCGCTGCCGCCTGGAGCAACGTCCCCTGGCGAGTGGCGACAACGAAATCCGAAGCCCGGAGAGACCCGATAACAGCCGTGAGAGAGAAAAGGAGAAGGCAGCAGGAGAGGGAGGAGAAGCCCGTTTTCATGGGACAGAGCAAAAGCAGGGTGTGGGCAATTCCGGGTTGCGGGAATTACGTAAAAACGAATGTGGCCATGACTGAGGCGCGAGCCATCCCAAATATGGCTTGCTTCCGTTTTACATTCCGTTAGCACGAATGCACTGTTTGCCATGCCCTGTTGGCCGATGAACGGCGTCGCCCCGCAGCTGGCCTGCGTCCAGCGGCAGGCCACTTTTTTCGTGCGAGCACTCGTTAGCCCCTCGTCGGCTTCGAGACGCAGTCCTCGACAGCGCTAGGCGATGTCGGCAACACCCGCTCCCGCGTTGCGAATCCTCCTCGCAGACGATCACGACATCATACGCCGGGGGACGCGGGCCTTGATCGAGCGCCAGCCCGGCTGGGAGGTGTGCGGGGTTGCTTGCACCGGTCGCGAAGCCGTTGCGCGCGCGGGCGAGCTCAAGCCGGATATCGTGGTCATGGACATGACGATGCCGGAGCTGAACGGCCTCGACGCGGCGGTCTTGATCAAACGGCAGCAGCCGAAAACGGAGATCGTCATGTTGACGGCGCATGAAGACGACGACCTGGTCCGGGATGCATACAAGGCCGGCCTGAAAAGCGTCATTTTCAAATCGGAGGCCTACGAATGCCTCGTCCGCGCGATCGAATCGCTCTCGCAGCACAAGCCTTTTTTCAGCGATCGCGTTTCAGCGATCCTGTTTTCGACCATTCTTTCCCGAACCGGACCTGCGGAAGAAACCGGCGGCGAGTTGAGCACCCGAGAACGCGAGATTGTTCAACTGGTGGCAGAAGGCCGCAGCAACAAGGAAATCGCCGATCTGCTCGGGATCAGTCTCCGGACGGCCGAGACCCATCGCGCCAGCATTCTGCGGAAGCTGAAACTGAACTCGGTGGCCGGCCTGGTTCGTTACGCGATCCGGCATAAGCTGGTCGAACCGTAAGTCCGGATCGGACTTCGAATAGCGGAGCGCCGGGAACAAATTCTTTTCCTGCTTTTCTGCATTCCTGGTTATCCTTCTCTCCATGAAAACCGCATTTGCCGCCGCTGCCTTTTCTGTCCTCGCCGTCACCGGAGCTTTCGCGGAGACCAACGAAGTCAAGATCGGGGCGTTTACGTTCGCGGTCCCGGAAGGATGGACGCAGGTGACGCCTTCTTCGCCGATGCGCAAAGCGCAGCTCGAGATCGCGCGCGGCCCAGCGAAGGCGGAGGTAACCTTCTTCCATTTCGGCAAAGACCAGGGCGGCAGCACAGCGGAGAACGTCGCCCGCTGGTACGCGCAGTTCCCCGGCAGCGAGGCGAAGCAAATCACCGAAAACGTCCAGGTTGGGCCCGTGAAAATCACGTTCGCCATGACGGAAGGAACCTTCAGCAGCGGGATGCCGGGCGGCCCGACGACGCCGATGACCGGCTACGGGCTTTGCGGCGCGATCCTCGAGAGCGCGGACGGCAGCATCTTTGTCAAAATGACGGGACCGGAGGCGGTCGTGAAAGCTTCGACGGAAGCCTTCAAAAAGATGGTCACCGATGCCGCCAAGACCGGCGCGCCCCGGGCGTGATGGTGGAGTGACGTGCTTCCGCGTGTCGATGCGTGCACGGCGCAGACGGTCTGCGGCTGGGGACAGCCGCCGCTACACCCCCGCTATTTCTTGCGCGGAGCGATCACGTTTTCCGCGCCCGGACTGTAGATAGCCATCCGATCGTATTGCCCGGCCGGGTTGCGCATGAACTCGACGGCAACGCCGGTGAGATCCTTGATCCGGAAATACGTCCCGCGCACCGGGACCAGCTCCCGGACGTTTCCGACCACGATGTATTGGAGCACGTTGTCTTCCCGCACCGCAATGGTGACGGGCATACCGCCGTTATCGTACTCGCCGGCCAGAGGCTCGAGGAATTTCCGCTCGCGCATCTCGGCCGGTGGCTGGCGGGTAAAGACAATCGGCTCGACGTTTGGCTCGAGCGGAACGGAAATGCTGGCCACTTCGCCGCTGAGGTCGCTGTTAAATTGCACCCGCGTCAACTCCAGCGGATTTTGCCGGTCGGCCGGACTTTGGAAAACCTCGTAATGCCAGTGATCGAGCGGCGCGGTAAACTTGTTGTAGCTCAGCATCAGCCGGTCGTTCTCCAGCCGCACCTTCATCGGGCCGTAACCGGGATGGAGGTATTCCGCCGCGTATTCATTTAGCGGACGCGCCGGCTTGGTATTTGGCTTGCGATCGGTCGTGCCCGCGGCCTTGGCGGCGTCCTGACCGGCAAATCCTTTTTCTTCCAGCTGGCGATGACGCGCCAGAAGCCCGGCGCTTTCCAGTCCGAGCAGGCGATCGATGATTTCATAAGGAAGCGCATCGCGCAGGCGCGTGCCGGATCGGTTCGCCAAAACCACCACCCCGATTTTCTTCGACGGGACCAGCACAAGGAGCGCGCTGGCGCCGTCGATATTGCCGCCGTGATGGGCGATCTCGACGCCGCGATAAGTCTGCACGTACAAGCCCATCCCATAATTCCGGAAACCGAAAAGGTCCGAGAAGAAATCTCTGCTCTGGGCATTTGCGGCTGCATCATCGCCTGCACGTCGGCTCTCGAGGAGAACGCGTTTACCCTCGAACATCCCGCCCGCCAGCATCATTCGCGCGTAACGCGCCATCTCATCGACGGAGGAATTGATCGCTCCCGCCGGCCCGCCCGCGTCGAGGGCCATGTGTTCGATGCGAACGACTTCGCGTTTGGTGTTGAGCTCGTAAGCCTGCGAATAGTTCGAGTCGGCGTGCATGGCAGCGACGCTGAAGTTCGAGCGCTTCATCCCGAGCGGAGTGAAGAGCGCGTTCTTGACCAGATCTTCCCAACTGCTTTTGGCGATCTGACCGCCGAGATATCCGGCGGTCATGTACATGAGGTTGTTGTATTGAAACCGCACCCGCAGATCGCGGCTCAACTCGAAGAACGGCAGCCGATGATAAATCTGCTCGCGGGTCAGGTCGGTGCCGTACCAGATCGCAGTCGTGCCGCGGCAGCCCGCTGCGATGCGTGACGAGATCGCGCGGAGTGAGGTGCGAGGTGGCGTATTCATTGTTCATCCGGAAATCGGGCAGGTATTCGCGGACCGGCTTGTCCCAATCGAGTTTTCCCTGCCGCACCAAGGTGGCGAGCGCCGCCACCGTGAATTGCTTGGTCACCGACGCGATCGGCATCTGCGTCTCCGCGGCCATCGGCAATTTCTTTTCCACGTCGCGCAGGCCGTAGCCCTTCGAGAGCACGACCTCGTCCCCCACCACCACGGCCACGGCGACACCGGGGACCTGAAAGGTTTTCAGCTCCTGCTCAATAGTCTGCGTCAATCCCCTTAAGCGCGTCGGCCGGCGGCGGCTCTTTGGCTTCCAGCCGAACTGACGAGACAAAGAACAAAGCAAAGGAGCGTGGTTGTTTTCATGGATGATGCGCGAACAAGCGAATGGCCGTCCTTGCTCTGAGGTATAGGAACGCCTCGTCCTTAGCAATCCACATCGGCCCGGCAAAGTAACGGCCTGGGAGCCATTGGCTCCACGAATCGAAGATATGAATTCCAGAACCCACGGGCTGTCTCTCGCCCTGATTTTGTCTTCAGCGCCTCCGCGCTCTTTGCGGCTGAACCAGCTCGCGACTTGGAAAATGATAAGAAGCGGCTGCGCGAGCTGAAAGAAGTGCTTTGGCCGAAAGCGTATCGCGAACAGGATCCGGCGTTGCTGGCGCAGATTCTCGCGGATGAATTCGAATCCATCGATGCGCAGGGCAACGTTTCGACGAAAGCGGAAGAGCTCGATTATGTGCGCAAGAACAAGCCGAGCTACGATTCGTTTCGATTTGTCATTCGACGTCTCCAAATCTTCGAGAACCGCACCGCGGTGATTTCGGGCACGGGTTATATCGAAACGAAAGCCAAGGATGGGAAGAAGGCTTCCAAAACCGAATACCAATCGAGCAACGTCTTCCTTGAGCGCGACGGCCGATGGCAGGCGATCGCGTCCCATGTTTCCGGGATTAAGACCAGCGAGAACTGATGGTATCCCGATGCGTGTCTCAAGGGCAAACTCTTCCTTCGCAGAGTTTCTGGAAACGCGGGTCGCTTGCAACGAATTCCAGGGCGGATCGGCGCGTAACCGAGCCTGCAGCGATGGTCCCGCTGCCATCGACGTGAGCCCAAAGGCGCAAGGCCAGGGCGCCGGCGGGCCGGCGGCGCTCCGCGAGCGGGCACGAAAGATTACGCGGAACCGCGCGACAAAAGCATGACCAAATCACCCAAGTTTGGGAGGGTGCGGACCGTGTCTTGTCGCGCGCGTTCCGCGCAGATCTTACGGAAACAAGGTCCTAGATTGACTCGAAGAGCCAAACGACCAAGTCGACGACTCTACGGATAGCAGCGAGGTCACAGAACGGAATAATGGAGTTCATGGTGTAGGTTTTGGGGTTGAGGGTTTGTCATTACCGACTCACAGCCTGTCAGGCTTGGAAGTCGGGGTTCGGGCAGCTTTATCGGTCGGAAGAGCGCCTATCGCCAGAGAAACAGTTTGAGAACAGTTAAGAACACTTTGAGTACACAATTCCGGCGGTTTGAGGGCGGAAGATGGTCCCGCACGTTGGGTCTTTTTCGATAACGCAACGCAGCGTCCAGCAGCCAAACGACTAGCTCAACTCAATAACCCAACGAATAGCTTCGAGGTCACAGAAATGTCGCGCGCCGCTGAAGCTCAGAAAAAATGATTGGGTCCGCTAGCGCGGTTCAATGCTTTTCACCGAGGAATCTGGCCACCAAGTCCTCAAATCGCGGATCGCCGCGCAACGAATCGAAGCGATTGTCGATCTTGGGGCCGCCAATTCCGCCGCCGCCGATCGGGATGCTCCGTTCCTCCAGAGCCTTTTCCAGGAGGGGAATCGCTTCGTCTTTGTTGCCCAGAAGGGTCTGCATCTGCGCAATATAATAACTGGAAACAAAACGGCGCTGCGATTGCGTCAGCAGGTCATTGAGGATTTTTTGGGCTTCAGCCGTGTTACCGGCCCGGGCGTGGGCGCAGCCGACGACGGCGTTGCCCTGGTCGATTGCGGTGGCCTCCCCGGATTTCCGGTAATCGGCAATGGCCTTTTCGAACTCGCCTTGGCTTTCGCGGATTTGGGCGCGCACCCAATAGGCGACCCCAAAGTTCGGATCGAGCTCCAGGGTGCGCTGGATCTGCTGCAACGCTTCCTCATGCTTTCCGCCGGAATAGAGCGTGCCCGCTAAAATGGCGTTAATAATGAGGGAAAGTGGATCGAGTTCGCGGGCACGGCGGAGTTCGGCGATAGCTTCGTCGAACCGGCCTAGCGACTGGAGGGTTTCCCCATACCACTGGTGGGCGGAGGCGTAGTTGGGATTCAACGCGAAGGCGCGCTTGAATTCCGCTTCCGCGGCGGCGAATTGCAAATCGGTGGCGAGAGCGTTAGCGAGGCCATTGTGCGCTTCCGCCAGGGAATCGTCGAGTTCGATGGCGTGGCGCGCCGCGCTGATCGCCCGGTCGATGTGGGGCCGGGGCGGATCGTCGCTGTAATTCGGCATGATGCCATGGCAATCGGCCAAACCAGCGTAGGGCAACGCGTAAGCGGGATCTTTGGCAATCGCCTGCTCGAAAAGCCCGATGGCCTTGCGCAGATTCGGTTCGGTGCGTCGGTTCCAAAAATATCGCCCCTTAATGTAAAGCTCGTATGCTTCCGGATTCACCTTGGGCTCTTTCGTGATCGCGCGCTTTTCGGCACCGCTTAAGTGGGCCTGCAGCATGTCGGCGATGGTTTTCGCGATCTCGCTTTCGACGGCGAAGATATCGATGAGCTTGCGATCGTAGGTCTCGGCCCAGAGGTGCGTCTCGGTCATGGCATTGATGAGTTGAACGCTGACTCGCACCTGGTCGCCGGCTTTCTGGACACTGCCTTCGAGAAGATGAACCACGCCAAGCTGGGTTGCGATTTCTGGCAAATTGTCGGGCGAACTCTTGAATTTCAGGGTGGAAGTTCGCGCGATGACTTTCAGATCGGCCACCTTCGCGAGCCGAGTCAGGATCTCGTCCTGGACGCCTTCGGTGAAGAAAGCGTTGTCGGGATCGCGGCTGAGATTATCAAAAGGGAGAACCGCGATGCTCTTCGGGGAAATTCCCCCGGGCGGCGACAGTTGCGCGGAGCTGCGCGAGGTGGAGGCCGGCTCTGTCCGGTAATGCTGAAACAGATAGAGCGCACCGGCAGCGACGGCAATGCTGACCATCACCGCGGCAAATTTACGCCGGCTCCAAGAGGGCAGCCGCTCATTCGGCGAGATCTCGCCGGTCGGCTTCAGTCCCTGCGGCGTCATCTCGAATGCCCAGGCGATGATGAGTGCGATGACGAATCCGGCCGCGATCAGCGTCACGAACACCTTCATAACCCACCCCGGCGCCTCGAAGGTCGGAAACAAAATCGAGCCCGCCTGGATGAGCAACCAGGCGATGACCGCGTAGGCAACCGCCACCTTGTAAACATTGCGCCGCTTCAGCTCGGCGAAGAATTCCTTCATTCGATCTACTGATAGATGGTCTTCGGTTCGGGCCCTTCCACGATCGCCTTGAAACGCGGATGCGCGCGCAGTGGATCCCAGACGGGATCGAGCCGCAGGAGGGCTTGGGTAAGGGGGAACGCGCCGTAAGGTGTAGTCAGCAGCCGTTCGATTCGTCCGATCGCGCGCTCCAGCTCGCCGACCTGCGCTTCTACTCCAGCCAGGCTTTCTTCGGCAATTGGGCCGTAAACAGGATCTTCGGCGGCCGGCAGCACTGACATCGCCCGCTCCCCTTCTCTCAATGCTGCCTCCTTGTTCCCCAGCCCGGCTTCGCAGAATGCCAGCAAACTGGCGACTGAATAGTTTCGCGGTTCCTGTTGCCGGCGAAGCTCCAGTCGGGCCTTGCCTTCGAGGTAGGCTTGCCTGGCGCCTTCCTTATCGCCAGCCAGCGAACGGACCCAGCCAAGCAATTGCCAGTCTCCACCCCCTTCACCCGGGGACTTTTTCTCGGTCCGGGAGACGTCCTGCTCAAGCAAGCGCGCCGCTTCCTCAAAGCGGCGTTCCAGCATCAAAACATTCACGCGCGCCCCCGCCATATCGCCCGATTTTGCCGTGGCCGGAATTTTGTCGAGGGTGGCGTTTGCCGCGGTCAAATCCCCGGTTGTCCGATAGAGCCACGCCTTATTGACGAGGACATCGGGATCGTCCGGAACGATGGCCAACGCCCGATCAATCCTTTCCTCCGTGGCGCGATACTCGCGCAACATCGAGAAGGTCCAGGCCCAATCCATGAAAAGGTTCGCGTCGCGTGGACTTAACTTTGTCGCCTGCTCATACAACCGCAGGCTATCCTTCCACCGGCTTTGCCGGCGCGCGATCCGGGCGAGCGCGTCGGTTGCGTCGCTGCTGCTGGGGACTTCGCGCTGAATCTTCTCAAAGAGATCGCGCGCTCCGTTGTAATCGCGTTCGATGTGGTAACGATAGTAGGCGTTGGCCAAAAGCGTCTCCGCGGCCGACGGGTTAAGCCGCGTGGCGGTCTCAACCGCGAGTCGCGCTGCCTCTTTTCGCGCCGGGCTCACATCCCACTGCTGGAAATGAAAGCCCGCGTGTTCCTGCGCGAGAGCCGCCCACGCTTGAGCAAAGCTCGGGTCAAGACGCACAGCTTCTTCAAACAACGCGACGGCCTGCTTCCTGTCTGTCTCGGTCTGCCCGGCCCGCGAAGCGAAATCTATCCCGCGCAGGTAGGCGTCATAGGCGGCGAGATTGGCCGTCGGCTTCGACGCGACCGCGGCCTGTTCACGTCCGGTGAGTTTCGCCTGAAGCTTTCTGGGCTATCGCTGTCGCCACTTCACTCTGGACCGCAAAAATGTCGGTGAGATTGCGATCGTACAATTCGGCCCAGAGATGCTCGTCGGTCTGCGCTTCGATGAGCTGGACGTTGATCCGCACCCGGTCGCCGATCTTCTGGACGCTGCCTTCGACGATGTGGCCGACGCCAAGTTGCCGCGCGATCTCCGACAATTTCTCCGGCTTGGCGCGGTAAGCATGAGTTGAGGTGCGAGAGATCACTTTGAGATCTCCGATCTTGGCCAGGCGCGTGATGATCTCGTCCTGGATGCCATCGGCGAAATAAGCATTCGCCTTGTCTTCGCTGAGATTTTCGAAAGGAAGCACCGCGACCGCGCGCCGGCCAGGCGGTTGCGCTGTCTCCGTCACCGGCGAGACAAGTGCCGGCCGGAGGAGATGAAAACTCAACAACGAAGCCGCGACCGCACCGAGCCCGATCAAGCTCCAGAAGAGCGGTCGTCGCATGCGTCTTCGCGGTGCGGCCTCAGGTTTGGCGCCCGTCGTCAGCTGAATGCCTTCCGGGGTTAGCTCAAAGGCCCAGGCGAGAATGAGCGCAATCGGAAACCCGAGCGCCAACAGCAGCACTACCAGCCGGACCGCCCAGTTCGGAATCTCGAAAAACGGAAACAGCTGCGTCGCGATCTGAATGAGCAGCCACGCGACCACCGCATAAGCCACCGCCACTCGGTAGACATTGCGCCGCTTCAGCTCAGCAAAAAAGCGCATCATGGCTTTGCTCCCACCAATTCCTGAAATCGCGGATCGCTGCGCAATGGGTCCCACATCGGGTCCGCGCGCAGCAAAGCTGGCGTCAAGGGTGAGACCGCCGGCGTGCTCAGAAGCCGTCGGATGATTTCGAGCGCTGCGTCTGTTTCACCCAACTGCGCGCGGGCGACCGCAATGGCTTGCTCCTGCGCCGGGCCCTCAAAAGCATCTCGCACAATATCGTCCTGCATCTTCGCCGCATGGGCATCGACGCGCGCCTTCTCGCCGAGCAGCGCATCGACGACGATCAAGCTTTGGAGCGAGCCTTCGCCGGTGTCGCTTTCTACACGCAGTGTCTCGAGTTCTTCCCTCGCCTGCTTAAGGTCACGCGTCGCTCCTGTGAGATCATGAACTCGAAGTCTGGCGAAGCCGAGCCGCGCTCGATAGAAAGCGACGATGTGTTTCGGTAACGAGTCCGCTCCCGCCAACGCGCTCTCCAAAGCGCGGATCATTTCGTCGAAACGCCCAGTGCCCATCCAGACGGCGATGCGCGCTCCGACGACATCAAGCTGTTCCCAATCGACCGGTACGCGCTGGAGCAAGCGCTCGGCTGCTTCGAAATCTCCTTCGTAGATGTGGGTCGCTGCCATTTGGGCCAGCAGCCAGGGATCGTTCGGCAGGATTTCGAGGGCCCGATCAATCATGCCTCGCGCTTCCGGAAAGCGCCGAAGGGCGCAATAGGTCACGGCCTGCTCCGAGTAGAGGACTGGATTGCGAGGGTCGACCCCTTGGGCTTGCTGGTGCAACGCGAGCGCCTCGTTCCATTTGCCCTGGCGGCGTTTTACATAGGCAGAGAATTCGATCGCGAGCGTTTTGTGAACACCGTGCTCGATTGCTTCATCGAATGCCTGCAAAGCACCCTCGTAATCGCGCAACGCGCGATAGCGGTAGAGTCCCTGGGCAAAGTGCGCCTCGCCCAGGTTTGGCTGCAATCGGAAAGCGGAGTCGAGCGCGTGCTTCGCTTTCGCCAGCCGCTCAGCCGATGGGTCTGCTTCCGCATAAGTCAGGGTTTGAACGACCGACAGGTGCGACCAGGCGAGGGCGAACGCCGGATCCAACTGCACGGCACGCGAATAAAAATCCTCCATCTGCCCCCGCGCTTTTGATGAGAGATCCATGCTGTTCCAGATGGCCAGGCCGCGAAGGTAAGCGTCATACGCCTCGGAATTTTGGGTCGGCTTCGACGTGCCACGGCCTCCTTTTCCCGGCTGGAAAGCTTCACCCGCAGCGCCTTCGCGATCGTTTCCGCGATCTCGCTCTGCACGGCGAAAATATCGGCCACCTTCCGATCGTAGACCTCCGCCCAGAGATGCGCGTCCGTCTCCGCGTTGATCAACTGGACGTTAACGCGCACCTGGTCGCCCGATCTCTGCACGCTTCCTTCGAGGACATGCCCCACGCCAAGTTGCTTCGCGATGTCTCGCAGATTATCCGGCGAGCTTTTGTAACGCTGCGTCGAGGTGCGCGAGATCACTTTCAGATCATCGATCTTCGCCAGCCGCGTCAGGATTTCGTCCTGGATGCCGTCCGCGAAATAAGCATTCGCCTTGTCTTCGCTGCGATTCTCGAACGGCAGCACCGCGATGGATTTTAAGGGTGCGGCAACGCTCACGATGCTGCCGGGCGAAGCCGTGTAGCGCCCCAGGAAGAACAACGCCACGGAAAGCAAGCCCGCCGCCAGCACGACAAACATCCAGACCCGCCGGCCGGATCGCACCGGCGGCGTTTCCTTCCCGGACTTCGGTCCGCTTGATCCCTTCGGGTGTGAGCTCAAACGCCCAGGCCAGCACCAGCGCAACCGGGAACCCGGCGGCAATCGCCGCGACAAACACCTTCATCACCCAGCCCGGGGCTTCGAAGTCGGAAACAAGATCGAGCCCGCCTGGATGAGCAGCCACGCCATCACCGCGTAAGCCACCGCGACCTTGTAAACGTTGCGCCGCTTCAGCTCGGCGAAGAAATTCCCGGTATTCACGGCTTGGGTTTCTGCGGCAACCAACGCTTGGAAGCGCGGATCGTTTCGAATGGGTCCCACACGGGATCGAGCCGGAGCATGCGCTGGAGTGATCGCGCGAAATGCGCCGTAAGGCGTGGTCAGCAGCCGTTCGATGCGACCGATGGCGCGGTCCAGCTCGCCGACCTGCGCTTCTACTCCAGCCAGGTATTCTTCAGCAATCGGGCCGTAAACAGGATCTTCGGCGGCCGGCAGCACTGACATCGCCCGCTCTCCCTCTCTCAACGCCGCCTCCTTGTTCCCCAGCCCGGCTTCGCAGAAAGCCAGTAAACCGGCGACTCTATAGTTCGCGGTTCCTGTTGCCGGCGAAGCTCCAGTTTGGCCTTGCCTTCAAGGTAGGCTTGCCTGGCGCCTTCTTTATCGCCTCCCAGCGAACGGACCCAGCCAAGGAATTGCCACCCTCCACCGGCTTCACCCGGGGACTTTTTTCGATCCGGGAGACATCCTGCTCAAGCAAGCGCGCCGCTTCATCAAAGCGGCGTTCCAGCACCAAAACATTCACGCGCGCCTGCGCTACATCATCCGATTTGGCGGTGGCTGGAATTTTGTCGAGGACTGCTCTTGCCGCCGGCAAATCCCCTGTTGTCCGATAGAGCCACGCCTTATTGACGAGGACATCGGGATCGTCCGGAACGATGGCCAACGCCCGATTGATCCTTTCCTCCGTGGCGCGATACTCGCGCAACATCGAGAAGGTCCAGGCCCAATCCATGAAAAGATTCGCGTCGCGGGGACTCAACTTTGTCGCCTGCTCATACAACCGCAGGCTATCCTTCCACCGGCTTTGCCGGCGCGCGATCCGGGCGAGCGCGTCGGTTGCCTCGCTGCTGCTGGGGACTTCGCGCTGAATCTTCTCAAAGAGATCGCGCGCTCCGTTGTAATCGCGTTCGATGTGGTAACGATAGTAGGCTCTGGCCAAAAGCGTCTCCGCTGCCGACGGGTTAAGCCGCGTGGCGGTCTCAACTGCTATCCGCGCTGCCTCTTTTCGCGCCGGGCTCACATCCCACTGCTGGAAATGAAAGCCGGCGTGTTCTTGCGCGAGGGCCGCCCACGCTTGCGCAAAGCTTGGGTCGAGACGCACGGCTTCTTCAAACAACGCGACGGCCTGCTTCCTGTCTGTCTCGGTCTGCCCGGCCCGCGAAGAGAAATCTATCCCGCGCAGTAGGCGTCATAGGCGGCGAGATTGGCCGTCGGCTTCGACGCGACCGCGGCCTGTTCCTGTCCGGTGAGCTTCGCCTGAAGTTTTTGAGCTATCGCCGTCGCCACTTCACTCTGGACCGCAAAAATGTCCGTTAAATTGCGATCGTACAATTCGGCCCAAAGATGCTCGTCGGTTTGCGCTTCGATGAGCTGGACGTTGATCCGCACCCGGTCGCCGATTTTTTGGACGCTGCCTTCGACGATGTGGCCAACACCGAGCTGGCGCCCGATTTCGGACAACTTCTCCGGCCTGGCCCGGTAAGCATGCGTTGAGGTGCGGGAGATAACTTTGAGATCCCCAATCTTGGCGAGTCGGGTGATGATTTCGTCCTGGATCCCATCAGCAAAATAGGCGTTCGCCTTGTCTTCGCTCAGATTTTCGAAAGGAAGAACAGCGACAGCGCGGCGACCTGGTGGTTGTCCCGCTTCTTTGCCGGACGAGATAGGAGCGGGCCGAAGCAGGTGAAAACTCAATAACGAAGCCGCCACCGCACCGAGTCCAATAAGGCTCCAGAAGACTGGGCGCCGCATTCGCTTTCGGGGGACGCCAGCCTCCTTGTTGCCGGGAGTTAACTGAATCCCTTCGGGAGTCAGCTCAAAAGCCCAGGCTAAAATCAGCGCAATGGGAAACCCGAGCGCCAACAAGAGCACCACCAGCCGCACCGCCCAATCAGGGATCTGGAAGAACGGAAAGACCTGCGTGGCAATCTGGATGAGCAACCACGCGACCACCGCGTAGGCCACCGCCACGCGATAGACATTGCGCCGCTTCAGCTCGGTAAGGAAATTTTTCATTCCCGCAGGAGGATGCTCAATGAATTCATAACCGTGCGAGAAAGCGCGGCCACGTCATCGCGGAGACGCCGGGGGCAACCGCGGGCGTTTGCGCCCCGCGCGCGGGAGCGGCATCGATGAGAATCCTAAAGTGCGACTTTACATTTCTCAAGAGCTTCATGCTCCACAATCTCCCTGAGCCAGCGGCGCTGCGAACCCCCAACTTTCGGACTCGGCAGACATTCAGAGCTGTTATTCTTTCGGCGCGAGCGAAGCGACGATTTCTTCGAAGGGTGGATAACCGCGCAGCAGGTCCCATCTCGGGTTCAATTTCATGACCCCGGACAAGGACCGCTCGGCAGCTGCGTGAAGATGCGCACCTGCTCGACCGCGAGCTCTTTCTCGCCCAACCACGCGTAAATGGCGGCGAGATTACTGATCATGAATGGGCCATTAATCGAGTCTTTGCTCACAGGCAAGAGCTCGACCGCGCGGCGGCCTTCGCGAATGGCCTCCTCTTTTCGGCCCAGTCCGGCGTCGATCAGGCCGAGCACGGAAAGGGCTGGCCCGTAATCCGGTTGCGCTTGCACGATTTTTTCCTGCGCGGTGCGGGCCGCAGTGAATGCCGCACGCGCGCCGGCTTCGTCTCCCTTCATGCGCGCGAGCAAGCCTTCGCCATATGGCCGAGTGTATCGGAGGGCATTTCCTCCCCACGTCCTATCACCCAAATCCTCCAGCGCCGCCGCGAGGCCGGCGGTATCGCGTTCGTGAATGGCCAGGGCGATGCGAATCTGGACCAGCTCCTTGGCCGCGGCCGGGTCCTCCTTGAGCCGCGCCGCAATGAGCTCACGCAATGGCCTGGTATCGGCCCGCCAATAAAATTCCAGTTGGGCCCGGCTGATTCGAGCATCGAAGTCGCCCGGTTTGAGAGCGAGAATCCGTTCCAGAACGCGAGCCTTGGCGGCATAGGCGTACAAACCTTCGTGGGTGCTGGCGAGCTGGTGGAGAGTTGCCACATTGGTCGGGTCAAGCTCAAGAGCGTGTTCCAGATCCCGCGCGCTTCCTCCCAACGGCCCTGCCGGCGATTGATGTATCCGCTCAGTTCGAAGGTGCGCGGATTGTTGGGTAACGTGCGGCGCGCGGCGGCAACTTCTTCCCTGGCTCGGTCGTATTCCAGCTTTGTGTAGAGCTGAAACGCGACGGCGAGGCGGGTCTCCCCCGAGTCGGGCGCCAGTCTGACCGCGGTATCGACGGCCGCCTGTCCCAACGCAAGCCGGTCCGCGGTGTGATCCTGCCCGAGCAAATAGAGGGCGTTGTGCGCATGAGCCAACGCGCAATAAGCCGTCACAAAAACAGGATCCCGCTCCACCGCTTGAGAAAGGAAGTCGATCGCCTGGAGTAGGTCTTCCTTCCTGTTCTCGCCGTTGAAGTAGAGGTCGATGAGCGTTTTCCCGCGGGTGTAAAACTCGAACGCCGCCAGGTCGGACGTCGGCTTCCGCTCGATCGCAGCCTTTTCGCTCGGCGAGATTTTGGCATGCAGCTGGTCGGCAATGGCCTTGGCGATTTCACTCTGGATGGCGAAGACATCGTCCAGCGGCCGATCGAATTTCTCCGCCCACAAGTGGCCATCCGTGCGCGCGTCGATCAGCTGCGCGTTGACCCGCACTTTCCCGCCAGCGCGCTGCACGCTCCCTTCGAGCACATGCGAAACGCCCAGCTGCTGGCCGATCTCGCGCAGGTTGCGCGCGGTGCCGCCCTTGTATTGCATCACGCTCGTGCGGCTGATCACTTTTAGATCCGCAATCTTGGCCAGGTAGGTGAGGATTTCGTCCTGCACCCCCTCTGCGAAGTAAGCGTTTTGCTTGTCGTCGCTCAGGTTTTCGAATGGCAGCACCGCGATCGATTTTGGGTTAAGGACAGGCTTTAACTCGTTGGGCGCAGCCTGGGCCACCCGCGCAGCCTCGCGCCCGGGGGTGAGCAGGAACTTGTCCACTGCGAAATAGCCAAGCGCCAAGGCCAGCACCACGATGATCATGCGATCCATCCGCCGCGCGGTTTGCGGAGCGTTCGATTGCTCGGGCGCCACCTCCGCGTCGCGCTTCAGGCCCTGGGGGCGTAAGTTCGAAAACCCAGCTGAAGATCAATGCGGGCCCGAACCCAATCGCCAGCAAAACAACGATGTACGGGGAAGCCACTCGGGTCCCCCGAACATGGAACACTGTCCCGGCCACTTGCACGACCAGCCATGCGCCGACGAGATAAAGTCCGGCCATGCGAGCGACGTTGCGTCGCTTCAGCTCGGCAAAGAAAGATTCCATGCGGTAGGACGCACTGCGCCGAAAACGCTTTTAGCTATGGGCGAAAGGCTTCGGAAGCTAATTCCATCGTGCCAAACGCCCAGGCCGGCACGAGGGCAATCGGGAAACCGACAATCGTGAGCAAGACGACGGGGAAGTAATGGCGCGGCGAGATACAGAGCGGACCCCCGTCGCCGCAATTTGCCGACGAGCCAGCCCACGATCGCCGCATCCGCGGCCGCGACCTTGTAAACATTGCGCCGCTTCAGCTCGGCGAAAAAGTTGCGCGGGTTCACGGCTGAAGTCCGATCCGCCGTGCGAGGTCGATATAACGTGGGTCGCCGTGGAGAGACTGGAATACCCACGCCCTTTTGAGTTCAATCAACGGGCGACGTTGGTTGGCTTGCACGTCCTTTTCAAACCATCCGAACGCCTGATCTTTCTCTCCCAGTCCCAGGTAGACCGCGGCGATTTGGGTTCCGCCTGATTCCCGACGTCCAAATTTTTCTTTCAAGTCGTGCATGACGCCGAGTGCCTCCGAGGTCGCCCCGTGACGGCGTAGGCGTAACCGAGCCAACCGAGCATCTGGCTATCTCCTTCAGACAATTCGGCCGCTTTTTGAATATCCGCGAGCGCCTCCGGGTAGCGTCCTTGTTTTTGGTAGGCATGACCCCGCACGGAATAGCCTCCGTAATAATTGTGGTCCAGTTCGATAATCTTATTGGCCTCTTGCAAACAGGCCACCGCGTCCTCTTTCAAGAGATACGCTTGCGCCAGCGCGTAACCGATGACGCGCGACAGCGGATCAAGGGCTTGCGCGCGCTGGAGTGATGCTACTTCCTCATGTGCCGGCCCGCTCCATAAAATAAATACCGCGCCAGCGTAGCGTCGTCGGGTCATTCGGATTGAGTTCGATCGCCGCTTGAACCTTTCTCCGCCTGATCCCACTGCCACGAAAAGAGACCGATCCCTGCCAGAGAGGTATGAGCTTCCGCCAGAGAATCGTCGATCTCCAGCGCGCGCTCAGCATAGGCCGTCGCCTTCCGGAAAATCTCGCTCTCGGGCTGCTCGGCATCCGGTCTCGACAAGAGGATGCTGTCCGCCAGTCCCGTATAAGCGAGCGCGTAGTTCGGATCTTTCTTGATCGCCTGTTGAAACTCCTCGATGGCTTTTCTGAGATTCTCTTCGGTGCGCTTGTTCCAATAATAGCGCCCTCGCAAATAAGCCTGGTAGGCTTCGGGGTTCGTGGTGTCGCGCTTCGTCAGTTTCTGTTGCTGCTCGCCGGAGAGCCGCAGTTGCAGATTCTCCGTCACTTCCCTCGCGATCGCCTGCTTGACTGAAAGCACGTCTGCGACTTTGCGCTCATACTCCTTGCCCCAAAGCTGCGCACCGCTCACGGCGTCCACGAGATCGACCTGGACGTTAAGCGAGTCCCCAACGTGCCGGACACGTCCCATCAGCACCGCTCGCACCTTCAACTCGCGTCCCACCGTCTGGGGGTCGATCTGCCTGCCTTGTAGCGAAAGGCCGTGGCACGAGCGATCACCTTTAATTGTTGCAGTTCGGTCAGACTGTTGATCACGCCTCGGAGATCCCGTCCGAGAGATATTCCGTGTCTGGATTGCCGCTCGCGTTTTCAAACGGCAACACCGCGATGCTCTTTTCGGCTATTGTGGCCGGAGACGCCGTCACCCCGGCCACCGGGAAAGCGTTCGGCTGATAATATTGCCAGGCGAACAATGCCGCGGCCACAAACGCCGCGATCACGATGAGCGCGGTCGCTTTCCGGCCGGTCCGTCGCGTGATCGATTCCGCAGGCGCGACTTCTTCGGTTCGCTTGATTCCTTCCGGAGTCAGCTCGAAAGCCCACGCCAGCACGAGCGCGACCGGAAAGCCCAGGATCAGGAGCACGATCACCATCGTGACCGCCCGGTCCGGCAGATTCAGCCGTGGGAAGACGGTGTCGCTGACCTGAATCAGCAACCAGGCCACGATCCCATACACGACCGCGACCTTGTAAACATTGCGCCGCTTCAGCTCGGCGAAGAAAT
>CAWKCU010000011.1:0-173417 GCA_963848215.1 uncultured Verrucomicrobiae bacterium | reverse complement strand
GCCGGCGGTGCAACCAGCGCCCTTCGCGCTGGTCGTGATCGATCCGGGCCACGGCGGCCAGGATTCCGGGACGACAAAAACGGGCATGGTGGAAAAGGAGCTGACTCTCGATCTGGCGCAACGCCTGGAACGGCTGCTGCAAGAGCGCGGCCTGGCGACCCTTCTCACGCGGACCGACGACAGCTACGTTTCGCTGCAGGATCGAGCTGCCATCGCCAACGCCCAGCAGGAGTGCGTGTTCGTAAGCATTCATTTCGATGAAGCGGGCCGGCCCGCGGCGACCGGAATCGAGACCTTTTATGCGGCGCACCCGGTTTCGTTTCCGGAGCGCGTGGCTTCATGGCTGCCTTTCCTGCAGCGGACATCGTCGGAGCCGCCAAACGTCGAGAGCCAAAGCCTGGCTACCTTCATCCAGGAATCGCTCGTGGCGCTACACGCAGGCGGTGAACCGCGGCACGCGTCCTGAGCAATTTTTTGTCATCGCCAATGTCCGCCATCCGGCCGTTTTGGTGGAGGGTGGTTTTCTGACCAACAAGGACGACGTCGCCAAGCTCGCGAATTACGAGTATCGGGAGCAAATGGCGGTGGCGATCAGTGAAGGGCATTGTGCGTTACCGAGAAACTTTGCAGCAGGAACGAACGCCGCTCGCCGTGGACCTCTCGGGGGAATGAATAGCGCGGGCGGCGGGGCGTCCAAACGAGATACGATGAGGCGACAGTTAATCGTAACGGCTCTGTTTTTCCTGGCCATTTTATCTTCGGCCCGGGCCGACCAGGTCATTGAATCGGTCCAGCAAAAGCTGAAGGACCAGGGATTTTACTACGGCGAAATCACCGGGAAAAAAGACACCGACACGACGGCCGCCATCCGCCGTTACCAGATCCGGAACGGGTTGCAAATCACCGGCGAGATCAACGCGGAAACGCAGCGTTCGCTGGGTCTGACCTCGCAACCAGCCGCGACTCGCTCCGCCCCGTCCGGCCAATACCCCTGTTCCGAGGACGGAAGATCAACGGGAGGAGCCGCCTGCTCCGCCAACCAACCGAACGGTGCCACGACCGCCGCCGGACGAGCTGGACGACGACGAGTTTGAAGGAGACGACGAAGAGGAAGAGGCGCCCGATTATGGACCCGCGCCGCGCGGCCCGCGCCTGGAGCGAGGCGGTCATCCTTGATGGGACGCCCTTTGAAGCTGCGCCTCCTGACGTGCAGCGTGACGTGGTCATCAGGGCGCAGACAATTCTCATGCGCCAGGGCTATTACCGGGATGAAATCGATGGCGTTTACGGCCCGGGACTGAATTTCGCCCTGCGCAATTACCAGGCGCGTTATGGCCTCATGCCTACAGGTCGACTCGATATCGAAACGCTCGCCTCACTGAGCCTGCTCCCAGAGCAACGCAGGCGGGCATTCCGCCGTCCGCTTCATCGCCGGCTATTTCGTCCGCGCATCGAGATTGGACCGCTTTACGGTCCGCGCTGACCCGGCGGCTCAATCAGGGATAATCCTCGGCTTCGCGGGCTCGAACTCCACGGATTGAAGTTCAGCAAACACGCTGCCGATAAAAATCTGCGCCTCGAGGCGCAGCAAAAGGCGGTCCGGATCGTCCGAGATCCAGGCGGTAGCGCGGCGAAATTTCCGGTGCGGCTCGAGCTCGCCGTTTTTGCCGATCTTGTTCAACTGCAGGTCGAACTTGATGGCGTTGTAAGTCCCGGGCGGAACCGTAATGCGCTCGCGGCCGAGCACGGTCACCGTGGCCAGATAGGCCGAGGTCTGGGGATAGACGACGATGCGCTGAACGCTGCGGTCCTGCAGCGGCTGGCTGCGCAAATAAAGCAGAGCCGATTGCAGATCGAACAGATTAGGCGAATCGAAACGCCGGACCTTCGTCCCCTTCCCCGGAGTTTCCGTGACCTTGGAAGTCACGCCGTCCGCTCCGAATGAAAGATCGATCACCGATTTCTCGCTCGCGATCATTTTCCACCTGATTCACGACAATGGGGCGCAGCGTGTCGGCCGCGATGATCGAGGTGCCGCTCGCATCGAACTTCCAAAGCGTTCGGACGAGGCCGATGGTGCGGGCGCTGATATCGAGCTGCAACCGATTGCCCGCGGCTTTCTGCAATCGGATATCGGCAGTCGCTCCCGGAAATCCGCTCCATCCAAAGCCGTATCGCGCGTGCATGGGCCGCGGATTCGGGAAGCTGGGCGGCGAGGTGGCGGTGACGGTTTTTTCCCAGGAGGCGCCGGAAGCAGCGGTGGCCAGACCACACAGCAGCGAAATCAAGAGCGTGGCGGTTCCTGAACGAAGTCTCACAACAAACTCGGACGAGCGCTGCCGGCTCCGATTCAACAATGCCAGCATCATTTCGGGTAAAAAATGCGGACACAAAAAAACACGCGGGAAGACCGCGTGTTTTTTTGATCGAAAGCAAAAGGCCGTTACGGCTTCTTCGGGCTGGCCGCGGGAGCGCGTTGTCGTCGCCGGGGCGGTGGCCGGACTGGTGGCCGGTTTCTCCGTGGTCGTGGTGGCCGCCGGCTTCTTGTTCAGGGCCGTGATCACGTCAGTGGTGAAATCCATGTTGTCCTTGGAATGGAGGAGCACCGGGACGCCGTTCATGTTCAGACCCGACTTGTCGAAAACGAGATCGAACTGCGCGGTCTTCACGCGCTCCATGATGATGTCGGTGATTTCTTTGATGATGCCTTCCCGCATGCGCATCGCCTGTTCCTGGAGCTGGCGTTCACGGGTCTGCCGAAACTCGTTGATCTCGCGCTCCATGTTCTTGAGGCTCGCGATCTTCTCATCCCGCTCCTTGGCCTTGGCCGTTTTGGCGTCCGCGCTCAGGGCGGGAGCTTCGAGCTGCTGGCTGAGCTTGTTGATCTCCTCCAGCGCCTTTTTGTAATTCTCCGCGCGATCGTCGTATTCCTTCTTCGCGGCATCCTTGGCTTCGTTGATCTTCTTCTCGGAGTCCTTGGTTTTGCTGTACTCCTTGAACGCGCGGTTCATGTCGACAGTGCCGACTTTAAGGGGAGTGCCCTGAGCAAAGCTGGTGACGGGAAGGACGAGAGCGACCGCAGCCGCGTAAAGGACGAATTTTTTCATAACAAGGGTAAAACAGATCGTAGGAAAGGGCTTAGACCGCAACCCCTATTATCCGTTCAAAATTGATAGCCGACGGCGAAATTGAATTTTCCGCCGTCGTCCGTGCCGCGCTGCTTCTGAATGGGCCACCCGTAATCGATCCGCAACGGGCCGATGGGCAGGTCGAGCCGCAGGCCGACGCCGACATCTGAAACCCGCTCCTGGGTGCTGAAATCCCACGGGGCGACATTGACGAAGCCGGTATCGTAAAAGATCGCCGCGCGGGCCTTCTCGATGATCGGCATGGTGTATTCAATGGTGAACGCGGCCTTGGTCTGGCCGCCCAACGGCTCGCCATTGATGTCCTTCGGGCCGACGTCACGGAAATCGAATCCGCGCAGGTCATTCGAGCCGCCGAGGAAAAGCCGGTCGAAAATACGAACACGATTGCCCTCGCCCCACGTGTCGACAGACCCAATCTCACCGCTGAGCAGAAGGATCGAATCTTTCCAAAGCAGGAAATATTGCCGGCCCTCCAGGGCCACGCCGTAGATCTGTTCGGTGCCGCCGAGGAATCCACCGGCGATGTAAGGAACCACCGCGAACCGATGCCCGCGCCGGGTCAGGAAGGGATTGTCGCGCGTATCATGAATGAACGTCGACGTGATCTGGCTCTTGGTGCTTTCGCCCTGCTCGAGCAAGATCTGGCTCGAGGCATCGGCGGAAACATCATAAAGCTCGGTCACTTCGTAAGCGATGGCCCAGGTTGACCGCCATGTACGCTCCGATCGGCTTTCGCAGCTCGATCGACGCGCCATAATTCCGCTGAGAGTAAATGTCGCTGAGGTAATCCGCCTCGCGGAAATAGAGTTCGCCGCCGAGAGAGAGGCGCCGGTCGAGGAAATACGGCTCCGTGAGCGACAGGACGATGTCTTTTCGGCTCGTTCCATACTGGATGCGCGCCCGGAATTTCTGACCGGCCCCGGTGAAGTTCGGCCAGTTCATAATATCGAAATTTCCCTGCGTCATCTCGATGAAGCCGACCAGTTCATCGATGGTGCTGAAGCCGGCGCCGAAGTTCAGGGAGCCGGTCCGTTTCTCCTCCACCTGAATGGTGAGGTCCTTGCGTCCGGTCACGCCGGTGTCGTCCGGATAAGTTTCGACCTTGGAGAAGTAGCCGAGATTATCCAGCCGCTTCTTCGTGGTCTCGACGCGGACACTGTTGAGAATGTCCCCGGGCGCGATCAACACTTCGCGGCGGATCACCTTATCCTTCGTGCGGGTGTTGCCGATGATGTTAATTCGCTGAACAAAGGATGGGCCGCCTTCCTCGATCTGGTAATGCACGTCGATTCTCCCCTGGCCCGCGGGGATCCCTTGGGGCAGGACCTGCAGATCGACGTAGCCGCCGCTGCCGTAAGCGTCAGCCAGCTTCTTCGAATCCTCGCGAATCTGCTTGGGCGAATAAACGCTGCCTTCCTTCATCTTGAGCAGCGCGCGAATTTTCTGTTCCGACGCCACCTTTTCGCCGGTAACGGTGATCTTGCCGACGTGATATTGCGGTCCCTCCTCGAGCACCACGACGATCCTTAGTTTCCCCGAGGAACGATCCCGGCGGACTTCCTTCACCTCGACGTCGATGTAGCCGTTGTCCTGATACTATTCGCGGACGGCATTGATGTCCTGCTCCAGCTGCGTCTCATCGAGGCGTCCTGACTTATCGAGGAAGGAGTAGAACGTTTTGCCCTTCGTCTTCATCTGCTTGCGCAGAACTCTATCCTTGAATTTTGTATTGCCCTCGAACTCGATGCCGCCGACTGCGCCCTTCGCCCCTTCGGTGATCGTGTAAACGACGCGCGAAGTGCCGCGCGTTTCGTCGGTGTCGACGCGGAACTTGACGTCGACATCGGTGAATCCCTTCGCCTGATAGCTCGCGATGATGGATTCCTTGGCCTCCTGCAAGTCGGTCTCACTCACCGGCGCATTGATTTTCAGCTTGATGTTTTTCCGCAGCTTCTTGGCGCTGATCCGCTCGGCGCCTTCAATCTCGATTTCGTTCACCAGCGAACGCGTCTGGAGAACGACCATGACCTTGACGCTCGTTGCCATCGCCCTGCCCGAAGATACGGACGTTTTGCACCTGGCCGGTTTTGTAAAGGTTCTTAATGTCCTGCTCGACGAGCGACTCGGAATACGGCTGCCCCGGGCGACTCCGGATTTGAGCCAGCACCTTTTCCTTGGAAATCGTCTGCGGCCCCACGTATTGCACTTCCATCGTGGTGATGCGGGGTGGCCCCTGTTGTTCCGGCGCTTGCGCCAAAACCGGACGGCTCGCCGCAAACATCAAAACTATGGCGAGTAAGGCACCCCAGTTGAGGCGACAGGTCGAGCCGACAAATTGTTTCATAGCGTAAAAAATCCCCTGGCGTCCTTCGTAGCCGACGCTGCGCAGGCGGTATTGATGGGTAAGAAGGTGGGTATCGTCAAGGCAGGAATTGCTAGGGCGCCCGGCGCCGGACGGAGAAGAACGCATCTGTCGCCGCTAATTCAAGAGCTCGTACCAATTATTCCGGCGCCGCGGCTCGTATCCGGCGTCCCGAATGAGGGCCTCAATTTGGGCCGCATCCAGCCGGAAAGTCGTGCCCGCGCTGCTCACCACATTTTCCTCCATCATGACCGAACCGAAGTCGTTCGCCCCAAATTTCAAAGCCACCTGGCCAATGTCCGGCCCCTGCGTCACCCAGGAGCTTTGCACATTGGGAAAGTTATCCAGAAAAATGCGGGAAAGCGCCTGCATGCGCAGATACTCGGCGACCCCGGTGGGCCGCTTCACCTTCAGGACCGTGTTCTGCGGCTGGAACGTCCAGCAGATGAACGCCGTGAACCCGCCGCTCTTGTCCTGCTGATCGCGCAACCGCTGCAAATGCTCGATCCGGTCCTCGATCGTTTCCACGTGGCCGAACATCATCGTCGCGCTCGATTTCAAGCCGAGCTCGTGCGCGGTCTGCATCACCTCCAGCCACGCATCGGAATTGCATTTCAGCGGTGAGATCCGTTCGCGCACGCGGTCGACCAGAATCTCTCCGCCGCCGCCCGGCACCGATCCCAGCCCGGCCTCTTTGAATTGCGAGAGCACTTCGCGCAACGGCATCCCGAAGAGATGCGCGAAATGCTGCAGCTCCGGCGGGCTGAAGCCGTGAATATTAATATGCGGATATTTTTCGCGGATGTGGCGGAGGAGATCGAGATACCAATCAAACGACAATGAGGGATGATGCCCGCCTTGCATCAGAATTTGAACCCCGCCGGCCGCGGAAAGTTCGTCGAGTTTTTGATCGAGCTGTTCCCGGCTCAAAACGTAGTGATCTTCGTCCTTCTCCGTCCGATAGAACGCGCAGAACTTGCAGTAAACGTTGCAGACGTTCGTGTAGTTGATGTTGCGATCGATGATGTAAGTCACGATCTCGCGCCCGCGATTGCCGTAGCTGGCGCTTTTCGCCAGGTCGCGCCGCGACATTGGCCAGGGAACCCAGGGTCTCGAGCGGCTGCGCATAGAGTTCGAGCGCTTCCGCGCCGGAAATGCGCTCGCCCGCGAGCACCTTCTCCGTCAGCGACCCATTCGACAACGCCACCATGCCGATAATCTAGCTGACGCCGGCCCGTTTCGCACTACATCATATCGCTCATGGACTCAGGTCTGGCCCCCAAGGAGCGGCGATTTCCAAATCGCCGGCCTTTTTACGGCGGTTTCAAACCGCCGCTCCTTTGAAATGAAACACCGCGTCGCCATTGTCGGGGCCGGGGTTTCGGGACTCACCTGCGCGGTTGTAGTTGCTGAGTCCGGACTCAGGACCTCCATTTTCGCGGAAGAGATCGGCAATCGGACCGACTCGGCGGCTGCCGCGGCCATGTGGTATCCGTACGACACCGGCCCCGCCGGCCAGACAATCGCCTGGGCCTTGCAGACCTACAGGACGCTCCGCTCGCTCGCAGGCGATTCGCGCAGCGGCGTTTCCATTGTCGAGCTGCGGACATTTTCCCGAACCGGTGAAATCGAGATCCCGGAATGGGCTTTGCCCCTGGGCGCGCGCCCGATCCGCTCCGAAATCCCGACCGCATTCGTGAGCGGTTTTGCCCTCGACGTGCCGGTCATGGACACGACCATCTACCTCGATTACCTCGCGGCGCGTTTCCGCGAAGCCGGCGGCGAGATTCATTCCCCCAAGCGCTTCATGAGCCTGGAGGAGATCGAGCCAGCGTTCGACCTGATCATCAACTGCGCTGGCCTGGGGGCGCGGACCCTCGCGCCAGATCCTGACCTCGAGCCGCATCGCGGCCAGGTGGCGATCGTGGCGAACACCGAGCGCACTTGTGCGGTCGTCTGTGACGACGCCCCGCTCATGTATTCCATCCCGCGCACCAACGATTGCGTCTTCGGCGGCACCAACGAGGTGAGCGAGGATCGCGCCGTCGATCCCGAGGCGACCGCCCGCATCGTGGCGGAATGCAGCCGAATTCTCGGGATCGAACAACCGAACGGTCGTGGGCGAGCGCGTCGGTCTCCGTCCGTTTCGCCGCTCAGGCGTGCGAGTCGAGCGAACGCAATTGCGCGACGGTCGCGCCGTCATTCACGACTACGGACATGGCGGCTCCGGCTTCACCCTCTCCTGGGGATGCGCTGAAGCCGTCCTCGAACTCGCCCGCCGATGAATCTTCCGCCTTAGTGCGGCTGCCGCGACCAGGTCAACGCCACCGCCTTGAACGAGCTGACGACATCATCCGGGCCCTTCTCTTTGAAGAAGCATTCGTAAAAGCCCGGCCCGAGCTCCCAGCAATCGCCTTTATAATATTCGTCCCGGTAGAAACGCCAGACGCCGCTCACGATGATGAGCGAGCTAATGCGGTCGTTCCAAAATTTGCCGAGGTAGAGAAAGCTCAGGTTCGTCCGCGCGTAGGCTCCGCGGAAGCCGGCGTGGTCATAGACGATAACTTCGGGCATCGGCGGCGCTTCGGTGAGCGTCGGCGCGTCCCCTTCCGCCGAGGCGCAGGCGTAATATCTCAAAGGGGGCACATTCCATTTCGTGTCGATGACACAGCCATTATCTGGCGACAGCTCGGTTTTTGGGATTTGTCTCATAAGCGAAGTTCCGAATTTGACCAGACGGGCAGGGCGATGTCGAGGGCGATATTTTAACCTCAAACCAGCCGCAGAAATCGAGGTCAACGCGTCGCCGCGACCAGCGTGTTGCGAGGTCGAAACTTGTCGAGATCGACATCGTGCTGTTGCCGGATGCTGTAGACCGGGGTGCTCACCGCAAAGATCACTTTCAATTTCGCGTGACCCAAAATCTTCCCGGGCTCGAGCAGCTCGTACTGGATCGTGCATTCCTTTAGGACGGCCAGGATCCAGAGAAGCCGAAACGGCTGCACCAGATTCATTTCAAATTTCACCAGCCGGTTCTCCCCTTCGCTCACCCAGGCCGTTCCGGTGATAGTATCGAGAAATCGGTCCGCGGTATTTTTTGCCCGCTGGCTTCCGTTGGGTGAAAACCGAATGCGCATCGCGCTCCCTCCGGCCACCTGTTCCCGGCCTTCCAATGCAAAATCGAAGCGCTCCGAGATCTTGTGCTCGCGAGCGAAATCCGGCAGCGTCCCGTTGTCCTCCTCACCCTCGCTGGCGTTGTCTTTCTCGCTCGGCAGCCGCACCTTCCCCTGAACTTCGCGCGAAACGAAAGTCATCGGCCGCTTGTCGCCCGGGCGCATGATCGCGGTCGCTTTCGCCGTGCCCCGGAGCCGCCCGCGGCCGTCCCATTCCTGCACGAACATCTTCGCTTCGTATTCCGATTTCCGAACTTCCAGCCGGAATTTTTCGGCGTCCGCCAAAGCGCCCTCCATGATTTTCGCGATCTCGGGCGAAGGCTTCTCGCCCTGGGCAGATGAAGAAATGAGGAGTCCGAAAAGGATGCTCGTTCCCGCGACAACCCACCCACGATTCATTCCGAAAAGTCGAACAAGAATTCGGCTGCGTCCAACGGCTTGGTAGGGCGAGACTCTGTCGAGCCGTCGTGAAGCAACTCCGGGCTCCGCGGCTCGACAGAGTCTCGCCCTACCACATTAGATCTTGTGTTCCCGATTATCCGAACGCAGCCGGATCGTCTTGTTCTGCAAATCGTGCGAGGCCCGGATGAATCGCACCGTCCGGCTCTTCGCCCGCATCAAAATCGAATAGGTCGTCGCGGTCGCTCCCTGCGATTTCACGCCGCGCAACATCGGACTGTCGCTGATTCCCGTTGCGCAAAAAATGATGTTCTTGCCGTTCGCCAGATCGTCGGCAAAGAAGACGCGGCCAAGATCGGCTTCATATCCGTCGGCGATGAGGCTCTTGCGTTCCTTGTCGTCGCGCGGCCACATCACGCATTGCATGTCGCCGCCGAGACACTTGATGCCCGCCGCGGCCAGGACCGCTTCCGGCGAGCCGCCGATGCCGAAATAAATATCGATCCCGCTATCGTGCAAAGCCGGCGCCATCGCCGCCGCGATGTCGCCGTCGCTGATCATGCGCAACGATGCGCCGACCTTCCGGATTTCGGCGACAATATCCTTGTGCCGCGGGCGGTCGAGCATCATCACCGTCACTTCCTGGACACGCTTGTTCAGCGCTTGCGCGACGGTGCGCAGGATCTCCTCCACCGGGCTCTCGATCTTGAGCATGTCGATGCCGGTCTTCTTCATGTGTTCTATGACCCGGGCCCCGTAGGCCAGCTTCATCATATAGAAGGAGGGAATGTCGCGGAGCGCGACCTTCACGTCCTTTTCCGGGCTAGCCGCCGCGATACAACTGATCGAATTCGGCGCGCCTTTGGAGATGTTCGTCGTGCCGTCGATCGGATCGATCGCGATGTCGAACTGGGGCGAACCGGGAAGCCACGTCCCGAGCTGCTCCCCTTTGAAAATGCCGGGCGCATCGTCCTTGATCCCCTCGCCGATGACAACCTCGCCGCAGATGTTCATGAGATCGAACATCCCGCGCATCGCGTCGCACGCCGCCTCGTCCGCCTTTTCTTTTTCGCCGCGGCCGAGCCAGGGGAGCGAATTGAGCGCTGCCGCCTCCGTGGCCCGGATGAAGTCGAACTCGATGATGCGTTCGATGTCGTGATAATTTTGGGTGCGCAGCCTCATTGGAGACATTCTGCATTCATGGAGAGGAACGGCAAGCCGAGAGGCTCGTCCGCTTTCCTGCTCCTGATCCTGATCTTGCTCATGATCTTTCCGAGCGGCGACATCGGACGCAGTCAGATCAGGATCATGATCAAGAGCATGAGCAGGAATCCAGCTGCGCTAATTCTAATTCCCCGGCTTCTTCGGCGCGGTGTTCGGTTTCACGGGCACTTCGCTGGGCGCGACGTCGTACTCGGGCTTGCTCGCGCCCATCAGCCAGCGGTCGAACCAGCCCACCAAGTGTTGCAGCCGCTCGATCCGGTGCCAGGGCTGCCCGGCACGCGACAGCTCATGCGTCTCGTTCGGAAATTTGATCATTACGGTCGGAATCTTGCGGAACTTGAGCGCGCGAAACATCTGTTCGCCTCCAGCCCCCGGCGGTGTCCGCGAGTCGGTCTCGCCCAGGATGAACATCATCGGCGTCTTCACCTCTTTAATATAAGTAATCGGCGACCTTGCCTTGAAGTCTTCCGGATCATCGAACGGCGGCGCCTTGAACCAGCGCGGCTGGAAGAGCGTGAAATCGGCCGTGTACCACCAATCGGTCCAGCTCGCGATGTCCCGCTGCGATACCGCTGCGGCAAAACGGTCGGTATGTCCCACCGTCCAATTCGTCAGCAGTCCGCCGCCGCTGCCGCCCGTGACGCCGAGCTTTTTCGGATCGATGAAGCCGCGCTTGATCGTTTCATCCACCCCGGCCATCAGGTCCTTATAATCGTCACCCGGATAATTGTATTGGATCACGTTTCCGAATTCCTGGCCGTAGCTGGTGCTCCCGCGGGGATTCGGATAAAGCACGATGTAACCCTTCGCCGCCATCCACTGGAATTCGTGGGAAAAAATGAAGCCGTAGGCGGCGTGCGGTCCGCCATGAATGTTCAGAATGAGCGGATATTTTTTCGCTGGATCGAACCCTGGCGGCTTTTGCAGCCACGCCTGGATCGTCTTTCCATCGAAGCTTTTGTATCGGATTTCCTCCGGCTCGGTCAGGTTGAGCTGCCCGAACAGCTCATCATTACTGCGGGTTAATTGCCGGGCTTCTCCGCTCACTCGATCGAGCCAGAACAGATCGCCGAGGCGCGTCGGCGTCGAAAGATGATAAACCAGCTTCGCAGTATCCGGCGCCGCACGGAAACGCGTGATGGCGTGATCGCCTTTCGTGATCTCGGTCATTGCACCGGAAGCGACGTCGAAAAGGCCGAGATTGGTTTGGCCTTCCTTCGCGAAATTTTCGATGATTCCTTTTCCGTCCGCGGTCCAGATCGGATCGTTGCCGCCGCCCGCGCGCGGCGAGCCGTTGTCGCCGAAAACGCTGCTGCCCACGTCCCAGTCAAAATTGCCGGTGAGATTGCGCGGCTTGGCGTCTTTCACGAGATCGAGCACCCAGAGGTCGGGTTGCGTGTAGGAATTCACCGGCTGCTCGACCGAGGCGATAAACGCGACCTGCTTTCCGTCGGGACTGAGCGCCCACGCGTCCACACCCATGTCGATGGTCGTGAGTTTGACCGGCTCGCCGCCATTCGCGGAGATCGAGTAGAGCTCCGTTTTCTGGAGATCGTAGTAAGGCTCATCGTTGCGCAGCGTGGTGAAATAAATCTGCGCCGAGTCCTTCGACCAGATTGCGCCCTCTTCGTCGAAACGGCCATGCGTAAGTTGCTTCGGCTGCACCTTCTCGTCCGCATTTCGCGGGGCCTGCACGATCCAGAAATGCTGCGGCCGTTTGAAGTCGAGGAAACCCTGGTTGTTCGAGCGATAGACCGCGCGCGTTACCACCTGGACGTCGCTTTCCCGCTCGGACTCCGCTTCCGCTTTCTTCGCGGGATCTTCGGCCGCTTTCTTGTCGGCCGCTTTGGCGGGTGAAGGTGAAGCCGGCGTCTCCGGCAGGCGCTTCAGCTCTTCCTCTTTTCGCTTTTTCTTTTCCTGCTTCTCGAGGTCTTCCGGATTGCTCGAGCTCGTGAAGACGATCAGCTTTCCATCCGGCGACCACTTCGGATCGCCCGCGCCTTTCGGAAGACTCGTGAAACCAAACGCGTCGCCGCCCGCCATCGAAAGCATGAACAGCTGCGGCGGCTCCGGCTTCCCCTCCTTCTCCACGGTGCGCGTGAAGCAAAGATATTTTCCATCGGGCGACCAGCGCGGTGTGGAATCCCGTTCGCCGGTCGTCAGGCGATGCGGCGCTTCGTTGCCGGCGGTCGGAACCGTCCAGATCGACGTGTTGTAGCCTTCCTTCTTCTCGTTCACCGTCACCCGCACAAACGCGACCCGTGCGCCATCCGGTGAAACCTGGACGTCGCCGATCCAGACAAAATCGAAGAGATCTTTCTCGGTGATGTTCCGTTTGTCGGCGCCGCTGGCCGCAATGACAGAGGCGGCGAGCAGGCACACAAAAAGGAAATGGCGTGGCAAAAAGCGATAGTTCATGGCGCCGTCAACTTGGGCGGAAGCCGCGAAGCTCACAAGCTTTGTTCAAAGCTGTGTGTGAATCGCGCAATTCGCTGAATGCATCTAACGTCACGCTCGACTGATTCCGGAAATGACACCGCCCACTCCAGCCACCTGCTCATTTGCTTGCTATATCCTGGTCACGCTGGCCTCGGCGCTCGCGGTTTATCTGTTGCGTCGACGTCGCGTCGTTAATCTCGCCTTGCTCTTATTTAGCCTCGCCGTTTGCGTGACCGGCCTCGAAGCCTACTACCGTTTTTTTTACGCCGAGAGCGATGGCTTCGGGCGGTTATCGAAAAATTTTAATGAGCGCTATTATCGCTTCGACGCTTATGGCCTGCGCGCCTCGAACCTCCCTCTCGCCCAGTCAAAGAAGAACCTCGTTATCGTCGGCGACTCTCATGTTTTCGGCGCCGGCCTAAAATTTACATCTGAGCGCTTCTCGGAAAAACTGGCCGCGCATTACCCGGAGCTTCACGTTATTAGTCTCGGTCGGCCTGGCTGGGACACGAAGGGCGAAACCGAACAGCTCACCCAATTTCTCGGCACCAACCCGGCTCCCGTTCCACTGGTCGTTCTTACCTATTTCTTCAATGACATCGAAGAGGAGGCAACTGCCGAAGACCGGCAGCGGTTGCTCACCACGGCGACTCCGCCTCAACCAACCGCGATCGACCGCGCATTTCAGCGCCTTTCAAATTGCAGCCGCTTCGTCGAGCTCTTCTATTATCGCGTTGGCTATCCGCGTCTCGTCCGCGACCGGCTCGAGCAGGTTCAGCTCTTCTATCGGGACCCATCGATCATGGCGCGCCACCTCGCGAGCCTCGAGCAATTCCGCGAGGTGGTGGAGAAACAGTATTCCGCGCGGCTCCTTGTCGTGACTCTGCCGTTTCTGCACAGCGATGAACTGCTCCACAAAAGCGAGCTTTACGAAAACTTCCGGCAGGCGTTGAGCCAGCGCGGATTCACACAGGTGGATGTGCAGCCGGTCTTCGCCGGCCATGGGGTGAAAAAGCTGCGCGCCAACCGGTTCGATCCCCACCCGAACGCGTTCGCCAATCAACTGATTGCCGAGACCATCATCCGCCATCTCACCAACCATCCGGCCGATCTCCGGAGTGAGCCTCTGGCGATTGGCAAAGAACCGCCAACCCGCTAAAGCAAGGCATGCCAATTTCGCCTGTGGAAGGAGTCGGACTCCCCGCCAACCTGGACATGACGTTGCGGGAATGGATCGAACGTTACCAGCGAGAGATTGTCTTTGAGCGCGTAAATTACCGCGGCGTCTTTGCCTGGAAGAACGTGCTCGATCTCTGGGTTTACCAGGAAATTATTTGGGAAACCGGCGTTGAAGTTGTCATCGAAATTGGCTCGCGGCACGGCGGAACTACCCTCTGGCTTTCCGATCTGCTGCGCAGCTTCCGCGGCGAAGCGGCTACGGTCATCTCGATTGATCTCGAGCGGCCTCCGCTGCGATTGCCCGACAACGTCCACTTTATTTGCGGGGACAGCATAGCGGCCGGAACGGTCGCGGAAACGCGCGCGGTTTGTGCCGGTCGCAAAACGCTTCTGATCGCTGACGGGAATCATGCCGCCGACCATGTTCTCCAGGAAATGCGGCTCTATGCTCCCCTCATCTCGGAGGGTTCTTATTTCATTGCCGAAGATGGCATCGTCGATGTCATGGAATGGAAGGAGCACACCCCCGGGCCTATGATCGCGGCGCAGCGCTTCCTGGCCGAGACGAATGAATTCGTCCTAGATCGGTCGCGGGAAAAATTCCTGCTCACGTATGCTCCCGGCGGTTTCCTGAAGCGCGTTCGGCCGCAGAATAAATCCTGATCGGGCATCGTTGCCCGCCGCAACTGGCGCGACCCAGCCGATCCCGTCAGCGGAAAATACTTCGAAAAACCTTCTTCACGCTCCGGCCGACCGCTGCGGGAAAATTCGGGGGCTTGCTCCGCTTGCGCGATGGCCGCCGGACGCGCGCTTCCTTCACGGAAACGATCTCGAGCGAGTCGCCGTTCTTGGCGAGACTGAAAGTGTCGTCCGTCCGGCCGCTCGCCTTTCGATTATGCGTCACGTTCGCGACTTGGAATGCCACCCGCACTTTCGCAAGCGTGTTGGTGCCTCCCCGGACTACGCGCAGTGAATCGCCCATCGTATATTTCCGGTCGGGCCACCGCTGATTATAAACCGTCAGCTCGTTTTGAATATAACCCTTGTCGACCGCGCCGTGATCGTAATAGGCGACCCGATCGGCATAAAAAGCGAGCTCATCCACAGGCGAATCGGATTGGCAGGCATCGAGATAACGTCGCAGAAAATCGCGAATCTCGGCCTTGGTGACAGTGCTGGCGTTTTGGTCCTTGGTCGGGATTGGGGCGGGCTGCGGGCGGGTTTCGCGAAGGGCGGTATCGCTTCGTAAGACGGGGACGTTGGGCAAATCAGCTGGTCCCTCCGCGGGGGTGAGCGGGACGCCGACGCCGAGAGAATAAAGCGTCATCTCGTCCGCGATCCCCGACACTGCGAACCCTTGTCGCGCCTGATAACGCTTCAGGGCGATGGCGTATTCCAGGCTCGGTTTGCCGTCGATATCGCGAAAAAACAAGTGGCGTTTCCGCAGTTCTTCCTGCACCTGACGCGTCTGCTCATCTGCCCGTGTCAGCGCCGCCGCGGCAACCCAAAAGAGCAGAAAAAGAAGGACGGTTTTCTTTGGCACACGCAGACTGAATTCATTAGGGCACGCTCGCGCTTTGCTCCCGAGTGGGAATCGCGTTTCACAAGGGAGCCGGTCGCCCTCTCTAGGGCGAGGGCGCCGCCGCGGCCGGATGGACTGGCGCGGGGAGCCGCGGAATCCGCCTGGCCATGGTCATCGCGACGAACAGCAGCAGGGCACCAAGATACCAGGGCGCGCCCGGAAGATTCCACCCGAACTTCGGATCGATAAAAAAGGCGAAGATGAACGTAAACAACGTGGGGCCGAAAATGAAAGCCAGGCTCGCCAGGCTGCCGATGGCTCCCTGCAGTTCGCCCTGCTCCGATTCGCTCACCCGGCGCGACATCATGCCTTGCGCCGCCGGACTCGAGATTGCCCAGAGCATCATGACCGGAATCGAGAGAAAGAAAAACGCACCGGTTCGGGCCAGGCCGGCCATAATCATGCCGATCGCGGCGAATAATTGCCCGATGTAAAGCGTCCGGCGCTCGCCGACTCGCGCCACCATGACGGGCACCAGCCAGCTCGAAATAATGATGGTGCAAACTCCCACCAACGCCAGCGAGAGCCCGATCGTTCCCTCGCCCCAGGCATAACGAAAAATCGTGTAGAGCGCCCAGACATTAAAAACTTCGTGGGCGAGGTAGCCGATGAACTGGATGGTCGCCAACCGGAACAATTCCGGGTGCGAACGCAACAGGACGAGCGAGCCGACCGGATTAGCGCGCCGCAAAGTAAAAGCTCTGCGCTTTTCGGGCGGCAGCGATTCCGGCAGAACAAAGTATCCGTAGATCGCATTCGCCAGGCTCAATCCGGCCGCGACCCAAAAGGGGAGGCGCGGGTCGGAATCGCCGAGCAGACCACCGAGCGCTGGGCCCAGGACGAACCCGACCCCGAACGCTGCGCCAATCAGGCCGAACGCCCCCGCCCGCTTTTCCGGTTCGACCACATCGGCCACATAGGCTGTCCCCGTCGTGATGCTCGCGGCGGTAATGCCGGAAATCACGCGCCCGATGAAAAGCCAGCTCAGCGTCGGCGCCAGGGCCATCACGATGTAATCGAGACCGAGACCGAGATTCGAAAGCAGAATCACCGGGCGCCGCCCAAAGCGATCCGACAACACCCCAAGAACCGGCGAAAAAACAAACTGCATCAGTGCGAAGACGGTGGCGAAAATGCCGAACATCTTCGCCGCGTTCGGCGCGTCGCCTCCGAGAAAATCGAGCACCAAAGTAGGCAAAACCGGCACGATCAAGCCCAGCGCCAGCATGTCCAGCGTCACGGTGATGAAGATAAAAACGACAGCAGCTTTGCGTGGCTTCATGGTGGATCGAGTCCCGCGGCTGCGGGAACGCTCGATGTTAAAGAGTGGCGGCGCAGCCGCAAAATTAAAACATCGCGCGCGGAGCGCCCGATCCACCACAGACCTCGTTGCCTTGCCTCCTGATTGCGCAAGAGCACGCTCGTCGCGCGTATTGTCATTGCCCACGCAATTTCGCTTTAGCACTCTCACGCCATGCCCGACGCACCGCCGCCCCTTCCCAAATCGCAGCCGAGCTTTAGCCGGCGCAACAGCACGATGCTCAAACTCCTCGGAGTAGGCGGGCTCATCCTGCTTCTGCTCGTTCCACTCCTGATGATCGAGGGAGTGCTCAACGATCGGCTGGCGCGAAGGAACGAGGCGGTCGCCGATATCACTTCATCCTGGGGCCGGGAACAGAACATCATCGGCCCGGTTCTGGTGGTGCCGTATTTGCACCACGGCACCGTTGTTCGTTCGGTCACTTTGCCTGATGGCCGGGTCGAGACCCGCGAAGTGGAGGAAACGACGATGGCGTTCGCCTATTTCCTACCCGATTCGCTCGAAGTCACCGGGGATCTGCAGACCCAAACGCTGCACCGGGGGATCTATGATGCCGCGGTCTTCCGCGGACAAATCAACCTCAGCGGCAAGTTTCCCGTGCCGGATATGGCGTCGCTGAAGATCGATCCGGCGGATGTGCTCTGGAAAGAGGCTGCGGTCACGCTCGCCGTGAGCGATCTGCGCGGGACGCGTGAGGGATTGACCCTCGATTGGGATGGGAAGAAAATTCAGCTCCAGCCGGGCTCGCAGCTTCCCGGTTACACGACCGGTGTGACCGCGCAGCTCGGCGGCGACCAGCCGATCTCTGCGCCGGCATCGTTTTCCATCGCGCTCGATCTCAATGGCAGCAGTGGAATTTTCTTCGCCCCATTCGGCATCCAGAACGTCGTCACGCTGAAATCGAACTGGCCTGACCCGGGGTTTCGCGGCGCATTTCTTCCCGCCGAACGGACGGTGCGTCCGGACGGGTTCGAAGCGAAATGGAAGGTCTCCTACTACGGCCGCGATTATCCGCAGAAATGGACCAGCCGCTCGGGTAACGAGCGTTTCACCACGATGGCCGTGGGCAACTCACTTTTCGGCACCCAGTTCCTGCGCGTGCTCGACGCCTACCGCTACGTCGAGCGCTCGATCAAATATGGCGTGCTCTTTTTCGTCCTCGTTTTCACGACGTTCTTCCTCTTTGAAATCACCGCGCGCCAGAAAATCCATCCGCTCCAGTACCTCATGGTCGGCGCGGCGCTCTGTCTCTTTTACCTCGCGCTGTTGTCCGCTTCCGAGTTCATCGGCTTCAGCCTCGCGTATCTCATCGCGGCGGTGGCGGCGACGGGCCTGGTCACCTGGTATTGCAGCCATTTCCTCGGCGGCGGCGTGCGCACGCTCATGATAGGCGGCGGGCTCCTCGGCGTTTACACGTTCCTTTACATTACTCTGCGCCAGCAGGATTACGCGCTGCTCATGGGAACGATCGCGCTCTTCGTTCTCCTCGCCATCGTCATGTATGTGACGCGGAAAGTCGATTGGTACGCGCGCGATGTGGGAGAGGGTTAAAGCGTTAGAGCGTTGAAGCGCTGAGGCTTTAAGCGATGATCCGCTTCAACCCTTCAACTTCTCCAATGCGCAAGGTCAATCTCTCCGACATAACGGAACAGGAAAAGGTTTCGCCGAAGAAAAAGTTTCACTCTTATCGCAAGAATATTTCCATCGCCCTGGGGCGCGATCCTGACTCGCTCGACCTTTCGAAGAGGCAGCCTTTTGATTTAATGCTGGCCCGAATTCCGGCTGGTGCATCCTTCTGTCCGTACCACGCGGAGTCGGCGCAATTTGAGTTTTATCTCGTTGTTTCCGGTCGCGGCAACGTCCGCGACGGAACCGGCACAACGGACGTCGGACCGGGCGACGCATTTTTCTTCGCGCCGGGCGAAGCTCACCAGATCTCCAATCCTGGGACCGGAGGAATTGACCTATTATGTGATCGCGGACAATCCGATCGGTGATTCTTGTTACTATCCCGACAGCAAAAAATGGGCGGTGTTCCGGCCGCCGGACAACATCATCATCAAAGGCAGCGAGACCGATTACTTCGACGGCGAGGAGTAACTCTTTACGCTTTCGCAGTTGTCATCCCGAGGCTGGCGGAGCGCGCCGAGGGACCTCGCAAGCGCTCTTGTGTCACACAAACAACCGCAATCAACTTCGACAGGCCGATCTGCGTGGCTCGCGAAAGCGAATTTGGGGGATCTTACCTCCGACCGTGAGGTCCCTCGCCGTCTGCGCGGCTCGGGATGACACCGTTGGAAGCTGCCGCCCCAAATTCGCTGCCGGAATTCCGTCCTTGAGTTTGCAGCGGGCTCGCACGTCACTGGCTGGTGGCGGAAAAGAACGACGCGGATTACGTCCTCGGCACGCATGACGATGAACTGGCGCGGCTCGGCTTGCAGCACCGGGTTTGGCGATCGGTTGTAACCGAGTGCTGGCAGCGCGTCGGAATCACGCATGGCTGGCGCGTGCTCGATGTCGGCGCCGGCCCCGGTTACGCGACGGCCGACCTGGCAGAAATTGTCGGGCCCACCGGTTCGGTCCTTGGCGTCGAGCGTTCGGCTCGTTTCCTGGAAGCGGCGAAGGAAAGGTGCCGCCGGCGCGGCTTAAGCAACGTCGAATTTCGCGAGGCGGATTTGATGGAAGTTTCGTTGGGCCCGCTCGGTTTGGACGCGAGTTGGTGCCGGTGGGTCGCTTGCTTCGTCTCTTCGCCGAAGAAACTGATCGAGAACATCGCGGGCGCGCTGCGACCCGGCGGGCTCGCCATTTTTCACGAATACAGCGACTACGAAACTTTTCGCTTCATGCCGGTCAGGCCGGCGCTGGAACGGTTTGCGCAGGAAGTGATGGCGAGCTGGCGGGCGACGGGCGGAGAGCCGAACGTGGCGCGCGCCCTGCCCGGTTTGTTGCGCGACGCCGGGATGCGAGTGCTCGAAATTCTGCCGCGCGTCCGGACGGTGGCGCCGCGCGATTATGCCTGGCAATGGCCGGCCAGCTTCATCGAGATCAATGTCGCGCGCTTGCAGGAGCTGGGCCGGCTCACGGAGGCGGAAGGAGCTGACGTCTTGCGCGAATTCCGGGCCGCGGACGCCGATCCGCAGTCGTGGTTTACGACGCCGATGTTTCTCGAAATCATCGCCGTCCGCGAGTAGACGCGCGCAAAGAAAAAGCCCCTGCTTGCGCAGGGGCTTTTCCGTGATTCGCTAATTGGATCGGATTATTTCGTTACCGCCTTCAAGGCGTCAACGATGCCTTTTCCGAAGTAATTGCTGTAGCCATCGCCGCCGTCGCACGTGGTCGCCGTCGGGCAGGGCTGATTGTTCGCCGTCAGTTGCAGGATCGACTCCACCCGCTGCGGAGACATGTGCAACTTGTTGGAGTTATCGGCGGTGAAGTCGCCGTACTGCGAGATGATCAAAGCCGCGACCCCTGCAACCTGAGGACAGGCCATCGAAGTGCCACTGGAAAACACGTAGGTAGCACCCGGCAGGTCCGGATTATCGGGCGCATAGGCACCCAGGATCATGCCGTAGGGAGGCGTATTGACCAGTGAAGTCGCCGCCGGGCGCGCTCACATCGGTTTTGCCGACGCCGTAGTTACTGTAGGTGGCTTTTTGATTGAAGAAGTTAGTCGCCGAGACGCCGATGACGCCATCGATCTCAGCCGGCACGGCAATGAAGTCCGCCATGAACCAGCCGTCGCTGATGTCGAAGTTCTCGTTCCCGAGAGCGGCAACAGGCGTGACGCCGTTTTCCCGCGCAAAGTTTACGCCACGCTGAACAGCCTTGATCAGAGCGTGCTGCGCCTGGTCGGAGCGACGAAGGTAATTACCAAGACTCATCGAGGCGACGTCGAACTTGTTGACGCCGGCATAGACCAACGCCTGGGCCAGCCAAAGGTAACTGCCGCTGCCGTTATCATCCAAAACCTTCAAGGCGACGAGGGTCACTTTGGGGGCGACGCCAACCATCCCGATGCCGTTAATGGGAGCGCCGACATTGCTCAGGCAATGGGTGCCATGGCCGTTGCGGTCGTCCCAGGCGGCCGGGTCTGGGTCACCGTTTGGAGAGGCAACCGCCACGAACGACCGGCTGCGGGCATAATCCAGATTCGGATTGATGTCAGGGTGAGGGGCGGGAGCGGCGAAAGTCATGACTTGCGCGCCAGTATCCAATACCGCCACGACGACGTCAGGGCGACCTTGTTGCACCGCGTACGATCCCTCGTTGGAGGCCCGAATGCGCTTCTTATCCCACTGGAAGGCATTGTAGAAACCATCCGGACCGGTTTGAGTATCGGGCCCCGTCGGCTCCACGGCACTCATGGGTTGGAGATTCATTTGCGCCGGCGTGGGAATCATCCGGAAAGAGATGTCCTCGCTCACTGAGTCGACGTTTTTGTCGGCGGCCAATTCAGCGGCGAAGTTTGGATTGGCGGATTCCACGCCCAGCGTCCCGATCTGGGGTATTTTGGTGGTGATCGTCCCGCCGCTGTCTTGGATCGCCCGCTCGGCGGAGGCCGGGATCAATTCTGATGCTTAAGGACGACAATGTATCGTTTTCCCTCTGCGAAGGCAGAGGCCGAGAGTGACAGTAGTGCGACTGTGCAGATTTGGAGGATTCGCTTCATTTAGTAAGTTGAATTCTAAGGTTGAGGTTGTTGGTTGATTCCGGGTGGGATTTTCCCTGACAGGAGCGCGCATGCTGCCTTGTACGGTTTAACCGTGTCAACGTAAAATCCCAAAAAAATCGCAACAAATCGCAAAGTTATTCACATTAGCGACCGTAGACGCCAATAAGCGAAATCGTCGTTACAAAGGGGTAGACCTGGCCTGTCGGGCAGTCGAGTGACTGACCCAAGAGGAAGAGTCCCGTCGGGGGAATAGCCTCTACGAGGCCGCGCGCCGCCGCTTCACGAAGCCGGGCAAATTCCGGCGATATCCCGTCGCCCGGAAATCGGGATGGTCAGCCAGCCACTTAAGCGCGTCGGAAACCAGCGTGCGCGTTCCATGAGTAAAACGGTAGCCGGCCGATTTCATGGCTGCGATATATCCGGGGCTGCGTCCGAGCGTGGCCGCAAGCGACTTGCCATTAACCGGAATCTCAATGGCGGGCGAATCTAAACCATTATCCTCGACCATTTTTACTCCCACGCGCGGATCCGGGGGAAAATCGGCGCCTGCTTACGCAGTTAAGGCAAGTGATGAGCAAGCAAAAGCCCGCAAAGGTAACAAGGTCGTTACTTTGCGGATTGACCCAATCCTCGAAGCAACAGGAAACTTCCGCGTTGCAAAGGAGAGGAGGCCATGGAAAATCGCTGGCCGCGACGCGACCAAAGGCGGTTTAGAAAGGCTCTGTCTTTCGCGGCCGTAAATCGGCCAGAAGGCAGAATCGTCCGCTCCAAAATTATCCCCGATGACCCAACGACAAATCATCTACAGCTTTGTCGTGGCGCTGGTTCTCACGGTTCTCGGCATTTTCTTTTTCGATCAACCAGTCGCGGCCTTCGCCCAGCGGCGCGGGCGGCCGAGAATCTCCATTCCTCCTCCAAGGCACCCATTGGCTGGAGATCGTCTCCGGTTTTCCTATTAACAAATATTTCCTGGCCTGGCTCATGTTAGGCGCGGGCGCGCTTCTCTTTATCGCCAAATCGACCCGCCCGGTCGCGTGGATGCTGTTCTTCATCGCCACGGTTCACCTCGTCACCCGGGTGACCGCCGGCACGCTGAAGAATGTTTTCGTCCGGCTGCGTCCGTTCGAGGTCATCGAAGCCGGCCACTGGGATTGGAACTTCTTTGGCGAAAGAGGCAGCGCGTTTCCTTCCGGGCACTCCGCCCATTTCTGGTCGCTCTTTTTCGCCCTCGTATTTCTCTTCCCGCGCTATCGCTGGCCGTTGCTGATCATTCCGTTTTTCATTTCCGTGGCGCGCGTGGGCGTGAACGATCATTGGTGCAGCGATGTCATTGCCTCGACCGCGATCGCGGCCCTGCTCACCCTCGGATTCATTTGGCTCTTCCGGATGAAATCAGCGCACAACCCTCCAGAAACGACGGCAGGCCTTATTGACAAGCGCGCGCGCGAACAAGTATGACATCAGCCCCGCCCCTATGACCGGACTCTCCCTTCGACGCCCGTGGTGCACAATCGCCCTGGTGTTATTCCTCGCCGCCCTGCCGGCCGATGCCGAAGAAGCGAAGCCGGCCGCCGCCGACTTCTTTCCGTTGCGCGTGGATTATTCGTGGACGTATCGCAACACCAGCGATGACAGCCAATTTACCCTGAAAGTCCTCAGGAGGAAAAGCAGGAAGATGGTTCGATTCGTTATCTGATGGAAATGCTGGCGGGAGTACAGGTGCGCCGCCACTTCTCGAAACCCGACGGCTGGGTGCTCCTCCATTTCGAGCAATACCCGGAGCATGAGGGTTTGGAGGCAAAATATGAGCCGCCCAAAAAATATCTTCAGAATCCGCTGGTCCCCGGATTCAAATGGCAGTGGAACGGGAAGGACTACACGCAGCAAGAGTTCGCGGAGGAGAACAGGGTCGCCAGACTTTGAGGACGTAACCGTGCCCGCCGGGAAATTTCGGGCCATGAAACTGGTGAGTCTGGTCACTGGCGCAGCCAATCCCATGACGCGCACCTATTGGTACGCCGAATGGCGTCGGCCTCATCAAGACCACCACCGAAGCCAAGACCATGAAGTACGGCTCGGAGCTGGTCGATTACAGCTTCAAGAAGCCGGACAAGAAATAGGCTTTGTGCGCACGCCAGGCCTTTGGAGACGACCTTGCTCCCGCGGACGTGGGACCGTTTAAACGAAGGCATTCACGCAACAGTCCCTCCGGCACGAGAGCGTGCCGGCTCCAACGGTGGACAATTGCAGGCCAGCGCTCCGCTCTAGTAGCGGTAATGCTCTGACTTGTACGGGCCTTCGATCGGCACGCCGAGGTAATCGGCTTGCTTCTGCGTCAGCTTGGTCAGCTTCACGCCGATCTTTTGCAGGTGCAGGCGCGCCACTTCTTCGTCGAGCGCCTTGGAGAGGACGTAAACACCAACCTTGTAGGTGTCCTTGTTCTTCCAGAGATCGAGCTGGGCGAGCACCTGGTTCGAAAACGAGTTCGACATGACAAAGCTCGGGTGGCCGGTGGCGCAACCGAGGTTCACGAGGCGGCCTTCCGCCAGCATGAAAATCTCATGGCCGTCCGGGAAGGTATACTTGTCCACCTGCGGCTTGATGTTCGTGTGCTTGATGTCTTTCCGCTCGCTGAGCGGGCCGACCTGAATCTCGTTGTCGAAGTGACCGATGTTGCAGACGATCGCCTGATCTTTCATCCGCTCCATGTGCTCGAGCGTGATGATGTCGACGTTGCCGGTCGTGCTGACGTAGATGTCGCCGCGGCCGAGGGTGTCTTCGATGGTGGTGACTTCGTAACCTTCCATCGCCGCCTGGAGCGCATTGATCGGATCGATCTCGGTAATGACGACGCGCGCGCCCTGGCCGCGCAATGATTGCGCACAGCCTTTGCCCACATCGCCGTAGCCGCAGATGACCGCGACTTTGCCGGCGATCATGACATCGAGCGCGCGGTTGAGGCCGTCGACCAGCGAATGGCGGCAGCCGTAAAGATTGTCGAACTTCGATTTGGTGACGGAGTCGTTGACGTTGATCGCCGGGACGAGGAGCTGATTTTGCTGCTGCATCTTATAGAGACGATGCACGCCGGTGGTCGTCTCTTCCGAGACGCCGCGCCATTCCTTCACCATCTCGTGCCAGCGGTAAGGATTGTCGCGCTGCACTTCGAGGAGAAGATCCTTGATGACCTGCTCTTCCTTGCTCTCCGACGCCGATTTCGCCCACTCGCCGCCTTCCTCGAGCTCGTAGCCCTTATGAATGAAGAGCGTCACGTCGCCACCATCATCGACGACGAGCTGCGGACCTTTGCCATCCGGGAACGAGATCGCCTGGTTGGTGCACCACCAATATTCCTCGAGAGTTTCACCCTTCCACGCGAAGACCGGCACGCCTGTCTTGGCGATCGCGGCCGCCGCATGATCCTGCGTGGAGAAAATATTGCAGCTGGCCCAGCGCACTTGCGCGCCCAACGCCACCAGCGTCTCGATCAGCACCGCCGTCTGGATCGTCATGTGCAACGAACCGGTCACCCGCACGCCGGCGAGAGGTTTGCCCGGCGCGTACTTTTCGCGGATCGCCATCAATCCCGGCATCTCCTTTTCCGCGATGGAGATCTCTTTGCGTCCCCAGTCGGCGAGGCTGATGTCGGCGACTTTGTAGTCGTTGGTTTTTGTTTCGGTAATGGTCTTTGTGCTCATAAATTTTAGTTTGTTATCGCGCCGCCTTTTTCAGCGCCGCAGCTTTGTCGGTTCTTTCCCAGGTGATGTCGGGATCGTCTTTGCCGAAATGGCCGTAGTTGGTTGTCTTGCTGTAAATCGGACGGAGCAGGTCAAGCTGCTCGATGATCTCGGCGGGCTTAAACGAGAAAACTCGATTCACGGCGCGCTCGATTGATTCCTCGGCCACGGTGTTCGTGCCGAAGGTGTTGATGTTCATGCTGACCGGATCGGGATAACCGATGGCGTAGGCGAACTGGACTTCGCAGCGCGTAGCCAACCCGGCCGCGACCACGTTCTTGGCCACCCAGCGCCCCATGTAAGCGGCGCTGCGATCGACCTTGCTCGGATCCTTCCCCGAAAACGCGCCGCCGCCATGACGGCCCCAGCCGCCATAGCTATCGACAATGATCTTGCGCCCGGTCAGTCCGGTGTCGCCCTGCGGTCCGCCCACGACGAATCTGCCCGTCGGGTTAATCAGAAATTGAGTGGTGCCATTGACCATCGATTTCGGCAGCACCTTGCGGATGACTTTTTCGACGCAGAATTTTTCGATCTCCTTGTGATCCACTTTCTCGGTGTGCTGAGTGGAGATGACCACGTTGGAAATTCCGACCGGCTTGCCGTTCTCGTAAATGACGGAGACTTGCGACTTCGCATCGGGCCGGAGCCAGTCCGCCTTTCCGCTCTTCCGGATCCGCGTCAGCTCCCGGCCGAGCCGGTGCGCGAACATGATCGGCGCCGGCATCAATTCCTCCGTGTCGTCGCACGCGAAACCGAACATTAAACCCTGATCGCCCGCGCCCTGCTCCGCCGTTTTCTTCCCCTTGGCCCGCTTCGCATCCACACCCTGGGAGATGTCGGGCGACTGGCAGGTGATGATGTTCTGCACGAAAAGGCGATCGGCATGGAAAACGTCGTCGTCGTTCACGTAGCCGATCTCGCGGACGGCATCGCGCACGATCTGGACGTAATCGAGGCTCGCCTTCGTCGTGATCTCGCCGCCGACCACGACCACGTTGCTCTTGGCGTAGGTTTCGCAGGCGACGCGGCTTTTCTTATCCTCCCGGAGGCAGGCGTCGAGAACGGCGTCGGAAATGGTGTCGCAAACTTTATCCGGATGGCCTTCGCCCACGGATTCGGAAGCAAAAATAAAGCGTCGGAGCATGGTGTGGTTCGTTGAAGCGATAAGGGTTGAAGGGTTGAAGCGTGACAGACGAAATCGCTTTAACGCTTTAACCCTTCAACGCATCACGATCAGCCAACATATTGACCAATCATGATACGTCGATATATCGTGGAGGTGCAAAATGGCGTCAACCATTAATTTTCTCCGCCTCCTCGCCGACCCGACCCGGCTTCGCCTCCTTCTCCTCCTCGAGGAAGACGAGCTTTCCGTGGCCGAGCTCCAGAAAATTCTCGGGATGGGCCAGTCGCGCATCTCGAGTCATCTGGCGCAGTTGAAGCGCGCCGGCGTGGTGGAAGACCGGCGCGCGGGCAAGAATGTTTATTATGGGCTCACCGCCAAGGCTGATGGAAATGCCACGCGCGCGAAAGTGAGCGAGCTCATCCGCGCGCTCGCCCAGGAAATGCCGGAAACGGCGCGCGACCGCACTGCGCTTCAGCTCGCGCTCCGCAAGCGCCGGGACAAGGCGCGGGAATACTTTGACGAGCTGGCCGGAAAATTCGGGCGCAGTTACGTTCCGGGCCGTTCCTGGCAGGCGCTCGCCCACACCTTGATCTCATTGCTGCCGCCCTTGACCGTGGCCGATCTCGGCGCGGGGGAAGGAACGCTCGCCCAACTCCTCGCCAAAACCGCGCGCAAAGTGATCGCGGTCGATAACGCGCCGAAGATGGTCGAGTTCGGCTCACGCCTGGCGACGCAGCACGGCTTCGCCAACCTCGAATACCGGCTGGGCGACATCGAAGACCCGCCGATTGAAAAAGGAACGGTCGATCTCGCCATCCTGAGCCAGGCGTTGCATCACGCGATCCATCCCGAGCGCGCCATCGCCAGCGCCCACCGCATCTTGCGGAAAGGCGGCCGCGTCGTGATTCTCGATTTGCTCAGCCACCGTTTCGAGCGGGCGCGCGAGCTTTACGCCGATCATTGGCTCGGCTTCAGCGAAGTGCAGCTCCATCAATTTCTCGAAGCGGCCGGCTTCAAGAACATCGAAGTCACCGTCGTCTCCCGCGAAAAACAGAGCCCCCATTTCCAGACGGTTTTTGCGACCGGAGTGAAATAACGCGGATTGCTGCATTAGTCGGCGACGCCAGATAGGAAAGCGCGACCGATTACGTTCTTTCGGCGTCGCATTTCCGTAGGTACAGGGTCGAAATGCGATCTGCGCGCACCAGAGAGAAAGCTAAGCCACTGCAACTGGCGGCGAGCTTATTTTCGCTCGTCAGCGAAAAAGGGCGCTGCTAGGACTCCTTTCGCCCCTCGCGGAAAAATGCTGTGAATCTAAAAAAGTTCTTTGGGCGAACTGAAGCGGCGAAACGTCTACAAGGTCGCCGTCGCTTATGGAGTAGTGAGCTGGCTGCTCATTCAGATCGCCACCCAGATTTTTCCCGTCTTTGAGATTCCCACCTGGGCAGTTCGATTGATCATTCTCGCCCTCGCCTTGGGTTTCCCGGTCGCGCTCGTTCTGGCCTGGGCCTACGAGCTCACGCCGGAAGGGATTAAACGCACGGAAGAGATCGATCCCCAACGCTCCATTTCCCGCAGCACTGGCCGGAAGCTCGATTTTGTCATCATCGGCGTTCTGCTCGTGGTGATCGCGGTGCTCGCTTTCCAGCGTTATCGCACGGTACCGAGCCGGACGGCCCGACATTCCAGAAAAAAGCATTGCGGTGCTTCCGTTCGAAAACCGGAGCGAAGAAAAAGCCAACGCCTACTTTGCCGACGGCATCCAGGACGAAATTCTGACGCGCTTATCGAAGATCTCCGACCTCAAGGTCATCTCGCGCAGCTCCACGCAACATTATAAAACGCATTCCCCGGGATATTGCGCGTCATCGGACGGAACTTGGCGTCGCGCATCATCCTGGAAGGAAGCGTGCAAAAAAGCGGCGATGCCGTGCGGGTTAATGTACAGTTAATCAAAGCCGCCAGTGATTCCCATCTCTGGGCCGAGACGTTCGATCGCAAATTGACCGATATCTTTTCGGTGGAGACCGAGGTGGCCAAAGCCATCGCCGATCAATTACGAGCGAAACTCACCGGCCAGGAAGAAAAGATTATCGCCGCCAGGCCGACGGACAACCTGCAGGCCTATGATGCCTACCTGCGCGGCCTCGCTTACAACTCAGGGCCGCGACCACCACCGCGAATGCCATGGGGGCCCAGAAGCATCTCAGGGAAGCGGTGAGGCTGGACCCGAAGTTTGCGCAGGGCTGGGCGCTCCTTTCCTATGTCGACGCGCTCAGCTACCTCTCCTTGACCCTTCAACCCACGGTCGCCCTGCGGGAAGAGGCGACGGGAGGCAGCCGAAACCGCGCTGACTCTTCAGCCGGAGCTTGGGGAAGCGCTGCATGCCAAGGGGTTTTATCATTATGCCTGCCTGAAGGATTACGACACCGCGGTCCGATTCTTCGAACAAGCGCGCCAGCTCCTGCCCAATAGCAGCCGGATTCCCAGGTCGCTCGCCCAGGTCGCGCGGCGGCGAGGACAATGGGATCTCAGCCAGTCCTATTTCAACGAGGCCGAGCGGCTCGACCCGCGCAATGTCTCTCTTCTGACCCAGCACGCACTTTCTTTTATCCTTCAGCGACGTTTCACCGAAGGCGTGCGAAAGCTCGATCAGGTTCTCGAGATTACTCCGGACGATGTCGATATCCTGGCGGAAAAGGCCGCTATTGCCCAAGCCGAGGGCGACCTTCCGCGGGCTGCGGCGATCCTTGCTCCGCTTCATCCGGCGGCGGAGAACTCCGGCGCCTTGGAAACACAAGTTTATCAAGCGATCCTCGAGCGTCGCCCGGGCCAGATGATCTCGCGGCTCCAGAGCCTATTGATCAAGCCGGATCCGGCGCTCGGTTACCGCAATGGCCAGCTGCGATTTTGGCTGGGGTGGGCCCAGAACGTCGCGGGTGAGCATGGCGCCGCCCAGGAAAGCTGGCGCCTGGCCCGCACCGAATTGGAGGGTTTTCTCGAGGAGCAGCCCGAGAATTATACGCTGCTAAGCGATCTTGCCCTCACCAACATGGGCTTGAATGATAAGACCGCCGCCCTGGCGCTGGCAGAGCGCGCCGTGGCCGTCACCGCGAGCGCCCAAGACGCGGTCGCTGGGCCCCAGCCGATTGAGATCCTGGCCCGAGTGGCTGCAGGCACCGGTGACCTGGAGCGCGCCCTCACGGCGCTCGAGAAAATACTTACAACCCCATACGATGGTGCGCTCGCCTCGGGCGTGCCTCTCACTCCCGCTCTGCTCCGTCTCGATCCGATGTTCGACCCCCTTCGGGCTGACGCGCGTTTCCAGAAACTCGCCGGCGTTTCGCGTTGAGAGGAGCCGAACGACTAACTTCCAACCGCTGGTAGGGCGCGACGTTGTCGATGGGAAGAACAACGTTCCTGTTAACGATCGCTTCCCGCTCCGTTAACGCCCTCTGGCGCGAAGCGGCGGTAAACGTATTCCCTTAGCAGCGCCCGACGGAAAGCATGCGAAGTGTCGAAGCCCAGGCTCTGCGAGTACGTGCTTGGATCGACGGGTACGGGCCGTCCCAATACTTGCTCAAAATACCAACGCAGTAACTCCTCCTCAGTCACCTTTGCATTTTCGAGGGAAAGGTTCTTGAACCCGAAAGATTTCAGCAAAAGTTCCTTTTTTGCGGCCCGGGCCAATAAGCGGGGATAGTCGCCGGAAAGCCGAAGGTGATCCGGCAGGCAACTTCCGGAGACCAGCCGGACGCGTTCGTGAATCATTTTCAGTCGCGCCTCGTCGCGCATGAGGGCGTCGAAACCATTACGGTTCAAACCGTTCTCCTTCATCCAATGTTCAACCTGCGACGCACTGTGGAAATCACGTTCTCGCCTGAATGTTCTTTCGGCTTCTTCGCGGGACTCATCTGTAATGTTCAACCCGATCCGGTCTGCCTCGCGAATCGCGAAAAACCGTTCGAGGGCGAGTCGGAGTGATTGCCGGCCCTCATCTCCTTTCAACCTTAATTCATCCAGGAGCGACTCCAGGGGAACCCCTTCGGCCTCAGCTTGGCGATCGGTTCGCAGGTGGCGATCCTGCCGCAAAACCGCCTCCCACATTGCGGTGTGTTCGAACGAGAAAGAAACGCTTTTCGGTTCTACGCCCTTCGCTAGCCGCCGGCCGATGAGTTGCAGCATCGCCAGCGCGTCTTCGCGTTTTTGGTTCACCCGGCCTTCAGGCAACCAATCACGCAGGCGCGCTAATTGAGCTTTCGGGAGTCCAGACTCGAAGGCGCTGCGAAGCAAAGCGGCGTAACCCCGTTCGGGATAAAAGAGTTGTTTCGCCGTCTGTTCCAAGGCCGTGCCCACATCGGGCGAAATCACCTGATCGCGCTCGGCTTTTCGCAAAGTTTGGCGGATGTTAACCATTGCTTCCGAGAGAGGCGGAAATCCCAGCTCCGCCGGGCCGTGGGCAATTGCGACTTCATCGTCGTCTTCCAGAATTCCGTCGCGAAAAAACTCAAAGACGCGACCCACCCCCTCCATCCCGAAGGCCGCCAATTCGGTGGCGCGAAGCGCGCCAATGCTTGCGCTGCCCAACACATGAATGCCCCGGCTCATCGCCCACAGAATTTCCTTAAGGCGCACCGCAGGCACATCCTGGAAATATCCGTCGATGATTCCGATGATTTGAGGACGCTGAAGACTGGCGCGATAGACATCACCTTCAGCCGCCGGCGGCAAGTACACCGCGTTCAATTCCCTGGCCGCATCCGCCGCGGAAATCGTCGGGCCGGTAAAAATACAGACTTTCACCGCTCTCTGGCCAACACGGCCCGGCCTCGCCGGCCGGGGACATAGCCGGGCTCGAGAATCGCCTCCAGCCCGGGCACAATCACTCGAAAAACCGGCAACCCGAATTCTGCCTTGGTAAGGTCCACCGCGACAACGCGATTGACGCCACCCTTTCTCAGGCAACTCAACTCCCATTCGACATCGTCTTCGAGCGTCTCCCCATCCCAATGAGGAACATCTTCAAAACGTCGTGCTGGCGCCGAGGCCAGAGTTCGCTTCCGGATCGCTCTTGCTACGTCTGGGTCGAGCAGTTGTTCATAGGTCTCCCGGCCGAAATCGTCGCGCAAGCCGGAGATCAGCGTTAGCCGGGTTTGGGCCGCCTCGGTGAGGGCCCTTAAAAGCGCGACCCGACGGTCGGGGTGGCAGCCATAACCCCACTCCACCGACGGGTGCCACATCGCCCCTTCCTCTCGCGGAAGGATGCAACAGGCAAAAGCTGCGATCCCGATATCACTCGTTATGTCCCAGACAACGACGACCAGGCCCGCGCTTTCGAATTTCCGAACGACCTCCTGGCAGAGCGCGTCGTCCACGCTCGCGAGGTCCAGCCGATTCTGCTCGCCATTTTGTTCAGCGCGAAGTCTCCACACCGTAGTGGCATCACGTTCCACGACCTCACAGATACCGTGGCTGATCGCTTCCATGGCGGCGTTTCCTGAAGCCAGGCCGTTTGAACACGCGGCGAAGCATCCGTCGCCATCAGGCACCGGAGTGGTGAAATTGGTGTGCACCATCTCATAGGGCACCAGGACGGTCTCGCCGCTCAACAGATCGCGTCCCTCGCACCAGAGCAGCCGGAGGTTGGGGTGAAAACGAGAATCAGACCTCCGCGGAAGCTCGTCGACGTCGACAACGTTGTGTTGATATCGAAGTTCTTCGTAGGTCGCGAGGCGCAGCGGCGCCGTGATTGTTTCCGCATGGTAGAGCTCGGCGGATTCCATCAGTCCCGACACACGGGCACTGGGGAGATCGATTCCTTTCCCTTGGGAAACCGTCACGGAGCGCGAGTTAGGCCGGCAGACCATGACGACCGGGACGCCGACCGTATCCAAACCGGTCACATTGGCGACCCGGGTGATCCCCAAAATGGGCGCCAGGCGGAGCGCACGGGCCAATGACTGCTCGAGAGTTTGCGACCGATGTGTGCCCCGACGCACAACCTTGGGTTCGCGCGGGCCAAATGCCGCTCCTCCGAGAGCTCTGATGGAACGGGATGATAACAATCGGCGTCCGCCCCTAATTTTTCGCCCCGGAATTATGGAAATATGCGGGGAAACGGAATGTTGACCATGGAGCCGAATTGCGAACACTCATTTTTGAGACGCTCTTCCACCAGTCTCCCCGCGTCGTTAAGAATCTCTTCCACTTTATGCGCTTCTTGCGCTTTCAACTTGTACGGCGGCTGGTCCTTGGTCAGGATATACAGCGCGCCATCCGCTCCGCGGATGAACACCTTATCACCGTCCGTTAGACTTGAACTTGGCATAGACATCTTTCGGGTCCTTTCAGGTTATGTAGAAACTACGTCCATCTTTCTGACGGGTTCGTGTAATCAATTCAATCGTTTTCGCTGACCGGCCTTGGAACTCAGCCAGTCTTCGCGCACCGTAAAGCCTCGCGCTCGCGCGGAGAATGATCTTGGATTTGCTCAGCCACCGTTTCGAGCGGGCGCGCGAACTCTACGCCGATCATTGGCTCGGCTTTAGCGAAGTGCAGCTCCATCAATTCCTCGAGGCAGCCACCCTCGAGAACATCGAAGTCACGGTCGTCGCGCGCGAAAAACAGAGCCCCCATTTTCAGACTGTCTTTGCGACCGGCGTAAAGTAGCATTCGCCAGCCACTGTAAATTCCCTCGTCAGCGGAGAAAGTGGCTGTTAGGTCTCAAATTGTGACTCGCGGGAAAAGGCCGTGAATTTAAAAAAGTTCTTTGCGGAACTGAAGCGGCGAAATGTCTACAGGGTCGCGGCCGCTTATGGGGTCGTCAGCTGGCTGCTCATTCAGATTACGACCCAGATTTTCCCGGTCTTCGAGATTCCGAATTGGGGCGCCCGCCTGGTGATTGTCGTGCTGGCCCTGGGCTTCCCGGTGGCGCTCGTGCTCGCCTGGGCTTACGAGCTAACCCCGGAAGGGCTCAAGCCCACGGAGCAAGTCGACCTTCCCAAACCGTTTGTCCGGCAGAAGGGACGAATCCTTGATTTCATAATTATCGGTGTCCTGGTCGCAGTCATCGGGGTGATGACATTCGGACATTTCCACCGGAGTGAACGTCCGGTCCCGGAGAAGAGCATCGTCATCCTGCCGTTTGCCGACATCAGCCAGGCCAGGGATCAGGAATATTTCAGCGATGGCATAACCGAGCAGATCATCGATTCGCTGGCGCAGATTCGCGGCCTTTTCGTGGTGGCTCGGACGACTGCCTTTTCCTTCAAGAACAAGAATATCGACATTCGCGACATCGGCCGGCAACTGCAGGTGACCCATGTCCTGGAAGGCAGCGTGAGGCACGGGAAAGACCGAGTGCGCATCACCGCGCAGCTCATTGATGTTTCGAACGGATTCCATCTTTGGTCCGAAACCTATGAGTCCGCGGAAAAGGATCTTCTTTTGTTGCAGAGCGACGTGGCCAGGAAGGTCGCTGCAGCGCTCCGGCTCGAGCTGCAGCTGGCGGAAACAACCCAGCTCGCCAAGTCGTTGACCCACGATCCGGAGGCGTACGATTCCTATTTGCGGGGGCGCTATCTGCTCAACAAACGCACCGTCGACTCCATCAAAGCGGCGCTCGGCCTTTTCGAGGCAGCGGTCGGAAAAGACCCGCAATTCGCGCTCGGCCGCGCCGGAGTAGCAGACTCCTATATTCTTTTGGGAAAGATCGGGGAGATGCCGGGCCAGGAGGCAGCCGCGCGCGCCTGGCCGGCGGTCTCGGCCGCGTTGGCGATCGATCCTCAGCTCGCGGATGGTTACGTTTCTCGGGCCATCTTGCTCACCGATTTTGAATGGAACTGGTCGTCCGCTGAAGTGGATTTTCGAAAAGCGCTTGAGCTCAATCCGAACAGCGCCGCCGCGCATCATTGGTACGCGCGCCACCTGGAACAACTCGGCCGATCGGGAGAGGCGTTGGGACAGATCAACGCAGCCTTAAAAAACGATCCTCTCTCGCCCACGATTCGGGTGACGAAAGGTAAGATTCTCTTTGTCGCCCGCCGTTACCAGGAAGCGGTGGGGGCCTGCCAGAGCGCATTGGAGCTGGAATCGAATTTTGCCTCCGCCTACCAGATCCTCGGGCAGGCGTATGCCCACCTCGGCGACCACCCGAAAGCGATCGAAGCAGCAAAGAAATACGTCGAGTTATCCGGCGGCACGGGGTGGGCCAAATTGGAATTGGCCTATGCTTATGCGGTCGCCGGCGACAGAACAGCGTCAGATGCCATGGTCAATGATGTGATCGGTGGAGGGACAAAGTTCTCACCCTACGACATGGCCACAATTCGCTCCGCCTGGCGCGACAATGACGGCGCACTGCTCTGGTTGGGACGTGCCATCGATCAACACGCGGTGGACATCATTTGGCTGAGGGTTGATCCGCGGCTTGACGGTGTCCGCTCCGATCCGCGCTTCGAAACCACGCTGGCCCGGCTGGCCCCACGCCGTTAGGCCTCGAAGAATAGGGCTTGCCCTGACAAACGCAGAACGATTGAATCCCCACGGAGAACTCCCTATGCCAAAAAATAAAACCACTCGCGGTAAAGCCAAAACCAAAAGCAAAACTAAGACTTCACGGACAACGCAGAGGAGCGCCGCCGCTCAATATTCCTGCCCAAACCCCGGTCGTCCATTTAACCTGAGAGCGATCGTGAAAAAAATGCAGGAGGATCCCGCTTTCGCTGAGTTCATCCGGAGACTCCTCTGTCGCTCGCACCGAGGAGATAAAGAAGCCAGTGCCTGTCTTAGTTCCTATTATAGTCCGACCAAATCCGAGCTGACCGCTCTTTGTTTTAGCGAAAGCCGCATCAAAGCGATGTCCGGCCCATGCACGGATATTACAGTCAACGCGCTGATCGACATCCCAGCATACGTCTACAGCATGTGACCACAGGATCGGTCCAACGCTAAGGGATGTTGCGCAGGTCGCAACGGCACTGGCTGAGCTCAATTCGAAAGCTGCCCTTCTCCGAGGGGGAGTGGCGTTACTCGCGTTATGCCCGCCTTCCGGGCCCGGCGCAGGGTTGGAAGATCCATGTCTCCGCCACGATTTTGTCTGCGGCCGAAGTGTTCGCGCGATGTTATCCAGTCCTGCGAAAACATCGGGCGTGTTTTAAAGTTCCCGGCAGCCTGGGCTTCCTGGCGTCCCTGAATTCCGGATTACGCGACTTCTCCCAAGTCGGGAAATTTCTAACGGTTTATCCGAGCTCAATCAGGCAGGCCACGGAACTTGCCCGGGAATTGCATGACGCGACGCGCGGTCTGGAGGGTCCGCGAATCCCTTTCGATGCCGTCTATCGCCGGCGCAGCCTTGTTCATTATCGCTATGGGGCATTTCGTCGTTCCAAAGGTGGCCACTCGCAGATACTTCGGGGTCCTCGAGGAGAGCGAATTCAAGACAAACGCGCGACCGGGGAAAGCGGTGCCGCCCTGGGTGACCGATCCCTTTGTCGCTGGCCCCCAGAAAACAAAGTCTTCAAATTCAACGGTCCAATCGGCGTCGAGCTTATTGCCTTCAATGCGAAAATGCAGCGCGGCAAAGGTGGCGTGTACGAAGCGCTCGATCTTTCCGTCTCACCTCCGCGCGTGGTGATTGTCAAGGAAGGGCGCCGGCATGGCGAGACTGACTGGCTCGGAAAAGATGGCTATGCCCGCATAAAACAGGAGGGCCGAGTCCTGCGAAGTCTCCGCAAGGCAGGTCTGGGCGTGCCCCAGATCTTCCGCGAATTCGTCCAGGACGGTAACCGCTACCTCGTTTTGGAGCGAATCGCCGGTCGCCGGTTGATTCCCAGGAATCGAGAGCATCCGCGCCGGCATTCATGGCGTCGTGCCGCCAGAATTTTAGAACGGCTTCGACTGCTCCTCTCCAGGATACATGAGGCCGGCTGGGTGTGGCGCGATTGCAAGCCATCGCACATTTTTGTTCATCGCGGTCAGTTTCGCGTGATCGATTTCGAGGACGCTTGTCGAATCGGGCAGCGCGATGTCCAGTGGTCGGGCTCCCAACCGTATTCCACGCGCAGGGGCGACAATATCCTCAGCCGCCACGCGGGCGTTTGGGAAGACGATTACGCGCTGGGCGTGATCGCATTCCAATTCGGAACGGGACAATTCCCGCCCAGCGAACTGTCTGCACGTGCCGCCCTTTACGATCGCACTGATTGCCAAGATTCGCTGCGACACAAAATCGAAGCCTTGCTCAGTTCTGGAATCTAACGAGCGGTTCCAAGAGACATCGAGACCGCCGCTGCGGAAAAAGTCGAGCGATTTTGCACGCGATATTTGCTAAATGTGTAAAGTGATTGGCACACAAAAACTTCGTTTCTCGTGGCCGATTCATTCAAAACATCACGTCTCTACGGTTTTTTTTGTGAGCTGAAGCGGCGCAAGGTTTATCGCGTCGCGGCGGGCTACAGCGTCGTCGGATGGCTCATCATCCAGTTCGCCACGACGGTTCTGCCGGCCCTGACGCTGCCGGCGTGGACGGCGCGCCTCGTCATCGTTCTGGTCCTGGCCGGATTTCCGATTGCGCTGATCTGGCTTGGGCGCTCGATGTCGGGGCGGGAAAAATCCGGTTAACGCCGGAGCCGGCGGCGGGCGAAGAATGTCCCCCTTCCCTCCCGGGCCGAAAGCGCAACATTTTCGCGTTGGCCATCGTCGGCCTGCTCATCTCGGCGCTGATCGGTTACTTCGTTTTCTCGCGCACACCGAAGCCGCCCAAATTCGGGAAATCGATCGCCGTCCTGCCGTTCGCGAATTTCAGCAGCGACCCCGCGAACGCCTATTTTGCTGACGGCATCCAGGATGATGTCCTGACGAATCTGGCCAAGATCAGCGAACTCAAAGTCATCTCGCGCACGTCCGTGATGCCGTATCGCGGGCAGACCCACAACATTCGCGAGATCGGCAAAGCACTGAACGTGGCGACCGTCCTGGAGGGGAGCGTCCGGAAAGATGGAAAGCGGGTGCGCATCAACGTGCAGCTCATCGACGCGACGACCGATCGCCATCTCTGGGCGCAGATTTACGATCGCGAGCTAACCGACGTTTTCGCCATCCAGAGCGAGCTGGCGCAGGAAATCGCCTCCGCGCTGAAGGCGACGCTTTCGCCGAGCGAACAGGAGCAGATCGAACGCAAGCCGACGCAAAACGGCGACGCCTATCTGCTTTATCTCGAGGCGCACGAAATATTCGGCCGGCCGGATCGCCACCATGACGATGTCGCGCGGGTGGAATCGCTCTACGAGAAGGCGATCCAGCTCGATCCGACATTTGCGCTGGCCCACGCCCGACTTTCCCACGTCCAGAGCTGGATGTTCTACGCGATCGAGCCTTTGCCGGCCCGGGCGCAAAAAGCGCGGGCGGCGGCCAGCGAAGCGCTGCGCTTGCAACCCGATCTGCCGGAGAGCCATCTCGGCGATGGGGTTCGTGCATTATTATATCGATCGCGATTACGATGCGGCGCTGAACGAGCTGGCGATCGCGCGCCGCGGATTGCCGAACGATGCCGGTGTCTACCGCGCCATGGCCGCGATCCAGCGGCGCCAGGGCAAGTGGGACGAATCGAGCGCGAGCTATGCGAAAGCGGTCTCGCTCGATCCCAAAGATCCGATCCTGCTCGAGAACATGGGGATGAATTATCTGGCGGTCCGCGATTACGCCACGGCCGCGCGGATTTTCGACCGGCGGTGAAAGCCGCGCCGGAAACGTTCACGATTCGGGAGCTGCGGGCGCGTGTGGATTTTTATTCGAAAGGAGATCTGCGGCCGATGCAAGACGCTGCTGGCGGGCTGGCCGGAGAACATCGACCCGAATGGGACGATCACCCTGGCGCGCCACAATTTGAAGATGTACGAACGGAAGTTCGACGAGCTGATCGGCATCCTGGAGCGCAGCCCGGCCGAGAAATCCCGCGGCGAAACCAGCGCGCCCCTCTCGAAAGCGTTCCTCAAGGCGACCGTCTATGCCGCGATGAAGGAGACAGAGAAGGCGCGAGCCAACTATGAAGAGGCGCGCGAAAAGGCGGAGAAGGCGGTGCAGGAAAGTCCCGATGACGCGCCGCGCCATGCCTTGCTGGGATTGATCTACGCCGGACTTGGCCGCTGCGAAGAAGCGGTGGCGGAAGGCAAGCGCGCGGCGGAATTATTGCCGGAAACGAAGAGATGCCTTTGACGGTCCGATCCTCGTTGTGAGCCGGGCCCGTATCAGCATGATGTGCGGCGACATCGATACCGCGCTGGCGCTTCTGGATCGCTCGTTGCAAATCCCGGCCGGCATCACGGTGCACGAATTGCGGCTCGACCCGGTCTGGGATCCGCTCCGGAGCGACCCGCGTTTCCAGCAAATGCTGGCGAAATTTGGCGGCAAGTAGTGGCGCACGCCCCAACAAACCTGCAACGTCCGCGGAAGAATCTTGTCTCATCTAATGTGCAGGTCTGTAATTGCGCCGAGCGATGAGTGGATTTTTTGAGGAGATCAAGCGGCGCAAAGTCTATCGGGCGGCGGCAGCCTATGCGGTGGTCGCGGCCGGAGCGATTCAGCTCGCTTCCGCGATTTTCCCGGCGTGGGAACTGCCGTCGTGGGCGCTGCGGCTGGTGATCATTCTTCTGCTCATCGGGTTCCCGATCGCGCTCATCGTAGCCTGGGCCGTGGACGTGACCGCGGAAGGCATCCGGGCAACGCCGCACCTGCCCCTGACTCCGCGCCGGCGGCGGAACGTGATCGCGCTCGTGTCCATCGGCGTCATCGTTTCCATCGCGGCCGGAGTCTTTCTGCTGCCGCGCGCCTCCGCCCGAAGGCTCGACAAATCGATTGCCGTTCTTCCCTTCGACAGCTTCAGCGAAGACAAGGAGAACGCGTTCTTCGCCGACGGCATCCAGGACGACATCCTGACGAATCTTATCCAAGATCGGCGACCTGCGGGTCATCTCGCGCACCTCCGTCATGCCGTATCGCGGCAAGCAAAAGAACGTCCGCGAAATCGGCAAGGCCCTCGGCGTTTCGACCCTTCTGGAAGGAAGCGTGCGTAAAGATGGAAACCGGGTGCGGGTCAATGTGCAGCTGATTAATGCGGTGAACGACGAGCATATCTGGTCCGAGGTCTACGACCGCGACCTCACCGACGTATTCGCGATCCAGACCGATCTCGCCCAGAAGATCGCGAAGGAGCTGCAGGCGAAACTATCGCCGAGCGAAAAGGCGCAGATGACGCGCAAGCCTACGGAAAACGGCGAGGCTTATCTGGCTTTCGTGCAAGCGCACACGCTGCACCGGCATTTGGACGATCAACGCGAAGCTGCTGCCAGGCCGAGCAACTCTACGAGCGCGCGCTGCAGCTCGACTCCAACTTCGCCCTGGCGAGCCGCACACCTCTCGCGGCTGGAAGGCTGGATCTACCGCTCCATGGATCCGACGCCTGCCCGCCGGGAGAAAGCACGTTCCCTGGCCGAACGCGCCCTGACTCTTCAGCCCGATTCTCCCGAAGGCTCATCTCGCTCTGGGATTCTCCTACTATTATGGCGACCGCGATTACGAAAACGCACTGAAGGAATTTCGCCATCGCGCAGCGCGGGTTGCCGAACGACGCCGACGTCTATCTGGCCATCGGCGCGATCCAGCGCCGGCAGGGGAAATGGAAGGAGTCGAACGCCAACCTCGAAAAAGCGGTCAGCTTAAATCCCAACGATACCTGGCCCCTGCAAAACCTGGCGCTGAATTACGAAGTCCAGAGAAACTTCGACGCGGCCAACAAGACCGTAGACCGCGCCCTCAAACTGTCCCCGGATTCGCTTGGCCTCTGGTCCATCAAGGCGCAGCTGGCGATCGCGGAGAATGGTAACCTCGAGGTCGCCAAGCGACGTCGTGGCGAAGCTCAAGCCGGAACACGCCAAAGGCTATCTGGCCGGGTCAGCTCGTCCAAATCCTCTTGCTGCAACGCAAGTTCGAGGAGGCGTTGCGAGCGGCGGAACAAATCAACGATGACTGTTGGCCAAGGAACCGGAAGCCTTGCCGATGAAATACACGGTCATTGGCATCGCCAAAAAAATGCTGGGCGACGAGACCGGCGCCCGCGAGGCGTTTCTGACCGCGAAGCGCTTTGCGGAGAAATATGTGAGCGAGGCGCCCAATGACGCCGCGCGGCACTCCAAGCTGGCGGGGTTCTGGCCTGGCTGGGAGAAAAAGAAGCCGCCATCGCGGAAGGGATACGCGCCACCGAGCTGCTGCCCGAAAGCGTCGATGCATTCGACGGCCCGAAAATGACTGAAGCACTCGCGGAAGTTTACGCATCGTCGGCGAGCAGGATAAGGCGATCGATTTGCTCGACCATCTCCTGTCGCGGCCGAGCTTTGTGACTGTCGCCAGTCTGAAAGTCATGCCGATGTGGGATTGGCTTCGCCACAACCCGCGTTTCGCCGCACTTCTGAAAAAACACGGTGGCTAACCTCTTACGATTCGCGCTCTTCCTCTTTCTGGCGAGTGCGGCCCGGGCGGAGTGGAAGGTTACCTCTTCGGAAACGGAACGAAGCGCCGTGGCCGGCGTCGAGCATCGGCGGGTCGTGGTCACCGAGAGTGAGACTGGCGAAGAAGCCAGACTCAACCTGGCCTTGTTCTCGACAAAATCGGCTACGCTGCGCGTGATCGATAACCCAACCGGCGCCGACGATCTTGCCGCGGTCGTGCGCCGCACCCGCGCCGTGGCGGGCGTGAACGGCGGCTATTTCGATCCGCAGGATTTGCCGCTGGGATTGTTAATCAGCGATGGGAAAGTGATCGCGCCGCTGCGCAAAGCGCGGTTGCTCAGCGGCGTGCTGGTCGTCACCAAAGGGCGGGTCGAATTGCTCCGCTACGCGGAATATTCCCCCAAAAAAAATGCGGTGGCCGCGTTGCAATGCGGACCGTTCCTGGTCGACGGCGGCCAGCCTGTCCCTGGCCTTAATGATGTGCGCTCGGCGCGGCGCACCTTCATTCTCACGGGCGGCGGAGATCGCGCCGCGCTTGGGTTTTGTTCGAGCGTGACGCTGGCGGAGGCGGGCGAGATTCTCGCGACCCCGCGGGATCGTGCCGGATCTTAAAGTGCAGCGCGCGCTGAATCTCGATGGCGGATCATCGAGCGCCTTCTGGTTTAATGGCGCAAACGGACCGTTCTCAATTCGGGAGCTGAAGAGAGTGCGGAATTTTGTGGTGGTGGTGCCGAAGTAAAGAAAGCGTGGCATCCCGAGTCCCGCCGTCGCGGGACGAGGGACCTCGCAAGCGCTCGGCACGCACCCAAGCCGCGTGCGGACACGTTCGTCAGAACGATCTTCGTTGACCGCGAAGGCGAACTTGCGTGACTGCTTCCGCGACTGTGAGGTCCCTCGGCGCGCTTCGCCAGCCTCGGGATGACAGGCGGAACGTTATGAGCATGCGCTTGACGCACAACCTACGTCGGCCTCAAGTTCGCCCTCCGATGCGCACTTTCGGCGGATTCATTTCCAAGGGCGAGCTCCTCTATGGAGAGTTGCGCGGACGACGCGGTCCACGTTCTAGCGAAGCCGTACTGGCTCGGCCTGGATTTCACCGGCGAGATAATTCCGCTCCGCGAATTGCAAATCGCCGTGCCGGTCGCGCCGAGCAAACTCATGGCGGTCGGCCTGAATTACGCCGATCACATCGCGGAGATGAAACGGACGCCGCTCGGCACTCCGCTGATCTGGTTCAAGGCGCCCACTTCGCTGCTGCCTCATGAAGGGACCATCGAGATCGCGTTCCCCGAGCACAAAACCGATTTCGAAGTCGAACTGGCCATCATCATCGGAGCGCGCGCCAAAGACGTCAGCCTCGAGAAAGCGCTCGAGCATGTTTTCGGTTATTCCATTGGCGAGGACATCAGCGATCGCGACCTGCAGGCATCCGAGAAACAGTTCGCGCGGGCGAAATCGTTCGATACCTACACGCCGATCGGGCCGTTCGTTTACACGGATGTGGACGTGACCGATCTCGCCATTACCCTGCGTCAGAATGGCGAAGTGAAACAGCAGGCGCGCACCAGCCAGATGATTTATCCGGTCGCGGAAATCGTCTCGTTCGCGAGCCAGTCGCTCACGCTTTTGCCGGGCGATGTCATTCTGACGGGAACGCCCTCCGGCGTCGGCCCGATTCGCGAAGGCGACCAGCTCGAAGCGCGAATCGGCGATTGGCCGCCGCTGCGCAATTCGGTCGCGCAAGCGCGGGCCGTTAAAAAATAATGCTTCCCTCGCGCAATTTCCTGACTCTAAGCTACATCCCACAAGGCCGGGTGATGCGAACTATAAATAGTGGCCCCGACCATGATCCGAAACGTCGAAACGACCAAACGCGAAAGTTTTGCTCGACTAGCACTTATCTCATTGAGGAGGATAACCAACTCATCGATTCGAGCCCGGGAAAACTTTCCAATCAACCCTATGAAAAAACTGCTAATCGCCAGCCTCTGCTCCGTCACTCTCGCGCTGACCTCGTTCGGCCAAACCTCGCCACCGCCCACGACCACCAGTCCGGCCGCGGTCAATCCCGCCGTTCCGGCGACGACGCCGGCCGCTCCCGCGGTGCCCGGCGCGACCGTCACAGGAACGAGTCCGGTCGTTCCGCCTGCCACCACGGGCGTTTCCCCGGTTACGGGCATTTCTCCGGCCACCGGCGATGACGCCGGCCACGGCGATGATCGCCTGCGACGACGACTACCACCACGGGCGTGTCGCCGGCAGCCGAACGCTTCACCGACAGCACCGGCGTCCGGCTTGCCGTGCCCTCAACTGAATTCGACAAGAATTTCTTCATCCACAACTTCAAGGCCGGCGGCCCGATCATGTGGCCGATTCTCGTTGTCTCGATCGTCGCGTTGGCGGTCGTGCTCGAGCGTATTTTCTGGTGGCTCGGCCGCTGGATGCGCCGCGATCCCAAACGGATCGAGAAAGTTTTCACCGCCATCGAAGTCGGCGACGTGGCGGAAGCATCCCGTTTGTCCCGCGATTCGCGCGATCCGGTTTTGCGCATGATCTGGAATGGCTTGAATCACCAGCACGCCTCGCTTCAGGGCGCGCTGCAAGTGGCGGCCGGTATCGAGATCAAGCGCGCGGGCCGGTTCCTCGTCGTCATGGATACGCTGGTCACCCTCGCCCCGTTGCTCGGTTTGTTGGGAACCATCGTCGGTCTGATGAAATCGTTCGGCGAACTCGGGAACGAAGAACTGGCGGTGCAGGCCGTCACCGGCGGTATCTCGGAAGCGCTCATCGCAACGGCAGCCGGTCTCGGCATCGCGATCTTCGCGCTGATTCCCTTTAACTTTTTCACTTCCCGTGTGTCTAACTTAGAGTTCGAACTGCAGACGGCTGCGACGAACCTGGAAGTTATGTTGGAAGCACAAGGTAAAGCAGGCCCACGCGACGTAGAAGTTCCGGGAACTACGCCGACCTCAGCCACGCGCTCATCTATCTAGAGTTCGCCATGCAGATCCCTTCGCCCATTTCAAAAAAGCACGCGCGGATCGAGATCATCCCGTTGATCGACATCATGTTCTTTCTCCTCGCGAGCTTTATGATGGTGAGCCTGAGCCAGGTCTCCATGAAAGGGTGGAAGGTCGACCTGCCCTGAGGGCAAGTCCGGCGAAGTCCAGAACAAGAAGGATTACGTCAGCTTGTCCGTGGACAAGGAAGGCACCTATTACTTCGACAAGGAGATCATCGCGCTCGAAGCGATCCTGCCGAAATTGCAGCAGGTTTATCGCACCAACCCAGAGGCCAAGATCTTTATCCGCGGCGATCGCGAGGCCGTCCATGGAAACGTGACCCGCATGCTGGACCAGATCCGGTCTTCCGGATTCACGAAGCTTTCTTTTGAAATCAAAAGTCGAGCCGGGGCCGGCGTAGGCCCGGGCCAGGTAATACCGTATGAAGGGACCTGGACCACTCCTCTATCGCCCGCCGCCGAGGTGGCAGGCTGTCGCTGGCTTTTGGAGGCGCGCTGGCGCTTCATTTCGCTGCCATCGCCATTGCCGCGATCAAGCCGCAGGAACAAATCATGGACCTGACGGACATTCCCGAGGCGGTCGTGGAGATGTCGATCGAGACAGCAGCAGGAGCCGCCGCAGCCGACGCCGCCGCCGAGGAAGAAGAGCCTCCGCCGCCACCGCCGCCGGAAGCGATTCCCGAGGAGCAGCCGGAATTCGTCGAGGAAAAGGCGACTCCGCCGCCCAAGCGGACACCTTCGGACAAACCGGTCGCGCCCCTCGCCAAACCAAAGCCGGTCGGACCCGTGGGACCGATGTCCATGTCTTCGGCCAAAGCCGTCGCGGTCAGCGCTCCGAGACCGGAATATCCTTATGAAGCGCGCCGTTCCAAGATCACCGGCAGCGGCGTCTGCGTAATGACGGTCGATCCCGGCAGCGGCGCCGTGACCAGCGCGACCATGGCGCAAAGCACCGGCAACCCGATTTTGGATAACGCCGCGACCAGTGCGTTCAGGCGGTGGCGTTTCAAACCGGGAACGGTGTCCAAGGTTCGAACGCCGATCACGTTTACGATGAGCGGAGCGCAATACTAGGGGGACCAGACCATGAAAATGCGATCGCCCATCCCGAAGAAGCACGCGCGGATCGAGATCATTCCGTTGATCGACATCATGTTCTTCCTGCTCGCCAGCTTCATGATGGTCAGCTTGAGCCAGACCCACATGAAGGGCATTCGGGTTAACCTGCCCAGCGCCAATAGCCCGCCGCAGCCTGCCCGACCAACAAAGGATTACGTCGCCATTCGCGTCACCGAAGGCGGGCTCATCTATTTCGATAACGAGCCTGTCTTAAGCGACGACGTTCTGCCGAGGCTTTTTAAGCTTCATGAGCAGAACAAGGACATCAAGGTCTCTCTGAGCGCGGAACCGCTCGCCACTCACGGCGATGTCATCGGGCTGCTGGATAATATCCGGTTGGCCAAGATCGAGAAGATCGGATATCAGATTAAGACCGCCGCCCCGACAGGCGCCCCCGGCGCTGTTCCGCCTCCTTCCGCTCCTCCACCGCCGCCGCCCTAACCTGGCCTTCTCTCGGTTCAGGTCAGTAGTTTGGCTCGCAGCAATTGAATCGCGCGCCCGCGGTGGCTGATCTCGATTTTTCGTGACGGGCGGAAGCTCCGCGAAAGTCTCGCTTAACCCGATTGGCTGGAAAACCGGATCGTAGCCAAAACCACTCGGAGCCGCGCGGCGCGTCCACGATAATCCCCTCCACTACACCTTCGACGCTGCCCAGGAGATCGCCTTCTTTAGCCAGCGCCAGCACGCAGCGAAAACGCGCGGCAAATGGGCGGCTGCCCGGATGCTTGCGCCAATTCTGCCAGGAGTTTCGCGACGTTCTGTTGATCGCTCGCGCCCTCGCCGGCATACCGCGCCGAATAAACTCCCGGCGCACCGTTCAGAGCATCGACCTCCAGACCGGAATCATCCCCGACAACGACGACGCCGGGAAATTGCTTCGACGTGGTAACGGCCTTCAAAGCCGCATTCTCCGCGAAAGTGTCGCCCGTTTCCTCGATGACGGGCAATTCCGATTCTCCCGACAAATCGCGGACGACAAATTCCGCACCGAGAATTTCGGCAAATTCGCGGGTCTTGTGGGGATTGCGGGTAGCGAGAAGAAGAGGATGCACGTTGACAGGATTTACAGGATTAACTGGATTAGGATCAACCAGCGGCGCCTCAGAAGAACTTCAATCCTTTTAATCCTGCAATTCCTGTCTAATTCCTCTGCATGAACGAGCGCCGCAAACCTTATCCGTTCGATCGCCTCGAGCCGAAGTGGCAGACGATCTGGGACGAGACCCGCGCCTTCCACGTGCCGAATCCCGGCGAAGAAAATTTCGATCCCGCCCGGCCGAAATACTACGTGCTCGACATGTTCCCCTACCCGAGCGGCGCGGGGCTGCACGTCGGCCACCCTGAGGGCTACACCGCCACCGACATCATCGCGCGCTATAAACGGCTGAAGGGATTCAACGTGCTCCACCCGATGGGCTGGGATGCGTTTGGGTTGCCCGCGGAACAATACGCGATCAAGACCGGGCAGCATCCGGCGATCACCACGCGCGAGAATGTCGCGAAGTTCAAAACGCAGCTCAAACGAATCGGTTTTTCCTACGATTGGGAGCGCGAGGTCAACACGACCGACCCGGCTTATTACAAATGGACGCAGTGGATTTTCCTTCAGATCTACAATTCCTGGTTCAATCCGGAGACGAAAAAAGCGGAGCCGATCTCGACTTATCGCGGAGAGGATCCCGATGAGGTGCGCCTCGCCTATGTCGCGGAGGTTGCGGTCAATTGGTGTCCTGAATTAGGGACGGTGCTGGCTAACGAGGAGGTGATCGACGGCAAGAGCGAAGTGGGCGGGTTTCCGGTCGTGCGCCGCCCGATGCGGCAATGGATGCTGCGGATTACCGCCTTTGCCGATCGGCTGCTGAACGAATTGGAAGGGCTGGATTGGCCCGACTCGATCAAAGCGCTGCAACGAAATTGGATCGGCCGCAGCGAAGGCGCGGAGATCGAGTTTCCCTGTAGCGGCGGTCTATGACCGCCGAGGCGAGAATTCCCAAAACGCGACGGCGGTCATAGACGCGCCGCTACAGCATTCGCGTTTTCACCACGAGGCCGGACACGCTCTATGGCGCGACTTACATGGTCGTCGCGCCGGAAAATCCGCTGGTCGACCGGATCACCACGCCGGAACAGCTGCCGGCCGTCAAAGATTATCGCGCGGAGGTCGCGGCCAAATCGGATCTCGAACGCACCGATCTTGCGAAGGAGAAAACCGGCGTTTTCACCGGGGCCTTCGCCATCAACCCGGCCAACAACGAGCGGATCCCGATCTGGATCGCCGATTACGTCCTGATGGGCTACGGCACCGGCGCGATCATGGGCGTGCCGGCGACACGATACCCGCGACCTGGAATTCGCGAGGAAGTTCGATCTGCCCGTTGTGCCGGTTGTCCAAGCGCCGGGGAAGACGCCGGAAGAGTCGATCGGCTACCTCGATATCGGCACGGCGATCAACTCTCCCCTGATCGATGGACTCGCGCGAGAGGAGGCGACGGCCAAAATCATCGACTGGCTGGAGCAAAACGGCACGGGCGCCGGGACATTCGTTACAAACTGCGCGACTGGCTTTTCTCGCGGCAACGTTACTGGGGCGAACCATTCCCGATTGTCTGGCGCGAGGGGAAACATCAGCCGCTCTCCGAATCAGAATTGCCGCTCGAGCCGCCCGCGCTCGAAGATTTCAAACCGACCGGCACCGGCGAGCCGCCTCTGGCGAAAGCGAAAGACTGGATTCGCTACTCGGAAAACGCCACGCGCGAGACAAACACGATGCCGCAGTGGGCGGGCTCGTGCTGGTATTATCTGCGCTTCTGCGATCCGCAAAACGGCCAGCGCTTCGTCGGCGAAGAACCGGAGCGTTACTGGATGGGCGGCGAGAAGCCCGGCGGAGTCGATCTCTACATCGGCGGCGTCGAGCACGCGGTGCTGCATCTGCTCTACGCGCGTTTCTGGCACAAGGTGCTCTTCGATCTCGGCCACGTCTCCAAGCCCGAGCCGTTCCAGCGCCTGGTCAACCAGGGGATGATCCTCGGCGAGGACAACCGCAAAATGTCGAAGCGCTGGGGCAACGTCATCGATCCGCTCGACGTGATCGAAATCTACGGCGCGGACGCGTTCCGCTGTTACGAGATGTTCATGGGCCCGCTCGAACAAATGAAGCCATGGAGCATGAAAGGAGTGGAAGGCGTCTCGCGCTTCCTCGCGCGCGTCTGGCGGCTGATCATGCAGGAAAATCAGGCCGGCGAATGGGAGCTGTCGGCCGCGCTCCAGGATGTCGAGCTGACCAAGCAGCAGCAGAAGGTCACGCACGCCACGGTGAAAAAAGTGACCGAGGACATCGAGTCCCTCTCGTTCAACACCGCCATTTCCCAGATGATGATCTTCGTCAACGCGTTCATTCCGCAGGGCGGGACGGCGGTGCCCATCTCGGCGATGCGCACTTTTCTCCTGCTCCTCAATCCCTTCGCGCCTCACCTCACCTCTGAGCTTTGGGAGCAACTCAAGCTGGGCGGCGCCATCACCGCGCAAAGCTGGCCCAGTTACGACGAGCGCTTTCTCGTCGAAGACGAAATCGAGATCGTTCTGCAGGTGAACGGAAAGGTGCGCGACCGGATCACGGTAGCGCTCGACGCAACTGACGCCGAACTGGAGGCCGCCGCGCGCGCCAATCCGAAAGTGCAAAATGCGCTGGACGGCAAGACGATTCGCAAGGTCGTGGTGGTGCCCAAAAAGCTTGTCAACATCGTCGCCGCGTAAGCATCTTCGGTCATGCTCAAAGAGTTCAAGGAGTTCGCGATCAAGGGAAACGCCGTCGACATGGCGGTCGGCATCATCATCGGCGCGGCCTTTGGATCGATCATCACGTCGCTGGTCAAGGACATCATCATGCCGCCGATTAGCGCTGCTCACGGGCGGCCTCGATTGGTCGAACAAGTTTGTCATCCTGCGGGACGCGCCCGGCGGCGCGACTTTCGCGACCGCGGCCGATGCCGCCAAGGCCGGCGCCATCACCTGGAACTACGGAAATTTCGTCACGCTGATCGTGAATTTCCTGATCGTGGCGTTCTGCATTTTCCTGCTGGTTCGCGACGATCAACAATCTGAGGAAACCAAAGCCGGGGGCGGCAGATCCGGTCTCGAAAGAGTGTCCGTTTTGTTCGATGACGATTCCGATCAAGGCGACGCGCTGCCCGCATTGCACGTCGGAGATGCCCAGCGCGGCCCGCGCGTAGGTGGATCGGCCGCTCCGCCGGGCGATGCCAGATAAATGCGGCTTCGCCGCCTAACTTGAGCATCGAGCGACGGAGCGCTCGATCCACCTATGGCAGCTTCCCTGTCCGGCAGCGGTAGCACGCGTTCCGGCGTGCAAAGCCACATGCGGCCGGGCTCATCGCCAGTCCACCGGGTGCCGCTCGCCCAGGGAGAAAACGCCGGCATGATCCAGCAACTCGCTTGCTGCACGAAGGCCGGGCATTTCAAGCGCAGCCCAGCACCATCGGTAATCACGCCGGCCGGATGATGATGGCCGATGATCTGGATCCGGTGGCCTTGGTCGGCCGCGCAATGGCCATGATGAAAATAAAAGCGGTCGGTTTCCCAGGACTCCACCATTTCGACTTTACCGCGCAATTGCCGATCGTGATTCCCCGCGACGACAATCGGCTCGCAGTGCGCCGCCAGGTCTTGCAGAAGCCTGGCTGCCTCCGGCGCGGCGGTCTTATCGTGGACCAGGTCGCCGAGGATGACTAGCCGGAGCGGCCGGTATTCATCCACCAACTGCATCAGGCGCTCCTTGATCGACGCCATCCCCCACATCGGCACGAGGCAACCCGGCGGCCCGCTGGCTGAGTTCATAACCAAAATGCAGGTCGGCCACCGCGAGCCAGCGCTCCGTCTCATGGAAAAGAGCGAGGCGCCCATCGAGCAAGACGCCATCGGCAATCATTGTCTGGTTCGCGCGTAAATAGGTCATCGAAAGGTAATTGCCCACCAAATTATCGCTTGCGCGCACCCGATCAATCGGTATTGAGCGCGTTTTCTGTCCAAATGAAAACATTGCACAAACTGATCGTGCTGGCTGCCATGTTGTGCGCCCTGGCCAGCTGCGAAGCGCCGAAACAGTCGGCGCAGGGCCCGCAGATGCGCCCCGCAACCATCACCGGCGCCCGGCGCATCGCGAACGTCCGCACGACCGCCTACACCCACACCGAAAAAGGTGGCAGCCGTAACGCCATTGGCCGCCGCCTCTCTGGTTCCAATGTCATGAGCGCCGCTTCCGATTGGTCGCGCTATCCGCTGGGCACCCGGTTCCAGATTGTCGGAACGAGCGACCGTTACGTGATCGACGATTACGGCGGCGCGCTGGTCGGCACCAACACAATCGATCTCTACAAAACGAGCCGCGCGGCCATGCGCCGTTGGGGCGTTCGCCGGGTGGACATCGATATTCTCGAGTGGGGTTCGAAGGAACAGAGCCTCAAGGTCCTGGCGCCACGAAGAAAACATCGCATGATTCGCCGGATGATCGCCGGCTTGGAGAAGGCATAACGCGCTGGCCGCGCGGTTTGCTTTGACACGGCGCGCACCCGCGCCACAACTTGCCCGATGAAGATTCTGGTCGTCGGCGGGGCCGGCTACATTGGCAGCGTTTGCGCGGAACTGCTGCTCGACGAAGGCCACGCCGTCTGCGTTTACGATAATCTGTCCGAAGGCCATCGGCAGGCGGTCGATTCGCGCGCGGAATTTGTCGAGGGAGATCTGGCCGGGATGGAGGGAATTCAAGCCACCCTCGCTTCGTTCAAGCCGGACGCGGTCATGCATTTCGCCGCCAGCGCGCTGGTGCCCGAATCGATGGCAAATCCGTCGAAGTATTTTCGCAACAATATCTCCAACGGCCTGAATCTGCTCGACGCCATGATCGCCGCGGGCGTCCGGCAACTCGTCTTTTCCTCCACCTGCGCCATCTTCGGCCCGCCCGAGCGGGTGCCGATCGACGAGACCTTGCCGCAACGCCCCATTAACCCGTACGGCGAGTCGAAGCTCGCTTTCGAAAAAATTCTCCACTGGTACGGCGAGATCCACGGGTTGCGGTTTGTCGCGCTTCGCTATTTCAATGCCGCGGGCGCTTCGGAAAGATTCGGCGAAGAACATCGCATCGAGACGCATCTCATTCCGAATGTCTTGAAGGTCGCGCTCGGGCAAAAGCCGCACGTCGAAATTTACGGCACTGACTACGACACTCCGGACGGCACCTGCATCCGGGACTACATTCACATTCTCGATCTCGCGCGGGCGCACATCCTGGCGTTGAAGGCGCCGGCGAGCGCATTCTACAACCTTGGCACCGGCGGCGGCACCAGCGTGCGAGAAGTGATCGAGTCCTGCCGGAAAATCACCGGTCACGAAATTCCCGTGGTGGAAAAGCCGCGGCGCCCCGGCGACCCTGCGCGACTAATCGCGGCGTCGGAAAAAATTCAGCGCGAGCTGGGATGGCAACCAAAGTTCCAGAGGATCGATGCCATCATCGAAAGCGCCTGGAAATGGCACCAGAAGTTTCCGAACGGATACGGAGATTGAGACGCCGCTCCGTCATGATCGTCCTGCTCTTGATCCTGGGAGGCGATCGTTGGCCCACCCCAGGATCATGATCAGGATCAGGAGCAAGAGCAGGAGTACAAAAAAAGCACCCGCGGAAACACGTTCCGCGGGTGCTTTGAATTTTTCTCTAAACTACTGACTTCGCGTTAGGGCTTGGTCGTAGTCGTGGTCGTTGTCGTCTTTTCGTAGTACGACACCGGCTTCTCCAACGTGATCTTGCGAACAACCATGCGGTCGCCATCCTTCACGTAGGTGTATTTCACCGGCATGTCCGCGCGGAGATATTTCCAGTCAACCGTGGCGCCTTCGGAATCAACCACGACGGTCTCTTTCGGGCTGTAGTAATACTTCACTGGTTCGGCACTGGTGGTCGTGCGGAACATGAGGTGATCCGAGCCCGGCGAGTAAGTCGTGATCGTTCCCGTGCCGTCAATGGTGCTCGTCGCGTGTCGTCGATGAGCTGCTGGTGACAGCAGGGGCGGTGGTGGTGGTCGTCGTTGAAGACGAGGTCTGTGCGAAAGCTGAGGTGAGCGCGATTGCGCTGACGGCTCCGGCTGCCAATAGTGTAGTCAATCTGTTTTGTTTCATATTTGTCCTTTGCTTTGGTTAAACGGATGCTCTCCGTCGTGCATTCATCCGACTGCCCGAAGCTGGAGTTTATTCAACCGCACCCTCATTTCGTAATTCGCGTGAGTAATGGCCGCCTCGCTTTGAAAACGCTTTTCTTTCTTTAAACAAATCCGATGCAACCGCTTCCCGGCTTCCGCGATTTTCTGCCAAGTGATTGCGCCACCCGCAATTACATCTTCGAACGTTGGCGCGAAGTAGCGCGCCGTTACGGATTTGTGGAATGGGATGGGCCGGTGCTGGAGCCGACCGCGCTCTACACGAAAAAAAGCGGAGCGGAAATTGTCGGCCAGCTTTTTAATTTTACCGACAAAGGCGATCGCGAAGTAGCGATGCGCCCTGAGCTCACGCCGACGCTGGCGCGCGTGGTCGCCGCGCATGACCGCGAATTCAAGAAGCCGCTCAAGTGGTTTTCCATCCCGCAATGTTTTCGTTATGAAAAACAACAGCGCGGCCGGCTGCGAGAGCATTTCCAATTCAATGCGGACATCATTGGCGAGGAATCCCTCGGCGCGGATGTGGAATCGATTGCGCTTTGTGTCGACCTTTTGCGCGCGTTTGGTTTTACCGCGGCTGATTTCGTGGTCCGGGTCAGCGACCGCGAATTCTGGATCGACTTCCTTCGCACCCAAAATGTGCCCGAAGAAAAATGGCAGGAGATTTTGCAGATCATCGATAAGAGCGAGCGCGAACCCCGGGAGAAGACGGCCGCCAAGCTCGGCCCGCTGGCAGAACCAGCCTTCAAAATTCTCGATGGCGAGGGCGGGAGCGCGAAACTCGAGCAAATCCTGGCCGCGCTGAAAATTCGCGGACTCGCGGATTTCGTCGAGGTCGATCTCGGGATTGTGCGAGGACTGGCTTATTACTCCGGCGTCGTTTTCGAGGCCTTCGATCGCGGCGGCAAACTACGAGCGCTCGCCGGTGGCGGCCGCTACGACAACTTGATTCATCAGCTCAGCGACGGGGCCGTCTCGCTGCCAGCGATCGGTTTTGCCATGGGCGACGTTGTTCTCGGCGAATTGATCGGCGAAATCCCAGCGGCAAAGGAGAAACTGCAAACCGCCATTGCGGCTCAACAGAATCTGCACATCTACGTCGTGATTGCGAAGGAGGAGCGCCGCGAGGATGCGCTCGCGAACATCCAGGCTTTGCGCGACCAGGGCTATCGCGTCGATTATCCCCTCACCCCCGCGAAAGTCGGCAAGCAATTCCAGACGGCCGAACAACTCGGTGCGCGCCTCGCGATTCTGTTCGGCGACGAATGGCCCGAGGTGAAAGTGAAAGACCTGCGCACCGGCGAACAAACTTTGGTGGCGCACCAGGAAGTCGCTGCGAAAGTGGCCACTCTTTTGTAAGCCCAATGTACCGGACCCATCACTGCAACGAATTGCGCAAGGAGCACATTGGCAGCACTGCCACGCTCGCCGGCTGGGTCCATGTCCGGCGGGACCATGGCGGGGTGATCTTCATCGATCTGCGAGACCGAGAAGGGCTGACGCAGGTTGTCTTTCGGCCGGAAGAAAATGCCGAGCTCGCGAAGGAAGCGCATCACCTTCGGCATGAAGATGTGGTCCAGGTCGAAGGGAAAGTTTCCGCGCGGGTGCCGGGGACCGAGAATCCGAAATTGCCGACCGGGGACGTCGAGCTGGTCCCGGACAAATTGAACGATCCTGAATCGGGCCGATGCTCTTCCCTTCCCGATCGATGCGGAGTCAGCGAATGAAGATCTGCGCATGACCTACCGCTACTTCGATCTGCGGCGGCCGCGCATGGCGCGCAATCTCCGGATGCGCCATCGCGTGACGAAGGCGACACGCGATTACCTCGACGAAAAGGGATTCGTCGAAATCGAGACGCCGATCCTTTCCAAGAGCACGCCGGAAGGCGCGCGCGATTTCCTTGTCCCGAGCCGCCTCACGAAAGGGAAATTCTACGCGCTTCCGCAGGCGCCTCAGCAATACAAGCAATTGTTGATGGTGGGCGGGCTCGAAAAATATTTCCAGATCGCCAAGTGTTTTCGCGACGAAGATTTGCGCGCTGACCGCCAGCCGGAATTCAGCCAGATCGACATCGAAGCTTCGTTCGTTGGGCCAGACGATATCCTGGCGCTGACGGAAGGCATGCTCGCGGCGGTGTTTCGCGCGTCGCGCGGCGTCGAGATTCCGACGCCGTTCCCGCGCATGACCTACGCGCAGGCGATGGATCAATTTGGAAGCGACAAACCGGACCGCCGTTTTGCGATGCCGCTTACCGACCTGGCTGAGATTTTCCGCGCGAGCTCTTTCAAAATGTTTCGCGGCGCGCTCGACTCCGGCGGCGCGGTCAAAGCGATCAACGCGAAAGCCTTCGCGGAATTGACCATCGGCCAAAGTGACGAGCTCACGGCGATGGCGAAGCATTATGGCGCCAAGGGGCTCGCCTTCATCAAGGTGGAAAACGGCGAGTGGAAATCGCCCATCGTCAAATTTTTTACCGAAGCGGAAAAGGAAGCGCTTCGTTCGAAGCTGCTGGTGGAAGAGGGCGATCTGATTCTCTTCGCCGCCGACAAATGGGAAGTTGTTTGTGAAGTGCTCGGCCGAATCCGCTCCCGGATTGCCGAAATGCAGAGCCTGACCGCCAACTCCAGCGCGCTCGATTTTCTCTGGGTTATCGACTTTCCGCTGATGGCTTTCAGCGCGGAAGATAATAAATGGAACGCGGTCCATCATCCGTTTACCCGTCCGAAAACAGAGGACATCGCGAAGCTGGAGGCCGGCGATTTTGGTCATGTTCGCGCGGAAGCTTACGACGTCGTCCTAAATGGGGTCGAGCTGGGCGGCGGCAGCATCCGGATTCACGAGCCGGAATTGCAGGCGAAAATTTTTGGCGCTCTCGGCATTGGCGAAGAAGACCAGCAAACGCTTTTCGGCCATCTTTTGCGCGCGTTCCGGCTTGGCGCCCCGCCGCATGGCGGCATCGCGCTCGGCCTGGATCGCCTGGTCATGTTGATCTGCGAGGAAGAAAGCATTCGTGAAGTCATGGCCTTCCCGAAAAACAATCGCGGCCTCGATCTCATGTCGCAATCGCCGAGCGACCTCGACCCGCGCCAGCTGCGCGAACTCGGCCTTTCGCTGACTGGCGATAAACCGAAACCGGCCTAACCCCGCGGCAATCTCGCGTCCGCGACGTGCGCTTCCGCGGCGGCGATCTGGCTTGGGGGAGTCCGGAACAGAACGCAGAAGGCGAAGGTGACAAGGCAGCCGACGAAGACATACCACGACCAGGCGATCTTCGGCCACCAATCGGGCATGAAGCCGCCGAACTTGATGGTCGTGCCGAAAAGCGGGAGCTCGATTTTACACAGGATGAGCACCGCAGCGGCGCCGAGCAGCATGCCGATGATGTTCGCTTTGTCGGCGCCGCGTGTGCGCGTGAGCATGCCAAGGAGGAAGACGCCCAGCAGCGCGCCGTAGGTGTAGCCGAAGATGCCGAGCGCGATGGGGATGATGGTGAGCTTTGGATCCTTGAGCACGAGATAGGCCGCCATCGTCGCGACCAGGATCATGAGGATCCCGAAGACAGCCGTGGCGATGCGCGCCGCTCGGATGGCCTGAACATCGGTTGCCCCGGGGTTGATGTAGGGTTGGTAGAAATCCTTGGTGTAGCTGGTGGCGAGGGCGTTCAACGCAGCCGACGTGGAGCCCATCATCGTCGCGAATACGCCGGCCACGATCAGCCCGCGGATGCCGACCGGCATTTCGTAGATGATGTAATGAGCGAAAATCTCGTTGTCCGGCACCTTGGGCGGCGTTCGTCTGGTAATAGACCCAGAGCAGGATGCCGACGCTCAGGAACGCCATTACGAGGGGAATGTCCGCGAGACCGCTGAGAATGAGGGAGAAGCGCGATTTCTGATAATCGGGCGCGGTCAACATCCGCTGAACCATGTCCTGGTCAGTGCCATGCGTAGCCATGGTGAGAAACGTGGCGCCGATGAATGCCGCGAAAAGCGTGTACGGTTCCTCCAGCATCCCTTTCAACGCCAGGCCAAATGGCTTCTGCGCATCCCAGCCACTCTGGAAGAACGGCACATTGTCAAAGCCTCCGAGTCGCGTGCGCACCGTTTCCAGGCCGCCGGGGATATTTTGGAGCAGGAGCACGAACGCGACAACGATCGACCCGATCATGATGAGGGCCTGGATCAAATCCGTCCAGACCACCGCCTTAATTCCGCCCGCGGCGGTGTAGAGGGTCGTGAGCAGCGTCACAAAAACAATGCCCCAAAAGTAAGTGTGGAGGCTGACCTCGGAGCCTGGGAAAAGATAACGCCAGATCACCACCATGATCACCCCCCCGAGGTAGAGCCGGGCCCCCATGCCGAGCACTCGAGTAACGAGAAAAATGCCGCTCGCCATGTTCTTGGTGTTGGTCCCGAAGCGGACGGTGAGGAACTCGTAAATGCTCTGCACGCGATAGGCGTAGTACGGTTTGATGAAGGTGAAGGCGATGACCACGCGCGCGAGGACCGTCCCGATAACGAGCAGCGCGTAGACGTAGCCGCGCGTCTTGAATCCCTCCGCCGGGGCCCCAAGAAAGGTAGCGGCGCTCGTCTCGGCCGCGATAATCGAAGCCAGCACCGCCCACCACGGGATCGACCGTCCACCGAGCGAGAATTCCTGGAGGTTGCGGTTGCGCCGGCCCGCCCAGAGCCCGATCGCGACGATCCCGAAGAAATAGGCGAGCAGAACCGCGGTATCGATCACGAGGCGCGTATCCATAGAATGGGTTATTTAGCCACGGATGAACCCGGAGGAAACACGGATTTTCAGATAATGCCCGAACACGCCTTCCGACCAAATCCGTGTTTATCCGTGTTAATCTGTGGCCAAATCTGATGAGGCTTGCGCAAATAACCGCTAATGACTTCGATCTCGCGCGCACGCTCGACTCCGGACAGGTGTTTCATTGGGAAAATCGCGGCGCGGGCTTTGTGGGAGCGCTCGGCTCGAAGGCCGTTTACGTGGAGCAGCGAGGCGAACGGCTCTTCTTCGCCGGCGTAACCGCGAAAACGCTCGCCAGATATTTCTCGCTCGATCATCCACTCGCGGAGATTTGCCGCGCGTTTCCAGGCGATCCCGCCATGATCGCCGCCCGCGATTTCTGCCGCGGCCTGCGCATCATCCGGCAACCGCGCTGGGAATGCCTCGCCACGTTCATCACTTCATCGATGAAACAGGTCGCGCACATCCGGCAGATGTCGCACACGCTTGCGGAAGCGGTATGGCGAGCGGCTCCCGATCTTCGATGGAGAAGTTTACGCCTTCCCGACGGCCGCAACGGATCGCGGAGCTGACCGAGGAGCATCTGCGAAAATGCGCGCTCGGTTATCGCGCCAAGAACCTCCTGGCAACGGCGCGGCTGGTCGCGGCCGGGCGAGGCCCACCTCGAACAATGGCGGACCCTCTCCGACGACTCTTTGCGTTCGCGACTCTGCGAATTGCCCGGGGTCGGCGCGAAAGTCGCCAATTGCGTGATGCTGTTTGCCTACGAGCGGCTGCGCGCGTTTCCGATCGATGTCTGGATCGAGCGCGTCCTGAAGCAAAAATATTTTCCGCGGAGGCGAAAGGTAACGCCGCAGCAGCTTCGCGCGTTTTGCGAGACGCTATTTCGGCGAACACGGCGGCTATGCCCAGCAATATCTCTTTCACCACGCCCGCAAGGGCGGCACGAAGGTTGTTAGGCCGGGTGATCTGCGATATGATTCGGCAGCGCGAAATCGCTGAATGATGGAAAAAGAGAAACAGCGCCGAAAGGTCGGGTTCGCGGTCCTCATCTCGCTCTTGCTTCATCTCGTGGTCGGCTATTCGCTCGCGGCGTTTGGCCACGTCCTGACGCCCGTTCTTCCGGTGGAAGAGGCGCCTTCCGAATTGACGCTGATGGATCTGTCGGAAGCGCCGCCGCCGCAAGCTCCGAAGAATCCGCAGTTCATCGAGACGGAGCCATCCAAGGAGTCTGCCGAAAAGCCGGAGGAGCAGACTTTCGAGTCGAATGCGAATTCGAAGGCCGCGAGCCAGCTGCCCGCGGCCGGGAACCTTCCTGTGCCGACGCAGGACGGGCCGGAGAAGCCGTTTACGAATCTCGATACCCACGATTATTCGCTGCCAACCCAGGGGACGCAGCCGCAACCCCAGCCGAAAGAGACTCCGCCACCGGAAGCGAAACCGACCGCGGCCACGACTTCGTCGCCAAAATCGAAACCGTCCGAGCCCCCAAAGTCCACGCCGGAACTCTCTCCTCCACCCACCCCGGAGCCGGAGCAACTCGCCATGCTGACGGCGACGCCGCCACCTCCCTTGAAAGCCCCTGAAGATGCCGAGCCTTCGCCGCCACCGGAACCGGATGCTTCCGCGGCCCCCCTCGAGCCTCGGCCGAAACCCGAGAGTCCCGCCTCCAGCTATCAATCACAGAAACAGCAAACGCAGAGCGCGGGCAGCATCTCCAATCGCGGTCCTTCCTCGGTCAACGCCGTCGGCACTCCGCTTGGGCGTTACCAGAAGCAGATGTACGACGCAGTCGGCGCGCGCTGGTATAAACACACCGCGGAGAAGCGCGACCTGATCAGCATTGGCACCACCCGGTCTGACCTTCACGATCGACCGGTCCGGACGCATCGCCAATCTGAAGGTCGTGGAAAACACCGCGAACGAGGCCTTCGCGATAGTCTGCCTTCAGTCGGTCCAGGAGCTGAAACTGCCGCCCATTCCGCCGGATGTCGCCAGCACGCTGCCCTCGGAAGGTTTGCAGCAGGAGTTGACGTTTATCCTGTACGGGAACTAATGATTGCGCGGCTCGCCTTTTCCAAATGACTGACACACTCCAAGCCATGTTGAAGTTTCTGACCACGGGCGGGCTGTTCATGTGGCCGCTCCTCGCTGTGCTCGATCGTTACCGTCACGACGCTCGTTCTCGCGACCCTGACCTTGCGCGAGAAAAAGGTGCTTCCCCTTGTCATCGAAAGCGAAATCGAACGGCTGACGTCCGGGCGGCAGCGCGGAACGGCTGATGCGCATCGTGAACGACGACAGCTCCTCGCTAGCCGGCGTCGTCCGCACGGCCTTGCAGCATTTGCGCTGGCCACGAGCCGAAAACATCGAGTCGGTGCAGACGCGCGCCCGCCGCGAACTTGTCCGGCTCGAGCGCGGCCTGATCGTGCTGGAAGTAATGACGGGTATCGCACCGTTGATCGGTCTGATCGGGACCGTTTCCGGTCTTCGTCCATGTTTTCTCCGGCCTCGGAGTGGCCACAGGCGCTTCAGATACAAAGGCGGTCGCGCTGGGCATTTCCGAGGCTCTCAACTGCACCGTTTTCGGCCTCTCGATCGCCGTGCCGGCGCTGATCGGCTTCAGTTACTTCTCGAAAAAAATCGAGGTGATGTCGGTGGAGATGGAGTCGCTCGTCTCCGACCTCATCGCGAAGTGTTATTACGGACGCGTCCCGAGCGGCGAAGCGGTCCTGCCGCCAAGAACGACTTCGCCGGCATCCGCCCGCGCACCGGTTGGATAAGCACCCGCGCGTTTTGTTGCCATGAAAATTGCAGTCCGGAAACGGCGGGCGCCTTCCATCATTATCGTGTCGCTCGTCGATATCCTGACGATCCTGCTCATTTTCTTTGTCGTCTCCACGACCTTCAAACGAGACCAGCCCGAGGTGCAGATCAACCTGCCGGATTCGAAAACCTCGACGAAAGGCTCTTCGGAGCTGGAACACGCGATTGTGAGCGTGAACGAAAACGACGAGGTCAGGCTCGATGGGGAAGTCATTGCCCCGGAGGCGCTCGAAGAAGCCGTGCGGAACCTGCCCGCGACGCGCCGCGCCTCGCTCGCGTTGCAGGCGGACAGGAAGGCGTCGTTCGGCACGATCATTAAAGTGATGGACGCCTTGAAGCTGGCGGGCGTGAAAAATCTGCCGGCTTTCACTCGCGGCGAGAAATGAGATTGCCGATCCGGAAATACGGCGACGCCGATCCTGCGCGCCAAAGGAAAGCGGATCGAAAAGGTGGATGAGCACATTCGCGCGCTCGCCGAGAACATGCTGGAGACGATGCACGCGGCGAACGGCGTCGGCCTTGCCGCCCAGCAAGTGGGCGAGGCGCTGCAACTGACTGTGCTCGATGTTTCACAGGTGGAAGATCGCCCGAGCACGCATGACCCTGAATGGCGAGCCGCTGGAGATCGAAGCCGCCATGCCGCTGGTCTTGCTGAATCCGACTTTGCGCCTGGGCGAAGAGAAGGATTCGGGGACCGAAGGGTGCCTCAGTTTTCCGGACATGACGGCGGAGATCGAGCGGGCCACTTCCGTGGAGGTGGAAGCGGAGACGCTCGAGGGAGCGAAGCTCCGCATCGAAGCTTCCGGATTGCTCTCACGCGCCTTGCAGCATGAGGTGGATCATCTGAACGGGATTTTGTTCATCGACCGGATGAGCTCTGCGGCGAAGGCGAGTCTCGCCAGCAAGCTGAAGCGGCTGCAGAAGGAAACGCGAAGGCGCAGATGTAGCAGGCGCTTCGTGCCTCAACTACACGTCAGATCGCCTTATATGTGACCGTGATGCTGCGGAACACGAGCTGGTCGCGTTGCGCGGAAAAGTAGAACAGCTCCAGCATCGTCCCGCCGACGATCCATTGGTAGCCCACCAGCGTTTGGATCACATCCGAGTCCGTGTCGCGCGAGCGCGAAACGAGTTTTCCTGTCCCGAATTTCTGGTCGAAGTAACGCCGGATTTCGCCCATGCGGTCGTTGTAACGCTCGATCGTCCAATCCGGGATATTCGTATTGCAGCTCCACTTCGACGAGAAATCCGTCGCGAAAAGTAAAGAGCGTCCGCCGCAGGCCCGGCTGCACGAGTCCCTCGACCGTCCAGACGTCGCGCTTCTCTTTTTTCTCGCGCGTCACGATCTTCGCCTTCGCGCCGACGAGCACCTGCTCGATTTTCGTCATGGAATCGTTCCAATGAAACCCAAACGGCGGCGGGATATCGTCTGCCGCCTGGGCCGGAGAAATCGCCGCCAGGAAAGAAGCGAGCGCGATAGAGCAAGCCAGAGAGCGGCGGTTTGGAACCGCCGTTTTCATTCGCTGGCGGTTGCAAAACGCCGCTGCTTGAAGTCGCCATTTCGTCATTGCTGGGATGCAGCGAAGGCTGAATCCGTCGCAATGTTGCGCGTTCAGGTTGATCGGGTCAACTGCTTCGACTTCACTCCATCGTGCGCGCATTCGGCAATTCCGAATCGGATTTTTCGTCAAGAATTTTTTGATTCGCGCGCCAAAATAAAGTTCAGATTTTTGCTTGTCGCATCTCAGAACGGTTTCTACTCTCAAGCCCGCTGGCCGGGAGCAAGGATCGCTGGTGTTAATAAGATGTGAACAAATTTCGAAGAATACAAAGAGCTAGAATGAGTATAAGACCCGCCAGAGCAACCGACCACTCGCAGACGTCTCTTTCTTCCTGCGTCTCCCTCTCTGCGCGCAATTGCGTTTTCCCTGTTTTTCCCTCGTATTTCGGAGTTTCAAGAAAAATTTCCCCGCGAACGTCGCCGCCATCTTTCACGGGAGATCATGCGACGAAATCGCTTTTCGCCTCGCCCTTTGCCCTCGTGCCAGGCGCAAAACGGGTTGCTTAACGCTGTTAACAAGTCGCATGGACGAGAAGCATTCCCAGCTTTGGCAGAAACTGTCGGCAGCACTCAAACCGCAGGTCAGTCCGGACACTTTCAAGCGCTGGTTTTCCGCGGTGAAACTCGTGAACGCCACCGATGAATCGTTCACGTTTCGCGTTCCCAACAACATCTATCAATTTTGGATCGAAAGTAATCACATGGCCGCATTACAGAGCGCGATCGTCACTGCGTTTGGTTCGCCGCGAGCCGTGAAATTTTCTACCGCCGCGGATGGTTCCACGAAAAAGGAGGTCGAAGAGGTCGCGGAAATCTCGGCCAAGGAATTCGCGCGCGATACCGGCCGGGACGCGAAACAATCGAGCAGCGCGCTCGGGCTTAATCCGCGCAACAATTTCGAATCGTTCGTAGTCGGTCCGAACAACGAGATTGCGCACGCCGCGAGCCTCGCTGTCGCCAAAACTCCCGCGCGCACCTACAATCCGCTCTTTATTTACGGCGGAGTGGGGCTTGGCAAGACGCACCTGATGCAGGCGATCGGCCAGTACGTCGGCATGAACAAAAAAGGCGCGAAGGTGATGTACCTCTCGAGCGAAGTGTTCATCAACGAATTCATCGATGCGATCCAGCACAACAACCTGGTGAAATTCCGCAAGCGCTATCGTCAGGCCGATTTGCTCCTGATCGACGACATCCAATTCCTCGGCGGCAAGGAACGTTCGCAGGAAGAATTTTTCCACACCTTCAACACGCTCTTCGACGGCCATAAACAAATCGTGCTCTCGAGCGACCGCCCGCCTTCGGAGATCGCGAATCTCGAGCATCGTCTCGTTTCCCGCTTCGAATGGGGACTGACCGCGGAGCTGCAGCCGCCCGACGTGGAAACGCGCATGGCCATCTTGCGCAAGAAGGCCCACACGCTTCAGATCAAGTTGCGCGAGGAGATTTTCGATTTTCTGGCGAACCGCATTCGCACGAATGTGCGGCGGCTGGAGGGCGCGCTCATGCGGGTGGCGTCGTTCGCTTCGCTCAGCGGCAAGGAGCTGACGAACGAAGTCGTGGAGCATTTGCTCAAGGACATTCTTCAGGAAGAAGCGCGGCACGCGGTGACGATTGAGCAAATCCAGCGGCGCGTGGCGGAACATTTCGACGTGCGCCTGGCGGACATGACCAGCAAACGCCGCCCGGCCAACATCGCCTTCCCCCGCCAGATCGCGATGTATCTCGCGCGCGAGCTGACCAAGGCGTCGCTGAACGAAATTGGCGATGCGTTCGGCGGACGCGACCACGGCACCGTGCTGCATGCCTGCAAACTGGTGAAACGCCGCATGCAGGAGCAGGACAACATTCGTCAGACCATCTCGTTCATCGACAGCGCGCTGCAGCGTTGAGGACGCGGAAATCCGCCCGGCCGGGAAACGAGATTGCGGTTGCCGAATAAAATCGTAAGCCTTACATCTTAGCTTTCCGCTCCGACATGAAATTTAGCGCCACCAAAGAAAAGCTGCTCGAAGGTTTGCAACAGGTGCAGAACGTCGTGAGCACGCGCACCACGCTGCCGATTCTCTCCAACGTCCTCCTCCAGGCCAAAGGCAACGAAGTCCATTTAACGACGACCGATCTCGACGTCGGCGTGCGGGGGAGTTTCGAGGCGAGCGTCGAAAAGGAAGGCGCCACGACTTTGCCGGCGCGCCGCCTGTTCACGATCATCCGCGAGCTGCCTTCGAGCGAAGTCTCGATCGAGGTTGATGGGAAGAACGCCGCGTCGATCCGGAGCGGGCAAAGCTTTTTCAAGATTCTCGGACTGCCGGAGGAGGAATTCCCGCCGTTGCCGAAGTTCGACAACGCGAAGGTGGTGACGATTCGGCAGAAGGATCTGCGCGACGGATTGCGCAAGACGTCGTATGCGATCTCGACCGATGAGACGCGTTACGTGCTCAACGGTCTTCTGTTCAGCTTGAAGGAAAACAAGCTGACGCTCGTCGCGACAGACGGACGGCGGCTGGCCATGGTGGACATCGAGCTCGAATTTCCGCGGAGCCACGAGGCGGACATCATTGTGCCGACCAAGGCGGTCACGGAACTCGGCCGGCTTTTGACCGACGATGGCGAAGTGAAGATGAGCGTGGGCAGCGGCCAGATCGCTTTCGATCTCAACAACACGCTGCTCGTGTCGAAATTGATCGAGGGGAATTATCCAAACTATAAACAGGTGATTCCGACCGAAACGAAGGAACGCGTGACGCTGGAACGGGAGACGTTTCTGAATTCGCTCCGCCGCGTCTCTCTCCTGGCGAGCGACAAGTCGAACTCGATTAAGCTGAATTTCACTAAGAACAACATCGACATCACGGCGAACACGCCGGAGGTCGGTGAAGCCAAGGAATCGCTCGCTGTCGCCTACAAGGGCCGCGATTTCTCCATCGCGTTCAATCCGGAGTTTTTCATGGCGCCGCTCCGTGCCCTGACTGAGGACGAAGTCTTTCTCGATCTCATCGATGAAATGAGTCCCGGCGTCTTGAAGATCCAGACGCCGTTCCTTTATGTGCTGATGCCGATGCGCATCAGTTCGTAGCGTTTCTTGCTTGTCATCCCGAGCCGCACAGACGGCGAGGGACCTGGCAAGCGATCTCGGATCACACGAACTAAGGGCAATGTTGACGCCACGCCGATCTGCGCTGATCGCGGCAGCGGGTTTGCGTGACATGACCTCCGACTGGGAGGTCCCTCGCCGTCTGCGCGGCTCGGGATGACAGCGATCTCGCGACTCAAAGACGAATCTGCCGGATTACGGCCTCGACCTCGAGCAAATCCATTTTGCCTTCCGGCGCGCGCAGCACGGTGACGTTTTTATTCGCTGGCGCCCAAATCGCGGGATCGGTCCGGCCGAAAAGCAGGAGACACCGGGCGCCCACCGCAGCGGCGATATGCGAGATCCCGCTGTCATGGCCGATGAAGAAACTGCCCTCGAGCAAGGCTGCCAGCCGCGGCAACGCCAGATTCTTCGCGAACTGAACTGGCTTCCCGCTCCAGGCTGATTCCAGGGTGCGTGCGCGCTTCTCGTCGGCTTCGCCCGAAACCACGAGAAGGTTCCGGCCCGCCGAAAGGAGGAAATCTCCGAGCCCTTCCCAGTTTTCGATCGGCCAGTTCTTGCTCTCGCTGCCGCTGCCGGGATGAAGCACGATCGTGTTACTTCTCGGAGCGCCCGCGAAAGAGATCGCGAACGCGCGATCTGCCTCGTTGGGAAAAAGCTGCGCGGCTGGATCGCTCAAGTATAAGCCGAGGGCCGTCAGCGGCCGCGCAAGTTGCAAAGCTGCGTGCTCGCTATCGTCGAGCTTCGAAGGACCGGCGAGGAAAAGCCTGGCTCCTGCCCGCTTCAAGTTGGTTTCGAAGATCTTCTTCGGATCGAAGAGATAACTGATGGTCAGATCGAAGCTGGCGAAATACTCGGCCCAATCAGAGGAAAGTGTTGAGTCTGGCGCGAAGAATCCGGCCAGCGGGCCCGATTCAATCGAGCGAATCGCATCCGCGTAGAAGCGGTTTTCCGCCAGAACAGCGATGTTTTCGTGAGCGAGGAGCTCGAGGTGCGCTGTCGGGAAACGATCGCGCAGGAGCTTGATGGCCGGCAGAGTAAGGACGAAATCGCCGATCGCTCCGCCGCGGATGACGAGGATCCGATTCATGGAAACAGTCGGCGGTCACAGACCGCCGCTACAGGGAGAAATCAATAGCGCGTTACGGCGCAGGCGAGAATCGCGGCGCCGTAAAGCAGAACGATGCCGTGGGTCAGCCGCCAACGGCCATGCGTGCGCGCGCTCCAATTGATATGATCGCGCAACAGATAGGGCATCGTGACCCAGAACAGGCCGATCACGATGAGGACGTAGGCGAAAACCGTCACGAGCAGCCGGCTTGTTTCGTTGCGAAAGAAAGCCGCTTCGAGAAGTGGTTCGGCGGCGAGGAGGAAAAGGATGCCGAGGGCGCGGGCCGCGAGGAATTCATCCACAAAGCGCAAGACGAGGAGAAAACCGATCGGCATGATGATGAGCAGCGGCTTCCGGAACCCGGAGAATTCTCCCATTTCCATGGTGGCGAGCAGCCAAAAGCTCCAAAAGAAAGCGAGAGTCAAAAGGACAAAGCCGGCGACGCGCGAACGCGGCAGGCGACGGGCGGCGGCCTGAGAGGCTTCCGGTTGGATCAGACCCAGAAGCCCGAAGAGCAGAAGGAAAACGCCCGTGATGAACCCGGCGGTTTGAAGAGACAGATGAGTAGATCATGCGAAAGCCGGTGAGGACGTTTGCATGACCGGCGTCCCATACAAGCTGAAACCATTTGCCTGGGCGATGTGGATATCGAAGACCTCACCGACATGCTCGGATGTTCCCTCGAAGACGACGATCTTGTTCGTGCGCGTCCGGCCCATCAGGCGCGCGCGATTTGTGCGACTCGGGCCTTCGCAAAGGATTTCCAGATCGCGCCCCACCAGGCGCTCGTTCGCGCGGTGCGCCGACGCATCGACAACGCTGAGCAGGTCCTGATTGCGCTCCTCCTTCACGCGCTCATCGATCTGCGGCATCGTCGCGGCGGGCGTGTCGCTGCGAGTCGAGTAGCGGAAAATGAAGGCGTTATCGAATTGAATTTCTTCGACCAGGTCGCGCGTCTGACGGTAGTCATCCTCTTCTTCTCCTGGAAATCCGACGATGACGTCAGTTGTGATCGCGATTTCGTCACGCGTCTGGCGAATGCGCTCGATCAGCGAACGATATTTCTCCGCGGTATAGGGGCGGTGCATCGCCTTGAGAATTCGATTCGACCCAGATTGGAGCGGGAGATGAACGTGCTCGGCGAGCTTCGGCAGGTTCGCCAGCGCCTGGAGCAGGTCTTCGCGGAACCCGATCGGATGCGGCGAGGTGAAGCGCAGCCGCTCCAAGCCATCAATCTCGTGCACCGCTTCCAGTAGCTGCACGAAAGGGCTCTTCCCGTTCACTGGCGGAAATTCATGCCGGCCGTACAGGTTCACGATTTGACCGAGCAACGTGATTTCTTTGACGCCGCGCTCGACGAGACCGGTTGCCTCCCGAACGATTTCGGCGATGGAGCGGCTGCGTTCGGCGCCGCGGGTCCGGGGCACGATGCAGAAGGTGCAATGCATGTTGCAGCCTTGCATGATCGAGACGAACGCGGTGGCCTGGCGCTCCTTCAGTTCGTGGTCGCGAATGGTTTCCGCCGAACCAACCTCTTCCTCGGTGTCGCAGATGGAAAAACGCGGGTCGTCCATCCGTCGCGTGCGCTTTTTTTCGACGAGCTCTTCGATGTAATCCGCGACGCGGTGAAATTTTTGCGTTCCAACCACGAGATCGAGATGCGGCACGTCGGCAAAAAGCGCCTCGCCCCGGGCCTGCGCCATGCAGCCGAGAAAGCCAAAAACGACTTCCGGGCGGCGCTTCGCGATGTGTCCGAGCATTCCCATTTTCCCGAGCGCTTTCTGCTCCGCCATGTCGCGCACGCTGCAGGTATTTAGCAGGACCACGTCGGCGTCGGCTTCCCGGACCGCGCGCTCATAGCCGCGTTCCAACAGGGAATGCGCGACCTGCTCGGAATCGCGCTCATTCATCTGGCAGCCGTAGGTTTTGATGAAGAATTTCGGCATCGCGAGAGCGGATTGTGCCACAAAGCGGCGGCTTGCGCCATGGGGAGGTCCTACCGGCCCGCCGGCGGTCATTTCGGGCTTTCCCTCCGAGCAGATTCGGATTTAATCGCCCGCAATGACTGAAGAGAGAGCAGCCATCGGGGTCATCGGCGGGAGCGGACTTTACCAGATGGAGGGGGTTGAAAACCCGACCGAGCAGCGCGTCGAAACGCCTTTCGGCGACCCCTCGGATGCGATCATTGGCGGGAAAATGAACGGGCGGCAGGTTTATTTCCTCCCCCGCCACGGACGCGGGCATCGCCTGCTTCCGCACGAACTGAATCATCGGGCGAACATCTACGCGCTCCGCTCGCTAAATGTGCGCTGGATCATCTGCATCACGGCCGTTGGCAGCCTTCAGGAAAAATACGAACCGCGCCATGTGCTCCTGCCTTCGCAATTTTTCGACCGGACCAGTCAGCGCGTAAACCACACCTTCTTCGGCGAAGGCATCGCCGCGCATATCGGATTCTCCGATCCGATCTCGGCTGGGTTGCGCGAGATTCTCGCGGAATCGACGCGCGCCCTGGGCATTACCGTCCACAATGGCGGCACCTACGTGAACATGGACGGCCCGGCCTTCTCGACCCGCGCGGAGTCAGAGCAGAACCGCCGCAACGGTTTCGACGTAATCGGCATGACTAATTTGCCCGAGGCGAAACTGGCGCGGGAAGCAGAGATCGCCCTGGCGACCGTCGCCATGATCACCGATTACGATTGCTGGAAGGTCGAGGAGGAACCGGTCTCCGCCCAGACCGTGTTCGAGCATCTGATCGCTAACGCCGGCACAGCGCAGAAAATCCTGGCCGAAGCTATTCCCAAGATCCCAACGGAGCCGAACTGGCCCGAACACCGTGCCTTGGACACCGCTTTGGTGACCGACCGGAAGCTCTGGCCGGCTGCGACGAGGCAGAAATTAGAGGCGATTTTGGGGCGTTTTAGCTAGGCAAACGGGTCGCTCGCAAAAATGAGTCGCGGTTCTCAAAAATCGTTCTTGCCAAATCGGGGCAGAATATAGTAATTATAAAGACCGTCGGGAGAAACCCGGCCAAAGACACTTCAAGATCCATCTACGACCATGATCAAAATCGCCGCCTGCCTCCTCACTGTTGCCTTCTTCACCGCCTGCAGTTCCACCCAGACGGCCAGCAAACGCACCACGCTCCGCGAGATGTACGGGACCGGCGCTGAACCGGCTTCGCCGGCCGAAGGGCCTGACGCGGTTGCCTCTGGCCCTCAGGATCCGTCCCGCCCGCCTGACGCTATCGCCGCTGGGCCTCTCGATCCGGAAAGCGATCCCTCTCTGGTTCCGTCGCCTTTGCTGCGGACGAGTGCCGCCGGCGGTCTCTAGCTTTCCGTCTCATCTTCCTTCAGCCGCGTAGTTACGTGGCGCGCCAAGGCCGCAGAGAGAGCATTAATCTGCACCTCGGCGTGCGCGGCCGTCACCGTGATTCTCAAGCGCGCCGCGCCCTTTGCTACCGTGGGGTATCGAATCGCCGGGACGAGGAAGCCTTCCGCCTGAAGCGATCGCGCCAGATCAATCGCGTCCTGTTCGTTACCGACTATCCACGGATGAATCGCGCTGCCTGAGCTGGAAGGAATTGCCGACTGCGCTTCGTCCCAGGGACGACGAGGGAGGGAAGTGCGGAGGGCCCCAATGCGCTCCCAGAGCGTTCGGCGACGCTCTTCACCTTCACCTGAACCAAGGAAATCAACAGCCGCCAGGGCGGCGGCAGCAACAGCAGGAGGCGGCTGCGGTGGTGAAAATAAACGAGCGCGCCCGATTCACCAGCCACTCGATCAAGCTGCGCGATCCGCAGATGTAACCGCCGCTGACCCCGAGCGCTTTGCTCAGCGTTCCCATCTGCACATCCACGTCGCTCGCCAGGCCCAGCTCGGCGGCCAACCCGCGGCCATTGGTTCCAATAACGCCGATTGCGTGGGCCTCATCGAGAAAAAGCAACGCGCCGAATCGTTTCTTCAGATCGATCAATTGCGCCAGGGGGGCGCGATCGCCATCCATGGAGAAGACGGATTCGGTCACGATCAGGATTCGCTTGCCCGGATGTTCGCGCTGTGCCCATTCCAGATGGCTCTCAAGCTTGCCCAAATGGTTGTGCGGAAAAACGCGCAGGATCGCGCCGCTCAACTTCGCTCCATCAATCAGCGACGCGTGGGAGAGCTTATCCAGCAAAACGACATCCTGTTTGCCGACGAGCGCGGGAATCGTCCCGATGGCCGCAGCGTAACCGCTGCTGAACGAAAGCGCAGCCTGCGTCCCCTTCCAGTTCGCGAGCGCGGCCTCCAGCCGCACATGAGGTGATTGCGTCCCGCTGATCAAACGGGACGCGCCCGCGCCGACCCCAAATTCATCGATGGCGGCCTTCGCCGCTTCCCGGAGCCGGACATCGTTCGCCAGGCCGAGATAATCGTTCGACGAGAAATTGACCAGTTCCTGGCCGACGATACGAACTTCCGGTCCCTGTGCGCTGCCGATCTCGCGCAGCTTGCGATGCAGCGCCTGCGCGCGCAAGCGCCTGCAATTGTTCCTGGAAAAGTTCGCTCATCGCATTCCGGCGATGGCCAAGCTACATCCAGAGTCCCCAGGAAAGAAGCGCGCCGGCGTCCTTCCAAATACCGGCCGATGTGTTGCCCAGGACGACCACGATGACGTCGCGCCCGGGTCGGGCACCGCTGGCAATGAGACATTTCCCGGCGGCATCGGTATAACCGGTCTTCATGCCGTTGCAGTAGGCAAGCCGTTTCAAAAGCTTGTTCGTGTTTTCCAGCTCGCGGACACGGCCATTGGAGTAGCGGAAAACCACCCGCGGCAAACAGACGATTGATCGGATCGTGCTATTAGCGTAGGCCGCCTTCGCGATGATTGAGAGGTCGCGCGCCGAGGAATACTGTCCCGGACTCGGCAGACCGTTCGGATTAATAAAGTTAGAACGGTGCGCGCCCAGCTCGCGCGCCTTTTGGTTCATCAGGTCGGCAAACGCTTCCATGCTGCCGGCCGCGTCTCGCGCCAGAGTGCACGCGACGTCGTTAGAGCTTTTTACCAACAGGGCCCGGAGAAGTTCCATGCGGGTATAGGTTTCGCCCGCTTTGATATTCAACTTAGACGGTTCTGCCAGGGTATCCGAACGTTCAACCGTGACCGGCCGGTCGAGATAACCGCGTTCCGCGACGATTAACGCGGTCAGAAGTTTCTGGGTGCTCGCCGGCGGCCGCACCGCGTCGGCATTTTTTTCGTAAAGGATCTCGCCGGTGCGAGCATCGATCACCATCACGGCGGCGGAGCGCGTAACGGGCGCAATCTTGGAAACGGATCCAGGCGGCGGTGCGACCGGCTCCGCTTTCCTGACCTCCGAGATGGAGTCCGGCATCTCCATCGGACGGACCGGCTTGAAGCTCTGCTTCGACTTCGATTTCGGCTTCGCCGCGGAACACGGAAGCGCGCAATAGGACGACGCAAAGCGAAACGAGCGTTCCTGACCGGAATTTCATTGGGCAGAACTAAGGGTCAGATTGCTTCTCAGCGCAAGCGCGAGCGACTATTGGTCCGAACCACGCTGGATCAGTTCGATCTCGTAACCTTCCGGGGCATCGATAAAGGCAATCGCGCCATCTTTGCCGTGCCGATGCGGGCCATCGGAAAGCGGGTAGCCCTTCTTCGCGGACTCACGCGCGAACTGTTCGATATCGTCCACTTCGAAGGCAAGATGCGTCAGATCGGGGCCGACCACGACCGGGCCGCTGTCATCGAATTTGCAGATCTCGATCTCTTCTTCGCTGCCGGGCGCCTTGAAGAAAACCAGCTGCGATCCGCGCCCGGAGGTATGCCGGCGCGTTTCCTCGCAATCCGAGGACGTCTTTGTAAAACGAGACCGTCTTTTCCAGATCGGTCACCCGATAACGGGTATGGAGAAGCTTCTTGACCATGGCGTCTTTAATTGCGCGTGCTTCGGGCTAATTTCAAACGCAAATGGCTCCCACGTTGCGCGATGACTAGTGTTTCGCGACCGGATGTGATTGGTTAGGCGCATGAAACTCGTCATCGCCGCGACCGGCGCCAGCGGAACGATTTATCTGCAGCGCTTGCTGGCGCAGATCGATTGCGCCGCGAACGAGGTTCATCTCGTCATGAGCGGCCACGCGAAACAGGTCGCCGCGCAGGAGGTGGATCGGCTCGTTGTTCCGGAGGGCGTTCTGCAGCAGACCGAAAACAATCTCAATGTTCCTTACGTGAGCGGTTCCGCCCGGTTCGATGCCATGGTGGTCGTGCCCTGCTCGATGGCCACGCTCGGACGGATCGCCTCTGGCTGCAGCGACACAGCGCTCTTGCGCGCCGCCGATGTCTTTTTGAAGGAACGCCGAAAACTGATCCTCGTGCCGCGCGAGACGCCCTGGAGCCTCATTCACGCTCGCAATGTCGTCACGCTTCTCGAAGCGGGCGCAATTCTGCTCCCCGCGATCCCGTCGTTCTACAGCCGGCCGGCGTCCGTCGAGGACGTCGCGGACACGGTCGTTTGGCGCATCCTCGACCAGATCGGGTTGCCGAATCCCCGCGCCTATCGCTGGAAGGATGACGCCGCCAGGAGCAACCCGCCAAATTGAAAATCGAAGGTTGGCGGGCGCGATGGCTGGTCGAGTTCGGCTACTGGCTGGTCCAACTCTGGGTGCGCACCCTGCGTTTCGAACTGGACGATCGCGGCGGGATCGTGGCCGGGAGCAAACAACATCCCTACCTTTTCGCCGTCTGGCATAATCGGCTCCTCCTGCTGCCGTCGATCTTCCGCCGTTTTCTCGACCACGCGCCATGCGGCCGCCTTGATCAGCGCCAGTCGCGATGGCGACCTGCTGGCGGCGTTCGTCGAGCGTTACGGTTACGGCACTATCCGGGGATCGACCTCCCGAAAAGGCGCGAGCGCGCTGCTGCCAGACTCGCCGAAGTCTTCGCCGCGGGAACGAACATCGTCATTACGCCGGACGGCCCGCGCGGTCCGGTTTATGAGCTCGGGCAAGGGGTCATTTTCCTCGCGCAAAAGTGCAACGCGGAGGTCGTCCCCGGCAGCATGGAGTTTTCGAGCTCCTGGCGTTTCAAGAGCTGGGACCGATTCTTTATCCCGCGGCCGTTCTCGACAGTGCGGATTATCTTCGGCGTTCCTCTTCGGATCGCGGACACGCCGACGACCGAAGAATTTGAAGCGGAACGGGTGCGCTTGCAGAATGCGGTCATGGATCTGGTGGAACAAAAATGAATCGACTCATCGAAGGGCGCGCGATTGCCGAAAAAGTTTACGCGGAGCTGCGCGGCGAAATCGCCCAGTTGAAGAAAAACGGGCGGACGCCAGGCCTCGCTGTCGTGCTCGTCGGAGATAATCCGGCGTCGCGCGCCTATGTCCGTTCGAAGGACAAGATGTGCCGCGATCTCGGCTTGCACTCGGTGAAACTGGAATTGCCGGCCGACACGACGCAGGCCGAGTTGCTCCAACGCGTGCACGAATTGAACGGCGATCCGGCAATCCACGGCATCCTGGTGCAATCGCCGCCGCCGAAACAGATCGACGAAGCGGCGATCGTGCGCGCACTCGATCCGGCCAAGGACGTGGATGGATTTCATCCCGCTAACGTGGCGAAGCTGGCGCTCGGCGATGATTCCGGTTTTGTTCCCTGCACGCCGCTGGGCTGCCAGCGCTTGCTCACGGAAAGCGGCATCGAGATTTCCGGCGCGCACGTCGTCGTTCTCGGTCGGAGCATGATCGTGGGAAAACCGCTGGCCTTATTGCTCATGCGGAAAGGGCGCGGCGGGGATGCGACGGTCACGGTGGTTCATTCCCGCAGCAATCGGCTGCCCGAGATCACGCGCTCGGCGGACATCCTGATCGCGGCTATCGGGCAGCCGCAATTCGTCCGCGCGGAACATGTGCGTGAAGGGGCGGTGGTGATCGACGTAGGAATCAACCGCGTGGACGATCCGACCGCGGAACGCGGTTATCGGCTGGTTGGCGACGTGGCGTTCGATGAAGTCTCCGCGAAAGCTTCGGCCATCACGCCGGTGCCCGGCGGCGTCGGGCCGATGACGATCGCGATGCTGATGGCGAATACGGTCAAGGCTTGCCGGTTATCTTCGCGGTAAGAAAGCGAAGCACGGCTGGCTGGAATCGCAGCGCTTCCAAAAGCATTGAGGCAGCGCGGGGCGACAAAACGGCCGCGCGCGCGAGCCGATTGATCCAAAGCCGCCCGCGATAAAGTTGCTGATGCGCGGCCGAATAGGCGGCGGCCACCTCGTTCTCGCCCTGGCCGTCGCACTGGAAACGAATCGCTTTCGCCGCCAGCTCGGCGGACGCGAGCGCATAATAAATCCCCTCTCCTGTGAATGGCTCCACCACCCGCGCTGCATCGCCAACGAGAAAGAGCGATCCCTGGCCTGCCGGAATCGGCAGACGCCGTAGCGGAGTGATCGTGCGCCAGGAATGGTCCGGCCGAATATCGAAGCGCGCTTCGGCCCATTGGCGCAAAGCCGTGATTTTGTCGGGGACACTGACGAGGCAAAGATTCAGCTCACCTCCGCCGACCGGCGCCTGACCGGAATAGCCTTCGGGCCGAAACTCCAACACCACCCGGTCGCCAAATCCTGCCGGCAAAGGCAGGTGAGTTTGCAACGCGATCCGTTCCTTTGCGCTCCGCGGGAGCAATCCGCAAAGCCGCGCCACGGTCGAGTTGCGGCCGTCGGCGGCGACCAGCACTCGAGACCGGAAGCGCTGCTCACCGGCGGAAATCGACCAATGCTGAGTGCGTGGATCGGGAGGCGTAAGCGCGGTGACTGTCGTATTTTCATGAACCGTCGCGCCCAGTTCGCGCGCGCGGTCGAGCAGAAGCTCATCGAGCAGACTGCGCTTGATCGCGATCTCCGCGTCTTCGCCGCCTCGGAAGTTCGACGCTCAATCGCCTGCCCGTGATTCCGATCAACTCGACGCGATTCGAGCTTTCCGTGCGGCAAACCGCGAATCGTTCCGCGAGTTCCAACCGCCGCAAAATCGGCCAGCACGCGGGATTCAGGCAATCGCCACAGACTTTTTCGCGAGGGAACGTCTCGCGTTCGAGGAGAAGCGTTCGCAGGCCGGCCATGGCGCAAAAAGCGGCGCAGCTCGAGCCGGCCGGCCCGCCGCCCACGATCGCCACGTCGAACATGCCGCTATGTCGGAGCAAGAAGGGAGCGCGTCAATGCAGACGGTTTTGCCGCATTGAGCGATTCTGAGCGCAAGATGTCAGCGAATGTCGCTTTGGCGAAAGAAGAAAGACCCGACCTGACCAAGAAAGTGCACGAGGTGCCGCACAAGCCCGGTGTCTACCTGATGCGCGACCGCTTTAACCGCGTCATCTACGTCGGCAAAGCGCGCGACCTGCGCAAACGAGTCGGCTCCTACTTCATGCCGTCGAAACTGGCGCAGGCGGACATCAAGACGCGCGCGATGCTCGATGCCGTCTGGGATTTCGAGACGCACACGGTCCAGAGCGAGCCGGAGTCGCTGCTGCTCGAGGGCAAGCTGATCAAGGAATACCGTCCGCGCTACAACATCTCTTTCCGCGACGATAAGCGCTTCCTCGTCGTGAAAGTCGATCCGACCGAAGAATGGCCGCGCTTTCGTCTGGCGCGTTTCAAGAAGGACGATGGGGCGCGTTATTTCGGCCCCTACGCGCATGCCGGCGCCTTGCGCCAAACGCTGAACTTCATGCGCAAGAAATTTGGCGTGCTCACTTTCGGGCGCGGCTCGCCGACGGAACGCGAATTGAAATCGGCGACCTATCAGGTGCCGACGCGCCTGAGCGAAATCAGCGCGGAGCTGTATCGCGAGCGGGTCGCGCAGGCGTGCGATTTTCTGGAAGGACATTCGCGGGAGATGATCGCCGCGGTGGAAGAGGAAATGCGCAAAGCGGCGGAGAAACTCGATTTCGAGAAAGCGGCCGACCTGCGAAACATGCTCGAGGATTTGCGCCGGACGACGAAACCAACCCGGCGCTTCACGCGCCACAGTCTGCCCAGCTCCATCGATCCGGTGAGCGATGTGCAGGCGCTGGGCGACGCGCTTCAACTCACGCGGTTGCCCGTGGTGATGGAGTGCTTCGACATCTCGAACATCTCCACGACCCATGTCGTCGCTTCGATGGTCTGCTTTCGCAACGGCGTTCCCGACAAGGACAACTACCGGCGCTACCGGATCCGCACCGTGGAAGGCCAGGATGATTTCGCGAGCATGGCGGAAGTGGTGCAGGCGGCGGTATTCGCGCGTCCTGCTCGAAGCGACGCGCGGCCGAATCCAGAAGCCGCCGAATTCTCGCAGGAGAATCCGAGCGAGCGCGCTCGACCGCGCGGCCGGCAACGTTTCGCTCCAGTTCGTTTGCCGGACTTGATCATCGTCGATGGCGGCAAAGGACAGCTTTCCTCCGCCTGCCGCGAACTCCAGCGGCTCGGGTTGCACGATCTGCCGATCATCGGCCTCGCGAAAGAATACGAAGAAATTTACCGGCCCGGGCGCGCCTTGCCGCTGGTCCTGCCGCCGGACTCCGGAGCGCTTGCGTCTGCTCCAACGGATTCGCGACGAAGCGCACCGTTTCGCCAACACCTATCACCAGCTCCTGATGAAGAAGCGGATCGGCGAAAGCATCCTCGACGATTGTCCGGGGGTCAGCCAGAACCGGAAAAATCTGCTGCTGCGAAAATTTGGTTCGGTAAATCGGCTGCGGAAGGCGACCGTGGAGCAGATCGCCGCCACGGAAGGAATCGGTCCGAAGCTTGCCCAGGACGTCCACCGGTTCCTGGAGCGGCACTAGGTGATCGCGCGACGGAGCGCTCGATCCACCCAGGCACCTTTCTGGATCGAGCGCTCCGCGCCCGATGGCAAAAATCGCCGGCGAAGCCGGGACTTCAAAGCATCGCGCGACGGAGCGCACGATCCACCTGGGCACCGTTTTCTGCTTGTCGATTAGGGCGTGGCCAGCACAGTTGCGGTTGTGATTTCGCCGAGTCGCAAAACTATTTGCCTTCACCTGGCTGTTAATGATGGCCGCCGTGTCTCTCTCGCGGGCGCAATCAGAAACTCCGTCGCCTGGCCCGGAGGCATCGCCATTCGAGGAAACCATCGTCCCGACGTTCGAGACGCAGAAGCTGGCGCGCACCTACGTTCTGGACATTCCTGCGCCTCGCGGGCTGATCACGGACCGCAACGGTCTGCCGCTGGCGCAAAATCGCCTCAGCTACAATCTCGCGATCAGTTTCCCGACGCCGCTCGATTTTTCCGATCCGCAGTTGCTCGCCTATGCGCAGGAAAAAATCCAGGCAGCCGAGAAGTTGCTGGGCCGCCAGCTCAAAATTTCCGATGACCTGATCAAGCGGCATTATCGCAATCGCGGCATCCTGCCGTTCGAGATCGCGCAGAACCTGACGACGAAAGAATCCGACGCCATCAAGGCGCGTCTGCCCGCGGGCATGGCGTTGCGTCCTTACTATGTGCGGACCTATCCGAACGGCCGGCTCGCGGGGCAAATCATCGGCTACAGCGGCAAGACCGGACGGAACCCGGACGGAATCATCGACAACCACGAAGTGCTCTGGCCGGAAACGGAGGGCCGGGAAGGGCTCGAGCAAACGTTCAACCAGGTCCTGACCGGAAAACGCGGCGAATACAAAATCACCTTCGACAAAGACGGCCGGAAAACTTCCGAGAAGATCACGACCCCGCCGGTGCCGGGACATACCGTGGTCACGACGCTCGATTTGCGTTTGCAGGAGCTGGCCGAGAAAGCGCTCGAGGCGAAAGCCAAACGCGGCGCGATTGTCATCGTCGAGCCAAACACCGGCGACATCCTGGCGATGGCCTCCTGGCCCACCTACGATCCGAACGCATTCACGCCGACGATTTCCGCCGAGAAATTCAAGGCGTTGCAGGATGATCCGAACATTCCGCTGCTTGCCGCGCGCGTTCCGTTCGTCGTATCCGCCGGGCTCCGTTTTCAAGGTCGCGGTCGGCATCGCGGCGTTGGAGAGCGGCCTGGTGCGCTCCGATGACGAATACCATTGCTGGCCCTCGATCCAGGTCGGCAACCTCACTTTTCGCAATTGGAAGAAGACCGACCGCGGCCCGCTGAATTTTGTGCAGGCGCTGACGGAATCGTGCGACACCTGGTTTTACCAGGTGGGCATCAAGATCGGCGCGGAACCGATCCAGGATTGGGCGCTGCGGCTCGGCTTCGGCGCCAAGTGCGGGCTCCCGCTGCGCGGAGAAGTCGAAGGCCGGATTCCGACCGACCAACTACATGAAGGCGACCCATGGCCGGAAAATCCTCAATGGCGACATCGCTAATCTCTCCATCGGCCAGGGGGACACGGAGTCGACCCCGCTGCAAGTGGCGCAGGCGATGGCGATCATTGGCAACGGCGGAACGTTCTATCAGACGCGCCTCGTCCAGCAGGTGCAGACGGTCGATAACGAAATCGTCACGGCGTTCCAGGTGCGCGAGAAAAAGACGCTCGGAGCTTCGGCAGACACGATGGAGCAATTGCGGATCGGGCTCATCAACGCCGTCAGTGGCCCGGCTGGAACCGCTCATCAAGCGAGCTTGGAAAGCGTGGCCGTCGCGGGGAAAACCGGCACGGCGCAGTGGGGACCGAAGAACAAAGAGCGCACGGCGGCGTGGTTTGCGGGGTTCGTGCCGGCGGAGAAACCGCAGTATGCGTTCGCGGCGCTTTATGAGGGAGATGTCGGCGCCGATGTCCATGGCGGATCGCATGCCGCGCCGATGATCGGGATGATCTTGAAGGAAATCTACAAACTAACGGAAAACGTAAACAAGCGACGAAAACCGCCGGAGCCGGCAGGGACGCCGATCAGGCGGGCGGAGCCGGTGGAAGAGGAAGAGGGAGATTAACGACAGAGCGCGTCATCCCGAGCCGCGCAGACGGCGAGGGACCTCACAGGCGGTCGGAAATTACACAATCAATCTGCAACCGTATTCGCCACGCTGGTCTGCGTGCTGGGCGCAAGCGAGATTGGGTGGTTCAAGATTCGACTGCGAGATCCCTCGGCGCGCTTCGCCAGCCTCGGGATGACAGGCAAATAGCGACGTCGGTTCTAAACCGCTGCTGCTTCCGCAGTTTCCGGCAACTCCATCGTGCCTTTGAACTTCGGCTCTTCGCGTTCCACTCCGAAATTCTCCGCGTAAAGCTCGGCGATCTTCTCCATCTCGTCGCTGGTCAGCGGCGGGCATTCGGGCGCTTTCGCGAACTCGATGAGCTGCGCTTCTTCGTAAATGTTCGGCAGCGTTGAGGCGACCCGTTCGTCCGCGAGCAGCCATTGCAACGCAGCCTGGCCGAGGGTGCGCTCGGAATTCTCCAGGAAACGAAGCCGATCGATCTTCTTCACGCCGTTCAGCAGCCAGCTCCGCGGCCGATGGTTGCGGTGATCGTTCGGCGGGAAAACGGTCTCGGCGGTGTATTTTCCCTCGAGCATGCCGGAAGAGTGGGTCACGCGAATCAGGAACATCGTGTCTTTCCCGGCCTCGGTCGCCGCTTCCTGCATGGCGCGGCCGGGATGTTGTTCGAGCAGATTGTAGATGTGCTGAACGCTGGTGATGTTCCGCTCGCGGATGCAATTGACGCCTTCGTAAAGCCAGCCGACGGCCGGCCCGAGCGCGATGCCGTAGTACCGAATCTTTCCGTCCGCCTGGAGCTTTTCGAGCGTCGTCCAGACCGCATCGTCATAGACCTGCTCCATCCGAATGTTGTGCAGTTGCAGGAGATCGATCCGGTCTGTCTTCAGGCGCTTCAGCGCGGCGTCGGTCGCGCGGACGATGGCGTCCGGCGAAAAATCCTGCGGAATCTCGCGCTGACCGCGGCCGCGCGAGTCGCCATGAGTCACGAAATCGTAGCCGACCTTCGTCGCGATCACGATTTCATCGCGCTGGTTCGGGAAACGCCTTCGCGATCAATTCTTCGCTCAGGCCGTTGCCGTAAGTGTCGGCGGCGTCGAAAAGCGTGACCCCGAGATCGAGCGCCTTGTGCATGAGCGCGATCGCCTCGCCTTCGGTGAATTGCCCCCACCAGCCCGTCGAAATCGTCCAAAGCCCGAAGCCGACTTCGCTCACGCGCAGGTCGGTATTTTTGTAGGTGCGGATAGCGCATGGGAAGGAACTAACGTCCAACGTCGAACGCTCAACGTCCAACGTCGAATTCAGATAAACAGCAGAACTCAACGACTCTGCCCCAAACCGAGGCGTTCGAGGAGGGCGACGAAGCGCGGATCGGGGCGAAGCAAGTCCCAAATCGGATCGATTTTCAGACGAACCATTTCGTCATCCCGTTCTTCATAAGCCCTTTCCAGCCACGCCATCGCTTCGTCGTTCTCCCCCAGGCCCAGATGAACCATGGCGAAATGACTGGGAGGAACGTAGTGCTCTGCGGACCGGGCCCTCAATTCCTCCAGGATACCTCGCGCCTTGACGGGATCACCCGTGCGAGCCCAGAGGAAACCAAGCGCGGCTATGGGTTCCGACCGTCCTGCGGGGGTGCCGACTGGGAGGAAGGCGGTTTCTCTAGCCTTGTTAAACTCAGCGAAGGCCTCCGGATATTTCCCTTCCTGCTGATAAACCTTCCCTAAAAGGAAGTGTGAAACCCAGTAATCCGGAAACAGCTCGATCTCCTTTTGCAATCTCTCCCTCGCTTTGACGAGGCGGCCGGCAAAGAAGAGGTGGAAAGGCGCTGCTGCCGTTTGACTAAAGCGCACGTAGCAGCTCCGGATCGATCTCCCTGGCTCGCGCGTCTTCGAGCAGGGCTTCCTCATGCCGCCCCAGGACGGTGAGCAAGCTGGCGTAGGTTTTGTGGGGCGGAACCGCGTTGGGATCGAGCTCGATCGCGCGCAGCACTTCTCTTTCGGCGCCGGCCCAGTCCCAATCGTAGAAGATTAGAATTTCGGCCAGGGACACATGAGCCTGCCAGAGCGACTCATCAATCTCGATTGCTTTTGTTGCGGCCGCCCTGGCCAGGGGCATGATCTCTTTGCGAGGCCGCTCGTTTCTCTCCGCTTCATGGCGATAAGCGTCGGCCAGGCCGGAATAAGCCAGCGCGTAGTTAGGATCCAACTCGATTGCCTGTTTAAACAAGTCTATGCCTTTCGTGGCGTCGCTGGGGTAAGCCTGAATGTATGATAATAGCCCCTGAGATAGAGCTCATTTGCCTCGCGGTTCTCGGTGTGGCGTTTGGCCAAGCGCTTCGTCTCTTCCGCGCCCGAGCGCAACGCGAGAGCGTCCGCTACTTTCCGGGAAATTGTCTCCTGCACCGCAAACAGGTCCGTAAATTTCTCATCGAACGTGCCGGCCCAAAGCGAAGATCCATCGGCCACTTTGATCAGGCGCACCCGCACGCGGAGGCGATCACCTGCTTTCTGAAGATAGCCTTCCAGGACTGAGCTCACGCCCAGTTTTCGTCCGGCCGCCACAGGATCCTGCTCCAGACCTCCGTATGGCCGCACGGTCGTAAGCGGAGAGACGATTATTTCCCGGCTAGTGCCAAGCTTGGTGATCAACGTCTCCGCCATTCCCATCTCGAGCGCCGGATCGCGATTCTCGGGCAAAATAGGTTTGAATGGCAGAACGGCAATTCTCTCCGGCGCCGCCTTTGGAGGGGTGACGTTGCGCGGCCCACGCAGCAGCCCGATCGCCGCGGCGCCGACAACGAGGCAGACGGCAGCGGTGGCGACCAGCGCGGGGTTGCGCCGCGACCAGCGCCAGATGCGCATGGGCGGCAGAACACGGCGAGCGCGGATCGGCTTTCCTTCCAGCCAACGCTCCAGATCGTCAGCCAGCGCGCCGGCCGAATGATAGCGCGCGGAAGGTTCGCGTTCGAGACAGCGGGCGCAGATGGTCTCCAGGTCGCGATCGATCCCGCGCACCAGCGAACGCAGGCGCGGCGCGGGCGTTTCCGAGGCCTGGCGAATAACCGAAAGCGCGTGATCGCCGACGAATGGCGGACGCCCAGCGAGCAGATCGAACAGAATTGCCCCGAGGCTGTAAACGTCGGCCGCCGGTGTGAGATCGGCGGCTCGGCCCTGCGCCTGTTCCGGGGCGATGTAACCCGGCGTGCCGAAAGTCGTCAGGGTTCGAGTCAGATCGCTGCTCGCCTCGAAGCCATTTCGCGAGACCGAAATCGCTCACCATCGGCTCGCCCCGGCCATCGAGCAGGATATTTCCCGGTTTGAGATCGCGATGCAGAATTCCGCGTTCATGGGCGAATTGCACCGCGCGCGCCACTTTCGCGATCAGTTCCACGCAGGCGCGCGGCTCGTGACGAAGTGCGCGCGCCGCCTCAGCCAAACTCCCGCCCGGAGCGAACTTCATGCTGAAGAAGGGCAAGCCATCCGCGCTCTGGCTCACCTCGTAGATGGGCAGAATATTGGGATGGTCGAGACTCGCCGCCGCTTCTGCTTCGCGGCGAAACCGCTCCAGTGTTTCGCGCGAATCGGCGTCATACCCGAGCATGCGTTTGACCGCGACGATGCGGCGTGAATGGCGCTGCCGGGCCCGGTAAATCACGCCCATCCCGCCGCGCCCGATCTCTTCCAGAATCTCGTAGTTACCGAGGGGCGGCTTGTCCTTTACTTCCGCTTCCGCCAGGACGCTCTCGAAGGTCTCGCCTGACGCTTCGCGATCGGCTTCCAGTCCTTCGTGCAGGATGCAACTGAGGCAGGCCCCATTGCCCAGCCGGGTGGTCAGCGCCGCAGCGCCCGCACCTCGCCGGGTCCTCGACCACGCCGGCGATGGAATCGGAGAGCCCATGCGCGGTTTTCATCTGAGTTAGTCCAGACTCCGCCCCCAAACCGAGGCGTTCGAGGAGGGCGACGAAGCGCGGATCGGGGCGAAGCGAGTCCCAAATCGGATCGATTTTCAGACGAACCATTTCGTCATCCCGTTCTTCATAAGCCCTTTCCAGCCACGCCATCGCTTCGTCGTTCTCCCCCAGGCCCAGATGAACCATGGCGAAATGACTGGGAGGAACGTAGTGTTCTGCGGACCGGGCCCTCAATTCCTCCAAGATACCTCGCGCCTTGACGGGATCACCCGTGCGAGCCCAGAGGAAACCAAGCGCGGCTACGGCTTCCGACCGTCCTCGGGGGGAGACTTCTCTAGCCTTGTTAAACTCAGCGAAGGCCTCCGGATATTTCCCTTCCTGCTGATAAACCTTCCCTAAATACGAAGTGTGAAAACCAATATTCCGGATCCAGCTCGATCGTCTTTTGCAATCTCTCCCTCGCTTCGTCGAGGCGGCCTGCCCAGAAGAGGTGGGCTGCTGCCGCTGTGCTACGCGCCAGGTAGAAGACCGGATTGATCTCCCTGGCTCGCGCGACTTCGAGCAGGGCTTCCTCATGCCGCCCCAGAATCGTGAGCAAGCTGGCGTAAGCGATGTGGGGCGGAGCGACGTTCGGATCGAGCTCGATCGCGCGCTGCACTTCTCTTTCGGCGCCGGCCCAGTCCCAATCGTAGAAGATTAGAATCCAGGCCAGGGACTCATGAGCCTGCCAGAGCGACTCATCAATCTCCATTGCTTTTGTGGCGGCCGCCCTGGCCAGGGGCATGATCTCTTTGCGAGGCCGCTCGTTTCCCCTCGCATAATGGCGATAAGCGTTGGCCATGTCGGCATAAGCCAGCGCGTAGTTAGGATCCAACTCGATTGCCTGTTTAAACAAGTCTATGGCTTTCGTGGGGTCGGTCGGTTTCTGGTATGATAAACGGCCCTGAGATGGAGCTCATATGCCTCGAGGTTCTCGGTGTAGCGTTTGGTCAAGCGCTTCGTCTCTTCCGCGCCCGAGCGCAACGCGAGAGCTTCCGCTACTTTCCGGGAAATTGTCTCCTGCACCGCAAACAGGTCCGTAAATTTCTCATCGAACGTGCCGGCCCAAAGCGAAGATCCATCGGCCACTTTGATCAGGCGCACCCGCACGCGGAGGCGATCACCTGCTTTCTGAAGATAGCCTTCCAGGACTGAGCTCACGCCCAGTTTTCGTCCGGCCGCCACAGGATCCTGCTCCCGACCTCCGTATGGCCGCACGGTCGTAAGCGGAGAGACGATTATTTCCCGGCTAGTGCCAAGCTTGGTGATCAACGTATCCGCCATTCCCATCTCGAGCGCCGGATCGCGATTCTCGGGCAAAAGAGGTTTGAATGGCAGAACGGCAATTCTCTCCGGCGGCGCCTTTGGAGGGGGGACGTTTCGCGGCCCACGCAGCAGCCCGATCGCCGCGGCGCCGACAACGAGGCAGACGGCAGCGGTGGCGACCAGCGCGGGGTTGCGCCGCGACCAGCGCCAGATGCGCATGGGCGGGAGAACACGGCGAGCGCGGATCGGCTTTCCTTCCAGCCAACGCTCGAGATCGTCAGCCAGCGCGCCGGCCGAATGATAGCGCGCGGAAGGTTCGCGTTCGAGACAGCGGGCGCAGATGGTCTCCAGGTCGCGATCGATCCCGCGCACCAGCGAACGCAGGCGCGGCGCGGGCGTTTCCGAGGCCTGGCGAATAACCGAAAGCGCGTGATCGCCGACGAATGGCGGACGCCCCGCGAGCAGATCGAACAGAATTGCTCCGAGGCTGTAGACGTCGGCAGCAGGTGTGAGATCGGCGGCTCGGCCCTGCGCCTGTTCCGGGGCGATATAACCCGGCGTGCCGAAAGTCGTCAGGGTTCGAGTCAGATCGCTGCTCGCCTCAAGCCATTTCGCGAGACCGAAATCGCTCACCAGCGGCTCGCCCCGGCCATCGAGCAGGATATTTCCCGGTTTGAGATCGCGATGCAGAATTCCGCGTTCATGGGCGAATTGCACCGCGCGCGCCACTTTCGCGATCAGTTCCACGCAGGCGCGCGGCTCGTGACGAAGTGCGCGAGCCGCTTCGGCCAAACTTCCGCCGGGAGCGAACTTCATGCTGAAGAAGGGCAAGCCATCCGCGCTCTGGCTCACTTCGTAGATGGGCAGAATATTGGGATGGTCGAGACTTGCCGCCGCTTCTGCTTCGCGGCGAAACCGCTCCAGCGTTTCCCGCGAATCGGCGTCATACCCGAGCATGCGTTTGACCGCGACGATGCGGCGCGAATGGCGCTGCCGGGCCCGGTAAATCACGCCCATCCCGCCGCGCCCGATCTCTTCCAGAATCTCGTAGTTACCGAGGGGCGGCTTGTCCTTTACTTCCGCTTCCGCCAGGACGCTCTCGAAGATCTCGCCTGACGCTTCGCGATCGGCTTCCAGTCCTTCGTGCAGGATGCAACTGAGGCAGGCCCCATTGCCCAGCCGGGTCGTAGCGCCGCAGCGCCCGCACCTCGCCGGGTCCTCGACCACGCCGGCGATGGAATCGGAGAGCCCACGCGCGGTTTTCATCTCGAGTTATTCCGCCCCGGCAGCGAGGGCGGCGCAGAGATGGCGAATTTCGTCTTCCACATCGGCCGGGTCCTCGACGGTTTGCGCGACCTCGTCATAGAGCAACCAGCGGTAACGCCGCCGCAGATTGTGCAGCTGTTTTTTGACGACGCCCTCCGCCACTCCCAAAGTCGCGGCCAGCTGCGCGTACGAGATATCTGCCCGTTCGGTGGTGAGATGCTGGCTTAAGGTTTCGAAAATCCTGAGACGCTCCCGGCCTCGACATTCTTCGCGCAAACGGTGCAGCGCCTGTTCGACCACCGTCGCGGCCCACCGCAGATCGAAGAGCCGCTCCGGCGGCCATGAATTCAGCGCCTGGGCCGAGATCGACAACTGCGACGATGCGTCCGCCATCCAGTCGTCCCAGGAAATGTGCTCGGCGCCGCCGCCGCGTTTTTGCGCGCGCTCTCTGGCGGATGCGTCCTTGAGAAAATCCTGCACTGCCTTGAGAAGCAGAGAACGAAACCGGCCGCGGTTTGGGTCGGCGCGTTTAAGCAAATTTCCTCGGAGCAGCATGGCGAAAAATTCCTGGGTCAAATCCTCTGCATCCTCAGCGGAATGACCGGCTCGGGAGATGAAGGTGAAAATGGGCCGCCAGTAGGTTCGGCAAAGCTCCGCCAGCGCAGCGTGCGCTGTTTCCGCGTCGTTTTCGCCGGCAGAAGAAAGAACTACGCTCCACCGTGTCGTGGCGAACACGCGCCGTTCGCTGACCCCGGCGCTGCCATTCTGGATGTGCACGACGAAACATCATGGTGCCTCCGCCCTTTTTCTTCAAGCTTGAATGGTGTCATGCGCATACCCTGAGGGCGGCGCGGCGGTTCTTTGAGATTCTCTTCCAGACGTGCAATGCGCGATCATGATCAGCGGCTGCGGCTAATCCAGCGCGTATCCTTCCACGAGCGCCACGCCGGTCGTGCCGCCCACGCCGCGAACGATCGCGGTGTAATTGCCCGGCGGAATTGTTGCCAGAATCGCGGATTCCCGATCGTCGGTTGGAGGAATTTGCGTCGCTTCGATATCCGCTTGCTGCAAGTCTTTCCAATCGTCGTTACTCGTGATCAGCGATCCCTTGCCCGTTGTACAATTCCAGGAACGGATTCTGAAGCGCGCCCGGAACTCCCACGCGGTCAAGGCCGGCCCGATCGCCCGCACGAGCATTCTGCCGTTTCCGCGATCAGCCGGCCCGAGGATGAATCCGCCGATCATGACGTTTTCGCCGGTATCCACAAATCCGCGCGTGCTGATATTCGCCAGCTTCGACTTGGCGGCTAACGCGAGGTCGTACACCTCCACGAGCCCCACGCCGGTTGTTGCGTTCACTCCCTCGAACGATGGCCGTGTAAGATCCAGGCGCGAGGGTCCGGACGATGGCCGATTCCACATCATTGGATGGCGGAATGGTTGTGGCCTCGATCTCGGCTTGCTGACTGTCTTTCCAATTGGCGTTGCTCGCGATGAGGCCACCCGGTCCGTGAAGTCGAGTTCGGGATCCTGTAACGGGCCCTGCACTCCGGCAGCGGCCAGGGAAGGTCCGATTGCGCGAATGATCACCCGCTTGTCTTCACGCCGGTGATGATGAAGCCGCCAATCAACACGTTGTCGCCTGTCTAGCACGCGAAGACGAGTGGAGATATTCAACGGTTGCGCCCGATCCGGTCCGGGAAGGAATTGCGAGAGCACGACGTTGTCGCTGTTGTAAATCGCGATGAACGATCCGCTGTCGTCCGCGGTGTCGAAACCGTTTGCCGGCTCCGGCGTTGGCGAAAACACCGGTCCCGCCGGTCGCAGTCAGGATCGTGAAGGTGTCGGCGGCCGGCATGAAGCCGTTGATTAGCGACACGGCCAGCGTTCCGTTGAGCGTGGCGGCGCCGGAGTTATCGAGAAGCGGTCGTGCCAGTGCCCACGGCGGGGCCGCCCATCTCGATCATCAACTTGCGCTGTCGAGAAAGGCATGTTGCCTACGATGTTGAACATGCCCGCCGAAAGTCCCGGCGAGATTTCGCCGTTGTTGACCAGACTGGCGTTGTTCCGCTGACATTGACCGTGCCGATTCCCTTGAGAACGGCGCCAGCGGCGTGATTCAGGACCGGCCCCCCTGCAGCGCGATTACGCTATTAGTGAGCAGGGTCATGCTTTCGGTGTTGTTGATGGTCCCATGAGACTGGTGCCGACCCGTTGTTCCCGATGAAGTTCGCGGAATTCGTTACGTTCGCCAAATAGCGATGCCGGCGTTCGGATGGTGCCTGTGCCTTCGGTGGAAAGGGTGCCGCCAATGATGTTGACCAGCGTCGTCAAACGCACCTCCGAGCCGTCGAGCGCGCTGATCGTCCCGCCGGTGTTGGTGAACTGGCCGCTAAAGCTGTTGTCCCCCACGAGTTCAAGGATGCCGCCATTGCTGGCGCGAAACGTCCCCTGGTTAATCAGACCATTCTGGTTAGGATTGATCGTTAGCATCTGCCCGCTGAGATTTGCGTCGACCAGGCCGTTCGCCTGGTTCGTGATGACGATCTGATTCGCGCCCAGATGGCCGGCCCCCTGAATGATGTTGTTGGCGTTGGTCAGCCGATGGTTATCGCCCCCGCCGAAATGGAGAAATTGTTGATCAGATTAACCGTGCCGCCGCCGGTCAGAGTCGTATTACTAAAAATCCCCCGGATCGCGAAGAAGGTGTTGGTCGTCGTAGAACTGAGTGACATGCTGCCGGTGTTGTTGATGGTCCCACCCAGGGTGGTGCTGGACCCGTCGTTCCCTATGAAAGCACCGGTATTGGCTACGTTTTCCAAATAGGCATTCTCGGCGTTGCGGATCACGCCGGTCCCGGTCGTGGCGAGGGTGCCGCCGATGATGTTGACCAGCATGTTCAAACGCACCTCCGAGCCGTCGAGTGCGCTGATCGTGCCGCCAGTATTGGTGAACTCGGCAAGGCCAAAGCTGTTGTCCCCCGTGAGCTGAAGAATGCCGCCATTACTGGCGCGGAACGTCCCCTGGTTAATCAAACCATTCTGGTTGGGATTGATCGTGAGAATCTGCCCGCTGAGATTCGCGTCGACCAGGCCGTTCGCCTGGTTCGTCATGACGATCTCGTTCGCCGCCCAGATAGCCGGCGCCCTGAATGATGTTGTTGGCATTCGTCAGCCGATCGTTAAGCGGCCGCTGAAAATCGAAAAATTGTTGACCAGGTTAACCGTGCCGCCGCCGGTCAGAGTGGTATCGCCCCGGAGCGACAGAAAGGTGTTCGTCGTCGTGGAACCGAGCGACAAGCTGCCGGTGTTGTTGATGGTCCCACTCAGCGTGGTGCCGGACCCGTCGTTCCCGATGAAATCACCGGAATTGGCTATGTTCGCCAAATAGGCATTCCCGGCGGTGCGGATGGTGCCGGTCCCTTCCGTGGCAAGGGTGCCGCCGAGGACGTTAGCCAACATCGTCAAGCGCACTTCCGAGCCGTTGAGGGCGGTAATCGTGCCGCCGGTGTTGTTGAACTCGCCGGCGAAAGTGTTGTCGCCCACGAGCTGGAGAATGCCGCCGTTGCTGGCGCGGAATGTCCCCGGTTAACCACGCCAAACTGGTTCGGGTCGATCGTCAGGAGCTGCCCGCTGATGGTTGCCGCGACGATACCGCCGGCCTGGTTCGTAAACTGGGCGTCGTTGCCGATGAGATAACCAGCGCCCTGGATGAGGTTGTTTACATTCGTCAGGATCCGGTTAACACCGCCGATGAGCCGGGAAAAACTGTTCGCCAGATTGACCGTGCCGCCGCCGGTCAGCGTCATGTTGGTGGTGAAGTAATGGATATCGGTGTTGGTGGTGGTGGAATTCAGCGAAATGACGCCCGCATTGTTCAGCGTTCCACTCCCGGCGAAGCCGCCGCGGAAAACGAGCCTGCCGCCATTGTTGAATGAGAGCGTGTCGCCCGCGTCGAGGGTGAGGCGGCCGAGAGAGAATTCGCCGTCGACAGAGACCGTCGAGTTCGTCGCGGTAGTGCTGTTATCGATATAAACGTCGGCGAAATCGGCGTTCGGCACGCCGTTGGTCCATCGGGCCGCATTACTCCAGTTGTCACTCCCCGCAGTCCACACGTGCGCGGTTTGCGCCTGCCCGACAGCCAGGCTGGCACCAGCCGCGCAGAGGCAGACAAATCGCCGCGCCAGACGTAAAGGGAATTCCGAATGATAATTGTGCGAAGAGCTCATGAGTTGAAGAGTAGGTTGTTGCAGGCTGTTTAGTTATTTGCCGGAGCTGACGGCGCCGAGGTTGTAAACTTCCACGAGGCCGATGCCGGTCGTGTTGCCGAGCCCGCTGACGATCGCGCGGTAATTGCCCGGGGTCAGATTCACGACGACGGCCGCTTCCGCGTTGTGTGATGGCGGGATGGTCGTTGCGAGGTTCCGCTTCCTGATCGCTGCGCCAGTTGTCGTTCGAGCGGACAACGTTGCCGTTCCCGTCCACCACGGAAAGTGCCGGATCCTGGAGCGCGCCGGCCACGCCGAACCCGGTCAGGGAGGACCATTCGCGGAAAGACAATGCGTCGGGAGCTTTGACCGAGCAAGATAATGCCGCCGATCATGACGTCGTCGCCGGTGTCCACAAATCCGCGCGTGGAAATATTTGCCAGACGCAACTGCCCGGCGGTATCGAGATCGTAGATTCGCGACGCTGATGCCGGTGGTGTCATTGACGCCGCGGATCACCGTTGTGTATTGGCCCGGAGCAAATTGGCTACGATGGCGACTCCAGGTCGTTGGTCGGGGGATGGTGCTCCCCTGGATTTGGCGACCTGATCGCCGGTGATGACGCCGCCAATTATGGTCTGCTTCCAGTTATTGTTCCGGCCAATGATCGCGCCGCTGCTGTTGTAAAACTCCATGGCGGGATGGCCAGGCGGCCGGGAACGGACGAGAGCGAAGGACCGATGGCGCGGAAGATCACCTTCTTCTGGTTCCCGGCTCCGCTTGGACTCGCCACGCGAAATCGCTGTCGCTGTCGCTAACCGGTGACGATCGTTCCGGAATCGGCGCTTGATCTCCTGTTCCCGTGATGACTGCGGGACTGGTTTGCGGTTTGCGGAGGACGGTCTCGGGGGGGTCTGCGCAATGGTTATTTCCGCCCTCGCGGTGTCATTCGATGCGACCGGATCAGAACGTTGTTGCCACCCGGCTTCGCCATGAAGACCTGGACAAGGTTGAACCGCGTCTGCCCGAGATCGTCGCCGTCGCTATCATAGACGGGATAGAACAGCTCGATCTGTTTCTTCGTCCCCGGCGCAATATCCCCGAGCTCCAGCGCGAGGATGTTCCCGCCGCCGCCGTAACTCGACGCCGGCACGCCGGTATGCGTGGTATCGACAGGTGAGGTGAAACTGCCGCCGTGTTCACCGACAAAGACACTGGTCGCGGTGGTCGTAGAGCTATTGTTGGTCACCTCGATGGTGCAAACGACACCAGTGCGACCGTGGGATTCCCCCACGAGCAACTGTTTTGTAATCGAGAGATCCGCGTAGCTCAGGGGCAACCCCGCGTTCGGTCGCGTCAGAACTATTGCGCTCTGCGGTTCCACGGGAGGAACAATCGGCCCCGGGGGAATGCTGGCCGGGGTTGGTGCGGCCGCGCCGGGGTGAGCTCTAGGTCAACTGACGAGGAATTGCCGGCCGCCGGAAGAAGTAATCTCCCAAACGAAAGGTAGGGTCCCTTTTGCCAAGGGAGACCAGCTCATCCTCACCCGCGCCACCGATAATCTCAGTCGATGGGAGCAGAGCCGTCCAAAGGCACCGTCGCCACAAGCCATCATAGCCGCCGGAGGTCTCCCATACCAGGCCGAGTCCCCGAGAGGTGGTTGTAAACAGGTTCGATGGCATCGATCTGTGTGCCGACAGGTCCGGAGCTGTCCACGGCGCCCCGCCGTCTGGCGCCGAGAATGCCAAGGCCGGCAACCTGCTGGTTGGGGTCCTGCTGGTGCCCCCAGAATATTGTTCAGGTTTGCTGAATTGATCCCAGAGCACGCGTGCTGAATAAGCGTTAATGCCATTCATTGGGTCCACGGCCCTGTCTGATCGCCGAAAGCGCAGGATGCAGAGGTAGCGCCATCATCCTCGCTCTTGAACAGCCCTGCTGGGGTTTTCGAAGCCCGACCCCACCAGCGCGTATTCGTATCGCGCCGAAGATCGCGACGTCATCGACGGTGTAGTCTCCCGCTTGCGTCTCCTATCACCTCGGCCAGGTTGCCGTTGCTCGGGTCCCAGGTGGCGCCGGCGTTCCTCGAAAAGTATCTGCTGGTGATATGGCTCGCGCACCAGCCGGGGCGAGGGTCGCTGGAATCGCTCGCCAGGCTCGTGACCCCCTCGGTAGTCACAAAGTGCCCGTCTCATCCCACGTCATTCCGCTGTCTAAGGCTGTTAGAGTACCCCGTCAGACGCATGGACGTGGTCAGACTTCCTGGGCGTGCCGAAGACGAAGTTGGAGGAACGCTCCGCGGTTATCTGGCCAGCGAACCGCTCCTGCTGCGTCCAGCACGCCGAATCCCAGTAAAATGCCGCTTGGAACGTCAGCGCCCGAAGCCTGTTTGAATCTTGAGGCATCCACCGCAAGTGCCTAGATGGAGTACCTTAACTAGCCTAGGTTCAGTTGGCTGCCAAAGATCGCCATAGTTGATGCTTGTAGACCTCCCCACTCAGTTCCCGCGTAGACAACACCGGGATTTTTTCTGGGTCCGGCGCGATTGCGTTCACCTGCCCAACCCTGTCAGACTGGAACGAAGGGCTCGTGGGCCATCCACGGTTGAGCTGTGGCTCAGGCCGCGTGCTGGCATCCCAGGCTCCGGCAAACACGTCAACCACCACTCGGTTGAGTGGCGCCGGGGTAAGTTGTCGAGCTTCGTTTGCCGGCTACAAGCAGCACGTTCTTACTTCGGTGACGTCGACGTTTTTATGCTGATCGGGCATCCGCAACCTGCCGACCAAGATAACTGGGAAAATAACAGCCGACGCGTCACCGCTTTTGGTCGTGTCCACCTGGGTGACTAAGGCATCAACGCTTCCGCCTACAAGCTGATCTAACCTTTGTGGACCGGCAAGGAATCTGCCATCGTCAGCCCGCTGATAATGACGTGGCCGTTATCATCTGCGTCGATCGCGGAACTTCTGCCGAGGCCGAAGTACGGAGTAGAGCAACGCGGATCCAGTTTAATTCCAGTTTGCTAAGAAAGGGGCCGTTATCGCCGTGTTTCTATAGGCGTTCACCTTCAACAGGGTCGGCCGAAGCGGTGGCGCCGATCAAGGAGGCGTTGTCATCGTTGTCCACGTCGATGTCGCCGCTTGTGTTGCTCGTCCTGCAATGAAGCCACCGGTCGGACGCACGTGATTGCTGCCGCCGAAATAGGTTAAGTAGCTCCAGCCGGCGGCGGAGTCGAGTTGCCCCTACGATGAAGTCCACCCCGCCGGCATTCATCGGCTGAGGCGTGTTGACCACCTGCAAATTCGTTGAGGTCGTCCAACCGGAGGGCATAGACGCTGCCAGTCGGTCCCACGGCATCGACGGCCCTGATTGATCCCGCCCCCGCCCCAGTAGAATGCAAAAAGCCTGCGGCCGGTCAGATCGAAGGCGGCAACGAATCCGTCACCATTGCCCCCGTACGCTTGCGGTAACGATTCCCGACCGCCAAATTCGGCGATTGAGTATACCCGGCGGCGTAACCGATCCCGTATTGATCGACGGCAATCGCCAGTCCTTCATCTTTCCCGGACCCGCCGAAATAGGTAGCAGATAGCAGCGTTCCGTCACGACGGAGCGTGGCGAAAAAGGCATCTATATCGTCATGAAGGGAGCCCTGCTCCGCATCAGCCGTGGTCAGGAAATCCATCGATGATGTGCTTCCGGCAACGAAATATTGCCACCGGGACCGGTGGCCACTGCAAAAACTTCATCGCGCATTGTCCCTCCTAACCCGGTGGTGAACTCGAAAGGCGGATCGATCACAGAGCCCGGCTTGTATCGTATTTGGCAACTTGGAAAGAGAGTTCCGGCTTGGCCCGCGCCGCGCCGGACTGCGGCTCGATTGCGTTAAGCGCGAAGCGGCTGGCGATCTCTTCGCGAACGCCATTGGTCTCCTGGTAAACCAGCGGCTTGCGCAAACGTAACGGTCCCGCCGTGGTTTGAAGCACGAGATTTCCGGATGGATCGAGCGTGCTGTGGTCCGCTCCTTCCAGCTCAAGCCGGATCTGGTTGGGATCCGCGCCCGGGGCGACGATGAAATCGAACTCAGTTCGCGGCCGCGCCCGTAGAAAACGAGATCGACGCCCGGATAAATCTCGCGATAGCGCACCCTGCTAAACTGCGCCACGCCCGTGAGCCACTTTGATGGATCGTTGCCGCGATAGTAATTACTCACTCCCGGCAGCCGATCGATTGCTTCCAGGTGCGGGTTTGGATTGGCCTTCAAGAATTTCAACCGCACCGTTGAGGAAGTCGCTCCCGACCGGGCCCTCGAATCCGTCAGGCGCAACGCAACTTCCCCGGGAGCCAGCTGCAACGAATAGCCAAGGCCACGGGAAACGAATTTGCCGTCCGCTTGCGCTTCGAAATGAAACGGGATCTTCCGAATACTCGATTCAACCCGAAGCTTGTTCTCGACCTCAGACGCCGCCGTTCCCGACGCGATTCCGCAAAAGAGCGCAGCCGCGCAGAGAGACCACCGACAAAAGGGAGGAAAATAACGCCACCCGACAAAATGACTTTACTCATAGCCGCCTTTCCCTTTGCGAATGAGCCCCATCCGCGGTTCCCGGCGGCGAGAACAGACGCGGATCTGAGATCCACGCCATGGCAGGGCTTGGCGCCGCGGCGATCCTTTCAGGAGAATAAAATGTTGTAAAACATTTTCTAGGGCCCCGGCGATGGCGTCGCCCGTCCCATCCTTTGGGCTACTGCAGATTGTAGACTTCAACGAGTCCAACCCCCGTTCCACCGTTAACGCCGCGGACGATCGCGGTGTAATTGCCCGCGGGAACCACTGCCACCATCGCAGCCTCCAAGTCGTTGGTCGGCGGGATGGTAGTCGCTTCGATTTCGCTTTGCTGGGTGCTTCGCCAGTTATCGTTCGCGGCAATGAGATCGCCATTGCCGTTGTAAACCTCGAGCGTCGGATCCTGGAACGGGTTCGGCACCCCGGCGTTGGCGAGACTCGGTCCCAGCGCCCGCGCGATGAACCGCGCACTGCCGCTGCCATCCACCCCCAGCCCGCCGCCAAAGATGAAACCGCCGATCATGACATTGTCTCCGGCGTCAACGAATCCGCGGGTGCTGATGTTGGCCAGCTTCGCCAGCTGCCCGGACAAATCGTAAACTTCCACGATTGACACGCCGATTCCCTGGCCGCGCCGCGAACAATCGCCGTGTACAGCGCCTGGATTTAGCGTTTGCACGATCGCCGATTCCAAGTCGTTGGTCGGCGGGATCGTCGTCCCTTCGATCTCCGCCTGCTGAGAGTCCTTCCAGTTGTTGTTGAAGCCGATGCTCTGGCCGCTGGAATCAAAGAGCTCCAGGGTCGGATCGACCAGTGTGTCCGGAACTCCGACGGCTTGCAGCGAAGGACCGAGCGCGCGAACGATCACCGTCCTTTGGGTCCGAACCGGTGATGATATAACCGGCGATGAGCGCATCGTCGCCGGCAACACACGCAAGCGGGTGGAGATATTCAGGGTTCGCCCGCTGCGGCTAACTGAATTTGGATCCGTCGGATTGGTGCCAGACCTGAATTCCGCGAGATTATCCTCGCCATCGCCGTCGGCGTCGGCGGCGGCATCGGCGGGATCATTCGGATTGAAGCCGAACTTTGTCTCGAATGGGTCAGACATTCCGTCGCCGTCGGTATCCGGGGCGGCGATGAAATCGTCCAGCACTACACGCTCCGGTTCTCGGCGAATGTCACCGGAAGCTTCCGTCCGGGGTCGAGACGCGGCCGTTGAACACGTTGGCGAAATTGCCGACGATCGGCTCTGTCGTCTCGATGACGGTGAAAGTATCCGCGGAGGTGATGCTGCTCGGAACCCGTTGATCAAGAGCGGCCGCAAAAACGCGAAGCTGACATCGAGCAAGCCAGTGACGGCGAAGAGATCGTGTTGCGTGGCTGGGCAGTTCCACCGATCTCGAGTTGGATATCCGAACCGGGGCCTGAATTCAAATCGCCGGTGAGGTTGAGCCGGCCCGCCGAATTGCCAGGGACGACGAAATTGATAAAGACAGGATTGCCATCGCCGTCACGAAGGGCACGCACAATGAGCCGCCCCGTTTCGCCAAGAGTCGCAGGTTTATTGAAAAAACCGCTTATGATCGCGTTGCCCTCCTCGACCTTGACTTCTAAACCTTGACCTCGTTACGGTTCGCATTGGACGGGAAGGGTGATCTCGGCGTTGGCATTGGATTTTACGATCACGAGCGACTTGAAGAAGCGTCCCGCACTCGCGATGCGGAAGCGGCGACGGATCGTGCTGCCGCTGATAGACTGCTGGGGCATGGTCGTGTTCTCGATCGCGGCGTTACCATTCAGATTCACGTCGCCGGTGCTTACGATATTCGCGTTGTTGGCGGTGACGGGACCGTTGACCGTGAGGGCGGCGCCCGGCTACGACCACGTTACCACCCTCGACATTGAGCGCTGTGTCGATTACGACCGGCAGGCGAAGAATTGCCATTTTTTTCAGCACCTTGCGCGACGAGCGTCCTCCGCTGGCCACCCGGACCCAGCCGTCGCCGGTGGGAGATTAACCTGAAACCCTCCTCCATTTGCCCTTCGCCGTCCCTCGTCGACTGCCAGCTCTGCGTTTCTGAGCTCCACCACGTCATGCAGGAAGATTTTGGCCGCCTCTAAAGCGATGTTATCGCAGTATTGAATCCGCTAAGCTTGGCGTCAGCGGTGGTCACTGCGTCGCGGAAATTGGCAGCTGAACGATAAGCTGCCATTCTCCATCGTGATGGTCACGACTTCCACGCCTGGAGGGCCAAATGCCTGCATGACCATTTCAGAGAAAAAATCGCGATCATCTGTCTTAATCGCCAGGTTGGCGCCCAAACTGAGCGGGGTGAAACCCATCCCCCGATGACAACTGTGGCTCTGGGACCAACGGTCGTGCCACTGTTCGGGCCATTGAGGTTGACTTCGCCGTTCAAGGTTACCTCGTCCCGGTCGCGGATTACCCTTCGCCTCCAGCACCCGTTCCCACTGACCCCGTCGTTGGGCCGCGAACCGAATTCCCCGCCGCCGGCCCGAGACGTGAGCAAACCGGCGCCAGTGGTGTCAGCACTGACCGTGTGGGAGGTATCGTTAGCCCCTGCGCCGAAGCTCAGCGTGCCGCCTCGGAATCGTGATGCTGCCGGCGATGGTGCTGTTTCCCGTTGTTAATCGTCGAGACCGGACGAGGTTTCCCTCGGCGGTCTGCTCGAACTCACTGCTGATGGTGTTGGTGGGGATCAAGGCGCTAAATCCATTCGTCACCTGCGCGAGCGTGCCGCTGTTTCGAAAAACGCCGCTGCCGGTGACGGTCGCCGGCCGTCCCAAACTGAAGAACGAATAGGTGCCTTTATTACTAAAACCGCGTTGTTCTGGAGCGTCACTGCTGGCCCCTGGTCGCTCCTTGAGACACAGCGTCCGCCCGTCGAGCTTTCCGTTGGACTCAAGATCGCCCAGCGTGGTGGTCGTGCCGCCGCCGCGATGGACGGCTCCGTTTTGGATTTAAACAAGCCCGCCGCACTGGTGTCGCCGGTGACTGCGAAAACGGCCGTGCTGCCGTTCAGCGTTCGCCGTCTGGAAGGGTCACAAGGCCGGCATTGAAGGAGGCTGTGCCGTTCGACCCCACGCTAAGGCGGCCGAGATTCGTAACCTGTTGTAGGTTGGTATCAGTGGTGCCGGACTGAAGGATCATTTCCGAAGTCGCGTCACCATTCCAATCGCCCACTACCGTCGTCACGCCCGGTTTAAAGATGAAATCTCCGGAGACCGAATAGGACCACCAACAGTGGATGGGCCGGTGACTTCGAATTTCGCGCTGGGCCCGATATTTTTGATGGTCCCAGTGGAGCAGGCGATCACATTTGCATTCGCGTTCCACTCTAAACACCGAGGTGCCGTTCACGTGGATCGTTCCATCGTTCTCCAGATTGGAGGCGACCGTGAAGGTGCCGCTCGTCGTGGTCTGCCCCTGTAGTACGCGTGGGCAGATTGATCGTGAACGAGCCACTGAGATTGAAATGGGGGCCAATGGTTAGCGTCGCGCCCGGTGCCGCGGCGTTCAGCAGCATCCATCCCCAACCAATGAGCCGGAGCCATTCAGCGTCGCGGCGCCGTTGGAAATGATCGTCGTCTGGTCGACATCGATCGTGGCGTTAAACGTGTTTGTTCCGAAGAGATTGAACGCTTGGCGGCCTGGCCCGGGCCGTTCACGGTTGCGCCATTGAGCGACGCCGCCGTTGATCTCCGACCCGGTATCCAGTTGCGTCGTGTTGTTCTGCAGAAGCCCCGTCGCACTGTTGGCGTGAAGCCTGGCGTCGACCGCGAGATGCAATGGGCCCGTGCTGGTCAGTGTTCGCCCGGAGTTCACGGTAAAGCCCGGGGTTGTTTAATACTGCATCGGCCCCGCGCTCGTCGAGATTCGAGTCGATCAGTGCTTCCGGGCGCCGCCTGCCGTCCGAGTCGCATGAATCGCGACGCCGCTGCTGATCGGTGGACCGTCTCCCCCCTCGATCGATGTGCTGCCCAGCGATTCGATCGTGCCCGTGCCCGAGGACGGCGTGGCACGCCCGTAGCGAACCCGTGCAACGACCCCCAGTGGCGGCAGATTGCCGTCCACGCCCAGTCCGCGAACGCCCATCGAGAATGCTGTCGGCGTTTCAGGGTCAGGAGGGTCCCGCGTTCAGGAGAGAACGAGTTCCGCCAGCATCCCAGATCAAAAATCTGAATGGAGAATTCTACGGACCATGCCACCGTAACCGCGGAGGGCGAGGGAATGTTTACGTTGTAGATGTCCAGGCGGGGTTGCTCTAGCGGCGCGCCGTTCAGCGCTCCAATTTCCCCGACGTGCTCCAGGTCGCCGGTTGCGCCCCCGGACCACATCGAATCGATCGTGCCCGCCAGAACACCGAAGCCGCGCAAAGGCACGCACCCATGAAGCTGAGGACCTGTGTTTTCATAAATCGTCCACCGGCGTTTGGGCCAGTCCTCTTGCGGCCAGAGAGACAAGTCCCAGCACGAAAGCAAACCAAACGGGTAGGAGAAGTCGCCATGCGCGCGGTTGCTGGTCGCCGCGTTCATGACCCTGTATAAGTGCTTCAATCGAGCGAAGGCGGCATGGCCTTCGCGCGGTGTTTAGGATGTGCATGCTCCTTTTCTCCGGTTGAGATTGGAATCGAGCGGTTGTCGTTCCGAGGGATAATGCCGACGGCCAAGGACGAAGTATTCGTCGTCTTCAATAGAGGACCTCTTCGCGTGCGGCGGACTAGTAATGATAAACAATGTCCCCGATGCTGACGAGCCCGATCATTTCCGCCCGCGTGCCGCCGGTATGCGAGTCGGTGCGCCACACCTCCACATTGGCCGCGTGCACATGCAGCGTGCCTCCGGTTTTGAGCGGGACTACCGGATACGCTACTGGGATCCAGTCGGTGTTATGCTGGATGCCCGCTTCGCCGATTACGTCCTGGGCGAGGAGCCGCACGTGCGTGATCCGGCCGTTGTTGCCCTTCTCTTTCAGCATGATCAGCTTTACATGGTGGTGACGGGTCAGGCTGATGGGAAAAGTTTGGATTCCAGTCCGGTTGCACGACCAGGCAAGCTGTGTGCCCGAAATCAATGCTTCCTGTGGCGCCAGCCGGGGCCGGACAGTCCGATTGCAAGGGGGTGGCGTGTCCCGGCGGGAGATATTCACCCGGGACGACATCCCCGAGCAGAGTCCGTGCCGCCCGCACCGGGCTTCCCTGCCAGCGAGACACGTCGCGGCCATCAAGGCCGCCACCAGAAGGATTGCAAGTGATTGAATGAGCGAAGCGGCATGGCCTTCGCGCGATGTTTTAGGATGTGCATGTTTTTTCTCCGGTTGGATTTTGATCGAGCGGTTGTTCGCTGCCTTCATGACTGCGAGCCGCCTACCATGTTCTCCGGCAAAGCGCGGCCGGTGGTTCCAATGATTCGCAAAAAAATTGCGAAGTAATTGGACGGCCGGGAATCGGCGTTCGACGTTTATCGCCGCAATGAGCTCGAGATCGGACGCCGCTCTTCTAATCGTCGGCCACGGGTCGACCGTGAATCCCGCACTCGAGCGCTCCCACTCTGCAGCACGCGGCCGCGATCCGGCACCGCGGCAGTTTTCGCGGAGGTGCGTTGCCGCTTTTTGGAAGGAAGAACCGAGCCTGCGCGATTCGCTCGCGTTTTTTTCCCCGAGACCCGCGAATCCGGGACGTCTATGTCGTACCCGAATTTTATCAGCGAAGGGTATTTCACCCAGGACGGTGATCCCGCGGGAGCTCGAGCTGGAAGGCGAACGAGACCCAGCCACGGAGCTCGGGCCAGACCTGGCATTACTGCGAGCCGGTCGGCAACAATCCACGGCCGTGACCGAGCATGCTGCTGCGGCGGGCCCGGGAAGCCGCGCCCGGAGGCGCCGCCGGGGGCTGAAACCAGCCTGCTCATCGTCGACGCATGGGACCGAACCTGAATGACAACAGCGCAGCCGCGGCCAAACGGGAGGCGGAAGCAGATCCGGGCGCGCGGGATCCCTACGCGGCGAGTCCGCAATGTTTACATGGAAGAGCCGCCGCTGGTGGCGGAGTGGGGGGACCGGCTGACCGAGACGGAACATGTCGTGGTCGTCCCGTTTTTCATCGCGGACGGTCTCCACAGTTTCGAGGACATCCCGGTCCTTGCTCGGGATCCCCGCCGGCGCCGGCGGGAAAAGGGGGAAGATCTTTTCAGCGCAGGATTGGCCGGCGGATCGGCTGGGGGTCGCTTGCTGTATTTACGCGAGCTCGATCGGGACCGGGACCGGCTTTGCCGATCTGATCCTTGAGCAGGCGGCAAAAGTGCGTGCTAGATTAGGCCATGCCAGCTAAGACGACCACCGCGCGTCGCCGCATTGGGCACCACGGCGGTGACGAAACATGATCGAATCGAGCCGCAACGGCGCGAGAGGGCGTCTGAGCAAGAAGGAGCGGGCCCTGCAGGAAATCGGCACCATGATCCTGACCGGGCGCCCCTCTCCGCGGCGGGAGCGCCCCTTTTGGCGGAGATATTGTGCGGGTCGTGGAAGGAACGTGCGGTTATCGCTGGGTGGGAAATTTACCGGATCAAACGGAGCGAGTTCGTCATCGAGGTCGCGAGCGGCGAGACCGTGCCCCGAGCTTATCCGCGGGTTCCCGGTCACGCAGGGGATCAGCCAGCGGGAAGCGGTGGAAAAACGCCGCTCCGTGGTCAAGGTGAAGGACGTGCGCAAGGAGCAAGCGTTTTTCCTGCCCAATTTCTGGACCACGCGTTCCGAGATCATCGTCCCGATCATCTGATGAAACGGAGCACAACGAGGTCGCCGGCGTCATCAACGTAGGAAAGCTCGAGGGTGAACGCGTTTAACGATCGGACCGATCGCGATTTCCTGGAAGGCGTAGGCCCGTCTGATCTGGCGCGCCCTTCGGGTGAGCGAGACACGGTGGCGGGGCAGCAGACTCGCACTCGATAATCCGCTGGAGTCAGGGACAACAGTTACCCTCGGCGAAATCGAAATCATCGGGTTGCGGCCGACTCATGTGAATTTAGCCATTGTCATCGCGACGACACACGCAAACGAAGGGCTCTAGTGGTCATTGCACCGGCCGAGGTATCAGGCGGGAGGGAATGACGCGATTTGATTTAGGGGGAATTATCGGCCGCTGAAAACCGCGCCGAGCCTGCGACAGGGCTGGCGAATGACGCTGCGAAGCCCGGCCCAGCTGAGGAGGCGCTGGAACATTTCTATCCCGGCCGGGTGGCGGCGCTCTTCGCGCTGGAGGGGCAGCGCACTGAGGTCGACGCCGCTGCGGGAAACCCTCGGGCGGCAGTCGGGGATGTATCGAATTGCGGCGCAGATCGATGATCCCTCAGCGGACGAGCTGGTCGGCAGGTTTTGCCGGTCCGACGGTGGTTGCCTCCGGACGATTCTTTGGCGACGAGACGACCAGGGCGGCCGCCTCGACGCGATTGCCAGCCGCAAAGTTCGATCCCTTATTCGATCAAACCGGCGGCGGCCGGCCTGCTCCCCTCCTGTGCCAGGAAGCGTGCAACCTGCTGGTCGCAGAAGCACGGGAAGTCGTGCAGGCAATCGATGATCATTCGAGCGCGCACGGTCGTGCCAATGACAGGCGACCCAATCGACAACGGTGCGGTCGCGGTTTCAGGTCGCACCATCACCGATGTCGGGGGTGGTCGAGATGAAGCGTGACAGCGCCGGGGTGAGGTTCACGACCTGGGCGAAAAGATCCTTGCTGCCCGGCTTGATCAACGCCCATTGCCATCTCGACTACACAATTCTGCGGGGAATAAATCGCGCCGCCGCGCTCGTTCGCGGACTGGATTCGGGCGATCAATGCGGCGAAAGCCGCACCTTAGGTGACGAGGATTACGGCGCCTCCACCTGCATCGGCGCGGCCGAGGCCCAACGATTCGGAACGACCACGATGGTAAACTTGACCGTCTTGCCCGAACGTGGCCGAGGGATCACCAAGCGATTGCGAATCCGCTATGGTTTGGCGAGCTAATCGATATCCGCACTCCGGAGAAAGCGAACAGATTTGTCGAGAAGCCGCTAAATCATTGTCTTCCACCGTGGCCGCGCTGGGGGCTCGCGCCGCACGCTCCCTATACGGCCTCGGCAAAACTGTATGCGCGCTGCGAAGAAATAGCGCAGGAGAAAAGAACCTCCTCCTGACGACGCATCTCGCAGAATCGCGGAGGAAATGCAAATGTTTCGCGAAGCGGCCGGCCCGATGTTCGATCTTCCGAAGGAATCGGCCGCCCGATGGATGACTGCGGCCGCGAAACGCCGCTCTCGCTTTTTTCTGCGAACCAGAGCTCAACCAACACTGGATCATCGCGCATTTGAATGAACTCGACTCCGGTGACTTCGATTTGCTTTCGAGCGGGCCGAGATTTCACATTGTCCATTGCCCACGAAGCCACCGTTTCTTTGGGCACACTCCTTTCGCGCTTGGCGCCTGCGGACGCTCGGTTTCAACGTTTGCCTTGGGACCGACAGCCTCGCGAGCAACTCGAGCCTGAGTCTTTTCGCAGAAATGCGCGAGTTGTTGCGAAAGGAGGCTTCGTTTTCGCCGCGGGAAGTGGTCGAGATCGCTACCATACACGGCGCGCGCGCTATCGGTCAGGGGCGCACCCTCGGCCATATTCGCGCAGGGTTTCACGCCGATCTGATCGCCCTCCCCGATACGCGGGCCGAATGATGCCTTCGAAACCATCGTCGCCTTCGACCAGACCGTCCCTTGGATGATGATCAATGGAGAATGCTTGAGGGGCGTAGATCGGCTTTCTCCGCAGGCACGATGACCGCCATTGCCGCGTCTGAGAATTTCTCATTTTCGCTTTCCTTTTCTCAATTCTGAAATATTCTCCGCACTGCGACTATGGCGAAGATCATAATTATCGATGATGAGCCGGCGATGGTGGAGGTCATCGTGACGCTTTGCCGGGAAAAAGGGCACCAGGTTTTCCCATTCAATTCCGCCCCGAAAGCGATCGAACAACTCGACGCCATCGGGCCGCAGGTCGTCATCGCCGACATCAAAATGGAGACGATGACCGGGTTCGATGTTCTCCGGCATGTGCGGGAACATCACCGGCAGACCGCGGTCATCCTGATCACTGCTTTCGCCTCGGTCGAGACGGCGGTCGAGGCGATGAAGATGGGCGCCTACGATTACGTGACGAAGCCGTTCAAGATCGACGAGCTGCAAATGACCGTGCAGCGCGCGCTCGATTACCAGGCCGCCCTCCGCGAAAACACTTACCTCCGCAAAGAGCTGAAGAATCGCTACCGGTTCGAGAACATCATCGGCACCAGCCGGAAAATGCAGCTGGTTTACAACCTGATCAACAAAGTCGCCGATACCGACAGCACCGTCCTGATCCAGGGCGAAAGCGGCACCGGCAAGGAACTGGTCGCGCGCGGGCTGCATTTCAACAGCAACCGGCAGCATCATCCCTTCGTCGCGATCAATTGCAGCGCGCTGCCGGAGAACCTGCTCGAGTCGGAATTGTTCGGACACAAGAAAGGCGCTTTCACCGGCGCGGTGGCGGACAAGCGCGGTCTTTTCGAGGAAGCGAACCTCGGCACGATCTTTCTCGATGAAGTCAACTCGATGGCGCCGCCGCTGCAGACGAAACTGCTGCGGGTTCTCCAGGAACGCGAAGTCCGGCGGGTGGGCGACAACAAGAGCGTGCCGGTGAACGTCCGCGTAGTCGGCGCGACGAACGAAGTGCTCCAGGGCAAAATGAAGGACGGCACGTTCCGCGAAGATCTTTATTACCGGCTCGCGGTTATTCCGGTGGAGATTCCGCCCCTGCGCGAACGGCTCGAGGACGTGCCGCTGCTGGTGAATCATTTTCTGCAAAAGCACGCCAGCGCGTCCGGCGGCGAGCCGAAGAAAATCGATCCCGAAGCGGTCGATATTCTTTGCCACTACGATTATCCCGGCAACGTGCGTGAGCTGGAGAATGCGATCGAGCGCGCGTGCGCGTTGTGCGAGGAAGACCTGATCCTGCCGACCGATCTGCCGCCGCAGATCGTCGCCGCGGCGCAGGGAGAAAAAGCCGAGCAAGCGATCGCCTCGATGCCGGTCGGCCAAACCCTCGACGAATTCATCCAGCAGCAGGAACGCGGCTACATCGAGGCGACCCTGAACCATTGCGGCGGTTCGCGCGAAAAAGCGGCCAGCATGCTCGGCATCAGCATGGCGACGCTTTACCGCAAGGTAGAGCCGAAGAGCAAAAGGCGCACAGTAGGCCGAGCCGCGCGGACTCTAGCCGCGCTTGGTGTAAATCCGGATTTCGTTCGCGGCCTTCTCGATTTCGTCCAGCTTTTGCAGGGTCGCCGCCTGCTGCTTCAGGATTTCGTCATTCGCCGCCTTCATCGCCTGCAGCGCCTTGACGCGCTCTGTTGAGCCTGCGGCGCTGGCGAGCGCGGCCGCGAGCTTGACGGTGGTCGCCGGGGTCATCGCCGGAACAACGACCGGCATGGGCGATTGCGCCTGCTGACGAAGCCATCGAAACACCGCCAGAAGGGAAAGAATGAAGAGCGTCGCATCTTAATTCCCTCCCCGGCTGGAGTAAATTCGCGCGTGGCGCAGCGCCTCAGCGACCGTCGCCGTCTTCGCGTCGATCTTGGTTTGGTTCTCCGCGATCGCGGCTTGCTGGACCTGGACCTCTTTGGTGAGCGCGAGGAGCTGCTGTTGCTCGCGCTGGTTCTTTCGGTGGTTCGGCGGCCGGAGCGTTGACAAGCAACGCGAAAGGCAGGCCGCAATAAGGACAGGCAGAGAATTTCATGGGAGCAATTTGGTCGCGCCCCTCTAAAAGCAAGTCGTATTCCCTCGTTGGCGAGGGCCGTTCACGGAGAGCAGTCGCGGCGTGGTAATTGCTTGCTTTTAGGCCCTACCAACGCGTACCGTCGGAGATCATGGCCGGCCCCGGGATGCATCAATCACAAAACCTCTCCCTTCAGCAGGTTCTTGCGCCCCAGCTTCAACAAAGCCTGCTGATCCTCCAGGCGCCGCTGCTCGAGCTGCGCAACCTGGTCCAGCAGGAAATGGAGACCAACCCGGTCCTGGAAGAACTCGCCACCGAACCGAACGCCGACGGCACGGAAGAACCGCCGACGCCGACAGCCGATGAGGAGTTCAAGGCGGAGTTCGACCAGCTGGCCAAGCTCGACGACGAATGGCGCGATTACATGGCGCAATCCGGCAGCTACAGCGCCCGTTCGCAGGACGACGAAGAGAAGCGCCAGTTCTTCTTCGATTCCATCGCGACCCAGGAAACGCTCCAGCAGCATCTGATGGGGCAGCTCAACCAGGCGGCGCTCGATGCGGACGATCGCAAGACCGCCGAGCTCATCATTGGCAACATCGACGACAACGGCTTTCTCCAAACCACGCCGGAAGACATGGCGATCAACACCGGCATCGCCGCAGGACGATTTCGAGACGCATGCTCACTGCTCATCCAGAGCTTTTATCCGCCCGGCGTCGGCGCGCGCGATTTGCGCGAGTGCCTGCTGATCCAGCTCAAGCGCGAGGGAAAAGGGAACAGCCTCGAATACAAAATCATCCAGGACCACATGCAGGACCTGGGCAAACGCCGCTTTCCGGAGATCGCGCGCCGGATGGGCATCAGCGTCGAGCAGGTCCAGAAATGCGCGAACAACATCGCCCAGCTCGATCCGCGGCCCGGCCAGATTTTCGCCGCCGCGCCGCAGAACTACGTCCTGCCCGACGTCACCGTCGAGAAGATCGACGGCGAATATCAGATCATCCTCAACGGCGAACAAATCCCGCATCTGCGCATCAGCAACACCTACAAGGACATCATGTCGCAGGACGGAAACGGCAGCGAGGTGAAGGACTACATCCGCGACAAAATCCGCAGCGGAAAATTCCTGATCAAATCGATCCACCAGCGGCAGCAGACCATCTCGAACATCGCGCACGAGATCGTGGAGCGGCAGAAGGAGTTCCTCGACCATGGCACCGCGCACCTGAAACCGATGACGATGGTGCAGATCGCCGACGTGGTCGGCGTGCACGAGACGACGGTGAGCCGCGCCATCTCCGGCAAATACATGGCCACCCCGCAGGGCGTGTTCGAGATGAAGTATTTCTTCACGCCCGGCTACCAGACCGCGAGCGGCGAATCGATGAGCAACACCAGCGTCAAGGAAGCGATCCTGGACCTGGTGAAGAACGAGAACGGCACCTCGCCGCTGAGCGACAAGGAGATCGTCGAGATTCTGAGCGAGCGCGGCATCCCGATCGCGCGGCGCACCGTCGCGAAATACCGCACCGAGCTGAATATCCTGCCGAGCAACATGCGGCGGAAATACTGAGGCGCGCGTCACGTTAAACGTTAAAAGCGTCCAGTACTACTTGCACTTTGAACCTTGACTCTTAACTTCTCCATGAACGCCTCGCTGCGCGCCGCCGTTATCGCTGAATGGCGCGGACTTCCCGCCAACAAAACGCGCCGGATCGCTGGCAGGCGCCCGGCGATTTGCTGCCGAAGCTGATGCAGCAGCTCGGCTTGAGCGAACGCCTGCGCGAAAGCGAAGTGATCGACGCCTGGAAACAGATCGTCGGCGAATTTATCGCGGCCCATTCCGCACCGGTCAGTTTGCGGGCAGGCGTTTTATCCGTCCGCGTTCTGCAGCCGGCGCTTGCACTATCAGTTCGAGCAAATCTCGAAGGCGGAAATTCTGCGCAAGCTGAAGCAGCGTTTCGGGACGAAAATCATCCGCGAGATCCGTTTCCGCGTCGGCTAATCTGCTCGTTCCATGCTGATCCGGCAAATCTTCATTTCTCCCGGCCACAACTATTTCGGCCATCATGGCAAGTCCGCCGGACGATTATCCCCTGGTCGAGGTCAGCGGATTGAGTGCGTCGCCGGCCACGGAATTCGGGGTGATCGCTTTTATGATTACCGGGACGATTACAAAGGGCAGATCACGTTCTTTTCTCTCGAGGTTTTCGAGCGTTGGTGCGCCACTTTGGCCTTAGGACCAAATCGCCCGGAGTGTTGCGGCGGAACGTCATCGTTTCCGGGATCGATCTGAACGACCTGATTGGCGAGGAATTTTCCATTCAAGGAGTTCGCTTGCGGGCACCGGCCATTGCCGGCCGTGCTACTGGCTGGACCACGCTTTCGCGCCGGGGACGGAGGATTTTCTGGAAGGAAATGGCGGATTGCGCGCCGAAATCCTGACCGACGGCGCGATCGCCGTCGGCGACGCGCAGCTCCTTCTGGCGGAACCGCGGCTGATTTCGTAACCGCTAAGGCCCGGTTTGCTCGGTCAGTCGCGCCTTGAACGTCAGCTCCGCGATTCCGGACTTGTCCAGCTCGCCCAAACCGGCCGCGACCATGCGGTCGTATTGCGCCTTCGTTTCGCGCGCGAGCGGCAGTTCGAGTCCATTTTCCTCCGCGAGCTCGAGCGCGATCCCGCTGTCTTTGGCCGCGTGCGCGGCGGAAAAGAAACAGGCGTGCTCGCGGTTCTGCATGTCTTCGCCGTCGGTCTGCAGAACACGGAAGCGGCGCCGGTTTGGGAAAACACTTCGCGCAGCATCGTGAGGTCGAGTCCGAGGGCCTCGCCCAGCCCGAGACCTTCCGCGAGTCCGGCGGTGTTGATGTTCATCACCATGTTGACCAGCGCCTTCACTTTCGCCGCTTCGCCGGTCTTGCCGATATAACGCAGCGATGTGCTCAGCTCCTTCAAGATTGGCTCGGCGCGTTTGAAATCTTCTTCGCGGCCGCCGCACATCAGATAAAGCGAACCTTCGCGCGCCTGCGTGATGCTGGAAGCCATGCACGCTTCGAGCGATGCCGCACCGGCCGCTTCCGCCATGCGCTCGACTTCCACATGAATCGCGGCGAAACCGTCGCGCAATTGATGAACAGCTTCCCTTTGGCGTTCACGAGAAGGTTGTCCGCGCCGCTGAAGATTTCGCGCATCGCCGCGTCATCAGTCACGATCGTGAAGATGACGTCCGCGCCCGCGCTGACGTCGCCGAGGGTCGGGCTGGCCGAGCTCCCAACTCCTGCGCGAGCGCGGTGACCGCGGCTCGGTTCACGTCGAACAGCGTCGTGACGTGAAAGCCGCGATCCTTTAACCGCCGCGCCATGTTCGCGCCCATCCGCCAACTCCGACAAAACCGATATTCATGTTTTCTCCTTCTAACAGTCCTGCGACGCGAAAAATGGGTTGTCGCGCTTCTCTTTTCCCACCGTCGTGAGCGGCCCGTGTCCGGGACAAACGATCGTCTCATCGGGCAACGTCAGAATTTTCTCGCGATTGTTTCGCACCGCCTCTTCGTAGGAAACGTTGCCGCCGCCCATCGAGCCGGCAAAGAGCGAATCGCCCACGATCGCGACCGGGCGCGTCGAGTCCGGTCATCACGAAAGTCATTCCGCCAGGCGAATGGCCCCAGGTCAGCCGCGACTCGATCTCGAGCGAGCCGACCCGAAAACGTTTTCCTTCCGCGATCGCTTCCGCGCCCTCCGCCGTTTCGCGGTCGGAAATGTAAACCGGCGCGCCTGTTTCCTTCCGCAGCCGGCGCAAATCAGCCACGTGATCGGGATGGGCATGCGTGAGCAGGATCAGTTTCACGGTCAATTTCTCTGCTGCGATGCGCTCCAACATTTCGCCGCAATCCGCGCCGGTATCGAATGCGACCGCCTCGCGGCTGGCCGGATCCCAGGCGAGATAGGCATTCACCGTCATGTCGCCATAGACGGTGTTGAATTGCGCGAGGCCCTCGATTTCCTCGACCGGCTCCGGATTCCATTCCCCTGCCGCCAGTTTGCGAAGCGCGGCGGAATCCAGATTCAAGAGTGGAGCGACGCGCTCCACGGCATCCCCCTCGAAAATCCCCTCGCGCAATTTTCGGATCTTCTCCGCGCCGACCCCGGATTTTTCGGCGAGCTGGCTGTCCGAGATACCCAAACCGCGCTGCGCCTTTCCGATGATGTCGGAAACATTGTCTTCGAGCGGAATAGCCATGGCTCAAATGAAGATCACTTCGGCGCGGCGTCCAGCACGGGCTCATCCTTGGTGCACAAATCGCAAAGCCGCCGCGTCGCGATCTCTTCCACCAGTGACGCGATTTCAAACACCGATCGATCTATTCCCGTTTCTTTTTCGATCGAAGTCATGGTCACGTTCGCAATTCCGCACGGCACGATGTGGTCGAAGGGCGAGAGGTCGCCGCCCACATTGAGCGCGAACCCGTGCATCGTGATCCAATGCCGAACGCCCACGCCGATCGAGGCGATCTTTCGATCTTCAACCCAGACGCCGGTCAGACCTGGCCGCGTTGTCGCGGCGATCCCCACTTCGGCGAGCGTTTCGATCAGCAACTCTTCCAGCCAGCGCAGATAGCGATGAAGATCCTGCCCGCAGTTGCGCAGGTCGATGATCGGATAGCCGATCAACTGGCCAGGCCCGTGATAGGTTGCCTGCCCTCCGCGATTGATCGGAAAGAGCGGATGCGGAAGATGCGCCTCGCCGCGCAAACTCGATTGGTCCGGCGTCCGGCCGATCGTGTAAACCGGCTCGTGCTCCAGCAAGAGCAGCTCGTCGGCTAATGAACTGTCGGCGCGCTTTTCCGCCACGAGCTTCTCCTGCAACTGGAGCGCGTCCGCGAAGCTGATGCGTCCCAGCCAGCGAACGGTCAGCTCGCTCCGCTCATATCTGCGCCCCGCCGGGCACGCCGAGCCGCGCCGCTTCCTGCGAGCGCATATGCGTCAAGCCGATCGCCAGCGCGTCCGCCTCATCCGGCCCCGGCGTTTCGGTTAACCCGAGCAAGGCGCGAATCATGAAAGCGACCTGGCTCTTGTCCGCGCTGCCACGGCCCACCGTCGCCTGCTTGATTCGTGTCGGCGCATATTCGAAAACCGGCAGGCCCCGCTCGGCCGCCGCCAGAATCGCCGCGCCGCGCGCCGCGCCGAGCGCAATCGCGGTCTTGTAGCTCTGCACGTAAATGACCGATTCGAGCGCGCAACAATCGGGCTCATGCGTGTGGATCAATTCCGCGAGCCGATCGCGAATCGCGACCAGGCAGGAAGAAGAACGCAGCGTGTTGGCATTATGAATGACCCCGAAATAAAGCGCGCGGGGTTTGCCGCCGTTGGCGTCGACCACCGCGACGCCCGTATTCCGGAACGAAGCGTCAATCGAAAGCACACGCATTGACGCTGTCTCCATTGCTTCAGGTTTGGTTTCACCACCCGCCATTCAAGCTGGAAGTCGATCTGGAGGCGAAGACGCGAACCTGCCGAGTCGAAAAGCATTTCATTCTTCCCTCATTTCTCTGGCCGGATAGCGTTCTGCGCAGCGCATGCAAGAGCCGATGCGACTGAACGTCTCTCAGTCAGCGCCGTAAAGGACGCACCCTATATGCTCAATTTTTTGTGGCCGTTGATTCGCCCGTTCGCCTGGCTGGCGCGGTGGCTGAGAAAGATTTTTCGGACGGCCTTTGGCCAGCTTTCCTGGCAGCCGCCCTACTGGCTCCAACGCGGATTCGCGCGCCTGGTCCTTTTCCGGCGCGGGCATCCGCTCCTGGCGGCCGTCATCGTGCTGCTGGCGTTCGTCATCGCCGGCACATCTGTCCGAACCTGGCGCTGGTATCAGAGCCGGCCCAAACCGCACATGGTCTACCGCCCAGGTCGCGCCGATCCCCGTCACGCCGCTCGAGAAGGAACTGAAGTTTCCGCCGCTCACGATCGAGTTCAGCGAATCGGCGGCGCGTCTGGAGGATTTGAAGAACCCGACGCTGCAACATGTCCGGCTCGATCCGCCGACCGCCGGCGCGTGGAAATGGATCAACGATCGCAAGCTCTCGTTCGCCCCCGCGCAGGATTGGCCGGCCGAGAAGAAGTTCCGCATCATCTTCGACAAGGAATTTTTTCCGGCGCACGTGCGCATGGAGAAGCTCGAACACGACGTCAGCACCCCGCCGTTCAAGGCGGAAATGAAAAACGTGACGCTTTCGGAAGACGCCAAGGAGCCGGGCGTGCAGCGCGTCCTGGCCACCATCGAGCTGACCCACGCAGTCGAGCCCGGCCAGCTCGAGAAATTCCTCGACGCTCAGCATGGTGGGAGGCTCGAATGTTTTCCCGCCGAACGATCCGGCGCCGCATTTCTCGGTCACCTACGGCTTGCACAACCGGCAGGCCTTCGTGCGCAGCTCGCCGGTCGTTCTTCCGACAGATGAAGACTGGATGCGGCTGACGCTGCGTGACGGACTGCGCACCGCCCAGGGCGGCGCGGAACTGCATGACGCGGTCGAGCAGAAGACGCAGATCCCCTCGAAAGCGACGGCGTTTCAAATCAGAATCATCGATAGCAGCATCGTCCGCAACAAGGAGGGCGAGCCGGACCAGATCCTCAACATCGAGACCAGCAGCGACATCAGCACGCCGGAGCTGGCCAAGGCGCTCCACGTTTACCTTCTGCCCAAGCGCGAACCGCCAAAGAGCGAAACGTCGGAGGAAGAGGAGTCGACCGCGGACGAGAGCACGAAGAATCCTGTGAGGAGAGCGAGAGCGAAGAGAACGGACGGCGAGGAAAGCGGCAGTGATGAAGAGAGCGAGACCGCCGACAAGAAGCCGGAGACCAAATGGGCGAACGCGGACGAAATCACCGACGAAATCCTGGAGCAGGCCACAGTCGTCAAAGTCACGCCGATCCCGACCGAGAAAGAATTCGCTCGCGATCACCATTTCAAATTCCGGCTCGAAGGCGAAGGCCAGCTTTACGTTCGCATCGACAAGGGGTTGAAGGCGCGCAGCGGTTACGAGCTGGCGGAAAACCACGCCAACATCGTCGTGCCCGCCGAGCTGCCGCAGGAGGTCGAAATCCAGGGCGACGGCGGCCTGCTGGCGCTCGGCGGCGAACGCAAACTCTCGATCCGGTCGCGCGGCGTGGCGGTGATCAAGTTCGAGATCGATCGCGTTCTCTCCACGCAGATCAATCATCTGGTCAGCCAGACCGAGGGCGAATTCCAGGCGCCGGAATTCAAGAACGCCTCCTTCGATCAGGACAACATCTCGCGGATCGCGCGCGAAGACCAGTCGATCGCGCTGCAAAACAAATGGAAATCGAACTATTCGGCCTTCGATTTCGCGCAGTATCTGCAAAAGCCGGCGGATGGCGGCAGCGAGCGCGGCCTTTTCTTTCTCACCGCGCGCGCCTGGGACCCGGTGGCGAAGAAGTTCATCAAGAACGCCAGCGCCACCCGGTTCATCCTCGTCAGCGATCTGGGTTTGCTCGTGAAAAAGAACGCGGACCAGACGAGCGACGTTTTCGTGGTCTCGATCAAGACCGGGCTGCCGCTCGGCGGCGTGACGGTGGAGATTCTCGGCCGCAACGGGATCCCGGTGCAAAGCGCGAAAACTTCGCCTGACGGCCGCGCCACCTTCGCGTCCGTCGACAAGAAACGAGCACGAGAAGAAAGCGGTCGTCTATGTGGCGCGGCTCGGAGAGGACATCAGCTTCATTCCCTACGCGCGCGACGATCGCATGCTGAATTTCTCGCGCTTCGACATCGACGGCGTGGAGAAAGTCCTCGCGGAAGATCTGGACGCTTTCGTTTTCACCGATCGCGGCGTTTACCGCCCGGGCGACGAAATGCACATCGGGCTCGTCATCAAGCAGCGCAACTGGTCGGGACGCCTCGCCGGTTTGCCGATCGAGACCGAGGTGGTCGACGCGCGCGATCTGAAAGTGCAGACGAAGAAGCTGGCGCTGCCGGCCAGTCGGTTTCACCGAGATCAACTACAAGACCGCCTACGAATCGCCGACCGGCGAATACACGATCAACGTCTACCTCGTGAAGAACGAGAAGCGTTCGACGCTGCTCGGCTCGACCACCGTCAACGTGAAGGAGTTTCTGCCCGATCGGATGAAGATCGAGACGCGGCTCTCCAAGACTTCGCCGCGCGGCTGGGTCGATCCGAAGGAAATGAAGGCGTCGATTGCGCTCGCGAATCTTTACGGCACGCCGGCGAGCGATCGGCGGATCAAGAGCAAGGTCGAGCTTTCGCCCGCTTCGTTCTCGTTCCCGGAATTCAAGGAATACAGCTTTTACGATCCGCTGCTGGACGAGAACGACGGAGCGGCAGGCCGAAACGGTCGATCTCGGCGAACAGAATACCGATGAGGAGGGCAAGACGGAGCTGGACCTGCAGCTCGACCGGTTCGCGGACGCGACTTACTCGATGCGGTTCTTCGCCGAGGCCTTCGAAGGAGAAGGCGGGCGAAGCATCACCGGCCAGGCCTCGGCGCTGGTTTCCGCGCTGCCTTATGTGGTCGGTTACAAGAGCGATGGCGACCTGCGTTACATCAACGCCAGCACGCCGCGCGCGGTCGATTTGCTCGCGGTCGATCCGCAGCTCAAGAAGATTCCCCTGGAGAACGTCACGCTGAACGTGATCGCGCAGGAATACGTCTCGGTCGTCACGAAGAAGGAAAATGGCAGCTACGGCTACGAATCGGTCCTGAAAGAACGGGTCGGCGAAAACCGAGAAGATCGCGATCAGCGCGGATGGATTGCGTTATCAGTTGCCGACCGAGGAGCCGGGCGATTACGTGGTCGAGTTGCGGGACGACGGCGACCGCCGGAGTCAGCCGCGTCCGCTTTTCCGTCGTGGGCCGCGGCATCGTCAAACGCGCGCTCGACAAAAACTCCGAGCTGCAGGTGAAGCTTGCGCGGACGCAATACAACACCGGCGAGGAAGTCGAAATCAGCATCACCGCGCCTTACGCCGGCAGCGGCCTGATCACGATCGAGCGCGACAAGGTTTACGCGCAACACTGGTTCAAGACCGACGCGGCCAGCAGCGTGCAGCGCATCAAAGTGCCGGATGGCTTCGAAGGCAGCGGCTACATCAACGTGGCGCTGATTCGCGCGCTCGATTCGAAGGAAATCTTCACGAGCCCGCTCAGTTACGGCGTGGTGCCGTTCATGGCGAACATCGAACGGCGGCGGCTGAAGGTGGAGCTCGAAACCGCCAGAATCGCGAAGCCAGGAGAACCGCTTCACATCAAATACAAAACCGATCGGCCGTCGAAGATCGCGGTCTTCGCGGTCGACCAGGGCATTCTCCAGGTGAGCGATTACAAGCTGCCGGATCCGCTCGGGTTTCTTCTTCCGCAAATGCGCGCTCGGCGTCGAGACGGCGCAGATCGTGGATCTGATCATGCCGGAGTTTTCGATTCTGCGCTCGGTTTCCGCCTTCGGCGGCGATGGCGATCTCGCCAAGCAATTGAATCCGTTTAAGCGCGTAACGGAAAAGCCGGTCGTGTTCTGGTCGGGAATCATCGACGCCGATGCGACGCAACGCGAAGTCGTTTACGATGTGCCCGATTATTTCAGCGGCACGCTGACGGTGATGGCGGTGGCGGTGGCCGACGATGCGACCGGCGCGGCGGAGCAGAACCCGATCATTCGCGGCCCCTTCGTAATCACCCCAAGCGTGCCGGTCCTGGCGGCGCCCGGCGACGAATTCGAAGTCGGCGTGACCGTGGCGAACAACGTCGAAGGCTCCGGGGAAAACGCCGAGGTCCAGATTCGCGCGGAGAGCTCGGAGCATCTGCAAATCGAGAAGACGCCCTCGCAAACGTTGAAGATTGCGGAAGGGCGCGAGCAAACCACCACGTTCTCCGTGCGCGTAAACGACAAGCTCGGCTCGGGCACCGTCACGTTCGTCGCCAGCACCGGCGGACAGGAAACGCGGCTGCGTTCCACCATCAGCGTCCGCCCGCCGATGACCTACATGACGCAGGTCCGCAGCAACAGCTTCAACAAAACCAGCGCCGAGGTTTCGGTGACGCGCGAGATGTATCCGGAATTTCGGAAGCTCACCGCGGCGGTCTCGGCCTTGCCGCTCGGCCTCGCCCATGGTCTCGATGTTTATCTGAAGGATTTCCCGCACGGATGCAGCGAGCAAATCACCAGCGCGGCCTTTTGCCGGCTCGTCCTGGCCGATGAAGCCGACTTCGGGTTGCCCCGAAACGAGGTGAACGCGCAACTCGAAAACGTTTTCTCGGTCCTGCGCCGCCGGCAAAACGACCAGGGTGACTTTGGTTATTGGGCGCCGGAAAAGGGCCAGGAGATCAGCTTCATGTCGGTCTATGCGATGCATTTCCTGATGGAAGCGAAGGCGGCCGGGTTCGCGCCGCCGGCGGAGATGTTCGCCAGCGGCCTGCGCAACTTGCAGGCGATGGTGGCGAAGGAGCCGTCGGGCCTGGAGGACGCGCGCACGATTGCCTACGCCATCTACCTCCTCAGCCGGGAAGGCGTCGTCACGACAAATTACATCCTCAACCTGCGCGAATATCTCGACAAAAATTTCGCCAAGGAATGGCAGGCCGAGATGACCGGCGTTTATCTCGCTGGTGCGCTTCATATCCTGCGCAAGGAAGACGAGGCGGTGAAGTTGATTGCGGCCTATCGCATCGGCCAGCATGACAAGGCCAGCGTGACGGATTTCTACCAGCCGCTCGGCGCCGATGCCCAATACATCGCGGTCCTCGCGCGCGAATTTCCGGAGCGGCTCAAGAAACTTTCGGCGGCTGAATTCGAGAATATTCTGCGGCCCATCAGCGAAGGCGGTTTCAATACGCTCTCGGCCGCTTACGCCGTGCTCGCGCTCAAATCGTATTCGCGCGTCATCGCGCAAAATCCGCCGGAGCTGGCCATCGCGGAGATCGACAAGGCCAAAAAAGAAATGGTCCTGGCGAGTGGGAAGAAGCTGTTGCAGCGCGCGAATTTTTCGGGCGATGCCGCGGGGCTTCGGTTCCGCAGCACTCCGGCGCTGAATGCCCCGGGCGCGTTCTATCAGGTCGTCGAGGCGGGGTTCGATCGCCAGCTTTCGAACAAAGCCATCACGGATGGACTGGAAGTTTATCGCGAGCTGTTGGACAAATCGAACAAGCCGGTCACGACGACGCAGTTGGGCGAAGTGATCACGGTCCGGCTCCGCATCCGCAGCTTGCGGCCGGAGTCGATTACCAACGTCGCGCTGGTCGACCTGTTGCCGGGCGGATTTGAAGTTGTCAGCACGTCGCTCTCGCCGGGGATCTCCGAGATTCACCGGCGTTGATTATGTCGAAGTGCGCGAAGATCGAGCTGTCTTTTACGCGACGGTGCCGACCGAGACGCTGGAGATCACCTACCAGATCAAGTCGTGCAACCGCGGCAATTTCGTCGTGCCCCCGGCTTTCGCGGAATCGATGTACGACCGGAACGTGAAGGCGCGCGGCCTGGGCGGGAAGATCAGCGTGACGAAGTAATTTCGGATGAACGTTCGTGTCAGGCAAGAGCAATCAAGGAGCGGCGATTTCTCCCAAAGCTGCGAGACCGAACTCGTCAAATCGGCGGTCTGGAGACCGCTCGCTCCTTGGATTGGCTGCGTCGCGGCTTGTTTTCGTGGCGATGGTTCTCGCTGCCGTCTGGCTCGCGCTCCCAAAGCCGCCCTTGCTCGAAGGGATCGACTTTTCGACGCGCGTCCGCGATCGGAATGGCAACGTCCTCCGCGTCACGCTGACGGCGGACCAGAAATACCGGATCTGGACGCCGCTGAAGGAAATCTCGCCGGCCCTGATCGACGCAACGGTGCGTTTCGAGGACAAACATTACGGGAAACATCCCGGCGTTAACCCGGTCTCGCTGGCGCGCGCGACCTGGAATTTCGCCGTGGCCGAGAGGGAGACGCGCGGGCGCTTCGACGATCACGATGCAGTTGGCGCGGCTTCGTTACCATCTGCATACGCGGACGGTTGCCGGCAAGCTGCGCCAAATCATGTACGCCCTCGAGCTCGAGCGCCATTATTCGAAGGCGCAGATTCTGGAAGCGTATCTGAACCTGGCTCCCTACGGCCGAAATATCGAAGGCGTCGGCGCGGCCAGTGAAATCTATTTCGCTAAGACCGCGGCGCGCATCAGCGGGCCGGAAGCAGTGGCTTTGAGTGTGATTCCGCAAAGCCCGACTCGGCGGGCCTTGATCAATCACCGCGAAAACGAACGGCTGACCGCGGCGCAACAGCGCTGGTATACGCGAGCGGGCGAACAAGAGACGCCCGCCGCTGACCTTTCGCGCAGAAGCGCGCGCCAGGTCTCAGCTGACCGCGCCGCATTTCGTCCAAAGTGTTCTGAAGTCCAGGACGAGCGACACAGAATTGCGGACCACGCTCGACCTTTCGCTCCAGCAAATGCTGGAGAAACGGATAGCGGACTATGTTGCGCAAAACCGCCAGCGCGGCATCGAAAACGCCGCCGCGCTGCTCATCGATTTCCAGACGATGGAGGTCCTGGCCCAGGTCGGCTCCTCGGATTTTTCCAAACCGGAAATCCACGGCCAGGTCGACGGCACGCGCCGGCCGCGCTCGCCGGGCTCGACCTTGAAGCCGTTTGTTTACGCGCTCGCGCTCGATCAGGGGCGGATTCATCCCCTCACCTTGTTGAAGGACGCGCCGCACAGCTTCGGCGATTACAATCCGGAGAATTTCGATCGCGACTTTCTTGGACCGATCCGGGCGTCGGATGCGCTGGCCCGCAGCCGGAACGTTCCCGCCGTCACCCTCGCGTCGGAATTATCGCATCCGACGTTTTATGAATTCCTTCGCGATGCGCATGTCTCTTTGCCGAAGCCGGCATCGCACTACGGACTCTCGCTGCCGCTGGGCGGCGCGGAAGTGACGATGGAAGACCTCGTGCGCCTCTATGCGGCGCTGGCCAATGGCGGGCGACTTCAACCCCTCCGCCGCCTGGTCGACGAGCCTGCGGCGACGACCAATGTCCGGTTGGTCACTCCTGAAGCCGCCTTCCTTACGCTCGACATGCTGGGAAAAATTCCGCGGCCGGGGATGACCGATTCCGACCGGTCATTCGCCGGTGTTTTGGAAAACCGGCACGTCGCACGGTTTCCGCGACGCGTGGTCGATCGCCGTTTTCGATCGTTACGTGCTCGCGGTTTGGGTCGGCAACTTCGACGGAAAGCGCAACCCGGCCTTCATCGGGCGCACCGCCGCAGCGCCGCTCTTGTTTCAAATGATCGATGGATTGCGCGCCACCCAGCCGTCGCGCCACGAGCCTCACCAGCCCGCGGCCGGCTTGAACCTGAAACGCGTCGAGTTTTGCGCTGTCTCCGGGCAGCTGCCGACGCCGTCCTGTCCGCATCGCACCGAAAGCTGGTTCGTCCCCGGCATTTCCCCGATCGCGAACTGCGATGTGCATCGCGAAATCCTCGTCGATGCGACGACCGGTCTGCGCGTCGCGCAGGATGATGGCCTGCGCACCTTTAAAACGTGAGGTCTACGAATTTTGGCCGTCGGATCTGCTGGCGCTTTTTGAGCGGGCGGGAGTTCCGCGACGCGTGCCGCCACCTTTTCTGCCCACGTCGGAGAGCGACCTTCTCGCGCGCGGAGGTCACGCGCCGAAGATTACTCTGCCGGCGAGCGTCATGACGCTCTCGCATTCATCCTCCAATCTGCCAGCATTCCTCTTCGCGCCGAGACCGAGAGCGGCGTGCGGAAGCTTTACTGGTTCGCCGACAAAACATTCCTCGGCGCCTGCGATGCCCGCGAAGTCCTCTCCTGGAAACCGACGCCCGGCGTCTATCAGCTCACCGCTTTGGACGACCACGGCCGCTCCGCTTCCCGCTCGGTCATTTTGCGCTGAGGCGACACGGTTTTCGCGCGCACTCACCCAAATTCCCATTGAACAGGGTGCAGCGACACCGGACGGTTACGCCCGATGTCTCGCGAATACACGCTCCAGCGCGCCCCGCACGCGACCACGATCAACATCGATTACGCGGCGGAGCTGAATGAGCAGCAGCTCGCGGCGGTGACGGCGTCGCCGGGGCCGCTCCTGGTCATCGCGGGCGCGGGAAGCGGGAAGACGCGCACGCTCACCTATCGCGTGGCCTATCTGCTCGAGAACGGAATCGACCCGCGGAACATCCTGCTGCTCACTTTCACGAACAAAGCCGCGCGCCAGATGCTCGATCGCGTGGCGAACCTGCTGCCGGTGGATGCGAGCGGGCTCTGGGGCGGCACCTTTCATTCGATCGGGAACCGGATGCTGCGGCGGCATGGGAGCGCGCTCGGCTACTCGAGCGGCTTTTCGATCATGGATCGCGAAGATCAGAAGGACCTGATCGATACCGTGGTCGCGGCGGCGGGAATCAATCCGAAGGAGATCCGTTTCCCGAAAGGCGACGTGCTCGCCGAGATCTTTAGCTTCGTCATCAACACCGAGACGGCGATCGACGCGTTGCTCGCGGAGAAGTTTCCCGTATTTCCTGCCGCTCCTCGAGCAGATCCAGGACGTGCACGCGCGTTACGAGAAGAAAAAGAAGAGCACGAACTCGATGGATTTCGACGACCTGCTCGAAAAGACGCTGCGGATGCTGAAGGAGCATGAGCACATCGCGGATTTCTACCGGCGCCAGTTCCAGTTCATCCTCGTGGACGAGTATCAGGACACGAACAAGATCCAGGCGGACTTCATCGACACGCTCGCCGCGGAGCATCGCAACGTCATGGTGGTGGGCGACGACGCCCAATCGATCTATTCGTGGCGCGGCGCGAATTTCAAAAACATCCTGGCGTTCCCGGAGCGCTATCCCGACGCGCAGGTTTTCAAGATCGAGCTGAATTACCGGAGCGTGCCGGAGATTCTCCACGTCGCGAACGCGGCCATCTCCGCGAACGTGAAACAATTCCGAAAGGAATTGAGCGCGACGCGATTGAGTAACGCGTTCCGGCCGGCGGTCGTGGGATTAAACGACGGCAGCGAGCAGGCGCAGTTCGTCGCCCAACGGATCCTGGAGCTGCGCGATGAAGGGATCGAGCTGAACGAGATCGCGGTTCTTTACCGCGCGCATTACCACGCCATCGAGCTGCAGCTCGAGCTGTCGCGGCGCGGCATCCCCTACGTGATCACGAGCGGCGTGCGTTTCTTCGAGCAGGCCCACGTGAAGGACGTGACCTCGTTCATCCGGTTCATCGCCAATCCGCGGGATGAAGTGGCGTTTAAACGGATGGTGAAACTGCTGCCCGGCATCGGGAACAAGAGCGCGGATAATCTTTGGCGCGCCTGGGAAAGCAAGTTGGATGAGCACGGAGAAATCACCTCCTGGAGCGAGCGACTTCTGGCCATGGCGGTTGGCGCGAAATCAAAAAAATCGTGGGAGCAGCTTGCGCATACGCTGGATGAGATCGCGCCGGGCGGGCAGCCGAATCCGCCTTCGGAAATGATCACGTCGATCGTGGAGGCGGTTTACGATGATTACGCGAAGGCGAATTTCACGAACTACGAGCTGCGGCGGGAAGACTTGAATCAGCTCGCGGCTTTCGCGCGCCAGTTCAAGGATGTCCACGAATTCCTTTCCCAGCTGGCCCTGATCAGCAACATCGACGCGGAACCGGCCCTGGACCAGACGGCCGACAACGAGGCGGTGAACCTTTCCTCGGTCCACCAGGCGAAAGGCCTCGAGTATCACACCGTCTTTGTCATCTGGCTCACGGACGGGATGTTTCCCAGCACGCGCTCGCTCGAGACGCGCGACAGCATCGAGGAAGAACGCCGGCTGTTTTACGTCGCGATCACCCGTGCGCGGGACGAGCTCTATCTTACCTTCCCGCACATGCGCCTGAATGCCGGCTACGGCGATATGTTCCAGCGGCCCTCGCGTTTCCTGAAGGAGATCCCGCCAAAGCTGATTGAGGACTGGCAGGTCCGGCGTGCTGAGTTTTAGCCACGGATTAACACGGATGAAACACGGATAGGGAGATGTTGGAAATCGAGGGGAACATCCAGACAAGTTGCTGCACCGGACATCACCGAGAAGATTATCGGGAGCGCCTTCGAGGTGCATGGCGAACTCGGCTACGGATTTCTGAACGAGTTTACGAACGAGCCATGCAGGTAGAGTTGATTCGCCGCGGATCGACTGCCGAAATCGAAAAGCGGGTGCAGGTCCGCTACAAAGAAGTCGTGGTTGGCGATTACGATTCGGACCTGATTGTGGATGGGTGCGTGCTCGTCGAGTTGAAGGTCAATCCTCAGTACGATCGCCGGGATGAGGCGCAGTTGCTCAATGTGTTGAAAGCGACTGGCCTCAAAGTCGGACTTCTCGTGAACTTCGGGCGAGTGAAAGTCGGTACAAGCGCCTCGTCTTTTAGTCCGTGTTTCATCCGTGTCTATCCGTGGCTAAATTATCCTCTATGAATCTGTCGCCTGAACGGAAGATCGCGGGAGTGCTGACGCCGCTGTTTGCGTTGCGGACGGAGGACGACCTGGGCATCGGCGATCTCGAAGGGCTGCGGCAATTTATCGATTGGGCGGCGGACATTGGGTTCAGGCTTGTCCAGATTTTGCCGATCAATGAAATGGGCGGCGATCACAGCCCGTATAACGCGATTAGCGCCGTCGCCCTGGAACCGTCGACGCTCCATCTCGTTCCCGGATCGCCGGAAGATCTCACGCAAGCGGACTTTGACGACGTCATCGGTCAAGTCGATCTCGAGAAATTGCGAAGAGGTCCGGTGAAACATGGCCGGGTTCGGAGAACAAAGATGGCGCTCCTGGAAAAGGCCTTCGCCCGCTTTGCCCAGCGCGGGGCTGAGGCGTCCGCGAGCTTCGATGCTTTCTGCAACGAGGAGGCAGCGTGGCTGACAGATTACGCGTTCTTCCGCGCGCTCATGGAAGAAAATGGCGGCAGGGAAATCTGGGACCAGTGGAACGAGGAACATCGCAGCCCGGAGGCGACGCGGGAATGGCTTGTCGCGCAAACCGCCGAAAAGCAGGACGCGATTCAACGGACGCACAAAATTTTTCAAATACGTCCAATGGGTCGCATTCGACCAATGGAAGGCAGTGCGAACCTACGCGGAAGAACGCGGCGTTGCGCTTGATGGGAGACATTCCGTTCGGGGTGAACCTTTACAGCGCGGATGTCTATTCGCGCCGGGGCGAGTTTGCGCTGGAGTGGTCGGGGGCGCGCCGCCGGAACCGTATTTCAAGGATGACGAGTTCACCCAGAAGTGGGGGCAGAACTGGGGCATCCCGCTTTATCGCTGGGACGTGATGCGCAGCCGGCATCTGGATTGGTGGCGCTGGCGCGTGCGCGGCGTGCAAAAAATCTTTCACGTTTTCCGCATCGATCACGTCCTCGGCTTCTACCGCATCTACGCCTTCCCCTGGCGGCCGACGCGCAACGCGGAGATTCTTGCCGCTTTCGTTTGAGCAGATGCGCGAGAAAACCGGCGGCGCTTCCCCTCAATTTTATCCGCGCGACGATTCCAATTGGGAAAACTGCGAAGCGAATCGACGCGAGGGCGAGGAATATTTGCGCGCGGTGCTCGAGGAATCGCGGGAAACGCGAGTCGTCGGCGAAGACCTCGGGACGGTTCCGGATTATGTCCGGCCCAGCTTGCGCTCGCTCGGCATCGCGGGGTTCAAGATCCCGCAATGGGAGAATCATCCGGATGGCCGTTCCATTTCGGGAGCCGAATACCAGCGCCTTTCGGTGGCGACCTACGCGACGCACGATCACAAACCGCTGCGGGCGATGTGGGAGGAGGCGTTCGAGGAACCGAGCTCGACGACCGAACAAGCCAGGCAGGATTTGGCGAAAGTGGCCGAGTTTGCCGGCCTGCCGCGGCCGACGCCGGAGAGCGATTTCGATCGCGACTTTTACCGACCGGTCATGGAAGCGCTCTTCCGTTCCGAGTCCTGGATTGCGCTTGTCATGATTACCGACCTCCTGGCGCGCAAAGACCGATTCAACGTGCCCGGCACCGCCGCGAGCTCGAACTGGAGCCGGCGGATGTGGAAAACCGTCCGCGGGCTGAAGGAAAGCCGGAGTGTTCGGAAACGAATGCAGATGATCCGCGAGCTGCTTGAGAATACGGGAAGAATAAGTTGACCGCGAAAGCATTCGGATTTGAGAGTTGAAAGTTGAGAGTTGAAACTCCAGAGACTGCTCTCAACTATTCACTCTCAACTCTCAACTTCATGAAATCACCCATCAAAGTCGCGATCACCGGGGCAGCCGGACAGATTGGTTACGCTCTTGTTTTCCGTGTCGCTTCCGGCGCAATGTTTGGCCCCGACCAGCCGGTCGCGCTGCATTTGATCGAAATTCCACCCGGTTTCGAGGCGCTCAAGGGAGTGGTCATGGAATTGGATGACTGCGCGTTTCCGCTCTTGAAGAACATCGTCGCCACGACTGATCTCGATGAGGGCTTCCGCGATGTGAACTGGGCTCTGCTCGTGGGGAGCGTTCCGCGTAAAGCCGGGATGGAGCGAAAAGATTTGCTCGGCATCAACGGCAAAATCTTTATCGGTCAGGGCCAGGCGATTGAAAAGAATGCGGCGAAAGACGTGCGGATTCTGGTCATCGGCAATCCGTGCAACACCAATTGCCTGATCGCCATGAACAACGCGAAGTCGATCCCGCGGGATCGGTGGTTTGCCATGACCCGGCTCGATGAAAATCGCGCCAAGGCGCAACTGGCGCAGAAAGCGGGCGCCGACATCACTGACGTGACGAACATGACCATATGGGGAAACCATTCGGCGACGCAGTATCCGGATTTCTACAACGCGAAGATCAAGGGCCGTTCGGCGGCGGAGGCGATCGGGGACGAAGGCTGGCTGAAGGAGACGTTTATTCCAGCGGTGCAACAGCGTGGCGCAGCGATTATCAAGGCGCGTGGGTCCTCTTCCGCCGGTTCGGCGGCGAATGCCATCGTGGACTCGGTGCGTTCGCTGAACGTGGATACGCCGGAAGGCGATTGGAACAGCGTAGCCGTCTGCTCGGATGGCAGCTACGGCGTGGAGGAAGGATTGATCTGCTCCTTCCCGGTTCGGGCCCGCGGCGGCAAATGGGAGATCGTAAAGGGCGTGGAACTGAATGAATTCAGCAAAGCCAGGTTCGATGCGTCGGTGGCGGAGCTGAAGGAAGAGAAATCGATGGTGAGCGAACTGATCGGGTAGTAGGCCCGCGCAAACCACCCCTGTCATCCTGAGCGGAGCGAAGCGGAATCGAAGGACCTCTAACTCTTGCGAGCGTTAGCGAGGATCTCGGGCGCTATCGCGCCCTCGCAAAAGTTAGAGATCCTTCGACAGGCTCAGGATGACAATCGTGGGGAAAGCGTCAATTTTTTCCCTGATCTCCACCCCTCTGTCATCCTGAGCGGAGCACGGCGGAGTCGAGGGACCTCTTGAGTCCGCGACCGCGCGCTGAGCGCCCGAGATCTCGCTTGCGCTCGCAAAGTTAGAGATCCTTCGACGGGCTCAGGATGACAAGCGCGGGAAAGCGTCATTTTTCACTCATCTTCACCCCTCTGTCATCCTGAGCGGAGCACGGCGGAGTCGAGGGACCTCTTGAGTCCGCGACCGCGCGCTGAGCGCCCGAGATCTCGCTTGCGCTCGCAAGAGTTAGAGATCCTTCGACAGGCTCAGGATGACAATGCGGGAAAGCGTTAATTTTTCGCTCATCTCCACCCCCTCTGTCATCCTGAGCGGAGCGAAGCGAAGTCGAAGGACCTCTAATCTTGCCTTCTGTGTCCGCCTGGTTTTCTGATAAAGGCACCGGAGAAGAAGAGAACATCGCGTTCCCCCCGTGAGCACCCGCGACCACGACTATTACGTTTACATCGTCAGCAACAACACGCGTTCGACGTTGTACATTGGTGTCACGAATGATCTGCTCGTTCGAGTCTGGCAACATCGCGCAGGCGAACGGCCCGACACGTTTTCCCAGCGATATCACTGTGCCCACCTCGTCTATTACGAGCACTACCGCGACGTGCGTGATGCGACTGGGCGCGAAAAGCAGTTGAAAGGTTGGCGCCGACAGAAAAAGAACACGCTCATCGCGACATTGAATCCGCAATGGGAGGATCTCGCCGCGGATTGGTTCGACAATTTCGGCGAACCCACCCAATTGTCATCCTGAGCGAAGTCGAAGGATCTCTTATTTCGCGAGGGCGCGGCGAGCGCCCGAGGTCCTCGCTGACGCTCGCGAAAGTTAGAGATCCTTCGACAGGCTCAGGATGACAAGAAATGAGCTACGTTAACTGCGCGCCCGTTACCTGCTCGTAGGCTTCGCGATATTTCGCGGAGGTTTTCTCGATGATGTCAGCGGGCAACCGCGGGGCGGGCGGCGTCTTGTCCCAATCGAGGGTCTCGAGATAATCGCGCACGAATTGCTTGTCGAAGCTTGGCGGGCTCTGCCCTACGACGTATTGGTCCGCCGGCCAGAAGCGCGAGGAATCGGGCGTGAGGCATTCGTCGATCAGAAGTAATTTCCCGTCCACGGTCCCGAACTCGAACTTGGTGTCGGCGACGATGATGCCGCGGCCCGCGGCATGTTCGCGGCCTTCCGAGTAAATCTTGAGACTGAGATCTTTGACGCGGTTCGCCATCTCGTCGCCGAGGATGCGCGCGCATTCCTGCATATCGATATTTTCGTCGTGGCCCTCCTCGGCTTTTGTCGAAGGCGTAAAGATGGGCTCCGGCAACTGCGAGGCGAGCTGCAGCCCCGGCGGAAGTTTGATTCCGCAAACGCTCTGGCTTTTCTGGTACTCTTTCCAACCGGAACCGGCCAGGTAACCACGGACAACGCATTCCACCGCCAGCGGCTTGGTCTTCTTCACGATCATGGACCGGCCGGCCAGTTGTTCGCGGAATTGCTGCAGCTCCGGCGGAAACTGATCGAAATCAGCCGTGATGAAATGATTGTCGATCGTGTCGAAGCGCTTGAACCAAAATGCGGAAAGCTGATTGAGGACAGCGCCCTTCTCCGGGATCGGATCGGACAGGATCACGTCAAAGGCCGAAAGGCGGTCGGTCACGACGAAGAGCAGGGTCTCGCCGAGATCGAAAACCTCGCGGACTTTCCCGCTGCGCAGTTTCTTGATTCCGGGGAGATCGACAATCGATTGTGGAGTGGTCGGCATAACTGCGACATCATTAGCCCATGGCTGGAATCGTCGTCAAACCGCGCGCGCGAATTTTGCACGGACACGACTGGGTTTTTTCCGGCGAAGTGCTGAAGGCGTTCGGAAATCCGGCCGATGGGGAGGTCATTTCGCTCAAGGATGGCAAAGACCGGCTGCTCGGCAGCGCGATCTACAACAGCAAATCGCAGATCGTGGCCCGGCGCTTTTCCCGGAGGCGCCAGGATCTCGATCTCGATTTTTTTCAAAGACGGATCGCGCAGGCGGTGGATTACCGGGTGCGGAGAGGCGTCAATCCCCGGCTGTGCCGGGTCGTTTGGAGCGAGAGCGATGGGCTGCCGGGCGTGATCGTCGACCGATATGGTGATCATTTCGTCTTGCAGACGCTGACGTTGGCGATGGATCAGCGGAAAGAGCTGATTGTCGAAGCGCTGAAACAGGCAGGCGGAGCGCCTGCCCTACAAGCGATCATCGAGCGGAACGATGCGGCGGTGAGACGGGCGGAGGGAATGGAGGCGCAGGTAGGAGTCCTGTTTGGCGAAGCGCCGCCGCGAAACGGAAATAGAAGTGGCTGGGCTGCGCCTGAGCGTCGATCTGATGCACGCGCAGAAGACGGGCTTTTACCTGGACCAGATGGCGCATTACGAGACGGTCGCGCGCCACGCCAAAGGCCGGCGCGTGCTGGATTGTTTTTCGAGCCAGGGAGCCTTTGCGCTGGTCTGCGCGAAGGCGGGGGCGACGCAGGTGACCGCCGTGGAAGGCAGTGCCGAAAGCGTTGCGCAGGCGCGAAAGAATGCGGAGCGGAATTCGTTAGAGGTCGAATGGATCGAGCAGGACGTATTTCAGTTCCTGCGCGCGGCGGAAAAGAATGGCGCAGAGTTCGACCTGATCATTCTCGATCCGCCGTCGTTCACCAAAACGAAGGGCGGCCTCCACGATGCGTTGCGCGGCTATCGGGAGCTGCATGTGCGCGCGTTCAAGCTGCTCTCGCGCGACGGGTTGCTGGCGACGTTTTCCTGCTCGCATCACGTGAGCGAAAGCATTTTTGACTCAAACCATCGCGGATGCGCTGGTGGATGCGCGCCGGTCGGCCCGCCGGTTGCACCGCTTCGAGCAAGCGCTCGATCATCCTGTTCTTCCCACGCTGCCGGAAACCGAATATTTCAAAGGCGTGCTGCTCGAAATGATGCCCGGAAGATGAACCCTCCCTCGGATCTCACACGAAGCAATTCGCGAAGCTCGGGCCCTGGATTTTCCAATTCCAGATCGGCGGCCAAGATTACGGCGGAGGAATCAGCGCCGTCGGCGACGCCCGGATCGATCAATTTTTTCGATTTGCGCCAGAGGTGGAGACGATCCTGGAGCTCGGTTCGCTGGAGGGCGCGCAGACCTTCCTTCTGGCAGAAAGGCCGGGCGTTGAACGTATCCTCGCCGTGGAAGGGCGCGAGGCAAATCTCGCGCAAAGCGCGATTTGTCCAGGGACTCTTGCAGGTGCGCAACGTCGAATTTGCCCAGGCAAATCTGGAGCACGCCGATCTTGGCCAGTTCGGAAAGTTCGACGCGGTGTTTTGCTCCGGCTTGTTATATCACCTGCCGGAGCCGTGGAAACTGATCCAGCAGCTTGCCGGCGGTTGCGCCAATCTTGTTCATTTGGACGCAATACGCTGCGGAAGAAGAAGCGATGGACATCGAGCATGGATTGCGCGGGAAGATCCATGGCGAAGGCGGTCCGGACGAGCCGCTCAGCGGAATGTCACCGACGGCCATGTGGCTGACCCTCCCCTCCCTTCGTCAGGTATTGCAGGCGACCGGTTACAAGCGAATCGACATCATTCACGACGACCCAGGGCATGCCAACGGGCCGGCGGTCACGATCGGCGCGCGGATTGGCGAGTAAATCACTGGGTGCTCCCTTTCAGGATAAGAATGCGCTCGTCGTTCGTGCGCCAGAGGTAAGGGACAACCGGAGTGAAGACCTCGCCGAAGCTCGCCTCAAGCGGCAGCGGTGAGGTTTTGCTATTCCAACGATCGCGATAGGCAGACCAGGCGTTGGGATCGGGGGCATAGCGGAGATCGAACTCGCCAGTCACGACGTAGTCGAAGCGCTGCCGCTCGAGAAGCTCAGCCGCTTCGAACCAGGAAGCGACCGTCGTCCTGGCCGCGACGCGGTTCCATTCCGCCGGCAGGATCGACAATTCCCGGAGACCGAGAACCGTCTGGTCTTTCGTGGCCCGCTGCTGGAGCCAGTCGATCGCGCGGACCCGGGCGTCGACGCGTTGCATACGCCAGAGAGCGTGGCGAGCGGCTGGACCAGGCGAGCGAGACCGCGATACCGACAACCAGGGCGGTGACGATTGCCGAGGCGATGATCGGGCGCTGAACCCGGCCTTTCAGGTATTCGACCAGCCACACGCAGAGCAAAGCGCCGGCGATGCAGAGCAGAGGGACCAGCGGGAGCAGGTTCCGGAACGGCTTGAAACTGGATGAAGCAAACCCGAGGACGAGGAGTAAGGAGAACGCGATCCAACTCACGGCGACGTGCCGAGTCGGGCGATTCCAAAGCATCCAGAGCAGCCCGGCGAGGCCGGCAATCATCAGAGGCCCGCCAATCTCCGCAGCGGAAAATGCCGCTGCCCAATACCCCTGCTCTGACCGGATTGTCTGGTAGAACGTCGTGATATAGCGCAGCTCCCCGATGATCTTTTCCGGATGAAGCACCGCCGCTGGAACCCCGCAGAAAACGCCGGCCAGGAGCCCGGCGCCGGCGATGAGGGTAAGCAGCGCTTTTGATTTCCACGCGATTGGAAGTGCGGCAATCGTGACGAGCACCGCCACAAACACGACGCCAGCGGTGAATTTTCCCCCAAAAGCCAGGCCGGAGGCGATTGAGGCCAGGGCGACGTTCCGCCACATCGCGCCGGTGGCTGCGCCAGCGGCAGCGACGCGCAAGCGCTGGCAAAAATAGAGCGTCGCCACGACGAAAAATGTCCCGGTCGGATCGAGGGCAAGATTCGATCCCCGACTGACCAGTGCCGGGCACAAAGCGGTGAACAGCATGGCCAGCAATCCGGCGCGTGGGCCGCCGAGAAGTTTCGCCGAGCGCTCCCGCGAGCAGAACGGTCCCGATGCTCAGGCACGCGACCACCAGCCGCCCCAGCCAGATTATTTCGGGCGGAGTGATGAGATCGTAGTGATCGCCCAGGCTGGTTTTTAAATCCTGGTCCGCGGGCAGATCGTCTTTTAGATCGCGCTGGTGGACCATCCGATAAATCGGCGAGTACCCTTTGATCGCGGCGACGACGAGGTAGCTCGTGAGCGGCGGATAGGTGTAGATGCTCGAATCGAAGCTCCTGGCTTTCAGAATTCCGATCGCCGGATGGAGGATATGTCCCTCATCGACGTAATCGATGTAAGGAAGGCCGGACGCGATCGGGCAGAGACGGAGCAGCGCTGCCAGCACGGCCAAAGCAAGCCAGAGAGTCGACTCCTTTCGTTTCGTCACAGAATGTCCTGTTGATCTAACGGGAACCTGATTCGAATACCATCATCATGCAGTGGTTTTTCGCGCTGACAGAAGATTCGACCGCCTTTCGGCAATATGCCGAGATGATCATGGTGGCGGTGCACACGGCCAAAAAATTCACGTCGCTGGAGCCGCACTGCATTTACGACGGCGGAGAGAACGAATTCACCGAATGGCTGGCCGAGCATGAAGTGCGAATCGTTCGTCACCGAAGTTTCGTGCGCGAACAGCTGGAGGAACTCGGGCGGCAAAAGGGCAATCCGCATCTGGCGGCGGCGCTTTCGGGAGCTTTCTCGCGCGTGGAATTGCCGGAGTTGGTGGAGCGCACGGGTGGCGCGGACCGTGTCCTCTATACGGATTGCGATGTGATTTTTCTCGGCGAAGTCGTTCCCGAGCTGGAGGCCAACCCGTGTGAGTATTTCGCGGTCGCGCCGGAATCGTCGCCAGGACGATTACGTGAACATGAATACGGGGGTGATGCTGATGAACACCGAGCGGCTCCGCGAGAGCCTGCCCGGAGTTTCGCGAGTACATTTCGCAAAACCTGGCCGAGCTCGAACGCGAATCCTGGGATGAAGCGGCGTATCGCTGGTTTTATCGCGACAGCAACGGTCCGCTCTGGGATCGGCTCAGGCCGGAATTGAATTGGAAGCCGTACTGGGGAGAAAACGCGCAGGCGAAGATCATCCACTTCCATGGGCCGAAGCCGTTTCAGCAGGACCACATCGACTCGCACTGGCCGGAGCTGAAACCGTTAACTGGCGGTGCGTATCCGGCGCTGGTTGAGAAGTGGTCGAGGCTTTTGGAGGAGGCGCGTTAGAGCGTGTCATCCCGAGGCGGGCGAAGCACGCGGAGGGATCTCTCAAGCGGTCTTACGCTTCCGCGTGGCGAAAACGCCAAGTCCGTCAGTGAACGCGTAGGACGGCGTGTGTGACGCAATTTGCAACTGGGAGGTCCCTCGCCGTCTGCGCGGCTCGGGATGACATGCGCGACGTCCCGTTATTTCTCGGCCACGGCGAACAGATGGACGTGAAGCGGCACGCCATCGCGCGTTCTCAAGGGATGTTCGCCGTAGGAGAAAATCTCCACGCGGCTGAAATATCGGATCAGCAACGCGCGCAGGCTTCGCGCGCGTGAAAAAATTCTTGTGATCGCCCTCCAGGAGATGCCAGGGGACGACGCGCCAGTCATACAGGTAAGGGAGCAACTCCATATTCGGGACGGAAAAGAGAGCGCGACGCGGGTGATGCGCGCGATCTCGCGCAGGAAGCTCTCAGGATCCTTCACGTGCTCGACCACTTCGATGCAGATCGCGCAATCCCATTCACCGTCGGCGCAGGGGAGCTGGCGAGATTCCAGATCCACCCGGCGAAAAGGCAATTGGCGCCGCTCGAGAATCCCGCAGCAATGCGGCGTTTGCTTCCAAGCCGAGCCAGTCGTGACCGGCGGCCTTCAGCACAGGGCCGTAGGCGCCGGCGCCGCACCCGACATCGACCACAGACGCGCCCGCCGGCAAATATTCCCTGAGCAAATTGGAAACTTCCACGCCCGGCTCCTCGATCGGCGGGCCGGAGCCATAAATATTTTCCCGATGCAGCAAGGTTTCGTTCTCGGAAAAGAGCACTTCGCCGTAGGGCCGCTCACGCAACATAGCGGGAACCAGTGCGAACTGGTCTGCTCGGCGAGCGTGCATCGAAGTTCCATCGCCCCATGATGCGACTACGCGCAAGCGTCGCTTCGCGCGTCTCGTTGGCCGCGGCCGGAAGTTTGCCGAGAATCCGAAAACCGTTTCGCGCATCGGTGCGAGGAAAAATGATTCGAGTTTCGCCGCAGCAGACGTCGTCGACATACGCGCGGACAACAGACGACGCCGGGTCGCGGTCCTGCCCATCAAACCAGCCGGAAAGAAAAATCGATTCGTCGTAAATGCACTGGCCGGGCGCGGGGAAGTCGAGGCCTCCCAGTTCCGCGGTTGAAGCGTCAGGCGGTTTCACATTTTCATCCGGCATAAGAAAAGGACGAGACATGTTAATGCGCAAAGCGCGCGGTGCGAATCGATCCGGGAATTTCGAGCGCAATATTTCTAAGTGCGCCGGGAAAAATTGTGGAATTCTGAAGTTCGCCCGCTAATATCACTCAGCCGCGCGCGAATGCAGACGCCGAATCGTGCGGCGCCCCAACGGAGTGCCATGGCAGAACGAATCCGACCTATCGAACAAATGCTGGAACTAAGCGAAGAAGAGACCATGTCCCCCGAGCATCTTGATTCGCAGGTGCAAAAGGCGCAGGAGCAACTCCAGCAGTTGCGGCGGCAGGCGGACCAGATCGAGAAACAGAAGCGCGAGCTGGAGGAGTTGAGCCGGCGCCAGGAAGAACTGGAGCGCGGCCGCGCGGAGATGACGGACAAGCTCTCGCGCTCGCTCGTGATCCTGGAACGGGAAGGGTACGATTCCCAGAAGAAGCTCGAGCAGATCCGCGCGACGCACGAGAGTTTTACCCAGCATTTGCAGCTGCTGGAATCGATCGATCCCAAGGGCTGGAACCCGACGGAGCTGCCGAAAGAGCTGAGCCGCGCGCTCAGCACCGTGGACGACGCGCGCACGGAATTCAGCCAGCAGCGCAGCCGCCTCGAAGCGGGCAGCGGCGAGTCGACCGAGATGGAATTGCCGGATGTAACCTCCGGCAGCATGGGACTCGGTGGCGGCAGGTCGTTCCTGCAATGGATGCAGATCGGTTTCGCGGTCACGCTGCCGCTGATTATTTTTGGGATTGTGGCGCTCGTGGTTTTCTTCTGGGCAGCCGCCAGGGTTCAGTGATTTCGCATGCGCCGCCGACCTCCTAAAGACGGGACGCCGCTCAACCAGAAACAGGAAGAACTCGCGCAGCGCGAATCGCAGCTGCGGGGCGAAATGGAGAAGCTGGAGCGCATGATCGCGGAAGCGCCGCGCGTGGCGGAAGAAACGACCCGGCGGCAACGCGAGGAATTGCTGGCCCGGGCGAGCGAAGGCCGCAGCCGCCTGGATGTTTCGATCGCGTTGCAGGACAAACGATGGGGAGACGACGGCCGCTCCGGCGCCCGGCGAGGATCGCTCCGGAAGGAACGGCGTGAGGGCCGGATCATCTTTCTGGTTCTGGTGATCGCGCTCGGTCTCGCGGTCATCTGGCTGATCAGCCATCTCCATCTGTAGGAACACGCGATGCCGGAGAGTGGCGAGATTGACGTGGCCCACGTCGCCCGGCTGGCGCGACTGAATCTCACGGAGGAAGAGACAACGCTTTTCCAGGAGCAGCTCCGGCGAGGTGCTCGAGTACGCCGAGAAACTGGGTGAAGCCGAGGCTATAGCGGCGGGTGTCTCACCCGCAGAAGGAAGCGAAACGAGGGCGGGTGAGACACCCGCCGCTCCACCGAATATTCTGCGCGAGGATGAACCGCGGCCCTGGTTCACCGCGGAAAAAGCGCTAAGCAACGCGCCGCGGCAGGCCAACGGCCTTTTCGTTGTCCCGAAGGTCGTGGAATGACGCTGGCCGATCTTCCGGCGCTGAACGTCGCCGAGCTGCGTAAATTGCTCCAGGCGCGCGAAGTTTCTCCGCGAGAAGTTCTGGAGGCTTTGCAGGCACGGATCGAGGAGGTGGATCCAAAGATCGGCGCCTATCTGTCGGTTAATTTCGACGATGCGCTCGCGCCGCGCCGAGCGAGCCGATCTCGATTTGCCGCTCGGCGGCGTGCCGATCGCGCTGAAGGACATCATCAGCGTCGAGGGCCAGCCGTGTACCTGCGCCTCAAACATCTTGCGAAATTACCGCGCGACCTACGACGCGACGGTGGTGCGAAAATTGAGAGCAGCCGGGGCAATTCCTTTCGGGAAAACGAACATGGATGAGTTCGCCATGGGATCGTCGACGGAGAATTCGAGCGTTAAACCGACTCGCAATCCTTGGGACCTATCGCGCGTGCCCGGCGGCTCGAGCGGAGGATCGGCCGCGGCGGTCGCGGCCGACGCGGCCTTCGCCGCGCTCGGCACGGACACGGGCGGATCGGTCCGGCAGCCGGCCGCGCTTTGCGGCGTGGTCGGATTGAAGCCGAGTTATGGGCGTGTCTCGCGTTTTGGTTTGGTGGCGTTTGCTTCCTCGCTCGACCAGGCAGGGCCGTTAACGAAAACGGTGCGCGACGCCGCGCTTCTCCTGAACGCGATCGCCGGAGCGGATCCGCAGGATTCCACGTCGCTGCCCGAGGCGGTGCCGGATTACACCGCCAACCTGCACGGCGAGCTGCACGGCGTCCGGCTCGGCCTGCCGAAGGAATACATGATCGATGGGATCGACGCGCAAGTTCGGGCGGCAATTGAGAAGGCGGTGGCGCATTTCCAATCGTTAGGCGCGGAGATCGAGGAAGTTTCCCTGCCGCATACGGAGTACGCGGTCGCGACGTATTACATGATCGCGAGCGCCGAGGCGTCGGCGAACCTGGCCCGCTTCGACGGTGTGCGTTACGGGCACCGGACGGAAAATCCGAAAGACCTCCTCGGCCTGTATGGACGGACGCGGGAGGAAGGATTCGGCCCGGAAGTGAAACGGCGCATCATCCTGGGCACTTACGTTCTGAGCGCTGGTTATTACGATGCGTATTACCAACGAGCGCAAAAAGTGCGGGAGCTGATCCGGCGCGATTTCGTGCAGGCGTTCGCCAAGGTCGACGCCTTGATCTCGCCGACTTCGCCGGACGTCGCGTTCCCGCTCGGGGAACGCCAGGCCGATCCGTTGCGGATGTACCTGGCCGACGTTTTTACGATCGCGGCCAACCTCGCGGGGATTTGCGGGATCAGCTTGCCGTGCGGTTTTGCGCAAACGGAGGAAGGCGCCGAACTGCCGATTGGATTGCAGTTGCTGGGAAAACCGCTGGACGAAGCGCGCATTTTGCAGATCGCACATGCTTACGAGCAGAGCACGGATTGGCACAGGAGGAGGCCGCCGTTGGCGGCGAACGTCCAACGTTCAACGTCCAACGTCCAACGTGAACTCGAAGGATGCGCGCGCTTTTGCAGACCGGATGAATCGGCCATCGGTTTTCCGGATCGTGCTGTGGTTTTTTGGGTTTGTCCTGCTGGTGTTTACGATCGTGCCGGTCCTGCATTGTTTGCGCGGGCACAGCATCAAGGATTACCGGGTCTGGTACGAAACGGGACAGCTGGTTTTGCAGGGCGCCGAGGTCTACCCGAACCAGTGGACGAAATTTCCGTTCATGTATCCCCCGCCGTGCGCGCTGTTTCCTCGCGCCCGTCGCGGCGCTGGGAAAAACCGGGCTCATCATTGTGCTGACGCTGGTCAACGCCGCGGCCTGGTTCTGCTGTATCCTCTTTTCGGCGCGGCTCGCCACCGGCGGCTGGCAGCGCGGACATGTTCTCCTCTACCTCATTCCAAATCTCGTCATGGGCGCGCATGTCTGGGGGAATTTCCTCCTGGGGCAGCCGAGCCTGGTGCTTCTCGCGCTGATGCTGGGCGCGTTTATTTGCCTGCGCCGAAGGGCACACGTTCTCGCGAGGAGTGCTGGTCGCGCTCGCCGCGGCGATCAAGGCGTTCCCGGCCATGGCCATTGTCTACCTCATGTATCGCCGTTACTGGGCAGCGGCCGCGGCCATGGCGCTGACGCTGGCGTTCCTCCTCATTCTCCTGCCCATCCCGTTCCGCGGTTATGATCTCGCGAAACAAGATCTCGAAAGGTGGACGCGCGGCATGTTGTTCAAGTACGACGAAACCGGCGTCGGCCAGCGCCTCGGACGGAGCAATTCGTGGAAAAACCAATCGATCTGGGGCACGGCGAATCGCCTGTTGCGCCATGTGGAATACGACCACAAATACGAGCCGCACACGCCGGTCTACGCCAACGTCGCCGATCTCGACTTCAAGACGGTGAACCAAATCATCCTGGCCAGCGCGCTCCTCCTTGGGTTGGCCTTTATCGCGGTGATGCCGCCCTCGCGACGGCGCACGCCGGAGACCGACGCGATCGAGTTCGCGCTGCTGCTGCTTTTGATCCTGATCTTTACGCCGCTCTCGTTCGGATACTTGTTCGCCTGGCTCCTCTATCCGTTGACGGTCGTCGTGCAACGACTGCTCACCGGGCCTCGCTCTCGCCTGCTGCTCGGCTGCACCATCACTGCGGTGCTGCTGCTGGCCCTCTCGATCCCCTTTCGCGTCATGGCGCAGGTTTACGGAAATGCGCTGGTGGCGACGTCTGCTGCTCTTTGTAGGACTGGCGACGGAACTCTGGCGGATAAAACGAGCGGGCGCTGCTGCGGAAGCGGGTCGCGTCCTGAAGGATAAACGGCATTCTCGCGACGGCGGCGCCCCAGCGGCAGGCGTAAAGCAACGCGACGCCGAAACTCATTTTGGAAATGCCGCGGGCACGATCGCGAAAGACAATCGGAACCTCCACGACGCGCAAATTTTTCCCGCCATGCACGATCGCCTCGAAGGCAATCTTGAAGCCAGTCGCCGAGGGCGCCAGCTCCAGGAGCAACTCTCTTGGCATGGCGAAGAAGCCGCACATTGAGTCATGCACGCCGGTAAGCGGATAAGCCATCCCGGCTGCTCCGCGAGACAAAATCTTGCGCCAGACCGGCCAGCCTGGGGTCGAGGCGCCGGCGACGTAGCGGCTCCCGATAACCATGTCGGCTCGTTCCCTCGAACAACGGCTCCAACAGATCCGCGATTCTCTCCGGGCGGATGACTGAGATCCGCATCCATCACGACCAGTAAATCGCCCGTCGCCGCGCGCGCACCGGCCATGACCGCGCCAGCCAGGCCGAGCACCGGTGCATCGCGTTCGATCAACTGAATCGGCGAAGAAGAAGCAAATGAGCGAATGCGTTCCCGCGTCCCGTCCGTCGAGCCGTCGTCGACAAAGATGATCTGGTCCGGCCCCGGATCGCAGCGCCGGATGCGGGCGAGCAAGGGCGCGATATTCTCGACTTCGTTGAGAGTAGGAATGACGAGCGAAATCATGATTGAGCCTGTTCGGGGCGCGGCGACGTGACCCGTTCGCGCACGACGCTCTGCGGTTTCTCGCTCACCCCAAGGTAAATTCTTCCCACATACTCGCCCAGGATACCGAGGAGGAGCAACTGGGTACCGGAAAGCAGCAGCATCGCCGCCATGAGGGAGCTCCAGCCGGTAGGCGTTTTGTTCAGAAGGCGTTCGATCACCACTTCGATCACGGCCAGAAATCCCAGCAGGCTCGTCAATCATTCCCGCGAACGTCATCAGACGCAGTGGCAGGATGGAAACGTTGACCAGCATGCTGATCCAAAGCCGGACGAGTTTGCGAAAATTGTAACCGCTGCTCCCCTGCGCTCGCTCGGCGTGATGCACGCGCGACCGTGCCCGCGTTTTGCGTCACCTGAAAAATGAGACCGTCGATATAAGGGTAAGGCGTGCGCGATTTCGCCACCTCGTCCGCCACGAATCGGCTCATGCAACGGAAGCTGCTTAGGTAAAGTTTTCGCGGCTTATCCACCACGAAATCGGCGATGAGATTGGTCAGGCGGCTGCCGGCATTCCGCCACCAGGTGTGTTCTTTCCGGTCGTAAATGGCGAAGACTACGTCGCGCTTTTCGGCTTCCGCCACGGCCAGAAGCTTGAGCGCTTCCGACGGCGGATTTTGCAGGTCGTCATCCATGGTGACGACGTAACGCCCGGAGACGGCGCGTAAGCCGGCCAGGACGGCGTTGTGTTCGCCGAAGTTGCGCGAGAGGCTCAGGAACGTCGTGGGCAACCGGCTTTCCCGGGTCAATTTCAGCGCGATCGCTTCGGTCTCGTCGCGGCTCCCGTCATTCACGAGAATCAATTCGTGGCCGCCATGGACTTCGAGCGCGGCGATTTCCCGATGGAGCGCGGGCAGCGTCGCCGCTGCATTGTAGAGCGGAATGACGATGCTGAGATGCGGCGTCTGGTCATCCATGTTTTCGCGCGACAGCAAAGAGCGAGCTGCCAAAGGGCAACGATAGGTGACGGCTGGCGGTGAGTTCAAGCGCAGCGACGCGCTTGAGGGTCGTGTTTAGGAAACGCGGGAGCGGGCGGAAATCCGAGCGCGGCTCTTCGCGGTGCAACCGCATTCGGCTGAACCAGCGCACGAGAGCAATCGGCGGAGTGAAGGCGGCGTTCCAGTAGGTCAGTCGCTCGATCTGAAAGTTCGCGCCTTCCAGCAGCGCCTGCACCTGTCGCCGCGTATAGCGGCGGTCGACGTCGGTGGCGCAATCGTGCGCGCCTTTCAAAAATTCGAAAGCCGCCAGGTTCAGAATCAATTTCCCCCCAGTCGCGCAAAACGCGGTGCGCTTCGTGAGCGGCCAGCGCGTCATCCACCCCGGCGGGCTCCAGACATCCAGCGACAAAACGAAATCGAATGAGCCCTCGGCAAACGGAAGTTCATGAACACTGGCGCGGCAGAGACGCGCGCCGGTGTTGCGCCCGGCGGTGAGCGCGACGGCATGCTCGCTGTCGTCGATGCCGCTCAGCTCGGCCTGGGGGAAATTCCGGCGCAACGCGGCGAGAGTTCCGCCGGTGCCGCAGCCGGCATCGAGAACAGAAAAGGCGCGGGCGGGCGGCTCGATCGAATCCGCCACGTGCTGCCGCAACGCCTGGTACCACCAGTAGTCGTCCTCAACGGCGCGCATGATGTCATGTTCATCTGGAGACATGGGACTCTCTCTTTAGCGCCTTTTGAGGGAGGAGTCACCGGGGAGCTGGAACAATTTCGGCTGGTCGGCATCGACGGCCCAGAAGGAGAGCGTCGCCTCGGGCGGGACTGCGCTCATCAGGAAGGTCGCGGTCCAGCCGGACCACATAATTCCATGCTGCGGAAACGTTTGATGATCGCGGGGCGCATTTCGAACGCGTCAGAGATCGCGAAAACGACCGGATCAGGGTCAGTTTGCGTCTGGTAGGCGACCACGACGCAATCCGCTGGGCGATCTCGCCCCAGCAGCGCAGCCCAACCGGTGGCGCGCACTCGTCCCCCATCGACGGAGGTAACAGAATCCACCCCGCCCACCGTCTCTTTGCCATCCGCGACTTCGTGCGGAAGGCCGCTGAGACGATTGGTCGCGAAAAGGCGCAGGTCGCAGCAATTTCAGCCGATCCAGGGCAGCGACGTACTGCGCGACCTTGGCCACATCCCCCGGATAGGAGGTTTTCCTTATCACTTCTCCGGTATGGATCGCGGGATTAAAAAGGACCGCCGCGCGCGCGAGCCGGTCTTTTTGGGACCACGAGCGCAGGAAGAATCGTGTATTCGCGGCCGCCGCGCGAAAAGGCAGAAGGAAGCTGAGGATGAGAATAGAGCAGGCCGCCAGGACCAAGGCGCGCGGCCAGAATGAAGTGCGCGCTCTGATCAATTCCCTCGCGATAATCGCGACCAGCGCGATGAGCGCGATCGTGAGCCAGATGGAAAATGTGACGTAACGCGAAGCCAACGCATAATCAGCGCCGTATTTCACCCGGCCGAGCGCCGCCAAAAGAGCGCTCGCCAGAGCAGATCACGCCAAGGACAAACCAGGGAACCACCGTCGCCCGGAACCGGCCGTCGCGTATGCGCCCCGCGGAGTAGAGCAAAGCAGCGAGGAAGAGCGCAAGTTGGAGCGCGCCGAAAATGGCCGCGGCCAAAGCCGGACGGATCCTTTGACGAGTAAGCGAGGCCGCCTCCGAGGTATTCCAGGATGAAAAGTGCGTAGTCGCCCGGTGAAGCAGCCGGCGCAAAGGCTGGATGATGAGGAGGTCTTCGGTAATCCAAGAAATAGGCTACGGCGCAAAGCGCAGCACAAAGCAACCACCAGGAGAGCCAGTCCTTCCACCGCGCGACGGGACGGGCCAGCAAAAGCACGGGAAAGGTCAAACCCCAGGCAAGTAATCCATGAGCCAGAGTAAAGCTGCTCGCGACCGCCAGGACCGCGCAGATAACGAACTTCCAAAAGGTGGACAGCCCGGTCTCGATCGTCACCAAAGCCGCCACCAGAAAAAGCGCCGGGAGAAAACAGGGGAATCCCGAGGCGAAAATCCAAAGCTCAAACTGCGCCGGGGAAAAAAGGCAGAGCACCGCGAGCCAAAAGCAGATCGTGATCGCGCCCAGATTGAGGCCAGATCGGTAAAGCAAAAAGAAAACGCCCGCCGCGGTCAGCCAGCTCGCCATTATGGAAATGAGGATCAAGTCCCGGACATCCCAATGGCCTCCGGCCGCCGACAAAACGAAAATCACCTTGGGCAGGAAGTAACGCGCTTCTTCCTGTTGCGCGTAAAGATCGGCAAACGTCAGCTCTCCCGAATGCGCTTTCACGATCAGGGGCGCCATTTCCCAATCGTCGCGTGAAGGCACTTCCACGCTGTATTGCCGGACGAGACAGCTCATGTGGACCATCGGGACCAAGGCGCCGAGGCAGAGCAAAATCCAGAGGGCCTTTCGGCGTTGGGCCGCCCATGTGATGAACCTCATTGCGGGAAGATGGAGCCGACGACGGGATTCGAACCCGTGACCTACGGTTTACGAAACCGTTGCTCTACCAACTGAGCTACGTCGGCGCGGAGACAGAACGCGGGAACATGCCATTCGAGGGCCAAGCTGCAAGCCGGAGCGCCCGGAAGCCATCCAGATCAGATCAGCCTGTAAATCCGGCTGGAACTGCGCGAACTATCTGGGTGAATCGGCTCGAGAAGATATTGCGGGTGAAGCGCGACGAGATCGAACGGCTCCGCTCGCGCCGGGACGAGCTGCACAAGGCGGCGCTCCTCCGGAATGATTTTCGGGGCTTCGCCGCGGCGCTCCAGGGCGAGCCGGGCAAAGTCGCGCTGATTGCCGAGATCAAAAAGGCGTCGCCCTCGGCTGGCGTGATTGTCGAGTCGTTCGATCCGCTGGCGATTGCGAAAAATTACGCGCGCGCAGCGGTCGACGCGATCTCTGTGCTGACAGATGAGCAGTTCTTCCAAGGTCGGCTCGATTACCTGAGCCTGGTCCGCGACGCCGTGCCGCAACCGGTCTTGCGGAAAGATTTCATTCTCGATCCGGTGCAGATCATGGAATCAGCCGCGGCGTGCGCGGACGCGATCCTCCTAATCGTGGCGGCACTGGAGCAGGCTCAACTCGTTGCTTTGCTCGAAACGGCGGCGCTTTATCAACTCGATGCCCTGGTCGAGGTGCATACTCTCGAGGAACTTGATCGGGCCTTAGAAACCGACGCGCGGATTATCGGCATTAACAACCGCGACCTGGCGACGTTCGAAGTTGATTTGGCAGTCACGGAGAAGCTGAGCGAAGAGGTTCCCAAAGAGATCGTGCTCGTGAGCGAGAGCGGGATCAGAACGGCGGAGGATCTGGCGCGGATCAAAGCCTGCGGGGTCGATGCGGTCCTAATCGGGGAAGCGCTGATGCGCGCGCAGAGCGGCACCATTGATCTCCCGGCCGCGCGCAACGGGGAGTAAGTCCCGGACGACCGCTGAGCCGAAGTGCCAGCAATCTCAAATTTCCTTTGCGCGGGAGGGCTTTCTTCCTACGTTCCACTCGCTTTTAGCGGGAGAAATATGGCCGATCCAGCAAACAAATATCCGGAGAACGTCTCAGGACCTTTCTATGTCGATGACCAGTGCATTGACTGCGATCTCTGCCGTGAAACCGCCCCCGCTAATTACAAACGAAACGACGACGGCGGCCACTCGTTCGTTTACAAGCAGCCCGAAAGTCCCGAGGAGGAAGCGCTCTGCAAGGAAGCGATGGAAGGCTGCCCGGTCGAAGCGATTGGCGCCGATGGCGGCTAGTTAGCCACGGATCTGCCTCCCTCGCCGTAGCCCCGCGAAGGCGGGCGGCCCCGTCCTTAAACATGTCGGCTAATCCACCGGTCGCGCTCACCATCGCCGGCTCCGACAGCAGCGCCGGCGCGGGCATCCAGGCGGACCTGAAAACTTTCAGCGCGCTGGGAGTATACGGCTTGACCGCTGTCACCTGCGTGGTGGCGGAGACGCCAGGCCGAGTTTCGAAAATCGAGCCGGTGAGTGCGGAGCTGGTGCGGGAGCAAATCGAGGTGCTTCTCCACGGGTTTCCGGTTGCGGCCATCAAGACGGGAATGCTCTTCTCCCGCGAGATCGTGGAGGAGGTGGCGCGGACCGTTCGCGCCCATCGCGAAAAAACGAAAGTGCCTGTGCCGCTTGTAATTGATCCCGTGATGGTGGCGACGAGCGGCGACGCGCTGCTCCGCGATGACGCCATCGAAAGCTACGAGCGCGACCTGTTCCCCCTGGCGGCGCTGCTCACTCCAAATCTGAGCGAGGCCGCCCGCTTGTCGGGTGAGCCGATTGCAGATTTGCCGGCCATGCGGAAAACCGGGGAGAGACTGGCGAAGAAATATGGTGTCCCGCTGTTGCTGAAGGGTGGTCACCTCGCTGGCGATCAGGCAATCGACCTCCTTTTTGTTGGAGGCGACGTGCTCGAATTTGCAGCGCCGTTTTCGCGCGGCGTGACGACGCACGGAACAGGCTGCACTTATTCGGCCGCGATTGCCGCCGGGTTGGCGAGCAACCTGTCTCTCGAAGAGTCAGTTCGCCGAGCGAAAGAGTTCGTTACCGCGACCATCGCGCAACACCACGCCTGGAAGACGCCTGAGGGTTCAGCTCTGCACGCGCTCAATCATTCGCCACGGCTGTGGTCCTGAGCGGAGCAAAGCGAAGTCGAAGGACCTCTCATTTCCGCGAGGGCGCGTCCGCGCCCGAGATCCTCGCTGAGCTCGCCCAAGTTAGAGATCCCTCGACTTCCGCTCGGGATGACAATTAAAGCGGCTCTATACCACCAACCATGGTCTTCTCCCAGCGCCGCTCCTTCATCGCTTCGACCGCGGCGGCTGTTTCCGCCTGTTTCTTGCTGCGGCCAGTCCCTTCCGCCAGCTCGATCCCTTCCCAGATGGCCCGGACCACAAACGTCTTCTGATGTTCCGGTCCGCTCATGGAAATCACCTCGTAAGATGGGCTCCGCGGTGAGATCGCCTGAAGCAATTCCTGGAGCTGACCTTTCGGGTTGATATCGACCGGCTCCTCCACCATCAGCGCCAGCTCGCTGGCCGCCTGCCCCAAAATGAATTGGCGCGCCGTGGCGAGATCGCTGTCGAGGTAAATAGCGCCAACGAGCGCTTCGAAGGCGTCGGCCAAGGTCGAGTTCCGCACCCGGCCACCGCTCGCTTCTTCGCCACGTCCCATCATGAGATATTTCCCCAGCTCGATCGTCGCCGCGTGAACAGCCAGCGCCTCGCGGGAAACGAGCCGCGCCCGCAGCTTCGTCAATTTTCCTTCCGCTTCCGCGGTGAAATAGCCGTAGAGATGCTCGGTAATGACGAGCTGGAGCACCGCATCCCCAAGAAACTCGAGGCGCTGATTATCGAAATGATTGCGATGCGTCTCGTGGCGCAGACTGGGATGCGTGAGCGCCTCCGCCAGGAGCAGCGGATTCCGGAATTTGTAACCGATGCGTTCTTCGAGCGGGTTCACCCGACCGAATGCTAACCCCGCGCCGCGACTTTTCCAAGATAGGTCATACACGTCCCATAGGTCCAATAGGACACAGCTCCGCACGCCCTACTTCTTCTGAAAAATCCCGATCGACGTCACCAGATCGAGCGCCCGCTGCAAAACAGCATCGTGAATCCCCGGCTTTTCGGGATTGCGCCCGCGCTTTTGGGCGGCTTCCATCGCCTCCAGCTCCGGGTTTCTTCCCGAAATGAGCGCCGCCTCGTTCAAGTGCGGACGCGAGTCCTGGACCACGAACGGGGTCATCCCTTTTTCGCGGCTCGATTGAAAGATTTCTCGCTTGTCCACGGCCGCCATCTCCACCGGCACGTCCGGTTTCAAGCCTCCCGGGAAAAGCGGCCGGCCTTCGGGCAGAACCGCTTCACCCACCGCGACGCGCAGGACTTTTCCGCTCGGCAGCTTTAGATCCGAATACTCCACGGCGCGTCCGGCGGTCTGCTGCCCGATGATCAGCGCCTTGTCATAGATCCGGATCACCCCGGCGACCGCCTCCGCCGCGCCGGCTGTGTCGCCGTCCGCGAGAACAATGGTCAACCCTTGAAAAGCGGGATCGCGGTCGTTGGTCAATGTCCGCTCCTGCCTGGCGGTCGTTTTGCGCAAGCGTGAAAAGCGGCTTGTCTTTTGGGCAAAATCTCTTCGCGAACTCGGCGGCCAGCGGAAAATCGTTCGTGGCGGCGCTAGCCCGGAAATCGAGCACGACCGCGTCGACCTTCTTCGCCGCGAAAGTTTGCAGGTTCGCGTCGAGCGCGTCCAAATTCGGCCGGTTCAGCGCCCCAAGGCGGAGATACGCGACGTGGCCATCGAGAACTTCGCCATAAAACGGCGCCGCCGGCTCGGCCGGTTCCGCGCTGGCATCCGAAAGAAGCACCACTCCCCGCCCCAGCCGCGTCAGGATTCCCTCGAACGCCGCGCGGCTCAGCTCCGTTTCGTTCAGCGCCTCCGGTTTAATGTAGTTATTCTTCAGGAGCTGGATCGCTTCTTTCAGATCGGCCGAATCCATCGAGTCGATCAGCGTCCGCGTTGACGGCGTGGGCGTGGCGCGTCGGCGAAGCCTGCGGGGTCGCGGAGGGCGCGGGCGTGGGAGAGGCGCTCGGTTTGGCAGGCGATTGCGCGGCCAAATTCGCCACCGCGCTCCAGGCCCCGAGAATGAAAATGAAGAGGGAAACGCGCCGGGACATCAGATGCCCCCGATCTTATCGCGCAACCGCGCTAAGAGCAATATCCCGGCGGTAATGACAGCCGTCGAAATGGATTTGCGAGACCGCTTCGTAAGCTCGCTCCCGGGCGGCAGCCACGGTTTCGCCCAGCGCTGTTACGGCCAGAACCCGCCCGCCGGCGGTCACGACTCTGCCGTTCTCGCTCCGCGTGCCCGCGTGAAAAATGTGAACGTCCAAAGCGCGGGCCGCCTCCAAACCGGAGATCGGTTTGCCGACTTCGTACTTGCCGGGATAGCCGCCGGACGCCAGCACGACCGTGACCGCAGCCCGTTCGTCCCATTCGATTGATCGTTCCTTCCAATTTGCCGTCGATGGTCGCCTCCAGCAGCGGAAGCAGGTCCGACTTCAAGCGCGGCAAAATTGCCTGCGTCTCCGGGTCGCCGAAACGGCAATTGAATTCGAGCACGCGCGAACCATCCGCCGTGATCATGAGTCCTGGGAAAAGCAGGCCGCGAAAATTCACTCCGTTCTCGCGCAAGCCCGCGAGTAACGGCCCCATCACCTCGCGATCGAATTGCGCCTGGAGTTCCGGGCCAAAATTGTCCGCCGGGCTGAATGCGCCCATGCCGCCGGTGTTCGGCCCGGCATCGCCGTCGAAGGCGCGCTTATGATCGCGGGCCGTCGCCAGCATCCGGTAGCTGTGCCCGTCCACCAGCGCGTGCAACGAGCATTCGGAACCGGTCAGGCATTCCTCGATCAGGAGCCGCCTCCCCGCTTCACCGAAGCGCTGCTCTTTCATCATCGCGTCGAGCGTCGCCTGCCCTTCCTCGACGTCTTTGGCGACGATCACCCCTTTGCCCAGCGCGAGCCCGTCGGCCTTGATCACAATGGGAAAGCGCGACTCACGGAGAAACGCGGTCGCCGCTTCCTCGTTGTCGAAGATGGCGGCGCGCGCGGTCGGAATCCGCTTCTGCCGCATCAATTCTTTCGCAAAAATCTTCGACGACTCGAGCCGCGCCGCGGATTTCGTTGGTCCGAAAACGCGCAGCTTTTCCGCGTCAAAAACATCGACAATCCCCGCCGCGAGCGGATCGTCAGGTCCCACCACCGTCAGATCGATGCGGTTCTCCTTCGCGAACCGCGCCAGCCCCGGCAGGTCATTCGCCTTGAGGGCGACGTTCTCGCCAATCTCCTCCGTCCCGGCATTGCCGGGCGCGCAATAAATCCGCTCGACGGCGGACGATTGTTTCAATTTCCAGGCGAGCGCGTGTTCGCGGCCGCCGCTGCCAATGATGAGGAGCTTCACGACAATGACATTGGCCGATGTGGCGTGCCGCGTGTCAAGCCGCGGCTGGTCACTCTCTCCTTGCGTCCGGAACGTTTGCTCCTACAGATGCTGCATGAAGGCGTCATCCCCATCGGTCTTGAAGCCGCAATGCCCTTCGCGAGTCGTCCTCGATCGCATCGCGGACAAATGGACCGCGCTCATCATCCAGGTCCTGGCGAACGGAACCCGGCGCTACGCGGAATTGCGCCGAACCATCGGCGGCATCTCGCAGAAGATGCTCACGCAAACGCTCCGCAGTCTCGAGCGCGACGGCCTGGTCGTGCGCAAAGTCCATCCGGTCGTCCCGCCGAAAGTGGAATACTCGCTCACCCGGCTTGGGCGCACGTTGATCGATCCATTGCAGATGCTTTGCCGATGGTCGGAACGACATCTCCCCGAGCTCCAGGCGAATCGCAATCGGGCGGACAGCAATTCCACCAAGCGGTGATCGGGACTTCGGACGCGGCATGATCGAACGCGTTTTCCTGCTCTCGCCCGCCTATGCCGGCGGCCAACGCGCCCGCATGATCATGAGCGAGCGCGCTCAATTCGATCTCGCGCGCCGGCTGCGCAGCGACCAACGCCCTACGCTTGGCGAGGTTTTCACCTTTCTGAGCGGCCTCTATTTTCGCGGGAAGCTCGCCTACGCCAATGCCTTCGCCCCGGAAGGTAAAACAAAGTCGAGCGTTCTCGTCATCACGCCCACGCGCGGATTGGTCCCGGCCGCCACACCTGTCGGGCTGGCGGACCTGCTGGAATTTGCCGAGGTGGACATCGACGAGGCCGATCCGCGCTATCGAATCCCGCTCGAACGCGATGTGAAGAAGCTGGCGAAGAAATTATCAGCTCAAGGCGAGGCCGTGCTGCTCGGCAGCGTCGCCACCGGGAAATATGTCGATGTCCTCCTGGAACATTTCGGGCAACGGCTTTGCTTTCCCGCCGATTTCGTCGGTCGCGGAGACATGAGCCGCGGCGGGCTCCTGCTGCGCTGCGCGGTGGATCGGAACGAACTCGCTTACATCTCCGTGGCCGGCGCCGTGCGAAAAGGAAAACGTCCGCCCAAGCTCGAGCCGCGAAGATATACGAAGTGATCCCGTTCTCTGTCATCCTGAGCGGAGCGAAGCGAAGTCGAAGGACCTCTAATTGTCGCGAGGCGCCCCAGCGCCCGAGGTCCTCGCTCCCGCTCGCAAAAGCGAGATCCCTCGACTCCGCTCGGGATGACAATATTAGATTATGGCCCTCACCTCAAACCGCCCCTGCCGCCGATGGAAGCGCGCTCCGTCGACGAAATTCCGGTCGGCGACGAATGGCAGTACGAGCCGAAGTGGGACGGCTTCCGCTGCATCGCTTTTCGCGACGCGCGCAAGATTTTCCTGCAATCGAAAGCCGGCCAGCCGCTCGCGCGTTATTTCCCGGACGTGGTCGCGAACCTCGAGCGGCTTCCTTCGCCGCGTTTCGTGCTTGATGGCGAGCTCGCCATTCCGGTCGACGACGCCCTTTCCTTCGACGAGCTGCAACTGCGGCTGCATCCCGCAGCCAGCCGGGTGCAGAAGCTTGCCGCGGCGCATCCGGCTTTGTTCATCGTGTTCGACCTGCTCGCGGACGAGGAGGGCAAATCATTGCTTCGCTCTGCCGCTGCGGGAGCGACGCAAAAAGCTGGAGAGCTTCGCGCGAACAAACTTGAAGGCCAGGAGCGGCGTGCGCCTGTCGCCGGCCACGACCGACCTCGCCATCGCAAAAAAGTGGTTCGACAAGGTGGGCGGCGATCTTGACGGCGTAATTGCGAAACAAATCGAGGCGCCCTACGCGTCCGGCGAACGCACGGCGATGGTCAAGGTAAAGCAAATCCGGACGGCCGATTGCGTGGTGGGCGGCTTTCGTTACGGCACCGATTCGAAATTACTCGGCTCGTTGCTGCTCGGCCTCTACGACGATGATGGCTCGCTTCATCACGTCGGTTTTACTTCGGCCTTTAAGGCGAGCGAACGGCCCGCGCTGACCAAAAAATTCGAAGCGTTGAAGAAGAAACCGGGTTTCACCGGAAATGCGCCCGGTGGCCCAAGCCGCTGGAGCACGGAACGGAGCGGCGAATGGGAGCCGGTCGATCCGAAGATTGTCGTGGAGATCGCCTACGACCATTTCACGGGAGGCCGTTTTCGCCACGGCACGAAGATTGTCCGCTATCGCCCCGACAAGGCCCCCCGCCAATGCACGATGGACCAGGTTGAGCACCGCGAAGGGAAATCGCTCGCGCTGTTGTAGGTCGCCCCCTTCTGGAACCGCGTCGCTGCGAGAAAAGCATTGCAGACGGCACGCCCTCGTGCCGTTGCTGTGCAGCGACGCCTAATCCCACCGGTCCCGCGTCTGCGGGAGCAGGCCGGCTCCAACGCCGCCCAGAGGGCGGCGGCTACCGACGAGGAGTCAGAAGGAAAAATCCTGGCTCACCAGGCTGAAGTCGCTGCGGAAAAACGGCGCGGGCATCATGTGCGCCGGTCTGCTCGTGAATCTCGTCCCGTCGAGCAGCGGGAGACCATAGCTTTCATCCACGACCCGCATGGCCAGCGGAGGAGTCGATCTCGTCTCGATCGCGAGCTCAATGCCCTCTTTCGGCAACGCGAAGTAAGATAAGCTCCAATTCTTCTGCGGCTCGGTCGCGGTCGCGTTCAAGGCGAGACGCTTGCCACCGACCTCGGCGCTGAGAACTTCGGCGTTAATTTGCACACTGATTCGTTCGGCCCCGCGCGGCGAGGCGAGGCGAAGGCGCAAACGCCGGACGCCGTTCGCCGTAACATCTTCCAGGACCTGCGCTTCCGGAGGCGCGACGGGCACGGTGGGAGCGGGCGCTTGCAGGAAGGCTCGCCTGCTCACCGGGAAAGGCTCCGCCAGCGGACCGCGCTCCGGCTTCTTGCCGAAGAATTGCTCGGTCCATTCATCGGGTCGCGCGTCAAAACTAATCCAGAGGGCGCGCTGTTTCGTCGCGTCCATCGCATAAAGAACGTGATTTGATTGGCGGTGGTCTTTGTCGAAGCCCGGGCCCATCCCGGCCAGAACGAAGAACAGGAGGGCGATCGCCGTGATCACTCCGGGGAACGCCCAGCGGTTTCCGGCAGTCGAACTGCGGAGCAGCGGAACCAGCAGCCCCGCCAGAAACACGAGAAGGAGAATCAGCCCAGGCGCGAGGGCGAAAGGCATTGCAATAAAAATAAGGTGCAGCAGTGGAACGACGAGGAGGATGCCGGGAATCGCGCAGAGGGAGGCAATGAAGATCTTCCCCGCCAGGCCAGCGCTCTCACCTTGCCTGAGAAATGCATAACCGAGTCCAAGTAACGCAAACAACAAAGGCCACGTCAGAAGATAACTGCCGCCAATAACCGAGAGCGTCGCCGCCACCATCGACGCAGCCCACCAGAGGAGCGCGCCAACGAAGAGATTTGGTTCACTGAGTCTCCGGCGAGCCGCGCCTAGAATCGCCGATGTCATGGCGAGAGCCAGCGCGGCAAATCCGAGCACGTAGAATCCGTGGCTGTAGCTATCGCCCTGCGCGATCAGGTTGTAGCCCGGATGAATTCGCCGGACGAACCACCACGCGACCCAAACCGCAGCGGCGGCAGCGACCAGGCTCAGGAAAAAAAGAAGCGCCCCTTTTGCAATCCCCCACCCCGAGAGTTCCTTCCGGCGAAAGCCGAGCCGCATCACGCCAATAAATAACAAGAGCACACCCAAGGTCAGCGGCCAGGCCATCCACGCGGGATAGCGCACGAGGAGAAATCCGAGCGCGTCGAAATAAATGGCGTCGCCTTCCGGCTTCACTGCTGAAGCGGCCGCGCCAAAGTGGCGGCTGAGCGCGAGCGCGTACGAGCCGTGGTGTTGCAGGGTCCGCAGCTCGACGTTTTCCATATTGTCGAGCTGGGTGTGATAATGCGTCAGGCCATTGATGTAGGCGAAATTCATCCCGGGCACGCCCGCCGCCTTGAAGATGGTCATGTCGGTGCTGTTCGGCAGGCGTTTGTAAATTTCGTACGAAAGCGAGTTGGCCAGCGGATACGCCGTGGCTTTCGCCAGCGCTCGGATCAAGGCCCCGTTTTGTGGGCTCGTCTCGAACATGATCACCGGGCCCCCTTTTCCGCGCGCTTCAAAATTCAGCGCGACCTCCACCTCCTTCGCCCACGGGTGCTCCGCCACGAATGCGCGAGCGCCCAACAGCCCCGTCTCTTCCGAGTCGGTGAAAAGGAAGATGATGTCGCTCTTTAACTGCTGCCCGTTCGCGCCGAGGGCGCGCGCCGTTTCCAGCAAAGTCGCGACGCCCGCGGCATCGTCGTTCGCGCCTGGCCCGGTCGGCACCGAATCGTAATGCGCCACCAGCAAAACGGCACGCCCGTCGCCGGTGCCTTTTCGGCGAGCGACGATGTTCTGGATGGTGCCGGCGAAAAAGAGCGGCGCTGCCGTCGAGTTCACCGCCGTCGTCCTTTGGATCTCGGGCTCCAGTCCTAGAGTGCGGAGTTGCTGAAAAATGTAATCCCGGGCGGCGTCGTGATGGGCCGACCCGATTGGCCGGGGGGCCTGGGCAATGACATTCAGATGCTGAAAAGCGCGCTCGGCCGAAAACTCGGACGCCGCGCCGCGTGGCCGGAAGGGGCGCTGGTGGATGCTGAAGCCAAATCGCCAGGAACGCCACCAGCCCGACGCCGAGCCACGAAATCAGCGTTGGAATAAAACCGCGGCTGGTCGGTGTCACTGTTCCGGGTTCAATTCGAAATTGATCTGCACTTCGTAGTGAGCGCCCTTGCTCAAGCCAGCCGGCAATGGATCAACCCGGGTTACCCGTTGCGTTATCGCTGCGACCGATTCGTCCATCACGACATTTCCTGAGGGCCGCAAGACCGTAAATTTCGAGACGCGTCCGTCTTTTTCGATCCGGATCTTAACGAGCGTGGACATCTTCGCGCCACTCGCGAGAATCGTCTTTGGTTGTTGCCATTCCTTGTAAAACCGGTCGTGCAACATCGTTCGATACCAGGCAAATTCGGAGGCTGGGCCGTTTCCGTTACCTGTTCCATCCCCAGTCGAGTCCAACTTGCCGGACGGCGACTCTTTCTTCGCGAGGAGCTCTCTTTTCGCGGAGTCACTTTTGTCCCTGGTCTCCGAGTCCTTCTCTTTTTTTGGTGAAGGTTTCGGTGTCGTCGCTGCGACAACCGGTTTTCTCGGGGTTGCTTTCGGAATCGGTTTCGGGTTTTGCGTTGCGGAAGCTCTTGGAGTCGTCGACGGCGTAGCGGTTGGCTTCGGTGTCGGGGTTGGGACCGGAGTCGGAGATGGAAGATGTATTTCGCTCCGGGCCACCGTCGTCACCGGGGCTCATCTTGTTTCTCCCGGTCGGGTGGAGTGGTTTCGCGCTCGGGCTCGGACTCAGCCGCGGGTGGCAGTGGCGTGGCCGCGGCAGTCTCCGGTGCCGCGTTGTTCATCCAAACCACGCTCGGCACGTTTGGCTTCTGGGGATCCCTGCTGGCCCGGGCCAGAGCCAGCACAACGGCCAGATGAGCGAGAGCGATCAGCGCTACGTTGCGCCAAAAGCTTGCGTCTCGAGACATCGCTATTTCGTTTCCGCTTTCGTTGCGATGCCGACTTTGCTGATTTGCGCGCGCTGCAACGCATCCATCAGCGCGATCAATTTCTGCACCGGCAAATCGCGGTCCGGGCGAATCACGATGGCCACTTCGGGATTCGCGCGCTTCAATTCCTCCAGGCGCGCCAACCAGCTCGCTCTCCGCCACCGGCTTGTCGTTGATCTTGATCGTTTCGCGTCGATCGATGGAGATCGTCTGGACCTGCGCGGAATTCACCGGCGCGTTCGCCGCCCCGCTCGAGGGGATGATCAGATTCACGCTATTCTCGAGGAGCGGCGTCGTGATCATGAAAATGATCAGGAGCACAAACGCGAGATCGAGCAGCGGCGTGATGTTGATCTCGGAGAGGGTCGAGAGATTGTGCCGTTGGGAATAGCGCCTTCATTGCATCGCCAGCGTCAGCGTTTCATCGCCGGAACTCCGGATCACGCGCGTTGTGATCCACATATTTGTGCTCGAACTCCGAGGCCAGCTCCGCCGCGAAATTGTCCATCTCCACGATCATCCCGCGAATGCTGGTGACGAGAAAATTGTAACCGAACATCGCCGGGATCGCGACGCAGAGGGCCATGACGGTCGTGATCAAGCGCGCCGGAAACACCGGGCGCCATCGTGGCCAGATTCGGCGACCCCGCGACTGCGACATCCGTAAACGTGTCCATCACGCCCCAGACCGTGCCGAGCAATCCCAGGAACGGCGCGCCGCTCACCGCCGTCGCGAGGAGGATCATTTGCGACTCCAGCCCGAGCGCCGTCTCGCCCACCGCGCGCTCCATCGCCGCGTTGACCGCATGCATTTGCGCGGGCGTGATTTTTTCCGCTTCGCCGAGCCGAGCGCGAAACGTCTCATCCACTTCCGCCGAGCCCAGGAGCTGAAAGGTCATCTCTTCGCAGCCGGCGCGATAAACATTGAAGAGCGGCGCGCCGGGAAACTTCGCGTGATTCTCGAACAGCCGCAGCGGCTGGCGATCCTTGCGAAAGGCGGCCCGAAAGCGGGAGGCCTGTTTCCGCGCGAACTGCACGACGCGCAGCTTCGTGATCATGATTGACCAGCTGAAGATCGAGACGACCGCCAGAAGCGCGAGGACGACTTTGCCGGCAATGGTGGATTGCTCGAACGCGAAGAGAAGACCACCGGCCGCTAGAATCTTCGGAAGTAGCATGTGCGCCAACTCCTGAAGTAATACGAGCGTTTAGGCGAAAGGGAAAGTTGGAACGTGTAGCGCCTGGGCCGAACGGCAGCAAAGGGAGGAGCCTTAGCTACAGCGTAGCTTGCGCGGATAGGTGGGTCGCCATTTCGCGACGACGATAAAGCCAAGGCCAATCGCGATGAGGAAGAAGGAAAAGAATTGTCCCCGCGTGAACATCCCGATCAGAGGCGCATCCGGCTCGCGGAAATTTTCCACGATGACCCGGAAGACGGAGTAACACGAGGAGGAACAAACCAGTGATGAAACCATTTGGGGTGCGGAAACGCGTCCGCACAATCCAAAGGATGACGAACAAAACCGCGCCCTCCAGAAGCGCTTCGTAAAGTTGCGAGGGATGGCGAGGAGGCAGGATCCCACGGAGGATGTCAGCGATCTGGGGATTCGTGCGGACCGTCTCGACGATGGTGTCCGCGGTCACCGAGGGATCGACCTGCTGACAAGCCGCGACAGCGCGATCGAGCTCGGCAGAATTTCCCGGCTCGAGCAATTCCTTCGGGAACTGGACCGCCCAGGGAACGCTGGTGACGCGGCCATATAGCTCGCCATTGATGAAGTTGGCGCAGCGGCCGAAGAACAGGCCGATCGGCGCCGCGACGCAAAGGCTATCGCCGGGATTCGTCCACGGAAGTTTGTGCCTGCGCGAGTAGATCAAAGTGAAAATCACAATGCCGAGGATTCCGCCGTGGCTCGACATTCCGCCTTCCCAAACCCGTAAGATCGAAAGCGGGTCTCGCAGCATTTCCGGCTTGTAGAAAAAAACGTAACCGAGACGCCCGCCCACCATCACTCCGAAGAGCGCGACCCAGGTGACGAAGTCGCCGAGCACGGACTCTGGGAGATCGAGATACCCGCGCCGGGAAAGGACTCGCAGAAGCAGATAGCGCGACAAGAAACGCGAGCACATACGCCATTCCGTACCAGCGCGGCCCGACGTTGCCCCAGAGCCGGAAGATGAACGGATCGAAATTGTGCAGGTAATAGGCGAGCATTTGAGCGAGCGATACTCAGTGATCTTTCGATGGGCGGCAATAGAAACACGCGCTCACAAAATATTGCAGCTCCCGCCGAAACCCGATATTCCTGCCTTTGATCCCCAACTCGAAAGGCCCCCATGCCCAAAAACACCAATATCCTTATGGTCCGCCATGCGGAGAAGCCGGATTCCGGAACAGATCTCGCGGTCCCGGGCCAGGAACGCGCGCAAGCATACGTCGTCTACTTCCAAAACTATTCGCTCAATTCAAGTCCTCTTAAATTGAACTACCTGTTCGCAGCGCAGAACTCAACGAGCAGCGACCGTCCTCAACTGACGATACAGCCACTGGCGGCTGCGATCGGGTTGGCCATTGATGATACGCACAAGGACAAGGACTACCAGAAAGTCGCGGATGACATTTTGCAAAACGCCAAGTACGACAACCAAAACATTCTGATCTGCTGGCACCACGGCGAGATCCTGGACCTAGCCACTGCGCTTGGCGCAACCGGCCTGCCGTCGTCCTCGAATTGGCCTTCGAAGTGGCCCGGCCACGTCTTCGGCTGGGTCTTGCAGCTTTGCTACGATGACAACGGGACGATCATTCCAAATCAAACCATCTGCTTTAATCAGAAGTTGATGTTCGACGATCACGGAAACGATCCACCGGGCGGTTGACTGGCTCCCAGATATAGCCTCCGAAGGGCGCGCTAAGCGGCGCGCGACGAAACCTTCCGCCGCTTCACCTTCAACACGTCGCGCAAAAACGGCGCGGTCCGGCTGAGCCGGCTCTTCGCCACTTCTTCGGGCGTGCCGGTGGCCACGATCTCTCCGCCCTCCGCGCCCGCTTCCGGACCGATGTCCACGATGTAATCGGCTTCGCCCATGATGCTGAGATTGTGCTCGATGACGATGACGGTGTTGCCTTCATCCACCAGCCGGTGGAGCACCTTTAGAAGCAATTCCACATCGGCCATGTGCAGGCCGATCGTCGGTTCCTCGAGAAGATAGAGCGTCGACTTCGGCTTCCGCATTTTGCGGATGCGCTCGTTCTGGGCGCGCCCGATCCCGCGCGTCAGCTCGGTCGCGAGCTTCAAGCGCTGCGCTTCGCCGCCGCTCAACGTCGGGCTGGGCTGCCCCAGCTTGAGATACCCGAGTCCCGTATCGACCAGCAGCGAAAGCGGGCGCGCAATCTTCTGGTTCGCGGCAAAGAACGTCGCCGCCTGCTCGATCGTCATTTCCATGACGTCGCCGATGCTCTTCTCGTTGTAGAGAACCTCGAGCGTTTGCGCGTTGTAACGCCGGCCGCCGCAGTCTTCACACGGCACATAACTGCTCGGCAGAAAACTCATCTCGAGCTTGATCGCCCCCTGCCCGCTGCAGACTTCGCAACGGCCGCCCTCGGTATTGAAGGAAAAGCGGCTCGGCGAATAGCCGCGCACCCGCGAGACCGGCAGCTGCGCCGTAAAGCTTCCGAATTTCGTCGAAGACCTTGATGTAGGTCGCCGGGGTCGAGCGCGAGGTCTTGCCGATCGGCGATTGGTCCACTTCGTAAACGGTCTCGAACGATTCCGCTCCGGTGATCGGCGGAAAACAATTCGCGCTGCTTGCCCCGTTCCTTCTTCAAACGCTCCTTCACCGCCGGCAACAGGACGGAGCGCATCAGCGTCGATTTCCCGGAGCCCGAAATTCCCGTGATGACCGAGAGCCGGCCCGACCGGAAAACGGACATTCACCTCTTTCAAATTGTTCGCCTGCGCGCCGCGGATCTCGATCCATTGCTCGACCTCCGCGAGCGATCGCCGCTCGTTTCGCGTCGGATGGCACAGCGGATTTTTCAGGCATCGGCCCGTCTCCGAGCTCGCGTGCCGTTCGATGTCAGGCAACGTTCCTTGCACGACAACTTCGCCGCCGTGCATTCCCGCGCCCGGCCCGAGATCGATGATGTAATCCGCCCGCCGCATCGTTTCTTCGTCGTGCTCGACGATGACGAGCGAATTTCCCTTTTGCCGCAACGCGGTCAGCGTCTCCAGCAGGCGAAGATTGTCGCGCGGGTGCAAACCGATCGTCGGTTCGTCCAGCACGTAAAGAACTCCGCGCAAATTCGACCCAAGCTGCGCCGCCAGACGGATCCGCTGCGATTCGCCACCGCTCAACGTCTTTGCCGAACGCCCCAGCGCCAGATATCCGAGCCCGACGTTCTCCATGAAGCGGAGCCGCTGCGAAATTTCCGGCACGAGATCGTCGGCCACGGTTTTCTGGTTTCCGCGAAAACGAAGCTTGCCGAGCAATTGCAACGCTTCGCCCGCGGAAAGCGCGGTGAAGTTATCGATCGTCTGATTCTGCAGCCGCACGTGACGCGCGATTGGATTCAGGCGCGAGCCGTGGCACGCGGGACACGGCACCGCTTCTCCCTCGTCGATCCATTCCGATTCCCGCTCCGCCGCGAGCTCATTCTCCAGAACGGAATCGCCCGTATCCTCCGTGCCAGTCTGTTTGGCGCGGTCCCAAATCTCGCCGAAACCGCCGCACTCCTGGCAGGCGCCGTGCGGCGAGTTGAAAGAGAACAAGCGCGGATCGAGCTCTTCAAAGGCGCGGCCGCAGCCGGGGCAGCTCATCTCCGTGCTCATGACCGTGACGCGTTGTTTGGAGTCGAGCAGATGGGCCGTGCCGCGGCCAATGTGGAGCGCTCGCTGCACGAGATTGCGCGCTTTCAGGATCCGCCGCGCGTCGATCGCGCCCACCACCACGTCGATCGTGTGCTCCTTGAAGCGCTCCAGCTTCCGGAAATGCGCGATCGGCAACAGTTGCCCGTCGACGAAGAGCGTGTCGAAACCCTGCCGCTCGGCCCATCGGGCCACATCGGTGTGGAAGCCTTTCCGCGCTTTGACCAGCGGCGCCATCACCTTCAACGGCCCGCGTTTCACCGCGGTTTCGAGCTGGCGCACGATCGCGGCGAGACTTTGCTTTTCCACCGGCAGATCGCAGTCAGGACAAAACTGTGTGCCCGTCTTCGCGAAGAGGAGCCGGAGGAAATGGTAGACCTCGGTCACGGTGGCGACGGTTGACTTGCCGCCGCCGCGCGTGACGCGTTGCTCGATGGCGACGCTCGGAGGCACGCCCTCGACGAGATCCACGTCCGGCTTTTCGAGCTGCTCGACGAACTGCCGCGCGTAGGGCGACATGCTGTCGAGAAAACGGCGTTGCCCTTCCGCGAAAAGAATGTCGAACGCGACCGTCGATTTCCCTGAGCCGCTCAGGCCGGTGATGATGACCATCTTGTCGCGCGGAATATCGAGCGAGATGTTTTTGAGATTGTGCTCCCGCGCGCCGTGAATGCGGATGGAGAGATTTCGCGTTCCGGGGAGCGCAGCGCCTCGCTGCCCCGTTTGGCGCCTCGCCAAACGGCTCTTCGGCGGCACGAAGCGAAATTCATCTTCGTCATCAGGTAAACGACGTTCGCGATTCGCGGCGGGGCGCCGCGAATGAGCACGCGGGGAGCGCGCGCCCGCCAGAACACGCGCGCAAAAACCTTCCTGTGTGCGACGCCTCAACTTTCGCCAGGGCCTCCGGCGTCCCCGCAGCGACCAGCTTCCCACCTTCATCGCCCGCTTCGGGCCCGAGATCGATGATCCAATCGGCGCACTTGATCACCTCCAGGTTATGTTCGATCACCACCAGCGTGTTTCCGCCCTCGACCAGCCGCTGAAAAAGCCGCATCAGGATGGCGACATCGTCAAAGTGCAATCCGGTCGTCGGCTCATCGAAGATGAAGAGATGCCCGCCGGACGAACCGTTTTCCTTCCCATTCGCGCTTTCGTCGGAGAGATGCCGGACCAGCTTCAGCCGCTGCGATTCGCCGCCGGAAAGGGTGTTGAGCGGCTGGCCCAGGCGCAAATAACCGAGGCCGACTTCATCAAGCACGTCGAGCTTGTCGCCGAGTTTCTCGGATTCGCCGATCTGCGCGAAGAACTGGATCGCTTCGCTGACGGTCATTTCCAAAATGTCGTGGATCGATTTGCCGTAAACCTGCACGCGCAAGACATGCGGCTGGAAACGGCGGCCCTCGCATTCGGCGCAACGCACGTAGAGATCGCTCAGGAATTGCATCTCGATCTTCTCGAAGCCCGTGCCGCAACAGCGTTCGCAACGGCCGCTGCCGGAGTTGAATGAGAACGCGCTGGCGGTAAGCCCCTGCGCCATTGCTTCCGGCTGGGCGGCGAAAAGCTCGCGCACCCGATCGTAAAGTCCGAGATAGAGAATGGGCGTGGAGCGCGGCGTCCGCGCGAGTTGCGTTTGATCGACCATCACGAGCTCACCGATGCGATGCGCGCCGGTGACCGATTTGCAGGCTCCTGGCTCCTGCTCGTTCGCCTGCCCTTTCGCCTGGAGAAGGTTCCGGTAAAGGACGTCGTGAATCAGCGTCGATTTGCCGGAACCGGAGACGCCAGTCACGCAGTTGAAGACCCCGAGCGGGATTTCAACGTCGAGGTTCTTGAAGGTTGTGTTCCCGCGCGCCCGTGATGCGAATCGCGCTCGTTGGTTTCCGCCGCGACTTCGGAATGGGAATCGATTTGCGGCCGGCAAGATAATCGGCGGTGAGCGAGCTCGGCTGATCTTTTGTAGGGCAAGCGCATCGCTTGCCGCTCTTCGGTCCGGCAGGCGGTGCGCCTGCCCTACAATTCCAAAATCCTCCAGCGCGCCGCTAAATACCAACTCGCCGCCATACTCGCCGCGGCCGGGGCCAATATCGATTACGTGATCGGATGCGCGGATGATCGCTTCCTCATGCTCCACCACGAGCAGCGTGTTCCCCTTGTCCCGCAGATCATGCATTACCCGCACGAGGCGGCCGACGTCGCGCGGATGAAGTCCCACGCTCGGTTCGTCCATGACGAACAACGTGTTCACCAGCGAAGCGCCGAGGCAGGTCGTTAGATTTACCCGCTGCACCTCGCCGCCGCTGAGCGTGCGCGTCGAGCGGTCGAGCGTGAGATAGCCGAGCCCGACTTCGCAAAGATATCGAAGCCGCGCGACCACTTCGTTGCGCAGCATCTCGGCCGTGGAATCGCCGGGCGGCAAGACCAGTTCGGCGAAAAGTTTGCGAGCGTCGCTGATAGAAAGCTGCGCCACTTCCGGCAGGGTCCGCGATCTCCTTAGCGGCTGTCTATGACCGCCGACGCCGCCATTCTGTTGCCCTTCGGCGGTCATGACCGCCGCTGAAGCGGGCGAGACGATCCTGTAATTCAGCGCCTCAGGCTGGAAGCGGCCGCCCTGGCAGTCGGGACAGGTGGTGTAGGCGCGATAGCGACTGAGCAAAACCCGCACATGCATTTTGTAGGTTTTGCTCTCCAGCCATTTGAAGAACCCTCGGACGCCGTACCAACGGTCGTTCTCCGCCAGCTCTTCTACATCGGTGTCCTCGTCGCGCGCCTCACCGTTGATGACGAAATCCTGGTCCGCCTTCGGCAGGTCCTCGAACGGCGTGCGGACATCGATCTCCTCCCGCGCACAGGCCCGCATCAGGTCACGCTGCGATTCGCCCATCTCCTCGCCGCGAAAAACGCGAACCGCGCCCTGCGAGATCGAAAGAGTTCGGTCGGGAATCGCCTTGTTGAGATCGATGGCAATCGTTCTCCCGAAACCGCGGCAAAGCGGACAGGCCCCCAGCGGATTGTTGAAGCTAAACAAGCCCGGGAGTTGGCGGCCGGATATCGAGGTCGCAATGAGCGCAATGCCAGCCGGTCGAGAACGGGAGTTGAGAGTTTGGAGTTGAGAGTTGAGAGCCGTCAGCCGCGAGCGCGATGACATTGATGCGGTCTTTGCCGAAACGGAGGGCGGTTTCGATCGCTTCCACGAGGCGCGGGCGGTTTGGATCCGAAACGGCGATCCGGTCCTGGATGACCTGGACGCGGGCACCGAGGCGCTTGATTTTCTTGTCGGAATCGACACGCACGATTTCGCCATCAATCCAGACGCGGAGGTAACCCTGCTGCTGGATGAAATCGAAGAAGGCGCGCGGTTCGGTCTTCGGCGGCACTGCGACCCAGAAGGTGATGAGCACGTTCTGGCCGGACAATTCCTGGAACACATGATCGGCGATCGAGCGCGCCGTCTCGGGCCGAATCTCTCGCGCGCAGCTCGGGCAAAAGGCGCGGGCGATGCGCGGCATGAGGAGCTTCAGGTAATCGTTGATCTCCGTCATGGTGCCGACGGTGGAACGCGAGCTCTTCACCGGATTCGCCTGTTCGATGGCGATGGCCGGCGGGATGCCCCGGATTTCGTCGACGCGCGGCTTGTCCATGCGATCGAGAAACTGCCGCATGTAGGGGCTGAAGGTTTCGACGTAACGGCGCTGCCCTTCCGCGTAGATCGTGTCGAAGGCGAGGCTCGATTTGCCGCTGCCGCTGGGCCCGGTGATGACGGTTAATTTCCCGAGCGGGAGATCGAGATCGACCCCTTTAAGGTTGTTCTGGCGCGCCCCGCGGATCTCCACGCAAGTCCCGCGGTCAGGCGGCGCAGTCACAGATGGTTTTTCGGCGGTTGTCGAACCCACCGGAGACTATCCGATTGGGCAAGCGCCTCTGCAAATTTTCGGCGAAAAAACAGTGTCATCCCGAGGCTGGCGAAGCACGCCGAGGGACCCCCCAGTCGCAGAGGCAATCACCCAAGACTCGCTCGCGCTCCACGAAGATCGCTCTGGCGAACGGAATAGCAGTTTTTCGGGTGATCTGCGATCGCGTGAGAGGTCCCTCGCCGTCTGCGCGGCTCGGGATGACAGTGCGGTTTAGCCCGCGAACCGTTTAGCGAGCGCTTCGCGCTGCTGCAAGAGCGCGTCCGGGACGATGCCGCCGAGCGAGTCGAAAAACTTCTTATGCTCGGCTAATTCCTTCTCCCACTCTCCATGATCAACGCCGAGAAGTTCGGCGACACACTGGTGGTCGATCTCGAGTTCCGCCAGATCAATATCGTGCATTCCCGGCAACCATGCCGATAGGCGATTTGACCGCGCCGCCGCTGCCTTCGCAACGATCGATAATCCATTTGAGGACGCGCATGTTGTCGCCGAAGCCGGGCCAAAGAAATTTGCCGTCGGCGCCTTTGCGGAACCAGTTCACGTCGAAAGATCAGGGGCGGATTGTCCAGCCGTGTTCCCGATGTCGATCCAGTGCCGAAAATAATCGCCAATGTTGTATCCGCAGAATGGCAACATCGCCATCGGGTCGCGGCGGACCTGACCGACGGCACCTGTCGCGGCGGCCGTTGTTTCTGAAGCCATCGTCGCCCCGAGGATAAACTCCGTCGCTCCAATCCAAGGCCTGGAAGACCAGCGGCATCGTGTCGCTGCGGCGTCCGCCGAAGATGATGGCGCTGATCGGAACGCCCTCGCCTTTTTCCACATCGGGATCGAGCACGGGGTTGTTCCGCATCGGCACCGCGAACCGGCTGTTCGGATGCGCCGCCTTCTCCTTCGAGTCCGGCGTCCAATCGTTCCCCTTCCAGTCGATCGCGTGCGCCGGCGGCGGGCCATCCTTCCCTTCCCACCAGACATCGCCGTCGTCGGTCAGCGCGACGTTCGTGTAGAGCGTGTCGCGCTCGATCGACTTCATCGCGTTGGGATTCGATTTGTAGCTCGTGCCGGGCACGACGCCGAAATAGCCGTTCTCGGGATTTACCGCGTAAAGGCGGCCGTCTTTCCCGATCTGCATCCAGGCAATATCGTCGCCGATCGTCGTGACCTTCCATCCCTGGAAATGCGGAGGTGGAATCAGCATCGCGAAATTCGTTTTGCCGCACGCGCTCGGAAAGGCCGCGGCGACGTAGTGCTTCCGGCCATCCGGCGATTCCACGCCGAGAATCAGCATGTGCTCGGCCAGCCACCCTTGCTTCCGCGCCAGATAGGAACCGATGCGGAGCGCGAGGCATTTCTTGCTCAACAGGACATTTCCACCGTAACCGGAGCCGACCGAGATGATGGTGTTGTCCTGCGGGAAATGGCAGATGAGACGGCGGTCTGGATTTATGTCGAGAAGTGAATGAACGCCGCGATTCCATTCGCCTTTGGGATCGTCGCCGAGCCTCTTCACCGCCACGGAACCCATCCGCGTCATGATGCGCATGCTCAGGACGACGTAGATGGAGTCGGTAATTTCGAAGCCGACTTTGGTCAGGGGCGAATCCGGCGGGCCCATAATATAGGGGACGACGAACATCGTCCGGCCTTTCATGGCGCCCCGCAGCATGTCGTGAAGTTTCGTATACGTCTCGGCGGGCGCGGCCCAGTGGTTCGTCGGGCCGGCTTCCTCCTTCGTCGGTGTGCAGATCAAGGTGAACTGCTCGACTCGCGCCACGTCGTTCGGGTTCGACCGATGCAAATAGGAGCCCGGCTTCGTTTTCTCGTTCAACTTGAGGACCACGCCGAGTCGTTGGGCTTCACCCAGCAGCCAGGCGTTTTCCTTCTCGGAGCCGTCGCACCAGAAAATGTTTTCGGGCTCGGTCAGCCGGGCCACTTCCTGCACCCAATCGAGGACCGTTTGGTTGGTCGGCTTGGTATCGCCGACTCCACTCGGCGGAGAAATTGCTGGCGCAAGGTTATCCATAAGTGTCCGGCCTCAGCGTCAATTCGCGAATGCGGGATCGTCATTTTCGCCGCTTCGGACACTTCTCCAAGCAAATTTTGCATGAGGCGGTTGGAGGGCGTCTGGGTCAGACGCAGCCGCCGGGAGTCGGCAGCGGCGCCAGCGTTTCACAGAAACGGACCACAACGCCGCTTGCACGCGATGCTGGCGCACACTTAATTGCAGCATGTTCGGTGTCACCACCTCGGATGACAACCAGCCAGTGACCTGGGTCGGCCGCCACCCTGTGCACGTGCCGCTGCTTCTCGTAGCCGTGCATGTCTTCCTCATGGTGGTGGCCTGTTTACTATCGGCGTTTGGGGCCGCCGGCGTCCTCAGTCTTTTCATCTACGATAGCGCCCAGGTTTTGGGTCTCGGCCGCGTCTGGCAAATCGTGACCTACGCCTTTGTGCACCTGCCGTATTCCGGCATGGCTCTGCTTTGGTTCGCGGTGGAAATGTACATGCTTTTTGTTTTTGGCCGTGAATTGGAACGGCATGCTTGGCCGCCGCCATTTCATTATCCTGTATGCTTTGCTTCTCTGGGTGCCGACCCTCTTTCTGACCATCGCCGGACTCTGGACACGGCTCGGGCTGGCCGGTTCCGCTTCGATTCATTTCGGCATCTTCATTGCTTTCGCCGTCATCTTTCCGAACGTCGAAATGCTGTTGCGCATTCAAGCGAAATGGATCGCCTTGATTCTGGTGGCGATCGGAACCCTGGCCGCGCTCGCGAACCATGATTGGGCCAGCCTGATTGTCCTCTGGTCCACCATTGCCACCGCGGCCGGTTTCATCCGGCTCCGCGGCGGCGGGCCGGACCTGGAATGGTGGAACGGAGTGAAATCGCGTTTTCAACCGAAGCCGAAGTTTCAGGTGGTTCGGCGGGAGGCCGCGCCGCGCCGCACGGTCGAGCCGGAAAACATTCACGAATCCATCGACCCGGTGCTGGACAAGATTTCCAAGCAAGGGATCAACAGCCTGACAGCGTCGGAACGCCGAGCGCTCGACCGGGCGCGAAATCGCCTTTTGAAGAAGCCGCAGTGAACCCGCGCGCCGAGGGAGGCGAGGGCTGTTTGCGCATCAGCGTCGTGGTGCCCTCGTGGCGCGACGCCGAAAACCTGCAAAAACTCCTCCCCGAGTTGGCCCGGCGGAATGGTGTCGCAGAAACCATCGTGGTGGACGCCTCCGGTGATGGGAAAGCCGAGCAGATCGCGCTGGCTTCAGGCGCAACCTTTATTGCCTCCTCCACGCCAAATCGCGGGGAACAAATGAATCTCGGCGCCGCCGCGGCGAGCGGAGATGTCATTATTTTTCAGCATTCCGACACCAACCTGGAGGACGCGCACCTCACCGCCATCGAGGCGGCCATGGCTGAGCCGAACGTCATTGGCGGAGCTTTCTTTCGTAAGTTCGACGGACGCCATCCGCGGTTGATGTGGCTGGAAACCGTGGCGCGTTTTCTGACCAGCCATGGCGGGACACTCTATGGCGACCAGTCTATTTTCGTCCGGCGCGATGTATTCATGAAGCTGGGCGGCTTCGCGAAAATTCCGCTCATGGAGGATGTCGAGTTTTCGCGAAGACTCCGGGGCGCTGGGAAAATCGCCGTGCTCGACCCGCCGGTGGAATCATCCGCGCGCCGCCATCTCCGCAAGGGAGCTTGGCAGACGAGCATTCAGAACGGGTTGTTCATCGTTCTCTACAATCTCGGGGTCTCGCCGCATACGCTCCATCGCTGGTATTACAGCGGCGCAAAGAGCTCGTCGCCGCGCGAGACCATCCTGTCATCCTAAGCGAAGCGCAGCGGGGTCGAAGGATCTTTTCTTACCGCGAAGACGCGTCGGCGTCTGAGGTCCTCGCTTACGCTCGCGAAAATTAGAGGTCCCTCGACTTCGCTCGGGATGACAATTTAAGGGAATTCACTCCAGCGCGAGCGAACCGGAGCGGAGCACTTCCACAAATTCCTCCTCGGTCTTTGCCGCCATGAGCGCATCGCGCCCCTCTTTGTCTTTCACCACCCGCGCCAGTGCCCCGACGCACACCAGATATTCCGTCACCCTCCGCTGAGGGACGCCGACGAGGAAAATCAGATGCACGGGAACCGGCGAATGCCCGAACGGAACCCCGGCCGTGCTCCGTCCAATGCCAAGAACAATGCGATCCACCAAATCGGTCCTGGCATGCGGAAACGCGACGCCGACACCTGTATTCGTCGAGGTCCGGCCTTCACGTTCCATGATCGCATCCGCCAGTTTATAGAAATCGTCGACTAGGCCGTGCTTGCGCAGGAGCTGCACAATCTCCAGGATGGCCTCCGCCGCCGTCGCCTCGCGCAATTCGAGAACGACCAGTTTCGGATCGAGGATCTCATTGAGAAGGGCGGACATCAGGAAAACGCGCAGCGATTGATTGGATTGACGGGCGAATCCGAGTTATCGAATTATCCAGGCACTCGTGGCAACTCAAAACAATCCCGGCGGGCTCAGCGACGAAGCGACCATTTCGTTGCAGAGAAGCCTGTACGACCCCGGCTACGTCAATGCCATGTCGCATTTCTACCGGGGCGAGCTGGGCCGCATCATGATCTGGCGCCAGCGGCTCGACATCACGACGAACTGGGCCATCACCAGCAGCACCGCCATTATCACCATCGCTTTTTCGAATCGCGACGTCCCGCACATCATTTTCTTTTTCAATCTCGCCATCGTCTGGGGGATGCTCTGGATCGAAGCGCGGCGCTACCGGTTCTATGATGCGTTTCGCGCGCGGGTCCGGATGCTCGAAGCGCATTTTCTCGTTCCGATGGTGATGGAGAATCGCGAGATGCTTCAGGGCGAATGGAAGAAGCTCGTCTGCGAGGATCTCATCCTGCCCTCCTTCAAGATCAGCAAGCTCGAGGCGATCGGGCGGCGCCTGAAACGCAACTACGTTTTCATTTTCATCCTCATCATGGTGGCGTGGATCACGAAAATCTTTTTGCACGCCACCATGCCGATCAAGGGAATCCCGGCCTTCTATACCGCTTTGCGCATCGGCCACATTCCCTCCTGGCTCGTCGCCCTGATTTTCGTCGGAACGCTCGCCCTGGTTATCGGCATCACGATTTACGTCGGGAAAAAGACCACCGGCGAGGTTTCCGAGTTCCAGACGCACCGCTCGCTGTGGAAGATTTAAAGGGCGCGCCCGCCAATTTCGCGAAGCTCTGCGAGATTGTCGCCAGACTTCGCGCGCCCGGAGGTTGCCCCTGGGACCGTGAGCAGACCAATGAGTCTTTGCTTCCGGGCCTCATCGAGGAAGCGTACGAAGTGGCCGGCGCAGTTCGCGCCCGCGACGATGAAAATCTTCGCGAGGAGCTCGGCGATCTTATCCTGCTCGCGGTGATGCACTCGGAGATCGCCCGCGAGCAGAAGCGGTTCGATATCGAAGGTGTTCTCGGCGACGTCACGGCCAAACTGATCCGCCGGCACCCCCACGTTTTCGGTTCGAGCGATGTCCGCGATACGGACGGGGTGATCAAGCAATGGGAGGCCATCAAGCATGACGAGAAGGGCGGAGACGACCATTACCTCGCCAGCCTGCCGGCCGCCCTTCCCGCCCTGATGCGCGCACAAAAAGCGCAGAAAAAAGTGGCGCGGGTGAATTTCGATTGGATCGAGCTTTCGGACGTGGTTGCCAAGGTCGATGAGGAATTGGCGGAAGCGAAGGAGGCCATCATGTCGGGCGATCGCGAGGCGGTTGCGGATGAGATCGGGGACCTGCTTTTCGCCGTCGTGAACCTCGCGCGCAAGAGCAAGCTGGACGCGGAAGGCGTCCTGCAACAGGCGACCGACAAGTTCGTCTCGCGCTTTAACCGCCTGGAAGATGAGCTCCGAAGGCAAAACAGGCGGTTGGGCGATGCAGAACTTGCCGAGCTGGATGTGATTTGGAATGAAATAAAGCAAACGCCGAACGGTCCGAGCCGGACGGGCACCCGCCCAACGCCCAATCTCGAATAAGGACGGTCTGCCTTTGATATTCGTCGTTGGGCGTTCGGCGTTCGGTGTTCGGCGTTTGCTTCTCTCCCCTGTTTGGGGATATTGCCCGTCCCAATGAGCCTTTTGATCAATATTCTCCTCGGGCTGTACATCTTCGTCTGCGCCATCATGATGCTCGTGATCCTGATGCAGCGGCCGAAAAGCGAGGGCCTCGGCGCGGCCTTCGGCGGCGGCGTGACGGAAAACATTTTCGGGGCGCAAACGACCAATGTGCTCACCAAGATTACCGGCTGGCTCGCCGCGATTTTCTTTATCCTGACTTTCGCCCTCTCGATCCTCTACGCGCATAAGGGCAACACGCGGAGCGACCTCCGTAGCGAACTCGAAAAAGGGCAGGTTCCCGCCCCCTCTGCTTCGGCCACGCCGGTTCCGGCTGTGCCAGGGGCCACCGCTACTCCAAATCCTGGACCCTCCTCCGCGGTCGGCCCTCCGGGGACGGTGACAAATCCTACTCCCGAGACGACAGGGCCTGCACCCTCAGTTAAGCCCGCGGATCTGGCGGTGGGAGCTGTTCCGCCTACGATGCCCAGTCCAGTCGCGCCTGAGAACAGTCCGGCCAGCTCGCCGCAAGCGAGCGCCGCTCCCTCTGTTTCCGCTTCTCCGAACCCTTAGTCGGAGGGACGTGCGTCGCACGTCCGTGCTGCCGGGAGATACAAAAATGGGACGTGCAGAAGCACGTCCCTCCGAGCATTGGCTTAACCCTTAAGGAACCACTTCTGGCTTGGGGCCCGCCTTGTCGTTCAAGGCCTGGGTGAATTCCTGGAGGCTGGAGACGATCTGAGGCGCCTTCGTCAGCACCGTGCTCGCGAGTTTCTCGGAGTAATCGGGCCGGCGCTGCGACATTTCGGAGAGGGCCATCATCACGGCAAGGGCGTTATTGATGGCGTGTTTTATCTCGCTGAATTTCTTTTGTAATTCGTGGAGCTCTTCCTGCGAAATGGTGCGCGCGTTTTCACTCATGATCAGGGCGATTTGGCTGGAGAAAAGGGACGGGTGTGCTTGACTGACAGGTTCGACATTTGTCGTCCGATGCCAGCGCAAACTATCCAGATCAGCGGTGCACGCCAGCACAATCTCAAGAATCTCCACGTCGAAATTCCGAGGGAAAAACTGGTCGTTATTACCGGCTTAAGCGGCTCGGGCAAGTCGTCGCTCGCCTTCGACACGCTTTATGCCGAGGGGCAACGGCGTTACGTCGAGAGCCTTTCGGCCTACGCGCGGCAGTTCCTCGATCAGATGGAAAAGCCGGATGTTGATTTCATCGAGGGATTGTCGCCGGCGATCGCGATCGAACAGCGGAGCGCGGGGGCAAACCCGCGTTCGACCATCGCGACGACGACGGAGATCTTCGATTATCTCCGCGTCTTGTTCTCGGCCGTAGGGCAGCCGCATGATCCGGTCACGGGCCAGGCGATTCATCGGCAGACGCCGCAGCAGATCGTGGATCAGATTCTCGAGTTCCCGGTCGACACGAAAATCATTTTGCTGGCGCCCCTTGTTCAGAACCAGAAGGGGGAATTCCGGGATGTGATCGAGAAGGTCAGGCGCGAGGGGTTCGTGCGGATTCGGATCAATGACGAGATCGTGGAACTCGGGAAACCGGAGCCGATCCGTTTAAAAAAAACCGAGCGGCATACCATTGAGGCGGTGGTGGATCGTCTGGTGATCCGCGAGGGCGTGCGGACGCGGCTGGCGGATTCGGTGGAGACGGCGCTCAAGTGGGGTGGGAACCGGATGGTCGTTTTGAGGTCAGAAGAGGGAAAACGTCCAACGTCCAACGTCCAACGTCCACCGTCGAACGGGGAGAGAAATGGGAAACGGTGCGTTACACGACGGATTATGGGAATGCGGAGAGCGACTTCTCGCTCGGGGAGCTGACGCCGAAACATTTTTCGTTCAATAGCCACTTCGGGGCGTGCCCGGCGTGTCATGGATTGGGGACGCAGCTGGTTTGCGATGCGGAGTTGATGGTGTCCGATCCGGAGAAGTCGCTTCGAGAGGGGGCGATCACGCCGTGGCGGCGCGGGACGAAGCCAATGCAGGCGTATTACCGGAGTTTGCAAAGCGCGCTGGTGAAACATTTCGGAGTCGACGACTGCATCCCGTTCACCGATTTGCCGGAGAACTTTAAGAAGGCGCTTTATTACGGAACGGGGGACGAGGAGATCCAAATCAGCACTGGCGGCAACGGCAAAACACCGAAGGCATCAAAACCGTTCGAAGGGCTCGTGCCGCAGATGGAGCGGCTTTACGAGGAGACGGAGAGCGAATTTACGCGGAATCGGATCAGGGCGTTCATGACCCGCGTGCCGTGCCAGACCTGCCACGGGGCGCGGCTGAAGCCGGAAATCCTGGCGGTCACAATCAAGAATTCTGAAGGACGCGAGCTGAATATTCATCAGTTCAGCGAGCTGACGATCGACGCGGCGGCGGAATATATCCGGCGACTCACGCTGAACGATCAGCAACGGCAGATCGTCGCGGAGGTCGTTCGCGAGATTGATTCCCGGCTGCAATTTCTGGTTGAGGTTGGGCTAAATTATCTTTCGCTCAACCGGGAAAGCGGAACGCTCTCGGGCGGAGAAGCGCAGCGGATCCGGCTCGCGACGCAGATCGGCTCGGGACTGGCTGGAGTTCTTTACGTCCTCGACGAGCCCAGCATTGGGCTGCACCAGCGCGACAACGCGCGGCTCCTGACGACATTGCGCCGGCTTCGCGACCTGGGGAATTCTGTGATCGTAGTGGAGCATGACGAGGAAACGATCCGCGCGGCCGACCACATCCTCGATCTCGGCCCCGGGGCTGGACCGCGTGGCGGTGAGATCGTGGCGCAAGGAACAATCGCGGAAGTCCTGAAGGCAAAGAATTCGCCGACGGCCGATTATCTGTCCGGTCGCGCGCGAATCGCCATTCCGAAAGAACGCGCGAAACCGCGCTCCACGCAGACGGGCGATGGATGGCTCACAGTAGTGGGCGCGACCGAGAATAATCTCAAAAACGTGACGGCGGCTTTCCCGATCGGCCGTTTTACCTGCGTCACTGGCGTGTCCGGCAGCGGAAAGTCCACGCTCGTGGATGACATTTTGCGCCGCGCTTTGTTTCGGCATTTTTACAATTCGAAGGACAAGCCGGGAACGCACGGCGCGCTGCGCGGCCTCGACCAGCTCGACAAAGCGATCGTGATCGACCAAAGCGCGATCGGGCGGACGCCGCGCTCGAATCCCATTACCTACACGGGCGCGTTCACTCCGATCCGCGAGCTATTCAGCCAGCTCCCGGCAGCGCGCGTGCGCGGATATGACGCGGGCCGTTTCAGCTTCAACGTCAAAGGCGGGCGCTGTGAGAACTGCGAGGGGGGCGGGTTAATCAAGATCGAGATGCACTTTTTGCCGGATGTTTATGTGGAATGCGAGGTCTGCCGCGGGCAGCGTTACAATCGCGAGACGCTCGAGATCACTTACAAAGGAAAAAATATCGCGGATGTGCTGAACCTGACGGTGGATGAAGCGGCGCGCTTTTTCCGGAACGTGCCGTCAGTCTCGGATCGCCTGGTTGCGCTCTTGGACGTGGGGCTCGGGTATCTGCGGCTTGGGCAGGCGGCCACGACGCTTTCGGGCGGTGAAGCTCAGCGCGTGAAGCTCGCGACGGAGCTGGCCAAACGGGCGACCGGAAGGACGATTTACATTCTCGACGAGCCGACCACTGGATTGCATTTTGCGGACATCGAGAAGTTGCTCCAGGTGCTGATGAAGTTGCGTGATGCGGGGAACACGCTGGTGGTGATTGAGCACAATCTCGAGATGATCAAATGCGCGGACTGGATCATCGATCTCGGGCCGGAAGGTGGAGAAGGCGGGGGAGAGATCGTGGCGGTGGGGGCACCGGAGAAGATTGCAGAGGTCGAGGGGAGTCATACGGGGCGGTACTTGGAGCCGCTTCTACACCGATGAAGAAAACGTCCAACGTCCAACGTCCAACGTCCAACGTCGAATGGAAGAGGGCGGTAGGCGCATTCGTCGCCGTTACTTTCTTTTTCGGTCGCCCACTTGCGGCGGCGGAGCCTGTGGTTTTGGCGGAGGCAACGAGGCCATTGGAACAGGGGGTGCCTCAAGTGGCGGTGATGCGGCTGCGCACGCTTCTTGGGAGCGAGCTGGCGGCCGTGGATAGAAAAACGGTCGCGGCAAAATTGGGCGAAGCGCTGCTGGCCGCCGGAGAGCCGGGAGAAGCCTTGAAGGTCCTGGAGGACCCGGCATTACAGGATCAAACGGTCGTTCGATTCTGGAGGGCGCAGGCGCTGGCGAGTCTGCAGCGTTGGGATGAAGCGCTGCCGTTTTATCAACACGTGGGGGCCGACAGGACGTCGACCGTTCGGGCGGCGGGGCTGTTCGGGGAGGCGGAGGCTTTAAGGGCGCTGCAACGATTCGACGAAGCCCTGCGCGTGCTGGCGTCGCTTTTTGCCGAACCGCCATGGAGCGATCGGGCTCAACTGCGTTCCATCGAGCTCCTGCTGGATAAGGGCGACAACGCCGGTGCGCGCCGGCTCCTCGACAAAGCGCGCCCCGCGGCCCTCGGCGACAAAAAGGAGAAGCGTTATTTGCAGGGGCGGCTCCAAGCCCAGCTCGATAATCATGCGCGCGCTCTGGAGCTTTATCAGACGGTCCTGCGGCGACCGGAAAGCGTGAGCCGGCCCGTGTTTGTCGCGACGCTTTGCGCGATCGCGGACTCGCATTTGCAATTGAGAAGGCCGGCCTCCGGCGATGATGCGCTGGAAAACTTCGTGGAGCATTATCCGACCGATCCGGAGCTGCCGACGATCTTTGCAAAACTCGACCAGCTTTATCGGGCCGAGCGGCAATTCTCGAACCAGGAGCTAAGCCGATGGGCCAATGATTCGATCCAGCCGCGCCGTTCGCTCGCGCAATGGTATCTCGCGAAGAGCGAGCTGCGCGCCGGACGCCGCGACGGTGCGCGCCGGGCCTACAGCCGGCTGCGGGAAGATCGCGCGAAGCTGCCGGCGCTGGCGGAAGGTCTGTTCGAGTTTGCACAGCTGGAAATGGAAGATCGGCGGTTCGAAGAAGCGATCGCGATCCTGAATGAGGCGAAAGCACTTCAGCCGCCGCGCGCCTGGCTGAACCGGATCGCGCTCCTCGCCGGTCGCGCGCATTTTCAGGCCAAACAATTTGAGACGGCGGCGGAGACGTTCGAAGAGGTCGCGCGTGCGTCGCCCCCGCTCGCGAGCGATTCGCTTTACAATGCCTCCCTCGCCTGGCTCCAGCAGAACGACAACGTCCGATTCCTCGCGGACGTGAATGAGCTAAATCAAAACGGTGGAACCGAGGAGACGCGCGGTGATCTTTTGCTCGAGGAAGGCCTGACCCAGGCCGCGCAAGGAAACAAGAAGGCCCCTGAGACACTCCAGAATTTTCTGAGCCAATTTCCGAAACATCAACGCGCGGCGGAAGCATGGGTCGCGCTCGCCGAGCTCGCCTTTCACGGCGCGCCACCTCGCTTTGACGAAGCCCGTAAACATCTGGAGAGCGCCCGCAAGAGCGAGCCAGGCGCGGCGGCGAACGAGCGCGCCGATTACCTTGCTATCTGGATCGAGGATGCCGCGCCAAACCTCGATGCCGCAAAAGTCGTCGGAGCGGCCACCGAATTTCTTCGGAAATATCCCGCCTCTCCTTTCCTCGCCGATGTCCGAATGAAACTGGCGGAGACCTATTACCGGCAACAGGATTTCCCCAACGCGCAGACCCAGTTTCAAATCCTGGCGCAGGAAAATCCGCGCGGCCCGTTCACGGAGCGCGCCCTCTTTTTTGCCGCCAAATCCGCCACGCAAAGCATGGCCGCGCAGTCACTCGATCGCGCGCTTGTGTTGCTCGACGAGGTTGTGAAAAAGAACGGTGAATTAAAATGGATCGCGCGTAACGAGCAGGCGGCGATCGAGCGCAAGCTCGGCAAAGCACAGGACGCGGCGACGCTCTACGATGAGGTGTTGCAGGGCAACGCCAAGCCCGAGGAGAAACGGGAAGCGCTCTGTGGCAAGGGCGACATTCTTTATGAAGCGGGCGAAGCAGACCCCGAGAATTACCGGCGCGCGATCGAAATTTACGATCAGCTGGCCGAGCAAAAAGACACGCCGGCGCATTGGCGGAACCAGGCGCTCTTCAAGAAAGGAATTTGCCTCGAGAAACTGGGCGACCGGGATAACGCGCTCGCCACCTTCTACAAGATCATCGAAGAGGAAACCCGGCCAGACCGGCCCCAGCGGGAATTTTTCTGGTATTACAAGGCCGGCTTCAATGCGGCGCGCTTGCTGGAGGATGATTCGAAGTGGCAGCCGGCGGCCGTCGTTTACCAAAAGCTGGTTTCAGCCGGCGGCGCGCGCAGCGAGGAGGCCAAGGCGCGCCTCGGGCGATTGCGCCTCGAGCATTTCCTCTGGGAGCAGTGAACGCGACGGCGTTTCCATCGCTTTGATGATGTCGGTCAGCGCCCGGTTCACCGGACACGGGACGCCGTGCTCGTCGCCGAGGGCGGCAACGGCCCCGTTCATGTAATCGATCTCAGTGGGATGACCGCGCCGCAAATCCTGCAACATCGAGACGATGTTGCGGGACGGTCCGAAGACTTCGTTGATTTCCCGCAGGAAATCGGCGTCGAAAATGATGCCCTCGGTCGCGGCAACCGCGACGCATTCGTCGATCACCAGTTGCTTGAGCGGGCCGAGTTCAGGGTCAGCAATTCCGCCAACCTCACGACCGAGGATCGCGGTGATCGGATTGACCACACAATTGAAAACAGTCTTGTGCCACACCTCTGCCGCGATGTTAGGGGACACCCGGCAATTCAGGCCGGCGGCGGAAAGCAGATCCGCAATTCGATCGCTGCGCTCATGCTGCTCGATAACAGTGTAGCCACCGGCCATGTATTTGATTTGGCCGGGCGTCTCAAAAATCGCGCCGAACTGGGTGATGCCGCGGAGAACAACGCCGCGCGCCCCCAACGCCGCGCGAGCGATTTGCTCGCTGCCGAGGCCGTTTTGCAGACAGAGAATCGTCGTGTCGTCACGGACCAGCGGAGCAATCGTCTTGAGCGCTTCTCGGCTCGACGTCACTTTTGTCGTTAACAGGACCAACGCCTCTGCACCGAGTTGCGTGACGGCGGTCGCCGCGGGAATACGTACGGTTTGTGATTCAATCCCTTCAATGCGCAACCCCCGCGCATTTATCGCGGCGACATGTCCGGCGCGGCCGATAAGAATGACGTCGTTATCAGCCGCGAGCTTAGCGCCGTAAAGACTGCCGATTGCGCCGGCGCCGAGCACAATGATCTGCATGGCGCCGAAGCTTACCATGCGCCGCGCGCCGCGCGAACCGGCTTAATTGGGGATCGATTCCGCTCGCGCCGCCGCCTGCAAGCGCGTGACCTGGGCAAGCGCCGCCTTTGCTTCATCCGCACGGCCCATTTTCCCAAGAATGTCGGCCAGCATTAGATACTGGCGCGGCTGGTCGGGCTGGCGAGAGATCGCGCGTCGTTGCGTTGCGCAGGCATCGTGCAGCCGGTCCTGCCGCACATCGACGAGGGCAAGGAGATTGAGCGACTCCGCATCGTGAACATCGAGCCGGCT
>CAWKCU010000010.1:0-179404 GCA_963848215.1 uncultured Verrucomicrobiae bacterium | reverse complement strand
TTTCCGGGCACGGCCGCGCTTGAAGAAAATACGCGAAAGGTCGTGGCCAACTTCGTTCCAAAATTCGATTCGTGGCGAATCACTTTCACCTTCCCGCTGCTCAACCAGGCGCGGCACGTTTGCTTCCTGGCGAACGCGAACAAGAACGCCGCTCTCCTCGAAACTGTCCTCCAGGGGGATCAGCAATATCCAGCCGCGCGAGTAGAACCGGCCAACGGCGACCTCACCTGGATCCTCGGGGAGGCGTAATGCCATCGCGCAAAGCAGCGAAAATTCATTCTCTAAGACTTCGTCCTTCACCGTCGGCGCGACGCGGTCCTCAATTCCATAAACGTGGAACATCACCGCGAACCAATAGATCGGGATCAAGGCGAGACCGAACCCCGCTGTCGCCGTGGCCGCCAGTGCGCCTAGCAGCATGGCGCCAAACGCGCCGATCACGAAAAGCAATCCCAGCAGCTTGTAGCCTTTGTAGACATGCCCGAGGCCGGGGGGCCCACGTTCAACATCACCGCCACGGCGTCGCTCGCTTTGCCCTCGGCCGTGACCGCATCAGGCGCGCGGACCCAGTCGCAACGGTCGCAAGCTTCCGCATCTTTCGGCAGGACGTGTCCGCAAAGCGGACACACCATCGTGTCGGACGTTACGGGCGGTTCGGTAGTTGGCGCGTCGGTATATTCCAAGTCGTCTCCTCGGTTAAAACGGTGGCGACCTAACGGTCACAAGCCGCGCAGATTTCGTCAAGCAATCTCAACGTCTTCTTCAGCCCTCCTCGTTCACCTCGTCTCCCCTCGTTCCCAAGCTCCAGCTTGGGAACGGCGTTTGCCTTCGAAGCTCCAGCTTCGCGAATCGCCCATATACGCTCACAGCCTCGCCAAAGCTCTTCCAGAAGCTCACCGCGACGAAGCGAAGCTTCGCAGACAATTGCATTCCCAAGCTGGAGCTTGGGAACGAGGAGGGGAGGTGGAACTTGGGAGCAGAGGGGCAACATTGCAATCTCTGGCCGTCCTATTCAGAATGCCGCCCGTGTCCAGCCTTTCTCAGATCGTTTCGTACGCGGACGAGCATCTGCGCCTGCGCGAAATCGCCGACTGGCCCAATGCTCTGAATGGCCTGCAACTCGAGAACTCCGGGGACTGTCGCCAGGATAGGGGCTGCAGTGGACGCCTCGCCGCGCGCGATCGATGGGGCCATCGAGCGCGGAATTAATTTCCTGATTGTGCATCACGGGCTTTTCTGGCCAGGCCTTCAGCCGATGTCCGGGGACGCCGGCAACTGCTCGAACGCGCGTTTCAAAATGATCTCGCGATCTACAGCGCTCATCTTCCGCTCGACGTGCACTCCGTCCTGGGGAACAACGCGCAGCTTGCCGCGAGTCTCGGTTTCGAAAACACCGAACCGTTTTTCGAAATGAAAGGCCAATGCATCGGACTGAAGATCCAGGCCGAAATCTCCCGCGCCGACCTTGTGGGGAAACTGAACAGTCGTTAGGGGTACCAGTCGATCGTTTCCCGCCGGACCGGAACAGACGCGCACGATCGGTTTGATCACCGGCGGCGCCGGCTCTGAAATTTACGAAGTCGCGCGGCAAGGGATCGATACCTTCATCACCGGCGAAGCGCCGCACTGGGCAGCCGTCGCGGCGGACGAGCTGAGATCAATCTTCTGCTCGGCGGCCACTACGCCACTGAGACGTTCGGAGTGAAAGCGCTGGCCGCTCACTTGTCCGACCGATTCAATTTGCCCTGGGAGTTCATCGATTTCCCACCGGATTGTGAGGCGCTGATGGAAAACCTGTTGTTTGTCTTGGGCTGGTGGTTTTTTTGTCGCCCTTGTCCTCCTGATCGTCGCTATCGTCGAGTCCACAAACTAAGTCCGCCGTGCGGCACCTGGTCGCGCGGGTCGGCGATCTCGAATCCCGCTCCGGCCCTTCCTCCTTGCCGCCCTCGCCGGCCGCCGCCCGAAGCAATCTCCCCACCATCCTTGCCGCGCGCCGCGCGCCACCTCCGCCGCCGCCGCCATTTGTCCAAAGCCCGCCGTCTCTCCGCGCCGCCGCCGCGAAACCGCCGCCGCCTCCGCCACCTCCGCCCGTTCCGCCGCCCTTCGCCCTCCCCCGCCGCCACCGCCGCCGGCCAAGCCGATCGATTGGGAAGCGTTCTTTGGCGTTAAACTTTTCGCCTGGATCGGCGGCTTCGTCCTTTTCCTCGGGATCGTCTTTCTGGTGAAGTATTCGTTCGAGAACAATCTCATCACGCCCGCCATGCGCGTGGCGATCGGCACCGTGCTCGGTCTCAGCCTCATCGTCATCGGCTGGTTCACCGCCACGCGGCGTTATCGCGTCTCGGGACAAAGTCTCTGCGCCACCGGCGTCCTCGTTCTCTACGGCAACATTTTCGCGGCTCACGTTTTCTATCACCTGATCGCGCTCGTCCCCGCCTTCGCTTCCATGGCGCTCGTCACCGCTGCCGCCTTCTTCCTCGCGGTTCGCATGAACGCGCAGGTGATCGTCGTGCTCGGTCTGCTTGGCGGATTTCTCACCCCGGTGCTGCTTTCGACCGGCGTCGATAATCCGACCGCGCTCTTTGGCTACATCGCGGTCCTGAATATTGGCATCGCCGCAGTCGCGCTGCGCAAACGCTGGGACTATCTCGTTCTGTTGGCCGCCGCCGGAACGATCCTCATGGAATTTGCCTGGGCCGACCGATTCTTCGAACCGTGGAAAGCGAACACCGCGTTCGCCATTTTTCTTGGCTTCGAAGCGCAATTTCTGGCCTTCTTCCTCTTCGGTCGTCGCGCGCAGCCTCCGCAAACTGGACGGCGCTGGGCCGCCTGGCTGTTTGTTTTGCCGCCATCTTTGGGGCGTTTTGCTCTGCTCATTTATCCGGAACTTGCGCCGCCGCCCCGGTTTTCTTTTCACCTACATCTTTCTGGCCGAGGCGGGCCTGCTTGGCCTGGTCTGCTCCTGGCGCGACCGGGACGCTCGCGCCCCTTGCCGGCGCGATCGTTTTCATTTTCCTCGCCGTCTGGACCGCCATCTACCTCAACGACGCGCTGCTCTGGTGGGCCCTCGGCGGATATGTCGTCTTCTCCATTTTGCACGCCGGATTCGCGGTCTGGCCGAAGACGGATGCGACGGAGCCGGAGAGCCACGGCCGCGTGGCAAAGTTATTTGCCCTTGCTCCCGCTCCTGCTCATCTGGATTTGCGTTGGAAAAATGAAACGTCATCCGCGGTCTGGTTTTGTTTGCTGGCTCTCAATTTCGTCGCCATCGGCGTCGCGTTTGTGCGGCGCTCTCTGCCGGCGATCGCCATCGCCCTTCTCATCACCCTCTTCGCCGCGGCCCTCTGGATCCTCACGCCGAGCTCCATCGACTTCGCGAGTTTCTCCTCGTCGCCGCCGGATCGGGCGTCTTCTTTTTCTCCGTCTCCTTGTTCGCCGCCCGCCAGCTCTTCCCTGACTCCGAGAACGCCCGGCGCAATATTCCGGCGCTCGCCGCCTCGCTGCCCTTCCTCCTCCTGCTATGGCGATGGCGAAACTGCCGTCGCGAATCCCACGCCGTACTTCATCACCGCGTTTTTCCTGGCGGTGTTGCTCCTGGGATTCGGCGTTGTCGCCCGCACGAGCTGGGTCGCCTTGATCGCGCTGTTCTTCGCCTGGGCGGTGCAACGCGAATGGCAAACGCTGCATTTCACGACCGATTACGCGATCCTCGCGCTTGGCTGGCAGGTCGCATTTTTCCTCCTTTTCCTCGCCTATCCCTTTTTCTCGAAGGAAGAGCGCAAGCCGCTGCCGTGGGCGATCAGCGCTCTGTCCGGCCCGCTGCATTTCTGGCTGATCTACGAAATCGTCACCACGACTTTTCCTCGCCTTCGCAACGGACTGCTTCCCGCGGTTTTCGTACTTCCCTACGCCGCGGGCACGCTGTTCCTCATCAAAAACAAGGCAGCCGATCCAGCCTCGGGCGACGCGCGCCTGGCCTGGCAGGGTGGCGCCGCCCTGTTTTTCATCACCCTGATCTTCCCGATCCAGTTCGATCGCGAATGGATCACGCTCGGCTGGGCGCTCGAAGGCCTGGCGCTGCTCTGGCTGTTCCGCCTCGTCCCGAATCGCGGCTTGCGCTACGTCGGCGTCGGCCTGCTCTGCCTCGCCTTTGTCCGGCTCGCCCTGAATCCGGCCGTGCTCGAATACCACAAGCGCACGCGCCACGCCGATCTGGAATTGGTATCTCTACGCCTACGGAATCACGATCCTCTGCCTCTTTGCCGGCGCCTGGCTTTTCCGGCCGCCGCGCACCACGGCGTTCGAGCGCACCTCGCCGACGCTCCTCAACTCGTTAGGCGCGGTGCTCACCTTCCTCCTCCTGAACATCGAGATCGCCGATTACTTCTCGATCGGGCCGACACTGACCTTTTCTTTCACCGGCAACTTCGCGCGCGACATGACTTACTCGATCGCCTGGGCGCTCTATGCTTTCGCCCTGATCCTGATCGGCATGCGCCAAAAAACCCGCTGGGTCCGTTACGCCGGCCTGGCGCTGCTCGTGGTCACGCTGGCCAAACTCTTCCTGCACGATCTCATCAACCTCGGCCCGCTCTACCGCATCGGCGCCTTCATTGGCGTCGCGATCATTCTGATCGTCGCCTCGTTCGTCTATCAGCGTTTCCTGGTGCCGAAGGCGGAGAACGCCGCCGCCGCCTCCTCCCCTGTAGCCGTCGCCCTATGGGCGACGCGAGATACCGCGTTGACGACAAATCCCACGTCGCCCACAGGGCGACGGCTACAGAGGAGCGCTACAAGATTTCCCTTTCGTAACTCCTGACTCCGCTGTTCTGTTGCCTCCGATGGCCGCACCCGTGATCCCGACTCAACGCGTCAGCGCGCGCGCGACCGGCATTGTCGGCATCGCCATTCTGTGCAGCCGGGTTCTCGGCCTGGTCCGGGAGATCGTCATCGCCTCGCTCTTTGGCGCCAGCCGCAACATGGACGCGTTCCTGACCGCGTTTCGCGCGCCCAACATGTTGCGCGATCTCTTCGCGGAAGGCGCGCTCTCCACCGCTTTCGTCACCATCTTTTCCAAGAAGATCGCCGCGGAAGGCGACGACTCGGCCTGGAAGCTCGCGAATAAAGTCGCCACGCTGACGGCGATTTTCATGAGCGCCGTCGTCCTGGTCGGCATCGTGATCGCGCCCTACCTCGTCGCTCTTCTGGCCCCGGGATTCGATCCGGAAAAAGCGGCGCTCACCGTCGTGCTCGCGCGCATCATGTATCCCTTCATCCTCCTGGTCTCGCTGGCCGCGCTGGCCATGGGAATGCTGAACGCGAAGCACGTTTTCGGCATGCCCGCGATGGCCTCGAGCTTCTTCAATCTCGGCTCCATCATCGGCGGCGTCGCTTTGGGATGGTGGCTCGATCCAGCTTTCGGCACGCGTGCGCTGATCGGGCTGGCCCTGGGAACGTTGATCGGCGGTTTCTTGCAGCTGGCCGTGCAGGTCCCTTCGCTCTTCAAGGCCGGATTCATCCTGCGCGCGGATTTCAACTGGCGGGACGAAGGCGTGCGCAAAGTGCTTGCAGCTCATGGGGCCGGCGGTCATCGCGGCCAGCGCGGTGCAGGTGAACGTCCTCATCAACAGCATTTTCGCCTCTTACCTTCAGGACGGCGCGGTGAGCTGGCTCAACATCGCGTTTCGCCTCATGCAGTTGCCGCTCGGAATCTTCGGAGTCGCGGTCGCGACCGTGACGCTTCCGCTGGTTTCGAAAAGCGTCGCGCTGGGAAACATCACTCAATTTCGCTCGGCTCTTTCCCACGCCATCCGGCTGGTCATGCTCCTGACGATTCCGTCGGCCATCGGGTTGATCATTCTGGCGGAGCCGATCATCCGCCTGATTTACGAACATGGCCGCTTCACGCCGTTCGCCACGGAACAGACGGCCGCGGCGCTGCGCTTTTATGCGGTCGGCCTGGTCGCCTATTCCGCGGATAAGATTCTGGTTCCGGCGTTCTACGCGCTCGATAAGCGCTATCTGCCGATGCTGGTCAGTTTCTCATCGATCGTCGTGAACTTCTGCCTCTGCTGGCTGCTCGCTTTCCATCTCCAGCTCGGACATCGCGGCCTCGCGCTTTCCACCAGCGCGGTCGCGATCACGAATTTCCTTTTTCTCTACAGCATGATGCGCCGGTATGCCGGGCGCCTCGAGACCGGCCTGATGCTCAAGACGCTGCTCAAACTGCTTTTAGCGGGCGCGCTGCTGGCTGGGGTTTGCTTCCTGGCGAAGTTTTACCTCTTTTCGGGCGGCGTCGTCGTGGGCACCTGGCAAATTCTCGGGGCCATGCTGCTTACGATCGCCGTCGGCAGCGCCCTCTTTTTCGGCGCGGCGTATGTGCTGCATGTCGCGGAATTGCGAGATGTGGTGCAGATGGTTCGCGGCCGTTTCAGCCGGTTGCGCTCGTAGCGTTGCTATCGCGTCGCTTCTTGCTTGTCATCCCGAGTCCCGCAGAGCGGACGAGGGACCTCCCAGTCGGTCTCGAACTCACTCAAGCAAGATGCTCACGCAGTCGCCACATCGATCTGCGTGGAGCGCGAAAGCGAGTTTGCGTAACCACGCCTTCGACTGTGGGGTCCCTCGTCCCGCCCCTGCGGGACTCGGGATGACATGCATTTGTCCAACGCCCTACAACTCCATCGCCTCCGCCAGATCCTCGATCAAATCATCGGGATGCTCGAGCCCGATGGAAAGCCGGAGCAATCCCTGCGGCGTGCGCGGATCCTCGCCTTTGATCGACGCCCGGTGCTCAATCAAACTCTCCACTCCGCCCAGGCTCGTCGCGCGAATAAAAATCTCCGTCTTCGCTGCCACGCCGAGCGCCGCCTCGCGCCCGCCGCGCACCTCGAACGAAAGCATCCCGCTGAACGCGCTCATCTGCCGCGCGGCGATCTCATGGCCGGCATGCGAACGCCAGTCCGGGATAATGCACCGCCTCGACGCGCTGATGGTCGGCCAGCCAGGTCGCCACCTTGAGCGCGTTCTCGGAATGCGCGCGCATCCGCCACGGCAGCGAACGCATGCCGCGCAGGACCAGCCAGCAATCGAAAGGCGAGGGGACCGCGCCGCAGGTCGTTTGGATTTCGCGCACCCGCTCAAAAAAATCCGTCTTCGCTTTCGCGATGACCGCGCCGCCGGTCACATCGGAATGGCCGCCCAGATATTTTGTCGTCGCGTGAACTGCCAGGTCCGCGCCCAGCTCGAGCGGCCGCTGCACGATCGGCGCCCAGGTGTTGTCGCAGGCGCAGATCGCGCCGGCCGCATGAGCGATCTCGGCGACCGCGCGCGATGTCGGTAATCTTGAGCAGCGGATTCGAGGGCGTCTCGACCCAGATCAATTTCGTCTTCGGCCCGCACGGCCTTCTTCGACCTCATCGAGCTTCGTCATGTCGACGAAGCTCACCTCGAGGCCCCAGCGCATATAAACCTCGCGCAACAGCTTCGTCATGCCGTGATAAACATCCGTCGGCGCGATGACATGATCGCCGGGCGCGAGCGCCTGCAGCACCGCGCTCGAAGCCGCCAGACCCGGAACCGAACGCCGCCGCCTCCTCGCCTCCTTCAAATGCCGCCAGCGCTTGCTCCAGCGCATGCCGCGTCGGATTCGCGCTTCGTCCGTAAACATATCCGTGCGGATAACCGCCTTCCGCATCGCGCTCGAAAGTGGTGGAGAGATGGATCGGCGTGGCCACCGCGCCCGTGGCGGCATCGATGGCGTGCCCGGCATGAACCGCCAGCGTTTCGACCCGCATTTTGCGATCCGTTTTCACCGCGTCTTTTCTTCACTGTAGCCGCCTCGCTACGTCGAGGCCGAGCGAAGTCGAACGGGACCTAGCGCCGTTGGCGAGCTGCAGCGAGGGACCTCAGCGCTGTCGGCGCCGCTTGCGGTAACTTGAGATCCTTCGACTTCGCCGCTCAGCATGAGCGGGAGCATGTCCGCCCTCAATTCCGATTTGACGCCCCCATCGCCCCGGCGCAAATAGCACCTGAATTTCACGCCGGGGCATTCTACCTTCCGGCTTCTCTTTATGAGCATTTACAACGACGAAGTCTTCCAAATGGCCTGCGACCAGTTCCAGGTCATCGCCGATTATCTCCAGATCGACACAGAACGATCGCGATCGGCTCATGCTCCCGAAGCGCGCCATGGCCGTGACGCTGCCCGGTGCACATGGATGACGGCAGCACGCAAACCTTCCAAGGCTACCGCGTCCAGCACCACCTCACCCTCGGCCCGACCAAGGGCGGCACCCGGTTCGCCCCCTCGCTTTCCATGGGTGAAACCGCCGCGCTCGCCATGTGGATGAGCTGGAAATGCGCGCTCGCGAATTTGCCCTACGGCGGCGCGAAAGGCGGCGTCGCCTGCGATCCGACCAAGCTTTCGCGGAACGAGCTCGAAGCCGTCTCGCGCCGTTACATGCAGGAGATGATCCCGTTCGTCGGCCCGCATACCGACATCATGGGCCCCGACATGGGCACGAACGAGCAGGTCATGGCCTGGTTCATGGACACCTATTCCGTCTATCAGGGCTATTGCGTGAACGAAATCGTCACCGGCAAACCGGTCTCGATCGGCGGCACGGAAGGCCGGCGCGAAGCGACCGGACGCGGCGTCGTTTATCTCATCGAGCGCGCGATGGACATGCTGAAAATGGACCCGGAGAAATCCACCGCGATCGTCCAGGGATTCGGCAACGTCGGAGCCGTCGCCGCGTTCTCGCTCGCGCTCAAAACCGGCGTGAAAGTTGTCGGGATCAGCGATGCCACGGTGGCGCTCTACAATCCCAACGGCATCGATGTCGCGAAAGCGGAGCAGCACGTCCTCAAGAAGGGCAATCTCCGCGCGTTCGATGAAGCCGACCGGATCGATCCCGCCGAAATGCTCACCATGCCGTGCGACGTGCTCGTTCCATCCGCGGTCGATCGCGTCATCAACGCCGAGCAACGCCGCGAAATTGAAATGCCGCATTCTCGCCGAAGGCGCCAACGGCCCGACCACCCCCGAGGCCGATCTCATCCTGAACGAACGCTGGGACGAGGTCTTCGTCATTCCCGACATTCTCTGCAACGCCGGCGGCGTGATCGTTTCCTACTTCGAATGGGTCCAGGGCCTCCAGGCCTTCATGTGGACCGAGACGGAAGTGACCGACAAACTTTTCCGCATCCTCGAGCACTCGTTTTCGCAGGTCATCAAGCGCGCCAAGGCGCACAAGGTTTCGCATCGCACCGCGGCCATGGCGATCGGCGTCGAGCGCGTCATGAAAGCGAAACACTCCCGCGGCCTGTTCCCGTAATTCTGTAGCGGCGGTCTAGGCTGTCTCGGCCAACAGGCATCTTGCCTGTTGTCTGCCATTGGATAATGGCAATGACGCCGTTCCCGTCGCGAAGAAAAACGAGGCGATCGCCTGCTCGACGTTCTCACCGACGAAGAGAACGGCCTTCGCCTCATCGTCTCCCGCCTCGGCGCGGAGCTGATCAGCGTCGCGCGGCGCGAACTCCAGCCGGCGACTGGATCGGTTTCCTGCATCGCGACAACGAGATCGCTCCGCCCGCGAAAGGCTGGGCGAATCACGCGACGGTGATGGGTTACTTTCTCCACCGCATCAAGAACGAGCGCACGCTTTACCGCGGCCAGGAGATGCGCGGCGGGACGCACAGCTTTCTCCGCGGCAAGACCTGGCATCGCGTGGAATCAGCTCGCGAGAACGAGCTTATCTACCGCATCACGCCCGAAGATTTTTCGCCGACGGAATACCCGCTCAAAGTCTCGCTCGACCTGACCTACCGGATCGAGGGCGCGCGGATCTCGGTTTCGTTCAAATTCAAGAATGACGAGCCGGAGCTGACCGCGCATGTCGGCTTCGGTTTGCATCCCGGATTCGCGGCGACTGCCTTCGACTCCTTCCAGTTCGAGATGCCCGCCGGGCTTTATCGCCGGCATTTCTCGCCGACCAATTATCTGAGCGGCGAAACGGAGGACATTCGCTTCGACGGGTGGCGAGATGCCGTTCGAACGGGAAAAGCTGCCCGGTTCCTACATTCTCGAATTGGTGGATGTCCCTGAGCGCAGCTTCACCTTTACCGATCCGCCCAGCGGACGAACCGTGGCGATCGATCTCACCGGCGTTCCTTATCTAACCTTGTGGTCCGATGGCGGCCCCTTTCTTTGCGTCGAACCCTGCTGGGGCCTGACCGATCACGACGAGCAGCGCGCCTTCGAAGACAAGGAAGGCATCCAGCAGATTCCCGCCGGCCAGGAGCTCGTCGCCAGTTTCAGTTTCGAGCCGCGCTTGATCTGATTCTGGGGAGCGCACGCGACTCGCGTCTGGTTTCGGCGACCTCGCCGAAACATGCTGAAAGGTTCGCGACGCCCGAAAGCTTTCGGGGTCGCCAGCACGCGAGTCGCGCCCTCTTCCTAATTCACTCGCCCGCCACCGCCATCGCCCGCTCCGAACGACCGACCTTATTCTTCGCTTCTTCGCAGCGAATCACGCGGTTCTCCTCGTCGAGCACCACAACGCGCGGATGATGCGTCTTCGCTTCTTCCAGGGTTAACCGCGCAAAGCTCATGATGGTCAGCCGATCCCCAATCGCCCCCAGCCGCGCCGTCGCGCCATTCAATTCGATCAGCCCCATCCCGGCCATGCCGTAGATCACGTAAGTCTCGAACCGCTCCCCATTCTGCAAATTCCCCACCAGAATCTTCTCGTACGGCAGCAGCCCCACCATTTCGGCAATATCCGACGATACCGTCAGACTCCCTTCATAGTGCAAACTTGCCCCCGTCACCGCCGCGCGATGAATCTTGGATTTTAACATTTCGACCTGCATGGAGTGCGAACAAAGAGAGCTAGGCCAGCGCTTTTGCAATGCCCTTTCACGCCGCACGCGACGACGCAAATGCGGAAGAAAATGAACCGCGGATCACACGGATATCGCGGATACGAGGAGCGCTTCTGAAAACAAAAGAGAGTTCGTTCCTTCCCGCTTCATCCGTTTAATCCCCGTCATCCGCGGTTTATTCCCTGCGCAGTGTAGAACCTGTTTCGGCAGGCGTTACATCACTAGGAGGTCGAAGGGCAAATGGTGCGCGCGCGACTTCCGAGCACAACGGACGGTTGCCATTCTTCGCGAGGCGGAGGGCTGGACGGCACACGCAATAACCTTAAGGCCCTTGTCGCAACCTTGAAGAACACGCCTGAGGAAAAAATCGAGGCGCTGGTCGGTGAGTTCGATGAGGACTTAACGGCCTATCTAAACAAGTTCAACGCTCTGGGGTCGGGGGCTTCAATAGAGAAATTCAGGCTCGCACAAATCATGTCAGGCTTGGCCGTGTCGATCATGGCCAAAGCTGGCGTGAAGGGATAGCGCTGCATGGGGCAGGGTTCCGCGAACGGTCAGCTGTTGAAGGCGGCGGATGATGTGGAGGCAGAATAAGAGAGTGACGCGTGACAAGTGACGTGTGACGAGTTCGGACGTCAGGGGTCGGGAGGTCAGAGGTCAGCCGCCTTTGCAAGGCTACGGCGTGCCAGGGAGGTCAGAGGTCAGAAGACATCATCAGCTTAAGCCCCAGTCCATTTCATATTGGCTCAGTGCAGGAACTCGACCGCTTTAAGCGGTCAGGTTCTGAATGGGCGCGGGAGGAAGGTCTTGCACTTGCGGCTTTCGCCCAGCGCTATCGAGCGGCCCCACGCGCGCGGGACTCGATCCACCTGATCGCTTTGTCGGCGAGTTTGTCGAAGGCGGTGACGGCCAATTCGAGGTGCTCTTCCTTCGTGTCTTCGATCTTGTTGTGGCTGATGCCGTGGAGGCTTTGGACGAACATCATGACGGTGGGGATGCCGAAGCGGGCGACTTCGGAGGCGTCGTGGAGGGGGCCGGAGGGGAGGCGATGCGGGACGGCGCCGGATTCGGAAATGGCTTCGTCGCAGAGGGCGATGAGATCGGCGTGGAAGAGGATTGGTTCGATTTGCCAGATGCGTTCCCAGGAGACGGTGACGTTTCCTTCGGCGGCGAAGCGTTCGCTGGCGGCTTTGGCTTCGGCGAGCATCTGAGCGAGCGCGGCGGCGTCGAGATGGCGTTGATCGAGGGTGATGCGGCATTCTTCGACGACGCTGGTGACGAAGCCGGGCTTGGTGGTGCAGGAGCCGATGGTGCAGACGCCGGTCCGAGCCGGACTGGCATTACTGCGGTCGGCGATGCGATAAATTTCCGGACTCATTTTGGCGGCGGCGAGGAAGGCGTCTTTCCGTTTGTTCATCGGGGTGGCGCCGGCATGGGCGCCCTGGCCGTGGAAGGTGATGGCGTGCCGCTCGACTCCGAAAGTGCCGAGGACGGTGCCGAGCGGGCGATCGAGGTCGAGCAAGACGGGACCCTGCTCGATGTGCAGCTCGAGGTAGGCGGCGGCGTTCGCCAGTTCTTTCCGGCATTCCAGCACTTTCTCGAAATCGATTCCGTTTTGCTCGAGTGCGGCGGGGAGGGTGATGCCCTCCTTGTCTTTCAACGCGCGCGCTTCCTCCAGGTCGAGATGGCCGGAGCAGGCGGAAGAACCGAACAGGCTTTTGCCGAAGCGCGCGCCTTCTTCATCGGCCCAATCGACGAGGCGCACGGTGACGGGCGGTTTGCCATCGTATTGAGCGCTGAGGCGGCGCAGGATTTCGACGCCGGCGAGGGTGTCGAGGGAACCATCGAGCCAGCCGCCGTTCGGCACGGAATCGATGTGGCCGCCGATCAGCAGCGCCTTCTCGGATTCGCCGCGCAAGGTTGTCCAAAGATTCCCGGCTTCGTCGATATGAATTTCGGCCGGCAATTCCTCCAGCTTCCGCCGGAGCCAGGCGCGGGCTTTCGCCCAGGTGGGGGTGAACGCGACGCGTTGTGCGCCGTTCTCGTCGCCGGTCAGTTCGCGAAGTTCCTTCAATTCCGCGACGGTTCGTTTCGGATCGAGAGCCGGGGTCATTCGGGGAGAGATTATCGGGCGGAGCGGGGATTCTCAATCGCGAAGCCGTCCATTACTGTCGCTGCTGAGACTGAAGAATTGAACCGCGGATGACCCGCCTTCGCCCGGACGGGCTACGCCGTGGCGAGCGCGGAGGGCACGGATGAGGAAGCCGAAACGGATATCTCTTTCCTGTTTTTCCAATTCCTCTTCCCTATCCGCGAGATCCGCGTAATCCGCGGTCAATTTTCGGGCGCGGACGGTTGCTCGCGAATACGCGGTTGGGTTTCGCCGATGTAGATGCGGTGCTCGAAGCGTTTTGCGCGCTCGTGCGACTTGGCTTCGACGACGTGGACGCGGAAACCGGCGCGGGCCAGGGCTTCGCCGAACGGTTCTTCATCGGTCGCCGACCAGAAGGCGACGCGGCCGCCCGGTTGCAAGGCATTCGCGATTCGTTCGAATCCGCGGCGGCTATAGAGCCGGGAATTGCCCGCCTGGACGAAGGAGGTCGGCCCATTATCGACGTCGAGGAGAATGGCGTCGTAACGCGCCTCCTGTGCTCGTCGAATGAGGCGCATGACATCCTCGGCGAAGACCTTCACCCGGCGGTCGTTCAGAAGCGCGCCGTTCAGGTTCATCAGGAATTGCCGATTCCACTCGATCACTTCCGGGAGCAATTCCGCGACATGCACCTCGGCCTTTTTCCCAACGAGCGAGAGCACCGCCTTCAAGGAGAAGCCGAGGCCGAGCCCGCCGATGAGAATGCGGGGGTGCGGATGCCGCAGCAGATTTTCGCACGCCAGTTTCGCGAGCAAAATTTCCGAGGCGGTCGAGGTGCTGCTCATGAGCTGACGGCCATTGAGCTTCAGGAAATATTCGCCGTCGTGTTCGTGGAGGGTGAAACGTCCGCCCGCGGGAGCGTTCGTTTCGGCCAGGGTGCGGAACGGTTTCATGAACCTAATTCGGAATGGGGAATGGGGAGTGCGGAATATTTTAGCCGGCCAGGGTGGCGCGCATCTGGGCAAAGCGGCTCTTCGCGCTCTCTTCGGCGACCGGCGTGGCGAGGAGTTTCAACAGATTGATTTTATCGAGCAGCTCCGGATCCAGTTCCTTGAGGAAAGTGCTCGGCGCGCAGGAGGCCACGCTTCCGTATTTCGTCCGGGTCTGGCAGTGGCTCAAGGTCAGGGTTCGCATCGCGCGGGTGATGCCGACGTAAAAAAGCCGGCGCTCTTCGTCGATGCTCCCTTCGGCTCGCGAGCGGTCGTGGGGGAGAATGCCTTCCTCGAGGCCGATCAAATAAACGTGTTTGAATTCCAATCCCTTGGCCGCGTGCATCGTGATCAGGGTCACGCCACTCTTCTTCTCCAGCTCTTCCTGTTCTTCCTCCTCCTCGCGTTCCTGGTCGAGAATGACTTCGTCAAGAAAACCACGAAGACCTTTCGTGGAGCGCTTCAGGAACTGCGCAAGATCGCGCAGGATGTCGCCGACGTTCGATTCGCGCTCGGCCGCTTCTTCCGCCGTTTTGCAATTGCGCCGGAGGTCGGCCGCGTAGCCGATCTCCGCGATCAGTTTCGTCATGAGCGCGGCTGGATTGCTTAAAGGCTCGGCGAGCTTTGTTTCGTAATCGCCTATCATCTCGACAAAGGCGCGAATGCTCGCCGCGGTCCTCGCGCTCATCTCTCCGATAAATTCCGCGCTGCCGAGCGCACGCCAGAGGCTGCATTTGTGTTGCACGCTCCATTCCAGGGCACGCTCGACCGTCGCCGCGCTCAGGCCACGCGCCGGAGTATTGATGATGCGGAGAAGGCTCGAGTCGTCGTCCGGGCTCACGAGCAGCGTCATGTAGGCGAGCAGATCCTTGATCTCGCGGCGGTCGAAGAAGCTCTTTCCGCCGACGATGCGGTAGGGAATATGGAGACGGCGCAGGTTCTCCTCAAGCAAGCGCGATTGCGCGTTCATCCGGAAAAGGACCGCGAAATTTTCCCAGGCATCGCCCTCCGAGAAATTCTTGCGCTGCATTTCCTCGGCCACGAACTGCGCCTCCTCGCGGTCGTTTGGCGCTTCGATCAATCGCACCTTTTCTCCGCCCTCGTTGCGCGCTCCAAAGCTTCTTCGGCCGGCGTCGCGGGTTGTTCCGGATCAGCGCGCTCGCGGTGCCGAGAATCGCGTTCGTGCTCCGATAGTTTTGCTCCAGCGTCACGACCGTCGGGTTTGGGAAGTGATGCTCGAATTCCAAAATGTTCGACACTTCCGCGCCGCGCCAGCCGTAGATCGATTGATCGTCATCGCCGACGACGGCGACGTTGCGCCGTTCATCCGCCAGCAGCGTCACCAACTCCAGCTGGAGCTTATTCGTGTCCTGGAATTCATCGATCATGAGGTAGCGAAACCGGGCGCGCCAGCGATCGCGCACGTCGGGATGCTCGCTTAGCAATCTCACCGCGAGCAAAAGCAGATCGTCGAAGTCGACGGCGTTCAGCGTTTTCAACTCAGCTTGGTAACGCGCGAAGACAGCGCCGAGCAGCGTCTCTTCGTTGTTCGGCGGTTTCCAACTGTTGTTCTTCGCTTTGCTGATCGCGTTCTTGGCGAGAATCGGATCGAGCTTCTCGTCGCGGGCCGATGTTCGGGTGATGATTTTCCGGATCAACCCGAGCTGATCGCTTTCGTCGTAGATACTGAAGTTATTTTTGTAACCTAGGCGATCGATGTTCGTGCGCAGGATGCGAAGGCAGAGCGCGTGGAAGGTGGACATGGTCACCTTTGCCGCCGCCTCCGCGTCGAGGATTCGCCCGAGACGCTCGCGCATTTCTGTCGCGGCTTTGTTGGTGAAAGTGACCGCGAGAATGTGCGCTGGGTCGGCGCCCTGCATGATGAGGTAGGCCACGCGGGCGGTGATGACGCGTGTCTTGCCGGTGCCCGCGCCCGCGAGGATGAGGAGAGGGCCTTCCGTGGACTTCACCGCGCGCTGTTGCGCATCGTTCAAGTCGAAAAGTCGGAATCTGGCCATCGGAAGCCGCGCAGCTTCATGGCAAAAGAGCGAACCGGCCAGCCGTTTCGGTTGGCCATGTAAGCAGAGAGCTTTTGAATTCCGCAATAGTGCGCTGCGGGTTCGTCACAATTCGGCGGGGCGGGAGCGATTGGAATTGCCAAGCGCGCGGCCTGCGTTAAAACGAGGCGGAGCAAACACGGACACGAGCGATGACTGAACGCAATTACGTAGTCGGCAAAAAGCCCGATCGGCACATCCCGGAAGAGGAGATCGGCAAATTGGAAGTGGCCGAGGAAGGAGATGTGAACTCATCTCCCGCAGCGCCGGCGCAACGCGATGAGACGACCGGGCGGATCAGTCCGTTTTGGGTGAAGTGCTGGAGCTGCCAGAAATATCTGACGCGGCCGTTGTCGCCGCCGAGCCGGGTGGCTTACACCTGCGCGCATTGCGGCGCGGTGAATCAGATTTAACGCCCTTTGTCATTCTGAGCGGAGCGAAGCGGGGTCGAAGAGTCTCTCGATATCGCGAGCGTTAGCGAGAACGGCAAAGTCAGAGGTCCCTCGACTTCGCTCGGGATGACAGAAAGGAGGGGACGCGAAGCTGTGGCTTACAGCAGCGTATTTCGTTGCACCGATGGGGCCGCCTTCGTAGAAAGACGGCATGGAGATCTGGATTCACAAAAACGGGCAACTGGCCGGACGTTTTTCCGAATCCGATATCCGCGCGAAGCTCGCGGATGGGAGCTTCAGCGCCGCGGACCTCGCCTGGAGCGATGCGAAATCCGCGTGGCAACCGATCCCGGAATTTCTCGAAGTCGCTTCCGGCAACGAGTGCGCAATCTGTCACCGTCGCTCCTCCCACCGAGAAATCCGCGGATGAGCTCGCGACAGTGCCGGTCGAGAAAGCGGCAACGGAGCCGGTGGAAAAACCGGTCGAAAGCGCGGAGCCGGAAACTCCGCCGGCCTGCGGTGAAGCCCCCGCCGCTTCCCACGACCTCCACTCCCAGTCCCGATTCCCGCCTCCAGGCCTCCGCCGTTGCCAAGCATGACACCGGCGGCGAGCACGGCAGCGCCAGCGCCGACGATTGGCCAGCCGCCGAGCGGCGAAACCATCTGGAACCCTTGGGTCGCCATTTTCGGAAGCATTTTCCTTTCGCCGGCTTTCGGCGGATTCATCGTCTGGCGAAACTGGCTGACGATGAAACGGCGGCGGCGCGCGCTGGTCGCAGCGCCCTGGTTCTGGCTCGGCTTCGTGGTGATCGGGCTTCTCTTCTATGCGCGGAGTGGACTGGCGCTCCTTATCTGGGCGGCGTATCTCGCAGCCTGGATCGCCTTCTCGGCGTTTCCGCAGATCCGTTACATCCACACGACGTTCAAACGAGAGAAGACGAGATCGGGTCTTCCGCTGCTGGCCAGCCTGCTCCTTTTCGGAATTGGGTTCACGGTCTTTCAACTCACCAAACCCGCGATCAAGACGCCGCTCGCGCCGGCTCCGCAACAACCGATCCAGCAGCAGCCGCAGCAGCTTTCGCAACCCCAGTCGAAGGATCGCGTCTTCACGGCGGAGGAGCTGCGCGACATCTACAAATCGTCGGTTCTCGAAGTGCGCGCGACCTGGAACGAAAGACGAACCTCCTTTAATCGAAAGGAAAACGGGGCGAACGGCACCGGCGTGCTCCTGTATAACGATACCGAGTACGGCCTCATCGCCACGAACTGGCATGTCGTCGAACCGTCGGACGGCATGACCGGCGATTACAAGTGCGGCGTCCGGTTTTCGCACGACAAGGATTTCTCCGATGCCCTGGTAGTCGCGCGCGCCCGGAATGACGTCGATCTGGCGTTGCTCCTCGTCCGGCTCGACGGCAAGTGGACGCCAAACCAATTCCCAGTCCGGGCGCTGGATCAGATCAAGGAAGGCGAATGCTGTATCGCGATCGGTAATGCGCTCGGCGAAGGTTTGAGCATCACGGCGGGCATTATCTCGCGGTTCGACAAGGTGAAGGACCAGACGTTGATTCGAACTTCGACGCCGGTGAGCCCGGGCAACAGCGGCGGGCCGTTGATCCTTTGCCGGGGCGGCGCGCTGGCCGGCATCGTCACTTTGCAATCGCGGATCACGAACGTGCAGAACGTGAACTTCGCCACGCCCGCTCAATTGATTCTGGACAAGGACATCTGGGATTTCGAGCCGGACCAGGAGCAGGCGCAGGACCTCCTCGACAAGGCGATCGCGCAGGCGAAGAGCAAGTAGCGCGGATTCGTGGCTTTGGGGCCGGCACGCCCTCGTGCCGTCGAGAGAAGGCGACGTCGAGCCCCCATGGCACGAGGGCGTGCCGTCTCCAATTTATACCGCCGGCGTGGGCGGCGGATAATCGCGGAGATTCGGGTTGAGCGGAATCGCTTCGCCGCCGCGGCTGAGATAAAGCGCGTAGAGCTGTTTGTGGAGGTGGATCCAGCAAAAGTAAACCGGCACGGTGGCGAAATACATTCCGATGCAGAAAACCAGCAGGCCGGCCCCGCACAGGACCACGCTGGCGGCGATGAGGAAGAGCGCGCTCAACAAGATCTCTTTCCAGGTCAGGGCGATGAACCGCTTTACGAAGGCGAAATTGAAGGACTGCGCGAAATCCTGAGTGATCGACGCCCGCAAAGTGAGCGGCGTGAGCACGAGCATCAGCGCCGCCACCAGCACCACGTAGAAAACGGTCATGATGACAAAAAGAAGCGCAGCCGCGCAGCCGCCAGCCTGTCCATTGTCGGTGGGAATGATCAACGTCATTACCATGGCCATCGGCACGATGAAAATGGCCAGGACCATTCCCAGAACGAGACCGCTGACCAGCGTAACCAGGAACGGCCACAAACCGCGCTCGAGATATTTGCCGAAGTTGCTGAAATCGAAGTCGGGAAACGTCTCGGGCCGCTCGTCCTCGCGACCCCAGAAGCCGGTGATGAGCCAGCCCTTGATGACGATCGGGCCGATGAAGGGAATGAAGACGCAGACGCCCGCCAGGAGCGTATTCATCATCCATTTCGGGCTCTTAAAATAATCGCTGATCGAAGCGAAGTAGTTCATGTCTGTGCGCCGGATCGTGGGCGACGCGAGACGCTGGTGTCAATGGCAAACGGACTCGCTGAGATCCGGACCCAACGCAGCGCATTGAGGTTCGACGAGGGCGATGCCGGTCGTGCCGTGGACGCCGCGAACGATCGCGATGTAATTCCTCGGGTTGGAAAACAGCGACCGCGTTTGCTGGAGTTGTGCGCGGCAGACAACGGTGCAGATTCCTCCATGCACAAGGACAAGCCTCCTGGAATTTTCGCTCTGAGCGAGCGTTCCGTCCGCTATGCTGCCGGGTTTTGTTTCGTCACCGGATTCGTCATCAGCGTCATCGTCCGGATCGGATTTGTCCTGGCCCGTGACCATTTCGCGCATCCCTCGCCCTGGTCGGGTTTCTAGAGCCGGTCAGATTCTAAGCCTTTGGCGGGGGCTTGGTTGAGTCGGCGTCCCATGTTTTTTCCCGCAGAAAAAATTCAAAGCCGGAGTTGCCTTTTCCTGTAACTCAAGAGATATGTAGACACCGACATGTATAACGCTGTGAGGGAAATCAGGGTCTTAAAGCAGCGGGTCGTGTTCCCCGATTCCTGATCATCAGCTGCCCTTCGCAGCTGTTTGCCCCGAACATCCGCAGGACGAAACGCAGAGATTACGATTTCATATGCTCAAAAAAACTATTGCCCTTTTGATTCTCTCCAGCTTTGCCGCCGCCTCGTTGCTGAATGCCGAGGAAGCGCCCAGCTCGAAAAAGAAAGCGACCAAAACGACGAAGAAAGAAAATACCACGGCGGTCCTCACCCCCACCAAACCGTTGCCGCAAGGCTGGTCTTTGGTAAATGGCGTTTGGATGCATTCCGACGGCTACAAATTTGTCCAGGGCCGGATAATCAGGAACGGCGCGCCGAGCAGCAAACGGCCGCCGAATCCGCCGACGCAGGCTCAGATCGATGCGGTGACGAAGAAAAAGAAAGCTCCTACGGCAGCCGAACTCTCCGCAGCCAAGGCAGCCGAGCGGGAACGCAATTTGCGGCCGGCGCCAGCCCCGCGAATGGGTTCGAACCTGTAAGCCATCCGCGCGCCGCCGCAGCCGGGGTTGGTCATCCGAGATCGCTCATGATTGTTCGTCGCTGCCGCGCGCCTATAGCTCAGCGGCCAGCTCGCGACCACCGTCGAAGTTAGAGCAGCCCCGAACTCCGAAGCTTTCGCGTGCAGGCGCATTCGGGTTGGTCACCGGACGCGGCTCATGCTCTAATCCGCATAAGAGCGGGCCTATAGCTCAGCGGTTAGAGCAGGGGACTCATAATCCCTTGGTCCCAGGTTCGAATCCTGGTGGGCCCAGCCTTCGCTTTTGGCGCGCGAGGTCGGAGGTCGGAGGACAGAGATCAGAATTCAGAGAATCCCTGCCACCCGAAACCCCGTCGGGAGGGATACTCGTCCGGACGCCCGGACATTCTGCAGCGCGTGTCCCAAAATGCGCCGGCGAAGCGTTTCCGGTTCGAATTTTTCAGGAAAAAGAGGATTTCCCACGCTAATCCATTGACAGGGCGAGGCACGCTTACCATAATGCCGCCGTGCTGAAAAAATTCATTCCGCAAAAGCCCATGTCGTCGATCGGAGAAGGATCGTTAAGCGCGGGCAGTGAGGAGAACAATGGTCTCGCTCAGCGCGAAGAACCACGGACATCACCACCAACAATCGATCCAAAAAAATATATGGCTGAACATTCTGGCAAAGACATTCTCTCAAGCGACGTCGAGATCAAAGGCTCGATTAAATTTCAAAAGGAACTCCTCATCGACGGCAAAGTGGAGGGCGAAATCAATTCCGATGGCGTCCTGACCATTGGGGAAAACGCGGACATCCGCGGCGAGATCAAAACGAAGTCGATCACCGTTTACGGCAAGGTTCAGGGGAACATCACCGTCGGCGAACGCTGCGAGCTGAAATCGCGTTGCACCCTCCAGGGCGACCTGAAGGCGGCCCGCCTCGTCATCGAAGAAGGGGCGACGTTCATCGGAAAATCCGAAGTCACCAGTGGCGGAGCCAGAAGGCGGCTACTCCAGCCGCCTCGCGGCCGGAGATCGTCCGGAATGAAGAGCCGGCGGCGCCCGCGAAATCCGCTTTCGGCGCCCGAGTTTAAGCAGCAGCCACCTTCCGCCAGAGCTGCCCCGTGGCAAAGTCGTCGCCTGCAAAAGTCAGTGTGGATTGTCCACACTGTGGCTTTAAGCAGATGGAGTATGCCGCGGCGAAAAGCTCTATGTGCCGCCAGTGCGGCTCGCATTTTGCACCTTCCGTGCCGAAGCAGGAGGTGCGTCTGCGCCCGAAAGACGAGCCGGCCGCCGGCGGCGCCCGATCCCTCGCTTTTCAAGAAGCTCGAGGGCTACTGGCAAAAGCATCACAATTCGGTCATCGAGTGTTTCGACTGCAAGGCGAAGCAGGAAATCAGCTCCGCCGCCGAGTCGACTTTTTGTCCGAAGTGCAGCACCCACATTGACCTGCGAGACTACAAGGTCACGACGAGTTTCAGCCGCTCGATCAAGACCCAGGGTGAGATTCATGTCACCGCGAAAGGCGATCTGAGCAGCACCAACGTGACCTGCCGCTCCGCGCTGATCGAAGGGAAGATGCGCGGCAACCTGATTTGCCTCGGCACCGCGACGATTAATTTTATCGGCAAAATTCCGGGCCGCTTGACGGCGGAAAACGTGGTCGTGGATCGCAAGTCGGACGTGCATTTCTTCCGGCGTCTTCGCGTGAAGACCATCGAGATTCGCGGGCGGATGACGGGTGAGATCATCGCGGAAGGCGCCGTGGTCATTCACCGCAGCGCGTTGCTCGATGGGAACGTCACGGCGAAATCGATTTCAGTTGAGAAGGGCGGCATCTTCATGGGCCAGCTCATCATTGGCAGCTCCGGGCTCAAGCAAGCGGAGCTGCTGCCGGAAACAAAGTCCGGCTCCAGTCGCGGCGGGGAAGAGATAGCGCCCGTCGCGGTGCCGCATCCTCTGCCCGCGGCCTAGTTGGGTTTAATGCAAAAACTGCGCCCACGCAGTCCGTACGAACGGCTCGGCGGTTACGTTCATCTCCCGCGTTTGATCGATAAGGCGCGCTTGCACCGGCAGGGCTTGCTCGACGGTTACAACTACAAGACGGTCGGGTTCGACAAACATCTGCTCGCGTTCCTGCGGCTCGACCCGGATGAATTCGAAGAGGTGGCCAACAGGCTCGAAGAAGACGCGGCCATTCTCGATTGGGTGAAGAAGAACGGCGCGAAACATTCGCCGGAAACGATCGACCATTGGAACGAAACGATGATCGCGCGGCATCCGGACACCGCGGCGAAGAAGGCGAGATTCCTCCATTTTTTGAAAGAGTCCGGCGGCGACGGCCGGAAAGATATCCGGACCTATTTCGATCTCATCGAGTTCGATGAGGGAAGGCTGAAGTAGAGACGCTGTAGCAGCGCTGTCCGATGATTAGGCGTTGCACAAGCGCCTCTCCACCTGCTAAGCCCTGGCAAACTTCGCGAAAATCTGGTTCGCCTCCTCGAGCGTCTCTTTGCTGCCGATATCGAACCAGGTCCCCTTGATCTGATACGCTTTCACCGGCTTGCGCTGGTAAAGCCACTGAATGAACCGGCCGGGCTGATCCGGATTATTCCCGGCGGCGATGTAGGTGGTGAAAAGCGGAATCAGCTCGCGCGAAAAATAATAGAGCGCTATTCCCGCCATGGTGTTTTCCGGCTTCGGCGGCTTCTCTTCGAACCGGGTGATGACGCCCTCGCTATCGACCGTAATGCTGCTGTATTTCTTGATCGCCTCGAGATCGCCAACGTCGTAAGTGGCGAGCGTCGCTTCCGAAGTTTTCGCGGCACGTGCAAAATCGGTCAGCGGCTCGCTGAATAGATTATCGCCCGCGACCACGATCAGGTCGTCTTTCGCCAAATCTTCCCGGGTGATAACGAGGACAATGTCGCCGATGGCCCCGAGCTTGTCCGAGTCGTCGGTCGAGCCGTCGTCGATGATCTTGATCGCGAATTTTGGCTTCTTTTGCCGGTATGTCTCGGCCCAGCTTTGAAAATCCCTGGCGAACTTCCGGTTCGTCACGACATAAACCGTTTCGAGATCGGGAATCGGCGTGAGGTTATCGAGCACCCAATCGATCATCGGCTTGCCCGCGACTTCGAGGAGCGGCTTCGCCTTGGTAAGCGTCAATGGATAGAGCCGAGTGGCGTAACCGGCGGCGAGGATAAGGGCATTCATGGTGCGAAAGAATCGGCGGGAAGCTAGACCGAAAGCTCGCTGCGGCTAGCGGGATTTGTTTTCTTTTCGGTCCGCGGGTTTCCCGACCGCGGCATCCTGCAAACGTTGCAGCAATGCCGCGATCCGCGACGAATCGGTAATCTTTCCGCGCGTCGCACGATCGGCCACGTAGAAGGTATCGATCGCCGCGCCCTTCTCGGTGCTGATTCGGGAAAGGGCGATCGAGACCCGCTCCTCGCCGAAGGCCGAAAGCAATTCATAAAGCAATCCGAGCCGGTCGGGGGTTTGGATTTGGACGAGCGTGTAGGCTGGATGCGTTTTGTTTTCGACGGTGATGCGCGTGGGAAAGTCCATGCCGTGGCGGCTGTGCCTGGCGATCCGGCGCCGCGCGCGTTCCAGGAGGGGCGCGAAATCAAAATTCTTCTCGGCCAGCGAAGCGCGCAGGGTTGATTCCACCAGCGCCTGGTCGCGCCTGTCCGTGACGGCGCGAAATCTCGGGTCGCAGACGCGAAAGATGTCGAGCACCACGTTATCGCCCGCGCGTGTAGATATCGGCGCTGAGAATATTCAGCGGCACCACCGCGAAGGAACCGGCGATCTTCGCGAGCAGCTCCTGGCCATCCCAGGCGCAAAACGAGACGATGCTGTGACCCTGGTCGGGGAAGGCCTGCCACGAGACGGCGGGCGCGAGCGGCGGCTCATCCCGCAGATAGAGGTTTTCGAGGAAGCGCCGGAAGAGTTTGAGATGCGAAACGATTTCGTCCACGGCAAAGGCGCGGAAATAATTGTCCGGCATCGCTTCGAAATGCGCTTCGACCTCTTCCGCGAACTCGCTGCCGAGCTTGTCGGTCACGCTTGTTTGCAATTGCTCGCGCTCGATCTTGGTCTGCTCGTAAAACGCTTCCTGGTCGGAGAGGTATTGCGACGTGGAGTGATAAAGCGACCAGACGAGCGTTTCTTTCCAGTCCGACCAGGCGTCGGCGCTCGTGCCCTGGCCGTCGGCCAAGGTGAGGAGCATGAGCGCATCGAGATTTTTCTGGTCGCGCACGATGCCGGCGAATTCCACGGCGGTTTCCGGGTCATCGAGGTTCCGCTGCTGGGCCATGTTGGAAAGAGTGAGGTGATGGTCCACCAGCAAGATGAGGGAACGGCGTTGCGCTGCAGTTAGCTTCAGCCGCGCGGCCGCGCCCTGCGCGAAAAGCGCGCTCGCTTCCGAGTGCGGACGAGCGCCGACTGCCCGGCCGGTGTCATGGAGCAGGAGCGCGAGGTAGAGAACAAACGGGTCCTCCAATTTTTCGAAGAGGGCGCGATACGAGCGCAATTTCGGATTCTCGGTGTGCATGACCTGGTCGAGCTTGTCGATGCAGACCAGGGTGTGTTCGTCGGCCGTGTAACGATGGAAAAACTCGTGCTGCACCAGGCAGGTGAGCTGGCCAAATTCCGGAACGTAGCGGCCGAGAAAATCGACCCGATGCATCATGCGGAGGACACGGCCGACCTCGCCTTTGCGCGAAATAATGCTCCGGAACATTTCGCGCGGGCGGGGGCGGTTTCGAAATGTTCCGGTCACCAGGCCGAGATTTCTGGAGAAAAGATCCGAAAGGTCGGGGCTAAGATCGAGCTTTCGTTCCTGGGCCAGTTGGAAGACCTCCATCATCGCTTCCGGCGTTCTCGACGAAAACATCCGAGCTCTCGGCGTAAAGTTGTCCCTGGCGAATCCGAAAGGGCCCCACCAGTTCTTCAGGCGTCTTCGGGCGGGGCAAAAAGCTGAAGAGCGATTGCGTGATCGTCGAAGAACGTCCGCTGGCAAATTGCTCGGTGATCCGCTCGGTGACGCGAAAAATGTTTCGCGTGTGCTCGTAGTAATCCTTCATCAGCGCTTCGTTGCGAAGCGTGCCGCGCTTCTGCTCATAACCGAGCCGTTCCGCGATCTGGTCCTGCACGGTGAAATGGAGCGTGTCGGTGGCGCGGCCGGTGGCGTAATGCAGGTCGGTGCGCAGACGCAGGAGGAAATCGTAGGCCGCTTCGATTCGCCGCCGATCGGATTCGCTCAGCCAGTCTTTACCGACCAGGTGCGTCGTCGTGAGCGCGCCTTCCTTGAAGAACGTCATCCAGAGAAGGTTTTGGTAATCGCGCAAGCCGCCGCAACCGCTCTTCAGGTGTGGTTCCTGGACGTAAACGCTGTCGCCAAATTTCGCGTGGCGCGTGGCCTGGTCCTGCATGCGCAGCTCGACGTATTCGCGTTCGTGTCCTCGAACACAGAGGTCGCGAAAGGCGGTGCGGAAACGCTGCGCCAGCTCCGCGTCGCCAGCGAGCTGCCGCGATTCCAGCATCGCGGTTTTGGTCAGCATGTCGGTATTGGCGAGCTCGATGGCCTCGCCGATCGAACGGGTGGAATGGCCGACCTTGAAGCCCACGTCCCAGAGCAGATAGAGAATTTGTTCGATCACCTGGGTCGCGTAGGCGGAAACGTCCGCGCCGTCTTTTTCGTGGAGGAACATGATGTCCACGTCGCTGAAAGGGTTGAGCTCGCCGCGTCCGTAGCCGCCGAGGGCGATGACGGTAAGCGGGGAAGGGGAGGCGCCCCTGGTCCCTTGCGCGAAACTCACCGCGGTGTCGAAGACATGGCGCAGGAGGACGTCGATCAGCTCGACGCGAAGCGCGCAGATCTCGCGGCCGCCGCCACCGTATTGATGACGCAGCCGCAGCCGATGCTCTTCGATTTTAAGGAATTTTTTGTAGAGCGGCAGCGACTCCGCCGGACGCATGGTGCGCGCCGAGGCGAGTTCACGCTCGGCATGGGCCAGCACTTTTCCGAGATGACGGGAAGCGGGCACCCGGAATTGTAGATTTCAGATTGCAGATTGTCGATTGCCGAGCGGCCCCTCGGATCCCATGCTCAATCTGCAATCTACAATCTGAAATCTGCAATCCTCAGAGCTCGATCGCGTAGCGCTTCATCTTGTTGTAAAGCGTCGGACGCTGAATTCCGAGGATCTGCGCGGCTTTCTTCTTGTTGCCGTGACATTGGGCGAGCGCCTGGATGATCGCGTTGCGCTCGAGATCGTCGAGGTTTTGAGCCGCCACCGTTGTTGGTGCGCTCGACTTGTTGAAGCGCGGCCGGCAGCTGCACTTCCGCGGGCAGTTCCTTGACGGTGATCTTTTCGTTTCGCGCGAGGACGACGGCGTATTCCATGGCGTTTTGTAATTCGCGCACATTTCCCGGCCACGAATAATCGAGCAGCTTCTGGAAGGCTTCCGGCGCGATCTCCGGTTCCGGTTTGCCCAGCTCCTTAGCGAATCGTCGGAGGAACGTGGCCACGAGCGGCGGGATGTCCTCCTTGCGTTCGCGCAACGGCGGGATCTCGATCTGGAAGGTGTTCAGGCGGTAGTAGAGATCGGCGCGCAGACGATTCTCGGCGAGCGCGCTCGAGATCGCGCCGGTTTGTCGCCGCGATCGACGCGAAAGTCGGCTTTCAAAGTTTTCGTGCTGCCGAGCGGGCGATATTCGCGCTCCTGGAGCACCCGGAGAAAGCGGGTTTGCAGGTCCGCCGGCATTTCCGAAATTTCGTCGAGGAACAGCGTGCTGCCGGCGGCGGCGGCGATCATTCCGGAAAAATCGTTCATCGCGCCGGTGAACGCGCCCTTCACGTAACCGAAGAGCTCCGACTCGATCATCGCCTGCGGGAACGCCGCGCAATTCAGTTTGATCATCGGCTTTTCCGCGCGGCGGCTGCGGCTATGAATGACATTCGCGATCACTTCCTTGCCGACGCCGCTCTCGCCCGTGATGAGAACATTCGCTTCCGATGGCGCCATCGCGTCGATCAGCTCCTGGATCTCCTGCATCGCCTTGCTTTTGATCACCGGCGCCAGCCTGGTCTCGGCGATCTCGAGACGCTTCTCGAGTTGCTGCGTTTTCTGGCGAAGCTGTTCGGTTTCGCGCAGGAGCGATTGTTTCTCGAGGGCCTTTTCGATGAGGCTCAACAACTCTTCCGGCGCGTAGGGTTTGCTGATGAAATGGTAGGCGCCGCGTTTGATCGATTCGATGGCGTTGTTGAGAGAATCGTGCGCGGTCAGGATGATGACCTGCGTTTCGGGATGCTCGGCCTTGATCTGCGCGAGCATCTCCAGGCCATCCGCATCCGGCAATTGAAGATCGAGCAACAGAACCGCCGGCGGATTTTCCTTGAGGGCGCGCAGCCCATAGGAAGCGGTCGCAGCCGTCTGGGGCTGATAGCCATGCCGGCCGAGAAGGGCCTCGAGGGTGAGAAGAATCGGCCGCTCGTCGTCAATGATGAGAATGCGGCGATTTTCAGCAGTCATGGAGCAGCAACGGAGGCGAGGTCGTCATTGTTGGGCGAGGAAGCATAAACCGAAAGAGCAATCGACGTGCGCACGCCCGGTTTCATTCGACAGAAACGGAAATAATCTGGCGCCGTTATTGCAGCGGCGGGGGCCACCGGCAGAGTAACGGTCGTAATGAGAGATGAATTCGCCTCTTCATATCGCGCTTTCAGCTCGCCGCCGTGGGCTTCGATAATGCCTCGCGTGCGATGCAGCCCGAGACCGTAATGCCCTTGCGTAACGCTGCGCAGCGGTTCGCGCCCCCAGTTTTCGGTCGAGCGGTAGAAGCCTTGCTTCGGTTCGTTGAGAGAGAAATCGAAACGACCATTCTCCGTCCGCGCCGTCACGGAGATCGCACCGTCTCCCGGGCCATGCCGGAATGCGTTGGCGAACAATTCGAGGAGCGCGGGCAGCAAGCAATTGCGGGTCGATCTGCAATTCGGCCTCGCCTGTCTGGACATCCCAATTCACGCGCGCGCTCTGCTCCGGATACGTCGGTCTGCACTTTCTGCCGGAGGTCTTCGATGAAATCCGAGGCGCTATAAGACATTTCGGTCAGCCGCGGCTGGCCCAGGGCCACGGTGACGCTCTGCAGATTCGCGCCGACCTGGGAGATCATTCCGCGCAGGCGCTTGATCTCGTCTTTTACTTCGCCGGCTTCCGCGATTTCGATGAGGTAGGCTGACTGGAGCTCGGCGGCGTTGAGATCGTTGCGGAGATCATGCGCGAGTTGGCGAACAAACTTCACCACCTCCGGCATTGAGACTTGGATTTCAGAGTTCGGATTGGGAGACGGACTCAGGTCGAAATAGGACAGCAACAGAAACCGTAGCGCAACCGGCGTTCTGCGCCAGCAAACTCGGAGGGACGTGCTTCTGCACGTCCCAAATTATGAGCCGATACCTGACTGGAAAAATGGGACGTGCGGAAGCACGTCCCTCCGAGTTTCAGTCGTTCGCCGCCAGATGGCGCAGGATGTGAAACACATCTTCCGGGTCCGCCTCGAGCTCGTGCGCGATTTCTTCGGGCGTTTTCTCCGTGCCGTCGCCCAAAATTTTCTGAACGCGCCCCTGCAATTCCAGGATGCGCGTGGCCGCCTTCTTCCCGGCTTCGACGCCCGGCTGATGATAGGCGTTGATGTTCACGAGGCTGGCGTAGAAGCCGACGGCGCGTTCGTAAAGAGCGATGAGCGCGCCGGCGTAGAAAGCGTTCACCTCGGGGATCGTGATCGTGATCGATTCCCGGCCGCTCTCGTAGAGGGCAGTGCGCGTCCCGCGCAGAAATCCCTGGAGATAATCGCCGCTCGTCACGCCTTCCTCGACCTCGAACCGCGCGCTCCCGCGATCCTTTTCCACCTCGATGAATGTCGACGAAGAAGTTCAGGACGCCGTCTCGCAGTTGCTGCACATAGGCGTGCTGATCGGTCGATCCCTTGTTGCCATAAACGGCGATGCCCTGATGGACGACATTGCCTTCGAGGTCCTTTTCCTTCCCTAACGACTCCATCACCAGTTGCTGCAGATACTTGCTGAAGAGCATCAGCCGATCTTTGTATGGGAGAATGACCATGTCCTTTTCGCCGCGGCCGTTCCCCGCGTAATGCCACATCAAGGCGAGAAGCATGGCCGCGTTTTGCCGGGCGTCGGTCCCGCGCGTCTTTTCGTCCATGGCCGCGGCGCCGGCGAGAAAGCTATCGATGTCGAACCCTTCCAACGCCGCCGGCACCAGGCCGACCGCGCTCATGATCGAAGTGCGCCCTCCGACCCAATCGTGCATCGGGAACCTTGTGAGCCAGCCATTTTTCTCCGCGAATTTGTCCAGCTCACTGCCGACACCGGTGACCGCCACGGCGTGCTTGCCGAAATCGAGACCGGCCTGCTTGTAACGCGCCGCGGCTTCCAGCATCCCGTTGCGCGTTTCTTTCGTGCCGCCGGATTTCGAAATGACGACCGTCAGCGTATGGGCGATGTGCTCGCGAAGCCGGTCGAAGACGCGATCGAATCCGTCCGGGTCCGTGTTATCGAGGAAGGAAATATCCATCGGATCGGTCGATTGGCCGAGGGCGTCGGCGATGAATTGCGGCCCGAGGGCGGAGCCGCCGATCCCGACGAGCAAGATGTGTTTGAATTTTTCGCCATTTTGCGGCGCGATCTTCCCAGCGTGGACGTCGGCGGCGAATTGGCTGATCCGCGCATTCGTCTCCTCGATGTCGCGCGCGGAGTTCAGGCGTCGGCGCCAGTCCCGGATTGCGCAGCCAGTAATGGCCGACCATGCGGTTCTCGTCGGGATTGGCGATTGCGCCCGCTTCGAGTTCGCGCATGGCCGCAAAAGCCTTCTCCACGCGCGGCTGCATTTTGTCGAAAAATCCTTCGTCGAAACGCATCCGGCTGATGTCGATCGAGAAGTCAGGATCATCGTAGCGCAGAAAATATTTCTGAAAGCGCGGCCAGAGAGACGAGGAAGACATGGCGCCGATCTTAAGCGTAAACGCCTCATAATAAGAAGCGCGATTCTGCATCAAGGCCGCGGCCCTTGCCCATCGGGGCCGTGTGACCAAGCGCGCCCACATCCAATCATTTTCACGAACACGAATTTGTCGTATCTGTCCGGCTTGATTCCCTCATCTCGCTGCCATTCCCATGCATAGGAAATCAGCTTCCGAGTCGGGCATATTCAGCCCACGGATCTTTCTCGCGTTTCTTTTTTGTTCGACCGCCGTTCTCCTGGCGATATCGAGCTTCACCGGCCTGCCGTGGCGATCGCTCGATCCGCGCGAGGTTCGCCAAGCCGCGCAACCAGAGCGTTACATGCCCGTTCCCGGTGGAGAAGCGGATGACCTGAACCGCCTCGAAGCGGAATGGTATGACCGTTTGACCTATCCGACCGGTCTGTTCGATCCGGCGTGGGTGCGGCGTGCGGCGGTAAGCGATGCCCTGGTTCAGCGGAGCATACCCGCAGGTGTCCAAAGGGATCTGAGTCAAAGCCTCTCGCCGTTGGCGCTGAATCCCGCCGTCTTCACTTCCCTGGGACCGAAACCGTTGCGCATGACGGGCTGTTCCGGCTGCTTCAGCTACAACTTCGCCGAGGGACGGATCAATGACATCGTGATCGATCCGACTACGACAACGAACGGCAGCATCGTCGCCTACGCCGCAAGTGTCGGAGGCGGCGTTTGGAAAACCACGAACTGCTGCAGCAGCGCCACCACTTGGAGCGTCGTCACGGATGACCCGCTCATCAGCACCGTCACGGTCGACACCCTGACCATCGATCCGAACAACCACAATACGATCTACGCGGGCACAGGTGACCTGAACTACGGCTCTTTCTCAATGGGCAGTCAGGGCATCTTGAAATCGACCGATGCGGGCGCCACCTGGACCGTGAAAGGCGCTGATGTCTTCGGACCGGGTCTTCCTCAGCCCGCGGGCCAATTCCCGCAATACCAGGCAGTCGGCAAGGTGCGCGTCGATCCGAATAATTCCAACAACATCGTCGCTGGGACTAAGACGGGACTCTATTTTTCGTACAACGGCGGCGATACCTGGGCGGGCCCTTGCCTAACGAACAGCTTCGCTACCATGCGCCAGGATATCACTGGGCTCGCGCTGATCGATCTGGGCACCACCACGCGGATCATCGCCGCGGTGGGCGTGCGCGGCTTTGCGACGACCGTCCAATACAACCTCGATCAAAATGGAGCGAACGGGATTTATTCCGGAACGCTGCCGGCCAGCGGTTGCCCGACGGACTTCGCTTCGATTGCCACCAACGCCAATGGCTGGACGGGCCAGAATGCCGGCAGCGGAACAGCGTACGGCGGCGCCGGGATCGGCAATCAACTTGGCCGCATCGATATGGCGGTTGCCCCGAGCGACCCGAACTATATTTACGCGCAGGTCCAGTCGATCACGCCCAACTCGAATACCGGCTGCGGTAATACGAGCGGTTGCCAGCTCGGCGCTTATCGGACCACCGATGGCGGCGCCACCTGGACTGAAATCATCAGCGCGCGAGGCGATTTGCTCCGTGACTGCGAGGGCGGCGATGGTGATTACCCTCAAAACTGGTACGACCAGGGCCTCGCCGTCGATCCAAACAATCCGAATCGCGTTTTCTTCGACACCTTCGACATCTGGTTTTGGGACGGCAGCACGCCGGCCTCCGCCGCGCTTCCTTGGAACAACCTGACGTGCGGCTACAACACGATTAACAAGGGAGTGCACGTGGACCAGCACGCCCTGGCCTTCGTCCCGGGTTCTTCGAGTATCCTGCTCGCGGGCAATGACGGCGGCGTTCATGGCACCACCAACGCGAACGCTGTCACTCCAGCGTTCGACCCGACCTGGTTCGACATGAATGGCGGGTTTAACACCATCGAGTTCTACTCCGGCGATATCAGCGGCAACTTCGCTACCTCGGCTACGCCCCAGGCCAATGGCGGCGCGCAGGACAATGGCGCCATGTCGGTCACTTTCACTGGAAGCCCGACTGGACCGGTGCAATGGCAAATGGGTAAGGGTGGGGATGGATTCTATGCGCGGATCGATCCGGTAGGCACCGGTTCGAGTCTTCGTTTCTTCCAAGGTAACAACAGCGGCGGCCTCCACCGCTGCGTTAGCAATTGCACCGCCTCAGGGGCTACCTGGTCGAGCGTGCGCGGGAGTTGGACTGGCGACACGCAGTCTTTCATTCTGCCTTACGATCTCTTCCATGGCGGCATACCGGGCGGCGACGACTGTCCTGCCGCTGGCGTTCCAGGCGGTTGCGGCCGTCTCATTGCCGGCACGACCCGAGTTTGGGAAACGGTTTCTGGAGGGAACAGTACGATGTCGGCCTCGAGCTGGTATGTGACGAACAACCCGAGTAACCAGAACATGACGAAGGGAACGCTGGGCAACCGTTCCTTCATTAATCAGGTCAAGTATTCGCCGAAGTTTCACAGCGTAGCGATCGTTGGGACGAACGACGCCAACGTCTGGATTGGATTTAATCTCGGCACCGGAACACCGGGGCAGGCGAACTGGGTGAATGTCACCGGCAGCAACGCCGTCCTGCCTAACCGGCCGGTGCTCGGCATCGCGCTCGATCCTACCGTAGCGGCTGCGAATATTCCGGTCGGCTATGCAGCCGTGGGTGGTTTCAATGCGAACACCCCGACCACCCCGGGCCATGTCTATCGCGTGGAGTGTACCGCAGACTGCGCTTCGTTCACGTGGGCCGATAAATCGGGGAACCTGCCGGACATTCCGGTCGATTCGATCATCGTAAACCCGAACTTTCCTCAACAGGTTTTCGCCGGAACCGACTGGGGTTTGTATTACACCGATGATATCACCGCGGCGTCCCCAGTTTGGTCGCGGTTCGATGCCGGGCTGCCGCACTCGATGATCTGGGATATGCAAATCGACCGCGGCGCAACGACGTTGTCTGTCTGGACGCGGGGCCGCGGCGCTTATGTGTGGCCTTTGCCGACTGGAGCAGGTCCTTCACCGACACCGACTCCAACCCCAACGCCGACGGCAACAGCAACTCCCACCCCGGTAGCTACGGCCACTCCCACTCCAACACCGGCAGCGTCGCCAAGCACCAGCGCCGACGCCGACCCCAAGCCCGACGCCAACGGCGACGCCCGCTCAGTTGCTTAACATCTCCACGCGCGCCCAGGTGTTGACGGGAGACAATATTCTTATTGGCGGGTTCATCATCAATGGCAGCGCCGACAAGCGGGTGATCCTGCTGGCCAAGGGGCCTTCGATGACTTCCGGCGGAACTCCTGTTCCAGGGCGTATGACGAACCCAACTCTGGCGCTGCACCGCGGCGACGGCACGCTCATGACCAGCAACGACGACTGGAAAGATTCGCCCGAGCGCGCGCAGATCGAAGCGAGCGGCTTCGCGCCGGGCCATGACAACGAATCAGCCATCCTGCGGACCTTGTCTCCGGGCGTTTATACAGGGGTGCTGACCGGGAAGGAGAACACGACCGGCATTGCCCTCATCGAAATATACGACCTGGACAGCAACTCCGATTCGCTCCTGGCGAACATCAGTTCGCGCGGCCTGGTCGATACGGGCGACAACGTCATGATCGGTGGTTTCATTGCCGGAAATCAAAACGGCAATACCCAGGTGCTGGTGCGCGGCATCGGACCATCGCTCCAAGGGAAGGCTCCCGGATCCGCTGGCCGATCCGATTCTTGAGCTGCACGACGCCAACGGCGCCATGCTCGAGAGCTAACGACAACTGGAAAGATTCGCCGAACCGCGCCGAGATCGAAGCGACCGGTATTCCACCGAGCCACGACCTGGAATCAGCCATTCTGCGGACGGTAGCCCCCGACGGCGTATACCGCCATCCTCCGCGGCCAAACCGGCAGCGGCATCGCGGTTGTCGAGATTTACAATATCAATTAGCCGCGACGCTCAAGTCGCCTTCATGGTCATTTTGCGTCGCCTGAACTGCCCTCCATTTTCTTGAACGATAAAGTCGTCAAGAATGTTGGATCGCGTCCGCGAGCGCTGACCAGCATGCGCGGATTGCCGTTTTGGGAGGCAAGTTCCCACTCGTAATTGAAGTTCTTGATGCCTGGGTCGCCGGCTTGCCGGGCTTTTCCAGATTTCCTATCTCGCCATAGGCGATTCGCTTTGCTTCCGCATCCTCGCGAGCCACCGCCGTCACGAAACGGAGTTTCCCGTCCTTTCCGAAAGCCACAATAAGGTGGGAAAAACTGGAGTCTCGAATCGCCCAGATCTCCTGGCTCTTTCTCTCGTTGCGCACGAAGGATCCAATCTCGTTGAGCCGTTTCTGAACATCATCCTTGGCGAGCTGGAGATGAATTCCCAATATTTCACGCTGAACTTCCTGCGCTGAAGCGTCGGCGGAAATCGCAGACCAACGAGATCAAGCCTGCCAGGAGAAACTTTGTTGATTTTCCGTCGTGGAGATCGCATAGGCCCATCTACGCGCGGAAGATGTGCTCGGGGCAATGTTGGGCGTTACTTCCGTCGCTTCCCGCGAAATATCTCCTTGCCAGTCTCGAAGGGAGTTTCGGCATCATGCCCGTCCAAGCTCGAAGCGCGGCAGGCGATACTATTGTTATCCGCCACTCGCGATAACATGGGTCCCTTCTGCCCGTCGTTGGTCCATACGCTCACCCACGTCCACTCCTCATGCGCACAAACCACTCCTCACCAACGGATTCCTTATTCCCCGAATCGCCGCCGCGCTTGTTCTTCTCTCGGCGGCGGGCTTCCTGGCGTTCTACAGCTTCGCGGCCGATCCCCCCAGCGGGACACTCAACGCGGCGAATCCGAGATTGACCTATACGACGGGACCCAACGTCCAATCGAACCCATCCGGTTTTGCCGGCACCCTCGCAGTGTAATCCTGCCGCCGTTTGCGATGATTTTGATTCTCACCGTCGATGCGACCGGCTTCGTGGGAACACACAACATCTTGGTCACCGTGGTGTGGCCGAATAATAACGAAGATTACGATATTTATGTTCACCAGGGGCAGAACCCTCCCGGCGCCGAGCTCAGGAGGTCGGCTTCATCCTCGAATCCGGAAATCGCGGTCATCGATGCCGTCTCCGGGCTTTACACGGTCCGAATGGTTCCGTTCGCCGTGGTCGGCAGCACCTTCACCGCCACGATCGAATTCGTGCCCAAGCCGGCTTCGACACACTCCCTTGCCTCCGGGGCCCGGGACTCCTCGTTACCACAATTTCGCCGCGCCCGGGGGGATGGGTAACTTCTCGGGCGAACCGACCCTGGCGTCCGGGCAAACAAAGCCTGGGCAATCGCACCATGTTTCTTGCCGGCACGGAAACGCTGCGCACGACTTGGAACGATTGCTCGTCTCCGGCGTCCGGGCCCGGTTTCCCAGGCGATGCCTGCGAAGTTCCTGCCGTTGTGGGAAGACAAAAGCTTCGCGACGACTTCAGGCCCGTCGCTCGATCCCATTCTTTTCGGCGACTTCGTGACCGGACGCTACCTTCGTCTCGCAACTGGGGCCAAAGACGAGCTTCCTCGCTTTTACCGATAATGACGGCGGAGAGGACGCGGATACCACGAATGATTATACCCCGAGCCAGGGTAGCGGCATCAATTCGGGCGTTGACCATCAGACCATCGGCGGTGGTCCGTACAACGAGAGCTCCAACCCGCCGCCGCCGCCGCATCCGCTCTACCCGAATGCTGTTTATTATGCCTCGCAGGATTCCGCGGTAGCCCAAATGGCGCGCAGCGATACCGGCGGGGCAACCTTCGGAGCGGCCGTGCCGATGTACAACCTGACCCAGTGCGGTGGATTGCATGGCCATATCAAAGTAACTCCGGCCAATACGGTCACCCTGGCGAACGGTCATGCCGGCACCGTTTATGTGCCGAACAAGAGCTGCGGCACAACCCAGGGCGTGGTCGTTTCCGAGGACAACGGTCTGACCTTCCAGATCCGCAATGTCCCGGGCAGCTTACCCGGAGATACCGATCCTTCGATCGGGATTGATGCGGAGGGCAAGATCTACTTTGCCTTCGCCGATGGCGATGGCCGGGCCAAGGTTGCGGTTTCAAGCAATAAAGGCGTCAACTGGTCGGTCCCGGTCGATGTCGGCCTTCCCTTCGGGATCAAGAACACAGTCTTTCCGGGAGCGGTGGGCGGAGACGCAGGCCGCGCCACGGTCATGTATCTGGCCACCGATACGGCCGGCGCCTACCAGGCGACGCGGCGTCTTCCAAGGCGTGTGGCATATCTATGCCGCCAGCACCTTCGACGGCGGCGCTAATTGGACAACCGTTCGGGTTACGCCCGAGAACGACCCTGTCCAGCGCGGCTCGATCTGCACCGGCGGCCTTGGCTGCATGGGCGGCGACCGCAATCTTCTCGATTTCAATGATGTGGAGATCGACCACGAAGGCCGTGTCATCATCGCCTATGCCGATGGCTGTGTCGGCTGCACCAGCCCGACCGGAGCTGATTCGCGCGCGGCCAAGGCCACCATCGCGCGGCAATCGGGCGGCAAACGGATGCTCGCGGCTTTCGACCCGAACCCGGCTGAGCCGATCGTTCCAGCCGCGCCGCGCGTGAATCGTCGTGGGCGAAGTTTCTCCCGGCAACGTCCATCTCGCCTGGTCGGAGCCGGACAACGGCGGTTCGCCGCTGACTGGTTATAACGTTTACCGGCGCACCGATCCCGGAAGCTATGGCGCACCGCTGGCGACCGTGACGCTGGGTTGCCCGGCTTGTAAGACGACTTACGATGATACGACCGCCGCGGCCGGCGTCACCTATTTCTACAAAGTCACGGCGCTGAATGCGACCGGTCAAAGCACTAACTGCGGTGAATTCCCCGTCGGCGCTCCTGTTGTCGCCGAAACTCCATGTGAATTGCCAGGCATAACCGTGCAGGAGGACCCCATTGGCGATAACACGACCGCAATCCCCCAGCGTGACGTCCAGCGTGTCTCGGTGGCGGAGATTTTTGATGCCGAACGTGACAGCTAACAAACTCTTCTTCACCGTCAAAGTGCCGAACTTGATCATAGCGCCGACGGGAGCCGTGATGCCGGCGGAATCGCGGTGGAGCGTCTTCTTTACGCGGGGCAGCATCGAGTGGTTCGTCACCATGAGCACCGAAGCCGACGAGACTTCGACTAATGGGGGCAACCCGGTTTTCCGCTATGGGCATCGGCAGCCTCCCGTGCCGCCTAATCCAGTTGGTGACACTGGTTACTGACGGCAACCTCGACTCCGGCGCCGCAAGTCCTGATGGGTCCATCCTCCTTGTGATCGGCACCCCGACGCGGACCAATATGGGCGCATCGGGACTGAACTTCCCTCCACTGCAGACCGGTGAAGTGCTCACGAACGTAAACGCCACCACCCAGCAGGTAGCCGGCGTTCTGCTGGTTAATGACGATTCGACCGGCACCGGCAGTTACACTCTGGCTGGCAACGCTTTCTGCCGCCCAAACGCTGCCCCAATCGCGGCTCTAACTGCCAATCCCACCACAGGTCCCGCTCCGCTGGTGGTCAACTTCGACGCGTCGGGGTCGTCTGATCCGGACACCGACGCTCCGGCCGATACGGTTGTCTCGGCCACCTTTAACTTTGGCGACCAAACTCCGGAAGTGACCTGCCCAGGTGGGACTGGTTGCAATGGCGCACTCAAGGTTCAGCATACCTACAACGATGAGGGCAATCACCAGGCCACCGTTCGGGTGACGGACTCGCGAGGCAAAGTGAGTGAAAACACCGCCTCAGTCGTTATCTCGGTCGCGGAGAACACGCCTCCCATCGCTGACTTGGAAGCGAACCCGACCTCGGGTGCGCCGCCGCTGAACGTTACCCTCGACGCCACCGGTTCGGAAGATCCTGATTTCCAGGATACGATCGCCAGTTACACCTTCAGCTTTGGCGACGGCACGCCCGATGTCACGCAGGGAGCGCCCATTTTGGATCACACCTACGCCAACCGCGGGGACCTATTCGGCGAGCCTGATCGTCACTGACTCGCGCGGGAAACAGAGCGAAAATTCGGCGACGCAAATCATTACGGTAACGCAGCCCTCGCCTACGCCCACGCCGTCGCCTAATCCGACGCCGTCGCCGAGCGCGACCCCATCGGCTTCGCCGAGCGCCACGCCAATGGCATCGCCGAGTGCAACCCCTTCGGCGTCCCCCACAGCCACGCCCAACCGCTCACTGCGACGCCGACGGCCACTCCCACCGCTACTCCCACGGCCACGCCCGGTCCCACGCCCGTGAATGTTCAGTTAATGAATATTTCGGGCCGTGTCTTTACTCAGATCGGCGACAAAGTCGGCATTGGGGGCTTCATCATTACTGGCACGAGCAGCAAGCGTGTCATGGCGCGGGCGATCGGACCATCCTTGCAACACAATGGCGCGCCGCTTCCGGGCAGATTGCTGAACCCTTATCTCGAACTCCACGACAACAGCGGCAGTCCTGCGCTGGCGAACGACAATTGGCGGACAGCGCAGGAGGCTGAAATTCAGCAGACCGGCCTGGCTCCCACCCACGACAACGAATCCGCCATCGTGAAGAGATTGCCTCCCGGCAACTACACCGCGATCATCCGCGGCGCCGACGGCACCCAGGGGATTGGCCTGGTCGAGTTGTACGACCTGAGCGCGAGCGATCCCAGCCAGCTCGGAAATCTCTCGGTGCGCGCCGATGTCGGCACGGATGATAATGTTCTCATCGATGGTCTGATCGTACAGGGTGGGAATTCGAAACGCGTTCTGTTCCGCGCCCTCGGCCCCTCGGTGAAAGTGAACGGCACGACCATCCCAGGCGCCTTGCAGAATCCAACCCTCGACGTGCACGATGCCAACGGTGCGCTCCTGCGCGGCAACGATAACTGGCCAGACGCGCCCAATGCCGGCGAAATCCAGGCCACCGGGCTCGCGCCGCCGGACAACAACGAGTCGGCCGTGCTCCTGACGCTCGGCCCCGGAAATTATACCTCCATTGTGCGAGGCGTGAATCGAACCACGGGCATCGCCCTGGCGGAAGCTTATAAGCTCGAGATAACTAGAGCGAACAAACTGAAAGAGCTGAAACGTGACGAGCTAAATACGCTGAAATAGGGAACCCAGCCGCTGCGTCTGATTCCAGCGTTTCAGCTTTCAGTTTTTCAGCGTTTTCTTCCCTACATGTGCGCGATCACGTTGTCGCCGAACTCGCTGCACTTGATCTCGGTGGCGCCTTCCATCAGGCGGGCGAAATCGTAGGTGACGCGCTTGCTCGCGATCGCGCCGTTTAATCCTTTCACGATCCGGTCGGCGGCGTCGTTCCAACCCATGTAGCGGAACATCATCTCGCCCGAAAGAATCACCGAGCCGGGATTCACCTTGTCGAGGTTCGCATATTTCGGCGCGGTGCCGTGGGTCGCTTCGAAAACGGCGTGACCGCTGATGTAGTTAATGTTCCCGCCCGGAGCGATGCCGATGCCGCCGACCTGCGCGGCGAGGGCGTCGCTCAGATAATCGCCATTCAGATTCAGCGTCGCGATGACATCGAAATCCTCCGGCCGCGTCAGCACCTGCTGCAGCGTGATGTCGGCGATCGCGTCCTTGATGACAATGCCGGCGCCCGGTTTGCCCATCGGGATCTTGCACCACGGGCCGCCATCGATCTCTTCCGCGCCGAAATACTGCTTCGCGATCTCGTAGCCCCAATCGCGGAACGCGCCTTCGGTGAACTTCATGATGTTGCCCTTGTGCACCATCGTCACGCTCTTGCGCTGCTCCTTGATCGCGTAACTGATCGCGCTGTGGATGAGGCGGATACTGCCCGCGCGGCTCACCGGCTTGATGCCGACGCCCACCATCACGTCGCTGCCCTCCGGCGCGCCGACGGTTTTCCAAAAATCCGCGGCCTTTTGTTTCGTGCCGAACCGGATCTTCTCGAACGCCTTCGGGAAATTCCTTCTCGAGAAATCCGAGGATCTTCGCGGCTTCTTCGCTGCCGCCCTTGTATTCGATGCCCGGCATAGATGTCCTCGGTGTTCTCGCGAAAGATCACCATGTTCACTTTTTCGGGGTGCTTCACGGGCGAGGGGACGCCTTCGAAATATTGGATCGGCCGCAGGCAAACGAAGAGATCGAGCATTTGCCGCAAGGCCACATTGAGCGAAGTGATGCCGCCGCCCACCGGCGTCGTCAGCGGACCTTTGATGCCCACCAGATATTCGCGAAACGCCTCCACCGTGTCCTGCGGCAGCCATTCGTCGAACTTGTCCTTCGCCGCCTGCCCGGCGAAAACCTCGAACCAGACGATCTTCTTCTTGCCCGCCGTACGCTTTCTCGACCGCGGCATCGAGGACGCGTTCGCTCGCCGCCCAGATATCGGGCCCGGTGCCGTCGCCGCGGATGAATGGAATGACCGGCTGATCCGGCACCACGAGTTTTCCTTCGGATTTCGAAATCTTGTCGCCCGCGGGCGGAGTGAGGTCTTTGTAAGGCATAGGGAGGGAATGTAAGTAGAAAGTAAGAAGTCGGAAGTAGAAATGGAGCCGGCGGGCGCCGGGCGACATGGACGAAGCCCGAAGGTATGCTAGCGAGCGAATCAAAGTAGAAAACGCGGATCGACGATCCCTGGCTCGCTCTTGCTCTTGCTCTTCGCGAGCCGTGGACGCAGCGCGGCAGCGAATGCTAGATCGTAGCCGCCATGGTGAATCCTGAATCTCCAACCCGTCCCCGTCGTCGCGCGAAGTTCATCGTCATTGGCGCGATCGCGTTGCTTCTGCTTTACGCGGCTTCACCTTATTATTCGCTCTGGCGATTTGGCGAAACGCTCCGCACCAACGACATGAATGCGCTCGCGGCGCGCGTCGATTTCCCGAAGGTTCGCGGCTCGTTGAAGAAACAAATTCGCGACCATTTCTTTGGCGTGCCGAAAAGAAGAAGAACGATCCGTCGCGCAACTGCTCACTTCCTCGCGGACCGAGCCTGCTCGATCAGCTGATCGACGCGTATGTCACGCCGGATGGCCTGGCGACGATTATTTCGAATCCCGCGCCGATTAAAAACGCGAGTTCGCTCGGCGTCGCTTTCAGCCTCCGCCGCCGAGCGGCGAGAGATCGATTGGTCGAAAGCGCGCCGCGCCTTCTTCACCAGCCCGCGCGATTTCGCCGCCGATCATGAGGGAATTACACTGCGCTTTCGCTTCAACGGTCTCGGATGGAAACTGCGCGAGATCGATTTAAATCTCGACGCTGGAGGCCCGACCGCTCTGTCGCCCCAAAATTAGGAGCGTCCCCCCAATTTCCTCGTTCCCAAACTCTGTTTGGGAATGACGATGTCTCGGCAACTCTGTTGCCTTCTGCGAAACGGAGTTTCGAAGACAAGCGCGTTCCCAAACAGAGTTTGCGAACGAGGAGCGGCCCCTCCAATAACCAATAACGCCTAACCGATAACTCGCGAGCGCCTCGCGAAGCGCAGACGCCGCCGCTGTTTGGACGCGATCGTCAAAAACGCGAGCGCGCCCCCGATCCAGGTGCCTGGTTCGGGAATGGGCGTTCCCGGGACGATTTCGTTCAAGTTGGTGGCAGCGTAAATGGCCGAGTAGGTCCCGGCGGCAAAGCCAGCCGGATCTACAAATTGAATCTGCGAAAGTTGAGTCGAATCGATGCCGGGGAGGATGCCACCCGTGCCGAACAAGAGCTGCTCCAAGCCGCCGCCGGTGATGGGCGTGCCGCTCCAATTTAGGATGGAGAGGATCCCGGTCCAGGTTTCGCCAGTGCTGTCGGAAAAGTGCAGAACGGATGTGTTAGTCAGATCGATGATGGAATTTGAATTGAGCGTCAGCGCTCCCAGGCCGGCGTTTCCGGTCGTGCCGGATCCGCCCTGAGTGAAGCCGCCGGCATCGATCCTGGCAGTTCCGGATCCCGCTTCCCAGGGAGATGTCCGGAGGAACTGCCTGGTTGAGCTGGTTATTGGCGCTGAAGAGAAGCGTCCCGCTGTTGTTGATCTCCACGCCGGATGTTCCGGTCAACGCCGGAGCCGCGCCGGTGTTCTTCAGCTCGAGAGTTCCGCCGTCGATGATCGTCGGTCCGGTAAAGCTGTTGTTATTCGTCAGCGTTTGTGTGCCCGAGCCGGTTTTGGTCAGCGCGATCGTGCCCGTATTTGTGATCGAACCGGCGTAGGAGCCGCTGCTGTCTCCGTTTCCCATCGTTAGCGTTGCAGGAGCCGGTGCTGTTGATGATGGTCCCGCCAGTCCCGTTGAGCGCGCCGACGGACTGGTTTGTTCCGCCAAGATTAAGTGTCCCGCCATTCACGGTAAGCGCATTGCTGATCGAACCGAGCGTTCCGGAGCCGGATAGATTGATCGTGCCGCCGGAAAGCGTGGTGCCGCCCGAATAGAAGTTTGCTCCGGAGAGGTTGAGCACACCGCTTCCGGTTTTTGTGAAACCCGTCCCAGCTCCCGAAATCGACGAAGAAATCGTGATCGCTCCCGTCGACGTGACATCAATCGCCCCACTGTTGGCGAGCGCGACGTTCATCGGGGAGGCACCGCCATTTTGGAGCGTCAGGTTAAAGGTCGAGCTGTTGGAAAGCAGGACCCCTCCGATACCGTTCAAGGTCAGGGTTCCGCCTGTTATCGTAGAGCTTGAGATCGACTTCGACTCACCTCCCGTCAGCGCGATTGCGCCGACGATTTGATTAGCCGCGCCGTTGTTCGTCGCGCCGCCAAAGTTAATGGTGATCGTCACATCTCCGGCGGTCGTCGCGAAGGTGGCCGTATCGGCGGATGTTGGAACGGTGTTGGTATCCCAGTTGGTTCCGGTCAGCCAGGCGCTGGCCAGTCGCGCCATTCTCCCAGGTGATGACGGCATTCGGAGCCGAAGGGCCAGAAGGAAGACTGCTCGTCGAGCCGATTCTTCCGAGCGTGAGGACGCTCCCGACCTGCTCGGCAACAAAGAGATCACGCAGCGTTCCGACGTAGTCGGGGATGGGAGCCGTGGTTTCCACCACATCGCCTGCGCGGTCGAATGAGCGAGTGGGCGCACGCCTCAAGCTTGGCAGCGCGTGCACGAACCATTGCGGCCCGGTGTAGAATGATTCGAAGCCGGAAGAGAAAACGCGGTGCTCGATCAAGTCGTCCTCAGTTGAGCTTGCCTGAAGCGGAGGCACCAGCAGCCAGGCAAAGGAGAAAGCGACGACAATGCGCGACCTACGTGGGGGGCGTAGAGAGATCATGGGGGGAGGGGATTGGTTTGACTGGAATGCCACCAGTTCGCCGAAAATCTGTCAACAAAATATTGGCAACGCTGAAACGCTTCGCGAAGCGTTCGCGGGTTATTGGTTATTGGTTATTGGTTATTGGAGGGACGGCTCTGTCCCGTCCTCGTTCCCAAATTGCATTTGGGAACGGCAGACTTGCCTCCGAAGCTAAGCGTCGTCTCCGAGTGCGCGTTCGCGAGTACAACTTGGGAGAGGCAAAGGTGGATCGCGCTCCACCCAATAACCAATAACGATTAACCGATAACCCGCGAGCGCCGCGCGAAGCGTTTCCGCTGCATGAACCCGATCGCCGCCAGCGCCAGCGCCGCGCCGAGGTAGGTGCTCGGTTCGGGAATCGGCGCCAGGACCAAATCATTGGTCCCGTAGATGAGCTGATAGTTCATGGGGACGTTGTCCAGGTCGAACGCACCCGTCACGGAGGAAAAGGTCGCCAATGTATAGCTCGTCGTACCGTCGGGCGTACCCGTGAGGGTAAGCTGATCAAATGACCCGCTGAGGTTGAGGATCCCGCCGATCGCCAGCAAGTCACTCATCGCACCACTCAAGTCGACCAAAAATGTTCCGGGCGTTCCACTCGTCGCGCTGAAGGTGAGGTTGCTGGCCAAGGTGAGAGTGCCGATACCGCCGTTGGTTCCACCCGTGATGCCCGCTCCTCCATCGACTGTAACCGGTCCGCCAACCGTTCCTGTTCCGCCGAGGACCGTTCCCACATTCGTCACGGAGACGGCACCCGTGGCCGCCGAATTATCGCCGTTAATGAGCAATGTTCCGCTCGTCACGGTTGTCGTGCCCGTATACGTGTTCGTGCCGCTAAAGATCGTGGTGCCGGGTCCAACGGTGGTGACCGTTTTGGTTGATCCAGAGATGATCGCGTTGATCTGCAAATCACCCGTTGTATCAAGATTGGTAATCGTGAAGCCACTTGCCGAGGTAGCGAGGGTCATCTCGCCCGTCCCGAGACCAGCGCCGCTTACGGCCCCGATCGTATTCAGCGAATTATTTGTCGTGGCGGTGCGCGTAATATTGCCCGTGGTGATCGCGAGGGTGGCGGTGCCCAGGCCGGACCCCGCTCCCAGGCTCCATGTTTGATCGGTGGTAAGGCTCAACGTAATGCTGTTGGCGGCACGGTTAGCGCCCCCAAGGTGCACGTTTTGCAGAGTCGCACGCCAGGTATTGTCGAATAACACATCGTCAGCAGAAGTGGGAACGCCATCGAGGCGCCATGCACTCGGATTTGCCCACGCGGTGGAGGTACCCGTAGCCGGATCCGAATTGCCCACTGTGCCGCCGTCGAATTGCTTGATCGCCGTGAGGGCAGTCGGCACGAAGGCGCCGCTGGTCGCACCCGGTGAGGCAAAAGCGGGGACATCGCTGAAAAGATTTCCTGTGAATTCATCGCGGAGCGTCCCGACGTACGCCGCTTCGTAAACCCGATCGCCCGAGCGATCGTAGCTGGCCTGGATGCGATTGCGCGAGGCTGCGGGATTCGAGAGGGCGTTGGCTAACCAGGCCGGGCCGCGGTAAAGCGTTTGGAACCCAGAGGCGAATTGAGCATCCGTGAGATGGAAACGGTCGGCGCGACTTTGCATTTCGTACCAAACAGCGTCGTCTTCAGCCGCTGAAGCGGTCGAGGCGGCGCAGACGACTGCGACGGCGCCGAGAAGAAATTTACGTGGGGAGGCAATGCGAAATGAGGGTTTCATGTGCGGGGTGGGGTTGGAGTGATTATGGCGATTCGACCAAATACCGCGGAAATCTGTCAACGAAATTTCCAGAATTGCCTGAGATAGTTATTCACAACAGGTAAGATATTTTCATAGAGAGACTTACATAATATTAGGACCGCGGAACAAGAGGGAATTTGGCATTTTAGCGAGGCGAGAATTCGCAAACCTTTGCCATTCTAGCGCCGGACGTCGCGTGCATCGAACGGATGAAATCGTCCCGCGAACGATGTCGGCCTCTCGTTAGGCCATCGCGGGTTATCGGTTATTGGTTATTGGTTATTGGTTATTGGAGCGACGAGTCCCGACCCCTCGATCCCAAACTCTGTTTGGGAACGCACTTGTCTTCGAAACTCTGTTTCGCCGGCGGGGCAACAGAGTTGCCGGGACATTATCATTGCTTCAATCCTCCCGGATCTCACCGTGCCGGCTTCGGCCATCTCGCACCGCTCCCGCGGGCTCGATTCCCAAACAGAGTTTGGGAACGAGGGGGAAGCTGAAAAATTGGGAACGATCCCACCGAATAACTAATAACGACTAACCGATAACTCGCGAGCGCCTCGCGAAGCCTTTCAGCGTTTTTAGCCGCAGGCGCTTCCGCTTCATGAAACCGATGACGCCCAGCGCGAGCGCGCCCCCGATCCAAGTGGAAGGCTCGGGAATCGGGACCAGTTGCAGGTCCGTGTCGTGATAGACCAGGTCGTAACCCACCGGCAGGCCGAGCACATTGCCGAACATTCCCGTGATGGAACCAAAGGTCGCCAACGTATACGTCGTGGTTCCGTCTGCCGCGCCCTGAATATTCAGCGTCGTGTTCGAGTTGAGGTTCAAAGCGCCCGTGATCGCGAGCAGATCGCTGGTGTCGCCGCTTAAGTTCGCCAGGTAAATGCCGCCACCACCTTCAGTCGCGGCTATATCCAATCCCTGGGTCAGGGTCAGGCGGCCCACTTCCGTCGTGGTTCCACCGGTGATCGTGCCGCCGAGGATGTTCACGTGCCCGCCGACCGTGCCGATGCCGCTGAGGAGGCTGCCGCCGCCGGCGACGAGGACCGGGCCGGTGGCGCCGGAGCTATCTCCTTTCACGAAAAGCTGGCCGGTTACGAAGGTCGATCCGCCGTAGGTATTGGTTCCGGAAAGGTTGACGTTGCCGCCGATTTGAAGGCCCAGGTCCGCGCCGGTGCTGCCAGGAGTGATGTCGCCGCTCACAAGAATCGGGCCGCCGCTAAACTCCAGGGTCTGACCCGTTCCGCTTGCCGCGCTCGAGGCAATATTACCGGTGATCGCCAGCGGATTCGCAGGACTGTAATTGGTCACCAAAAGGTCGTTCTTAAGGAACAGCGGAACCGAGATCGTGTCGCCGGCGCTGTTGAAAGCTTGAGCGATCACGGAATTGGCCCCACCACTCTCGAAGGTGAGACTGGTCCCGCCGTTCGGGGCGATCGTGTAAGAGTGAGATCCGTTGGTGTCGCCAAAGGTTAAGTCGCCGACAATGCGATTTGTTTCGATGATCACGGTGACATCGGTGGTGATGTTAAGGGTGTCGAAGTGCGCCGTGGAAGCGGGCCCGGTAGGGATGGTACCGCTCTGCCAGTTCGCCGCGGTGCCCCAATTGCCGGAATCGTTCGCGATCCAGAATCCAGTTTGCCCTGACGGCGGCGGTCCGCCGTCCGGGGCGTTTGATTCGGGTGGCGCAAAACCTCTCTGGCCGGATGAGGCCGCCACAAAACCGGCTGTGACGAAGTCGGACGCTGGAGATGGGATGCTCCACGAAGCCGCTACGCCCCCGCTTTGCTGCGCGATCCAGGCAGACGTGAAATGCACCCGGGAAGAATTCAGGATCCATCCATTTCTGGCTCGCGCAAATAGAGTCGCATCCATCGGCTCGCTGAGCGAAAGGCGCGCGCCGCGCGGGGCTTCCTCGACCGCCGCCATCAGCGGTGTTGGTCGGAGCGCGTCACTCCCGGCCGACGCGGAAAACCAAGGATGGAGAAGAGAGGAGTCGGAGTTGGAGTTGCTAAACCAACCCGAATTGAGGGCCAAAATAACCGCTGCGCCGGTGGCAAGAAAAAACCAGCCGACCGGACGCCAGGCCTTCTTGGCACCAGGCTTCATGAGCACGATTGAAGTCAGGCGCGCTCTCTAAAGTCAACGGAAATGAGTAGCCGTTATGGAGAATCCACGCTGTTTGGTGAGCAAACGCTGAAACGCTTCGCGAAGCATTCGCGGGTTATCGGTTAATGGTTATTGGTTATTGGAAGGGAAAGGTGGAGCGCACGATCCACCCAATAACCAATAACGAATAACGACTAACCATAACCCGCGAGCGCCGCGCGCAGCGCTTCCGCGAAGCGAAAAACATCGCCGCGAGCGCCAGCCCGCCGCCGATCCACGTGGCGGGCTCCGGGATGGGGACCAGCTCAAGGTCGGTGTCACTGTAGACCAGGAAATAGTTCTCGGGGATACCGGAAACGAATTGGAATGTGTCGCTGTGGGAGCCGAAGGTGGCGAGGATGTAGGTGCTAATGCCATCGGCCGTGCCTTGAATGTCGAGCGTGCTGCCCTGGCCGAGAACGAATTGGCCTGTAATGGCGAGCCGATCGCTCGTGGCCCCGCTCAAGTTCGCCAAATAAGTTCCACCCGAACCATTGCCGGTGCCCATGAGTACATTCTGTTGCAGAGTTAAAGTCCCCACCGTCGTTGTCGTCCCGCCGGTGATGGTGGTGAATGAATCTAACATCACCACGTCCCCGCCGATGGTGCCCGTGCCCCCGAGAACGGAGCCGGCAGGAGCCGAACCCATTGGACCGAAGAAGGAACCCTGGCCCCTGACAAACACCGTTCCGGTCGAGGCCGAGTTGTCGCCATTCACTAAAAGCGTGCCGCCGTCGATGGAAGTTGGCCTGGTATAGCTGTTCGTTCCCGAAAGGGTCACGATCCCGGCCCTCACCTCGATAAAGACCGGTCTGCTGATGCCATCGCTGATATTGCCGGTGACGTTGACATTGCCTTGCCAGAAACTGATCCCGGTGGACTCGTTCGCTGGCGCGCTCGAGCTAATCGCTCCGCTGAGGGTCAAGAACGTTGGTCGAGGAATTGAAGACATTGAGGTCGTTCGCGAGGAGTAACGGCGCCGAAATGGTGTCGCCGGCGCTGGTGGCGATTTGCGTAAGATCGGATGAACCGTCGAAGACATTTTCGAACGTGATGGTCGCTCCCGTGATGTTGTAGGTGTTGGTCCCATTCGTGTCACCGACGACAATGTCTCCGATGGTGCGCGTCACTTCGTTGGTCACGGTGACGTTCGTCGTAATGTTTAATTGATCGAAACGCGCCCGCGCGTTTGATCCCTCCGGGATAGTGCCGTTCTGCCAGTTGGTCGCCGTTCCCCAGTTTCCAGACGCATTCGAACTCCAGAATGCCCGTGATTGTCGGACCGCCATCCGGATCGGTCGGAACCGGACCGGTTCGGCTTAGAGGTCGTGACAAAACCGCTCGGGAAAAATGCGGCGGAAAAAGTGTCGCCCCTCGTTTCGGTCACCAGTGGTGTGGATTGCTGCGCCAGCCACGCGGAGGTCAATTCTCTGCTTGAATTCTCCAGCCGCCATCCGTTTGCCGGCCGGGAAAAAAGGAGAGCGTGCAGCAAGCCGTCCATGGAGAGCGAAACCGAATACTCTGCGCGTCTCCGGCAGAGGTCGTGACCCTTTCAACGACCCGTGATCGTCGGAAGAGAAAGCGTGCAAACCATCCCGAATAATTCGTTACGCCGCTCCGCAAGCAGCTCGCGCCACGAAATGTTTCAACCGCCAGGCCACGCCGCCTGAACAAAGCAGAAGCAAAAGCCAACCGAGAGCGTAACGCCCGGGCCGCAACGTAGCCTTCATCGGCGCAATTCAAACGGGTCTCGGCGATGTCAAGTCAATCCTAAAAATTACAGGCCTTTATTGGTTATTGGTTATTGGGTGTAAACTTCTGACTTCCAGCCTACTCTCCTCGTTCCCAAACTCTGTTTGGGAACGCACTTGAGCGCGAGCTCTGTCTCGCTACGTGGGCAAAGAGTTGCTGAAACATCGTCGTTCCCGAACAGAGTTCGGGAACGAGGATCATGGCTCTCAAGTATCCGTTTGACACCTATCCGACTTCCAATTCCAGCGTTTCAGCGTTTCAGCGTTTCAGCGTTTCAGCTTTTGCTACCGCGGAATCTTCCGCGATCAGCGCCGCCTCTTCCGGAAGCAGGCGCTTCGGATCCACTTCCCGCATTTCCGCCGCGGCGTCTTCGCTGCGGCCATTCGCGGCCAGGACGGCGGCATGCACCGCCAGGGCGGAAGGCGTCAGCGCGCTCGGTGAGGCCTGGATGTCTCCGTAGGCATTCATCGCGTCGCTATATTTTCCCAGCCGCAGCCGCGCCAGCGCGAGCAAGGTGCGGTGCGGCATGCTCGACGGCTTCGCGCTCGACCAGTTTCGCCGCCAGTTCCTCGATGGCTTTACTTCCTCCTTCTTCGCTAATGATCCGCCTCTGGCTTCCGTCCTCCGACCTCGCATCAGCAGCAGATCGCGTGTACGCTTCATCGTTCTGCACCGCTGGATCGTTAGGCCAGATCGCCAGCATGTCCACGAGCACGGCGTGAATCTTCTTCGTCTCGCCGCTCCCCTGGGCGAGACGCAACCGCCCCTGGTGTGCGGCGCGAAGCCGGGGCGATTCCGCTGCCGCTTCATCGTAGGCGGCGCGGGCGACATCGAGCGCGCCGTTCTTCTCCGCGTAGCTGGCGAGCATGACCAGCTTCTGCGGATCGCCGTGGGCTGTCTCCAGCGCGCGCTGCCAGTTGTTCTCCGACGCCGCCTTTTCCCCGAGCTGCGCGTTTGTCCGCGCGAGATACATCTTCTGCAAAACCGGATCGAGCGGGAAGCTGCTCGCGATCGAGCAGCTCCTTGATTTCCTTCCAGCGGCCCAGCCCGCCCAGCGCGTCCACGTGTTGCAAGAAAAGTTCGCGGGATTGGAGCGCCTTCTCGAGCGGAATCGCGTCGAGCTGCCGCTGGAATTCACCTTTGCCATTCAACCACGTGGCCAGGGCCGCGGTCTCTTCCGGCTCGCCATCTTTCCAGCGCTCGATCGCCGTCCGTAATCAGCTCGTCCCGCTTCTCCTTTTCTTCGCGCATCTTCAGGTCGATCGCGACCAACTTCTGCGGCGTGCGGGCGAGGGGATGGGCCTCCAGTCTTTTGGGAGAGCTCGAGCGGAGCGATCGGAAATTTCTCGGGAGATTTTTTCCGAGGTAAGGAAGGTTTGGGCGAACACGGTGAGCGCATCCAGCCCCGCCGGCATCATTTGTTTCCGAAACTTTCTTTACCCAGGACCACGATTCCTTTCTCCATTCCTGGTTGCCGCCGGAAATCGCGCCGAGCAGGAGAGCTGCCTGTAATTTCTCGCGGCTGGTCGCTTGCGGATCGGCAAAGACTTTCTGCAAGGTGTCGTGCGCTTCGATGGCGGCGCCCTGCCGGATCGCGAGCTGAACTGCGAGCAAATGATCGAGCGGTTTTGTTGCGCCATGCTTTCCGCTCAGGAGCGCATCGATGGCGCGTTTCGCTCTCGTGTCGTCGCCGGCCAGCAGGGCAATCGAAGCTTCATCGGTCAGGTCGGTGCGGGTGACGCGGCCTCCCTTTCTGGAGCTTGTCCCAGAATTCAAGCGCCTGGGGCTGGCGCGTGCGGGAGAGAAAACGCGCCACGGCGCGGATGGCTTCGGGTTCGGTAGGCCAGAGCTGATAGGCCGCGGTCGCTTCCTTGCGCGCTTCGAGCCATTGCTCCTGGTCGATGAGCGCGAACGCCTTGTCCGCCAGGCGCCGCGCCTGCCAGGCCTTAATCCCATGCAAGACCGGCCGGCCGCCGAAGACCGCCCCGAGCACGAGCGCGACGACGACAGCGAGCGCAACGAACAGGCGTTTTCGCCTCTGCTGGCGGAGACGCAGCTCCTCCGCCGTTAACATGGAATCTTCAGCGCGCGGCATGGGATCGGAAAGTAGGAAGTAGAAAGTAGGAAGTAGGAAATGGGGGTTACTGCTTCAGCTTTTTACCGATGGCGGTGAAGATGGCGAGCAGTTCTGAAGATTCCTGATGCAATTCCCTGGCGCGCGCTTCGGAGGCGATTCCCGACTCTATCAGGAGCTCAATCCAATACACTGTTTCTGAAGCCTCCTTTTGCACCGTCCCCATTTTGTTTGCGAAGTCAGCTCGGGATACGCCGCGGTTCGCCTCTCGATAATTTGCGCCGATTGACGTCGCCGAACGAAGCAATTGCCGCCCCAAAACATCCGCTTCGCGCGTCCGCGGCAACGAACTCGTAAATTTTATCACAGACAACGAGAATCGTTTCGTTCTCTGTTCGAGGTCTTTCTCCATTTCGTTTTCTACTTCCTACTTCCTACTTTCTACTTCGGCGACGACCACGTCGCCGATGATCTGCTCGAACTTTGCTTCGGCGGTTTCGTCGTCCAGGGGTGGGGAGCTCATGAGAATCACTTCCAGGACTTGCTGGCCGAGATTGCGAATCCCATTTCGCACCACCCGGGTGCGGGCCTCGAGAGACCAGCCGGGTTGAACGCCGGCGGCCAGCTCAAGATCCGGCCGCGGCTCGGTTGGATTGATCTTGTCCTCCTGCAAACAAAAGAACGTGTGGGCCACGGCGTTCCCGCGGTTCTGCTTGAAACTGATGTGGCGCGCGGGAATCGCGATCTTGTCCGCCGTGAAATACGTTTTCGTTCCGCGATCGGCGATCTGTTCCCAACCGGCACTCGGCAGGCAGATATCCGGCCGATGCGCGCGCGCCCGCAAGACGCTGGAGCTGCCCGGATTCCAGCGGAAGAAAAACAGATAATTCGTGCCGGAAAAGCCGGAGGCATTGGCCGCGCTGGTTTTCCACATCACTTCGCGGCCTTCGTCGAAGCGCAACGTCTGCCGGACCAGTTCGTCGATTTTGATTTCGCGAAAACCCGGCGCCTTCTCCGGGAACCGAACGCTCCAACCGGCTCGGGCCTCCAGGTTATTCTCGTGCGCTCGATACCACCCTTCCGCGGCCGCCTCCACGGCGACGAGCCAGAGGAAAGCAAAGGAGGAAGTAGAAAGTAGGAAGTAGAAAACGGGGAGGGAGGTCAGAGGGCGGAGGTCGGAGGTCGGAGGAGCTGTTGTCGCTGCTGTCTTCTTTTTCTAATTCCTCCTTCCTCCTTTCTACTTTCTGTCGGCCGAGCAGGGCCGACAATCCGCAGAGCCCCGAGGAAAACAACGGCCACGATCGCGTAACCCGCCATATCATGCCACTCCTCCACTGCGGCGACTCCGCGCGACGAGGCGATCCAGACGAGAAAAAAGGCACGGCCGAAATTGGCGATCATGGCAATGGCCAGCGCACCGGCGACCAGCGCGCAACGCCGGGCAATCGAGAGACGTTTCAGTTCGCCAAAAAGCAATCCGATCATCAGCGACGTTTGTAAGGAGCGCACGCCGCTGCAGGCTTCGTTGACGCCGACCAAACCGCTGCTGACCCGTATGAGACTGCCTTCGAGTTGCGCCGGCACGCCGCACAGCGTGATTGCCTCGGTCGCGACCAGGGCCGCCAGGCGCATGAGCCCCTGCACGATTGGTTGCTCGATTACGGAGAGCCAGGGCACCGCCACAAAAATAAAGCAGATCGGAAAAGCGAAATGACGCACCCAGCGAGCGCCGCCCACCGCCCACATCAATGACAGGGTGAGCGCCACGACAATCCCCGCGTGGAGCCACGCGAGCGGCCGCCAATCCGGATTCGCCAATTCAAAAACCCGAATCGGCAAGAGAACAAGCAATGCCAGGATCGCGATCCCGATCGCTAAACTGCTCCAGTTGGATGTTGGACGTTGGACGTTGGGCGTTGGACGTTCGGCCGGGTTTCTCCCGGCCGCGGGTCGATCTTCCCAGCGCAGCCAGAAGAGGAAGAGCGCGAAGAACGGAACGAACCACCCGTAACTGTATTGCTCGTTGACCGACCATTCGTCGCTCAGATGCCGGCAAAGGACGAACCAGAGCGCGCCTAGCGCAAGAATCGCCAGCGCCATTAGGGCGACCGATCGTTTGGGCGAAGCGATCGCCGGCGATTCCATCGTGTCCGAATTCAAGATGGCGGAGTATACCGGAACGCCTTGCGGAGGAAAGCCGCCGCCAGTTATTGGTTATCGGTCATTGCGTTATTGGGTGGCGGCCACGGCGGTTATTTTGATTTCCAACTTCCTGGCCTCTAGTCTTCCCGCGTGCGAATTCTTGGTCTCGACTTTTTCGAAGGAACCGCGGCGAGTGCGGTCGACCAGGCGCTGGAGCGGCGGGGACTCGTGGTCGCGCCATCGGGAACTTGCTTTGCCGGCTGACCGAAGACGCAGTCTATCGAGAGGCGATGGTCCGAGGCGGATCTCGTTCTGCCCGACAGCGGATTCATGGTTCTGCTCTGGCGCGCGCTGCGCGGCCGCCGGATCGAGCGCATCTCCGGGCTGGCCTATTTGCAGGAGTATGCTGAGCCGTCCCGAGCTGCGGCAAGACGGCGCCGTGCTCTGGATTGTGCCGCACGAAGATGCACAGGAAAAAACGATGCGCTGGCTGCAAGTCGCACGGCTTCACCACTACGCCCGACGATCGTGTACGTCGCCCCGATCTACGGAGTCACGCGTTGAAGATCCCTCCCTGGCCGAGCGAATCGCGATCCCGCCAGCCGGGCCACGTGGTCATCGCCTTGAGCGGGGGCTCAGGAAAAGCTCGGATATTATCTTCGCCGAATAGGCCGGATATCGCCCCGCCCTTCATTGCATCGGGGCCGCGCTCGGTTTCATCACTGGCTATCAGGTTGCGATTCCCGCGTGGGCCGACCGTCTTTTTCTCGGCTGGTTGTTTCGTTTGATATCACAACCGCGGCGTTTCGTGCCTCGCGCGCTTCAGGCTGCCGCGTTGCCCGGGTTTGATCATCGTTACGGCGGGAGTCTGCCGCCGCTGAAAAGCTGAAACGCTGAAAAGCTGAAAAGCTGAAAAGCTGAAACTGACTTGAAACGCGCGAAACCAAAAGCTGAAACGCTGAAAAACTGAAAAACTGAAATTATTTTAGGCCACGTCTGTTTTGGGGGCGATGGCGGCAGGATGGCGATGAGTTCGTCTGTTTCGCGATGCAACTGCTCGATTGATTTGCCGGTAATCGCGCGATGCTCACGCAGAAGCTCGATCCAATAACTGCGACTCGTCGGCTTCTTGCAGGGCCCGGTCGATCTTCGAGCAGAACGTCACATCGAACGAGCCCTTGATGCTTCTCGTGTCTGCGCGGCAACCGACATCCCCATCGCAATAGTTGATGACCCAGGACCTGCACTTCTTTTCGGGCTCTAGGCAACTCGACGTACAAGCGAATTATTGCAGACGCGTATTTCTTTGTCCGATGACGGAACTCTTCTGGGAGGCGCATATTCCAGCTTTCGGTTTCAGCGTTTCAGTTGTCAGCTTCTGTCAGTTTTCAGTTTCAGCGTTCTCGAGCTTTTTGCTTCCGCCACCGCCGGATTCCCGCGAGCGGACGCCCGGCCGCGACGTTCCGCAACACCACACTCCCCGCTGAAACCACGAGCTCCCGGCCCGATCTCCACTCCCGGCGCGATAAAACTCGTCGCCGCGACCCAACTCCCGTCGTGCACGGTGATCGGCGCCACCTTGAGCTTGAAATCTTCCCGTCGAAAATCGTGGCTGCCCGTGCAAAGATAGGCGCGCTGGCTGATGCAAACATTCGATCCGATGGTGACCTGCGCGAGGCTGAGAATGCCGACGTCTTCCCCGATCCAGACGTGATCGCCCATCGCCAGCCGCCACGGATGCGAGATATTGACGTTCGCGCGGATCACCACGCTCTTCCGATCTTTCGCGTCGAAAGCCCGCAGCAAGACCGACCCTCCATTCCGACGGCCAGGGATGGGTTTTGGAAAAACAGGCAACGCACCGCCACCCAGAGCGCTTCCTTCCAGCGCGGCGCGCCCCGGTCGAAATCGGAATTGTCGAAGCGACTCAGGTCAATCATCGCGGAAATCCTTTCATCGCGGTTGCGGTGCAGGGCAAGATTCGGCTTTGATGATTACCGGAATGGCTGACTCCGGCAACTCGCAAGAAAAAGCGGAGCGCGTCGTGCTCACGGACAATCGGGTGGAACGGATCGATCACCCGGAAGTGAAGCGCGATTCCCCAGCGCTCGCCGGCATCGATCTCCGCGCGACCGCGCAATCAGCCGTGGTCTGGAACACCGGCTTCAATCTCTTCCGCGATCTTCTCCAGTTCGTCGTCATGCTCGTCCTGGTGCGCCTGCTCGACGCGAGCGCCTACGGGCAATTCAGTCTCGTGACGAGCATTGTCGGGTTCATCAGCATTTTTTCGTTTAACAACTTTGTCGCCTACACGCTCCAGGTTCAGACGGAAGACCAGACGCATTACCAGGAGCACTTCACGGCCGGCGCTGTTCTTCAGTTGGGAATGTTTGCGGTCGCGAATCTCACGGCGCTCGCTCCTGCGATGGATTCCTGCCTACGCAGCGGTGGCGCCGTTGCTCCACGTCATGTCGCTAACATTTCTCTTCGAATGGCCGTGCGAGCTGCGCCGGAAAATGATCGAGCGCACCTTCGATTGGCGCCGGCTCCGGTTGCTTCATGCCGTCGGTCTTGCGCTCAACGCCGCGCTCTTGCCATCGGGCTCGCCCTTGCCGGAGCCGGAGTGTATGCGCTCATCATCCCCGGCATGGTCGTTACGTTCCCTTCATCTTCGATCTGTTCGTCCGCATCCGCTGGCGGCCCACCTGGACATGGTCGTGGGAGAAATATCGGGCGGCGTGGAATTTTGGCCTGGCCCGGGTCGGCAGCGGACTGACCGTTCATGGGAAACAACTCCTCGAAGCGGCGGCGCTCGCCGCGATGGTCGGCTTCGACAGTCTCGGCATCCTCACGCGCGCGATCGGGCTCGCCCAAATCTTCTGCCAGAAATTCTCGACGCAACTAATGTATGCGCTTTATCCGATCCTGACGCGCGCCACGGGCGCGGCGGGCGGGCGGGCCGGCATTCTTATCCTCCAACTCGTCGCGTGGGCCGTCGTGCCGGTCGCGGTTTGTTTCGGCGTTACCGCGGGTCCCGTTGTGCTCACCATTTACGGACCGAAATGGATGCCGGTCATCCCGCTGCTCGCGTGGGCGATGGCTTGGGGCGTCGGCGCGTCGCTCACCCACGCGGCTTACATGCTATTGCTTGCGCGCCAGCAACCACGCCGTTGCCTGATTGCCGATATTGTCTTCCTGGCCGGAACCGGCATTGCGCTGGCGATTGCATTGCCCTATGGGACTCGCGCTTACCTCATTGCCTCCACGACCGTCCAGTTCATCGCCCTCGCGCTCGTTCTCCATTGGCTGTCGGGACTCGAAGTCGTCAGCCGCAAAAGTTTATTCTGGGCCATCGTCCCCGCGCTTGCTTCCAGCGCCATTGCCGCCGGCGTCGCCTTCGCGGTGCTCGTCCTCCTGGGCCGCGACGCCGACACCCTCGGCCTCGCGATCATCTGGGCCGCGGTCTTCGGAATCTTCTACATCATCGTCCTCCGCCTTCTTTTCCGCCGCGCCCTCGAAGACCTCGTCGGCTATTTTCCGGCGAACGCTTTCATGAAACGAATTCTGATCCTGTCGAGGAGCTGAATGGCCGGCCTCTACGTCACTCTTGGCGCGGCCGACCACAGCCGCGCCGAACAAGCGGCCGAGCGCCTAAAGTTTTTTGAGGAAACCGTCGTTGTCAGTTCCGAGCCCGGCTTTTCTTTTGCGTGGGTTGGTCACGATGATCCGGCCTTGTTTGGACCGGCGGTCGATCCGGCGTCGGGGGTGCGAGTCGTCACCAGTGGGCGGGTATCGTGGGATGAACCGGATTGGAAACGTGCCGAAACGCTCGCGCAATTCCAAGGTGGCCTGAGCAATCGGCTGTTGCTCGAAAAATATCTGCGCGCCGGTGCGGCCGACCTGGATCGGCACAATGGTCCCGCCGCGCTTTTGGTGTGGGATCCGCGAGATCAGACGGTCCATCTCTGGACGGATCACTTTGGTTACCATCCGGTTTTCCTTTATCGGCCGGAAACGCCGGAGAAAACGGTAATCGCCACTTTTGCCGACACGATCGCTGCCGATCCTATGGTGACTACCACTCGCGACGAAACGTCGTTCGCCGAGTTCCTCAGCGCCTGGCGAATTACACCGCCCCATACCTGGCATGCTGAAATCCACCATGCCGGCGCTGCCACGCATTGCGAATGGGATCTGCGCCGTCAGACATTTGCGAAGTCGATCTACTGGACTCCGTTTCGCGAAGATCCGTTTCCGGATATCGAAGCTGCCGCCGAGGAACTCGCTTCCGCCGTCACCGACGCGGTCCGGATTCGCACCTTGCCTCGGCTGGCCCCGACGATCTGCTACGCCAGCGGCGGGATGGATTCGCGCGCTGTCCTTTTCGCGGCCGCGAACCCAAGCGACCTCATCGGCCTCAATCTCTATGATGTGCCGAACAAGGAATCGGCGATCTCGAAGCGGCTCTGCGATGCCGCCGGCGTTCGGTATGTTGGCTTTGCTCGCGACGACGATTACTATCCGCGCTGGTTACGCGAAGGGGCGCGGCTCTCCGGCGGCATGTGGTCGCAGGAGGACAATCATTTCCTTGGCACCCGGACCTTGGTTCGAGAACTCGGCGCGCGGACCGTCATTACTGCATGCACGACCGACTGGCTCTTCAAAGGATATGGCTTGGAAAAATCGTACGCGCACGTCTTCGGTCGAAACTTGCCCATCAAGGTTTTCACCCATGAACGGGTCAACGGTTTTCTTCCCAACCTGCCGCGAACTGTGCCTGAAGCTTTTCGCGCTGCCGTCGACGCGCGGCTCGAGCAATGTTTTGCCGGGACGCCGCGAACGCTGAAATCCGATGCGGACCGCCTGGCTGTTGAAGATCGGCGGATTCGTCCAGCCTGTTATGCCGTTTCGGTTTCCGGCCAGATCATGTATCGAATTTTTCCCTACGACACTTTCCTGGCAGATCGCCGGGTGGCCGATTGTTACTCGCGCATCCGGGCCGAATGGAAATTGAATGCGGACGTTTGGGCGAAAGCGGTGCAACGGATTTGCGCCGGCGCCCGCGATGTTGAAGACGCAAATTTCGGCTGGCGAATCGGCTCATCCACTCCGCGGAAGTTGGTCTCGTTCGCGCGCGGCTGGATAACGCGTCGGATTCGCCCCCCGAAGTTAGAAAGCTCAGGGCCTGGCCACGGAAGGCTCCTGGCCGAATCTCGACTGGTATCCGCGACATAGTCCGATGCTCAAGAAATATGGACTTCGACTTCGAGCGAAATCCGTAATTGATTCTCGGGCTGTGGGGGAGTGACCCCGGGGAACCTCCACTGGAACAATGGTCAAATGATCCGAACAGTCTCTTTAGAATAATAACGCTAATAAAGTCTCTTTCTCGCAGCAGGGGGCGGGACAGCTAAGGTGAAAATTCAGTACATTCCGTCGCCGCAATCGACACACTGTCAGGGGGGGCGCTGCGGCAGTCCTACACGATGTTTTCGAAATTGAGCGCCGAAACCAGCTCCAGGAAGTCGAAACTGGAAGCCAACCGGTCTCTTGGGATTTAAGAGTCGTCTACAAGGCTCTTGTGGCCAGGTTGCGGCGACAGTTGGGAGGCAATCGTTCATGTCTCTAGCGTGTCGTTTCGCGGTATCAGTTATTATTTGTTCTCACAATCCGCGGAAGCATTATTTATCCCGCGTTCTGAGCGCATTAGAGAGCCAAACGCTGCCTTATGACAACTGGCAGCTCGTGTTGGTGGATAATGCTTCCGCGGACAATTTAGCGGATGAGTTTCCGTCGACTGGCACCCGCATGGGAAAAATGTGCGCGAAGCTAGGATTGGTCTTTCATGGGCTCGTGCACGTGGGATTGCTGAGTCTGACGGCGATATCCTCGTATTTATCGATGATGATAACGTCCTCGACGGTGACTACCTGAAGATCGCCACGATGATTGGCCGCGAGCGAAGACAACTCGGATGCTGGGGTGGTTCGATCACACCGGAGTTTAGCGAGCCTCCGTCCAACAAGATCAAACCATTCTTGAAGATGTTGGCAATCAGAGAAATTCCGGTAGTACGAGTGACAAAGAGTCCATGGGAAAGCGATGCAGAGCCATGGGGCGCGGGACTTTGTGTCCGTCGACAGGTCGCGACCAACTATTGTGAACTGCTGTCTCGCGACACCACCATATTAACGGATCGAGCGGCGAACTCGCTGATTAGCGGCGGCGATACAGAACTCTGTATGCTGTCCTGTTCGATGAATTTGCAAATGGGCGTTTTCCCGCAGCTCAAACTATCCACCTCATTCCGTCAGATCGACTAACCGAAGATTACATTGTCCGCATCAGCGAAGGTCTGGAAATTTCCGCCCAATTAATAAAGTATAAATGGCACAAGCGGCAGCCTGAAAAGGCGCTGACTGCGTTTACTGTCGCCCAATTATTAAAGAATGTCCTCTCGGGTCGATGGTTAATCGCGAGGATACTGATGGCTCGAATAAAGGCGCGGCTAATCGCAGCTGCCACGATACGGAAATGGCGCCCGACCGTCGGGCTCGGGATGAATAATGCGATGACAGCGTCAGTTTCTGTCATCATGCCGGCGCACAATAGCGAGCGGTTTATCGGCGCCGCGATCGACTCGGTCCTCGCGCAGAAGAAAGTAAACCTCGAAATTATCGTTATTGATGATGGCTCTTCCGACGAAACCGCGAATGTAGCGAAGGCAGCGCTCGCTCAGACCGATAATGCGCAATGTCTCCTCATTTCCCAGCCAAATCGAGGAGCTGCGGCGGCACGGAATGCCGGTTGATGCGCTCCCAAGGGGAATTCATTCAATTCCTGGATAGCGACGATATATTGGCGCCCGAGAAAATCATGGTGCAAATGTCCCTCCTTAAAGAAGGGCCGGCCGATCGGATCGCATCTTGTGCTTGGTCTCGTTTCCACGATCGAACGGAGGAAGCGGTCTTCGTGCGTGAGGCGGTTTGGCAGTCCATTGACCCGGTACATGGTTGGTTACATCGTGGATGGGTGGAGGAATGATGCCTTGTTCGGGCTGGTTGACACCCCGAACGGTCGTCGATCGTGCAGGTTTGTGGGATGAAACACTCTCGGTTAATGATGACGGCGAATATTTTACCCGAGTTCTCTTAGAGAGTGACACCGTCTGCTTTTGCGAGCAGGCGAAAGTATACTACCGATCCGAAATTCACGGCAGCCTGAGTAAGCTCACCGGCCGATCTGGGGCAAAGTCACTTCTAGATTCTCATTGCCTCCAGATGAAACACATCCGTGCGAAGGAAGATTCGATCCGAGTCCGGCAAGCGTGTGCGACGAATCTCCAGCGTTTTATCTATGACATCTACCCGGAGCATCCGGATTTACTTGAGCGGGCGACCCACCTTGTTCGCGAGTTGGGAGGAAGCGATCTTCGGCCGCAAAGCGGCGCTATCTTCAATCTGTTGCGCCCAGTGCTCGGCTGGCGTTTCGCGAAGCGATTACAAAAACTCGTTTACCGATTCGGTTACGATCGCATCGGAATTGGGAGGTTTTTCTCCAAACGTAAACCGTTTCGCCGCCGGATGGCGCCAATTCGACGCTGATGAGGAAAGTTTGTTTCGTCAGTTCAACACACGTTTCTTACAATCCGCGACTCGTTAAGGAAGCGGATGCGCTGGCTGCTGGCGGGTATGACGTCCGGGTCGTGGCGGTCAACGTCGAGAAGTGGCGCGCGCGACTCGATGAGGAATTACTGAAAACGAAACGGTGGTCGCTGCTTCGCATCGAGGGCAACAGGGAACATGCCGAGGGAAGGCTGCGATGGCTTTGGACCGTGCTACGGCAGAAAATCCATGGTGCCCTTGGCAGTGACGAGAATGCCTATAGCCGATACTGCCCCGAACTCTTTCGCGCCGCGGTAAAGGAGCCGGCCGATCTGTTTATCGCGCACAATCTGCCCGCGCTGCCTGCTGCGGTGCAGGCAGCCCAACTGCACGGCGCGAAAATCGGTTTTGACGCCGAGGATTTTCACCGCGGCGAATTTCCCGAAACAACGGATACGGCGGCGATACGCCGACTGACCGCCCGCATCGAAGCGAAATACATCCCCCGGTGTGATTACGTGACTGCCGCTTCTGACGGAATTGCTGAGGCGTATGCTCGGGAATTGGGAATCGCTAAACCAGTTACGATCTTGAATGTGTTTCCCAAAATGGACCGCTTTGGACGAACGCCTGAAGCCGAGCTTGCCAGGGAACGACATGGCAATGGCCTGTCGCTCTATTGGTACAGCCAGGTGATCGGCTCGGATCGCGGGCTCATGGATGCGTTGGAGGCAACCAGTTTATTGCGTCCGCGGGTTCGTTTGCACGTCCGTGGCGCGTGGGCATCGACCGAGCTCCGTCATCAATTCGAACGCGAATTAGGGGCGCTGAACATCCGTGACTTGGTGCATGTGATGGATCCTGTTCCACCGGATCAACTAATTGAGCGGGCCGCCGAGCACGACGTTGGCCTCGCACTTGAGACTGGCGAGACCGCGAATCGCCGAATCGCGCTCACCAATAAACTGTTCACCTATATGCTGGCCGGGATTGCGGTGGCTGCGACAGATGTCGAAGGCCAGGCTGGAATCCTAAAGGACGCGCCTGGTGCCGGATTCCTTTATCCGTCCGGTTCACCGCAGATTTTGGCGAACCACCTCAAAGAATGGCTGGATGATCCCTCAGCGCTGGAAAAAGTTCGGCAGCATTCCCTTTTCCTGGGCGAAACGCGGTATTGTTGGGAAATCGAGTCTACCAAGTTCCTCGAAGTAATTCGGCGAGTTTTGCCTTCGATCCCAGGCCATTGAGCGTAGAAGTACCCAAGGAAATGAGGCTGAGACTCTTTGTTTTGAAAGCGCTTTGAAAGATCCTCGAATCCCGTTTCGTTCCGTCTGGAACAATCCTGGCAATCGTGAGCGGCGGCTTTGGAAACTGTTGGACGCGATTGGATGGCAGCTAGCCAAACGCGCCATCGGCCGGCCCCGTATTATTCGGCTCCCATCGGGAACGTTCTTCAAAGCTTATCCAGACTGTGTCGTTTCGTCAGCGCTCATCTACGCCGACTGGCCCGAATTCCATGAGTTGATGTTTATTCGAAAGCGTTTGAAGCCGGACCAGGTCGCGATCGACGTGGGTGCGAATGTCGGTCACATGCTCCTGTTGATTTCGGATATCATCTCGCCAGAGCGTTTGGTTGCCTTTGAGCCGACCCCGGTTGCCTTCCAACGGTTGAAAGAAAACTGGTCGCTTAATAAATGGCCAACCGAAAACCTTCATCAGATCGCTATCGGGGAAAGCGAGGGAACAGGATTTATCGATGATACCGCTGGTCCACGGACGACAAACTCCGTTCAATTAACCGCGTCTTCGCAGAACGTGCCGGTCAAGGTTAGAGCGCTGGATTCGTTTCTGGATACCTGGCGAGCGCTGGGACAAATTGGTCTTCTCAAAGTGGATGTGGAAGGGTTTGAGGAGTCTGTTTTCCGCGGTGCGGTAAATCTTTTCCGATTACACGCACCGCAACTCGTCATGTTCGAATCATTGAGTGGCAGCCTTGATCCAGGAATCGAAGAGGTTTTCCAGGAAGCCGATTATGCTGTCTTCCAATTGGGACCGAAGGGCGAGTGTGAGCTTGGGCGAACTGACGCCCAAAATCTTTTCGCGGCCCCCCGCGCAAATGTATCCTTGATCTGCGCTCCGAATTGAAACGTGTAATCATCGTCTCCCCTTATTTTCCCCCGTGCAATCTGGCCGGTGTGCATCGCGCGCGATTGCTCGCGAAGGGACTTCCGGAATTTGGCTGGGAACCGACGGTCCTGACGGTTGATCCGCGGCATTACGGCAGCCTGCACGAACCTGATCTGGCCGACGTTGATTCCTCCCGGTTTGCGGATCGAGTGACGCTCGAGCCATTGCCCGCCGTCCTCTCCGCAGATCTCGGTCTTCGCGATCTCTCCCTGCGCACGTTTTGGTCGATGCGCCGCCGGATCGGCGAGCTGCTCTGCATCGGAAAAGATCGATCTCATTTTCGTTTCGGTCCTGCCGGGTTACGCCGGTCTTCTCGGAGGCTGGGCCAAGCGGCGTTTCGGCGTCCCCATTTGTCCTCGATTATCAGGACCCCTGGGTTTCCGACTGGGGCGCCGCCCAGCCGCGATTTTCAAAGAGCGGTCTCGTGCATCGGCTCGCGGAAATGCTCGAACCACGCTTTGCGCCGCTGGCTGACGCCGTGACCGCCGTCTCCGACGCAACGCTCGATGGCTTGCGCAAGCGCGGCTTGCTTCGCCCCGAAACACCCACGGCGGAGCTGCCGATTGGCAGCCGATCCGGCGGACCACGAAGTGGCGCGGCTCAAGCGGAAAAAGCCACCTTGAAAAGGACGCCGCCTCTTTTAACATCGCTTTCCTCGGGACCGTTCACGGAAAAGATTCTGCCAGCTCTGCGCGCGTCTGTTTCGGGCGCTCGGAGAATCACTGGACGCCGCGACGCTGCGCTTTCATTTCATCGGGACGAGTGGGCATGTCGACGGGCGACGATTCCATCGGGCTCGGGAAAATGGCCGACGGAATTCAAGGTGAGCGACGCTCGTGCGAATCGAGCCGCGGCGAATTCCCTACCTCGACGCGTTGCGCACGATGCAGTCAGCCGATGCTCTTCTCGTGCTCGGCTCTGTCGGAACGCCATTACACAGCATCGAAGTTGTTTCCCTATTGGCTCTCGGAGCGGCCGATCGTCGGTGTCGCGCACGAACAAAGCACGGTTCTGGAAATTGCCCGGCAGCTTGGCGGCATTCGGATCTGTCCATACTCCGACGAAACAGGCATGGACCAGGCGGCGAAATGCCTGCTCGAATCCATCACCGCATTGCGCGCCGGCGATAAGACCAAGTTTCCAGTCCGCAATCCCGCCGGCTTCGAGCCCTACGATGCGCGTGGCATCGCCCGGTCTTACGCTCAGATTTTCGATCGGATTGTGAATTCGGCATAATCAATCATGGGCTTAATCGGACGCGCATTGATCCATACGGCACGTTATCTGGCGGGACTGGATTGACGCCGCCACGCAAACCTCGCAGGCGGAACGCGAGGCGATCGCTCGATTCGCTTCCGGCCGGCGTCGCGCCCTTGAGCTTGGCGTTTTCGAAGGAGCAACCACCGCCCTGATCGCGAAACAAATCGCGCCGGATGGAACTCTTTTCGCGGTCGACCCGTTCTTTGCGGGACGACTGGGGATTTGCTGGGGCAAATTCATTGCGGAGCGTGAGGTCGGCCGCGCACGCGTTGGCCGCAAAGTAACCTTTGTCCGGTCGCTTAGTCATGAGGCCGCGACTCAGCTTCCGGAAGATTCCTTCGACTTCATTTTCATCGATGCAGATCATTCCCTGGCCGCCATTACCCAGGACTGGGCGGATTGGTCCGGCCGGGTTGCTCGCGATGGAGTGATTCTGCTCCACGATACCCAAGTCCCCGCGCATAATCCGCGGGTGCGCGAACTGGGATCGTATCTTTATTTTCAAGAGACGATCTCGCGCGATCCGCGTTTCGAACTTCTCGAAACTGTCGATTCCCTGAGCGTGCTTCGCCGTATCTGAACAAAATTCATGCGCCTCGGAATCCTCGCGAGCCATCCGATCCAATACCAGGCCCCATGGTTTCGTGGTCTGGCCGCGGTCGCCGATGTGACGGTCTTTTTCGCCCATCGCCAGACGGCAACCGAGCAAGGGGAGGCGGGATTTGGCGTCGCTTTCGATTGGGATGTCGATCTGCTTGCCGGCTATCGCCACGTTTTTCTGCGAAACGTTTCCGCCGCGCCTTCGGTGAACGAATTCGCCGGGTGCGACACTCCCGAGATCGCGGAAATCATTGGGCGGGAAAAGTTCGACGCGTTCATCGTCAACGGCTGGTACCTGAAATCGTTCCTCCAGGCCGCGCGCGCCTGTCGCCGTGCCGGCACCCCGGTATTCATTCGCGGCGATTCGCAGCGGGGCATGTCGCAGTCGTTGCTCAAGCGCGCGGTCAAACAGGTCACGCATCGGCTTCTGCTGCGGCGCTTCGATGGATTTCTCTATGTCGGCCAGCGCAATGCCGAGTATCTCGCCCACTACGGCGCTCCCAAAGATCGAATGTTCTTCGTGCCGCATTTCGTCGATAACGACTGGTTTGCCTCCCGCGCCACGGAAGCTGTGGCTGAGCGCGAAGAGCAGCGCGCGCCTGGGGGGCAGCGCCCGAATCGGTCGTCGCTCTCTTTGCCGGCAAGCTCGTTCCAAAAAAGCGGCCGTCGGATCTGTTGCACGCCATTGCGAGCAGCGACGGATCCAACGTGATCGCGGTTTTCGTGGGCAGCGGCGAATTGGAGGCTGAGTTGCGGCGCGAAGCGAAGCAACTCGGCGTCCGCGCGCTGTTTCGAAGGGTTTCGAAATCAGTCCGAGCTGCCGCTTTGTTATTCGAGCGCGGATGTTCTCGTGCTCCCGTCGAATGGAGACGAAACCTGGGGCCTGGTCGTAAATGAAGCGATGGCCTGCGGGCTGCCGGCGATTGTCTCCGACGCCGTCGGTTGCCAGCCCGACCTGATCGAAGAGCACCGCACCGGGTTCTCATTTCCGTGCGGCGACACCTATGCCTTGATGGAGCGTCTGCGGCTGCTGGAACAGAAAAAACAGCTCCGGCCATGACTGGGCGCCGGCGCTCCAGAAAAAGCTCGCCATTTATAGCCTGGAAACGGCAATAGCGGGGACGATGGCTGCAATTACCGAACTCCTGAAATCGCATCCCAAATCGCCACGTCATGAGCGCGCCTGATCGCGAAATTACCGATGGAACATCCACGCTGCGAGAGCTGTCGTGTTCTTGCCCTCTTCGGCGGGTCCCACCTCTTTGGGCAGGAACGCGCCAACCTCGAAGTCATGCGGACGCTGAAAACGATGGGCGCTGAAGTCCGCGCGCATCGTCGATGAACGCTCACGCCGGAGGCGAAATTGAAAATGAGCTGGCGCGGCTGGGATTATCGTTCGTCCAGCTCGCGCTTCAGCTGTGCAGTGGCATTACGCGTTGAGACAGCCGCGATATTTGTTTATTCAATCAGTCCTGGCGCTTCGCTCCATGGCCGCCGCCATCCGACGCGAAGCACACGAATGGCGGCCGACGCATCTCTACCTCATGAACTGGCATTATTTTGCTTCCGGGTATCTTTGCCTTTCGGTCGCTGGATCGCCGCTCATTTTCCGCGCCGGGGATCTTTTGCCGGACCATTCGCGTCCCCACCGCTGGTTGACCCGGCAACTCGTGCAGCGTTCGCAACGGTTCATTGTCTGTAACTCGGAATTCCTGGCGCGTGACATGGCGCGGCTTGGCGCTCCGGCTGGACAGGTTCGCGTGATCTACAATCATCCGCCCGTTCGAAGTGAGACTTCGGCTAGAGCAATCACCACCGTCCGCCCGCGGAACGATCCTGCTTTTTGTCGGCCAGATTGCACGGCACAAAGGCATCGCCCTTCTCGTGGACGCCGTCCGTGACATGATTTCCTCCGGCGCTGACATCACTCTCTGGGTGGCCGGTGAAAGCACCTGGGGCGACCCCTTGTCCGAGCAATTACGGGATCAAGTCAGGCAAGCGAACCTGGATGATCGGATTCTGTTTCTCGGCAGGCGTGACGATGTTCCGGCATTGCTCCGCCAATGTCATATCCACGTCTGTCCCTCGATCGTGGACGATCCTTCGCCGAACGTGATCGTGGAGGCAAAACGGGAAGGAACCCCGACAGTCGGTTTTCCCGTGGGCGGGATCCCGGAATTGATTGAGCATGAGACCGATGGTTTTGTTTGCCGCGACATGAGCAAAGAAGGCCTGATCGAAGGACTCAATTACTTTTCGAGACGTGCGGAGCGCCGGGATCTCGCCGGAAAGTCCGCTCGCGAGAGCTACGAGACGACATTTTGGTTTTGCGCGTTTTCAGCGAGAATGGGCGCGAGGTTTTCCGCGATACGATGCCGTCATGTTAACCGCTAATCAGCTTTCATTGCCTGCCGAGGGCGAAAACATCGGCCGGCAAAAAGGATTCTGGTCGTTTGGCCGTCTTGCGATCCTGCTGGCGGTGCCGCTCATCGCGGCGTGCCTGAGCGCAAACCCAGTTCTGACCGTTTTAGCCATAGTGGTCGCGGTGTTGCTGCCGTTTCTGCTTTGGCGGAAGGCCGAGCCCCCCGTCCTCTTGTTTTGTTGTGCGCTGCAATGGCTGCAGATCACGACGGTCCTGCACTATGCCGATTTCGCGCGGGCAAACCTGGTCGCTGGCCTTTGGCGGCAACGAGCTCGAGCTGGCGGTTGGGCTTGGTTTGCTTGGTCTCGTGGTCCTGGCGCTCGGTGCCCGTGTTGGCATGAGGCGCCCAGACCCAAAGGTAGGAGAACAGGCCGAACAGGAGGCCCTTCGTATCTCCGTCCCGATGGCTTTCATCTGCTTCGTCGCCTCTTTTGGCCTTTCTTCTGTGTGCAAGGTCATCTCCAACCTGATTCCAGGAACTACGCAAGCGCTCGTCGCCGTTGTTACCATTAAATGGATTCTGCTTTTTCTCGTCTGCGTCGGTGCTCTCCAACAGCGCCGTCATTATGCTTTTCTCTGGGCCGCGATTGGGATTGAGTTTTTTGTTGGGCTCCTCGGATATTTCAGCAGCTTCAAGAACGGCTTCTTTCTTCTCATCATTGTCATGCTGGCCAGCCGGCATCTTTGGAATGTCAGGCGCGTCCTGCTCGGCATAACGGTCTGCCTCATCCTGGTCCTCTCCTCCATTGTCTGGTCCGCGATCAAGGAGGATTACCGCGACTTCCTGAACCAGGGCTCAAAGACCCAGGCAGTGCTGGTTCCGATCCCGGAGCGAGTCGATAAGCTGCAGGAACTGGTGGGCGGTCTGAATGACGAGGGCTTCTTTCGCGGCGTCGACGCGCTGATTGCCCGGGTCGGTTATGTCACCTATTTCGCTTTGACGATCGGCAACGTGCCAGACCGGCTTCCGCACGAAAACGGCCGGCTTTGGATCGACGCGGTGAAGCACGTCTTCATGCCGCGGATACTCAATCCGGGGAAGGGGATCATCGACGATTCGGCGCGGACGACCTATTACACCGGTGTCATGGTCGCCGGGCTGGAACAGGGTACTTCCATCAGCATCGGCTACATGGGCGAGAGCTATATCGATCTCGGGCCTTTCGGGATGTTTCTCCCGATCTTTCTGCTCGGCGCTTCTTTACGGCGTGATCTATCGGCTCTTCGTCAAATACGCGCGCTACAAGATCATCGGTTTTGCGCGCGGCCACGTCCGTCCTGCTTTTCTCCGCCTACAATTTCGAGACTTCGAATGTAAAGATCCTCGGAGGCATGCTCACCTGTGCCATCGTCACCGGCTTCTTCATCTGGCTGGCCGAACCGTTCCTGGCGGGATTGATCGGGCTGCGCGAAAAGGAGTAGCTGATCCCTGATGTTTGGTCGCCGAACGTTCTCGCGCGCGCAGGATTGATCGAATGCCACGAATTCATCTCTGGTGTCCTTCAGTTCGCACCGAGGAAGGCGGCATCGAGGCTTATTCGTTTAGTTTTGCCCGGGCGCTCGCGCAGATCGCCGGAGAAAAGAACGTCACCGTGCTCGTTCGGAATCATGGTGGCGCTGCGGTTCGCGCTGCGCTGGGAGCTGGCGTGCGCCATGTTGCAACCGGGTCGCTCCCGCGCTCGCTCTGGACCATTGGCTTCGCTCTCACGGTCGTGGTGCGGGCATTTCTCGACCGCCCCGACCTGATCATCACGACCCACCTGAATTTTTCTCCCTTCGCGGCCTTCGTCCGACGCTGGACCAAGATCCCTTACTGGGTTTCGCTGCACGGCTACGAATCCTGGCACATTGAGCGGGCCAGCCAGCAAGAAGCGGTCGCGAACGCGAACCGTCCTCCTGCCTGTCAGCCAGTATACCCGCGATCGGGTGATGAGCGCCTATTCGGTTCCAATCGAGAAGATGCGCGTGCTTCACGACACGCTGGATCTGGCGCGATTCAGCATTGGCCCCAAACCGGAACATCTGCTCCGCCGGTTCGGGTTGGCGCCCGACGATCCGGTCATTCTCACGGTCGGGAGGCTTTCGGCCGCGGAACGCTACAAGGGACACGACCGTGTAATTCGCGCGCTGGCCTCGATTCGAACCCAAGTTCCCAGGGCGAAGTATTTGATCGTCGGAGGCGGGGACGACAAAGAGCGGCTCGAACGAATGGCGCAGGAAGAGAAGGTTCCGGATGCGGTTTTGTTTGCCGGCCGCGTTCCGGCCGAGGAGCTTCCGGATTATTATCGCGTCTGCGATTTGTTCGCCATGCCTTCGACAGGAGAAGGGTTTGGAATTGTGTTTCTGGAAGCGCTTGCCTCGGGGAAACCGGTCCTGGCTGGAAATCAGGATGGCGCGGTGGACGCCTTGCGTGGAGGTGAACTCGGCGTCCTGGTCGACCCGCGACGACCAGCAAGCCCTGGCGGAGGCCATGACCGCTCTGCTCCAGGGACGTCACCCGCATCCGTTGGTGAATCGGCCCCAGGAAATGCGCGATCGCGCCATCAGCGAGTTTGGACCGGAGCGGTTCAAGCAAACAATTGCGGACCTTCTTGGCAGAAACATCGTGACCACGTTGCGCGTTCTCCATGTCATTCCGTCGGTCTCGCCGAAACATGGAGGGCCGAGTTTCGCGCTGCCGTTTTTCACGCGAGCCCTCGTCGGTTGCGGGGTCAAAGTAACCGTCGCCACGACGGATGACGATGGCCCCGGCAGACGGCTCGACGTGCCGCTCCAGCGAACTTGTCTCCGGCCCGGAGGGAGCGGACTACATTTATTTTCGCAAGAGCACCGAGTTCTACAAAGTGTCCGCGCTCCCTGGCGCAATGGCTCGGCCAGCACGTGGCGGATTATGATGCTGTCCACATTCACGCCCTCTTCTCTTTCAGCAGTTTTGCCGCGGCCCGTGCCGCCCGGCGAGCCGGTGTGCCTTACATCGTCCGGCCGCTCGGCGTGCTGAATCAGTGGGGCATGCAAAATCGGCGGCGATGGTTGAAACAATGGTCGTTGAATCTGATCGAGCTCCCCATTTTGCGGGGCGCGGCCGCCATCCACTACACCGCGGAAGCAGAGCAGCGCGAAGCAGCGCTCGCTCATCCAGAAATCGCGGCCCTGCGCGGTGTCGTTATTCCGATACCGATCGAACTGACTCCGCGCGCCGATCCGGCTCCATTCTACGCTCGCTTTCCCACCGCCTCAGGGCGGCCCATCATTCTTTTTCTATCGCGCCTCGACCCGAAGAAAGGAATCGAACTTTTGCTCTCGGCCTTCCAGGAGGTTCGCGCCAAAATCCCCGAGGCGTTGCTGGTGATAGCGGGAGACGGGGAACCAAGCTACGTCGAAACTCTGCGGGCTCGAGCGCGCGAACTCGGCTGCGAAAGCGATCTGCTTTGGACCGGCTTTGTCGCGAGGAGAAGAAAAGGCGGCCCTCCTCGCGGCCGCGACCCTCTTCGTGCTTCCTTCGTATTCGGAAAACTTCGGCATCGCCGCGGCCGAAGCGCTCGGCGCCGGTGTCCCGAGCATCCTGTCGGAGCATGTCGCCATCGCGCAGGATGCCGCGGCCGCCAAGGCGGCGCTCATCGTCCCGTGCGAGATCACGGCCATCGCGGAGGCCATGCGGCAACTGCTTGCTGACAGCGACTTGTGCGCACGGTTGCGGGAGCAAGGTCCTGCGTTAATCAGGGAGCGCTTCTCTCAAGAAGCCGTGGGGCAGCAATTGGTTGAACTCTATCGTGATGCGATAAGGGAAAAGAAATCCACATGCGCGATCTGACTGCCCTGATCATCACCTTCAACGAGCGCGAGAATATCGAGCGGACGATGGGGGCGCTTGCCTCGGTTGAAAACATCCTGCTCGTGGACAGCTTCAGCACCGATGACACGCTGGCACTGGCAAAGGCGGCTCGGCCCGATGTGAAGATCGTCCAGCGCGCTTTCGATTCGTTCGCGGGTCAGTGTAATTTTGGCCTCTCGCAGATCGACGACGCTGTGGGTTCTGTCGCTTGATGCCGATTACGTTCTCACGCCAGAACTGGTTCAGGAGTTGAAAGGGCTGGAACCGCCCGAAGACATCGCCGGCTATTCCGCGCCGTTCCGCTACTGCATTTTCGGTCGTCCGTTGCGCAGCACAATTTATCCGCCGAGGACCGTTCTGTATCGCCGGGATCGAGCGCATTATGAAGACGAGGGTCACGGTCACAAAGTCCGGATCAACGGCGTGGTGGAAATGTTACGGGGTAAAATTGATCATGACGACCGCAAGCCGCTGAGCCGGTGGCTTCAGTCGCAGGACGGTTACTTCAAGATTGAAGCGCGCCATCTGCTCGCCACGTCTAACGAGCATTTGAATCGCCAGGACCGGCTCCGGAAAAGGATCTATTTCGCGCCCGGCGTGATCTTCCTTTATCTGCTTTTCGGACGCGGTTTGATCCTCGATGGCTGGCCCGGCTGGTATTACGTTTTCCAACGAACCATCGCGGAGGCGCTGCTCTCTCTTCGTCTCCTGACCGAGCGGCATAGCCTGGAAAAAGCTGACGCGAGCCGCGATTCGCGGTAGGCTTTACCTGAGCTGGGAGGGCCGGAACGGCTTGTCGGCTCATTCCCTGCTAAGATATTTTCCGATTATGACGCCTCTGCCTGACTCCCAGACACGGGCCGTTATCGCCGGCACTTCGGAGCCCGGTAAATGGCAACCGGAGGTCGTTGAATCATCTCACGAGCTCCATCGCCGTCGCGCCGGTTCCGGTCGGTGATTTCCGCCAATGAATGGACGGTGGGGCTGTTGTTTTTCGCCGATCGATGTCGTGAGCTGGATCCTGCTCTACGGGGTAATCAGCTACCTGCGGAGCGACAATTTTCTGGTCGGCCCTCTGGAGTTCCTGCTCGTTGACGTGGTCCAACTGGCCGTCATCTGCCAGGCGCTTTTCATGATCGGCGGATACGATCGGAACAACGATACGCGGACGCTCACCTACATGGCCGAGCATATCCTGGCGATTGCGGGTGCAGCGGCGATCAGCTCCCTGCTCGTTTACGCGGCCGCCACGTTCGACAGCTCGATGAAGCCGAGCCGCAGCGCGGTGCTCGTCAGCTTTACTGATCTTTCTGCCCTGGTCGATCCTTTATCGGCGCGTGGGTCACAGGTTTCTCGCGCAGTCCACGGCCGGCCGCGCGTTTCTGGTCATCGGCAGCGGTGAACTGGCCGCGCGCTTTTATGAGGCCTACCGGCAATCGCCCAACCGCCAGCGGCTGGAGTTCGTGGATCTCGAGCGGGAGAGAGTGGGCGAGCACATTGCCGGGAGCGGCTCGCCGATCATCGAAGGCGACCTCGCGACGAAGCTGGCGAACCTGGACGACCGTTACAGCGGCGTCGTTCTCGCGGAGCGGGTCGATCGCGATCCCACCGGAGTTGCTTGAGCATCTCGTGCGGACGCAATTTCAGCGGACCCGCGTTTACACCCTGGAATCATTTTACGAAGCGCACTGGCGCCACGTGCCCGTGCAATCGATCGACCCTTTCTGGCCGCTGCAGATGGGTTTTCAGCTCGCGCGCAATTCGCCTTATCACTACCTGAAGCGGCTGTTCGATCTGGTTTTTTCGGCGCCTTTTGCTCCTGATCCTGTGGCCCCTTCTGCTCTTGCTGGTTCGTGGTGGTTTGGCTGGAGCAGCGGTCGGCCGGCCATCTTTCGCCAGCCGCGCGTGGGACGGGAAGGGGAGGTGTTTACCGCTTATAAATTCCGCACGATGCGGCTCCGGGGCATCGGGCGATGAAGCGCGGACGGATATCTACACCCGCGAAGGCGATCCGCGCATTACGCGCGTGGGACGCTGGCTGCGGAAATTGCGCCTCGATGAGCTTCCGCAGCTCTTCAACGTGCTTAGGGGCGACATGAGTTTGATCGGGCCGCGGGCCGAATGGACCAAGTGCGCCGAGCGCTACCAGCAAAAAATTCCGTTCTATCATTTCCGGCATCTGGTGAAGCCGGGAATCACCGGCTGGGCACAGGTGAATTATCCGTACGGCGAGAGCGACGAGGATGCGATCGAGAAATTGAAATACGATCTCTATTACATCCGGCATTATTCGCTCAAACTGGACGCGATGATTTTGCTCAAGACCGTTCATACGGTGCTTTTCGGGAAGGGGCGCTGACGCTGAGCGCGGAGCGCTCAGCGGGTTATTGGTTATTGGTTATTGGTTATTGGTGCGGAGGGCGGTGGCTGTTTGGTAGCATCGGTGGATGAAGACTGTTTCCTCCCCGATTCGTAATTTTGAAGATCTTGAGTGTTGGAAGGCGTGCCGTGAACTCCGGCGATTCGTTGCGTCCGAAATAGTTCCCGGGCTTCCCAAAGAAGAGCGGTATCGGATGGGCGATCAGCTCTTGCGGGCCGCCCGCTCGACGACGGCCAATATTGCTGAGGGTTATGGTCGCTTTCATTACCTCGACAACGCGAAATTTTGCAGTAACGCTCGCGGATCATGCTGGGAAGTCCTCGATCACCTGATTGCCGGAGTCGATGAAAGATTTGATCAGCGATGAAATGCTCCGTCGTGGCCGCGAACTGGTTGGACACGCGGTGCGGTTGCTGAACGGCTATATGAAATATCTCAAGCGCACGTCCGCCGCCCCAATAACCAATAACGAATAACCAATAACCGACACCTGTGCGTCCCTCACAAATCGCGGCTCGCTCCGAGGTCTCGCGCGCTGGTTGTTCCTGGCGACGCTAGTCGCTGACGCCATGGCTTTATGGAGCGACGACGGCGTGGAGTATCGAGATCGTCAACGGGATGCTGGGCGTGGTGCTGCCGCTCTGGGTCGCGTCGCTCTGGTCGTCGAACGTCGCTGGCCAGTGGTCCCGCGGAGTTTGTCATGATCGCCGGTCTGATCCTGCTCCAGGGATGGTGGATGGCGGTCAACGCCAGCGCGATCTACGATTCGACCTTTCATTTGTTCGTTCCGGTTGCATGCGCTGTTCCCGCGCCTGCCGGGCTCGGTCGATTATGCTCTCAGTCTTCGCCTGGATGCTTCGTGCGACGGCTTCTCGGCGCTGTTTGCCTCGTGGCAGAACTCGCGCAGCGGCCGGTTTGGCTGTTGCGGCTTTGGTATGCGCTCGCTCGTCGCCGGCGGCTCGATCGCCATGCTCGGGCTTCTCCAAAAGGCGACCGGCGCGAAGATGATTTTTTGGCGGCCGCGTCCGGATCAGTGGGCTGCCACACGTTTTTCGCCAGCTACTTCTATCACGCGAACGCCGGGGCTTTTCTGAATCTTATCCTGCCGGTGGTCGCCGGTCTGGCGCTTTGGACTGTGGCGCGGTTCCGGCAACCTATCCCGACGGGCGGTCTGGGCGACGACGCTGCTGATCGTCATCATCGCGATCTTTTCGAATACTTCGCGGATGGCGCAGGCGGTCGGGCTGTTGCTTGATCTTGCCTTGCTCGCAGGCATCTTCCGGCCGGCGGCGAGGTTGATCACGCAGATGGAGAAGCGAACCCTATCGTCGGGTTATCATCGTGGCGGCGACGGCCCTGGCGATTGCGCAAGCGTCGCAGTTGATCAAGCCGTTGGTCGCTGGCAGCAGTTTATGACCCAGCATTGCCGCACGACGCGCGCTGGACTCGCCAACCGGGTGGCGCTCACCGCTATCGGGGATGCGGGCCCGCTTTGGGTTTGGACCCGGGCAGTTTCCGGGCGTCTTTCCGCATTATCAAACGGCTTCGAAGGCCGGCTTGGCGGAAGCTGGAGATTTCTGCATGACGATTACCTGCAGACGATTTTGGAATGGGGTTGGATCGGCAGCGCGGTCCTGATCGCGGCATTATTTTTTGGCGGGCATGTGCCCGAGCGATTTCGAATTACCGTGAAGCGGCCGAGGGATGGAGCAACACGGCAGCGTATTTTCTTGCCCTGCGTCGCTGCTGGCGCTCATCGGCGTGGCCATCCACGCGGTCGTCGATTTCCCGCTTCAGATTTTCTCGATCCAGCTCCTGGTCGCGACCTATCTCGGGATCTGCTGGGGGAGCTGCTTGCGGATGGACAGAACAGAGGTCAGAAGCCGAGGTCCAGCCTTCGTAGGCTACGGAGGGCAGCGAAATCGGTCGCCAATAACCGATAACCAATAACTACTTCCGCTTCCGCGACCGCTTTGAGCGTCGTCCGCGTAGCCGCCAGTGTAGGAGCCTTCGCCGGCGCCGTAACCATGCGAGGCGTAATAGTAATAGTAATCGGTGCCGCGATTGCGCGGCAGGCGATTGAGGATCACGCCGGCCGGTCGGCTGCCTGTGCCGCCTAAAAGAAGGACGGCTCGTTGGACGGCGTTGCGGGCGGTGCGCGCGGCCGCACGACCATGCAAACGGTCTGGACATAAGGCGTCATGAGCAACGTGTCGCTGACGGCGAGCACAGGCGCGCTGTCGATCACCACGCGGTCGAAAAGTTTTCCGGCCTCGGCCACGAGTTCGGCGAAAGTTTGGCCGCTGAGAAGTTCGGCTGGATTCGGGGCGCGCCGGCCGCCGGCGAGGACCGAGAGCTGCCCGCCGGTCGCGGTCACGGTCCCGCCGGGCGACGGCGAATTCGTTCCAATGATGTCGACGTCTCGCGCCGAAACGACGCGCACCGCATCGGACAAGCGCGACGTCGCCTACGAGATAATCGACGATGCCGAATTGCTCCGCCTCGGGTTTGGCGCACGCTCTCGCCGTCCGGGCCGACCTCGCGGAAAATCTTGTGGAGGCTGGGCCGGCGAAGGTCGCCGTCGATGAGCAAAACGCGATGACCCTGCTGGGCGAGGGAGAGAGAGTAATTCGCGCTCGTGAAGCTCTTGCCCTCGTTAGGCAACGCGCTCGTGAAAAGAAAAACTTTGCGTTCGGATTCGGGCCCGAGCAGCGAGAGGCCGGCGCGCAGATTGCGGAATGCTTCCGCCGCGGGACCTTCCGGCGCTTCGGCGACAAGGCGATAACTGGAGGTGCCGGGCGGCGCGCCGCCCTTTTCCGGCGTGGCCGGCCGATTCCTCCCGCGAAATTTCCGGAATAGCCGCCAGCACGGGCAAGCCGAAGGTCGTTTCCGCCTGATCGACTGTCTTCACCGATCGATCGAGAGCATTCAGACCGAAAATGGTGGCGAGGCCCGCGGCGATCCCGCCGAGCAGCCCGAGCGCGATCGCCTTCGGCGGATTCGGGCTAACCGGCGCGGCTCGGCAACGGCGAGTGCTCGATCACGCTGACGGCATTCGTCTTCGTTCCCTTGCGTCAGATCGGTTTCCTTGATCTGGCGTAATAACACTTTCGTAAAGCGCGCGGTCCGTATCGGCCTGGCGCGCCAGCTCCTGGATAACCGATCGCATGCCTTGTTCAAGGCCAGCGCGGCTTTCTCCTGCTCGCCCGCCGCGGCGCGCAATGAATTCTCCGTGGCGCGCGCCTGCTCGATGGCATTTTTCAAAACGGCGGGCTGCTGGAGCACCGTTTGCTTTAAGGGCGGAACGCATTTCGGTCAGGGCGGCACTTGGCCGCCATCATGCGCGGATGTTTTTCCTTGTAACGCTGGCTCAACGTCGCCAGGGCGGCTTCCACTTGCGAGACATCGCGGCGCCGTCTCGATGACCGCCGGGGCCACCGCGATGCTCGGCACGGCGAGGAGCTCGTCGATGTCGTCACCAGCCTGTTCGATCTGCGCCAGCTCTCCTTCAAGGCGCATGCGTTCGGTTTTCGCCGTGGCTCGCCTTCGTGTTGAGTTCCTGTAATTTGTCCTCAACCCCTCCGCCGCGGGAACCGCTGGTTCTGGCCGGTATTGGAATTCGCGCCGCCGCCGAGTTGGAGCGCGTCCGGCGTCTTCGCCTTGTATTCGGCCACGGCCCCTTCGCTCTTCTGCAGATTCGCTTTGAGGCGCTCCTCTTCCTCCAGCAAGTAACGCAAGGTGTCCTGGGCGAAATTTGCTCGGCGCTCGATCGAGTTGCGGATGTATTCCCGCCCGACGGCTTCGGCCAGCCGTTGCGCGAGAGCGGATCCTGGTTCACGACATACAAATCGATGAAGCGCGTGCCGCGGCGCACGACCGGCTTTCACCATCGTGGAAAGCGCGCCCCCGAGCGCCTGTTCGGTTTGGGTAAGAGCCGTTTCCGAGACCGGTCTCGCTCCGGCCGCTTCTTTTTGCGGCGGAGGCGCTGCTTGCCCTTGGTGCTGACCGAGCAATGCCCGGCCATCGTCCTCTGCCAGGCCTTCCGCGCGAATGACGCGCGCAAGGAGAGTGCGGTTCGTCAGATTCTGCTCGATGGTGCGAAGCGCATCCTGGCTGGCCAGAAACGCCGAGCGCATGCGGCTCGCGCCATCGTCGCTTCGAACCAGGTTGGTTCCTGGATATCGACTTCGAGAACGATGTGCCCCTGATAAAGCTTTGGAGTGCGGGCGAGGTATCCGAACGCCGAGAAACAAACCGGCGATGGTGCAAAAATCAGGATCCAGAGCTTCTCCAGGACGGTGTGCCAGAGATGGCGGAAATCAGTTCGACTGCGCGGCTCGTAATCCGACATTGCCTAACGACGGGTTACGGCGCGGAGCTGAGATCGGCGGCCGCCGGGGGCGGAGCGGGAGCGGTGGTTCGCGAGGATGGTCGGAGGATTCATGCGCGCCGGTCAAAAAATACTTTCTCCCACGGTGATGGTGTCGCCCGGCTTCACCTTGAAGTTGCTGTTGGCCCCGCCGGTGCCGCGCGCGAGCCGTTTGCCATCGACCTTCAAAATTTCATCCCCGTTGGCGCCCTGCCGCCGGACCGTGATCCGTTCCGGAGCGGCGATCCGGGTGTAGCCACCGGCCATGGCGACCGCCTCCAACAGGTCGATACCGCCCGGGCTCCCGTCCGGCATTTCAAAACTCCCGGGCCGATTGACCTGACCCAGCACCGTGAATCGGCGTTTCGCGTAGCTCGAGGAGCATCACGTTCACTTTTGGGTTGACCAGATAATCGCGTGCATAGAGTTCGGTAACGCGGGCCGTGGCCTGGGTAAGGGTCAATCCGGCAAGGTGGACCGATCCCAGCAAGGGCAGGCTGAGATTGCCTTCGGCATTGAGGCGTCCATTCGTGCGCAGATCGTCTTCACCGAACACCTCGACGGCAACCTGATCGTTGGGGCTCAGCACATAACCAGAGGGTGCGGATACAGCGTTAGTGGCGGTGGTAGAGGTGCTCACGGAAGGCCCCGCCGGAGGAGGGGCAGGCGCCAGAAGATTCCGGGCGGCAGTCGATGCCGGGCTGGGGGTTTGAGCGGTCGCCTGCATCGGCCCAAAGGCGATCGCGAATAAAACGGCGGCGCCCAACAGGCGCGTTGCCGCGGCTTGATATCGAGCAAGCAATCGCTTGCGCTTAGAATTCGAGGGAGCTGCGGATTCCAAACTGGTTGTCATGGAAACTGAATGCATCAAATGAGCTGTCGTTTTGCCGACGTAAATAATACGCGCCCACGGTCCAGAATCTAGTCACCCTGACACCAATCGAAGGTTGAACGAAAAAATACTGATCGTCGCGGTTCGCGGCCGGGCTTCCGATCGTGCTGAAGTAATCCGACGTTTCGAAGCCGGCGTTAAGCCGAGAAAAAAACGCTGCAGCAAACGCTGGTGGACGCCGATACTGACGTTCGTGACGAAGTAATCCTGGGCGGTCAACACGGCCGAGTTCAACACCCGGCAGTTTGCCCTGAGGGTAATTTTAGTGCCGTCGAAGGGCGCATAGCCCATCCTCATTTCAAAGACCGGCGAGATATGTTCGTCGCGCAGGTCCCCCTCGAACTGGCGAAATTCGACGCCTCCGGTTGCCGCGAAATCGATCTTCCCCGTCGCCTGGTACGAGACTCGGATATTGGCTTGTTCGAATGTCTGGTCTGGATTGGGTGCGTCGACCCGGTCATGACCGGCGGTCCCGCCGAGGCCGATGACGAATTTCGGGCTGTAATTGTAGTTGAGGAAAAAATTACCCGAAAAAATTTCCGAGCTGATCAGCGTATCGTATTGCGTTGAGGTGTAATCGAGGCCGCCAGAAAGAAACGTCTTCCCGGTCACGTAATACGCCGCGTTTATATGCGTCGTGAAAATGTTAAAACGAGTGCGCCCGGCGACGTCGAGATTGACCTGCTGATCCAGACCTCCTCCCGCATCCTGCGTCTGGACATCGACGCCGTCCATGATCTGCACCATCTGGGAGAAATTAAGGGTGAGCCGGTTGATGCGGTATTGGCCTTCCAGCCGCCCGACGTGCTGCAAGGAATTATTGTCCGAATTCTCGGCGAAAATAAAAAGCGCCGGGAGATAGTCGAGCCGGATGTAGTTTTCGATGCGCGCATCAGTATCACCGAAACCGAGCATGATCGAAGGTTCGATCGTCGTATAAAAATCGGAGATCGGGTCGACGTTGGTCGAGTTGATGTTGTCGTCGTAAACGCCCCGGATGGTCAGCCGGAAATCATAATGAAAACGGCGCGGAATTCCGGAATCGATCGTGGTGGCGGGAGTACTCTCAAGGCTCGCATCGCTGGCTACAGGCAGCGGCGGATTTAGATCTGGATCGGAGTCGGTCGCTTGGGCGGGGGCGTCCAGTGAGGCGGGCTCTACGGCGGTGTCCGCGATGGCCAGACGGACGTCAGTAAAATCCTGGCCGAAAGAGAGGGAATCGCCAGAGGGAAAATCCAGAGTGCGAGAGCTCCAAAAACAGCCGCAACCAGCGCGCGGATTGAGTGAAAAAAAGCGAAATTCACTTGGCTCGATAATTCGATGCGAGGCGTGTAAATGCAACTCTTTATGAAAAACGCGGCGAAAATACCTGAACCTAAGGACTAAGGGGCGGGCGGCTGCTCCGGCGAGACGACTTCAGTGGTGCCCACCTCGGAAATATTTGCGGGATTTAGCGTCGCCGCATGGAAAGAGAAGCCGCTGTTTTCAGTCGCGGAAAAGGTAAGAAAAGCCAGGGGCAGCGCTCGGGCCGTGGCCGCGTTGACGATGGCATCTTTTGCGGCCGGCATGGTGGAGATCGCAGCGCTGATAATGCAATGGCGCAATTGCGGCGAAGCCGAGGCTCCCGCCTTAACGATCGAGACAAGTGCATCAGGTTCGGCCACGATGGCGGCTCGAGTAATCCGGTCGATCATCAGGCAAAGCGCGGCCGGCTTCTCCTGCCAATTTTTAACGGCGGCTTTCACCGCCACGGCCACGATGTTCGGGGAGAGGTCCGGCCGCAAATTAATGGCGCCGCTCACGTAGTCCGGGAGGAGCCGCGGCTGGGCCCGCATGGCCACTGCAGTAAAGGCTTTCAAAAACACCTTTGGCTGGGCCGTGGAGACATCCGCAATTCCGTTGACGGCAACCGCGCGGGAGATTTCTTCGGCCGGAGTGGCCACTGCTGATGCCGAAAAACAGGCGGACGCACAGAAGGCGAAGAGAAAAACCCGGGAGGATGCTCCCATCGTGCGCGCTCTGATAACCTGATGAATTGCCTGGCGAAATATCTGCACGCGGCTCCCTAAAGCTAATCCTGCGCCTCACTTCGAAAGTAATCTTTCGTTAGGCGTTGCTACCGAGGCAGCAGATCGCGCTTTTGGTTGCTCAAACCCCGCAGCGCGTCCTCGATTTCGAGCCCCTCCCGGAGTTCATCCTGCGCGCGTGCATCCGTGTCGGCTGCGACTAGGTTCGAGTTGGAAGCTGACCATTCTCCGATAAAGCCAGGTGGAATACGGGTGATTTCATCGGCCTTCAACGCTTGAAAGCCGACGGATCCGCTCACGCAGGTCACCCGCGTTTTTTGTTCGTCCAACTCAATCCAGAAAAGGGAATTGGAGGTGGTGATCACTTCCCCGTGAGGAGAGGCGATGATGAACCTGGCCAGAGCTTCGCCCCACACCTGCGAAACAAGCATCCGTCCGCGCGTAAACCTGACGTCGGCATGGCGCGCCTGAATCGTGGCGGCCGTCTCGTTCCCATCCTTGGTGATGGCCAACCGCAGAATTTCCAGGCGCGCGTTGCGATCGAGCTGCACGAGGAGATTGGGAAGAAGAGAGATGGCGACACGAGAGGAGCGGGTCGTCTCGACGATTTCGCCCTTGCCGGGATGCGCGCCGGCTTTGAGCGACGTTGATTGTCCCGGAATCTCCGGACTATGCTCGACGGCAAGAACTGTGGCCCGCACGTCACGGGTAGTGCCGTCCCAACAGCCGCCCAAGGCCATTCCTAAAAGAAAGAGCCCGGCGATGGCGAGCGATTTGGGCAGGTAGAATCGGCGGCTAGTCCGAGATGGGGCAGCGCGCACAGGAAGATTGCGTCCTGCCGCCCGGTTGGCTCTCTTAGCCAGCGAACCTGCTATTTAACGCGACCGTGTTTATCGCACGGGCCGAGTCGAGTATCACCGTGGCGCACGTGGGCCTCCGCGGCAGGCTCGGGTAGACAAAGAATGAATTTTCCCTGGTGCAGAACAGCGACTCCATCTGGCGGGGCGGGCGGCGACTGTTCATTTTTGGCAGCTGCTGAGGTGGCGGATGCTTCCATCGGCAGAGGACACATTTGCTCAGCAGCGTTGAGAGTCCAAGCGAGGGTGAAACCAGCGGCGACGGCGAGAACGAGGAGATTGCGCTTAGCTGCAATTATTAGGCTCATGATAATGGAGGAGGTTGGTTATGAATCCCGCGGTTTGAGGCATTGTAGAAATCGCTCAAGGGCAGGCAAGCTTTTTTCCACTCAATTTTTGACTTTTTTCGGTTCCGCGGAGCCACATGGGCGGCCTCCGTATGACTCCTTGGGAGGCGGGTCACGAACCCCCGGCTAAAAACAACGCTTGGCAAACGCGTGCCCAAACCGTAGACACTGAGTTCGCGTGAGAAAAGAGGTCTTCGTTTGCGACAATTGCGGAATGCGGAAGCGCCTGGATAGCGCGCAACGGCATTGGTGTGAGGAGTGCAAAACTTCGAGTCCGGTCGAGTTAAGACCGGCCCGGGACAAGCGCACCGCGCCCAAGCCGGAACCAGCCGGTTCGCGTGGGACCGAGCATCGCCCCTACTAGCGGACGGCAACGCCCGTCGCCGAGCGTTTTGCGGTCTTGAAAATCGCGATTTGCCGGGCGTGCTGCGCCGACTAGACACGTCGGCATAGGGGGAATACCTAGGCCTCGGCACAGAAGCCGCTAATTGGGCGGCACGATGCTCCGCAGCAAGCCATCTGGGCCTGGCTTTGCGTTTGTGCCCTCCGGCCTGACGCGGCTTTGTTCTGCCATCGTTTTCCTCGTCACGTCTCCGGTCCTCCTGGCCGCTACCTGGACGTGGACGGGGCTGGGCGGGACTTCCAACTGGAACACTGGGACGAATTGGAATGGGGGAACGGTCCCGACCAGTGTTGCCACGACCGATCTTATTTTCGCGGGGACCAACAATACCGGCACTGCACTCGTCCCGCTCAATCAAAATATCGGGACGCCTTTCCAACTGAACAACCTCACATTCGCCGGCGGCAGCGGCAGCTTTTTCCTCGCGGGAAATCCGCTCACGTTTACCGGCAGCACAAGGACGATTCAGCAGAGTTCGGCGAACGCCCAAAGCATCGCGAATACTATCGCGGCAACCACCAACTCCATGTTGGTTCTCACCCTTGCCGGTAACGGGACCGGCGTCGTGACCTTGAGTGGAGCGATTGTGGCCGGGAGCGGAAATCGTGACTATGCGATCAATAAGACGGGCACGAGCACCTTTTCTCTCTCTGGAACCAATACCTACGCTGGAGGCACCACTATCAGCGGGGGGACATTGATCGTGAGCAGCGCCGCGAGCCTGGGAAACAACGGCGGCGGCCTGACGATGAACGCCGGTACGCTCGAGATCGCAGCCAGCTTCAGCACTTCGCGGGCAATCATTTTGAATAGCGCTGCGAGCACATTCCAGATCGATCCATCCCAAACGTACACGATCACCAGTGGTATTACTGGTTCTGGTGCGTTAAACAAGACCGGGACCGGCACGATGGTCTTGAGCGGCGCCAACACCTACAGCGGAGGCACGGTTATTAGCGCTGGAACTCTGCGACTCGGAGCAGCCGAACGTCTTCTGAACACGGGCGCGCTCACCATCTCCGGAGGCACATTTGATCTGCAGACATTCTCAGAAACGGTAGGCGTGGTCACCCTCGCGAGCGGATCAATTGTCGGGACAGGGACATTGACTGGTTCGGCTTACGCGCTTCAAGCAGGAACCGTGAGCGCGCCCCTCGGCGGAACGGGCGCTCTCACTAAAAGCACCTCAGGCACGCTTACTCTGAGCGGCGCAAACACTTTCCTCGGCGGGACGACCATCAACGGCGGCACCGTTGTAGTGAGCAGCAATGCCAATCTTGGTGGCATCACAAGTGGCGTTACCGTGAACGCCGGCACCCTGGAGATAGCCACCAGCTTCAACACTGGTTTGCGCGTTTTCACGTTGGGAAATGCGGCCAGCACGTTTCAGGTGGACGCCGGACAAACCTTCACGGTCAACGCGGCAATCATTGGCCCAGGAACTCTCAACAAGACCGGCTCGGGCACGATGGTGCTCAGCGCATTGAACCTCTTCAGTGGCGGGACCAACGTCGCTGGCGGAACGCTTCAGCTCGGCGCAATCGATCGACTTTTAACCACCGCCGCGATCACAATCTCCGGCGGCACATTCGATTTGCTCACTTTTACTCAAACCGCCGGTGCGGTCACCCTTTCCAGTGGTTCCATCACAGGAACCGGTACGGGCAGGTTAACGGCTTCCTCCTTCACCCTGCAAAGCGGCACCGCCAGCGCGATTCTGGGGGGCAACGGAACGGTCACGAAAAATACAGCGGGCACCGTGACGCTGAGCGGCGCGAATACTTTTACCGGAAGCACCACGATCAGCGCCGGGACGTTGCAGGTGAACAGCAACAACGCTCTCGGCACCACCGCCAGTGGAACGACCGTCGCGAATGGCGCGGTCCTTCGGCTCAATAACGTAAATTACTCGACCGCGGAAGCGCTCACAATCAATGGCAATGGAATTGGCAATGGTGCGCTGACGAATACCGGCACGAGCACTTTCGCGGGACCGATCAATGCCGCGACCGACGCGACGATAAGCGCCGGCGGCGGCACGCTCAATCTCACTGGCGGAATTGCGAAAAACGGAACCACGTTGACGATCGCCGGGGGCGGCACAGTGAACATCACGACCAACGGAATTACCGGCAGTGCGCCGAATTCCGATCTCCTTGTGGATGGGACCACGGTAGTCCTGAGCGCAGCCAATTCCTACAACGGCCCGACCACGATCCAGAACGTCGGCACCTTGAAACTTGGCAACAGCAATGTTCTTCCGACGTCGCCGCAAACCGCGCTTACAATCAATACAAGCAGCCTGTTCGATCTCGCCAGTTACAGTGACGGCGTCGCTTCGCTTACCGGCGATAGCACCGCGGTCGTGAAAAATAGTGTCGTTGGCGGAACAAGCACATTGACTGTTAATCCGGCCAATGGGGTTTCCACAACGTTCGCTGGCGTAATTGCCGGGACGAATGGCGGCGCGCAGGGAAATATGGCGCTCCAAAAATCCGGTCTCGGCACGCTCACACTAACCGGGACGAATACGTACAGCGGTTCGACGACTGTTGGCGCGGGAACGTTGACCGCTTCCGGCAGTTCGGGCAGCGCCCTCGGATCCACCAGCAGTGTCACCGTAAATTCCGGCGGCACGCTCCTGCGTCGGGAACAATAACCAGATCAACAATACCGCGCCGATGACTCTGGCCGGGGGCACTTTCTCCAAAGGCAATTTCAGTGAAGGCAGCGACGCAGCTCCCGGGTTGGGTGCACTCACTCTCACGGCCTCGGGTTCCAAGCTCGATTTCGGCAACGGCACCGTCGGCGTCCTCAACTTCGCTTCGTTTACCCCTGGCAGCTTTAGCCTCACGATCGACAATTGGACCGGTTCGATTGCAACGGTAGGCAACGCGACAACCGATCGGCTGATCTTCGCTTCGTCTCAAAGCGCGAACCTCAGCAGTTTTTCTTTTAACGGTTATGGCGCCGGCGCGACGCAGTTCGATTTGGGGAATGGCTACTACGAAATCACCCCCCTCGCGCCCGTTCCCGAACCTTCCACCTGGGCCGCGGCATTTCTTGCGCTCGGAGGGGTTGGTTTCCATTTCCTCCGTCGACGCCGGAACCGAGCCCAGACGGTGCATACGACCTAGGTCCTATCCCCAAATCGGTTGCCTCCGGCGTACGCTGAAGGCATGGCCGATCAATACCTCAAAAACCGCGATACCGCCCCTCGGAGTCCCGTCAGCACCTGGCTTGTCCGCCTGGCGGCAATGACAACGCTGTTATCCGCCCTGATTTTCATGGCGCCGCTTCCTGCTGCCCTGGGCCAGACCTGGACAGGCGGCGGCGGCAACGTGAACTGGAACACGGCAGGCAACTGGGGCGGCACACTCCCGACCAGTGGCAACAACACCGACCTGATCTTTGGTGGCTCGACTAACACCGGGACGACTGGTGTTCCGCTTAGTCAAAATATCGCGGTCCCATTCGTTCTGAACAGCCTGACCTTTAACGCTGGAAGCGCGGCTTTTTTCCTCGGTGGAAACGCTCTGCGATTCGATGGAACCAACAACAGCATTACCCAGAGCTCTTCGAACACAGTCTCGATCGCAAATAACTTTCTCGGGCCGGTGGCGAATGGCACCAGCAACCTCATGCTGACGGGCAACGGAACGGGCGTCGTGACCTTGAGCGGCACGATTGCCGGTGGCAACGGGCAGCGCGATTACTCGATGACGAAGACAGGAACCAGCACCTTTGTTCTTCTTGGCAATGCCACCTTCGACGGCGCGGTAGCGATCAACGCCGGGGTTTTGAACATCCGAAATGGGAATGCCTTGGGCTCGACTACCGGCGCCACCAGTGTCGCCTCCGGCGCGGTGCTGCAGCTTCAGGGAGGCATCACCGTCGGCACCGAAGCGCTGACGTTGAATGGCAGCGGCATCTCGAACACGGGGGCGCTGCGAAATATCAGCGGAAATAACAGTTACGCGGGCGCGATTACGGAAGGCTCCGCCACGCGGATCAATTCGGATGCCGGGACGCTGACGCTGAGTGGCACGGTCACCACCGGCGGCTTTGCCCTGACCTTGGGCGGAGCAGGTAACGTCACGGCGACAGGCGTCATCTCTGGCACCGGTTCGGTGGCAAAGGATGGAAGTGGGGCCGTGACGTTGAGCGGCGCAAACACGTTTACCGGCACGACGACGGTGAATGCTGGAACGCTAACGGCGTCGAACGGCACCGGCAGCGCGCTCGGAACAACGACTGCGATCGCAGTAAATTCCGGCGGCACGCTCATGCTCGGCGCGAGCAACCAAATCAACAGCACCGCGCCGATGACATTGTCAGGCGGCACTTTCGCCAAGGGCAATTTTAGCGAAGGCACCATCGCCACGCCCGGCGTCGGCGCTTTAACCCTCACGGCGTCTGGCTCCAAGCTCGATTTTGGAACCGGAACCGTGGGTGTCCTCACCTTCGCCTCATTCACACCCGGCAGCTTCACCCTCACGATCGACAACTGGACCGGCACCCTCGCTACACAGGGCACTGCAAGCACTGACCGCTTGATCTTTGACGTCTCCCAAAGCGCAAACCTCAACAGTTTTGCCTTTAGTGGGTTTGGCCCCGGCGCGCTTCAATTCGACCTCGGGAATGGCTTCTTCGAAATCGTCCCGGCCACGCCGGTTCCCGAACCGTCCACGTTGATAATAGCGGCGCTGGCCGCGGGCGTTACCGGATGGCATCTCGTGCGCCGACGCCGGGTCAAGGACCAGGCTACTGGGACTCACTCATTCGCTCAGGCGCGGCTCGTCCATTTGGCGGTTACGACGGCCCTATTGCTCCCGGTTGTCTCTGCCCAGGCGGACAACGAAAGCTGGACCGGTGCGGTCGACTCAAGATGGGGCGATAACTCCAATTGGAATACTCGTCAGCCTGGAGCTAACGACAACGCTCTCTTTGACGGCTTTTTTCTCAATCAGCCGGAACTCGCTACCAATGACAGTGTCGGTGGGATTTGGATGACGGGAAGTGTCGTCCCGGATGTGACGATTTCCTCCACCGGCGACGTCCTGACGTTGCGGGAAAGTCTTGGGGTTGGGCATCCTGGTTGATAACACCAACGGGTCCAAACTTACCATCACTACTGACCTGAAGATTGCCTCCGCCCAGAGCTGGGTCAACAATTCGAACAACCTCGTCACCATTGCCGGCGAGGTGGACCTCAATAACGAAGCGTTGACCATTGCCGGCCCCGGCAATCTCGTAATCACCGGGCTGATCAGCAATCGCGGAATCCTGCCTCACCAGGACTCAATAACGCTAACCGGCAGCGGAGCCCGGGCGTTTTCGGGAATGAACACTTACGATGGCCTGACGACGGTCAATGGCGGGATATTGATCGTCCAAAGCGACACCGGCCTCGGGACCATAGATGGCGGCACTAACGTTGCCTCCGGCGCGGAGCTGCGCCTGGACGGGAGCCTACGGCTCTCACGGTTGGCCAGGAAGCGTTGACCTTGAATGGCACGGGCACCGACGGCGTCGGCGCCCTTCAGAGCAACGGCAATAACAGCTTCGCTGGGGTGATCACGCTCGGCTCGGACAGCGCCATCGCTTCGACTTTGCAAACGTTGACGTTGAGTGGTGGGATCGTGAATGGCGGTTTTACCGTGACTTTCGGTGGCGACAGTAACATCGCCGTAACCGGCGTAATCGACGGAACGGGTGGGCTCGTGAAGAATGATGTCGGGATTCTGTTGCTGAGCCAATTGAACACATACACGGGAACGACCACCGTTAATGGCGGAATTTTGCGCATCCCCGTGAGCGATCGGCTCGCAGATACGAGCGACTTGGTTGTTTCCGGCGGCACGTTTGACCTGCAAGGTGTCAACGAAACGGTGCAGAACGTCACCCTGGCGAGCGGCTCGATCACTGGAACTGGTACCGCGACGCTAACCGCCTCGTCATTCTCTTTTCAAAGCGGAACCGCCACCGCGATTCTGGCTGGCTCGGGTGCAACATTGACCAAGACGACAGTCGGGACCGTGACTTTGTCCGGAGCCAACACCTTCACCGGCGCCACGACCGTCAACGGGGGGACGCTGACTCTCTCGTCCACTTCAGGGAGTGCCTTGGGATCGACCAGCAGCGTGACGGTTAACTCGGGCGGCACCGTCCTCCTGGGAGCGAACAATCAAATCAATGATACAGCGCCGATGACTTTGGCCGGCGGCACTTTCGCGAAAGGCAATTTCAGCGAAGGCAGCGCCAGTACTCCCGGAGTCGGTGCGCTCACTCTCACGGCTTCTGGTTCACTCATCGATTTCGGCACCGGCACCGTCGGTGTGCTCACGTTTGAATCCTTCACCCCGGGCGCGTTTACGCTCACGATCGATAACTGGACTGGGATGGCGTTCACGCAAGGAAGTGCCTCGACAGATCGCCTTATCTTTGCCGCCGACCAAAGCGCAAACCTGGGCAGCTTTCTCTTCACCGGATTCGCCGCGGGCGCGTTTCAGTTCGATCTGGGCGGCGGCTTTTGGGAGGTTACCCCTGTTCCGGAACCCTCCACCTGGGCAGGAGCTGGAATGGCGGCGATTGTGGTTGGGTGGTATTTCGTGCGGCGCCGCCGCGTTGTGATGTGCCCGGGGCGCCCGTTCCCGATGTTCGCGGCGACTTGTGGCGTCGCTCTTCTCGCGACCACGGTTTTTGCAACGCCGCGCGACGAGATTAACCGGGCTGTCGCAGTGAATGCTGAATCCGACGTTTCCGAGGCCACGCAGGGGCAGTTCCTGAAAGCGTTTACCGCCGTCGCGCTGCGGGTGGCGCCGGACGAACTGCCCGCCTATCTGACCGCAGCGATCGAGCTTCGACCGGATCTCGCGCCAAAGGCGGTCACCGTGGCGGTGAAAATCGCCGCCAAACATGGCGAGCTGAAACCGCAAAACCTCCCGACGATGATCGGGAAAATTATGAAGGCTGCCATCGCAGCGAAACCCGAGGCCGTAGTTTCCCTCGCGGAAGCCGGCGCGTCCGCGTTGCCCCATCTCCGTCACTATGTGGTCAACGCCGCGATCGCCGCCGCGCCGCAGGCCAAGGAAGCGATTGTAAACGCCGCCGGCAACAAGACCGATTCCGCGCGCGTTTCTCACCATGTCGGCGACAGACACAGATGGATTGTGGTTCACGTCGGCGACCCTGAATCCGGCGAACATTTCCGAGCCGAATGTGGTTTCGCCCGAACAACCGCCCGCTAATTAGCGAGTCGCAGCCCGCTCCCCATAGCCTGAATCCGGGGCGTCGCGGCCGGAAGTTTCTCCTATGGACGGCACGGGAGTTGCATCATTTAGCGAAAAAATGACCGTCGTGGTACGTCGTGAAGCCGGCCGCCGCGGGTGACGCCCTAATCCATATGAAACCTTTGCTTGCCATCCTTTGCTCAATCCTCTTTTGCTCCTGCGCCGACATGTACGTGACCAGTACTCAAGTCCCCGGCTCTTCCAGCACCGTTGCTGCGACCGACTCCAAGGATTACGGCTCGAAAGGCGTCTACATGACGACCGATTGCGGTGTCGGCGCCTACGGCCCCAAGGCAATTTACATTCGTCCCTTTTGTATCGATAACGCCGTCTTCACCGGCGATGTTGCTCACTCGGAAGGCGAAATGCCGATCCGCAAGGCGCTCACCCCAGTCCAATTTGCCGGCGACCTGAAAGAACAGCTCGAGAAAATCGCGCCGGCCCGGATCTTGAGAGAATACGAAACCCCCCGCACCGGGTGGCTCGTGGAAGGTGAATTTCAGCTCGTGGATGGCGGCAGCCCGGCCGCGCGTTTCTTCTTTGGAACCGTTGGAGCCGGCCGTTCCCATCTGGTGCTCCATGTGAAGGTGACGGACATCGATCGCGGCATGGTGGTTTATGAATTCGACATGGCCGGCGGCAGCCGCTACCAGGGCCGCCGCGGAACGATCCGGGCCAGCGGCCTCGGCCGTGCAACCTCTTTCGACCTCGTGAATGCCGCGGAGCGGATTTACCTGGTGCTGAGCCCGAATGCGTTCCGTTTCGGTGCCCGTGCGGATCTTGCCCTGCAGTAATCCGAATTCGTGACCGGCGTTCCGGCGAACGCCAATCGCCGCAGTTTCTGGGATAACCGCGGCATTCCGATTCGCCGGTTGCCAAGCAACCGGCGGCGATTAAGGTGCTGCGGTTTTTCTTATCGTGATTAATTTTCGCCGCTTTCTCCTCGCCTTTTCCATCCTTGCGCTTTGCCTTCCGGCGGGCCGCAGCCTCTCCGCAGCTCGCGCTCATGTCATCATTGATGCGCAGACCGGCCATGTGCTGGAGGAGCAAAAGCAAAAGGACAAACGGCAGATCGGCAGCCTGACCAAAGTCGCGACCGCGATGGTCGTGCTCGATTGGTCGGAAAAGGGCGGGGGCGATCTGAATCAACTCGCCACCATTCCGCCTGAAGCATTCGTCGGCACCGGCGAGAACCTGATCGGCTTTCAACCCGGCGACCGCGTTACCTTGCGGGATCTCCTTTACGCGTCGCTGGTGCAGTCCGACAACGTCGCGGCTTACACCCTGGCCCATCATGTTGGCATCGCCCTTCAGCCACTCGTGCCATCTGCGGGAAATGGAACGCCGGTCGCCATCTTCGTCGGCCAGATGAATGTGCTGGCGAAATCGCTCCGCATGGAACGAACGCGTTTCCTCAATCCGCACGGCATCGATAACCTTGAGCGCTCCGTTCCATACTCGACCGCCTCCGATTTGGGGCGCCTCGCGCGTTACGCCGTGAACAAGGCCTCCTTCCGCTTTTATGTCGCGCAAAAGGAACGCCAGATTTCTTTCAGCCGCGGCGCGGAGAAAAAAGGTTATCTGCTGCGGAACACGAATGAGCTGCTCGGCGTCAATGGGGTGGATGGCGTCAAGACCGGCCGGACGGCTCGTGCGGGCGATTGTTTGATCCTTTCCGCGCATCGCGAATCCCAAATCACGAAGCAAGGCGAACGCACGGCCGTAATTCCGCGGCACCTTATTGTCGTCATGCTCGGCAGCACGAATCGTTTTGGCGAAGGCGCGCAGCTCCTCACGCGCGGCTGGCAACTCCACGATCAGTGGGTGGCCGGTGGCCGGTTGGTCGACCCGAATAAGACTCTCTAACCTGCGCCGGCGCCCATGACCAAGCCCCGTATCGGCGTGTTGACGAGCGGCGGCGATTGTCCCGGGTTGAACGCGGTCTTGCGCGGCGTCGTCCTCTCGGCCGAGAAGCTTGGCTGGGAAGTGCTCGGGTTTCTCGATGGCTTCGAAGGGCTTGCTTCCGCCAGGGAATTACAAGCAGCTGGGCCGGCGTGAGACCGCGGGCATCATGCCGCGCGGAGGCACGATCATCGGCACGACGAATCGCGGCCATTTCGTGGCCAAGGTGGGGGCGGGCAATCGCGCGGAAGTTGCGGAGCAAGTCATTGCCGATGCGCGTGAAGTCCTGAAATCGTTGCGCGTCGATGGCCTGATCATCGTTGGCGGTGACGGATCGATGGCGACGGCGCAACAGCTCCAGGATGCCGGCATTAATTGCATCGGCGTTCCGAAAACGATCGACAACGATCTCGAAGCGACGGCCATGACTTTCGGGTTCGATTCCGCGGTGGCGACGGTGATGGATGCCCTCGACCGTTTGCATACCACCGCCACCAGCCACAAGCGCATCATGGTACTCGAGGTGATGGGCCGCCACGCGGGCTGGATTGCCTTGCACGGCGGCATCGCCGGCGGAGCGCATGTCATCCTGATTCCGGAGATTCCGTTCGATTACGAAAAGATCGTCGCGGCGATCCAGGCGCGGGCGGATCGTGGTCATCTTTCCGCGATCGTCGTCGTCGCGGAAGGGGCGCGGCCGCGCGATGGGCAGGTGGTGATGCGTCACAGTGAGGAAGGCGAAGACAAGTATGGCGGGATTGGCAGCGTGGTCGCGCGTGAGATCGCCGACCGCACGGGAAAGGAAACGCGCTGCACGGTGCTCGGGCACCTTCAACGCGGTGGCGCCCCGACCACGCTCGACCGGATCCTGGGGACACGCTTCGGGGTCAAGGCGGTGAAGTTGATTCAGCAGGGACTCTTCGGCACCATGGTCAGTTATCAAAATTACCAGGTGCACCACGTTCCCATCGCCGAAGCCGTAAATCGTCTGAAGCTCGTCCCGCCTCGTGGCGAAATCGTCCAGACCGCGCGCGACGTCGACATTTCCTTTGGCGATTAGGATGAAGATTAACCCTGTAGCCGCTTCGCAGAGCGGCTACCGTGAAAAAGCAGTTGGCTCATCGGCAAGTCGCCGTAAGTTCTGCCCCGCTCCAACCGGAAACCCTTTCTCCATATGATCACCCTTCTGCGCAAGCATCGTCAGTGGCTCATGATCGTCATCCTGATCCTGGCCATTCCTTTCATCTTTTATTTCGTCCAAACGCCGGACTCAGCGATTCGCTCCACCGACCTGGGAACCATCTACGACCGGCCGGTGACCAACGTGGAGTTTCAACGGAGCGCACGCTTCTTCACCCTCGCGCAAATGCTTGGATTGCCGCTGGCGCAGGATCTGATGATGCGCCCGATGAGCGAAAATGATGCGTATATCAATTTCGCTTTTAACCGGCTGGTGCTCAATCACGAAGCGCAGGAGCTCGGGATTAAGCCCAGTCGTGAAGAGATCGTTGCTTTCGTGAAAACGCTTCGACCTTTCCAAGGCGAAGGAGGACAGTTCGATTTCAAAAAGTATACGGAGTTTGCTCAAAACCGGCTGCCGGCCCTGGGCTTTACCGAAGGGCACCTTGAGGAACTCGTCGCGAGCCAGCTGGCCGTGAATCGCGTGAAGGATTTGCTCGGTGCCGGGCTGCATGTCGCTGATTCGGAGACGAGGGAGTTTTACGAACAAGGCTACGGGAAGCAGCACGTGGCGGTCGTTCGCTTTCGCGAGGAAGATTTCCATAAGGACGTGAAGCTTGGGGATGAAGACATCACGAAGTATTACGAGGCTCGGAAGGCCGAGCTGAAAACCGACGAGAAGCGCAGGGTGGAATTTGTGGCTTTCACACTCAACGAGGAGGAAAAGAAACTGGCCGGAAAGGAAAAGGTCGACGCGCTCCAAAAGCAGGCCAACCGCGCGAACGATTTCGTCCAGGCGATGCTCGAGAAGGAGGCCAAGTTCCCTGAGGTAGCCGCCAAGTTTAGCGTCCCGGTCGCCGCGACCGGCGAATTCACCACCAAGACGCCGGACCCGTTGCTCGCGGCGGTGCCCGCGCTTACCCAATACGCCTTTCAGCTAAAACAAGAGGAGCCTTTCAGCGACGCGATCCAGGGCCCGGAGGGGTTTTATGTTTTGCACTTGGTCGGAGTGACTCCATCGCGCCCCCTCACGCTGGATGAGTCAAAAGCGCAGATCGTGGAAAAGCTCACGAAGGAGCGGGTCCGCCAATTAGTCGCCGCAAAAGGCGCAGACATTGCGCGCACCATTCGGGAAGCGATCGCCGCTGGCACTCCGCTCGACACAGCGCTGAATCAGGTTGGGCTCCAGGCCGAGCGAATCGCGCCCTTTGCCGTCATGGATCCGCCCCCGGCCCCGCCGAAACCAGAGGAAGCTCAGGACAAAAAGCCGGACGCGCCCGATTTGCCGATGATCAAGAATGCGGTGCGCGAATTGAACCCGGGCGACTCGAGCGAATTTGTTCCAACTGCCCAGGGCGGGCTGATCGCGGTGGTGGAGAAGCGCGATCAGGCCGATCCCGCCGGTTATGAGCAGGCCAAGACGAATTTCGAAAAAAATTACCTGCAGAGCAAACGCGAGGCTGTCTTTGACGAGTGGCTGCAGGACCGGCGCCGGGCCGGGAATCTGCAAGGTCCGCCTCCCGAAGTGAAGGCTGGCTAGTTGCCATCGCAGCGATAAATCGCATGTCCGCGCTCGAGGATATATTCGATGACGCGAACGGCGATCTGGCGATCGGCGAGATGGAGAGCGCGGTCGAGAAGTACCGGCGGTGCGTGGAGCTCGATCCCGAATTTTTCGATGGCTGGCATGCGCTCGGCATGGCCTTGATGAAAACGGGTCGCTTCCCGGAGGCGATCGAGGCTGGCAAGAAAGCCACGGAACTTCGCCCTAACGATCAAATCGCCTGGACCAGCCTTTCGCTCTTTTACAATCGCAACGGCGACATCAAGGAAGCCGAAGCCGCCGGCACCAAAGCGAAGATCCTTTCCTGGGGCGGAAAGATCGCGAAGGAATAATTGGAGCCGGACGCACTTGTGCCGTCGTGTCACCGCCCTCGATCATTTCACATGAAACGGCCTGGCAGGCCGTCCCTCCAGATCTGGATTACGCGGCCCTGACTTCCTTGAACACCGCGATAAATCGCTCCATCTGCGCCTTCGTCCCGATCGTCACGCGCAGAAAATTCGGCAACGGCGGAAACAAACGCCCGACCTGCACCTTGCGCTGGCGAAAGGCTGCGATGATTGGCGGCACTTCGCGACGCATATCGATCATCACGAAATTCGCGTGTGACGGAATGTAGGTGAACTTCATTTTGTCGAGCTCATCGCAGACAAATTTTCTCACCTCCGCATTCGTCTTGCGGCTCTTTTCGACCTGGTCATTGTCGTCCAGGCTCGCCCGGGCGGCGACAGCCGACAGGACGCTTACGCTGTCCCATGATTGCTGCGCGCGCATCAGCTCGATGTTCTCAGGCCGCGCCACGGCATAGCCGCAACGCAGCCCCGCCATGCCGTAAATTTTCGAAAACGTCCGCGCCACGATCAGATTCGGGTGATCCTTGATGAGCGGAATCACGCTCTCGTAATCAGGGCTCTCGACGTAATGATGATACGCTTCGTCCACCAGCACGATCGTCTGGCTCGGCACCTTGGCCAGAAACGCGCGCACCTCTGCCTTTGGCGTCAGGCTCGCCGTCGGGTTGTTCGGATTGCAGATGTAAACCAGTCCGGCATTCGACGTCTCCAGCATTTTCGGCAGATCATGACCGTAGGTGGAGTTCAGCTTTACTTTCACCACCTCCGCGCGGCTCGCCTTGGTATGGCCCGCCGCTGCTTCAAATGTCGGATCGCCGACGACCAGCTTTTTGTCCGGTCCGGTAAACGCCGCCACCGCCACCTTCAGGATTTCGCCTGAGCCTGCGCCCGTCAGGATTTGCTCCTTCGACACCTGATTCAATTTCGCCAGCGCCTCGACGAGTTCCTCGTGGCTGTCATCAGGATATTTCCAGGCGAGAGCAAAACCGGCCGTCATCGCCTTGAGTGCAGCGGGCGAGGGGCCAGAAGGATTTTCATTGGAGCTCAGCCTGACAACATCTGACGGTTTCGTTTCGGCGGGACTTGGACTGGATTCCGAAAACCCGAGGGTCGGCCGCAACGCCGCATAAGCAGCGCCCGCTCCCAGAAGTTTCGCGAATCCCCGGCGCGAGAGCGCGGTTGGATTGTTCACATTCAAGGTTGTGCCTTAGAAAGCGATGCCGAGTCAATCCTTAGCGACATAAACTCAGCTCGGCTCGACAGAGTCTCGCCCTACCAGCGAAAAAGCACTCGCTCTTGGAATGATGATCGAATCTCTTTGGTCGGGCGAGACAGCCTTTCGGATTGCCAACATGGCAGGTGAATGCATCGAATCGTACGTGCCGGCGCGGCTCGACCGGATGCCGTGGAGCCGGTGGCATTGGCTCATCGTCGGCGCGCTGGGCGCCACCTGGATTCTCGACGGCCTTGAAGTAACGCTGGCCGGTTCGCTTGCCGGCATCCTCACCCATCGCGAGACGCTTGGTCTCACCGACGCGCAAGTCGGCGCCAGCGCCACCTTCTATCTCGCTGGCGCCGTCCTTGGCGCGCTCCTCTTCGGATACGGCACCGATCGGCTCGGCCGGAAGAAATTGTTTTTCATCACCGTCGCCGTTTATCTCACGGCCACGGCGCTGACCGCATTTTCCTGGAACTTCGCCAGCTACGCTTTCTTCCGTGCGCTGACCGGCGCTGGCATCGGCGGCGAGTACGCGGCGATCAATTCGGCCATCGACGAGCTGATCCCCGCGCGTTTCCGCGGCCGGGTGGCGTTGTTCATTAATTGCTCCTATTGGATCGGCGCCGCCATGGGCTCAGCGGCGACCATTGTCCTGCTCGATCCGCGTTATCTGCCGCTCTGGCTCGGCTGGCGCTTCGCCTTCGGCATCGGCGCCATCCTTGGCCTCGTCGTTATCTTCTTTCGCCGCTGGATTCCGGAAAGCCCGCGCTGGCTGCTGATCCATGGAAGAGCTGCCGAGGCGGAGCGCATCGTGGACGAAGTCGAACGCAGGATCCCGTCGGAAAATGGAGTAATGGAGTGTTGGATACTCGGGAACGCCGGAGCCTTACTCCCGCCGCATCGACTCCATTCTCCCCGCGGAGCTTGCGACGCGATCCGCACCCGCACCCATACGCCCTGGAACCAGATCTGGCACACCATCGTCCACGAACATCGGCGCCGTTCCATTCTCGGTTTCGTCCTCATGCTGACGCAGGCGTTTTTCTACAACGCCATCTTCTTCACCTACGGCCTTGTCCTGATGCGCTTCTATAATGTGCCCGCGCAAAATGTCGGTGGCTACCTGATGCCGTTCGCGCTCGGGAACGTCCTCGGACCGCTCCTGCTCGGCCATCTGTTCGACACTATCGGCCGCAGAAAAATGATCGCCGCCACCTACGCGCTTTCCGGCGTTCTCCTTGCCCTGACCGGCTGGCTCTTCCATGCCGGCATGCTTACCGCCCAAACGCAGACCATCGCCTGGATGATCATTTTCTTCGTCGCCTCCGCCGCCGCCAGCTCCGCCTACCTCACCGTGAGCGAAATCTTTCCCCTTGGAGATTCGCGCTTTAGCGATCGCCATCTTTTATGCCTTCGGCACTTTGGCCGGCGGCGTCGGCGCGCCGATCCTTTTCGGCTGGATCATCGGCACCGGCTCCAAGACTGCCCTGCTCATCGGCTACCTTATCGGCGCCGCCCTGATGATTATCGGCGCGATCGTCGAAGCCTTCCTCGGCGTCGACGCCGAACGCAAATCCCTCGAACACGTCGCCACGCCGTTGTCCTGTGCAAACTGTAGCCCACCGACTCTTAATGTGATTGAAGATCAATCGTTCCCTTCGCCTCGCAGTACGGGGAAGCCGTGGGCGCGCTGATCGTCGGCATCCAGCGGGATGAGTTCCAGATCCCCATTACGTTAGAGGACCAGCCCGACCTCCAGGATATTCCGACTTTCTACCAGCGAGGCGCCGGCAACTTCTGGGTCGCAGTCTCGGAGGGCGAGGTCGTGGGCACCGTGGCGCTGCTCGACCTTGGCAATCACCAGGGGGCGTTGCGCAAGATGTTCGTCCACGCAAACTATCGGGGACCCGGCGCACGGCGTGTCCGCGCGGCTGCTCGAGACCCTCCTCGCGTGGGCCGCCGCGCGAGGTGTAAAAGATGTCTTCCTGGGCACGACCGAAAAGTTCCGCGCCGCCCATCGCTTCTACGAGCGCAACGGTTTTCAATTGATCGCCGCCGACGAACTGCCGCCGAGCTTTCCGAAAATGGCGGTGGACACCAGGTTCTACCGTCGCACGCTCTAGTCCCGGCGAGCTCAGCGTTTCCGTCATACCGTTGAGGGTGTCTTTTACGGTTGCGCGGCGGCATTGCTCAACCGACGCTCGCGGCCATGAAGGAAGTCCCGATGAGCGGTGTTCCTCCCTTGCCGGAGCCGAAGGCGCCGATCCCCGGAGCAGATTGGCTACATCATCGGCAACGAAGGTTGCGAGCGATTCAGCTTCTATGGGATGCGGAACATCCTGACGGTATTCCTGGTCACGTCGCTGCTCACTTATTTGCCAGAAGGGGACCGGGCGAGCGCGGCGAAAGATGTGTTCCACACGTTCGTCATCGGCGTTTACTTTTTCCCGCTGCTGGGCGGCTGGCTGGCCGACCGATTCTTTGGCAAATACAACACGATCTTCTGGCTGAGCCTGGTTTACTGCCTCGGGCATCTTTGTCTGGCGCTGTTCGATGATAATCGAGCAGGCTTTTACACAGGGCTCGCGCTGATCGCGCTTGGGTCGGGCGGCATCAAGCCGTGTGTGGCGTCGTTCGTGGGCGACCAGTTCGACCAGACGAACAAACATCGCGCGAAAGTGGTGTTCGATGCGTTCTATTGGATCATCAATTTCGGATCGTTCTTCGCCTCGCTCCTCATGCCGATCTTTCTGCGGAGCTACGGCCCGAGTGTGGCCTTTGGAATTCCCGGCGCGCTCATGTTCATCGCGACGGTAATTTTCTGGATCGGCCGCAAGCAATATGTGCTGGTCCCGCCGGCGCCGCCGAATCCGCATTCGTTCCTCAATGTCTCACGCACGGCGCTCGCGTCGGGGACGCGCGGGCGGGTGCTCGCGATCATTGGCGCTGGCGGCGGCGATTGTTTCGTTCCTGCTTGATTCCGAAACGTCGGATTCGTGATCGCGGCCTGCCTGGCGATGGTGGCGATCATCGGGTTTGGCGGGCTCGGCGTGGGCCTGCAGCTCGAAGCGGCGCGCGGAAAGCATCCCGACGAGGCGATCGATGGCGTGCGCTCGGTTTTGCGAGTGCTGGTCCTCTTCGCGCTCGTGACGCCGTTCTGGTCGCTCTTCGACCAGAAGGCCTCGACGTGGGTGCTTCAGGCGGATGCGATGACGAAGCCGAGCTGGTTTCAATCATCGCAAATGCAGGCGCTCAATCCGTTGCTCGTGATGCTGCTGATTCCGTTCAACAATCTCGTGCTCTACCCGGCGCTGCGGCGATTCGGTTACGAAATGACCGCGCTCCGGCGAATGACGGCGGGCATCGCGTTCTCGGGCCTCTCGTGGATCGTGGTCGGCATCATGCAGGTGGTGCTCGACGGCGGCACGCTGTTCTCGATCACGTGGCAGGTGTTGCCGTATGCGCTGCTCACGTTCGGCGAAGTGCTCGTGTCCGCGACCGGCCTTGAGTTCGCCTACAGCCAGGCGCCGCAGGCGATGAAGGGGGTGCTCATGGCCTTTTGGAATTTGTCCGTGACGGTCGGCAATCTCTGGGTGCTGGTGGTGAACGCCGGCGTGAAGAACGACTCGGTCATTGGCTTCATCAAATCGAGCGGGTTCGGCGTGACGGCGTTCCAGATGTTTTTCTTCGCGGTGTTTGCGTTCATTGCCGCGCTGATTTTCGGGCTCGTCGCGCGCAGTTATCCGCTAAAAGATTATTACCGGCAGGCGTAGCGGGTCCTGTAGCCGCCTCGCTATGTCGAGGCGTTCTTCTCGATTTGCGTTCCTCAAACACGGCGACATAGCGCCGTGGCTACAGCTCGGCGGTCACAGACCGCTGCTACAGGCGGGAACGATTAATTCCTGCGTGTAAACGGAACCGGCCGGCGTCAGCTCGCTGGAGTTCAGGCAAAACGATTCGATGTGAATCAAGCCGGCATCGAATCCGGCGTGTGCTTTCAGGAATGGGCGGATCGCTTCGGGCGAAACTTCGCGGCACCGCGCGACGGTGACGTGCGGATGAAACGAGCGCAGATCGGGTTCGAGACCCGCAGCGAGCGCCGCTTCCTGGACGCGTTTGTGCAATTGGAACAGGTGCGGATGGCCGGTGCCGACGCCGACCCAGATCACGTTTGGCCTGCCTTTACCCGGAAACGCACCGAAGCCGACGAGGGGAAGGAAGAACGCCTTCCACGCGATGGCGGAGAGATTCTTTTTGAGATTTTCGGCAACATCTTCCGGCACGTTGCCGAGAAAACTGAGCGTCAAGTGCATCTGCTCCGGCGCGAGCCAGCGCACGCCGGGCAGGTGTGGATCCAACTCGACGAAGCGTTCCGTAACAGATCGCGGAAGCTCGAGGCTGACGAAGAGTCGTTTCATGTTCACTAACTTGGTAGGGCGAGACTCTATCGAGCCATCCGTGGGCTGGCTTAACCTTTCGGCTCGACAGAGTCTCGCCCTACCAAATGGACGATCGGCTACAGAACCGCTATATTTTCGGGAGACCGATCCTCGGGCGGCTTCTTTATCCAAAACGCAAACAGCACGCCGATGAAGCAAAGGAACGCGCCCACCAGGAATGGAGTGCGGCCATATTCAGCCACCGGCTTTTGCAGATCGAACATGAGCAGCCAACCACCGATGAGCGGACCGATCAGCCGGGCTGTGCTTCCCGCCGATTGCATTACGCCGAGGGCACGGCCCTGCCAGGTGCGCTCGATCATCTGAGACGCGAGTCCACTCAACGGCGGACTGGCGATGCCGCTGCCGGCAGACAATCCCGCGCAGACGAGGAGCAGGACGGTGAGATTGTTGCTGAACGGCAGCAAGGCGAGAGAGACCGTGGTCAGGATCATGCCGGCCCGCGTCAGGGCGACTTCGCCGAATCTCTTAACCAGTCGGCCGATCAGGCCGCCCTGAACGATGACGGAAACCAGACCAACAAATCCGAAGAGATAACCGTTCGCGTGCGCGTCGTAGCCGAAGCGCCTCGCAGTGAAAAGCGCGAAAAGCGTCGTCATGATGGCAAAGCCGGCAATGAGAAAGAAATAGGTCGCGACGACGAGCCCGAACATGGCGCCGCGCCCATGGCGGAAGACCTCGGCAGTGCTCGCTTCGTCGTGCGGCTTGGCGCGGTGCTCGCGAGAAAGGCTCTCGGGCAAGAGCACGTAGATGAGCACGGCATTCACCACCGACAGCGCGGCCGCGAAGAAAAACGGCGCGCCATACGAGATCTGGCTCATGAGTCCGCCGATCAGCGGACCGAAAGTGAATCCCAGGCCAAAGGCGGCGCCGATCATTCCCATGGCGTGCGACCGCTTTTCCGGAGCCGTGACGTCGGCGATGTAGGCTTGCGGGATGGAAATATTTCCACCCGTTATTCCCGCCAAAATTCGAGCGATAAAGAGGAGCGTGAGCGATTGCGCCATTCCCATGAGCGCAAACCCGACAGCGGTGCCCGACGATGCTGATCAGCAAAACCGGACGGCGGCCGAATCGATCGGACAGTCTTCCAAGGATCGGCGTGAAGATGATCTGCATGCCGGAATAAATTCCGGTGAGCCAGCCGATCGCCAGCGGCGTCGCCTGAAAGTCCTGGGCGTAAAGCGGCAGAATCGGGATGACGATGCCGAAGCCCATCAAGTCGATGAACACCGTGAGATAAAGAACGAAGAGCGGTGAGCGCGGCCGCGACATGTGAACCGGAAGTGACGGGTGACATGTGACGAGTGACAAGTGGAAAATCTGAAGGGATGTCCTACTGGACTGTTCGAACCCGAGAGCCGATCGCCGGAAAGAACCATGTGGCACGATGCGGCAGTCACTGTTCACCTCGCAGTTGCGTCACCCGTGCTTCCGATTGAAGCGGGAGACTTCCCGTTCCGTCTCGCGATCCGTGGCGCGCTTTTTCAAGTCAGCGCGTTTGTCGTGCGCGACCTTGCCCTGCGCGACGCCGATCTCGGATTTCAGCTTTCCGTTTTTCCAATACAGACTCAGGACGACCAGCGCGCGCCCCGCGATCGCGGTAAGGCCGTAAAGTTTGTCGATTTCCTGTTTGTGAAGAAGGAGCCGGCGGACGCGCTTCGGCGGTGGGACTTCAATGCTGGCCTGCGCGTATGGCTGGATATCGGCGTTGTAAAGAAACGCCTGGCCTTTCTCGATGCGCACAAAGGCGTCGCTAATGTTGGCCTTGCCGGCACGGATCGATTTGACCTCGCTGCCTTTCAACTCGATGCCCGCTTCGTAGCGCTCGAGGATGTGAAAATCGCGAAGGGCCTTGCGATTAAGAATCGTCTCGGTCGCCATGATGGGGCTTCCGGACGGCGCGGCGGAATTACGCGGCGCCGTCGGCGGCAGGTTTCTCGGGGGTGAGCTCGTAAGTGAGCTTGCCGGCGATGATTTCCCGCAGAGCGATATCGGTGAGGGAGGAACGGGGAGTAGCCTCGACGAGGGGGCGATGGCCCAACCCCAGCTGACGCACGCGCCGGGAAACGACGTTGATCAGCAGTTGCTGATTCGGGATCACTTGAGCTGCTTCCTGCAGGAGTTGAGTGGTCATATTGCGCAAGGAACGGACGGCGTGGGAGGCACCGGTCGGGAACTGAAGAACGGTCGGCGAGCTGGCGGAAACGGCTGTGGGAATAAGGTTTGAGGCGAGCATCGTCAGGGAAAAGCGAATTGTGACTTTGCGGGGGGTCCAACTCGGTGTCAACCGATTTGTTACCCGCTTTCCCCGCGACGGTGCGCCCTATTTCTTGCCCTTCGGGACCGTGACGAGGACGTTTTTCACGGTCGCGTTCCCAGAATCGTCAACCGCCTGCACGCTGATGGTGTAAACGCGGCCGTCGCCGCCTCCATGTCTTTCCGAGATTGAATGTTGAGGCTGAGGTTTCCGGTAATTTCATATTGTCCGGGCCCCGGCTCGTTGCTGGTGACCCCGATGATTTGGGATGTCGGATTCGGGTCGCAAATATCGGTGGTGCTGATGGAAATCGGTAACCGGCATCATCTTGTGATTAGGCGGCGAAAAAACGTTCGGGCTGGCGCTGATGCTCGTGATGGCAGGAGGCGTCGTATCGCGCACGGTAACCGAGGTGGACTGGACGACAGGATCCGATTCCCCGTCGTTTACCACCACGGTCACGTCGGTGACGCCGTCGGGGAAGATAGCCGTGTAGGTGAAACTGCCTGCACTCGTCGGCTGGCCCGCCGGTATCTGATCGGTTTGCGCAACTTGGTTGTTAACGATCCACTGGACAACCAGCGGGTGACCTTTGCTGTCCTTAACGCGCATGGAAATGGTCGCCGTGGTGCCGGAATACGAAGTGCATTCGACAGTTTGCGGCGCCGTGAGTGAATCGATTACGGGATAGTGGGGTGGTTCCGCTTCGTATGCGCCGATGTCCAACCGTCCGTTGTCAATCCGCAGCGCGCCGCGCTGGTCCGCTGTCATCGGCGGAGTGAAGGTGCTGGGAACGAAGGCCGGATCACCGTGGTCAATCGCCGGACTGCGCGGGCAGAAGCGCCATCGTCATGCTCGATCCGCCATTGTCCTGCAGCGGGCCGAGCAGCGGATCGATGTTGAATCAAATCGTTTAGCGTCGCCCCGGTGTTGCCCGCGATGTTGCCGATAAGATTGTAGCCGCGACTGATAAATGTGCCGGAGATGTCCGGCCCGGTCGGGGCGGAGTTGCGGGCAATGATGGTGTTTGCGGCACTCACAGAAGCACCGTCGAAGTCTTCGTTAAAAATGCCGCCCCCCTGCGAGGATTCTCCCGTCGAGTTTCCGGACACGGTGGCGTTGTCTAAAATTAGCACTCCGTCATTGTAGATGCCCGCGCCCGTGCTCTGCGCACCTGACATATTGTTGGCGATGGTGCTATTCTCAATTCTCAGGGTGCCATCATTCCAGATTCCCCCGCCCTGGGCTCCGTATCCGGATCCGACCCTGTTGTTCGCGAACAGGGAATCCCGGATGATCCCATCAGTGCTATAGAGAAAAAGCGCACCGCCTGCGCCTCCATCGCCGGTCGAGTTGCCGGTAAAAGTGCATCCGGTAATCGTGGTGAGGTATTCGTTAAAAACCGCGCCGGCGATGCCGTCGGTCGGAATGCTGTTGCGCGCAAAATTGCAGCGCAGAAGCGTGAGCGGGCCGCCGGCGTAAATAGCACCGCCATTATCGGCGGAGTTTTCAGTAAAGACGCAATCCGTCATCGTCACCGTGACACGGGGCGAACCATAAAGTACCTCCGCCCAGCCCAAAACCGGGGGCGGTATTGTGCGAAAATTTGCAATTGGTGACCTCGAGGGGAGAAAGAGGATTATAAATCGCGCCGCCACCCCATCCGGCGCGGAGTTATCGGTAAAACTGCAGCTAATCACCGTGGCGCGGGCGCGCAAGACATACAGAGCCGCTCCGTCCCCTAATCCATTCTTAAGAGTGAGCCCGGAAAGGGTGAGGGGAGCAGTTGCAAAAAAAATACGGGTGCGGTTGCCTCCGCTGATCGCAATCTTATCCGCGCCGGGCCCCTCAATGCCAAGCTCCCGCGTCACGCTGAGCTCGCTCGCGAGCACGATATCCTGGCCGTTCAGTGATGGATCGAATCGGATCACATCCCCGGAAGCGGCGGCAGCGATGGCCGCGCGCAACGAGCCGGCACCGGTGTCTGCCGTGCTAGTTACGGTGAGCGTGCCTGCGAAAGTCGAGACCGAGGTGAGGCCGGCTGCAATCAGACCGAAAAATAACTTCTTACACCGTTGGCATTCTAGCGAATGTCCTCGACGTAGCTCACGATGCGGTAATCGACAGCGTCGCCTTCGGTGTCCAGGGCGCGATCGTAATGCCAGCTTACGTTACCATTTCCGTAGAAGGTTTTGCAGACGACCGCACCGATCATGTCCGGGTTGCCGTTTATTCGCAGGTCGGCGCTGGGAGCGTAAAAGGTGGCCGCGAAATTCCCGGGCGGGTCAATCTCGATGGTTTGGGTTACGCTCGGATCGAAATCGCCGTTCGCCTTAACCGGACTGATCGAATAATACTGAAGATTCGCGGCGAGCATACTCTCGTTGTCGCAGTCGCGACCCTTAATCTTGATGTTCCCATTCACGAAGATCTTCAGGTGGACATTGTTTTTGACCGTGACCTTGGCGGTCACGTTGCCGGTGACGTGGATCGCGACGTAGGTTTGGGCGGTGCCAACCGGATTAACGATGAGCTGGCCGGCGCCGGTGGTGGTCCCGAGGTGTGAAAAAAGATAAGTAGTAGGCGCTTGCGGTGTCCCAGCGACCGGCGGTGTGATGGTAACTGGTGCATCATTGACACTCGTGGGCGCAGCCTGCGGCGGCGGCAAATCCGTCGGCATCCGGAATGGCGGAATATAGATCGGCACGTTATTGTCGATCGTGCCGGTGATGGACGGCTTTGGCCTGATCGTCCCATTATTTGTGGAGATGTTTCCGTAGAGCATTCCGTTGAGATCGCCCGGGAGAATCGGAGCCCCAATCGCGACCGAGCCGCTGCGTGAATCCTTGTAACGGGGACTCGAGGGATTGTTGGCGACAAAAACATACGGGCCATCCTTGGAATTGTAGCTGTCGATCTGCGCCGCGGGTCCGAGTCCGTAATATGCACCGCTGGTTTTGATGGCCACTTCGAACGGTGTTATCGGCGCGATGATCTGCTCAATGCGCCGGGTGATTTGGGGATAGGGAACCGGCGTAATGGTCGGACCCGGACCAGTGCCATCGCCATTCTCTCCATAGGTGGCGATGAAGTGATCGGTCCGGAAATCGATCTTGCGCAGTAGACTATCGCCTTTGACGCCCGCGCCCATCCGGTCGTCCATCCCGACTCTGGACAAACCCTTCACTGGCGCGGTCCCTCTGCTCCGCATGCGATACCACGGATTCCCGGTGATCGGGTCATGATAGAACAAATCGACGACGGTTTTGGTCTTGAGGCTATCCGCCCCGAACGTCGTCTCCAAGCTCTCATGCCTGTTGTCCGTCGTTCGTCCAACCTCGGCAATCCGTGGTGCAGCCTGGAACTGGAGTGGGGAACGCCTTCAGTGGATCCAGCACGGTCTTTCTCACTTCCGCGTAAGCCGATGTCCCCGCCGGCCTCGGCCGCCATGAGCGCATCCTTCCAGCTTCTCACCTGGCTGGAAGATACGTTGAAACGCGTCGTGCAATTGTGGAGCACGTTCGCGCCGATGAGTGAGATGACCACAATTGTGCCCAACGCGCAGATAAGCACGTTGCCGTTTTCCGCCGGATGTTTGGTGCGCATGAGAGTTTACTCCTTTGGTTAGCCGCGCCGCTTGTTTCTCAGATAAGCGGTGGAAAATACGGTGGTGCCGCTGCGTGACGCCTCCTTGCCTCCGGAGGTGAAGATGGGCTGAAACGTGATGCTGGTTTTCGTGTACTCCGTGTTCGCCAGCTCTACGTCGGTCGTTTCCGGCACCAGTTGGTCCGTGCTCGAAGCGATGGTCGTCACTTTTCCGTTTTCCGTGCGCAGAATCGACGTCCCGTTGATGGAATAAACGACGGTGCTTGTGGTGGGCGCGTAATTTACCTGCCAGCCACTCGGAGTGTAGGTCATCGTCGGCGTCCGCGGCGTGTTCGCCAGCGCTGGATTGGCCACCGCTTCCGGGTCGTCTTTTTGAATGAGATAATTCGGGATCGTGATCGTGACCGTTTTGCAATCGAGGGAGGTCGTGACGATCAGACCGCGTTTCACATCGCGGCTCAGGTAATCGACGATACGGATTTGCTGCATGTGCGTCCCGAAGTAGCTGTCAATCGCGTTGAAGCTTTTTTGGAGCGACGTCGACGAGGTGAGCGTGGCGCCGAACAGGACGCTGCTGGCGGCGAGCGCCATGCAAATTTCCGGGAAGGGAGAAAGCGAGACGTTTTTGAGATAGGCTTATTTTCATTTTTTTGATCCGTTCGAGAGGATGTTAGTGGTCTGTTCCGTGCGAGGACGTCCGCCCAGGGTCATCGTCCACGCGACATTTACTTCTACCTTGACTAGCTCTTTACCGAGATCGGTCGCGACTGAGTTCGTCGTTACCGTCCCATTCGGACTGCGGGTGAACTGCGTAACGCCGTTAGCGGTGGGAAAGGCGCTCAACCTCACGGTTTCAGTGGCCTTCTGGCCGAAAGACGCCGCATTTGGCGGGTTGATCATGAGATTTCGAACCGCCGCTGTGTCGACGAGATCCTTGAACGCCAGGTTTCGGAGCATCTCGGCGCGATCTTGCGACGCTTTGGAGGGCGGCGACCGACTCCTTGGTGGCGTCGATATAGCGAAGGCAAACTGCGTTAAGCTCGAAAATGGAGGCGAAGACGGTCACGATGCAGAACCATGCCAACCAAGACCTCTGGAAGCGTTGCGCCGCGATTTTTTCGATTTGCTGGGTATCTCATGCCAAAGTCGTTATGGTAATTATAAAACGTGAGCAGTTCACGTGCCTTTTTTCTCGTCCCTGAGAGATCATCTTCTCTGATATGAGAAGTTTGCCGGATTTTATCAAACTTGATACTAAAACGGGCTCCAACCCGCCCGATTTTGCCGAATCGACGGTTTACGGGGCCGCCGATCGATCGGGTTCTACAAGTCCGGGCTGCCCCCTGGAGTTTCTCTGCTTGCCACCGACGGAGAAATACGCCAGATAAAGAATGCCGCGGTTGCCAGGAACCCCGGCATCAATTCGGGCTGTGGCTCAGCTTGGTAGAGCGTTCGCCTCGGGTGCGAAAGGTCGCAGGTTCGAATCCTGTCAGCCCGATAAATCCCCTCGCCATTCCGGGCGAGGATTGTCAGGTTCCATCCGGCACCGACTGATCTCTACGCGCATTCATGGACCAAACCGTTCTTACCACACTCGCACTCACCGGTTTTGGGGTGGCTTTTTTTCACGCCGCGATTCCAACGCACTGGCTGCCGTTCGTCCTCACGGCCCGGGTGCAGAAATGGAACGCTTCCAAGACAATCGCGGTAACGGCGCTGGCCGGGACAGGCCATGTGCTCGTCACTGCAGCGCTTGGCCTGGCGATTACATTATTCGGCGCGGTCATTAGCGACCGGGTCGGCGCCTGGTTTCCGCGCATCGCGGGAGGGGCTCTTCTTCTCTTCGGCGTTTATTATCTTCTCCGCCAGTTGATGGGGAAGGGGCATGTGCATTTCCATTATCCGCATGAGCACCTCCATGAGAACGGGCACAGCCACGAGCACCCCGAGCCGGCCCACGCGGACCATGATCCCGCCTGCCGAGCGCATCCGACCTCGGATCGTGCCGCCATTCTGAGTCTGCTGGCCTTCCTCACTTTCTCCCCCTGTGAAGGATTCGTTCCCTTTTATATGTCCGGCATTCGTTATGGGTGGGCGGGCTTCGCGGTGCTAACGGCGGTGCTTTCGTTGGCGACCGTGGCCGGCATGGTGATTTTCACTTCGCTCACCATCGCCGGCTTGAGCAAAGTTAAGTTGGGCCTCCTCGAGAAATACGAGAGCGTCATCATGGGACTGCTCCTTTGCGCCGTGGGCATTCTCATTATTGTTTTCGAATCATGAATGAGAATGCTGCGCAGTTAACGGTGGGAGATCAGGCGCCGGATTTTCGAGCCGTCGCCGTCGGCGGTGAGTACGGAGCCGGCCGCGAGGTGAACCTTGCCGAATTCCGAGGAACTCCGGTTGTCCTCTATTTCTATCCGAAAGACGACACCCCTGGGTGCACGGTCCAAGCGTGCGGTTTGCGCGACTCCTGGAAGCGACCTGCCCGGAAGCGCAAGAATCTTCGGCGTCAGCATCGACCCCGCCCGAAGTCACGAGAAGTTTATCAACAAATATCAGCTTCCCTTTCCGCTCTTGTCCGATTCGACCAAGGAAATCGTCAATGCCTACGGTGTTTGGGTCGAGAAAAGCATGTATGGGAAAAAGTACATGGGCGCGGAGCGGAGCACCTTCGTGATCGACGGCGCAGGAAAGATCGCGGCGATCTTTCGCAAAGTTAAACCCGAAGAGCACGCCACGATCGTCCAAGAGGCGCTGAGCAAACTCGTATCCGGATGAAAGAACTGTTGCGGAGCTGCGCATCCGATGCTTGCGTTGCGCTCCGGGAAACCGGCATGCTGATCAAATATCTATGGGCTCCCTGAAGAAACGTCGAAAAGCGAAGATCTCCAAACACAAGCGCCGCAAGCGCATGAAGGAGAACCGCCATAAGAAGCGTTTGCGTTACAAGTCGTAGCCCGAGCGCGGGAGTCGTTAGGTGGTGCCAGCGGTTTGCGCCTCGCGCGTCCAGCCGTTAGAGTCCTGCAAATGATCTTCGGGAAGAACGGGAGCGCCATTTCTCTCCGGCATCTTCTTCTGGGCAGCGCTTTTCTTTTCCTGCGGCGAAGCGGCCGCCGCCAGTTCCCCTGGGCCTTCGCCGCCTCGGGCGGAAATGGTGACGAAAGCCCCGCAGCCGAAAAAATCCGACGGGCAGGATGATTCATTCATTCTGACGCCGCCCAAGGATCTCGCTCTTCAGCCTGAAAACGCTCGCAAGGCGGATGCGCTTGTCGATTTCGTCGAAGGCACCCGCCTGGAGGAAAACGCGGACATGGAAAACGCGCTGGCCGCCTATCAAAAAGTCCTGAATTACGATCCGGGTCTTTCCGAGCTGGCGCTGCGCGTCGCCGCCGTCCTGAGCCGCTATGGAGACTTCCCGCGCGCTATCGACGTCCTGAAAGACGCGATCAAGGAGAAGCCGAAAGAAGCGGGGCCGTATCTTCAGCTCGCCTTTATCTACGCGAAATACCTGAAGAAAACCGAGCAGGCCGTGAAGTACGCGAACCAGGCGATCGTTGCTCGATCCTCTGAACATCGAGGCCTATCAGCGCCTTTATGAAATCGAGACGAGTGCCGGTAAGACGGAAAAGGCGCTCGTGGCGCTGGATCGCGCGGCCAGCGTGAAAAGCGAAGATCCCGCCTTCTGGGTCCGCCTCGGAAAACTCTACGCCACCATTGTCTTCAAGACCGAGCCGGAGCCGAAGCCGGAAGACATTAAACGTGTAAATGGCTTCTTCGAGAAGGCCGTCGCCTATTCGGAAGACGACTCGGCGTGCTTAAGGCCGTGGCCGATTACTACGCAGCGTCGCAGCAAATCCAGGAAGCGATTCCGCTCTACCTGAAAGTCCTCGAGCAGCAGCCGGACGACCTGAATGCCCGGGAAAAACTGGCCACCGGCTTTGTTCTCACCAATCAGCGGGAGAAGGCGATCCAGATGCTGCAGGAGATCATCGAGAAACAACCGACAAAATATCAGCCCTACGATTTGCTGGCCCAGCTTTTCGATGAAGCAGCGCGGGCCTTGGAGCGCGCCAACCAGTCAGAGCAGGCCAAGGCGCTCTTCGCCAAGGCGGCCGCGAATTACGAGCAGAGTCTTCTCATTAACCCGGGGCGCGCCAATACCTATCTCCGCCTGGCGGAATTGCTCATCGTCCCTCTGAAAGACAGCGCGCGGGCGGTCAACGTCCTCAACGACGCGCGGCAGCGTTTCTCCGGAGCGCCTGAATTCACCTACTTCCTCGCCATTGCTTTGCGGGAATCCAAGCAGCCGCAGAAAGCTGTCATCACTTTCGAAGAAGCGCTGAACGAAGCCCAGGTCTCAAACGACGAAGTGCTCAACGCGCGGTTCTATTTCGATTATGGTGCGGCAGCCGACCAGGCTGGTCTTTATGACAAGGCGGCAGATTTGTTCCGGAAATCGATCTCGCTCGATCCCTCGAACGCCGCGGAAGCGTACAACTACATCGCGTTCATGTGGGCCGAGCACAATATGCATCTCGAGGAAGCCGAAGAGATGATCGGCCGGGCGCTCCAGTTCGATCCCAACAACGGCGCTTTCCTCGACACCCTCGGCTGGATTCATTATCGCCAGGGCAAGTTTGAGGAAGCCGTCGCCGAATTGCTCCGGGCCTCGCAGCATCTGACCCGGCCGGATCCCATCGTCTTCGAGCATATCGGCGACGCCTATTCCAAATTAAACCGCGTTCCGCAGGCGCTCGATTTTTGGCAAAAGGCGATGGCGTTGAGTCCCGACAACAAGTTGCTCGCGGAGAAGATCGAAAAGACCAAAACGACCATCAGCCAAGGACCGCCGGCGAAGAATCAATCGTATTAACCCGGCGAGGCGCTCCAGTTAGCGCAACCCGTGCAGGACCGAATGACAAAGTATCCGACAGTCTGGCAACGCAAGATGATGTGGGCGGCGCTCACGACCGTCTTCGTGGTCCTGCTCGTCACCATCGGTGTGTTCGATCATTTGGTTTGTCGCGAAAGTCGTTGGGTTTCTCCAACCGATCCTCATCCCGGTAGCGATCGCGGTTATTCTGGCTTACCTCCTTAATCCACTCGTCACCTGGATGAGTGCCCAGGGCGTCAGCCGAACGAAGGCGGTCTTTGCGCTTTTCGCGATCGCTTTTCTTTCCATCGGCGTGCTGTTGCCTGGCTGGCCCCGGTGGTTTCGATGCAGGCGACGAATGTCGGGCGCGACCTGCCGCAGTACACCCAGAAGGCGCGGGATACGATCGTCGACCTCATCTTTAAGTACGATCGCACTTTCGGTGTTCCCGGCCCGAAACGGGACAAGGTCTCTTCGCCCACGGCGAGTGTGCTCAATTGGTTGTTTGCCGCGCCCACGCCGTCACGAAAGCCGTCGCCTGCTCCGACGCCATCGCCCGAAGTGAGTCCAGTCGAAGAGGCGCCTCCGTCGGTTGCGCCTGCGCCGCCCCGGGAGGAAATCGGGCCCATTCCGGATCGAATTACGACCGCCGACCGGCAGCGCATCCAGGCGTGGGTGGCGAAACAATTGCCCAACCTCGAGCGACAGCTGCCTTACCTGAGCGAGAAGATCTGGGAGCTGCTCAAGCAAAGCATCGGCGGCTTTTTCGGCGTGACCGGCTTCCTGCTCAGTCTGGTCATGGTGCCGATCTATCTTGTTTTTTCTGCTCAAAGAAAGCCCGTCCATCGAGCGACGATGGCGGGAATACTTGCCGTTGCGCAACTCACCGTTGAAAAACGAAGTCGCCGCGGTCCTCACCCAGATCAACAGCTACATCATCGCTTATTTTCGCGGCCAGCTTCTCGTTTGCCTGATCGACGGCATTCTCATTGGCGCCGCCCTTTATATGTGCGGCTTGAATTTCGCACCGCTCATCGGGCTTCTCGTCATGGTCCTGACCATGATCCCGTATATCGGCATTGTGCTTTGCTGGATTCCCGCTGTCCTCATCGCCGCGGGCCAATGGCGGCGACTGGAGGCATCCGCTCATCGTCACCCTGGTTTTTGTGGTGGTGCAAAATCTCGAGGCCATTTTCATCGCGCCGCGCATCGTCGGAAACTCCGTCGGCCTGCATCCGATGACCGTCATCGTTTCCATCTTCGTCTGGGGTTTGCTCATCGGCGGATTACTCGGGCCGATCCTGGCCGTCCCTTTGACTGCGAGCGCGAAAGTGCTTCTGGCGCGTTATGTCTGGGGCCGCCGGCTGAGGGAAAGAGTGGCCGAGGCCATTGAAGAGGTTCCGATCGTGAAACACTCGGAACGCGCGGCCGAAGCGTAGCTGCGCGCGCCGCCATGCACCGCGAGTTCGCGGCAGTTGCATTCGTTGCCGCTTGCTAGGATAGACTTCCGCGATGGCAGAACAAGTTCGACGCGTCCGACGCAAACGCCGCGTAAAGCGGGCTCGCGGCGGGCATCTCACTTTTACTCCAGCCCGCATCGCCATCTGCGCCGTTTCGCTCCTGCTGGGCTTTGGTTTTGGCTTCGCTTTGCTGACCTACGGGCCGCAAGCCTATAGCGGCTGGCGTGAGGCGCGGTTGATGAAACAGCGCCACGGAATTGCTGGCCAGGGAAGATTTCGATGGCGCCACGCGCGCGGCCCGGGAAGTCCTGCGGCTTCATCACAATTCGCTCGCGGCCTTTCATGTTCTGGCTGAAGCGAGCGAGAAGCAGAACCGCCCGGAGACGGTGGCGTGGCGCGCGCAAATCGCCCGGCTCGAGCCCGGAAATCTCGATAGCCAGCTCAATCTTGCTTCCGCCGCGCTTCGGTTTGGCCAGCTCGATACCGCGCGCAAGGCGCTCGAGCAGGTCCCGCCGGCCCAACGCGACCGCGCCGCCTATCACGTCGTTGCCGGTTGGCTCGCCCGCGCCCAAGGCAATGACCCCGATGTCGAAATGCATTTCGCGGCCGCCGTCGCGCAGGAGCCGGCGAATGATCTTTATCAATTCAACCTCGCCGTCCTCCGCATTCGTTCCGGTTCGGCCGAGAAGAGCGATGAGGCGCGCGAGGTTCTCGAACGCCTCAGTAAAGTGGCCGAGTTTCGGGCCGGCTCGTTGCGCGCCCTGCTGAGCGACGCCGTGCAACGGGACGAGCTCGAGCGCGCCGACCGATTCGCGCAGGACCTGCAGATGAGCCAGCAGGTCACCTTTTCAGATTATCTGCTCTGCCTCGAGTTCTATAAGAAACTCGATGAAAAGAAATTTTCGGCGCTCCTCGAAAAAGTGAAGCCGGTCGCGGCACGCAATCCTAACGACCTCGCCCTTCTCATGGATTGGCTCAACAAGAACGGGCTCGGCCCAGAGGTCCTGAAATGGATGGATAAACTGCCGCCCGAGCTCACGACCAATCCGCCACCGGCGATCGCCATTGCCGACGCTTTTGCCGAGGCGAAAAATTGGTCGCGCCTCAAGCGCTGGACGCGCAGCGGCGCCTGGGGCGATTCGGAATATCTGCGCCTCGCCTACCAGGCCCATGCTTCCAAACAGGCGCGCCAGACTTCCTCCGATGCCGAATTCTCCGGGCTCTGGGATTCCGCCGAAAGGGCCGCCGGCGAAAAAGCCGAGCGCGAGATCAATCTCGCGCGCCTGGCTTCCAAATGGAATTTCGCCGCAGAAGCGGAGCGGCTCTGGTTGCGTGTTTCGAAGCATGCGCCCATGCGCCGCGAAGCGCTCGACGCGCTTTATCGAATTTATCGCGCGAACAACGACCTGCCCAATCTCTATCGCATTGCCCAGCGCCTCCATGAAAGTTCGCCGAACGAGCCCGCCGCTGCCGCGAACTACGCGCGCCTCGCTCTTTTGGTGGATCAGAACCCTGCCGAGGGCCACCGCCTCGCGAAAGAAACCTACGAACGGGCGCCGGAAGACATTAACGCCGCGATGACTTACGCATTTTCCCTCTACGGCCTCGGACGCACCGCGGAAGGAATCGAGATCATAAAGAAACTCCCGCTGGAAGGTGTCCACGACCCGCACGCCGCCGTCTTCGCGGCGATTCTGTTCCTGGATGACAACCGGAATGCCGACGCGCAGGAATACATCGCCGCCGCACGATCCGGTCCAATTTTCCCGGAGGAGAAAAAGCTCCTGGAAGAAGCCATCGCCAAGGCGAACGCGGCAGCGCCGAGCCCGATCCCACACCGCTCCTTCGCCGTCGCCTTAATTAGGATGCCGCCCGCATCGCCCTTTCCACGAGGGTCGCGGCGAGTCCCTGCGTCGCTTCGTCCAGCGCGTGGTTGGCGGTCTTTAGTTTTCGTGGATCGTGGGTTGCTAACGCTTCGCGCACCTGCGCAGCGTTCTGCTCGATCTTCTCCTTTTCCGCCGCATCGATTTCATTGCCGACTTGCGCAAACGCCGCCTCCACCGCGGCGAGCATTTCCTCCGCCTTGAGCTTCGCCTCCGTCCAGACGCGCTCGCTCATGTCGTCGAAAGCATGCTCGAGCGACTCCGAAATCATCGCCTCCACCGCTTCATCCGAAACATCGACGGCGCTGTTGATCTCCACGGTTTTTTCGGCGCCGGTTTTCGTATCGCGTGCCAGCACGTGCAGGATGCCGTTCGCGTCGATCTCGAATTGAACGCCAACGCGAGCCACGCCCTTTCGCAGCCGGCTCGAATTCGATCTCGAATTGCCCAAGTGGCCAGTTGTCGCGCGCCATTTCGCGTTCGCCCTGCAGCACCTTGATCGACATGGATCGTTGCTGATTTACCGCGGTGGTAAACATCTCGCCGGCCTTGATCGGGATCGTCGAGTTCCGCGGGATGATGACGTTCATCAATCCGCCGAAAGTCTCGATGCCCAGTGAAAGGGGCGTTACGTCGAGGAGCACCACATCGCGCACCGCGCCCGATAGAATGCCGGCCTGAATCGTCGCGCCGATGGCCACCGCTTCGTCCGGATTTTGCGATGTGTTTGGCTCGCGCTGGAAAATGTCCGCAACGATGTTCCGCACCAGCGGCATCCGCGTCATGCCGCCGACGAGAATGACTTCATCGAGTTCGGCTGGCGTCATTTTCGCGTCCGCCAAGCGAGCGGAGACAATGAGCGCGTGTACGCTCGATGATCGGCCGCGCAATTTTCTCCAGTTCTTCGCGCGAAGGTTGCGTTGAAAAGCTTTCCGCGCCGTCAAAGAACGGGATGTCGATCGACACCGCCTCCTCGGTCGACAGCCGATGCTTCGCATCGATCAAGGCTTCCATGAGTCGCGCCAAACTTTCCGGTTTGCCCGCCGCGAAGACCGGTTTCGCGAAATGCGATCGAGCAATCGCTCGATCAATGTCGTCGCCGCCGAGCCGGGTGTTGCCGTTCGTGGCCAGGACTTCAAAGACGCCGTTGTTTAATTCGAGGATCGAAATGTCGAACGTCCCGCCGCCCAGGTCGTAGACCGCGATTTTCGATTGGCTCTTAAGTTTGTCGAGACCATAGGCGAGCGCCGCGGCGGTCGGCTCGTTCACGATGCGCTCGACCGTGAAGCCGGCCAGTTCGCCCGCGCGTTTCGTGGCGCTCCGTTGCGCGTCGTTGAAATATGCTGGGACCGTAATGACCGCTCGCGATACCGGATGCCCGAGCGCAGCTTCTGCATCGCTTTTCAGCTTCTGCAAAATCAGCGCGGAAATTTCTTCCGGCGAAAAACTCCGATGCGCCAGCGCTGAACGCGAACCATTTTACCCGCGGTTCGTTCGAGCGCGTAGGAAACATCCACATCGCTCTCGCGCAGCTGATCTCCGCTCAGGCCCATGAATCGTTTGATGGAATAAATGGTCTCAGCCGGTTTCAGCGCCCGCATTCGGGCTGCCGGTTGCCCCACCAGCGGCTCGCCCTCCGCCGGGAAATGAACGACAGACGGCGTCAATCGCGCGCCGTTCTGGTCGGCGATGAGGATGGGAAATCCCGCCTCCATCACGCCGATGAGCGAGTTGGTCGTGCCGAGATCAATGCCAACGATTTCGTTCATCGTCATCTAGTCCTTGTATGGATCGACGATGTCCTTACCCGCCATCGCGACACCGAGCGGCGTGAGTGTGTGCAGAATCCGGATCGTTCCGGCGTGAGCCGCCAGAACCTCTGGCAAGCGGCGATACGCCTGCGGCGCTTCGTCGAGATCGCCGCCGCGCAGGACGACTCCCTTCTCCGCGATCCACTTCATCATGTCGTCGTGCCGGACGAGCCCGTCTTTCCGGATCCGTTTGCCGCCGACCTTGACGAACTTTCCTTTCGCGGCCGTGCGCGACATGATTCGCCCCGCTCCGTGCACCGTCGAAAAGAGTGCCTCCCGCGAATCCGGTGAATCGACCCCTTCGATGATCACCGCGTCATCACCCATGCTTCCCCCAACGAAACCTTTCTGGCCGGGAAAGGCCGGCGTTGCTCCTTTTCGCACGACCCAATATTGCTGGCCGTCGTGCTCTTCCCGCCAGGCGAAGTTATGATGGTTGTGCACCTCTTCCAACGCGTTCGCCCGCAGGATTCCGCGCACCACATGTCGCGCCACGGCCTCGCGCCCGGCATAAGCGTAACGCCCCGCGAGAGTCATCGCCGCGATGTAATCCTCGCCGAGCGGAGAAGCGTCGGACACTACTGTGGGCGGAACGTCCATTCCATCCTTCCCGCCTGCCGCTTTCAGAAAATGGGTGGCCGTTTTATGTCCAAGCCCGCGCGATCCGAAATGCACGCCCACCCAGACCTGATCGGATTCATCCGCGAAAATATCGACGTAATGATTTCCGCCGCCCACCGTTCCGAGCTGGGCCGCCGCGGTCTGCTTCAGCTCGCGCAAGCGGCGAAAGTTCCCAGGCGGGATCGTCGAAAAGCTCGTGGTCGATGCGCGTTCTGCTCGCTTGCCCGATGCCGAACGAGATATCGCGCATCACTTCGTCCATGATCTCCTCCATCGCCGGCGCGATCTGCGCCCGGGTCGCATCGGTCCGAATGGCGAGATTGCCACAAGCAATGTCGAACCCGACGCCGGAGAGGGAAATTTTGTCGGTGTAAGCGACGACTCCGCCGATCGGCTGCGCGTAGCCTTTGTGACCATCCGCGCAAAGGACTCCGCGCTCGCCCCCCGCCTCCACGCATCGATTGATTTGCGCCACCGTCGCCTCGTCGTGTTCGCCAAAGATTTTTGTTTTCATCCGGGCAGCTTCTGGGTCGCCACTACTCGCCATGCTTCCACGTCCTCGCGCGACTTGATATCCGCCGGGCTGATCACCGCCTTTGCCGAATCGAAGCGCACTTCTTCGAAAGGAAAGCTCACTGCGTTCGCAATCTCTGCTTTCTTCTCAGGCGGCATGGTTTTGTAAATCAAACTCAAGTGGGGATTGAGCTGATATTCGTCCTTGACCGCGGAAGCTCGCGGAAATTCGCGCTTAAGCTGCGAGAGCGCTTCGCTGGTGTCGGAACTGAACGAACACCGTTTTCGTGAATTCGTCTGAGTAATCGACGCTGCTGATTCGAAGACGATACCTTCGGCAGTCCGCGACGACCTGTTCGAGTAATGCCGCTGCATCGTCCTTTCCCAGCGTCGTGGCATAGACCGTCATGTGCGGCTCGAAGACCGGCGCATCGAATCGCGCCGCGAGATCGCTGATGACCGACGCGAAATAACTACGCGCCGGCTCCGCTGGAATAAGCCAGTAGGCCAGGATATGCATGTTGAGCGCTCTAACGCCGACTAGCAGCCAGGAGCGGAGCTCCGCTTTAAAACCGTGCTTCTAAATCGGCGGTTTGGAAACCGCCGCTCCCTGGTTATCGTGCGCCATGCCTACCAATGTTCTCGGGACCGAGCTGCGTTGCTGTTGCCGCGATCCCATGACCGGATTTTATCGTGATGGATATTGCCGCACGGGGCCGGACGACGTCGGTCTACACACGGTCTGCGTGGAAGTGACAGAGGAATTTCTCGATTTCTCCGTGCTGGACGGGAACGATCTCGTGACCCCGATGCCGGAGTGGGGGTTTCCTGGATTGAAACCGGGCGACCGCTGGTGTGTCTGCGTCACGCGCTGGAAAGCCGCTCTTGAGCGCGGCCGCGCCGCGCCCATCGATCTTGAAGCGACGCATTCCTCCGCGCTGGAGTTCGTGGACCTGGAGGATCTCAAAGCACATGCGATCAAACTTTGATTCCGCCTTGCTCCTTGCACCGCTGTTGTTCGCACGCTAGAACCTTGCGCCGACTTTGAAACTTCCGTTCAGCTTCTTTCTCGCCCTGCGCTACCTGCAGCCGAAGCGCACCTTTGTTTCCATCATTACCCTGATCTCCGTCGTGGGCGTGATGCTGGGGGTGATGGTCCTCATTCTTGTCATCTCGGTCATGACGGGCTTCGACCGCGAGCTGCGGCAGAAGGTGATCGATTTCGACACCCACATTCTCATCAGCACGGAGGACGTCTTGCGCAATTGGCGCGATCTCACGGTGAAGGTGCGAAATACTCCGGGCGTCGTCGGCACCGCACCTTACGTGCAGGGCCCGGTGATTGTCGAATTCCAGCACAAACGGCTGGCGCCGCTTATTCGCGGGATCGATCCCGCGGAGGAAGAGAAAGTGGTGCCGTTCCAGAAGTTCCTGAAGAAAGGCACGTACGATCTCGACGGAGACTCGGCACTCGTGGGGGTCGAGCTGGCGCGCAAGCTCCAGATCGATGTTGGCGACAAGCTGACGGTCTATTCGCCGGGCAATCTTGGCGAAATTCTCGATGGCATAAAGGAACTGGAGAAAACCAAGGCGGAGGATGAACGGCAGGCGATCGATAAATTGCGGGAAGTCGTCTTGCCGAAAGAGCTGACGATTACCGGGATTTTTGAGACCGGGCATTATCTGCATGATTCGGAGTTCCTTCTCGTTCCGATTCACGTTGGCCAGGAACTCTACGGTCTCGGCGATGCGTTGCATGGACTCCGGGTTCGAGACGACCGATCCGTATGGCGCGGAGACCGTGAAGCAGCGAGATTCAGAAATTCCTCCAGCCGCCCGAATACGCCCAGACGTGGATCGACATGAACAACCAGTATTTCGAGGCGGTGCGGCTCGAGCGGACGGTCATGTTCTTTCTGCTCTTTTTCATCATCATCGTGGCCGCGTTTGGCATCATGAACACGCTCATCACCGTCACCGTGCAAAAGACGCGCGACATCGGCATCATGAAAGCGATCGGCGCCAACATCGGCCAAATCGTATGGGTTTTCCTCGGCCAGGGCGTGATCGTCGGGCTCTTTGGCACGCTCGCCGGTCTCGGCCTGGGCATGACGCTGATCCGATACCGCAACGAATTCAGCCAATGGCTGGCCAGCACCCTCGGCATCGAAGTTTTTCCAAAACAGGTTTACCAGTTCTCGCAAATCCCGGCGCAAGTTGTGCCGATGGATGTCGCCAAGATTTGCATCGGCGCGTTCATCGTTTGCTGCGTCTTCGCTTTCCTGCCTGCTTATCGCGCCGCGCGGCTCGATCCGGTAACGGCATTGCGTTACGAGTGACGTTTGTTGTAGGGCGTCTGTGTCAGACGCCTTTTGACCGCGGCGTCTCACAGAGACGCCCTACAACTCGCGCAATAGCGGGCTAAGGAATAGCTTCTACGTTGCCGGATGAGCCGACTGCTTTTCTGGTTCTGTTTTCCTTCGTCGCCTCGCCGCTCTTCGCCCAAATCGACCGCATCACCGGCAGGCCGTTCGCGACGCGCTCGGAAGTTGTCGCGCGTCATGGGATGGTTTGCACGAGCGTGCCGCTCGCAACGCAGATCGGGCTCGATGTCCTGAAGCGCGGTGGCAGCGCGGTCGACGCCGCCATCGCCGCCAACGCCGCGCTCAGTTTGATGGAACCGGTTTCGAACGGAATCGGCGGCGACCTCTTCGCCATCGTTTACGTGGCGAAAGAGAACAAACTCTACGGCTTGAACGGCAGTGGCCGCTCTCCGCTTGGCTTAGCTACGATCAGATGAAGGCGGAGCTCGGGAAGCTGAAACGCGATACCATTCCGCCTACCGGGATGTTGCCGATCAGTGTGCCGGGCGCGTGGACGGCTGGGCGGAGCTGCACAAAAAATTCGGGAAACTTCCGTTGTCCGACGATCTCTCCGGCGCGATTCGCTACGCCGAGGAGGGTTTTCCCGTTTCCGAACTGATCGCGTGGTATTGGAGCCGGACGCCGGCTTTATAAGGCAAACTGCCTGGCGGGTTCCTGGAGACATACACCCTCGACGGCAAAGGACGCACGCCAGGCAAAGGCGACATTTTCAAAAACCCAGCGCTCGCCAAGACTCTGCGCCTGATCGGCGAGAAAGGCCGCGACGCGTTCTACAAAGGCGAGATCGCGGAGAAGATGGACGCGTTCATGCAGGCAAACGGCGGCTACCTGCGCAAAGCCGATTTTGAAAAGCACACCTCCACCTGGGTCGAGCCGGCGTCGGTTAACTATCGCGGCTACGATGTTTTCGAGCTGCCGCCGAACGGGCAGGGGATCGCCGCGTTGCAGATGCTGAACGTGCTGGAGGGCTTCGATCTCAAGGCGATGGGATACAATTCGCCCGCGGCCTTGCATGCAATGATTGAGGCGAAAAAGCTCGCGTGGGCCGATCGCGCGAAGTTTTATGCCGATCCCGCGTTCACCAAAATTCCGCTGGCCGGATTACTTTCGAAACCGTACGCCGCCGAGCGCCGGAAACTGATCGATCCGGAACGCGCGGCGCGAAAAGTGGCGCCCGGAAATCCGCCGCTAAAAGATGGCGACACCATTTACCTGTGCACCGCCGACGACGAAGGCAACATGGTTAGCCTCATCCAAAGCAATTATCGCGGCATGGGGAGCGGCATTGTCGTTCCCGGCCTCGGTTTCATGTTCCAGGATCGCGGCGAATTATTTTCCATGGAGCCGGGTCACGCCAATGTTTACGCGCCCGGCAAGCGCCCTTTTCAAACGATCATCCCCGGCTTCGTCATGAAGGACCAAAAACCGTTGCTGGCCTTTGGCGTCATGGGTGGAGGGATGCAGCCGCAGGGGCATGTGCAGGTCCTGACCAACATGATCGATTTCGGCATGGGCGTGCAGGAAGCCGGCGATGCTTCGCGCTGGCAACACGACGGCGATAGCGAACCGACGGGCGAAAAGCTGACTGAGACCGGCGGCTATGTGAATGTCGAGAGCGGCGTGCCCTATGAAACGGTGCGCGAGCTAAAGAAGAAAGGTCACGATGTCCGGTTCGACGTCGGCGGGTACGGCGGCTATCAGGCGATCAAAGTCGAGCTGCACGACCGCGAACGCGTTTACCTCGGCGCGAGCGAGAGCCGCAAGGACGGGCAGGCAGCGGGGTATTAGTTCTGACGCGTCAATCTTTGCTTGTCATCCCGAGCCGCGCAGACGGCGAGGGACCTCTCAGGCGGTCTGGGCAGACCGAGCAATCGGGAACCGCTTCGTCAGATTGATCTTCGTGGATGCGCGACAGCGCGGTCTTGGGTGAATATTCGTGCGACTGAGAGGTCCCTCGGCGCGCTTCGCCAGCCTCGGGATGACAGCTAACGCGCCTACGCCACCGACACCGCCTTGATATTCACGAACTCGCGAATTCCTTCCGCGCCAAGTTCGCGGCCGAAGCCGGAACGCTTCGCGCCTCCAAACGGCAACCGCGGATCGGAAGCGACCATGCTGTTGATGAAAACCATCCCGGCTTCGAGCGCCTGCGGCGAAAAACTCCTGCTCGGCCGGATCATTCGTCCAGGCGCTCGCTCCGAGTCCGAATGAACTGTCGTTCGCGATCTCGACCGCCTCCGCCGCATCGGCACCCGGAAGAAACAGGCGACCGGACCGAAAATTTCTTCGCGATAGGCCGGCGATTCGCGCGGGATATTTGCGAGCACGGTCGGCTCGTAGAAAAACCCCGCGCGCTCGATTCGCTTTCCGCCGCGTCAGCAGTTTCGCGCCGGCCGCGACCGACTTTTGCACCTGTTCGTCCACTCCGCGCAAGATCGCTTCCGTCGCGAGCGGACCGATCTCGGTCGTGGGTTCGAGCGGATCGCCGATCTTGAGACGCGCGCATCCGCTCCACAAAGCTCGGAGACGAACTGGTCGTAGATTTGGTCCGCCAGGATAAAGCGTTTCGCCGCGATGCAGGATTGGCCGGTATTCTGCGTGCGCGCCGCGACCCCGGTCTTGACCGCCGTCTCGAGGTCGCGCGCTCGGCATGACGATGAACGGATCGCTGCCGCCCAGTTCGAGCACGCTCTTCTTGATCTGGCGCGCGGCGGCGCTCGCCACCTCGCTGCCGGCGCGTTCGCTGCCGGTGAGCGTGACCGCTTTGACGCGCGGATCTTCGATCATCGCACGCGTTTGTTCCGTTTCGATGAGCAGCGTCTGAAAAACGCCTTCCTCAAAACCGGCGCGGCGAAAAATATCTTCGATCGCGAGCGCGCATTGCGGCACGTTCGCGGCATGTTTGAGCAGAGCGACGTTGCCGGCCATCAGCGCCGGCGCGGCGAAACGGAAGACCTGCCAGAACGGAAAATTCCACGGCATGATCGCGAGGACCGGGCCCATCGGCTCGTAGCGGACATAACTGCGCGTCGCGTCCGTTCGGATGTCCTGTTCGGCGAGGAATTGCTCGGCGTTCTCCGCATAAAAGCGGCACCCGCGGGCGCATTTCATGATTTCTTCCCCAGCCGCGCGCAGCAGCTTGCCCATCTCGAGCGTCATGGTCCGCGCGAGCTGATCCTGTTCCTGTTCGAGAAAAGTCGGCCGCGGCCTTCAAGCGCTCCGCGCGTTGCGCGAATGAGGTGCGGCGATGTGGTTCAAAAGCGCGCGTCGGCCTTGGCCAGCTTTTCTTCGATCTGCTGCGAATCGATCGCGGCGAATTCCTTCAGCGTTTCGCCGGTGGTCGGATTGATGGAGGCGATCGGCATGTATGCTATCAACGCTACAACCGCAGTCCCTTCGGAATCAAGAGGCGGTCGAGCAAATCGAAGCTCCATTGCACGAGAAGCGCGAGAATGGCCGCCGGGATGGCGCCCTGCAAAATCGTGACGTGATCGTTCAGGTTCAGGCCGCTGAGGATTGGTTCGCCCAAGCCGCCGGCGCCGATCAGCGCGGCCAGGGTGGCGGTGCCGATGTTGATGACTGCGCTCGTCTTGATTCCGCCAGGATCGAGCGCGACGCGATCGGCAGATAAATTTTCCAGAGGCGCGCGGCAGGTTCCAACCGAGGGCGATGGCGGATTCGCGGATCGGCTGCGCGATATCCTGCAGGCCTGTCGCTGTGTTGCGGACGATCGGAAGCAATCCGTAGAGAAACAGCGCGGCGATGGCGGTGCGCGGACTGATTCCAAAAAAGGGCACGGGAACCAGCAGCGCGAGGAGCGCCAGCGATGGAATCGTTTGCACGGCGCCGGTGATCCGAGGATCACCTGGCCGATCGCGCCGCCGCGGCTGGCGGCGATCCCGAGCGGAATGCCGACGATAATGGAAAGGAGCAGAGAAATGCCGGCGAGCTGGAGATGCCGCGCCGTCCAGCGCCATGAGTTTGTGGGGGAACGATTCGCCGTGCTGTGGACTGCGGGAGCCGCGCCGTAAATAGAGCGCGGCCGCGCGTGCGTAATTCTTCGTGCGTTCGGCTTCCGCGTTCAGCTTGATCATGCGCTTCTCGTCGAGCGTGCCTTCCAGGCTATCGCAAGCGGCGATCGCGTTGGCGGTAAGCGTGAGCCGGTAGAGGAAGACGGCTTTGTATTGCGGGAAGAAATTCAGATCATCGTCCAGGGTCGACGAGGTCGTTTTCACCGATTTTGGCATCGGTGGAATAGGCATCCTTGACGTCGATTGAACCGTTTCGCAGCGCTTCGTAACCGAGGGCGTGATCGATGCCGACGACGTTCTGTGTTGGTAGCTGATAGTTCTCGCGCGAGCGGCCGCCAGCCGTCGCGTCGATTGAGGAATTCGTGGGTCAGGCCGAAATCCAGCTCGGGATGATTTCGCAAATCGCTGATCGTGCGAATGTGCTTCTGCTCGGCCTTCGCACGGCGCATGACCAGCGCCTAGGTGTTGTTGAAGCCCAGCTTACCGGTCATACCGACACCGAATCGGGCCAGCTGGCGCGCATCTCGTCCGCTGAGTCGAAGGTGGCGATGTTTCAGAATCTCCTCGCCAATGGTGCCGGTGTATTCCGGATAAAGGCTGATCTGGCCGCCCCGGAGAGCCTGCCAAAGGATGATTGTGCCGCCCATGCCCTGGCGATGTTCGCGGATGCCCGCGTTCTCCATCGCGCGCTTGGCGATCTCGGCGAGCACGTACGACTCGGTAAATTTTTTCGAGCCGATGACGATCGGCTCCGGCAGAGCAGGTGCGCTCGTGAGGAAAAGCAAGGCGAACAAACAAGGAGGGGCGGTTTACAAACCGCCCATCTTGTAACATCGGCGCTTTGTAAACCGCCGCTCCTTGGTTGCAGCGTTCATAGCGCAGGCGAGGGCTCGCTGCGCGTTGATGAATTCGGTCACGAACGTCGCTCGCCGGATTCGCGCGCAGATCGGCGATCGTCCGCTGTTGCACGACCCGGCCTTCGTTCATGAAGCACGATGTGATCGCCGAGATAGGCCGCTTCCGCCAGATCGTGGGTGACCAGAATGGCGGTCTGTTTTAGCCGCGGAAAAATTTCCTTCAGATCTTTCTGCAATCCCGCGCGCACCAGCGGATCGAGCGCGCCGAGCGGCTCGTCTAACAAGAGCAACTCTGGCGAAAGCGCGAGCGCGCGCATCAGGCTGACTCGCTGGCGCTGGCCGCCGGAGAGTTCGCCCGGATAACGATCGAGGGCATCTCGGGAAATCGCGTCAGGGCAGCAAAGCTCGTCGAGACGGCTGTCCATTCCGCTTCCGGCTTTTTCAGATGGCGCGCCATCAGCAGCATGTTTTTGCGCGCGGTCAGATGCGGAAACAATCCGCCATCCTGGATGACGTAGCCGATGCGGCGACGCAGCTCGGTGATGTTCTCCGGCGTGACCGTCGCCCGTCGAAGCTGAATCCTGCCGGCATCCGGTTCGAGCAAGCGAATGATTAAGCGAAGGATCGTCGATTTGCCGCAACCGCTGGGGCCGATGAGGACGGTGGTTTTGCCGCGCTCGAAGCGAGATCCGTCGGATGCAGCGCGGTCGCGCTTCCGTATTTTTTGCTGACGCCGATAGCTGAACCAGCGCGTCCCACTGACTCCTTTTAGCGAAGCCTGCAGCGACGCGAAGCCACTTTCTGTAGCCCAGTCGCTGTTCGACGCGTGAGACGCACGCTTCACTGCGCTTCGCCTGACACACGCGCAGCGGCTACACCGAAGCGTCCAGCTAATCTGCGACGACGAAATGGAAAATGGCAAACCATTGCCGCGGATCGGTCCAGGTGCGGGAGGCACGGAAGCCCGCTGAGCCGCGAGCGCGCGAAGCCCGCCGGGGTGTGTTTGTAGGAGATATTCGGTGATGATCTTCTCGCCCTGGGCAAAGCGAAACTCGCGGCCACCGAGATGGACGACCTGCGCCTCTTCGCTCACCAGATGCATCTCGATGCGTCCCTGCGCTTGATTGTAAATCGCGCGGTGGCGCCAGGCGGAAGATCGAAATCCGCACCCAGTTCGCGGTTTGCCCTAGACGAGCAAATTCAGATTGAAAGCGGCGGTCACGCCGGCGCCGTCGTTGTAGGCGGCTTCGAGGACCTCGCGGTTTTCTGCAGATCGACGCCGATGATCAACCCGCCGCTGTGGCCGCAAAGCCGGCAGACGCGCCGGAGAAAATCAGCGCGACCTCCGGCTCAAGATTTCCGATGGTCGAGCCCGGAAAATAGACCGCGATGTGGTCCGGTTTGCGCGAGCGGCTTGGGCAATTGCAGGTCGCTGGAGATAATCAGCGCAGACCGGCAGGATTTCGAGCGCGGGCATTGCGTGACTCAACTCGTGCGCGGACTCGATCAGTCGCTGCTTGGAAATATCGACCGGCACGTAGGCGATCGGATTCTCGAGTTTCTCGAGGAGCATTCGCGTCTTGATTCCAGCGCCGGTGCCGAAAGCCGACCAGCTCCGCGTTCGCGCCGATCGATGCTGCCATCTCGCGCGCCGTTGCGCCGCAAAATCTCGGTCTCGGTGCGGGTGATGTAATACTCCGGTAGCTCGCAGATCTGCTGAAAGAGATCGGAGCCGCGCTCGTCGTAGAAAAATTTGCAGGGAAGCGTGCGCGGCGAACTCGAAAGCCCGGCGAGCGCTTCTGCGAGAAAATCTGCGCTGCCGGCTCGAGATCGAGCACAGCGCACCCGGCGGAGGCGCCGCTCATGCAGGTCGCGCGCGAGACGGATGCCGGTGAACTGCCAGCGTTTTTCCGGCTGAAAAAAATTGCGATAGGTCGGGCGGATGTGATCGCGCGAAGTGGCGCAGGAACCGCCGCGCAGCACCATCTGGTTGCACATGAACTTGCCGTTGTACTCGCCGAGCGCGCCGGGCACCGGCGCGATAGCCGGGATAGGGGAGATAGGCGCTGCGCGTCCATTCCCAGACATCGCCGAACATCTGCTGCAAGCGTTCCGTCGGCTCGAGGCAGCCGTCCCGTTGGAGCGGGCGCGGGATGGAAGCGTTCGTGTCGACGAAGTTTCCCTCGATCGGCAGTCCGGACGCAGCGCGTTCCCATTCGAATTCGGTCGGCAACCGCGCGCCGGCCCAGTTCGCGTAGGCGTCGGCCTCAAAATAGCTCACGTGCGTCACCGGTTCGGATTCATTCGACCGGTCGGAAACCAGAGAGGGTGAAGTTCCACCATTCGCCGTCGCGTTTCACCCAGTAAAGCGGCGCCTCCCAGCGCTGCTCGTTTACCGTGGTCCAGCCGAGCGAAAGCCAGTATTCGGAGCGGCGTGTAACCGCCGGCTTCGATGAAAGCGAGATATTCGCCATTCGTGACCAGCCGGTTCGAGAGCGAAAATGCCGGAACCAGGGCGCGATGGCGCGGGCCTTCGTTGTCGTAGGAGAATCCGTTTCCGTCATGGCCGATCAGTTACGTCTCTTCGTCGAACTCGACAAAGCTGCTGGCGGCGCGACCTCGGTTTGCTTCAGCTTCGCGCCGTTCGTCGGCCGAAATACCGGATAAAGCGGATTCTGCGCGAAGACGTGTTTGATGTCGGTAACGAGCAGTTCCTGATGCTGCTGTTCGTGATGCATGCCCGAGCATCACGATTGGCTCGATTTCTGCGAGAAGCGCGTCGTCGGCGTCTTCGAATCAATTCGATCACGCATTCGATCGATCGATTCGCGATAGCGATACGTTTCCGCCACGGTCGGGCGCGAGATCAACCCGCGCAGATCGCGCCGATGCATGTCGCCAGCGGCGTTGTAATAGGAATTGAAGAGATAGGCGTACTGCGGAACTTCGGAGCGATAACGCTGCATCCAAACTTTCACCACAAAGGTCTCGAAAAACCAGGTGGTGTGTGCGAGATGCCACTTCGTCGGACTGACGTCGGGCATCGATTGGACGACGTAATCCTCCGGCTCGAGATTCCGGCAAAGCCGCGCGCTGAAATCGCGCACCTGCCGATAACCCTCGATCAAGCCTGGTGCGTTCCGCGAATGCCAGCCGTCGGGCGGACTTGCGCGTGGGCGCCGCTCCTCGGCCACGAGGTCTCGGGCGCCTTCAAAGGATTCAGCCTTCCTGCTCGAGCTCTTCCTTGCGCGCCTCCACCATCTGATCGTGGGCGGCCTCTTCCACTCCATCAGCAACCAGCTGTTCGCCCAGATTCTCGTCATCCTCGACCCGGGCGCGCGATGGCCCTCGATGAAGCAACCATGTTCCATTCCTCGACGACTTCCGCGTTCTCCGTCGGTTTCCTCCGGGGCGTTGATGGTCTGCGTCGCCGAGCAATTCACGGCGGGCCTGGTCCCAGTCCGCATCGGTGTATTCTTCCGGGTCGCGTTCGTCGATCAGCGCAATTTCGCGCGCGCGTTTTTCGACTTCTCCGGCGTGGGAGCCCGAATCCGTTGCCGTGCACAGAAATTTTACCGGCCGGATGAGAATTGTCGTTCATATCATTAATACGAAAGGAGAGGTTCGTCTGCGTGTCCGCATTAATTATCCGGCCCTTGACGGAAACGCAATCTTCTGTTTAGCGGACACCAGTGAAGATGACGTCGCAGTCACGGATGTTCGAACTGCAATCGTCAGACTGGAGAGCGGCGCACGTCGCGCTTCAGCGAGTACGGCGACCCGAACGGCGTGCCGGTTATCTTTTGTCATGGCTGGCCCAGCTCGCGAACGATGGCGGAGCTGACCGCATGACGCGGCCCGCGAGCTCGGCGTGCGCATCATTTCGCCGGACCGCCCGGGAATCCGGGACTCGTATTTCAGGCGGACCGGCGGCTGGTGGATTGGCCGCCGTTGCTGGCGGCGCTGGCCGATCATCTGGAGATCGAGCGCTTCCGGTTCTCGCGATTTCCGGCGGCGCGCCCTACGCCTATGCGAGCGGCGTGGATGATGCCGGAGCGCGTGGAAGAGATCGCGGTCGTGAGCGGCGCGCCGCCGATCGCTGAACTGAATGATCGCAGCGGGTTGCTCCGATTCTACGCTGGCATGCTCGCCTTGCGCGAGCCAGCCGGCGTTGTTGCGCACCTTTTTTCACTGGCCCGCCCGTTGCGGCGATGAGAATGCCGCTTCGGGTCCGGCCGTTGCTCCTGAAATTTCTTCAGCCGTGCGATGCCGAATGTTCTGCGCGATTCGCGCTCGTTCGAGGTTTGTTTCGAAAGCGCGCGGCAGGCCTGGCGCTCGTCAGCCAAGGAGTGATGGCCGATGCCGAGATTTACGCGGAGCCCTGGGGATTTCCGCTCGAGGAAGTGCGGGTGCCGGTGCGGCTTCTGGCACGGAACGAAAGACCGCACCTTCTCGTTTCGGCTCGCGGAGGAACTCGCGGCGCGTCTGCCGAATTGCGAATTGCACCTCGTCGAAGAAAGCCGGCCATTACTCGCTGCCGATCCGCTACATCCACGAAATTCTCGCAGATCTCGATGCCGGTAGCGCCGGCGAGACTGAGTGCTCGAGCCGCGAACATGGCATCCTGTCGCGTGCACTGTTCCGTGCGTAGCTTCGCTCGTCAGCCGAAACTACGCGGTGGAAGATTTCACCGCCGGCGCGACACACGATCAGCCATCGCGTCGCCAATCCTCGCTCGGTCCGCCCTTTGACGCACGCGTGCAGCAGCTTGTGGCCGATTGGGGCGCGGAAAAATCGCCCGAGCTGATCGAGGAAATGATCATGACCGCGCTGAAAATGGCGCGGGATCGAAATGGGGACCGGCGACCTGAAACTGATGAACCGGTCGCTCAAGGAGATGCGCTACGCGGCCAAGGTTTTCGCCGATTATCGCCAGTTCCGAAAAGTTTGCGTGTTCGGTTCCGCCCGAACCCCGCCGAGCGAGGCGCAGTACAAGGTGGCCGAAGAGTTCGCCCGCGAGATGGTGGCGCACGATTACATGGTCATCACCGGCGGCGGTGACGGGATCATGGGCGCCGCCCAAAAAGGCGCCGGACGCGAGCACAGTTTCGGTTTGAACATTCGGTTGCCCTTTCGAGCAGCACGCCAACGTGACCATCCAAGGCGATCCCAAGCTGATTAACTTCAATTACTTCTTCACCCGCAAACTCAACTTCGTGAAGGAAACGCACGCCTTCGCTCTTTTTCCCGGTGGCTTCGGGACGATGGACGAAGGTTTCGAAGTCTTGACCCTCATGCAAACGGGCAAGGCGCGGATCATTCCGGTCGTCCTGCTGGATCGCCCGGGCGGCACCTATTGGGAAACGTGGTTGAAGTTTCTCACCGAGCATCTTTTCAAATTCGGCTACGTCGGGGCGGAAGATTTCCACCTCTTCAAGATCGTGCCGAACGCGAACGAGGCCGTCGCGGAAATCCTGCACTTCTACAGCGTCTATCAATCGTCGCGCTGGGTCGGAGAGCAGCTGGTCATCCGCCTCGCCCGGAAGCTCTCGACCGAAGCGGTGGCGGAGTTGAACGCAACATTTGCCGACCTCGTCCGGACGGGTGAGATCGTGCAAGGCAACGCGTGCGGCAGGAGAAAAACGAGCCGAAATCTGGGATTTGCCGCGGCTGATCGCTGACGCCGCATCGCCGCAGCTTCGGCCGCTTCCGGCAATTGATCGACGCGATCAACTTCTCCGAGCAATCGGCTAGCTGCTCGGCTGAGCGCGCAGAGGCGCGCTTTTCCAGGATGTAGTCGTGAATCGTGTTCACGGTACGCAGCGCCTTGGCGGCGACCTCGGAATTGGGCACGCCGACGCCGAAGATTTTTTCCATGCTTACCACCAGCTCGAGCGCATCGATGGAATCAAGGCCCAGCCCGCCCGGCCCGAAGAGCGGAAGGTCGTCCCCGATCTCTTCAGCCGTCGTCTGGAGCATCAGATTCTTGACCAGCATTTCCTTGATGCTCTGGCGGAGATCGGTGTCGGACATGGATATTAATGAATCGCGGGATCGCAGAGGCGACGGACGCGAGCGGCGACTGTGTCGCAATGTCGGGGCGGCGTCAAATGCGACGGCCGAGGCGTAACGCGAATTAGACCCGATCCGTGCGTTCGGGATTCGGAACGAGCGTCCGATCGGATTCGGAACGAGTGTCGGTCTCGGCGGAAGCAGCCGGTGGTTCTCGATCCGAGGAACGGTAGTCCGCCGGCGTGCGAACATCGCAGCTTGGACGCATCGGTTTTGCCGGCAGTATGGAGCTCGTCGTTAAATTCGTCTTTCGCTTTCTGGAATTCCTTGATGGCCGAGCCCATCCCTTTGCAAGCTCCGGCAGTTTTTTCGCGCCGAAGAGCACCAGAATGATCAGCAGGATGACGATCAGGTCTGGTCCGCCGAGATTGGGCAGGAAAGCGAACAGGCTCATAATGAAGCGAAGCATCTGCCCATCTCCCTAAGTTGCAAGACATTTCATAGTGAGGGCGCCGTGCTATGTAAGGGCCATGGCTCGCCTTGGCCAGGAATTACGGTCGCTCTTCGACAAGGAATATCGGCGGGCTTTCCGCAATCTGCGGCACCTGCCGCGCCACAATTATCGCCATGTCATCGACGCGGGCGCGAATCGCGGGTCGTTTATCGATGCCTTTCTGCTTTTGCACCGGCCCGAACGAGTGGTCCTCGTCGAGGCCATCCCGGAGTTGGCGGACAACTTGCGGGCGCGTTATGCCGGTGATCCGCGGTTCTCTGTCGTGGCGGCGGCGCTTTCCGACCAGAGTGGTGAAGCGCAATTTGAAATTAACAGCTCGGAAGCTTCCAGCTCGCTATTGCCGGTCGATCCGCGCAATTCGGAATGGTTTGCGCGCGATATGAGTGTCGCTCGCAGCATTCGCGTGCCGACGATGACGCTCCCTGAGTTGATGAGCCGCGAAGGATTGGAGACCGTCGATTTGCTTAAGCTCGACCTGCAAGGTGCGGAGCGCCTCGTCCTCACCGGCGGCGCAGAGGTTCTGCATCGCGTGGAAGTCATCTATACGGAAATCTTTTTCGAACAGCTTTATCGGGCGCCTGGCTTTTTTGGGACATGAACGAATTTCTGTCGCATCGAGGATTCAAATTGTGTGGACTGTCCAACATCGTGCACGCGTCTGACGGCGATCTTGTCCAGGCGAACGCAACCTTTCGAAAACTATGACGGATGAAAGACATTTCCTTGGTACAGACGCCAGCCTCCGGAATGCATGCGGCTGCTTCTTATCGGATTGCTCTTCGCTTTCGTTTGCCGCGTCAAGCCAACGCCGCCTCGCTTGGCCGGCCAGCAAATCCAACCCGGCGGGAAAATAGAAATCCGGTTCCCGGTTTCGAAGTACTTTCAGGATATCGCGTCGCAAGGCGGCAATCCCCGGCCGGAAATGGGCCGGGCGGTCCTGGCCTTCCCCGGAGGTTTTGATCCTTCGCGTCCCTGGCCGATTCTCATTGTCACTTCGACCAGCGATTTCAACCGGACGAGCGCGATGGATGTGGACTGGTATAGGTCCGCCCGCCACCGCGGAGGGCTGGGTCGTTCTTGGCCCGGACGCCACCACTCGCCCGCGGATCGATTCCACTCAATGGCGGCTTGGAATTTTGGCGGCGGCGCTCGAAACGATTCGCAAAGAATGGCCGCAGTCATCGAAATGGCCCGTCGCTTTCGCCGGATTCTCGGGCGGCTCGAAACGGAGCGGCGTCCTGGGCCCGATGCTGGCGAAGAGCGGTTCGGTCCGCGTCTGCGGATTTTTCCTGAGCGGGATCAACGAAGACCGCCTCAGCGAAGGCTACAAGACCTACCAGCCGGGCCGCGGTTTTCTCGAGGTGCCGGTCTGGCTGAGCAGCGGCGCCAACGATACGCGTCGCCACGCCGCAAGCTCACAACCTGGTCAAAGCCTCCCTGGAACGGACCGGATTCAAACGCGTGCGGCTCGAGCAATTCGGCGGCGGCCACCAGTTGAAAATGTCGGATCTGCGCCGTGCGTTGCAGTGGTTCCGCCAGCTGGGCCGTTTTTAAGGCGCGTTTGGTTTCGGACGCAGAAGCCGCCGCGAGAGAACCCTTTGCTTTAGCACGGCTAAAACCGCGCTGGTCCCCAGCCAGTCACAGCTCTCACCGGGAAATTTTCGAAAGGATTTACGGCCTGTCCGACCTCTACTTTCAGAGGCGTGCTTCGTCCCGCGTGGGCCTGGAGGAAGTAGGCCACCTCCATTCCGTAGGCCGTCATGTAAGGCGCCTGATTCCATCCCGCCGGGCCTTCGCCCGCGCGGGGCATCTTTGGCGGAGGACGCGGCGGCTGCGAAAAAGGGTAGTAACCGACAAGCCAGACGACGTGGCCCTCGCGAAGAGTGGCTTCCACTTTTTCCAGCACTGGCCGAATGGGAGCGTCGAGCTGCATTTGTTCTTTGAAGAGCGTGTCGTAACCTGGAGGCGGTGATCAGCCAAAGGCGGCAGAGTTAATGATTCGGCTGCGCCGGCGTAATAGCGGTGGAAGGTCACTCCACAAAACCAGGGATGAATCAGAATGAGATCTCCTCGTGGCGGCCTCCTTGCTTTAAACGCTGCGGCCACCGAGATCCAGATTGGTCATGCGCTCTTGTGCACGGTGAAAGACGCGAGGCGACAAAATGGCGGCGAGGATCAGCACAGCGGCGATCCGGAGCATTCGGGCCCAGCCATCGCGCACCCATCGGGCCACGAGCGCATCAATGGCGACGGCCATTACGCCCATCCAGACCATGTAGTACCAAACCTCCGTCGGAAACTTTCAAGACGGTTAGGAAAGCGTAATAGGTGACCGTTAACGCAACCAGAACAGTGAGGCAGAACCAGGCCCAGTCACTGGCCTCCTGAGGAGCTGGTCGTCTTCCGGTTGGTTCGCAGACATGAGGCAGCCGGCCACGACCGCGCCGGGGAGAAGAATGCCGCCCAGAGCCAGAAGAGAAGCGGGCTGGGATCGCTGAGCGCGCGTTGCAGCACCAGCCAGATACGCGGTAAATCGAGCGGCGCTTCGGTGATGACGTTCCATTGGCTCGCTCGTTTGATAACGCCAAGATAGGGGAGCAGCGAGAGGGCGGCGGGAATGCCAAGGGAAATAACAAGGAGCGCTTGCTTGAAATCACGCCGTCTGATCGCCACGACGACGCCGCCGAGGCAGAAGGTCGCGAGGACGAAGATACTTTGATACAAGGCGTTCACGGCCAGGAGGCTGACCAGCATCGCGGCTATTATTGAGCCCCGGGTCGGCGAGCGGACGACTCTCCAGATAAAACCCATGGCGAGGAGCAGAAGGAAAACTCCGAGCCCGTAAGCCCGCAGCGAATCGCCCCAGCGGATCGTCGTTCCGCTCAGGCCAAACAGAAGCATTGAGATGAAGCGGCGGCGATGCGGAGAACTGCCACGCATTCCACCACAAGGCGCGCCAGGACCGCCAATCCAACGACCAGTCCAAAAACGCGCAGGGCCGGATCGCTTCCCCCAAGGCCGATCGCGTTCCAGCCGTGCACCAGCAAGGGCAGCAAGAACGGAAACGACTCATGCTCGAGATTCGCCCAGATCGCGCTGAGAGAGGGAAAGAGAGCGAGGTTAACGACCGACGCTTCGTCCCGCCAGAGCCCGCCGGCGTGCTGCCAATTCACAAAATGCAGAACGACAATTACCAGCGCGACCAGCAACGCCGCAGCCCATTCGAGCCTACGAAGCCAATGCCTGGCGCGGAGCAGTTCGTTTCCGCGGACGTTTCATTCTTCGCCATCGTAATAGTCCAGCGACTCGCCCCGCATGAGCCTGCGCTCGGGCGAACGAACGATCCACTTCTTGCTATCGGGATAATAGGCTGACTCGCCGATTGGATTATCGGCCACGACGAAAAGAACCAAATCCTCAGGGCCATCGTTGCTGAATCCATGGGGCTCGTCCGGCTGAAAGATGAAGGCGTCGCCTGTTTCGATCGGCGTGGTGCCATCCTTATGCCGCGCCGTTCCTCGGCCGGAAATGACGTAGTAAAACTCCCATTGCGCGCTGTGCGAATGGTACGGATAGGGGATTTTCCCCGGCGATATCCGCGTGATCTCGACATCAAAGGGATGTCGCTCCTTTAAGTCAGTCGACAAGCGGTTTCCGCCCGAGCGCTTCCGAGAGGCATTTGGCCGTGCCCGCCAAATTTTCCTTTGGGCGAAGACCACGAGTCTTCCGCAATCTCCTTAATATTAACCTTCTGCATCGTTGTAGCCGCGTTCGGTGATCGCGTCGCCGGGATCGCCGATCCCGGCTACAGCGCGCCGACCTGCCGCTCCTATACGTCGTAATACATCGCGAACTCGTAAGGGTGGGGGCGGAGGCGAAGCGCGTCGTATTCCTTTTGCTTCATCTCGATCCAGTTCGCGACGAAGTCGGCGTTGAAGACGTCGCCTTTGAGGAGGAAGCCGTGGTCGTCGTTCAAGGCTTTAATCGCGCCGCTCAGGGAATCGGGGACGCTGGGCACGTTGGCGAGTTCTTCGGGCGGAAGTTCGTAGAGGTTTTTGTCCAGCGGATCGCCTGGATCGATTCGGCTCTGGATTCCATCCAGGCCCGCGAGGAGCAGGGCGGAGAAGGCGATGTAAGGATTCGCCGCGGGATCGGGCGTGCGGAACTCGATCCGTTTCGCTTTTGGATTAGCGGAATAGGTCGGGATGCGAATCGCGGCGGAGCGATTCCGCGCGGAGTAAGCGAGATTCACGGGCGCTTCGAAGCCGGGGACGAGACGCTTGTAGCTGTTCGTCGTCGGATTCGTGATGCAGGTCAACGCCGGCGCGTGGCGCAAAATCCCACCGATGAAAAAGAGGGCCATCTCGCTCAGGCCGGCGTAGCCGTTTCCCGGCGAAGAGCGGTTTTCCATCCTTCCAAAGCGACATGTGGGTGTGCATACCGGAGCCGTTGTCGCCGAAGACTGGCTTCGGCATGAACGTGACGCTCTTGTTGTGCTTCTTGGCCACGTTCCGGATGATGTATTTGTAATACTGCATCCAGTCGCCCATCTGTTTCATCGGCGCGAAACGGATATCGATCTCCGCCTGGCCGGCCGTGGCGACTTCATGGTGCTGCCGCTCGATCGGGATGCCGGCTTTCTCAAGCTCGAGGCACATCTCGTTGCGAATGTCCTGCAAGCTGTCGGCCGGGGCGACCGGGAAATACCCTTCTTTCGCGCGAATCTTGTAGCCGAGATTAGGAAATTCCTCGCGCGCGCTGTTCCAATGGCCTTCCGCGCTATCGACCAGGTGGAAGGAAGAATTGCCCGAGTAGCTGTAGCGGACTTCGTCGAAGATGAAAAACTCGGCCTCCGGACCGAAGAACGCGGTGTCCGCGATGCCGGTGCTTTGCAAATATGCTTCCGCCTTTTCGGCGACGCCGCGCGGGTCGCGATCGTAAGGCTCGCGGGTAATCGGATCAACGATGGTGCAGATGAGGCTGAGGGTGGGCTCGGCATTGAAAACATCGATCCAGGCCGTGGCGGGATCGGGGATGACGAGCATGTCGCTCGCATTGATGGCGCGCCAGCCGCGGATGCTCGATCCGTCGAACCCAAGACCTTCGGTAAAAATCTCCTCGTTATACTCAGTGAGAGTCGTGGTGAAATGCTGCCAGGCACCGGGCAGATCGGTGAACTTGAAGTCCACGAGCTTCACCTCGTGGTCCTTGATCATCTTGCTGACGTCGGATGGAGTCTTTTCTTTGTCTTTGGCCATTGGGATTCGTTACAGGGTTAAAAAGTTGAAGCGTTGCAGCGGCCGCTCTCTTCCGCTCCAACGCTTCAACCCTTTATCGCTTCAATGCTTAGACTGCTTTTTCGCCGATCTCTTCCGTGCGAATGCGCACGGCGTGCTCGACCGGGAGCACAAAAACTTTTCCGTCACCGATCTTGCCGGTCTTGGCCGCGGCCACGACGACGCTGACGGCCTTGTCGACCATTTCATCAGCCAGCACGACCTCGACTTTAACTTTCGGGAGAAAATCGACGGTGTATTCGCTGCCGCGATAAATTTCGGTATGGCCTTTCTGGCGGCCGAAGCCCTTCACTTCCGTCACCGTCATGCCCTCGATGCCCAGCTCGGCCAGGGATTCCTTCACTTCCTCGAGTTTGAACGGCTTGATGATCGCTTCGAGTTTTTTCATGGGAAATGGAGTTGCGGCAAGTGGGTCTTCTTCAATCGCGAACAGGTTTGAGCGTCGGATGCCGAAACGCCTGCGCGCCCTGATTCGTTTCGGTGATTCGCCGCACGTGCTCTCTTAGCAACGTCGCCCGAGACGTGCAACATCGAAATTTTTTTGTTCTGTAAATTTATGTGATAACGCGCTGTAGTCGCCCCGCTCTGTCGCGGGCGTTCGCAACGGACCGAGCTCCGCGCACTGCGGGACCGCGGCTGCAGCATGCACGCCGATAGCGTCGTAAATTTGCCGCTCGAGTGCGCAGTCTATAATGCGCTCGGATGTCTTCCGGTTCCTTCGTTCATCTTCATCTCCACACGGAATATTCCTTCCTCGATGGGGCGGTGCGGATGAAGGAGCTGATGAAAAAGGCGGCGGATTTCGAAATGCCGGCGGTGGCGATCACCGATCACGGAAATCTGCACGGCGCCATCGAATTTTACCAGGCCGCGACGAACGCCGGGATCAAACCGATCATCGGTTGCGAGGCCTACATGGCCCCGGGAGCGATCAAAGACCGGCCGAATAACCAGCGCGATGCCGCTTACCATTTCACTCTGCTGGCGAAAGACGACGCCGGTTATCGCAACCTCGTCAAACTGATCTCGAAGGCGCACCTCGACGGCTTTCATTACAAACCGCGGATCGACAAGGAGCTCCTCGCCGCGCATTCCACGGGGTTGATCGGCCTGAGCGGCTGCCTCAAAGGCGAGATCAATATGGCGATCCAGTCCGACAATCTCGCCAAGGCGCGGCAAAGCGTGGCGGAGTTCCGCGACATCTTCGGCCCGGAAAATTTCTTCCTCGAGATGCACGACCACGGCATCGAGGCGCAACAGAAATGCAACCAGGTCATGCCGCGTCTCGCGCAGGAGTTCGGGCTTGGCCTCGTGGCAGCCAACGACGTCCATTTCCTCGAGCGCAGTCATCACGAGACGCACGACGTGATGGTCTGCATCGGCACCGGCAAGATGGTGCACGATGAGCGCCGGATGCGTTATACGCCCGAGCTTTATTTCAAATCCGCGGACGAGATGCGCGCGCTTTTCCCTGACCAACCCGAGGCGATCACGAACACGCTCGTCATTGCCGATCGCATCGATCTGAAGCTCGAGTTCGGCGTTTCGAAATATCCGGAATACCCCGCGCCCGAGGGCAAAACGCGCGAAGCCTACTTGCGCGAGCTCTGCTACAAGGGCCTGCACGATCGCTTCGGAGAGCGGGCCGGGACGGATTCCGATCTGGTCAAGCGCCTCGACTACGAAGTCGACATCCTGGAGAAGGCTGGATTTGTCAGCTATTTCCTCATCGTCTGGGACTTCATCCATTTCGCGAAACAAAAGGGGATTCCCGTCGGGCCGGGAAGGGGATCGGCGGCCGGTTCGCTGGTCGCTTACGTTTTGGGGATCACCGACATCGATCCGCTGCAGTTCGGGCTGATCTTCGAGCGCTTCCTGAATCCCGAGCGCGTCTCTCCGCCCGACATCGACGTCGACTTTTGCAAGGAGCGCCGCGGCGAAGTCCTCGATTACGTCCGGCAAAAGTATGGCGACCGCCGCGTCTCGCAGATCGTGACGTTTAACAAAATGAACGCCAAGAGCGCTGTGCGCGACGTTGGCCGCGTGATCGGACTTTCCTATGGCGAAGCCGATCGGCTCGCCCGCATGATCCCGAGCGGGCCGGGACAGCAAAACATTACGCTGACTGATTCCGCCCTCGCGAATCCCGAGCTGCGCCGGGCGATCGAGACCGAGCCGGCGACGCGCCAGCTCTGGGACCACGCGCTTTTGCTCGAAGGCCGGTCGCGAAATTTTGGCGTGCACGCGGCCGGCATCGTCATCGGCGATCGCGATCTCTCGGAGTATGTGCCGCTGCGGCGCGACCCGAAGGAAAAGGAAGTCATCACCCAATATCCGATGGGGCCGCTGAACGATCTCGGCTTGCTCAAGATGGACTTTCTTGGGCTGCGGACGCTGACGGTTCTGCACGACGCCGAGGAACTCATCCGCAAGCGCATTCCCGATTTTTCCCTGGCGCAAATTCCGATGGACGACGCGGCGACCTTTGCCCTGCTCAATCGCGCGGAAACCATCGGCATCTTCCAATTGGAAGGCGGCATGACCGGCTTCTGCAAACAATTCGATTTCAAGGCGATTGACGACATCATTGCCTTAAGCGCGCTCTACCGGCCGGGGCCGATGGACCTGATCCCCGATTACATCAAGCGCAAGAAAGGCCTCGCGAAAATTCGCTACGAGCATGCGTTGCTCGAGGAAGTCTGCGCCGACACCTACGGAGTCATGATCTACCAGGAACAGGTCATGGCGGCGGCGAGCCGGCTGGCCGGTTATTCGCTCGGCCAGGCCGATTTGCTCCGGCGCGCGATGGGGAAAAAGGATCGCGAGAAGATGGCGAAGGAGCGGGCCAACTTCATCGAGGGCTGCGCGCGGACGAACAAGATCCCCGAGAAGAAGGCGAATTCGATTTTCGATTTGCTCGAGAAATTCGCCGGCTACGGATTCAACAAGAGCCATAGCGCGGCTTACGGATTGATCAGCTATCAGACGGCGTATCTGAAAGCGAATTACCCTGTTGAATTCATGGCGGGGTTGTTGAGCAACGAGATCAACAATACCGACAAGATTTCGACGTTCGTGGGCGAGTGCAAACGGATGGGAATTCCGATTCTTCCGCCCGACGTGAACCGGAGCGGGTTGAAATTCCTTCCGGAAAAATCTCTGTAGCGGCGGTCTACGACCGCCGAGACGAAGCGGAGGACGGCGGTCATAGACCGCCGCTACAGGAGAGCGAACGCGATCCGATACGGGCTGGCGGCGATCAAGAATGTCGGGCAGGGCGCGATGGAGCTGGCCATCAAGGAACGTGAGGCGGGAGGAGAGTTCGCTTCGCTGGAAGATTTTTGCCGGCGGCTCGATTCGCGGATCGCCAATCGCAAGATCCTCGAAAACCTCGTGAAATGCGGCGCGTTCGATTTCCTCGGACGCGAACGCGCCGAGCTGTTCGCGTGCATCGAAGATTCGCTCGCCGCCGCCTCGGAATCGCAGAAAGATCGGGCCAGCGGCCAGGTTTCGCTTTTCGACGAAATGCCGCCCCCGGCCTCCAAGCCGACCTCGCATCGCGTCATTCCGTGGACGGAGCATGAAAAGATGTCGTACGAAAAAGAGCTGCTCGGGTTTTATGTGACCGGACATCCGCTCGACGCCTATGCCGCGCTCCTTTCCGACGGGAAATATCAAACGATCGCGTCGTTAAACGAATTGCCCGATCGCGCGACGTTCCGGATTGCTGGCGCGATTACGCAGGTCGATAAGAAGTTCACCAAGAAAGAGGGCAAACCGTTCGCCGTTGTCTGGCTCGAAGACCTGACCTCGACCCTCGAGGTCGTGCTCTGGAATGAAGTTTACGTGGAGGTCGCGGAAGCCCTTGTCCTCGGCCGCGTGATCGCCGTGAAAGGAACGCTCGACCGGCGGGACGACGCGCTGCGAGCCGTGGCGCAAAAAGCGCGGGTGCTGACGGCAGCCGACAGAGAGGGACGCCCGCGGATCGAGTCGAACGGAAATGGGAACGGGCACAAGGAGAGCGAATCGCCGCTGGTGCTTTGTTTCTCTCCGAGTGCGACCATCGAGGAATTGCGGCAGGTCCAGACGATCCTCGCGGGTTCGCCCGGGACGAGCCCGGTGCGGCTGATGATTTGCCGGCCGGAAGGGGAATCGGTGCAGATTGAGGCCGGAATTAATTTTCGCGTAACCTTAACGCCACAACTGCGGGAGAGACTTCAGCCGTGGTTGCAGCGCGAAGAGTTGGCGAGCGTGGCGAATTAATTGCGCACAACTACGTCTGTCATCCCGAGCCGCGCAGACGGCGAGGGACCTCGCAGACGTCTAAGAGTCACGCAAGCGACCAGCGAATGGCTTTGCCAGATCGATCTCCGTTGATCGCGAAAGTGAACTTGTGTGACTACCACCGCGCCTGGGAGGTCCCTCGGCGCGCTTCGCCAGCCTCGGGATGACATCAGCGTCGTAATCTAGGGAAAAACGCCGGGCGCGAGCTGGAGCGTCAGTGTCTTTCCGCGCGCCTGATCGCCAAAGCAAAAAGGAAACGCCGGGGTGCCTCCACGTCGCCGGGGCTTGAAAGCGAAACCGCCCAGTCCCCGGCGAAGAGGCCCCCTCTGAAAATAAGCTCGGAGATCGCCCGCGGGGACAACGTGTCCAACGAGCTGGTGGAAAACTCCAGGCTGCTAACGCAATCGCCGGCCGCAAGCGTGGTTAATTCGAGGAGAGAAGGCGCTGGGAAGAAGTCTCAATTCGATGTCGGCCAAATTCTGGAAATCAATTTCCCCGCGTCCGGAAACGTCGGCGGCGCCTTGTTTGAGCCGCACAAAATCGACCGTGGCGGAGGGCCCTTTGAAAGTGAGTCCGGTGGAGACCGCGAATCCGCGCAGGAATTGGGCGTCGATCAAGCTTGCGTCACCGAGAATGGTGGGATGCTGAAGTGAATTTGAGACCGAGAGGTTGCCGCTCAGAATTCCACTCGTGAAAAGACCACGCGAAATATACGCCGGCAGTTTGGCGAGGAAGATGGAAGGGAAACTGAGATTCGCAGTCAAGCGGCCCGTCCGTGTTAAACGCGTAACCTGTTTCCAGTTTCCTCAACTGCAACGCCAGCGTCCCGTCGGCGTTCATCACGTCAGATCGAGTCGCAGCCACGCTGGCCTTAAAGTTTATGACGCCCGCCGCGAGCCGCGCTTCCACGTCACCGCCCAGCGCTGGCGCGTTCTCCAGAACAAAGTCACGCAACTGAATTTCCGAGTTCCCCTCGAGAGAAGAAGGCTTCCCATACAGTTGAATCTTGCCGGCCGTTTTGCCGGACATCATCTTCGGGGGCGCACTCACCGCTGCGGACAGCTCGCCAAGATCGAGCGAGTTCAGGGCGAGCATCGATATCGAAGGTCGGATCGTCATTCAACGCCCGCAGCCAGCGGGGATCGTGTCGAAGTTTCGCGAGCGAGACCGGCAGGAAGGCGTCGCCCTGCAAACGCGGCTGGCCATTCAGATCGAGACGGATCGTCTGAAGTTGAAAATATTCCTTCGCTACCGTGACGAACGCGCTGAATTCCGTGCGTTGATTCCAGAGGCGAAATTGGCGGAAGAAAATGCTGTCCTGGGAATATTCAGCCTCGAATTCCGCGTCGAAAGGGAGGATCGACGACTCCAGCGGGCGAAGATTTCGGCCGTGAAGGTGAAACGTTCCGGAGTTCGTCCCATTCGCTCCGTTCCCGGTCCAATCTGCCGAAACTTTTCCGCCCAGGGCAAGCGGCTCCGAAAAGAGAGAGACGAAACCGGCATAATCCGCGATCTGCTCAAGCGAAGTTTGAAACGCGGCGTTGTAGGAACGATCGCCGGTCAGTCCAAAATCTCCCTCGGCGCGGAAGAAATCCTCCTTCTGCCGAAGCTCGAACTGCGCAATGGAGAGGCGGGATTCGTCGAGAGAGAGCTGAACATCCAACGATTCGATGGGCGATCGAAACAGCACCAGGGAGTTGCCGGCGATCATTAGTTGGCCGCCGATATTTTGTTGGCGCGCGCTGACGCTGCCGTCAGCCAGGAGCCGGCCGGAAAAGTCAGATGGACTCCAGCCGAAGAGGCGGGCGAAATCGCCGAGGTCATTGATCTGCGCGGAAATATCTCCGCGGAAAGCCGGCTTGAACCAGTCGGTGGATTTCGCGGGCAAAGCGAATTCGCCGCTCAGGGTGAGCTGGTTGTCTCGCTGCTTGATATAGATCTGCTGCACCTGCACCTCGCGGTTGTAGAGCGCTGCGCCGATCATGAGTGTGTCAGCCGTCCGATCCCGCCAGGTCAACCCGCTGACTTCTGCCCAGATGGAAGCAGTCGCGTTTCGCACATCAGCCGCTTCGCCGCGGAAAGTGAACTTGCAGGCGTGGAGCGTCCCGCTGGCCCGGTTGGTCCAGGCCAGCGCGTCCGACATTTGGGCAAGCGAAACGCCGGAGCCGTCTCCCGCCACGTCCCAGACCCGTTTGTCGCCTCGATCGTCACTTGAAACGCGGGCGCGGACCTTGCCCCCGAACGTGTCCAGATGAAGCTCCAGGCTGATCCGACTTTCGCCGAGCGCCGACAAATCCACGGCGACGGTGTCGAGATCGAGCCCGCGCAGCAAACTAATCGCCCCGATCATGAGGCGGTTTTCCTGCCAGGACGTGGCGCCGCGGAGACTCGAAAAGGTTCGGCGAAACCAGGGTGAATCGATCGCAATCTCCTTCGCGGTGAACACCCCGCTTTCCAGGTTTGATCCGGTTAACGTCGCCTCTCGCAAGTCCACGACTGTGCTGCCATCGTCGACATGAAGCTGCACGTCCGAAAATTTGAAATTGTCGGACAACAAATGGTTGAGAACCGGCCAGGCGAACCTTTGCGAAGGTGCAGCCGGCTGGGCGTTCCGCCGAATGTCCAGGGCGACACCTTCCGCGGTAAGCGAGCGGAGTCTGCGTGGTGTTCCGGTTAGGATGTCAGCGAGCTTCAGGTCGATTTCCAGCCGCGACACGGTGCCCTCCATTCGGAAAGAGGCGTTTGCCTCATTCGTGATGCGCAGCTTGTGAATGGTCACCGGACGCAAAAAGGGCGCCTCGATTCGCTCGCTTTCGATTCGGAAGCCCTGCTGCTGAGCGGCATTCGTCATCCAGAAGCGCAATCCCGTTGCGACGAGGAAGGGCGCGAGGAGAACGCCCAGAAGCGCGACCAGGAGCAACGCGCAAAAAACAATCAGGAATTTCTTGCGGCGCATTGCGGCCCAATGATTTAGCCGGAAACTCCAGGGGCGGAAAGCGGCTTCTGAGAAATGTAGAGGCGTTTGTGCCAAGCGACGGTTTGGCTAGGCGCTTGACACAAGCGCCTCTACATCCAGATCGCTGCCACTATTCCTTCACCGTCGGGCTTTGGAAATAAAGACGAAGCGGCCGGCCGGCCTGGACGCGATCGCTGAGCTGCTTTTGCAAAGCGGTCTCCGCTTCAGCGAGGATACCGCTCTCAGCCGCTTTCTGCCGTGCCAGTTCGGGAAGCGTGGCGAGCTGGCTTTCCAGATCCGCGGCCGAGATTCGATTCCAAAACCCATTCTCGAACTCGAGCACCTCGATCTGTTTTTGCTCCACGCCGAGGATCGAAGCCTGCGGCAGGTTGACGGCAATTTCCTCCTCGCGCAGATCCACGGCGAGATCCTGCTGCAGATCGAAACCGGCTTTCGCAATGTAGGTCCCGTGCAGCTTCACCCGCTTGGTGCTACCCGCCCAGGTATGGAGGAATTCGTGTTCGACTTCGATCTGGCGGGAGAGAATGGCGAGCTGCGCCGTTGCGGTCGTTTTCTCGAGGTAAACGCGATTGTTTACGGTAATGCGCGGTTCGAGCTGCGCCATTTCCACAAGAGCATCGCGCACATCTCGGCCGAGGCGTTCCAGCTCGGCCGTGCCTTGTGATGCAGTCCGCGCGGGCCAGGTTTCCAGGCGGTAGAAAATGAAGACGATTGCCGCGACGAGGATGAGCGCGATCACGGTGAACGCGACTGGCCAGGAAAACTTTCGCGGCGGTCTAAACGAGTCCGGGTTCATCATCGCATGTCCCCAAAAAAGTACCGCCCCCCACGTCCGATGGACGTGAAGGGCGGCTGTTCCCCCCAGAACATTTTTTGAAACTGCTGACGTTTAATCGAGCTCTCGCTCGCCCGCAACAAATTTCTTTAATGATCTTAAGCGACGGTCGGGGAGGATTGCAATAAGTTGTTTTGATGAAGTTGGGATTGCGCTACCAAACCACCTACCGCTACGACGAAGCGGTCGGCTTTTCGCCCCATGACGTGCGGCTTTTTCCACGGAGCGACCGCTTCAGCCGCGTGCGCCGGTTCGATTTCACGGCGAACCCAAAAGCAACGATCCGCTATTCGCGGGACGTTTTCGAAAACATCGTAGCCTCCTGTTATTTCCCGGAGAAATCGAAGGAGCTGGAGTTTCGGCTCTCGATCAATCTCGATCTCGACGAAAAAGATCCGTTCCATTTTATTTTGGAGAGAGGCGCGGTGGAAACACCGTTCCAGTACGACGCGGAGATCGGGAAGATCCTGGCGCCTTATCGGGAGAGACGGGTGAAGGAACGGCTGGTGGTCCCGGGCTGGGAGCCGCCCACGAACCGGAAGCGGCGCGGCACGGTGCAAACGCTGGCCGAGCTGAACAAGAGATTGCACGAATGCATCGGCTACGAACGGCGCGAAGAAGGCGCGGCGCTTTCGCCCATGGAAACGCTGCGGCTGGGCCGCGGCGCCTGCCGGGATGTGGCGGTATTATTGGCGGAGATTCTTGCGGCAGATGGGATTCGCGGCGCGCCTGACGAGCGGTTATTTGCGCGAGAGCGATTCCGAAACGAAACGCGCAGAAGGCTCGCTCCATGCCTGGACAGAAGTTTTTCTGCCGGGCGCCGGCTGGCTCGGGATGGACGGGACCAATGGCGTTTTCTGCAACCACAATTTCATCGGAGCCGCGGTGGGGCTGACGCCGGGCGACATCACGCCGATCAGCGGCGTTTATTTTCACAACAAGAAGGTCCCGGCGCAGATGACGAGCAAGCTGGAGCTGATCAATCTGTGAATGATGCCGTGCGCTGTAGCCACGGCGCTCTGTCGCCGTGCCGAGATGACGCCTCGACATAGCGAAGCGGCTACAGCGGAGAATTATTAATCGAATGCTTGCTGAACTTCAGCTCCGGAATTTCCGCTGCTTCGAATCGCTCGGGGTCGGATTTGCGCCTGGCTTCAATTTCTTCGTGGGCCGGAACGGGCAGGGGAAAACGTCGATCCTCGAAGCGGCCTGCGTTCTCTTACGGCTGCAATCACAACGAAGCTCGACGCTCGCGCCCGTGGTGCGTTTCGGAGAAAAATCTTTCGGTGTTTCCGGCCGGCTGGATAACCATTTGCTGGAGTTCCGCTACAGCACGCTCCGCCGGAAAGTGGCGCTCGATCATGTCGAGCAGCGGCCGCTGGATGAATACCTCCGCCTGGGCCGCGTGGTTTCGTTGGCCAACACCGATATTGAGCTGATTCGCGGCGGTTCCGAAACGCGCCGGCGCTATCTCGATTTTCTTGCGACGCAGATCGATCCGCTTTACCGGCCGACTCTGCGCGCCTACGAACGGGCGCTCCGCTCGCGCAACGCGCTTCTCAAATCGCCCCATCCGCGGCCGCGCGAGATCGCGGCCTACGAACTGCCGCTGCTCGAACACGGCGCGAAATTAGGCGCGATGAGGGCAAGCTGGTCGAGCGATTGGCGCCCTCTGGTCGCGGCCGCCCATCGTGAAATCAGCGGCACGGGAGAAACCTTGCAGTTGCGGTTCGCGCCCGGGACTAGCGACGACTTCGCGGCTGATCTGGCCAATTCGCATGCCCAGGAGTTACGCCTCCGCCAGACGATCGTCGGGCCGCATCGCGATGATCTCGAGCTGCTCGTTGAAGGGAAAATCGCGAGTCAGTATGCGTCGGAAGGTCAGCAGCGGACCGTGGCGCTGGCCTTGAAGATCGCACAAGCCCGCGTCTTCCTGGCGGAGGAGGGGACGCCGCCGCTGATGTTAATCGACGACATCTTTGGCGAATTGGATCCGGTGCGGCGGAACGCGCTTTTGGAGCATCTGCCGGCTGAGGCGCAAAAGCTCGTTACGGCGACAACCATGCAATGGCGCGAGGAGGGAGTGGAAGGACCGGTGTTTGAGTTGCGCGATCGCGAATTGATCCCCCGGTAGGAGACGCCGCAACGCACCGTCCTTACGCATGAAAGCTGTTGCGCAAGATGGCCCGGCAGCTTCTAGTTTTTCATGCGCAATCTCGGGGAAGGAATGCCGCTCAGCCTCGCTGGCTCGCTGCTGGTCGCGCACCCGAACATGCTCGACCCGAATTTTCGGCGCGCGGTCCTCTTCATTTATGAGCATGATTCGGCCGAAGGCGCGGGCGGGCTCATCATTAATCGCCCGCTCGACAAGCAAGTAGTCGATCTCGTGAACGAGGCGCCGCCTGAGGGGCTTGAGGATGTGCCGGTCTTTCTCGGCGGCCCGGTGGGGAAAAACCAATTGATGTTCGCTTCTTTTGAATGGGAGGCGGGCCAGGGATTGAAGCTCAATCACAACGTTGGCGTCGACGAGGCGCACGAACGGGTGGGGACCGATCCAGCCTCAGTTCGGGCATTTGTCGGCTACGCCGGCTGGAGCGCCGGGCAGCTCGAAGCCGAGATGAAACAAAAAGCCTGGATCGTGCAGCGGCCCACCCGAGCCGCGTTAACCCCCGAGCGTTTGCCGAAGCTTTGGTTCGAAATCATGCGCGGCCTCGGGCCGTGGTACAAAATGCTGGCCGCGGCGCCGGACGATCCGTCATTGAACTAAGAAAGTGACGTGTGACGAGTGACGGGTGACGAGAAAATTAGGTAACGCGTCGCATTTTTAACTTGTCACTTGTCACTCGTCACATGTCACTGTCTCCGAAATGATCATCGGCGTTCCGAAAGAAATTAAACAGCAAGAGCACCGCGTGGGGCTCATTCCCTCGACTGCCACGACTCTCACGCGCAAAGGCCACACCGTTCTCGTGCAGAAAAGTGCGGGCGTCGGCTCCGGTTATGCGGACGAGGATTACGTCGCGGCGGGCGCGAAAATGATCGACGGCGCCGAGGCGGTTTTTGCGCAGGCCGAGATGATCGTGAAGGTAAAGGAGCCGTTGCCGGCGGAGTACGGGCTTCTGCGCAAAGGACAGATTCTTTTCACTTATCTGCACCTCGCGGCGAGCAAGCCGCTGACGGAAGCGCTCGTGAAATCGGGCGTGACGGGAGTTGCCTACGAGACCATTCAGATCGGCAACAAGCTGCCGCTGCTGGAGCCGATGAGCGAGATCGCAGGCCGAATGTCGGTGGTGATGGGCGCTTATTACCTGGCCAAGCACAACGGCGGCAATGGCGTGCTGTTGGGCGGCGTGCCCGGGGTTTTGCCCGGCCGGGTGGTGGTGATCGGCGGCGGAACTTCCGGCGTCAATGCGGCGCGCATGGCGGTCGGCTTGAAAGCCGACGTGATCATTCTCGAAGTCGATGGCGAGCGGATGCGTTTCCTCGATCTGACGATGCCGAACGTGAAGACGCTCTACTCGAATGAAGCGAACCTCACGGAATTGATGCCGACCACGGACCTCCTGATCGGCGCGGTGCTGGTTCCGGGCGCCAAGGCGCCGAAGCTGATCACGCGCGAGATGTTCCGAAAGATGAAACCGGGCAGCGTTTTCGTCGATATCGCGATCGACCAGGGCGGCTGCGCCGAGACCTCGCGGGCCACGACGCACGAAGAGCCGATCTACGTCGAAGAAGAGGTGACGCATTACTGCGTGGCCAACATGCCCGGCGCGTATGCGCGCACCTCGACCCAGGCGCTGAGCAATGCCACGGCGCGCTACGCGGAGTTGCTCGCCGATCTCGGGCTGGAAGACGCGTGCAAGAAAGTGCCGGCGCTCATCGGCGGCATCAATACGCGGGATGGCAAGGTAACATATGCAGCCGTGGCCGAAGCGCACGGGCTGAAGTTCGAACCTCCGTTTTAGGCCTGACACGGTGCAAAGCCCTCACCCATCCCTCTCCAAATGTGAGGGAGCTTTCGCAAAGAGGGCGGTTTCCAAACGCGCAGTCCTCGGACGGGGCTTCGTGGACGGGTTCCTTCTCCCTAAGGGAGAAGGTTAGGATGAGGGTTCTGCGCGGTGAGCGGTCGTCGCCGACAACTGCCTGCGAAAGTTGAGTTTCGGCAAGGCCGAAGCGTTGCCGCCATTCGATTCAGCTTAGTCCCAAAATGGGGCAACCAATCCAAACTATGAAAAAATTACTCTGCATTTTCGCCAGCGCGGCGCTCCTCGGGGCCTGCGAGCAACGGACCGACGTGGTCGCTCCTACCACCACTTCTTCGCCCGTTGAGAAGAAAGAGACGAACACGACCATCGTAAATCCGACCACGGAGAAGACGAAGGAAACGACGAACACAACCACAACGACGACGACGCCTGCGACCAGCACGACGACGACGACTTCCAGCCCGAGCCCGTAGTCTTACCGGCTTTTTAACTTCAAAAGTCTTCCCGCGGCATGTCCCCGGGAAGACTTTTGCTGTACGGAAAAGATTGGAGTCCGCCTGCACTTCCCTTAAGAAGAGAAGAGAGGGAGAGGATCGCGCCCACGCTGTGTTATGGTGGGCGCGCGATGACCGGATGAAATCCGTGAAGCAATCTTTCTCGAAGGCGAAGCGGCTGACGCAGACGGCTGAATTCACGGCCGTCAAATTTCAGGGGAAGACCTACCGAGGGCCGTTGCTCATTTTGGGTGTGCTCGTTCAAAAGGAGGAGAAAGCGTTTCGCGCCGGGTTTATCACCACGAAAAAGCTGGGCGGGGCGGTGGTCCGAAACCGCGTTCGCCGGCGGTTACGGGACATCGTGCGGAAGGAGCAGGGGCGTTTGCGGCCAGGCTTTTGGATCGTTCTTGTCGCGCGTTCGGGAGCCGCGCGGGCCGGCTATCAGGAGCTGAAAGATGATTGGTTGCGCCTCGCGGAGCGCGCTTCTATTCTAGCGCCCTGATGCTCTTTCTCGCGCGTCTTTTTATTCGAGGTTATCAGCTTCTCATTTCTCCGGTGCTCTCTCTTTTGAGCGGGCCGGGGTCGGGTTGCCGGTTTGAGCCGACTTGTTCGGCTTACTTTCTCGCGGCGCTGGAGACGCATGGCATCCTTCGCGGAACCTGGCTCGGAGTCTGCCGGCTGTGCCGTTGCCATCCCTGGGGTGGGCGAGGGCATGATCCAGTGCCGCCCCGGCATTCTCATTCCGTGCCAAGCGGCTGACGGGGCGGCCTCAATTGTTTGTGAATAGCCCGGCGGGCAACGCTTATGGATCGCCAAGCATGGATTGCCGTTTCGCTTTGCATCCTTGGGATGATCGGATGGTACGCCTACACCGCGTCGCAATTGCCGCCTCCGCGCCCACCGGTCGCTTGCTTCGCCCACGCCGGGCGCGACGCCGGATAATCAGCCCACCGCTTCAGCTTCGCCTGCCGCCTCGGCCGCGCCCGCGGCTACCGCGACGCCCGCCCCGGCTGACTCGATCGCGACCTTTGCCGAGAAGTCGGAGACTCTCGCGAACGCCGACGTTGAACTTCACCTGACCAACCGCGGCGGCGCGATTCGCGAAGCGGTCCTCCTCAATCACATCGGCGAAAAAGGTGAGCGCATGGTGTTGAACGGGCCCGAGCGCATTCCGATCGGCGCAATCGTGGAAAATCCGGATTCGCTGGCGTTCGCCGAATTCTCCATCGCGCGCCAGGATGATGGGAGCGTGCAGCTCGAGCGCAAGAATCCGGACGGCCTGAACATTAGCAAGCGCTTCTCATTCCCGCCCGCCACCGGGAAGAAGGACAACTTCGTCGTGATGATGGATGTCGACTTCCGCAACGACGGCGCCCAGCCCTACAACAATGGCGGCTACTTCGTCACCCTCGGCTCGACCCGCCCGATCCATCCCACCGACATGCCCTCCTACACGCGTCTGGCCTGGTTCGCGGGCGACCCTGAGGGCATCGATGTCACCTGGTTCCCGGAGCAAAACTATCCATTGGTCGGCGTGCAAAAGCGGCGCGGCGCAAAGCTTCTATCGCGAAAAGGTCAACAACGCCGACTGGGCTGGCATGACCAACACCTTCTTCGCCATGCCAATTACGCCGCTCAACGCCAAGATCGTCGAGCTGTGGGCGCGGCCGTTCGAAATCAAGCGTCCCGATGGCCCATCATTGCAAGGCATGGAAGGCGCGATGGGCCTGCCGGCTCTCCAGGTTCAGCCTGGCCAGACGGTTTCGATGCGTTTCCAAATTTACGCGGGCCCAAAACTTTATGCGCCGCCTCGCAAAACTCCAGCACAACGAAGCCGAGATCATGAACTTCGGGTGGTTCAAGATCGTCAGCGAAGCGCTGCTGAATTTCATGAACCTGATCCACGGCTGGATCGGCAATTACGGATGGTCCATCGTCCTCCTGACCGCGGTGGTGAAGGGAATCCTCTGGCCGCTCCAGAACAAGGCGAACAAATCGATGCGCAAGATGTCCGCGCTCGCGCCGAAAATGCAGGAGCTGAAGGAGAAACACAAAGACGACCCGACGCGGATGAATCAGGAAGTCATGAAGCTCTACAAGGAGCACGGCGTGAATCCGGTGGGCGGATGTTTGCCGATGATGATTCAAATCCCGATCTTCTTCGGCCTGTTCAGCATGCTCGGCCAGGCGGCGGAGCTGCGAAACGCGGCGTTCCTCTGGGTGCGCGATCTCTCGCAGCCGGACACGCTTTTCATCATTCCCGGCATGGGTTGGATCCCGATCCTCGGCGTTCCCGGCCAGGGGCTGCCGTTCAACATCCTCCCCATCCTCATGGGCGCCACCAACGTCTGGCTCATGCACATGACGCCGAAGACGGGCGACGCCATGCAGCGCCGCGTGCTGATGTTCATGCCGCTGATCTTCTTAATTTTTTGCTACAATTTCGCAGCGGCACTGGCATTATATTACACGGTTCAGAACCTGTTCACGATTCTGCAACTTTGGCATAACCAGAAGCAGCCGTTGCCGGTTCTGGAAAAAGTTGCTCCGCCGGTGACCGGGAAAAAATCGCGCAAAGGACGACCATGACGCCCAAGGAATTACTCGACACCATGCTCGGTTACCTCGGCTTTGTGGTGCAGATCGACGAGACGCAAAGCGAAGGCGGCAATCCGACCCTGCAGATTTACATGGAGGAGAGCCACACCCTCATCGGCCGCGATGGCGAGACGCTGGAGGCGATCCAGTTCCTCCTGAACCGGCTGATCCAGACGAAAGACAAGGATGCGCCGAAGGTGATAGTCGATTGCGAGCATTACCGCTCGATGCGCGAAGATCGGATCGTGCAGCGCGTCCGCGAACTGGCCGAGCGCGTGCGCATTTCCGGCCGCTCGTTGCAGCTCGAGCCGATGAATTCCTACGAGCGCCGTCTCGTGCACAACGCCTTCAAGGACGATCCCGACGTGGCGACCTGGAGCCCAAGCGATTCCGCGCGGATCAAGCAGATCACGCTCTTAAAGCGCCAGCCCAAAAAAGAGCCCGCCCCGCAAGGGTAGTTTGGGGTGAATCAAATTACTGTAGCCACGGCGCTATGTCGCCGTGCCGGGCGCTAGTCGAACGCGATGCTCACGATCTCTCCCTGATACGGCCATTGCTCCGGATCATCGCAAAACCCGCTCGCGCCGGATTCATCCTCACATAATCCCACTTCTGCGAGTAACTTTCGGCGCTCCGCAAAGGATGGTCAAAGAACCCCTCCTGCCAATGCGGCTTCTGGATTCCTAGTCTGAGTAATTCCTTTCCGAGGACGGTTTTCAGTCCGCCAACCCATTCTGAGAGTGTCAGGCCTGTCATCGGCATCGCGACGAACAAATGGACATGATCGGGCATCAGGACAAAGCGGCCGACCGCGATGTTGTGTCCCTTCGCTCGCTCGCAAAACGACTGAAAGACCTTGTGGATCTCGTCGCGCGCGAGAAGCGAAAGCCGGTTGTGCGTATTGAACGTCACGAAATAAAAGGACCGCACCGACGAGAAAAGCAATTCCAGTCTCGGCGGACGTTTCGGAAACCGACGCTGTAGCCGCGGCGCTATGTCGCCGCGTTCTGGGGAGCGCTTCATATTATCAGGGGCAGACGCCTCGACATAGCGAGGCGGCTACAGCGCCGAGCTTATGAAAACGCAAATGAACCTGGCAAGCGCTGTAGCAACGGTCCCGCGCATGCGGGATCGCTGTTCGTTACGCTGCGAACTCGAACACGATCTTCCCGCCACGCTTCTCCTGCGACGCATGCTTGATCGCGGCTTTCGCTTCGGAAAGCGGATAGGTTTTCTCCACCTTCGTCTGGAGCAGGCCGCGCTTCGCCATGTCAAAAAGCGGCCAGAAAGTCTCGGCGCGTTGCTGGGGCGTCGCGGCGTCGTACCATTTGTTCACCCAAAATCCGGTGAACCGCAGATTTTTGAAGATGAACATGCCGTTCGGAATGGAGAGCGGCTGCAGGCTCATGGCGCCGTAGGTCACCATCGTGGCGTCGGACGCCAATGTTTTCGCGACGCGCAACGCGTTCTCGCCCCCCACGGCATTCAGCGCCAGCCGGATAGGCGCCCGCTCCGTCGCCGCTGCCACTTCGTCGCGCAGATTCTCGCCATCGACTAATACGACATCGCCGCCGAGAGCGCGCAGCTCCTCCACCAGCTCGGATCGCCGCACAATGTTCACCGTCTTGTATCCGAGTTCCTTCGCGATCTGGATCACGCACTGGCCGGCCGCTGAATTTGCTGCGTTCTGAATCAGCCATTCGCCCGAGCGTAACGGGACGAAATCATGCAGCATCCGCCACGCGGTAATCGGGTTCACCTTTAGCATCGCGACCTGGATCGGCTGCAATTCAGGCGGCGTGGCGACCAGTTTGTCGGCTGCGATGGCACAAGCCTCCTGCCACGTTCCAAAACTGTGCGGCAAGATCACCTGCGTGCCGATGGCGAGATCGCGCACGGCCGATCCGCGCTCCAGGACGAATCCGGCGCCTTCCATCCCTGGTGTCGCGGGCAGCGCCGGGCGGATCGGATATTTGCCTTCGATCGAATTGAGATCGGCCGGATTAATCGGCGCGGCCGACATTTTCACCACCACTTCATCCGGCCCGGGCGTCGGCCAGGGACGCTCGACTACCCGCAAAACTTCCGCCGGATTTCCGTGCGTTTCGTAGATCGCGGCCTTAAACGTTTTGCTCATAATGCCGCAGGGATTTCAGCCTACATCGAACGATCCCACCAGCAATATGCAAACGGGAGCGCGCGTAGCGCTGGCCGGCATGCTCGTGAACTTCGTTCTCGCCGTGGCCAAAATCACCGCGGGTCTGCTCGGCAACGCTTATGTTTTGATCGCGGACGGGATCGAATCCGCGCTCGATATCGCGGGCTCCGCTGTCATCTGGGGCGGACTGAAATTTGCCGCGCGACCGCCGGACGCGACTCATCCCTACGGCCATGGCAAAGCCGAGCCGATGGCGGCCGGGATCGTGGCCGCAGGCGTTATCATCGCGGCGATTGCCCTCGCGATTCAAAGTGTGCGCGAGATTCTTACCCCTCATCACGCGCCCGCGCCGTTCACGTTGATTGTGTTGATCGTAGTGATCATCGTGAAGGAGTTGCTTTATCGCTCCGTGATTCGGCTTGGGAAAGATGTCGCGAGCACGGCGGTGCAAACGGACGCGTGGCATCACCGGAGTGACGCACTGACTTCCGCGGCCGCGTTCGTCGGGATTTCGATCGCGCTTCTCGGCGGCAAAGGCTGGGAGACCGCCGATGACTGGGCCGCGCTTTTTGCCTGCGCGATCATCGCGGCGAACGGCTATCGCCTCCTTTTCCCGGCCATTCACGAAATGATGGACACGGCGCCGCGGGGAGAAATCGTGGCGCTCATTCAAGGCGCGGCCTGCGGCGTGCCGGGCGTGATCGAGGTCGAGAAATGTCTCGTCCGCAAAATGGGGCTTTCGTTTTACGTCGATCTTCACGTCGGGGTGGACGGTGGAATTTCGGTCCGCGACGGACACGAAATCGCGCATCTGGTGAAGGACGCAATCAAGCAGACGGATTCCCGGATCGCCGATGTTTTGGTCCACGTGGAGCCGGCAGGCTCCTAGGTGGATCGCGCGCTCCGCCGCGCGATGACAAAATGGCGGCGAAGCCGCGACGAATCAGCATCGAGCCACGGAGCGCTCGATCCACCTACAACAAATCTGCGCGCAAAATTTTATCGAGCGCGGCGGCGAGAGCTTTCCGCGCCAGGCCCACGCGGTCGCGAAACGCGGTGAGCCGGGGAATCGCGCCCGGATGCTTCACCAGATAAAACGCGAGCCGGACGAAATCCGTCTGCTGCTTCTCGAGATCGAACAGGACATGGGCCGGAGCAGGAAACGGTTCCGCTGGGGTGTCGCTGATCGCGCGCAGCGAAAGGATCGGCAGCTGATGGTCGGCGCACGCTTCGGCAATGAATTCCGTTTCCATATCGACCGCGGCGGCGCCGGTCTTCGTCGCGAGTTGTTCCCGCTCAGTATTCGATTCAATCACGTCCGCCATCGTCAGCAGCTTGCCCTGAAGAATTCCGTCGCCAGCAAGAACAAGCTGGGCCGAACGCAACAGTTGCGGGCTCGAGTAATTTTCCGACAGCAGAAGATCGCCGATCGCGCAGCTCTTGCTTGAGCGCGCCTGCGAAACCTGCGCTGATCACGTATTCAAACTGCTCGCGACGCAGCAAGACATCGATCCGCTGTGAGCAAATGTTTCGGCCGACGCCGGTGTGGAGCACTGTCAGACGGACTTCCCATGCAATTGACCGCGAATGGTTTCAACGCCTTCGCGCGAATTCGGCGCCGGCTTTTCGAGCCGCGAGACGAAGTCAGAACTTTCCGCCGGCAACGCAAACGTGATCGCGATCATTTACATCCGCCATCACGGAGTAGGGGAGGGCAACGGCTCGCCGATTCGCACCTGCATGATCGCGCGCTTGTCCGGAGAAGCCGACTGGTCGGCCGGAGGCGGTGAATATTCCGGAGCAGCCAGGGGCGCGAGCGAACGGCGGAATTCATCCGCGCGGTCTGACGGCACGTCGATGACAACGGTGATGCGCTGATCGTCGGGCGGCGCTTTCGCGGCGGACCCGCCGGCTTGCGTGGCCAGCAGGATGACGCTGTCCGCGATTCGCTCCCGTTCCTCGGCGGGAGCGGGAAGATGAATGTCATCTCCAATGGTGGGTAAAGGCAGCGCGACGTTCGCCGTTCTTTGCAGAGACTCCGTTAGCTGCTGCCGGGTGGCGGCTTCGCGGTCGCGTTCTCCGGTGCGATCTCCTTTTTTTCCGATGATGAAGGCGATGCCGACGAACACGTTGAGCAGCACCAGAGCCGCGAAGGCCGTGATCAGGCGGCGGCCGAGCGGTTTCGGACGGCGAGGGGATTTCCGGTTCGTCGCTCTCGAGCAGGACTTCGCGCGACCCACTTGAACGCCGGTGCATCTCGCGGGCGATGGCCAGCTCGCGCTGCAACTGAGGGTCGGCCGCGAGCTGCTCTTCAAGTCGCAAGCGTTCCGTCTCGGAAAGTTTTCCTTCGAGATAATCGAAAAGCTTTTCGGGATTCATGCGTGGGCGGCAAGCATCAAGCAAGGAGCGGCGGTTTACAAACCGCCGTTATTCTGAAGCCGCTGCCCTGTGGCCGAGCGTGAGAGGCGCGATTTTCTTGTGCAGATCGCCGTTTGCGCGTCCCACAGGTCGCGGCTTCAAAAGCGCCGCCGCTCCTTGAAGCCCTAAGTAATTTCGAATCCGATCGGCTTGAACCGGTAGTTGTTCGACATCTCGGCCGAACAGGCGGTAAGGCCGACGATCAAATCCATCTCGGCGCGGAGAACAATCGAATCGCCGGCCTTCGAGCGTGGCGGCAGGATCTTGAGCGCGCCAGCCGCATCGATTTCGACATTCATGAAGATGTTGAGTGTCGTCGGGATCGAATCCGGCGCGATGTCGAAGCGCGCCAGATTCGTGGCCAGATTTTCAAAGCAGCTCGGGTGGTAACGCTCGTTCTTGTAGATGATCTGAAAGGTCTCCGGGCTGCAGGGCGTGAGCAGGAAATCGTGGCGGCCCACGTCGTCTTCCAGAATCGTGAACATCGGCCGGCTCCGGTTGGAGTAGAGGAGATCGCCTTTGGTCAGGTAAATGCGGTTCGCGTAATCGATGCTGCGGCCCGACGAAAGCCATTCGGCTTTGTCGGAGAGATTGAAGGCGATGAGATCCGCGACCTGTTCGCCTTCGAGATCGGTAACGCGCAGAGAGCTGGCCGGCGCGCAATTCGAAGGCGGTACCGGTTTGTGGTTCGAGGCGATTCGTCATCGTCTTCCTCTACCTCTTCCGCTGCCTCTGTTTTCTCAACAAGCGGGAAGAGAAGAGGCAAGAGGTAGAGGAAGCGGAAGAGTTCAATGCGCGAAAGGACATTTGCCCTCCACCGCCTTGAACGGCGCCTGCCAATTCTCCTCCACCGCGCGCCCGGAATATTGGCGTGCTTCCGATTCCACCCCGAAATCGCTCAGCATCGGGTTGATCGACCCCTGCAGCTCCAGATCGCGTGCAGCGAATCGTCTCCTGCATCCGCTTCCATTTCCCATCCGCGCGCAGCCGCTCGAATTGTTCGTGCGGGTTGAAGACCAGGGCCGGCCAGGGAAATCGGCGCGCCTCGCGCGAACTGTTGGCGTGGAGGCCGATCACATACAGCGCCTGTCCGCCGAAGCTGAAGGAGAAATGCGGATCGGAAGGATCGGACCGGACATTCGGGTCCCAATCGAAGCGGGCGGCATCCAGTTGATGGAGCCGGCGGAGCTGCTGCCAAAGCAAGTTCTCGAATTGGAGTTCGTCCGTTCCTCGTGGTCCCTCGAAGATGGCGACGAACGTCGCGTATTCGCTCGCGATGCATCATTTCGGATTGCGTGAAATCGCAAAGCGCCGCCGAAAGTTCACGCGTTGCCGCATCGCTCCCAAGCTCGTCAAAAACCCGCAGGGTGTATGAGCTTGAATTGAAGGCCGCCTTGGCGCCGACGCACGGGAAAACCGGTCGCAGAACAAATTCGCGGAAAACATCTTCGGCTTCGGCGGCGAATGAGCCGGGCGCTGTTCTGGGCGGTTTCGCGTCTTCCCTGGCGAATAGATTTCCCCTCATTGCGTATTTACGCTGGATACGCTTTTCGGTCGCGGGCTGGTCGCAACTTCTTAATGGAGCCGGCACGCCCCCGTGCCGGAAGGCGTTCCCCCAAGTGGGCACACACCCACGGCCTGAGGGCAGGCCCTCTCCAACGGCACGGGGGCGTGCCGGCTCCAAAGAGACCGTCTGCCTCCCCGGTTGCCCTTTTCCCTCGTGGAAATACATTACCGCCCTCGTGGATGAAGACTTTAAGCCCTTCAACAGACCTCCCCGCTCCTGGCGATGGTGGGTCGGGCGGGGCTTGCTCGTCCTCCTGGCGCTGATCCTGATCTTCCATCGGCCGATCCTTTTCCGCATCGGCTATGCGGTCGCCAATCATTACGCCGCGAAGGAAAACCTGAAGATCGATGGCACCCTCCAGGGAACGATTTTCACCAACCTCGTCATTCGCAACCTGCGCGTCGTGCCGATCGGCCCGACGATCGTCGAGTCGATCGACGTCGATTACATCCGCGCCGACTACAGCCTCTGGGACTTTATGCGACGCGGCGCGACCGAAGTCCTGAAGAACGCTGAGATCCGGACCGCGCGTATCATTCTGGATCCGGCCAAAGCTTCCCTGAAACCGAAGATCCCGCCGCCGGACGCCCGGCTTAGGCTGTTCCCGTTCTTCCCGGAGCGGGTGGTTCTCTCCGACATCAACCTCGCCGTCCGCTCCATCACCGGGCAACAGGATTTCATTCTCGAGCATTTCGACCTCGAGCTGGATCCGAAGCGGCCGGGCGAGCTCCGCGCGACAGCTCTCCAAATCCCCGCGGCCGAGCCCTGGCGCAACATTTCGGCGAAGACTTCCTACACGAACAAGAACCTTGTCATCAGCGGTCTCGCGCTCGATGACCAAAACCAGTTTCGCCTGATTGCGTTCGACGCGTCGCATATCGCGGCGCGATCGCTTGAGGTGGTCCTCGACGCTTCGCTCGCCGGCGGCACGGTCGCTGGCTCGCTCGGCTCTCAGCGAGACCGCGCAATCGCTCAGCATGAAGTTGCGGCTGGTCGCGGAGAACGTGTCGCTCGACACTCTGCGCGGCTACATCGGCCGGCCCCCGGAATTCCTGGCGGGCGACGTGCAGCGGCTTAGCATCGAAGCCGATGGAGCGATCGACGCGCCCCGCACCTGGACCGGCTCGCTCCAGGCGCAGGTCAACAATCTGCGCCAGGAAAATCTCTTCTTCGACCACGTCGCACGTGAATGTGACGGCGCGTGATGGCACCCTGACGCTCGATCCCGGCGAAGCGACCAATGGCGCGAACAGGATCGGCTTGAAGGGAACGGCGGAGCTTCCCAACCACGTCCGCGAATTCGGACGATCCGGCGCGAGGTTTGAAATCAGCGGAGCGCTTCCCGATCTGCAATCTCTCACCGCGCGGTTCGCCCAACCGCTGGTCGGCGCGGCCACCGTGACCGGGACGGCGGAAATCAGCGATGCGGTCTTACGCGCCGACCTCGTTCTTTCGGGCGGCCCCATCTCCTATGGCGACTCCAGTGCGGCCCAAGTGAGCGCCACGATCAAAGCCGCGAAGGAAATGCCGCCCGGCGAACGAGAAGAAAATGTATTACGCCGACCTTCGTTCCCAAATCCACGCCGAGATGACCGATGTCCGTTCCGGCGAAAATCTTTTCGATTCGGTCGTGGCCGATATCACGATCGAAGGCCAGAACGTAAAGGTCGACCGCGTCGTGGCTCTCCGGAAAGAAAACACCTTCACGGCGTCGGGAACCTATCTGTTGCCCGACGATCTCACGCAGTTCCGCACGCAGCCCGCCGGGTTCAACGTGACCCTGGGCGCGGTCGAGCTGGGCGATTACTGGCCGGAAGATTCTCCGAACCGGATTACCGGCCCGGTCCAGGTCTCGGGCGAGGTCACCGTGACGGATGGCAAGGCGGACGGCGAGCTTTCGATCTACGGCTCGAATCTGAAATTCCGGACGGTCACGATCCCGGAAATCAGCGGCCAGGCCTCCATTTCGAGGAACGTCGTCTATCTCAACGATTTCACCGCGAAGCTGAACGAGCGCGATTATATCGCCGGCAGCGGAGTCTTCTCGCTCGACGCGCCGCATGCTTACAGCGGCAGGCTTTCCGCCAACGTCGCCGATCTCGCGCGGATGAAGCCACTCCTTGCCGCCTTTGGCAATAACAACGACATCGCCGGTTCGCTCGTCGTCGATTGGGAGGGAAGCGGCGAAGTCGTCGACTTCAAGAATTCCGGCAAGCTGAAGCTCACGCTGGAGAAAGGCCGCTACGCGAATCTCCAGGCGCTTCAGGCGAATATCGAAGCCGATTATTCGCCGGAAGGGTTGAACGTCCCCACGATTTTCCTCGGCAGCGACAAGCTGAGCTTCCAGGCCATCATGACGGCGAAAGATGCCACGCTCGAAGTGAGCAAGATCCAGATCGACCAGGGCCAGGCAAAATATGCGGCCGGTTACATCGCCTTGCCGTTCGTCTGGAAAAACCTCGGGACCGAACGGCCTCTTTTCCCTTCGGATGGCAAGGTGCTCATCACTTTCCAATCTGAAAACCTCGACCTGAAGAAACTTTTCGCAGACCTCGGGCGCGCCGCCGCTCGGCACTGGTTTGATCAACGTGAAACTCGATGCGCAAGGAACACTCGATCAAGTGGCCGCGCGCCTCGACGTGCAGATGCGCGACCTGCACAGCGCCGAATATCCGAAGCTCGAGCCCGCGACGTTCGATCTCGTGGCGGAGCTGAAGGAAAACCAGCTCGCCTTCAATGGCCGCTTGCAGCAATCCAAAATCCAGCCCGTGCAGATCACCGGCAACATCCCCTTCGACATCCCGAAGATGATCGCCGAGAAAAAATTTAACGAAGAAACGCCGCTCACGGCCAAAGTCGTGCTCCCTCGCAGCTCAGTGAATTTCCTTCGCCAGTTCCTGCCCGGCATCACGCAGCTCGATGGCGATCTGGCGCTCGACGTGAACGTGAATGGCACCATCGCGCGGCCGCGTCCTGAGTGGGGCGGGCGACATTACCATCAACATGGCGCGCTTCACCAACACGAAGATGCCGTCGATCAGCGGCTTCCGTTCGCGCATGACTTTTGAGGGCGACGTTCTCCGTTTCGAGCGATTCAACGGCGAGCTGGCCGGCGGACCGTTCACCATCTCCGGCCAGGTGACGTTCCCGAAACTGACCGAGCCGAACCTGGATTTTCAACTGAAGGGCCAGTCGATGCTCGTGGCGCGGGACGATACACTCACCGCGCGTGCCGATGCGGATGTGCGAGTCATCGGTCCGCTCAAGAACGCGACAGTGACCGGTAGCGTAGCGCTGACGAACAGCTCGCTCCTCAAGAACATCGATCTGATTCCGATCGGCCTGCCTGGGCGCCCCGCGCCGCAACCGCCGTCCCATCGTCCCGATTTCTCGATCCCGGACCCGCCCGATTCGCGACTGGAAATTCGACGTCGAAAGTCACGACCAAAGATCCGTTTCTCATTCGCGGAAATCTGGCGAACGGCGGGGCGGTAGTGGAGTTGCATTTAACCGGCACCGGCCTGCGTCCGCAGCTCCAGGGCGTGGTGCGGCTCCAGAACGTCGAGGCGACGCTCCCTTTTAGCCGGCTCGAAATTGCCTCGGGGCTTCTTTACTTCGACCCGAGCGATTCGTTTAATCCAAAGATCGATCTGCAAGGGACCTCGCTCATCCGCGATTACACGGTGCACGTTTACGTTTACGGGACCGCCCTCGCGCCCGAAGCGCTCTTCACCAGCGAGCCGCCGTTGCCGCAGGAAGAAATCATCTCGCTCCTCGCCACCGGAACGACGCGGCAGGAATTGATCGGGAACAATAGCGTGCTCGCCGGCCGCGCCGCGATGCTTCTCATTCAGCAGCTCTACCGGAAGACGTTCAAGAAGGGCGAGCCGACGAAGAGCAACTCCGTCTTCAATCGTTTGCAGGTGGACGTGGGCAATGTCGATCCGCGCACCGGCCAGCAGATGGCGACCGCCCGGTTCAAGGTAAACGAACAGTTTGTGCTGGTGGGCGACCTCGGGGTAGGGGGAGATTTTCGCGGCATGGTGAAGTATTTGATCCGATTCAAGTGAGATGAGGGGCGCGCATTCCAACAAAGCACGTTCGGCGTGGCGCCAGGTCACCGCGCTGGCTCTCGCCATCGCGGTTTCGTTTGTCGGCGCCGCCGCATTTGCCCAGACGGCGGTTAAAGTTCCGAAACCCGAAGAGAAGGACAAGGCCGAGAAAGCGGTCAAAAAAGAGCAGGAGAAGAAGGCGCAGACGCACCAGCGTAATCGAGTTCCACGGGCAAACCGCCTTTGACGAGAAAGAGCTGCGCTCGCAGTTGAAGGAGCAGATCACGACGATCGATGACTACGGCCTGACTGCCGCGCGCGGCGATGATGCCGCCTTTTTCCTCGAGCTCTTTTATCGCAAGCACGGCTACGCCAAGGTCAGCGTGCGCTACACGATCGAGTCCGGGCGACCGGCTGCGCCTCGACATCGACGAAGGCCCGCTCGTCACGCTCGGGATGGTGAACTTCGTCGGCAATCAGAATCAACCGGCCGAAACCCTGTTCGACTACGCGGTCGGCCCGACGCGCGAACGTTATTCGAGCCTTCAGAAGAAACTTCCGTTCGTCGCCGCGGATGTCGAGGAAGGCGCCGATCTCGTTCACCGCCTTTACATCGCGAACGGTTATCTCGACGCGAAGGTGGACAAGCCGATCTACCACTACGCCTCGGATGGGACGCGGGTGGACACCACCATCCCTATCACCGAAGGCCGCCAGTATTCCTTCGGCGTGGTCAATTTCGCCGGCGAAACGATTTACGGCTCCGAAGCGTTGCGCGGCCAGTTGCTCGACCTTCTGGAGCAGCCGTATACCGACAGCCGGGTCTCCGATATTCCGCGCCGGCTTCAGACCTACTATCGGACGCGCGGTTATTACGAAGTGAAGGTCGATGCGGTCGGCAATCCGGCGGCCGCCAAAAATGGCCGGGTGCCGGTGGTGGTCTCGGTCCACCCGGGCCGGCTTTATCATTTCGATGGGGTGACGGTGACAGGATTGAAGCGTTTGCGGCCGAGTTATCTCACCCGGCGCTTCAGCAAATTCAGCGGGCAGACTTACAGCCCCGAGGTGGTGGACGAGAAGTTTCGCGAGCTGATGAGGAGCGGCCTTTTCACCGTCCTGCAAATCAAACCGACGCCGATCGGCGGCGACGCTCTCCGGCTGGATATCTCCGCGGAGGAAGCCAAGAGCATGGAATTTGGCTTCGCCCTCGGTTACGGCTCATATTCGGGGCCCGATTGTCGGCGCCAGTTTTCGCGATCGGAATCTGTTCGGTTACGGCCGGCCGCTCTCGACTTCGGCCGAATGGTCGGGCCGCGGCTACAAATGGGAAATTCTCTGGGAAGATCCCTATTTCTTCGACAGCGACTTCGGTTTCAAAGCCAAGCTCTATGCGCTCACCTTCGACTTCGACGGCTACGAAAAACTGGAGACCGGCCTGCGCCTCGACTTCACCCGCAAAATCTCCAAGCACTATGAGGTCGGCCTGGTGCTGAACTCGCGGCATGTCGAGATCACCAGCGCCGACATCGATCCGCTGCTCCTCGGCGAGACGAACTACTTCGTCAGCTCGCTCGGCATCACGCAGACGCTCGATTTGCGCGACAGCAAGGTGAACCCGAGCCGCGGGCTGGTTATCGATAACACCATCGATTTCGCCACGGGAGCGCTCGGCAGCGATATCGACTTTGTCCGCAGCACCGGACGGATTACCTATTTCCTGCCGATCGGCAAAGAACCGAAGCCAGGGCAGATCGACCGGCGCACCTTGCTCGCCCTCGGCGCGCGCGCCGGGATCATCCACCCTATCGAGGGCGACGGCACGGTGGCTGAGATCCCGATCGATGAGCGCTTTTTCAACGGCGGCGCCAACACCGTCCGCAGCTTTGCCGAGCGCGATCTCGGCCCGCACGACAACGATCACCCCATCGGCGGCGAATTCTTCACGGTGTTCAATGTCGAATACACCTTCCCGGTCTACGGCGAACTGCTTGGCGCAGTCTTCTTCGACGCTGGCAATCTGCTGCCCAACTCGAACGACCCGTTTGCGCGCGTCACCGCGGGTTTGGATGATATGCGTTACGGGGTGGGCGTCGGGCTGCGCTACAAATTGCCGATCGGCCCCGTCCGACTCGACTACGGCTACAATCCCGACCGCCGCCCCGGCGAAGACGCCGGCGCCTTCCATTTCAGCTTTGGCTTCGCGTTTTAGGATAATAACGCATCTGCAGATACGTCCGATCAGCTGTTGTAGGGCGTTTCTGTGAAACGCCACCCTCGAAGCGTACTGCACAGACGCGCTCGCTACAAATTCGAATCAAAACCTCGCGTTCGCACACGCGCTGAAGATCGAAGCAAGCTTCGCAGACAAGCGTTCCCAAGCTGGAGCTGGGAACGAGAGATGACCCGCTGCACCTACCTCCTCCCGATTCGTCGGGCCAGCTTTTCCGCCACGGAAGCCGCCGAACTCGCCGATTACTTCCGGATCCTCAACGACGCCGGCTGCGACCTCCTCGTCATGGACGGCTCGCCTGCGCAAGTCTTTCAACAGCATCATGAAGCGTGGCATTCTCTGTCTCGACACGAAAAAGTCGACCACTCGTTTGGCTACCTGAACGACAAGGTAAACGGCATCCACACCGGCGTGGATCTCGCCAGAACCGAGAAGATCATCCTCGCCGATGACGACATCCGCTGCGCGCCTCCGCAGATCGATTGTGTCTGCGAGCTGCTCGATGATTTCGAAGTCGTCCGCCCACAGAATTTCCTCGCGCCGCTGCCTTGGTGGGCGCGGATGGAAGCCGCCCGGATGCTTATCAATCGCGCTACCCTGCGGCTCGCCGATTATCCCGGCACCTGCGCCTTTCGTCGCGCCACGATGCTGCGGGTCGGGCATTACGACGGCGACGTCCTCTTCGATAACGAGGAGCTCATCCGCCACTTCGCGCGGGCCGGCGCGGCCATCAGCTACGCCACGAACCTGTTCGTGCAAAAGCGCCCGCCCCGTTTCCGGAAATGGATCGAACAACGCCCGCGCCAGGCTTACGAAGACTTCGGACTGCGGGCCAAGACCGCGCTCTTTTTCAGTCTGCCGATCCTCGCGATTGCCATCGGCCTCGCCTGGGGCCTGAAAGGATTCCTGTTCTACCTGCTGGCGCTTTGCTTGATCTCAATCGCGCTCGCTGCTGTCGGGCGTCTCCGCGGAACAGCCTCTCAACACTTCCCCTGGTCCGTCTGCTTGTTCGCGCCGCTCTGGATCGTCGAGCGCAGTTTCAGCACGTATTGGGCGCTCTACTGGCATCTCACTTATGGTGGCTATCCCTTCGGCGACAAAATCTTGTCGAAAGGGATCGGACGCGATTGGATCGGGGTGGGCGCATCGCCGCGCAAGCCGCGGCGCGCCAGTCTGACCAATGAAATCCAATCCCGCCGAACCAGTCGCCGCGCTGGGCGACATCCCCGCCGACGTTTTCCGCAAACATCTCCACGAGGTCGCGGATTGGATCGCCGATTACCGCGAAAACATCGCCAATTATCGCATCTCACCCACCGCCAAACCGGGCACGATCGTCGCCGCGCTGCCTGCCGCGGCCCCGGAAACCGGCGAGCCGCTCGAGCAAATCTTTGCTGACATCGAGAACCAGATCATGCCCGGCGTCATGCACTGGGCCCATCCGCAATTCATGGGCTACTTCGGCGCCACCACCACCGGGCCCGGCATCCTCGCCGAAATGATTGCTGCCGGGTTGAACGTGAACGCCATGACCTGGCGCACTTCGCCCGTCGCCACCGAGCTCGAAACCGTCGTGCTCGACTGGCTTCGCCAATGGCTCGGGTTGCCCGATGACTTCAACGGCGTCGTCTACGACACCGCTTCCGTTGCCTCGATGCACGCGCTCGCCGTCGCCCGCGAAGAGGCCGGCATTTCCATTCGCACCCTCGGCCTTTCAGGTCGGGCCGAGCTCCCCATCTTCCGCATTTACGTTTCCGACCAGGCCCACAGTTCCATCGATAAAGCCGCCATTGCGCTCGGGCTGGGGGAGCACAACGTCCGCAAGATCGCCAGCGACGGCGAATTCCGGATGAACGTCGCCGCCTTGCGCGAAGCGATCTCCAACGACCTGCGAAAAGAATTCAAGCCGCTCGCCGTGGTCGCCACAGTCGGCACCACCTCCACCGCGAGCGTCGATCCCGTCCGCGAGATCGCCGCCGTCTGCGCCGAGTACCAGATGTGGCTCCACATCGATGCCGCTTACGGCGGCGGCCTCGCCCTTCTGCCCGAATGCCGCTGGGTCGCGGACGCCTTCGATCTCGCCGACTCCATCGTCATCAACCCGCACAAGATGCTTTTTGTTCCGTTCGATTTCAGCGCGCTTTACGTCCGCGAGATCGACCGGCTCCGGCGCGTCTTCACCCTCGTGCCCGAATATCTGCGCGGCGACGCCGCCGGCGCCGAGATCAACTACATGGATTACGGCATCCAGCTCGGCCGCCGTTTCCGGGCGTTGAAAGCCTGGATGGTCTGGCGCACCTTCGGCCGTGAAGGTCTCGCCGCGCGCATCCGCGACCATCTCCGCCTGGCCCAGCTCTTCGGCACGTGGGTGAAGGAAGATCCGCGCTTCGAACTGTCCGCTCCCGTCGTCATGGGCGTCGTCTGTTTCCGATTAAAAACGTCCTCCGATCCCGCCGCGTCCGACCGCCAGAACGCCCAGCTTGTCGAGACCATCAACGCCGGCGGCGAAACCTACCTCATGCAAACCAAACTCCGCGGCCGCACCGTCATGCGCCTCGGGCTGGGGAATCTCCTCACCACCGAAGATCACCTCCGCCGCGTCTGGGAAATCATCCGCGCGGCCCTGTAGCGGCAGGCGTGTCGCCCGCCATCGCTCGTCGCTTCTGTAGGGCAGACGCGTCGCCTGCCGATCCGCCCGGCAACGGACGCGGTTGCCCCACAATTTCACAGACACGTCCCACTAAAGTTTTCCCTTGGAAAATTCGGCCGCCGTCCGGTAGAATCATACCTGTTCTTCCCCCCCCCAATGCCTCTTTCCGAACAAAGCAGTGATCCTGTCGTTTCACCGTTCAACGACGTCCGCGAGCGCGTCCGCCAATTCAACGAGGACGAAGCCGTCTGGCGCTGCTTCGACAAAAAGCGCGCCCGCCGGAAAAAACTACTCGAGCTTCTCCCCTCCCTGGACGCACCATCCGCGTTGACCGACGACGAGCGTGATCGGCTCGACTGGCTCGCCGCCGAGCGCGAAGCCAGGCCCATCCGCGCGATTGGGATTGTCGTTCCCGACCGTCAGCCTGGCTGACTTGGCAACCTGCGATGCCCTCCAGGAAACCAACGCTCCCCAGCGAGAGCATTGACGACCTGATCCGGGAAATTCGCGGTGAGAAGATAATTTTGGATGCGGATTTGGCGCGACTCTACGGAACGGCGACGGGGCTATTGAATCGAGCGGTGAAGCGCAATCGGGAACGCTTCCCGAGCGATTTTCTATTTCAAATTTCACCGACGGAATGGCAGGCCTTGAAATACCAAATTGGCATTTCAAGTTCGGGTCACGGAGGCCGCCGGAGGCGCCCGTACACCTTTACCGAACACGGCGCCATCATGGCTGCGAATGTTCTAAACAGCCGACGCGCCGTTCAGATGAGTGTGTTTGTCGTCCGCGCGTTCTTGAAAATGCGCGCTTTGTTAGGCGACAAGCGCGAACTCGCCAAGCAGCTCGTGGCCCTCGAAAAAGAACTTAAAGAACGGCTCGATGTTCATGAAGCCGCCATAGTCACGGTCCTGCAACGAGTGATGGACATTATCGACCCGCCGGTCGTACCCGCGCCGCCCAAACCACGCATTGGATTCACGCCCTGATTTCCTCAGCTTGCAGGGCAGGCGATCGCCGCGGCGACCCTGCTGATCCGTCTGGCAACCGACGCGGTTGCCCGGCATATCTGTCCTCCGACCTCTCCCCTTCAGCATTGGGCATTCGGTCCCGTTTCGCGGGAGCGTTTTCCCCCGTTCCTCCTTCTTCCTTTATAATTCCCACTTTTGAGTGCCCCCACCGGCTCGCCCGCGCGCGAATCAATAGAAAGGAATTCAACGCCGGAGGTCTCATTATGAAAAAGCTCATCGCCATCTCGACCGCATTTGCCTGCATATTCGCCATCAGCGCTCAAGCCGCCAAGCCGGACCGAGGGAACGCCAACACCAGAAAGCCGGCAGAAAAACCGAAGGCCGCCGCGCCCAAACAGCAACAACAGCGCACCGTGCCGAAGACTAACGTCGAGAACAAGGCGCCGAAAAAGGAGCGCGCCGTCCCACCCAACACCGACAACGTGAGGAACGTTGAATCGAAAAAGGTCAAGCCGAGCAAGGACACGAAGCTTCAGACCGACACGAACGTCAACGCCCTGAAGAATAACGTCAACGTTAACAAGAATAACATCAACGTTAACAAGGTCACGGTGAACAAGGAAAGCGTCGCCAGGATCCAGGCCCAGCATGTTAATTTCCGCGCCGTGCCGAACACCGCCATCACCAGCGTCCGGTATAATCCCGCTTACCGGATCGCGGCGGCGAACAATTGGGTCGGCCCTCGCTACGACGTCTTCAGAACGTATCAGCCCCAATGGCACGACCGCGGTTATTGGACCTCGAACTATGCCCGAGTGAGCCTCATCGCAGGCGGCTGGTATTATTTTAATAACGGCTATTGGGCTCCCGCCTGGGGTTACGATGAATCCGCCGCCTATTACCCGTACGATGGCCCGATCTACGCCGGCCCGAGCGGTCGCCCGCCCGATCAGGTGGTAGCGGACGTGCAGGGTATCCTCAAGGAGCAAGGCTATTACAAAGGCGAAATCGACGGCCTCGTCGGCCCGATGACCCGGGAAGCCCTCGCCGCCTATCAAGCCGCCGCCGGCCTCCCGGCGACCGCCTCCATTGACGAACCGACCCTGGAATCGCTGGGCTTAAGCTGACGCGCTGGAGCCGCGTCGCTATGTCTGCCCCGCCTGAGCTTGTGCAGGCGGGTCGACGCGCGTTCAGGATCTTGTAGCGGCGTCCGTGTCGGACGCATTCCGGTGCACGCCGAAGCCTCGTGCGAAGGCGGCTACTTCTTCGCCACCTTGATCGAGTTCAGAATCCCCATCAGCGTCTTCATCGTTTCGGCCGGCGCATCCGCGTCGACATCGGTATAAACAACTCCCGCCTGGTCCGGGCCCGTCTCGAATATTCCCACCGCGAAGTGCACCTTGTTGCCCTCGCGTTTATCCACGCCGTCGCCTGTGATCACCATGAATTTCGATCCATTCTGCTCGATCTCCTCCATCTTCGGCTCCCCCTCGATGCTTTTGAGTGCATCCTTGAGCGTCGCCTCCAGATCGCTCGTCAGCGCCTTTTCATCCGACGCCTTCGTTACCCACGCTATCAGGTAAGCCTTATTATCCGCCTGACTCGCCTCCACGCTTTCGTCATCCGCATCGACTTTCGGTTTCCAGCCCGCGGGAATATCAACTGTGAACGCCGGTTTCTCCTTCGAGGGCACCGACACCGTATCTCCGCGCGCCGGCATCGCCAGGCCGAGGATCACCGCCACAAATGTGAACTGAACAATCTTGGTAATTTTCATTTTTTGGAATCTTGATTGGGTTTTTTTGGGTTTTGGTTGTTGAACCCGGAGCCTGCCGGCTCGCCCAGCGCGACACAAGCCGATTTCTCTAGGCCTTTCGTTCCATGCCCCTCGCCGGCCTCCTCGTTCCCAAGCTCCAGCTTGGGAACGCAATTGTCTCCGAAACTCCGTTTCGACCTCTGACTTGGTCACTCGCGCGCCCGCACTCACGCCAGCTACCCTTAGCTGCATTACCGCCTACCCGCAGCGTTCCCCACGCCGCGTGTTCCGACTTCCTCGACTTCCGACCTCGTCCGACTTCCGACCTCCGACTTCATTCTCCGGTTCCCGGCAAAATGTCATACGCCTCGACCACCGCGATCCCTGTCGCGCCATTCTTCCCGCGCACGACCGCCGTGTAATTGCCGGCTCGAAGAGCCGCAAAGATCGCGGATTCCCTTGAGTCGTTAGGCGCCAGCGTCGATTCTTCGATCTCGCTCTTCTGCGACGTTTGCCAGTCATCGTTGATCGCGACCCGGGTCCCGCTGTCGTCGAACAGCTCCAGGGTTGGATCGAGCAACGGATTCGTGATCCCGAAACTCACCAGGCTAGGCCCGACCGCCCGCACCACCACTTTTGTCATGCCCTTGCTCGAGATAATGCCGCCGATCAGGACATTGTCGCCCGATTCAACCAGCCCGCGCGTGCTGATGTTCACCAACTTCGAGTTGGCCGCGACATCCAGGTCGTAGGCTTCGACCACGCCGATGCCGGTACCGTTATCCTTCCCGCGCAACACCGCCGTGTAGCCCGCATTATTCGCCGGCAAGGTTGTGACGATGGCCGATTCGTTGTCATTCGTCGGCGCGAGCATGGTCGCCTCAATCTCTGCCTGCTGGCTGGTGTTATCAGGCCGCAGTTTCCAGTCGTCGTTCGTCGCCAGCGTGCTCGTGCTGTCGTGCACTTCGAGCGTCGGATTGGCCAGCGGATCAGCAATCCCGAAGTTCGCCAGGGATGGACCAATCCCGCGCACCATCACCTCCTTCGGATCCGTTCCTGAAATAATGAAACCGCCGATCAGGACGTTATCGCCGGTCTGAACGCGCAGGCGCGTCGCGATATTCCGGAGCTGCCCCCTCTCAGGCGAGAACTCCGACGTGTTTCCATTCGCGTCGGTCGCCGTGAAGGTGAGATTTTTCACGAGGAAGGCCGTCGGGAAGGACCCGCCGAAACCGAGTCTGCCGTTCGCGGGCGTCATTATATCCGCAGACCCGATCCAGACCTGGCCTTCGCCAAAGCCAGTCGGGTCGTAGGCGTCATTGCTGAAGTACTCGATGTGATACGCTGTGTTTGGCCTGCTCTTGTACCTGAAGTTGAAACTGACCCGGTCGCTAAAGGCCGCGAAGACGGTCAGGATCGGATAATTCTGGAGGAGGTTCGGTCCGGTATCGGCATCGCCCTCGCTGATATCGTTTGCGGTCGGGCCGTCCCGGTTCAAATCGATCCCCAGCCCGCCGTTCGAGTGGATCGAATTACCTTTGATCGCAAGTCCCGTCACCCCCGCAGCGGCGCCGACCCCGCTGCCCGCGTTGCCGGCGATCAAATTGGCCGGCGGCGTTCCGGCCTTGGAGATGGTTCCGCCAATGGTGTTGTTCGTGGCAGAAGTGGCGAAGACACCGTCGCCTCCGTTGCCGAGTAATTGAGTGCCGGTGACATCGGTGCCGATGAAGTTGGCCTGCACCAGGTTGTTTTGCACGACAGCACTCCCCCCTTCGAGACTGATGCCGTGCCGGCCGTTCGCTGAGATGACGTTGCGCGCCGTCGTGGTCGTGCCGCCAATCGTGTTCGAGGAGGCCTGAAGAGTGATCCCGTCGCCCAAATTGCCGAGCGCGCCCGTGCCGCTCGCATTGGTGCCGATGAAGTTCCCCGAGATAGTGTTGGAGTTACTTTGAACCACGATCCCGTTGGCCGTGAAGCGATTGATCGCCAGGCCCCGGATGGTGCTGCCAGCGCTGCCCGATCCGAGGGTTAAACCACTAATCCCGGAGCCGGCGTTGGTGCCGCTCAGTTCGATCAGGACCACCGCGTTATCGCCGGCCACCAGCGTGTTCGCGCTCGACCCCGGTTGCGTGTAGCCGTCGATCGTCACCGGACTCGTGATCACCGGCAGCTCCGTTGCCGGCGTGATCGTCCCAACGCCGCCGCCCGGGATATTGAACGCGATCGTGTCCGAACCCGCGTGACTGTTCGCGTCAAGTATCGCCTGGCGCAACGACCCCGGCCCGGAGTCGAGCGTATTTATGACCGTGTAAGTATCCGCGGCTGCGGTGCCGATGGAGAAGAGCGCGAGCAGCGCCGCGAAAAAACGAACCGCTCGATTCGTCCGCATATTGTGGTGCGTTTTCGGACTTCTGATCAGGCCGATAACGCCGCGCCCCAAGGTTACGAGTGCGTAGAGGGTATGAAGTATTCTCATGCCCTTTACAAACGGATCCCCGCATCCGTGCTGCACGAAAGTTCAAAGCGAGTGACGTGTGACGTGTGACATGTGACGTGTTGTAGGGCGTCCGCCGCGGCGGACGCCGGGCGCCCCCCTGTAGCGGCGCCCGTGTTGGGCGCAGGCTTTTGCTCCTCGTTCCCAAGTTGCACTTGGGAACGGCCATCATGTCACATGTCACATGTCACTCGTCACTTTCTTAAGGTTCCTCACCGCCTCGGCCAAAGCCGGCCCGTCCGCTTCATGTAATCGCTGTACGGTTCGCCGAAGAATTCCCGCATCATCTTTTCTTCACGCGGCGCCCTGACCAGATAAAGAACCGCGAACGAAACGAACCCGCCCCAGCCGGCCAGCCAGTTCTGGAGCAGAAGTCCCTGCGCGATCGCGAACAGAAAGATCGCCGCATACATCGGGTGCCGGACCCGCCGATACACTCCGCGCTCCACCAACTCATGATCCTTGCGCATCTCGAGCGTGACCGACCAGTTGAGTCCCAGATCCGCGTGCGCCCGCCAGAACAGCCAGAGCGCCACGAGCATTAAAACCGCGCCACCCCACGGCATGAAATTCCGGTCCACCGTTCCCGCAACCCGGTCCCAGATCTCGCATCTCGGAAAATCCGCAAACCCCAGCCAGGGCGTGAACAAATAGAGCAACGGCAAAACCATATTCCCCAGCGTGACGACCCCCATCAGCGCGAAATCCATCACGTCCACGCGACTGATCGCCTTCTCATTCCTCTTTGTCCGCCCGCCAAACACCCCCCGAATCGCGACGTAAACGACGAAACCAACCAGATAAACAAGGCTCCAGGTATCGGTTCGCATGTTCGGCCCGGCAGACGACCTGCCGGCTCAACCGAATCAAGTTCGCCGATCAAAAGCGAGACCGCTTTGTCGCGCGTGCGACTGCTAGCGGCGGTCTATGACCGCCGTGCTGCCCCTCGTTCCCAAAGCCGGGCGCTCCTCGTTCCCAAGTTGTACTTGGGAACGCATCCGGCGTTCGGCGCTCGCCCTGCCCGTCCCTTCGGCTCCGCATTCCCTCCTGTAGCGGCGCCCGTGTCGGGCGCAGTTCTGTGCTTCTGCCCCTCATGTCACACGTCACATGTCACACGTCACTGGCTTTCATCCTCGGTTAACAGAAAAGCCGCCGAACGCATCATGCGCCCGGCGGCTTTTCGTAATTCTTAATTCCTACTTCCTACTTCGCTGCTTATCCCATCCCGAGCGAGTCGAGCGTCGGCTCGTCGATCACCGCCGTCACCGTCATTCCATTGTCGGTCTGATAACCGGTGAGCGCCGCGCGGGTCAGCGGCCCGAGCAATCCATCCACCTCACCCTTGTAATAGCCCATCTCCTGGAGCACGGCCTGCACGTTCCGCGATCACCTTGTCTGGCGGCAGGGCGCGCTTACCGGCATAGATCGGGGCATCGTAAGCATAATACTCATTCGCAGGATTGTAGCCCCACGCCGGATACCAATAGTTGTTGTGGAAGTAGTAGTAACCGCCGGCGATTAGCTCCACCCGCTGATAGCGCGAGCGGTAATAAGCCTGATCGCGCCGTTCCGGACGGTAAGTGCGATACACTTCGGTACTGCGGCCCCTGCCACCGATCGGCTCCCTGGATCCGATAGTCCGGCGCTGAACGTGACCGCCGGAACCACTGTCCAGCCTCGGCTGCGCACGAAAGTTCGCGTGCTGCTGCCTGATCTGCTCAATCTTCTGCGGATCCGGCTTCTTCGCTGCGACCGCAGGATTAACCGCGCTTAGTCGGGCGTGGTTTGCGAAACTCGACGGAGCCGCAGTCGCGCCGTTGTCGCTGCTGCCGGAGTTGTGCTCGCAGCTGCCGCGGGAGTCGTGCTCGCCGCTGCGGCTGGCGTTGTCGCTGTCGCTGGGGTTGTCGCTGGCGTTGTCGCCGTTGCCGGGGTCGTCGCTGGCGTTGTCGCTGTTGCCGGGGTTGTCGCTGGCGTCGTTGCTGTTGCCGGAGTCGTCTTGGGTGCGCCGGGGTCGGCTGTCGCTGGCGTTGTCGCCGCGTGGGCCGCAGGCGCCTTCATATCTTTCTTAGTGGCGTCTCGGCGACTGCTGCTTCGTCGCGGGAGGCGTCGCATGTGCGCTCGTGGCCGGTTGTTCCGTCTTCGTCTCCGGAGCGGCGGCTGGCGCAGCCTTCTTAGTCGACGGCGCCTTCTTTTCCGGCTTTGTCGCGTCGGTCGTAGGCGGAGCTGCCGGCTCCTTCACGGCCGGAGCCTCGGTTTCGGCGGCTTCGTCGTCGCTGCTGCCGGCTCCTTCACGGCCGGAGCCTCAGTTTTCGGCGCACTGCGAGCCTCAGTTTTCGGCGCGGTGGCGCTTTGGGCTTCACTTCCGCGGGCGCCTTTTTGTCGGCTTTTTTGCCTGGTGGCTGTGATTCTTCCGGCGTCGGGCTCTTGAGCCATCACGGCTCCAGCCAGCGCCAGCGAACACACTATCAATAAGTTGGTGAATTTTTTCATGTTGCTCTGTGTTGGTCGTTAGACGGAGGCGATCTATTCAACGCCGGGCGTTATTGCCCCGCCTGGAATCGCGATCGCCTTAACGGCTCTAAATCGTGCCAGGACCGCCACTTGGTTCCCCCCGCCGGCGCGATTGTCGAACCCTGTAGCGGCAATGGAGCCCGCGGGGGCGGTGCGACATGGACCAGAGGCCGACAGGCTGAGCGATGGGAGGCGCGAATCAGTCTATGACCGTCGAGGCTCGGACGCCCGTCCCTCGTTCCTAAACTCTGTTTGGGAATCGAGCCCGCGGGAGCGTCGCGCGATGGACCCAGCCAACGGTGAACGGCCGGGAGGCCGTGAATCAACGCGCTTGTCCCCGAACACACCGGAATGGGAATCTGGCGGGTAGGCGGCAATGCAGCTAGGTAGCTGGCGTGAGTGCGGGGGCGCGAATGGAGCCGGCGGGAGCCGAGCGACATGGACCTGGCCAGAAGGGTGAGTGAGCGGGCGCGAGCGAATCAATGACCAAACTCCGTTTCGACCTCCGATCTGACCCTATTTCCAATTTTGCAATTGAATCCCGCATCCCGAATCTCGCATCCCACGTCGCGGAAGCTTGGTCACTTGTGCGTTCCATTCAGAGCGGCCTGTGATATGATCGGAAGCGAGACCCGCTCCGCCTATGAAAACACTGAAATTCGTCGTGGAAAAACATCGGGACGGCTTCGTCGCGTATCCCTTGGGCTTGAAGGGCTGCGGTAGTGGGCCAGGGCGACAGCTACGATTCCGCACTGGCCGACGCAAAATCTGCGGCCGCCTTTCACATCGAGAGCTTCGGAAAAGAAGCGTTCGAGGGTGAAGACGAAGTCATGGAGGCATTCATTGCCGAGGCTCCCCTTGCCACGGGATGAAGTTTCCTGTCGACGCCCCCAAGTCGCAGGTTCTACGTGCGCTTCAAGCACTCTTTCCTGCGTGAACGCGAGCACATTTCAATGGTGCGAACCAACCTCGACGGCACGCGTACTCCCCTTACTCTGCCGAATCACTCGACCCTGAAGGCCTCGACCCTGCGCACGATTTGTTCGCAATCCGGCATCTCGCGAGCCGATTTCATAAAGGCGTATCGCGACAGTTGATGCCGCCTTCTGACCTCCGGCCTCTGACCTCCGCCGGCCATCCTCAATCCTCCATTCTCCATCCTCGCAGTCTTCGTTCCTCATTCCTCCTTCCTGATCTAAAGAAGCCGTTCGAGCTGAAGGCGGACCCTGGCGCCTAAGGGCGCCGCGTTTCAGCATTTCCCCCGAGACTGGTCACTGGCCGGGTGCCCCTTTTTAGCTTTTCAGCGTTTTAGCATTTCAGCCTTTGCCCCACGGACCTCCGACTTCCGCCCTCCGTCCTCTGATCTCCGATCTCGCCCCTCGGATCTCGTATCCCGCATCGCGTATCCGCCCCTGGCCACGCCGTAGCCTTGGCGTAGGCGGATCAGCTTTTCGCGCTTCGCTCCAGATGCGACGCGATCAGCTTGATCTCGCTCTGCTTCAATCGCGGCTGCTGATTCACGATGTGTCAGCCCCCTCGTTCCCAACTCCAGTTTGGGAACGCAATTGCTCCGAATCTCTGCTTCGCTTGCTGATGTCAGCCGCTCTTCCGCGTCTCCCGACAATTGGGATAACTGCTGCAACCCCAGAATTCCGATCCGGCGTTCGGACCTCTTCGGGCAGTTCGTTAACCATTTCCGCCCCGCACCGGCGACATGCGAATGCGGATGGAATTGGCTCGGGGACGGGAAATCGTTCCGCCCGATACTGCCGAGGATTTCGGATGGCAACAAGCCACCAGCGACTCCGCGTCCACCAGCTCGATTGGCTTTCCCTTGGCAAACGCAATGGCATCTGGGGTGAATCGAGCGGTCGCGACCAGTTTTGCTGCGCTGGCTCGGCGATCATGCAAGACGCCGTATAATTCCCGCATCTCGACACCGAGCTTTCCTTTCCAACGTTTGCATTGGACGACGGTTATCTCTCCGTGGCGCAGGACCAGATCCACGCCGCCATCGGCTCCCCCGCCGAGGGTTTCTTCGACCTTGAATCCCTGCCGGCGATAAGCTTCGCCCAGCAAATCTTCGAAGCGCTTCCAGGGCAATCCGCGGAGTGAATCGAGTCCGGTCTGCCCTTCCAATATGCGGCGATTGCTCCAGGCTCGCAGCGCCGAAATGACGGCGATCGCCAGCAACGCCATGGCAATAATGGCCGCGATGCCGCCTTTGACCATGGGAGCGGGCAAAACCGCTGGAAGAATCACGTACACGGCGACCGCCAGAACAACGCTGACCCACCACGGCAAGAGAACCAGATCGTCAGCGAGCGAAGATTTGCGGCGCGCCATATTATTTGAGGCCCTGCCGCTCACGATCGTTTGCGCCGACTACTGATCTCAGACCTCTGACCTCGCTTTGCCTTTTCTTAGGGAACATAAGCCCCGACATGATGCTAAATTCGTGCCACCCGCCGCTTTCCCATCCCGTATCGCGGATCGCGTCCCTCGCATCGCGCTCGGATTTCCCTTCCTAATCCCTCTTTTCTAATTTAAAGAATCCCGTCCCCATGGCACATCAGCCAAATCGAATCCGGACACGCAACAGCGTAAAAGAGAAATGAATCGTCCAGATAATCACCCTGCCGCATCCACAGCCCAAAACTAGCCTCTATTGCCAGGTCGTAAAAGCACTCAGCAGAGCCGATGACTAGCAGGGAAGACATCTTCGTATGGGACTCTTGGAAAGACAAAGTCGTCGTCGATGAGCTCGACACCGTGCTCAGATCGGTCGGAGTCTACCTGAAGCGGGATATCAGAGATATCGACTACAGGCAAAGCATCAAGGCCTTCATGAAATCCATTAGACGATGCCGTTTTGCTGTCATCGTTTTGACGGATTCATATCTCAAATCCCCGAGTTGTATGTATGAGATCTTGGAATTCGTTAAGGATGATGATTTCTCCGACAAGATAGTGCCCATCGTCTTGGACATGTCCGTTCTCAATTCGAAAATCGAATACATCCACTATTGGGAGAATAAAGCGCGAGATCTCAGGGTTGGGGCGGCCTCCCTAGATCTTAAGAATACGGCAGCGATAGTAGACGATTTGAGGATTCACGATAGCATCGCGTCTACCGTCGGCGATTTTGTCCCGTGTGTTCGCGACATGAACTGTCTGTCTTATGACGCTCTCAAAGATTCTGGATTCTTACCGATCCTTCAATTGGTCAAGCCGGATGACCTGGATCTAACAATACACATCATGAAGCTGTATTTTGAGGAACACAGATCACTACTTGAAACGCGATTGATTGCAATGGAGCAAATGCATCCAATGAATGTGGTGATTAAATCTGTCTTAGGAGAGCTATATAACGCGGGTGGTCGTTACGACGAGGCAATAAAAGATCGACTCGGAAATAATGGAGCTTTCGCCTGCAAACCCTGGAGCCTACAACGGGAGAGGATATGCTCATTACATGAAGGGCGAGTATTCGTCCGCGGAGCCTGACCTCGCAGAGGCAATCCGTCTGGCGCCGAGTTTCGGCGCCCCCCATTTGAATCTTGGAAACATTTTTTACAACCGAAAGGTATTTAAGGAGGCCCTCAAGCTTTACAATAGGGCTGTCGAAATCGAACCCGGTGAAGCAAAGAATTTTTATTGCCGGGCCAATTGCTTACGCGACCTTGGTGATTTCGAAGCGGCTCTTAAGGATTACGATCAGTCCGTAATGCTCGACCCACGTTTCCAAAACTGTTTTTGTAACAGAGGCGACCTTCACAGAAGGCTAGGCGAAGCTAAGCTTGCGGAAAAGGACTTTTCGATCGCGATTCGCTTAGATCCTGCGGATGGCAAGGCCCGTTTCAATCTCGCGCTTGCATACCTGGACCAGCATATGCCCACAAAGGCGTTCGAGGCGATAGACAAGTATATACAAATGGAGCCGACCGATGGTGGCGGCTATTTGCTTCGAGCGCTGGCCCGGCTGCACGCTTCTTCAGAGATTGCGAGTATAGCGCGAAATCCCCGTGAAGCGTTTTCGGATATTGTCGAGATACGTGCCGATCTGAAGAAGGCTTCTCTTTTGGGGGAGAGGAACGCCGAGGATTTGCTATCGTTTATAGCAGGCGCGTTGAAAGGAGCGGGTCTGTGAATACCTCGCGGCACGCCATATCATTTGAGGCCCCGCCGATTACGATGTTTTGCCGACGACCGGCCTCAGCCCTCCGACCTGCTTTGTCTCGGGAAACGTCTCGCCGACATGACTGCTGAATTTATGCCACCTCAGACCCACCGGCCTGTGATCTCCGACTTCTGACTTCCGATTGGTCGCTTGTCACTCGTCACTCGCTTCGCGTATAACCTCCCGTTCCCATATGCCGTCCCCAGAAGAAACCGCGTCTCTAGATATCGCTGCAGACCGTGTCCAGGAACTGCCGCCACGAAGCCCCGGCGACCTTTTCATCGTCGACAATAGCGACACAGATTGGAAGGTGCGCTCTTATCTCAGCGAGTGGTGCGATATTGCGAGGGCAATAGACATTGCCACAGGCTATTTTGAAATTGGCGCGTTCTTGTGCCTCCAAGGCCGCTGGCAAAAGCTCGAAGGTATTCGCCTTCTCATGGGAGACGAAGTCTCCTTGCGGACGAAACGGGCATTTGAATCGGGATTGCGGCAGATCGGAATACGGCTGGATGCCAGCATCGAAGAGGAGAAGGGGAAGAATGATTTCCTCGATGGCGTGCCGGCGATCGTCGAGGGGATTCGAGACGGTAAAATTTGTTGCCGCGTTTACCGCCGTGACAAATTCCACGCAAAGGCATACCTGACCCACGGAAAATCGGCAGTGGTCGGGATCCTCGGCCTCGTCGGGTCGTCAAATTTTACGTATCCCGGC
>CAWKCU010000009.1:0-493953 GCA_963848215.1 uncultured Verrucomicrobiae bacterium | reverse complement strand
TCCAACGTCCAACGTCCAACATTCAAATGGAGCCGGCACGCCCTCGTGCCGGTCAGTGCAGGCTCCGCCGGAACGCGGCAACGTGCGCTTATCAACGTGGCTGCCGGCTCGTGATAAATCCGCCTTTCAGCGCAAATACGTTTCCTAGTGAGTTAAACTCAGCCAAGGAGGAGAAATGCCACAGGGCGACAAGTCGAGTTACACGTCGAAACAAAAACGGAAAGCCGAGCACATAGAAGAGAGCTATGAAAAGCGGGGCGTCGCGAAGAAAGAGGCCGAGAAACGCGCCTGGGCGACCGTGAACAAGTCGGACAAGGGCGGCAAGAAGAGCGGCTCGGGTCGCGGCAAGAAGAGCAGCAAAGCCCCGATGCGAAAAGGTGGAAAAAAGGGCGGCAAAAAAGCCGCGGGCAAGAAAAAACGATGATCGTCAGCTGCATGACTTTCCATGCGTCGGCCGCTGCCCGCCCATCGGAGCCATTCGAAAGATTTTTTTAGATGCCGACCAGGAATCCGGACCTTCATGGGAGCGCGCCGGATAAGTCGGAGATCGCGCTTCTGCTCATCGATGTCATTAACGACCTCGATTTTCCGGAAGCGAACCAGCTTCTGCGTTACGCGCGGCCGATGGCGCGCAAGCTGTTGCGGTTAAAGGAACGCGCGAAAAGAGCCGGCGTTCCCGTCATTTACGTCAACGATAACTTCGGGCGCTGGCAGTCGGACTTCCGCCGGCAGGTCGAACATTGCCTGCGCGGCGATTCCCGCGGGCATGAAATCGTGCAACTCCTGCGACCGGAAGAAGACGATTATTTCGTCCTTAAACCGAAGCATTCGGGCTTTTTTTCCACGACGCTGGAGACTTTACTGCGCTACCTCGGCTCGCGCCGGCTCATCCTGACCGGCATCGCCGGGAATTTTTGCGTCCTGTTCACGGCGAACGATGCCTATATGCGCGATTATGAGTTGATCATTCCGTCCGATTGCACCGCCTCCAATTCGGCGGAGGAAAACCGCGAGGCGCTCGCTTTGATGCGGAAATTCCTGAAGGCGGATACCCGGCCTTCCAGCAAGGTTCGGCTGCCTGCCCCGCCCAAAAAGAAGCGTCAGCGTTGATCGAGAATTAGGGTCGGCTCGCGCTTGCGCGGGAAACTTTCGCGTGGCATAAGACCAAGCCCCGCGGGCCGGCCCCGGTGAGCGGGGCTCCCACTCATACCATGCAGACCCTTTCGTCTTCCGATATCGCAATGGAGCGCGACATTTTCTGGGAACGCTACAAGACGGCGGTGATGGCGACGATCATTGTCGCCTTGCTCGCGCTAGCCGGGTACGGCGGATATCGATTTTATTCCGAACGCCGGTCCGATGCCGCAGCCAGTCTGCTGGCGAGCGCCAAGACTCCGGCGGAATTTCAGAAAGTCATCAACGAGTATCCGGGCGCCCCAGCCGCCGCTTCCGCTTACCTCTTGTTGGCAGACGCCCAGAAGGCCGAGAAGAAATTCAATGAAGCGAACGCCACTCTCCAGGCGTTCGTAGATAAAAACCCAAAGCACGAGATGGCCGGCACCGCGCGCCTGGCCATGGCTGGAAACCTGGAAGCGCTCGACAAAAAGGATGAAGCCTTGGCGACTTATCAGCGCCTGGCCACGAGCGAGCCCAAGGCCTTTACCGCGCCCGTCGCGTTGTTCTCGCAAATCCACCTGCTGAAAGAGAAAAATCAGATCGAAGAAGCGCGCCGGGTTTGCGAGACGATCATGTCTCAATATCGCGAGAGCCGTTTTGCCCAGGAGGCGACTTTTCAACTGCGCCAGCTAAAAGTTAAGAGCGAACCAGCTCCGTCGGCGCCAGCCCACGACGGCTACTTCACCTTTGGCGGTTAGCCCTGCGCCCGCAGCTCCAGCGGCGTCGCCATCAGTCCCAAACGCTCCGCAACCGGCGGGCCTCCGCCGAAAAAGCCGTAGGGCGATCTTGGTAGGGCGAGACTCTGTCGAGCCGCCGTGGTCGTCGGTCCTGAGGCAGAGCACGGCTCGACGGAGTCTCGCCCTACCAGGAAGAAGAGTCGGATTAGCGCTTCGAGAATTGGAAGCGTTTCCGCGCGCCAGGTTGGCCGGATTTCTTGCGCTCCTTCATCCGCGGATCGCGCCGGAGAAGTCCCTCGGCCTTGAGCGTTCCGCGTAGGTTCGCATCCACCAGCAACAAAGCCCGGGAGATGGCGAGCCGGGCCGCGCCGGCCTGGCCGGTAGCGCCGCCACCAGTGGTGTTGATGGAAAGATCGTAAGAGTTCGCCAGCTTTACCACCTGCAACGGCTGGAGCACCGTGTTCTGGAGCGGAATCGTCGGAAAATAATCCTCAAAGCTTTTGCCGTTGATATCGATCTTCCCGCTGCCCGGCGTCATGCGGATGCGCGCGACGGAAGTTTTGCGGCGGCCAGTGGCGATGAATTCCTGTGTTTGGGCCATGGGAAAATCCTGAGACTAGAGTGAAACGGTCGTCGGTTGCTGGGCCGAGTGCGGGTGCAAATCCCCTTTGTAAACCTTCAGTTTCCGATAAACGGCGCGGCCGAGCTTGTTATGCGGAATCATTCCGCGGATCGCGCGCTCGACGAGCAATTCCGGATGACGCGCGCGACGGGCCCGGGCGTTTTCGGTTTTGTGTCCGCCGACGAATCCCGAGAAGCTCATGAAGCTCTTCTGTTCTTCTTTTTTGCCGGTGAGCCGAACTTTTTCGGCGTTGATCACCACCACGAAATCGCCGGTGTCGACGTGCGTGGTGTAAATCGGTTTTTCTTTGCCGCGCAAAAGGTTGGCCGCCTTCACGGCGACTTGACCGAGCACCTGGTTGTTGGCGTCGATTATCCACCACTTGCGCGGTACTTCGTTGGCTTTTGCGGAAAACGTCTTCATCGGAGCGGAAAGGGCCCGGAAATTACGGGCGAGGCAGGGGGGTGTCAACTGGATGTTGGGCTGGAGTCGCCCGCGGAACAAAGTCCACGGAAGTTTGTATAATTCCAGTCCGTTTCGGGGCTACGCCCAAGGTCCCATGGCCGCCAAAACCCAGACGAGATACACCATAAGAGAAGCAGGGCCGGCGTGGCACCGCTGTTGCTATAATTACTATAATGCGACGCTCTCTGATACTCTCGCTTCTCCTGTCCACTTTCACAGTCCTATCCGCCTTCGCCGCCGAGAGAAAAGACGAGAGCCCGTCGGGCCAAGCCGTAATTCGCGAAATGAATCTGGCGCGGCAAAATCCCGCGGTCTATGCCAGCTTCCTCCAGGAGCTGCGGAACAGAATGAACGGCAACGTCCTGGTGTTGCCCGGTGGCACCCAGGTCCGCACGAAAGAGGGCACCCGCGCGGTTGATGAAGCGATTCGATTTTTGCAACGCGCGCGACCGCTCCCTGCTTTGACGATGTCGCGCGGAATGAGCCAGGCGGCTGCCGACCATTGCGCCGACCAGGCTGGCGGTGGGTTTGGTCACGTAGGCCGGGGCGGGAGTCGCGGCGGCGATAGGATGTCTCGTTATGGAACCTGGAGCGGCGGTTGGGCCGAGAATGTTTCGTACGGCAAGTCGTCAGCTCGCGACGTAGTTATTGCACTCATCATCGATGACGGATTGCCGTCGCGGAAACATCGCCAAAACATCTTTAACCCGAGCTACACCGTTGCTGGCGCGGCTGTCGGATCGCATGCGCGCTTCCGGACCGTGTGCAGCATGGGTTTCGCCGACGGTTACGCGGAGCGCGGACAGGTTTCCGCCGATACGCTCGTCGCGCGGAATTTCTGACGGCGGCCTAATCGCGGCCCTGCCGTTCCGCGCGCAGCCTGTCCAGGATCGGCTGGATTGAGGGATCGGCTTTCAACATTGCCGGCCGCATTAATTCGCGGAATTCACGCCGGGCCTGGCGCAGCCGGTCACGCGCCGCCTGCACCGCGGGATCAGCCATCGCCTTTTCGCGCGCCGCTCTCAGTTTCCCGCGGTCTTCTTCGCTGAGATTGGCCCACCACGCGCGGCGTTCGTTCTGAAACGGCCGGTTGGGTCGATCTGGCGGCTGGGCCAGGAGAGTGGGCGAAAATTGCAGGGCGCCCGCGAGCATCGAAACAAGGAGGAAGATCAATTTCGCTTTCATCTTTGGTGAACTAACTCAGTGACGGCAGGAAGTTGCAAGTCGGTTGGAGAAATGGTCGCTGGTCATTTCATTTCGCCAAGCGTAATTTTCCCGCTTTCTCGCATGGCCAATCAAACTGCCCCAACCAAAACCGCCATTACCCCACGGCGGGAAGATGATTTCCCGGAGTGGTATCAGCAGGTCATCCGTGCCGCTGAGCTGGCCGAGCCGTCCGAGGTCCGCGGCTGCATGGTGATTCGCCCATGGGGCTACGGCATCTGGGAAAACATGCAGCGGCAGCTCGACGCCATGTTCAAAGCGACGGGACATCGAAACGCCTACTTTCCGCTGTTTATTCCGCTGAGTTATTTCGAAAAGGAAGCGGCCCACGTGGAGGGTTTCGCCAAGGAATGTGCGGTCGTCACGCATACTCGTCTCGAAGTCAATGCCGAGGGAAAAATGGTGCCGGCCAGCGCGCTCACGGAGCCGCTCGTGGTCAGGCCCACTTCCGAGACCATCATCGGCGCCACTTACGCGAAATGGGTCCAGAGCTATCGCGACCTGCCCATCCTGCTCAACCAGTGGGCCAACGTCGTGCGCTGGGAGATGCGGCCGCGCATTTTCTTACGGACCACCGAGTTCCTCTGGCAGGAGGGCCACACGGTGCATGAGTCGGAGAGGGAAGCCCGCGAAGAAACGAAGCGCATGCTCGACGTCTACGAAACGTTCGCGCGCGATCATGTGGCGTTGCCCGTTTTCCACGGGGAGAAATCAGAGAGCGAACGGTTCCCGGGAGCGGTCCAGACGCTTTGCATCGAAGCCATGGTGCAGGACCGGAAAGCGATCCAGGCCGGCACGTCGCATTTCCTCGGGCAGAACTTTTCGCGGGCCAGTGGGATCAAGTTCCAGACCCGCGATGGGAAACAGGAGTTTGGCTGGACGACGAGCTGGGGCATGACCACGCGAATGATTGGAACCTTGATCATGACGCACGCGGATGACGATGGATTGGTCCTCCCACCGCGCATTGCGCCGACGCATGTCGTGATCCTGCCCATCACCCCAAAGGAGGAGACCCGCGCTGCGGTCTTCGAAGCGGCCGACAAACTTGCGGAGCAGTTGCGCGCGGAGCGCTACTTCGGCGCGCCCATCGAGGTGGAAGTGGATCGCCGCGATCTCGGCGGAGGCGTTCGGAATTGGGATTGGATCAAGAAAGGCGTGCCGTTACGTGTCGAGCTCGGGCCGCGAGACCTGGAGTCGGGTCAGGTCGCCGTCAGCCGCCGCGATCAGCCGGTGAAGGCGAAGGAGTTTGTCGCTGCCGAAGAATTCGTCCGGCAGGCTCCTGAGATTCTCAATTCCATCCAGAAGAATTTGCTGCAGCGAGCGACCGAGTTTCGCGATGCCAACACGCGCGCGATCGATTCCAAGGAGGAGTTCTACGCCTTTTTTACGGCGAAGAATTCCGCCAAGCCGGAAATTCATGGCGGTTTTGCGCTAACGCATTGGGATGGTTCCCGCGCGGTAGAAGAGCAGATCAAGGCCGACCTGAAGGTGACGATTCGCTGCATTCCGTTCGACGATCCTGTCATTCCACCCACGCCGGGCACATGTCCGTTTACCGGAAACCCGAGCCTGCGGCGGGTGATTTGGGCCAAGGCCTACTAGGCGCGGCTTGGAGCCCGGGCTACGGGAGCCCGTAAACTTCCACCAACGCGACGCCGGTCGTATTGTCTTTGCCCCGGACAATTCCCGTATAGGCCCCGGGCACGAGACTGCTGACGATGGCGGATTCTTTATCGTTCGTGGGAGGGACGGTGGTGTCCTTGATGGCCTGCTCCTGGTCACTCCGCCAGTCATCATTCGCGCCGATAGAAGTTCCGTTGCCGTTAAATAACTCAAGCGTCGGATCGGCCAGCGCATTCGAGATTCCGGAGGTGGTGAGCGACGGTCCGATCGCTCGCGCGATAACCTTCGTCGTCACCCCCGAGACGATGAAGCCGCCGATCATGACATTATCTCCCTGAAGAACATTTCCCCGCGTGGAAATCTGCGCGAGCTGTGCCTTGCTGCCGGCATCCAGGCTCGCTGTCCCGAGGTCATAGACTTCCACGAGGCCGATGCCGGTGGACTCGTTCTTTCCAGAGAGAATGGCCGTGTAGTTTCCCGGATCGAGACCGATGACGATGGCGGATTCGCGATTGTCCGCGGGTGGGATGGTGGTATCCCTGATGAGCTGTTCCTGCGTGGTTCGCCAATTGTCATTCGTAAAAAATCCGCCGCCGCTGGAATTCAGCGTGAGGACCGGATCCTGGAGCGCGCCCGGAATTCCGAGAGAGGGACCGATCGCGCGAATGATGACAACTTTCGGAGCATTGCCCGTAATGATGAATCCGCCGATGAGCACATTTTCGTCGGTGCCAACGAAGAGGCGGGTCGAGATGTTCACCGCTCCCGAAGGCGGTGCCAGGAAGAGGAGCTGAAAGGTGGAGGTGCCATGCGAGTTCGTGCCGAAAAGCTGGATACTGCCCAGAAGCGCGCCGCCGGACAACGGCTCTATTCCAGGAGGTGGATCGCCGGCATCGGTGGCGTCATTTCGACTGAAAAAAGGCCCGGTGTAGGTTCCGGAGATGGTCCCGGTAGCCGCGTCGAACCCAAGTCCCGGCGGAAGAGTTCCGACAAACGTATAGGCCGGGGGATCGGCGGGATCATCCGCGCCGGGCGTGGCGATCTTGTAGGTAAATACCTGGTTCCGGGGAACGATGACGACGTCGGCATTGGTGATGACGGGATAGTTCGCGTCCGCGGTAAAAGTGAGTTGGAGGAAGCCGGCCGCGTTCACACCCCCATCGACCAGAGAAAGGTTTACCGAGAAGCTGCCGACGGCATTGGTGCTGCCCGATATCTCGCCGGTTATTGGGTCCAACGTAAGGCCGGCCGGGAGCCCCGTCGCAGATATTCGGGCAGCGCTGGTCGCGCCTCGAGTGACGACCTGGAAGTTAAAAGGCTGTCCGGTAAAACCGACGGCGGAGGTGCTGCTGATAATAACAGGGCCGGATGAGGGCGCAGGCTGGATGGTCGGCGCGAAGTTTGTTTTGGTCCCGGTTCCATTGATATTGGTCGCACTCAAGCTGCTCATCGTGATGCCTGGCGAAGTGGGGATGCCGCTGATGATGCCGAGGGTGCTGTTCAGAGTAAGGCCGGGCGGTAGCGGGCCACTGCCGTAACTGAACGGGTGGTCGGTGGCTATGATCTGATAAACGAACAGCTGGCCCACCGTTCCCAACGGTGTCGAAGGCCCGCTCACGACGGGCGCAGCGCCGATAGTGGCAATCTTGAAATCGGTCCGCGCGCTGTACGTGGCGACCCCGGTGTTGAATGTATTGATGAAGGCGAACTGCTTGTTTTGGAAGATGAGGCTGCCCGTATAATATTGGCCGGGCGCGAGCTGGTTCGCCGGGATGGAGGTCGCGCTGAAATCCTTGGTTAAGGAAACACTAAAAACCGTCGTGCCGGCCTCATCGACGATCCGAAAGATGACTCCTGAGTTGGCATTGGAATTTGGGGTCGAAAAGGTCTGCCAGGAAATGGTATTCAGCTTCGTCGAATCGAGCTGGAGCCCGCCCGACGACCAGAAACCGTTCGTGATCGTGGGGACAGTGATAGGGTAGAAATCCCCCGTGATCGTAATAGGGGGGGAAGTGTATTGCTGCGGTGCTGTGCTGGTTTGGAGGTTGAAAGTGTAGGGACCGTTAGGGAATAACGAATTGAGCGCGGCTGCACTGGCAAAGTTTCCGCCGGGCAGAATAAAATTGCCGTTGCCATCGTTGATCAGAGTTTGGGTGCCATTCGGTTTCTGAACAGTGCCGCTCACGATGCCATTGGGGCGGCTGGGGCTCCGATTGGCGCCCAGCTGAACGCTGAATGGATTTGTCCGCAAAGCGGGAGGGTTTTGGCTCTTTTGGAGATAATGCTGAGACTTGTCGACGTAGAGAAGCGAGACATCGGTTTGATCGGCCTGGGCCACCTGGGCGAGGACAACGGTGAAAAGTCCCGCCCCGGCGAGGGCGACCCTAAGCGTGCGACCGGATGACGCTGAACGAGGTGGGCGGCGGACTTCCATGCAAATGGTGACGAATATAAGTAAGAATTTCGCGGGAGAACGTCGAGATTATTTCTCCGAGAGCTCCACGACCCCCGTCCAGCCCTCGCGGTGGCCGTTGCCTTCCAAGGCAGCGATCTTTCTAAGGTAGAATTCGGAGGGACCGTCAAAACCGCCGCGCATTTCGCGAGTGCGATCCAGGAAGGACCGCGCGGCTTCGAACTCGCCGGCGCGAAACTGCTCCAATCCCTGGCCGAAAACTTCGATCCAGATCTTCTCGCCTGCTCTCGGCGTCGCAACGGCAAAGCAATTCGTGGATGATGACGCTCTGCTTCTTCCCGGCCACCCGAAATTCTCCCAGTGGCCGGATAATGAAATCATCCGCCAGTTGTTGCCGGACGGCGTCGGAAATGAGCACCTGGGTGCTGAGATATTTGTTCAACGCTTCGAGGCGCGACGCGAAATTCACCGCGTCCCCGATCATCGTATAATCGAAGCGGTAGGAAGAGCCGAGATTGCCCGCGAGCACTTTGCCGCTGTGGATGCCAACGCGGGTGCGAAGGGTCTTGCCGCGCACGACCAGTTCCGAGAGGCAGCGCAAATCGCAGGCGGTTTCTACCGCGCGGGTCGCATGTTGAGGATCGTCGATTGGCGCACCCCAGGCGGCGAAGACCGCGTCCCCGATGTATTTGATGATCGTCCCCTTGTTTTCGAGAATGCACTTCGTGGTTTGCCCGAAGTAGGAGGTCAGAATTTCGGCGACCTCTGCTGGATCGATGTTCTCGGTGATGGAAGTGAACCCCTCCAGGTCGGTAAAAATAACGGTGACGTCGACCAGCTTCCCGCCGGGCTTTAGATCGAAATCCGAGTCCGCGATTTTGTCCGCCATCTGGGGCGACAGATAAAAACCGAAAGCGCGGCGGAGTTCTTTGCGGCGGCGAGACTCGAGAAGGTATTGAGAGCCGACCGACCAGGCGAGGCCGAGGGGCAGCTGCACCGCCACCGGCACCATCCAATCGAACCAGACTTGCCAGTGCCAAACGAGCCAAAACGCCACGCACACGATCCCGAACGAGAGAATCAGTGTTAACGAAACCGCGAGGAAAGGACGAATGGTGGCGAGCGCGCCGGCCAGCAACCCGGCGAAAATGATGATGAGCGCTTCCTGGTTCTGCGGCAGACGGGTGAGCCAATCTCCTCGAAGCAAATTCAGCAGAACGGTCGCGTGCACTTCCAGGCCCGAGGTGAACTGGCCCGTGCCCCGGGAATAGGGCGTGCCGAATTCATCGCGGGCCGTCGCCAAATAACTGACCGCGGAGCGCCCACCCACCATTACGATCTTGTCCTTGAAGAATCCGGGAGGGACCCCCTGGGGATCGAGCGCCTGGGCGAAATTGACCGACGCGAACGTGTCTTTCGGTCCGTAGTAATTGATCCAGCGTGGCGTCGCCGCTTCGCGAGGTTCCCTGGTCGCCGGAGCGCCCAGCACTTCCGCCGCTTTCCAGGTAGCGGAAGGAATATCGCTGGTGCCGGGAAACAGCTGCCGCACGGCGTAGTCCGCATCCACTGGTTTGAAGGCGAGCAGTCCCCAGCCAGTGGCGGCTTTCCGGAAGATCCTGAGCGGGGCGAGCACCCGTTCCTGTCTCACCCCTCCCGCCGGCTGGATGATCTCGAGCGCGCCACCCAGAATCGCTTTGCCGAAAGTCTGTAAAGCGGCCGCGAAGGCTTCATCCCGGGCAGGGTCAGCAGACGGCGTATCGAAAACGATGTCATACACCACCAGCCGGGCACCATCGTTCGCGAGTCTTTCGAGCAGCGGCACATGCAGGGTGCGATTCCAAATGTCGTCGATCGGCTGGTTCAATTGCTTGGCCGATTCCTCGTCGAGGTAAACGAGGACAATTTCGTGAGTGTCGAGCGTGTCTCGCCAAATGAAGGGCAGGTCGTAGCTCGTTCGCGCCAAGGGGTTGGCGAAGGAGTAATTAAGGCAGGCGAAGCCCGCGCCAATGGCAAAGAGGCCGCCCGCGACGATAGTGAGTGGGCGAGCGAAGCGCTTGAGCTCGCGCAGTTGCATCAGAAATTGAATCGGGCTCGCAGGACCAGCGTCCGCTCGCGAGGCAGCTCGTTGTAGTAATTGAGTGGATTCAATTTGTAATCCTGGTCGTTCAGGTTCAGGAACCCGAGCGTGATGTCGCCAAAGTTTCGCCGGAATCGGTAGCCGACATAAATGTTGAGCTGGATGATGTCGTCGCCCGGAATGTCCGGCGCGTAGCCGATGTTGCTCTGTTGCGCCCAGTATCCTTCGGCCCGCGCGAAAAATCCGCTGGGATGATTGTAGAGCGCAAACAATTGGGCCTGATGCAGGGTCGCCTCCTCCACATGGTCCGCTCCCGGCTCCACCGATGTTGGAAGGGCCGTAAAAGTCGTGCGCAGATTCGAGTGGATGAATTGATACCGCGCGCCGAACGACCATTCATTGCCCACCATTTGATTCACCGTCGCCAGGATGCCCTGTTCTTCATAACGCAACTGCTGGGGAGTGGAGGACGATAGAATCGGCGGATCGATGCGACCTCCGAAGGGCGCTGAGAAACGCGTCGAACGTGCCCACGGTGCGGTCCACCTCCGATTGCAGGAACGTCCCTTGCAAGCCGACGTAGGTCCCGGTGGGAAACCGGTTCTCGACCAGGATTCCGGCGGTGTCGTAAGTGGGGGCGGAGACTGAGCCGACGACGGATTCCGAAATGATGCTCCGAAAGACCTGGTTGAATCCGGCGACCTGGTTCGGCTCGAGCCCGACGCTTTGATCGAAGCTTACGCCGCCCAGCGACTGGGTATAAGCGCCGCGGACGTACAAGTTACCCCAGGGATTCCAAATCACCCCAAACTTCGGTGAGAACCGATCCCGGGAATCTTCGCCGCTCACGATGGGTGGGTTGCGGTAGTTGGTGGGGAACTCGAGGCGATCGTAGCTCACGCCCGCCGTGACCGAGAGGCTGCGGAAGGGACGCCAGGTATCGTAGATGTAATAACTCTGGCGCTCGAGCGAAGTATTGAAGTCGTGCGCAGCGGGCGGAACGTTGAAAAACAAGGCGGCAAATGGAGGCGGATTGTCCAGGCGGTCGCTCGTATGAAACTCGCCCGACTGAAACCGCGCGCCGAAGACCAGAGTGTTCTGGTCCGTCTCCCAGATCTGGTTCAGCTCGCCGGTGTAGGTGGTAAACGTGTTGTGGTAATCGAGATCCAGCGGGAGGATTAACGTGTCGACCGGTGTGCCGTTGGCATCGCGAATCAGAATCAGCGATCGGCTGACGTTGACCGTGCCTCCGGCCAAAGATGCGCCGATATCGTCGGGCGTATTGCTTTGCGAGAAAAAGATTTCATCTGCGAGGCGGCCCACCAGGACCAGCGTATGGAGTCCCGGCGCCCAATTGCGATGATAGCCTGCGAGGATGATACCCGGCTGTTGCAGTTCGCGGAAATTCAGCCCGGGGGCGGCATTTCCCTGATTGTAATACTGAACCACGTCTCCCTGGCGCACGTCCTGGTATTTCGTTTGGAAAAAGAGCGTATCCTGGGGTGATAGCTGGAGTTTTACCTGGCCGTAGGATTCGAAACGGGTGATCTCGTTATTCGGCCTGCGGCCGTTGTCGTATAGATAATCGACGTCGAGCGAGTAGCTGATGTTCCCGAAAATACCGAATTGCGAAGCGGTCTCGCGAATCTCGCCGGTAGTGAAGTAGGTGGTCGTCGAGCTGAAGCCGAAACGATCCGCCTCGAAGAGCTTCGAATATTCCTGCTCCGAAACGTATTGGGACAATGGGCCGCCGCCGACAGGGGAGAGGAGATTGGCGAGGAGGAGCTCGTTGAACCAGGGTGTCTCGTAACGAAGATTGATTCGCTTCGGGTCGCGGAGCGCGTTGTAGCTGTTGGCCAGGAATAAATGCGACGAAGCGTTCGAGTAATCGGCATCGACGCCCCGACTGGCTTCGCGCACGCTCACTTCTTCCATGCCGTTCGCCTGGTAAATCGCAGCGAGATTAGCGCTTCGCACCGCGCGGTCCTGGTCGAGAAGGAACTTGGAACGGTAAACGCGCCGGTTGTCGTTCAGTTCCTGCGATTTCTCAAGATCGCGCACGGCCTCGTTGATCCGGCTGTTCTGTTTGTTTTCGATGGCCGAATAAATCCAGGGCGTCGGGTCGCGAGGGTCGAGCGTCTTGGCCCGTTCCAACTCGAGGCGGGCTCTGGGTTCGTCCCCATCGTTGCTGAATGCTTTCCCGAGATAGCTATGAAAGAAGGCGCGGTTCGGCTCGAGGGCGGCGGCCACCTGAAGATCACGCCGGCCTTCCTCGTCCTGGCCCTTCCGGATCAGGCAAAGCCCGCGGCCCAGCCAGGCGTTGCCGAGCGCTCCATCGATGGCCATCGCATTTTCGAACGCGCCTTTTGCTTCGCTGATTTTGTTCTCCGCGGCGAAGAGAAAACCGAGCAGGGCATGGGCGGCCGGGTTACGAGGCGAGAGCTGGATCCCTTTCTCGAGCGCCGCCTTAGCCTGCGGCACGCGGCCAAAGCTGAATTGCAATTCCGCCACCCGTGTCCAGGCGAAACCAAACTCGCGATCGATCTCGGTGGCGCGCTGGGCCGCTTCGAGCGCGTCGGGAAGATTGGCTTGCGATTGAAGATAATAGGATTCCGCGATCCAATCGCTCGCGGTTTGCGGTGGATTGGAATCGGGCCGCGGTTTCAAGGTCACGGCGGCGATCAAAGTTTGAAGCGCTTGCCGGCCTGGGGTGCCTGGGGTGGCGGCGTTGAGCAGCGGTTTCGCTTCGTCCACCTGCCCGACGGCCAGCAGCAAACTCGCGTGATAAACCTTGTCGGCATTCGAGCCGGAACGGGTGCCCCGCCCATATGCCGCCAGCGCCGCCAGAAGATCGCCGTCGTTGTAAGCGGAGACGGACCTATTCGCGTTTCGGGAAAATCCCAATTCCTTGAGATCGAGCACGCCCGGGTAATAGAGGCACCATTGAATCACATTGGTCGCCTCCAGCATCGCCGTTTTCCGCGGCCGGCCGCCGACATCCACCTTCGCTTGTTCCCCACTCGTGACCACGACCGAGCCTTGCGCATTGGACAACTCCAGCTCGCCATCGAGCATGGTCACGGTAGTGCTCCCATTATCCGCGACCGCGACGACGAATTCCGTTCCGCGCATCGCTCCGTTTGCGGCCGGAGTTTCGATCCGCATTTCTCTCGATTTTTCCCGGCTGAAAAAGTAAGTCGCACCATCCTTCACGTTCAATCCAGGCTTGTCGCTGACGGCGGAAGGAGGCGTGATCTCGATCGTCGTGAGCTCGTCCATCCGCAGCACACTGAGATCCGTCATTTGGACCGCGGCGCGGCTATCCTCGCCCGTGCGCAGTCGATCCCTGATGGCGAGCGATTGGCCGACGCTCGCCGGCTGCCAGCCGCCGCCTTTGCTCGCCGCATCGACGACGTTTTCTTTGGTCAGCAACTCGGCGCTCGGGCTCGTTTGGGCAGCGACGATCCGGGAAAGCAGCATTCCCGCCGCGATCAGGATAAGCGCACTTCTCCGCACGGGGTGATGGTAGCTAAGACGCGTCGAAAGTAGCAAGCGTCAGGTAGCGCCAATACCGGTTGCCAGTCTCGGGTTGGGTGGCGTCTCGCCCGCCGGTAATCGCGTTCTCGCGATCACGAATTTCTCCTGCCGAGATCGTTTGCCGGGAGGCCACGCTATCCGGGACAACCAGGCCTTATTGCAGCCCATACACTTCCACCAGTGCGACACCCGTGGTATTGGCCTTGCCGCGGACGATGCCGGTATAGGCACCTGGAGGAAGCGTGGCGACGATGGCGGATTCCCGATCGTCCGTTGGGGGAACGGTAGTGCCGATAATTTCCTGCTCCTGGGTCGTTCGCCAATCATCGTTCGAGTTGATGAGAGAGCCCGAGCCATCGTGAAGTTCGAGGACCGTGTCCTGGAGGGCGCCCGGAACAATCCCGTTCAGTGATGGTCCGATTGCCCGCACAATCACCTTGGTAGCGGTTCCCGAAACAATGAACCCCCCGATCATGACATTATCATCGGTCTGCACCTTGCCGCGGGTGGAGATTTGGGCGAGCTGGGCTTTGCTGGAGCTATCCAGACTTGCGGTCCCGAGATCATAGACTTCGACCACCGCAATGCCCGTGCTGCCATTCTTGCCGCCGACAATAGCGGTGTAGTTGCCGGGAGCCAGCGTCGCGACGATGGCTGACTCGTGCTCGTCGGTCGGCGGAACCGTCGTAGCAATGATCTCGTTCTCCTGGCTGTCTCTCCAGTCGTCGTTTGAACCAAGAGCTGTGCTCGAATCATGCAGTTCCAAAGTGGGATCGGGCAAGGTCCCGGGCAACGGAGCGTCGCCGGCCCGCAGCGACGGAGCTATTGCGCGGATGATTACCTGCTTGGGCGCGTTTCCCGTGATGATAAGTCCGGCGATGAGGACGTTCTCCGCATTGCCGACGGCGAGGCGGGTCGAGATGTTTACCGCCCCCTTGGGCGCCAGGAGAAAGAGCAAAGGCAAGGTACTGGTGCCATGGGAATTGGTCGCGAAGAGCTGGACGTTGGTCACGATGCCTCCCGATAAGTTTATCCGATTCGGTGATAAGCCGGCGCGTTGCAGGTTGCCCGTGAAAGTGCCCGAGATCGTGCCCGTCATGGGATCAAAGTTCAGTCCAAGGGGCAGAGGAAAGATCAAACTGTAGATCGTTACATCCTCGGGGTCGGAAGTAGCCGGCGCCTTGATCTTATAAGTGAACGACTGGCCTGGCGTCAGTGAGGCCGTGCTGGGGCTGATGATTACGGGAAGGGCGGGATCGGCTGTAAAAGTCAGTTGCAGGATGGAACTGCTCGTTACGCCCCCGTCCATTACGGTGAGAGTTACGGCAAAGCTGCCGTCCGTTGAGGGTGTCCCTGAAATGAGACCGGTGACAGCGTCAACCACCAAACCCGACGGAAGCCCAGTGGCACTCAATCGCGCCGCAGGAGAGCCGCCTGTGGTGACAACCTGGAAGATGAATGGTTGTCCACTCCGGCCGGTCGCGCTCGTGCTGCTCGTGATCAAGGGTCCCGAGGGCGGTGGCGGTTGCACTGTGATTGTGAGAGTGGCGTTCGTCGTGCCGCCATTGCCCGTTGCGCTCAGGTTCGTCTGGAAAGTCCCTGAGTTCGTCGGCACGCCGGTAATAGCTGAAAGGCCCGGGTTGAATGTCAAACCAGGTGGCAGATTGGTGACCGCCCGTGAAGTCGCAAACCGAGTGCCGAATTGATAAACGAACTGCTGCCCAACCGTCCCTGCGGCAGAGGTTGGACTGGTGATTTCGGGAGGTAACGGCACGGCGACAAAATTGGCTACGCCGTTGCCGCCGGCGATATTGACGGACTGCGAGCTCACACCGTTGAAGCCCTGCGAGTTCAGGTCTTCGTTGCGCACGGACACCTGCCACGAACCGTTTATAACCTTGATCTGATAATTGCCGTTGGCGTCCGTGGCGACGCAACCAGGATTATAGAAAGTTCCTGGTCCGGTCGAGTTGGCGTCCAATTCCACGCCCGCGATCGGATTGTTAAAAGTGTCTTTGACGGTTCCGGTGATGACGAAGGTGGACTGGGGAAAGGTCAGGACGATCCCGTTTTGGTCCACGCCATCGGTCACATTGAAATCGAGATTGCCGACATCGACGTAACCGCGGCTTTGCGCTTCGTTGCATTCCAAGCCGATGTTCCAGGCGCCGCCGCGGACACCGACGTCAAAGTTTCCATTGTTGTCGGTCGTAGGATAGACCGATCCGATGCCGTCCGGGTCCTGTGGAAGGGGTGAGACGACAATGCTTATGTTGGCGATCGGGGTCCCTAGGTCATCCCTGATCTGACCGCGCAAATGCGCCGTGACGGCCTGGAGGACGAAGTCCGCCTGCTTGGCCTGCCCATCGCTCAAGGTGACGCTGGTTCCGGCGCCTCCGGCGTAACCTCTCGCGATCAGAGAGTCGCCCTCGGGACCAACGGACCACGTTCCCGAAAGGACACCCGTGGCGTAATTCCCATTGGGTGAAAAAGAGAATCCCTCGGCTGTGTTAAGGTCACTCCGTCCGCTCGTCTCTACCTCTATTCCGGTGACTGGATGATTGGCGGAGTCTTTCAGGGTGCCGTAAATTAATGCGGTCGCCTTCGGCACGGGGAAATTAACGGTGACTGCTCCGCTGCCTGCGGTATTGATGATGCCCCTTTGAGCGCCTACATAGCCAACCTGCGCCAGTTGGCTCGCGGCCGGTTCAACCTTCCATTGACCTGCGGTTACCGGGAAACTGTAGTTACCGCTCGCGTCGCTCAGACCGCCGGCGAGCAGACCGCTAGTTTGGGACTCGGCGCTAACGAACACGCCGCCGATGCCCGCGCCGCTCGCGTCGTCGCTGATTTTGCCCGATATGGTAAACCCGGCGCTGGCCAGGGCCAGGTTACGCGTTGCGAACTGATTTGCGATCACCGTCACCGCCCCGGCGGCTTCATTGGAAACATAACCTTTGTTGATGACGAAGACGGTGTACGACCCGGGAGCCGCATTGAACGAGTAGTTCCCATTCGCGTCGGTCAGGATGGCTGCAATCGGGGATCCGTTGGAAGAGCCCAATAAGACAAAGGCTCCCGGTAAGGGTGCACCACCGGCCGCAGCCGTGATCTTACCCGAGACCCCCTGTGGTCGGGCGGGCTGCTGAACTTCGAAGGTTGCCGTGACCGGCCCGAAGGTGTTTTGCGGGTCCGAGATCCGAAAGATAAACTTCGCGGCCACACTGCTAAACACGCCATCCACGTTCGGGAATGGCAAATCGACGCGGATCGATCCGTTTGTCGCGCCGTCGTCGTCCCCGGGGACGTTCGGGTTACGCACGCCCCCGATGAGCGGCAGCTGGCCGTCCCTGACCTTGAAGCTGAACGTAAGCGCTTCGCCCGCGTCGGCCACGCCGTTGCCATTCGCATCGATCGATCGTTCCACTAATACTGTCTTCCCCGGGGTGAGGCCTGAGATGGCCAGCGAAACCTGACCGGCATAATCGTTCATGATCACGGGCGGGCTGACGGTCAGGGAAGCGGCCGAGAGGTTGGTTGCCAACAAAAGCCCGGAGATGACCGATAACGCGAAGCTATTCCGGCGGGTGATACCCACAGCGTTGGTTGTATTGGATCGGGGTCTTAAAGCGAGATCAATTTTGCATTGAAATCATATGCATACTGCACTCCTGCTCCGATGCAGCTGCGCGGAGCCGAGTCTTCCAAAGAAATCGCACGGCTGGCAAGTTTGTTTACGCGATTTCCAGATAAACGGCGCCTTGAGGGGGCTCGGGTTGACGCGGAGAAATGGGTCGGGTTTATTCTGATGGTGGCAACGGAAATTACTCTCTATAGCCGGGCGTGGTGCTCGTGGTGCATCGATGCAAAGGAATATCTGACCGAACGCGGCTACCAGTTCACGGAGATCGATGTTGGCAAAGACCGGGAAGCGTATGACGACATGCTGGAACTGTCTGAGCAGACTTATGTGCCCACGCTCGTGGCCGGCGACGAGGTCCTGGCCAACTTTGATACCGATCAGCTCGAGAAGTTTCTGAACAAGCACGGAATCGAGCCTTAATGCTGTTTGGCCTTTTTCTAACGCTTGGCGTTGCTGTGCTCAGCGTCGCCTTGCGCAGCTTTCAAACTTCCTTTGCCCAAAAGGCCGGCGCCATCGGGATCCTTCTCTCGACTTTTCTGGCGGTTTATTTTCTGTCGGGAAGCTGGCTTGCGGGCTTGGCCGCGGCTCTGGCCTGGTTGTTCCTGCCCTGGCTGGAAATTCTCACCCGCATCCGGGCTTTGCGCCTTCCGAAGGAAAAGACGCTCCGTCCGAAAAGTCCGCCATCGGCCGAGGTTTTCCCGACCCTCGAAGAGATCACGACCGAGATCCAGAATGAAGGATTCGCTCACATCAACGATGCCGGATGGGACTGGGAAGATTACCGGCAGTTTTTCCGGCTCTTCTACAAAGAGGAAGACCGCGCGCAGGCCACGATCTGCCTGAACGAACAAAACGATCTCTCCTTTTACTACCTTCGCATCTCCTCGCGCGCGAATGACGGCATCATCTGGACCACCTGGAATTACCCGCTCTCGTATGGCTTAAAGCTGACCCCGCAGTTCAAGATCAACCGGCAGCGGCCGGACCAGTCGTTCTGGCAGCTTTACCAAAGCCACAAGGAATTTCTGCGGCAGAACCTGGTCGAAACGAGCGTAATCGATCCGATGGACGAAGATCGGATCCAGCTCGAGGTTGAGAACGACTTGCGCGACCAGATCGCGCACAACATTAAAAAAGGCGTCCTGAAATCGACGGCCGAGGGTGACGTAAAGTATTCCTGGCGCGGAATGGTTTATCTCTGGTGCCAGTTCCTGATCGATCTGGTGCGGCTTTGAAGAAAACGCTGAAAAACGGAAACGCTGAAAAGCTAAAGTGATTTCAGCGTTTCAGTTTTTCAGCGTTTTCAGATCTTCATGACCTCGGCTTCTTTGCGCTCGAGGTGGTCGTCGATCTCTTTGACGGATTTATCGGTTAATTTCTGAACGTCGGCTTCCAGGTCGCGCAGGCCGTCTTCGGTCAGCTCACTCGCCTTCTGCATTTTCCGGGCTTCATCCACGGCGGTGCGTCGGTTCGCGCGGACACGGACGCGGGCTTCTTCCGCCATCTGGCGCAGCGATTTCACCAGGTCCTTGCGGCGCTCCTCAGAAAGCTCGGGGATCGGAAGGCGGATGATTTTTCCATCGACCTGCGGCGTGATGCCGATCTTCGATTCCTTCAGCGCTTTCTCGATGTCTTTCACCGTCGCCGCGTCGAACGGCTGGACGACGAGGAGTCGCGGCTCCGGCGTGGTGATGAGGGCGAGCTGCTTGAGTTTCATGGCCGAGCCATAGGCCTCGACATCCACGTTCTCGACCAGGGCGGGCGAAGCCTTTCCGGTGCGCACAGAGGAGAACTCGTGCACCATGTAATCGACGCTTTTTTCCATCGATACCTCGGCGTCGAACAATATTTCTTCAGCGGTCATGGCTTGAAAGTTGGAGAGGAATAGAAGCCTGCTGGGGGAAGATTCGCAATCACGAAATCCTTAATCCGAGACGGTGGTCCCGACCTTTTTGCCGAGAATGATGTCGGTGAAGTTGCTCGGCTGGTTCATGTCGAAAACCACGATGGGAATCTTGTTGTCCATGCAGAGGCTGAAGGCCGTCGAGTCCATTACCTGGAGCCGCTTGGTGAGCGCTTCGGTGAAGCTGATGCGATCGAAGCGCTGGGCGCTGGGGTCGTTCGTCGGGTCTTTGTCGTAAACGCCGTCCACTTTCGTCGCCTTCAAAATAACATCCGCGCGAATCTCGCTCGCGCGCAGGGCCGCGGTGGTGTCGGTGGAGAAATAGGGGTTGCCGGTGCCGGCGACGAAGATCACGACACGTCCCAGCTCCAGATGGCGGATGGCGCGGCCGAGAATGAACGGCTCCGCCACGTTTTTCATTTCGATCGCGGTCTGCACCCGCGTTTCCACGCCGGCCTGAACGAGAGCGCTTTGCAGGGCGAGGCCGTTGATGACCGTGGCGAGCATGCCCATGTAATCAGCGGTCGTCCGGTCCATCCCGCGATGGCTGGCTGACAAGCCGCGCCAGATATTTCCGCCGCCAATCACAACCGACGTCTGAACACCCAAATCATGGACTTCCTTAATTCGCTCGGCGATCTCGCGGACGATTTGCGGCGCAATGTTTTCCCGGGCGCCGCGCTCCCGCAAAGCTTCGCCGCTCAGCTTGAGGACGATGCGCTTATAGACTGGTGCGGGAGCTTCGCTCTGCATGGCCGGCAATGATCAACAGAACCCCGGAGCGTTGGGAAGCAAAATGCACGACTTAAGCGGGCAATCACTTGGAAACGCGTGTCATCCCGAGCCCCGCCGTCGCGGGGCGAGGGACCTCCCAGTCGAAGGCCAGGTCACACAAATCCCCTTTCGCGATCTACCAAGATCGGCGTCGCGGGATGACCACGCACTAAGCAACACGCAGGGTCGCGGAATAACCCCGCAGGAATTCAGCCGCGCTCATCCGGCGTTTCCCCTCGAGCTGAACTTCCTCTAGTTTCACTGCGCCCTTTTTTGTGGGGATGATCAGGTTCGCAGGGTCGGCGCTGCAAGAATCAGTGACGCTGGCGCGAAAGACCTTCAGCTTCCGCTCCCGCCCGGCGTCATCGCGAAGAATGGCGAACGCTCCGGGCCAAGGATCGAATGCGCGAATCTTGCGCTCGATGACGGTCGCCGGTTCCGTCAACTCAATGCGGCCGTGTTCCCGTTCCAGCTTCGGCGCGTAGGTCGCCGCCGACGAATCCTGCGGGACGCGCGGGGCTGTTCCGGCCTGGAGCAGCGCGAAGGCTTCGCGTAACGCGTCCGGCGCGATTTGGGCCAGGCGATCATGGAGCGAGCCGCCCGTCTCATCCGGGGCAATCTCGAGCCGCGTTTGCAGCAACACGTCGCCGGTATCGAGCCCTTCATCCATGTACATGACGCTAATGCCCGTTTCCCCGTCGCCCGCCAGGATCGCAGCCTGAATTGGCGCCGCGCCGCGGTACTTTGGCAAAAGCGACGCGTGCAAGTTCAGACACGCGATCGATGGAATCTCGAGGACCGCGCGCGGCAGGATTTGCCCGTAGGCCATGACCACAATCACCTCCGGCCCGAGCGCTCGAATGTCCGCGACGGCTTCCGCGCCTTTGATTCGAGCCGGTTGCAGGACCGGGACCTTATTGTCTCCCAAGGCCGCTTTGATCGGCGGCGCTTCGATCCGCTGCGCGCGCCCGACCGGCTTGTCCGGCTGCGTGACCACGCCGGCCAGCTCATGCTCTTCCGATTCCAGCAACCAACGCAAAACCGGCAAGCCGATTTCGCCCGTCCCGATGAATAGCACGCGCATCGCGCGTCAGAGCTGGATCCGTTGGGCGGGCGCGCGGCGACGTGGGCGCCGGGGAGCCATTCGCTCGGCCATCATTTTCTCACCGGCCGTGACCTCGCGCTGGCCCACCGACGATGCGCAGCCGGTGCAAAGATAATCGTAGATTTCCTTGTCGGGCAGAATCAGGAGAAGCCGTTCGCGCACCGGCATGGCCGCCTTGCACTTCTCGCAATAGAGGCTCGAGGCGGTGAAATTCTCAAACTGCTGCTGACTCATGCGCCCCGTTCACCCCATCGTTTACGCTCTCGAGGATATGCAGCAAAACCTTGGCTGGCGGCTCGGTCGCGTCGATGCAGGTGATCCGTTCCGGACCGTAATAACCGAGGACCGGCTTCGATTCCGTTTCGTAGAGAGCCAGGCGTTTCTGGATTACCTCTTCGTTGGCATCGTCGAGACGATTATCTTTGAGCGCCCGTTTTTTCAAGCGCGCGAAAAGTGCATCGCGATTCGGACAGGAGAGGTGGAAAACCTTTTTCACATCGATCAGGTCATCCATGATCTTGGCCTGGCCGACATTTCGTGGAATGCCGTCGAGCACGAGAATATCGATGTCGGGTTTGAAGGTATGCGAATTCACGGCCGCATCGATCTGGGCTTTCCAGAGTTCGACAGTGATTTCATCCGGGACGAGCTGGCCTTTGCTCGAGTAGTCCAGGAAAGCGCGGCCTACCTTCGTGCGCGTATCGATGGATCGAAAGACGTCTCCGCAGGCGCAATGAAAAAAGCGGGGAATGCTGCCAAGCGTGCGGCCCTGAGTGCCTTTGCCGCTGCCGGGCGCGCCGAAGAGGAGGTAGGTCTGGTATTTCATGAGCAGATTTCTTTTGTAACGCAAAAGCTCCGCGCCGCACAACCTATTCGATGCGGGTCTGGCTGTCGGATTTAAACAGCGCTATTCCGCTGCGACTGGCTCGACGTTCACCCGCCGGCCCGCGCGGTCGAAGCGCACCTGGCCGTCGACGAGAGCGAAAATGGTGTAATCGCGTCCGAGCCCGACATTCTTGCCTGGGACGAATTTCGTCCCGCGCTGGCGAATGATGATGTTCCCAGCCACGACCACTTCGCTGCCAAATTTTTTCACGCCCAGGCGCTTGCTGACGCTGTCCCGCCCGTTCTTGACGCTGCCCTGTCCTTTTTTATGTGCCATGAGATTAAGCGGTTTCTTCGGAGGATTCTGCGGTCTTGGCCTTTTTGGCTTTCGACGTTTTGCCGCCCAGGCTGATGCCGGTAATCTTGATCCGCGTCAGCTTCCGGCGGTGGCCAACCGTGCGGTGATAACCCTTCCGGCGGCGATATTTGAAGGCGATGACCTTTTTGTCTTTGCGCTGCTCGATCACCTCACCGGTGACGGTCGCGCCTTCGATGAGGGGATTGCCCTGGGTCTGCTTGTCGCCGTCGCTATGGAAAAGCACATCGGCAAAAACGCCTTCCTTGCCCGGTTGTTCATCGAGAAAGTCGACATCGATGATATCTCCCTCCGCGACACGGTGTTGTCTGCCGCCTGTTTTAATAATTGCGTAAGCCATACGGAAAAGCCGGTGAATGCTCCCTGGGGAAAAGCCGCGCAAAGTTCCACAGTTGGGGTGCTTTGACAAGCGGAAATCCCAGCCATCTGCCGGCGTTATTTCGCCGCCCCGCTAATCACGAGGGTGATCTCGCCCTTTGCCGGATGCGCCGTGTAGTGGGCGAGTAGTTCCGATGCGGTTCCTCGCCGGAATTCTTCGAACTTCTTAGTCAGCTCCCGAGCCACGCAGAGTTGCCGGTCAGGCATGATCTCGGCGCAGGCGGCCAGCGTCTTCAGAATCCGATACGGCGACTCGAAGAAGACCTTCGTTTCGTTGCTTTCCGCGGCGGCCCGCAACTCGCGTTCGCGCTGCCCGCTTTTTACCGGTAAAAATCCTCGAAAACAAAACTTCTCCAGAGAAAATCCGGATCCCGCCAGGGCGGTCAGAATCGAGGACGCGCCCGGGATGATCGTGTAAGGCAGGTTTTGCTCGATGCATTTGCGAATCAGGCGCGCGCCGGGATCGGACAGGCCAGGCATCCCGGCATCCGTGATGAGCGCCACGTTTTCACCGGCCGCCAGCCGCTCGGCCAGCTCAGCGGAGCGCATCGCTTCATTGTGCTCGTGATAACTCACCAGCGGCTTCCGGATTTCGAAGTGGCGAAGCAGATTCCCCGAATGCCGTGTGTCTTCCGCCGCGATCACATCCGCGGCCTTGAGGACCTCGAGCGCGCGGAGCGTGATGTCCTCCAGGTTACCGATCGGCGTGGCGACGACGTAGAGCATGCTGGATCATCGGGTCAGAATCAGATTCGCGCCAACGCGCCCAACCGATTCGCGTCAAAAACTGCAAACGACGATCGGCGCCTGGTAGGGATGGACCTTTATCTCGCGGCGCGATTGGCACATTTCGGCCTGAAGGTTGGTCTGCCACTGGGCGCGGCCCTCGGACGGATCGGCTGAGTAAATTGCGTACCGCGCCGGGGCGAGCTTTTGCGCAGCCTCCCGGAGTTTTCGTGTCTCGGCCGGGTCCAGAAATTCCCGGCTCACCGGCACAATCCGCAGGTTCGGGAAGCGACGTTTGCTGTAGACTTCGAGGGCCGTGCCGGGGTTGCCCCATTGCGCATCGACGAACACCACGGCCGGCCGCTTCTCTTTCTCCAGGATCGCCAGGACCTCTTTGACGCCGAATCCTGTCGACCAGCGGGCGAGATAATTTGAAATCGCCCAGGGCGTTGTCCGCGCGATGTATCTGCCGGGAGATGCAGCCATCAGGATATCTTGATAAATCCACTGAGCCAGCACGACGACTCCGAGGGCCATGGCGGAACGGCGCACGAAATTGCCGTTTCGACTGAGCGCGGGCTCGAAGAGCAAACCCCCCAGTCGGCCCAGGAGAGGAAGCAGCGTTACGATTACCGCCGTGTTGAACAGGTACTCGTTGAAGCCACGCAGGAGAAATATCACCGTGATCGCCCCCGCCAGGCACATGGCCGGCCAGGGTGATCTCAGGGAAGCTCTTCCTCCGAAGCGCAAGCCAGGTGATTCCGCCAAGAAAGGCCACGACCGCCCAGGTGTAATACGCGCTGATGTAGTCGGCCGACGGTGCTGAGATTCGCCCGCCATATTTCCATCGGAAGGCTGAACACCTCGCCAACCGACATGACCCACCGGCTGTTGAAATGGTCGCGAGTGGAATCGAAGGCCGCCGGCAGCGCGACATTCGCGATGACGCTGGAACAGACGATCACGACGATGACCAGCAAGGCGTTGAGGCCGGTCCCTTTCCAATCATAACGATGGTGATCGCGATCTGGCCCCCCCTGCATTCTCGCCAACGGGAGCAACATCGAAACCCCCAGGAGAAGGAATCCCGACTGCTTGAAGAGCAGCAGCGCTCCTCCCAGCAGTATTGCCAACGTTGCCCAAATCCACCAACGCGATTTGTCAGGTCGCATCGCTGTGAGCAGGGCTCCGTAAAAGAGCGCCGCCGTCGAGACCAAAAATGTCTCCGCAATGAACTGGTTATTATGAAAAAGAACTGGAGGACAGAGCACATAAAGGAGCGCGGTGATTACACCGTCTCGCTCGCCAAAAAGCTCTTTCGCGAACCAATAGAATCCGAAGAACCCCGCGATGGACATGAGGAAGGCCACGGCGCGCCCCGCGATGAGGGGATCGTTGCCCCACTGGATGAACGGCGCCGCCATCCAATACATGAGCGGCGGTTTCCAATCGCTAAATTCGCCGTGCATCGAGATGAATTTGTTCTTCTGCCAGTCGTCGTGGATCCTCTGCGCGTATTGCAGGTAAATCGCCTCGTCGTTGAAGATCGGAAACGCGCTCAACGTCAGGATCCGCGAAAGCAGAAAGAGCCCGAACAGGATGAGCAGCGCGTTGCGCCAGTTTTTCGAGGCTGGAAGAAACTTCATCTGAGCCGCCGCATCGCGTGGCCGGGCTCAGCGAGCGCGATCATTCCGGCGCTGAAAAAGGAGCGCGGAACTCCGGCGTGACATCGGGGGCGAAGCCGTGGCGCATGATGTTTTCGGTCACGACACGCGGGACCATGAACTGGAGCAGGTAATCGCCGCCGCCGGCTTTGGTTCCGCCGCCGGACATCTTGAAGCCACCGAACGGGTGACGCCCGACGACCGCTCCAGTGCAGGAGCGGTTGATATAAACATTGCCCGCGACCAGCTCGGCTTTGACGCGCTCGATGTTCGCGGGGCTGCGGGAGAAAAAGCCGGCCGTCAGCGCGTAGTCGGTGTCGTTCGCCACGCGGATGGCTTCATCGAGATCACGCACTTTCATGACGCTGAGGACAGGACCGAAAATCTCTTCGCGCGCGAGACGCATTTCCGGGGTTACGCCGGTGAAGATCGTCGGCGGAACGAAGAAGCCTTCGGACGGCACGGTGCCCTGGAACGCGAGCTTCGCTTCCTTTTTGCCAATCTCGATGATCTCGAGTTGCCGGCGGTAAGCGGTCTCATCGATAACGGGGCCCACCATGATTCCGGGCGTCTCGGGATTCCCAACCCGCAAGCTCGCCGCGGCTTCAACCAGCCGCTTGACGACGCGATCGTAGTTTTCCTCCAGCACGATCAGCCGCGAGCAGGCGGAGCATTTCTGCCCTTGATAACCAAAGGCTGAATAAATTGTGTCGATGGTCGCTTCGTCGAGGTCGGCATCGGAGTCGACGATGACCCCATTTTTGCCGCCCATCTCACAGACGACGCGCTTCAGTTCGAGCTGGCCGGGACGAGTCTGGCCTGCGCTCTCCCAAATGCGCAGCCCGACTTCGCGCGAGCCGGTGAACGCGATCATGTGGACATCCTTGTGATCCACGAGGTGCTGGCCGATGACGCGGCCTTTGCCCGGGAGAAAATTCAGGACGCCGGGCGGAATACCGGCTTCCTCGAACATCTCCATCAACATCGCGCCGCAGACGGCTGATTGCTCGGCCGGTTTCATGATGACGGTGTTGCCAGTGACCAGCGCGGCCGAGACCATGCCGGTCAAAATCGCCATCGGGAAATTCCAGGGCGCGATGACGAGGGCGACGCCGCGGGGCCAGTAATGCTGGTAGCTCTCTTCGCCGGGAACGTGCTGGGTCAGCCGCGGGAGACCGCGCAAACGCATTTGGTGCGCGTAGAAAAGCAGAAAGTCGATCGCTTCCCGGATGTCGCCATCCGCTTCCGCCCACGGCTTGCCGACTTCATAAACTTCGAGCGCGGACAGTTCGAAGCGGCGACGATCCATGATGGTCGCGACGCGCTCGAGTAATTCCGCGCGATGTTCGACGCTGACGCGGCACCAATGCTCGAAGGCTTTCTTGGCCGCTTTCACGGCATCTTCCGCGTGCTCGACATGGGCTTCCGCAACGGCGCCGACGACCTGGGTGGGCGAGGTTGGGTTGATCGAGTCGATTAGGTTGTCGGTCCAGATTTTCCGGCCGTCGATAACGATCGGATATTTCTGGCCCAGCTTCGCGCGCATTTCGCGGAGCGCGGTCTGCATTTGTTCCTGGCCGCGGCGATGGACAAAATTTACCAGCGGCGAATTTTCGTACGTGTCGCCGGGCGGGGTGTCGAGCGATTGGCCGTTTCGCGAATGGGAAGTTGCCGAAGGAGAAGCAGGGGACGCGACAGCGCGCGTCCCACCAATTAAGGAACGCGGATCACGCAGCAATTGCGCGGCAGAAGCGTTATCGGAAAACTTGGCTTTGAGGAAACCTTCGTTCGAGGTGTTTTCGAGGAGACGCCGCACCAGATAGGACATGCCGGGGAGCAGCTCGCCGACGGGAGAATACTCGCGGACGCGATAACCCATCTCGACCAGCGCGCGCTTGATCGGGCCCGCCATCCCGTAAAGGAGCTGAAATTCGAAGCGGCTCTTGTCGATGCCGAGCTGCTGCGCGTAGGCCTGGGCGTGCGCGATGCTGCGAACGTTATGCGAGCCGAACGCGGCGGTAACGATCGATTCGTTATCGAGCAGCACGCGGGTGCAGACTTCGAAGTTGGCGTCGCTCTCGGGCTTTTGCAGATAGACCGGAACGCGCCACCCGTTCTGCGCGGCCTTGATCTTTTCGTAATCCCAGTAGGCGCCCTTGACGAGGCGGACCGTGAAGCGCGTCCCACGTTCCCGGGCCCAGTCAATCAGCTCGCGCAGGTCTTTCTCCGAGTCGCGCAGATACGCCTGGATGACGATACCGGCGTGCGGCCAATCGCGGAACTCCGGTTCCATGAAGAGCCTCCGGAAGAGTTCGAGCGTGGTGTTCTTGTGCGCGTAACTCTCCATGTCGAAATTGATGAAGGCGCCGACTTCGCGCGCGCGCCGAAGGATCGGCCGCAGCTTCGGAGCGAGATGCGCGATGGCGTCCTCCGGATCGGCCGGATTCATCTGCGAATAGAACGCGGAGATCTTTACCGAAACGTTCACCACCGGGAAGAGCTCGGTGTTCTTGCCGAGCGGATCAGTCCAGCCACGGGTCTGTTCGGCCAGCCCATCGAGCAGCTCGAAGCAACGCGCCGCGTATTCGTCCGCTTCCTGTTCGCTCACCACCGCTTCACCGAGGAGGTCGACCGTGAATCCGATCCGTTCCTTGCGCCGCTTCCGCAGCGTTTTCATGACGTCGTCGGGGTTGCGTCCGGCGATGAACTGCCGCGCCATGCCGGTGACGTTCCAGCGCAGGACAGGAGCTGTGACCCAAGGGAAGATGCGAGCCGCGCGCAGGCCGGTCTGGAGGAACGGCACGGAGCCGTTTCGCATGTCGGCAAAATATTCGTTGAGATGCTGGACGATATCGCGGGGGCTATTGAGCGCGGCGAGCACGTCCACGAAGCGGAACATCTGCACCTTGAAATGCTCGTCCCGCATCGAGAAGGCCATCATCCGCTGGTAAAAACCGGCCTTGCTGAAAATGGACTCGGGGTTCTGATCGACCAGATGGAATATCTGGCTGCCCCGTTCTTCGATCTCTTCCTGCAGAGAGCTCATCTGCCGATACTAGCGCCGGGAGTTCGGTTCGGCAAAGGCGATCCGCAGCCCTGGCCGCGCGTAATCTGACCCTCACCCCAGCCCTCTCCCTCAGGGAGAGGGAGAACTGGACGCCCGAGTTTCCTGGTAGGGCGAGACTCTGTCGAGCCGCGCGGGTGGTGGAGGACATTCGTTCGGCTCGACTGAGTCTCGCCCTACCAAGGGAGCTGCAAGACTGTGCAGAGAGTTCCTTCTCCCTGAGGGAGAAGGCTAGGATGAGGGTCCCTTAGAGATGCGCGTATGCTCGCTTAACCTACTTCACCGATCGCAGCTTTATGTCGCGAACGCCGCGCCAGATGCCAGCGCTGTCGCTTCCGCCACCGCGATTGTTTTTCGCAAGTGTTGCTCGCAAGAGCGTTGTTGCTTATCATAGCCGGCGCTCGGTAAAACGGCGCGTTTTCAAAATGCAAAAAATAGGATTCGCCGAAGCTCTCGATTCGATTGTGGCCAGTGACCCGCGCTACCAGCGGGAAGCCTACGTTTTTCTTCGGGACGCGCTTGATTACACAACCAAGCAGCAGAAGAAAACGAAGGGCGCCTCAGTCCGGCACGTCGCTGGCCCGGAACTGCTCGAGGGCGTCCGCCAGTATGCGCTCAAGGAATTTGGACCCATGGTCGTAACGGTCCTGTCCTACTGGGGAGTCCGTTCGACCGAGGACGTGGGCCACATGGTCTTCAATCTGATTGGCGCGGGCATCTTTCGGGAAGACCGAGGAAGATTCGATCGAGGATTTCAAGAACGTCTTTAATTTTCACGAGGCGTTTGTGAAACCGTTCGAACCAGAAAAGCGCTCCCGCCCGGATGTTCCGCTTGGACTTCCGGCTTCCGCGCCGAAAGTGTCGTAAGCGAAGGGCTGCCGCGTGGCGCTCTCGCCCGCAAACATGTTGACCGCCCACCTCAAAGCCGCTCCGCCCGAAACCGGTTCCGGCATTACTTTCCCGCCGAGCTCGGCGCAGAAACGCGTCCTGCCCAACGGCTTGACGATCATCGTGCAGGAGGATCGGAGCGCGCCGGTGGCGAGCGTGCAAGCCTGGTGCGGCACCGGGAGCATCGACGAGAACGCGCATCTCGGCGCGGGCTTGTCCCACATCCTCGAGCACATGCTTTTCAAGGGAACCAAGCGGTATCCCGCGAACGCGATCGCGCAGAAAATCCAGGACGTAGGCGGTTACATCAACGCCTACACCTCGTTCGATCGCACCGTTTACTGGATCGATGTCCCGAAGGACGGCACCGCCGCCGCGCTCGAGATCTTGTCCGACGCGATGATGAATTCGACGTTGCCCGCAGCGGAGTATGCCAAGGAACAGGAAGTGATCCGGCGCGAGTTCGCGATGGGCATGGACGATCCCGACCGCATGGCGGGCCAGCTCCTTTTCGCGACGGCGTTTCAGCGGCATCCCTACCGGTTGCCGGTCATCGGGCTGATCGACGTTTACAATCAACTCACGCGCGACCAGGTGATGGCATATTACCAGGCGCGTTACGTGCCAAATAATCTCACCTTCATCGTGGTGGGAGACGTCGAGGCGGAAGCCGTCTACCGGCAGCTGGGTGATTTTTTCAAAGATTATCCGGCGAAATCCCTCCAGCCCATTTTCGTGCCGTCCGAACCGCCGCAGCTCGGCCGCCGTGTCGTGCATCAGGATTTTGTTACGGAACTAACCAGGCTCTCGCTCGCCTGGCACATTCCCGAGATCACCCATCCCGACGTGCCGGCGCTCGATCTTCTCTCGACGATCCTCGGGGACGGCCGCAGCTCGCGTCTTTACCGCCGCGTGCGCGAAGAGACCGGGCTGGCTTATGGCGTCGCCGCCTTTTCCTACACGCCGGGCGATCCCGGTTTGCTGGGAATCGACGCGACCGTGGAGCCGGCCAACCGTGAAGCCACTCAGGAACTGGTCTTGAAAATCATCGACGAGATCAAAGAGGCGGGCGTGACCGCGGAAGAGCTCGCCAAGGCGAAGAAGATTTCGCTGAGCCATCACCTGGGTTCGCTCACGACGATGCGCGGGCAGGCGTCCGATCTTGGCTCGAACTGGTTCCTGACGCGCAATCTCGATTTCACCCGCGATTATCTCGCTGCGGTCCAGAAGCTCACGCCGGACGATGTCCGTCGCGTCACCTCCAAATATCTCACTGACGACAATCTCACGGTTGTCTCTCTCAATCCGAAAACGGCGGCAGCGGGAACGACCAAGAGGCCGCAGCCGCTCGCGGCGGGCGAGATCCAGAAGATCGAGCTCTCCAATGGCCTGCGTCTCCTTGTTCGCGAGGATCCGCGTCTCCCACTCGTCTCGATGGCATCCGTTTTTCGCGGAGGTTTACTGGCTGAAACGCGCGCGACTAATGGCATCACGCGCCTGATGTCGAAAGTCCTGATCAAGGGAACAAAGACCCGCACGGCCGAGGAAATAGCCGACACAATCGAAGCGGTCGGCGGCAGCATTGGCAGCGACGCGGGAAACAACAGCTTCAGCGTCGCTCTCGACGTTACGCAGCCCGATCTGAAACTCGGGATCGAGATTCTCTCAGATATTTTGCTCAACGCGACGATGCCGGAGACTGCGGTCGCGCGCGAAAAGGAGGTGCAGCTCGCTGGGATCAAGGAAGACGACGAGCAGCTCACGACGGTCGCTCGCAACATCTTGCGCGAGGCGCTCTTTCGCGAGCATCCTTACGCGTTGCGCGGCAAGGGCTCGGTCGAATCTGTCATGAAGCTGACGCGAAAAGATCTGATCGGGTTTCGTGATCGTTATCTCGTGGCAAAGAACGGCGTCATTTCCGTCTTCGGGAACGTCAGGGCCGCGGAGGTGCGAGACCTCTTCGAGCAGGCGCTGGGCGACATGCCGGCTGGCGAGCTGGCTCACCTCCGCCCGCCGCAACCGCCCCCGCTCGACGAGACGGTCACCGTCGAAAGTTTGAAGGAGAAGGCGCAGGGCGTCCTCATGGTCGGGTATCGCGGCGCCGATATCTTCAGCCCGGACCGTTTTGCGCTGGAGTTAATCGATGAGGCGAGCAGCGATCTCGGCTCCCGCTTTTTTGTCCGCATCCGTGAGCAGATGGGGCTGGCCTATTACGTCGGCGCCAGCCAGATGCAGGGACTGGTCCCGGGATTATTCCTGTTTTATCTCGGCACCGATCCGCAAAAGATCGAGCCGGTGAAAACGGCATTGCTCGAAGAAATCAGCAAGCTGGCCAGCGAAGGTCTGACGGCCGACGAGCTGGCGCGCGCGAAGAAGAAGATGATCGGGCAACAGCAGATTGCGAATCAAAGCAACGATTCGTTCGGATACATGGCGGCGCTCGATGAGCTCTACGGATTGGGATTCAATCATTACAAAACGTTGGAGCGCGAAGTCGAGGCCGTCGGTCTGGAGGAGATCCGGCGCGCCGCGGCGAAATACTTTCAGAACCAGCCGTATGTCCTGGCGATTGTGCGACCGCCGGGGAAATAAGGGCCTATTACGATCACGAGCATGAGCACGAGTAAGAGAAGGACGGAAGCCGAATCGTAATCGTGCTCGTGCTCCTGCTCGTGATCGATTATTAGTAAAGAACCATGGCCGAAGTCCAAACCAACACGCAATCACTGGGCGAAATGTCGCAGCGCTTTATCGAATTCGTTATGATGCAGGCGCAAAATGCCGCTCTGTTTCTCGGGCAAATACCCAACCCGCAAACGGGCCAGGGTGAAGTGAACCTGGAGCTGGCCAAGATGTTCATCGATCAGCTCGGGATGATCCAGGAAAAGACGCGCGGGAATCTGACGAACGAAGAGGCCGCCGTTCTGAAGAACACGCTCTCCAATTTGCAGATGGCTTTCGTGGAAGTGTCGCAGGAGAAGCGGGGAGGGAAGGTGGAACCAGCAGCCCAACCGGCGCCGAAAGCGGAACCATCGGAGACGGCCGCGCCAGGCGCGGAAGAGAAGACCGACGCGCCCTCCGCTCCCGCGAGCGAATCCGAATCGCGCAAGAAGTTTACCAAGAGCTACGGCGCGTAACGCCTTTATTGGAGGGACGGGCGCTCTCCCGTCCCAATTTTTGGGACGACACGGCGGTCGTCCCTCCACTTACGGGAGAATGGAATGAATTGCAGCCTTCCATCGCACCGCGCACGTATTGCTTGCGTGGCCACTTCAGCTCCAAAACTCCGAAAAGAAAAAAAGAAAATCGCAAAAATCGAAGTAACCACCGACCCAGTTGAGGTCGCCGAAGAGGCCGGGTTGCGCTACGTGAGCGACGATCAGCCTGGTTACACCCGAAAACCTAAAGGCGACGATTTCGAGTATTTCGACACGGACGGCAAAGCGATTCGGGACGAGACGCGCGTGCTCCGAATCCAGCGCATCGCGATTCCGCCTGCCTACAAAGACGTTTGGATTTGCCCATCGCCGAATGGCCATATCCAAGCCACGGCGCGGGATGCGCGCGGCCGGAAACAGTATCGCTACCACGAGCGCTGGCGGGAGGCGCGCGATGAGAACAAGTACGACCGCATGCTGGTTTTCGGCCATGCTTTGCCGAAAATTCGCAAGCGCGTGAACAGGGACATGAGTCTGCGGGAGTTGCCGCGGAACAAGGTCCTTGCCACCGTTGTTCACCTTCTCGGACGGACCTTCATTCGCATCGGGAACGAAGAGTATGCGCGGGAGAACCAATCATTCGGCCTGACGACGATGCGGAACCGCCACGTCGACGTCAAAGGCGCGAAACTCAGCTTCAGTTTCAAGGGAAAGAGCGGCGTGAAACATGAGATCGACGTGAACGACCGCCGGCTGGCCAACATCATTCGCAAGCTGCAGGACCTCCCCGGCCAGGACATCTTTCAATACGCGGATGAAACGGGGGAGGTTCGGAATGTGACCTCCCAGGATGTGAACGATTACTTGCAGGAGATCACCGGAGAAGCGTTCACCGCGAAGGATTTTCGCACCTGGGCGGGCACTGTGCTCACGGCGATGGCCTTGAATGCGCAAGGGCCGGGCGAGAATCAGGCGCAGGCAAAAAAGAACGTGAAAGATGCGATTGCGGCCGTGTCAAAAATCCTCGGTAACACCCCGACGATTTGCCGGAAATGTTATGTCCATCCCGTGGTGTTGGAGTCGTATCTCGACGGCGACATGATCGAAGGTCTCCAGAGAAAAACCGAAGAAGCTCTTGTGGAAAACCTGGAAAACTTGCGCGCCGAGGAAGCAGCCGTCATGTCTTTCCTCCAGGAGAAACTGGTGAAATTGAAGAGGTGATAAAAGCGCTTGGGCGTCGTCGGCTTGGAGACGGCCTGCTCCCGCAGTCGCGGGACCGTTGCGGATAATGTAGCCACGCGCAAATCCCCCGGCACGAGGGCGTGCCGGCTCCATACAAGAGCGTGCGAGTTCCCTTACCGCGTGCGGCCCGCGGGGGTGGGCGATGGACGTGGTTTTTTCACCGGTTTCCGCGCTGGCGTCGGAGCTGCTTGCTCGTCTTCGGGATACTTTTTGGTGCTGGGCCAGATCAGGCGCCACGGCTGCGCCTTCAGGGTGGCGGTAGCTTCTTTCACGTTCTGGCTGCTTTCCTTGAGATCGGGTCCAAGCGTGCTGAGATCGTCCAGGATTCCTTTTAGCTGGGTCGACGAGTCACGGAAATTTTGCAGCGTGATCTTAATATTGTCGTTACTCGAAATATCGGTGCTGATCTTCTCCACGTTTTTCAGCGCGAGGGAGAGCGAACTGTCGCGCGCGGTCATGCTTGTCAGGTTTTCGACGAACGTCCGGAACTGCGCGAGGGCCATGTTGAGCTGCGAGTTTTCATCTGTGATTCGGCTGAGGTTCTCGGCGGTAGTCTGCAATTCTTTTAACGTCGCGGTCGCTTCCGTCGCTACCGGCTTCACGATGTCGAGCATTTTGGAAATGGATTCGCCAAAATCCGCCACACGCTCGCCGGCGAAGGTCTCGCCGTCGCTGGCCCGGCCGGAACTTTCGTTGCCCTGCGTGAAGTCGATCGCTGTTTCGCCGAGGAGTCCAAGGGTGATCAGACGCGCCCTGGCGTCTTTGTAGACGAGAGCGTCCTTGTCCACGCGGACGTCGATCCGCGCTTCATATTTTGGTTTCGGCGCGACCGGGGCTGGCGTCGCGTTGGGCTTTGGCGACGGCGTTGGCGTCGTGCTGGGATCTTGCGCGCGAAGCGCTTCCGCCGCGGCTTCGGCGCGCATGGCGTCTTCTCTTGAGACCGGCGAGTATAATTCCTCGACCTGGCCGATTTTGCGGCCGGCCAGCAGGACAGGCGCGCCCAACTTAATGCCGACGGCATTATCCAAATAAATCTTATAGGTCACGAGCGGCCTAAAAAGACCGGGGGCCCCGAGCAAGATGAGGATGCCGGTGAGAAGGGCGACGGTCACCAGCACCAACAGGCCGGTCAGGATTTCATTTCGTTTCAATTGCATCTTGGGTTCCTTCCAGAATCGGACCTTCGGTGCTGCCGCTCAAGAACTGCGCCACCACTGGATTTTGCGATTGTTTGAGCTGCTCCGGCTCACCGGTTTCGATTATTTTTCCCTGGTAAAGCATTGCCATCTTAGTGGCCACTCTGAACGCGCTGTCCATCTCATGGGTGACAATAACCGATGTCACTTGCGAATTCTCGGTCAGACTTATGATCAATTCGTCGATGACCGAGCTGATGACCGGGTCGAGGCCGGCTGAAGGTTCATCAAAAAGAATGAGCTCGGGATCCATGACGAGGGCGCGGGCCAGGCTGATCCGCTTCCTCATGCCGCCGCTCAGCTCGGATGGCATCTGGTCCTTTGCCTCGATCATCCCGACCAGATTCAATTTTTCGTCGACGATCTCATCGATCTCCTTCCGGCTTTTTTTCGTCAGTTCCTCCAGAGGCAAGGCGATATTGTCGCGGACGTTGCGCGAGCTCAGAAGCGCCGAGTATTGATAAACCATCCCGATCTGGGTGCGGATCTGCTGGAGCTTGCGGTGGCGCAGCCGGTTTATCTCGAATTGCTTGAAGGAGACCGAGCCGCTCGTCGGTTGCAGGATTCCAAGAATCAAACGCAGGATCGTGCTCTTTCCGCTGCCGCTCTGACCCATGATGACGAGACGATCCAGCGGCTCGACCACGAGAGAGACCCCCTGGAGCACTTTTTTTTCCTCGAACTCGAGATAGATATCGCGCAGTTCGACGACCGGAGGTGTGGGAGCTTCTTCGGTCATGTGGGAGAAAACACGGTGTAAACGATGTTAAAGAGCGTATCGAAACCGATGACCACGGTGATGGCCGTCACGACGCTGGAAGTCGTGGAAGTGCCAACGCCCGCCGCGCCTCCTTCAACGTTGAGTCCGCGATGACACGAGATCGCGCCGATGAGCAGACCGAAGAGCAGGCTCTTGATGATCCCGGTGATGATGTCCTTGATCAGGAGGCTTTGCAGGACGAGGTCGCTGAAGTAAATCCACGCGATATTGAAATACGCCTTTGAGATCAGGAAGGTCGCGAACATCGCCGCGACGCACGAAACCACGGAGAGGGCGGGCATCAGGGCAAAAAGGGCGAGCAATCGCGGCGCGACGAGGAAGCGCAGGGGGCTGATCCCCATGGCTTCGATCGCCTCAACCTCCTCCGATACTTTCATCGTGCCGAGTTCGGCCGTGAACGCCGCGCCAATCCGCGCCGCCAGCATGATTCCGGTCAGGAGCGGCCCGAGCTCGCGGGTGAAAGCGATGGAGACGAGCCCCGGGACAAGGCGTTCCATGCTAAAGCGTTCCAATTGATACCCGGTCAGCAGTGCCATGGTCAGTCCGAGAAAAAACGAGACCATTGCCACCAACGGCACCGAGCCCACACCCGCGCGCTCGGTGTGCCGAAAGAAACTCGAGGCGCGAAAAGGAGCGCGGCCGCGCCGCACGTTGTCCATCGTCTCGGTGAAGGTGTGGACGACGAACCAGAACATGCTCCCGATCTGGCGCAGAAGATTGCGGCCGGTCTGACCAATTCCCTGCACCACCAGGACCGGGTTGGTCTGAATCGTCGGGCTCGACTCGCTGTCCGTGGAGTTCTCTTCCGCCATGGTCAGGGGGAAGTTGCCTCAGTTCGCAATCGTGCAAAGGGGAAAATCCCTAGTCTCCTGCTCCTGATCTTGATCCTGCTCATGATCCTTGGTTTGGTTCCGCCCTTTGAGAAAAGATCAGGAGCATGATCAGGATCAAGAGCAGGAGTTCGACGCCGGAGGCCTAAAGCTCAGTTGCGCGAGAGGGCCCGCGCCTCTACAACTGCCGGACGATGCTTCCGGCGTTTTCACTCGTCATTCCTGCTTTTAACGAAGCGGATCGCATCGGGCAAAACCTCCGCGACGCCCTGAGTTATCTGCAATCGAACAGTCCTGAGAGCGAGGTAATCGTGGTGAATGATGGCTCGGCGGACGCGACCTCGGACATCGTGCGCGACGCTTTCGCTGCACCCGGGGTTATTGCAACCCGGTTAATCGAGCACTCGCCCAACCGCGGCAAGGGCGCGGCGGTGCGGCAGGGTTTGCTGGCGGCGACGAGACCGATCGGCCTTTTCTCCGACGCCGACTTTTCCACCCCGATTGATGAAACGCCGAAGCTGATCGAGCCGATCGCGGCGGGCGAGGTGGATGTCGCCTTCGGATCGCGCGCCCTAAACCGGCGCCTGATCGGCAACCGCCAGCCCTGGCGGCGCGAACAAGCGGGTCGCGTCTTTAACCTGATCGTGCGGGTCGCGACCGGCCTTCCCTTCTGGGATACGCAATGCGGCTTTAAAGCCTTTCGCCTCGATGTTTGCCGCCCGATTCTCGAAGCGGCCCAAGCGGACGGCTTTGGCTTTGACGTTGAGCTGCTCTATCTCGCGCAGCAGGCGAATCTGCGGATGCGCGAAATCCCGGTGCGTTGGAATCACAACGAAGGAAGCAAAGTCGACGTCATCTACGACAGCTTCCGGATGTTCCGTGAAGTCGTGGAATTACGAATGCGCTGATTATCCGGATTGCTCGATTAACTCGGCAAACTGGGAAAAGAAGTAGCTCGCGTCATGCGGTCCGGGCGCCGCTTCCGGATGGTATTGCACGCTAAAGACCGGCAGCTCGCGATGTCGCATTCCCTCGACCGTGCCGTCGTTTAGATTGATGTGCGTCACTTCCATCTCGGGCGGCAACGAATCCGCATCGACGGCGAATCCATGATTCTGCGACGTGATCGCCACTTTGCCGGTGCGCAAATCCTTCACCGGCTGGTTGCCGCCGCGATGCCCGAATTTCAGTTTGAAGGTCTTTCCTCCGACGGCAAAACCAAGGATCTGATGGCCGAGGCAAATCCCGAAGATCGGCTTTTTTCCCAGCAAACCGCGAAGCGATTCGTGCGCATACGGCACCGCGGAGGGATCGCCGGGGCCGTTCGAAAGGAAAACGCCGTCGGGATTCAAGGCTAGGACTTCATCCGCCGTCGTCGCCGCGGGCACGACCGTGACCGCGAAACCATTCTGGCGAAGACGCCGCAAAATGTTTTCCTTGATGCCGTAATCGAAGGCCACGACCCGGTGGCGCACCGGCGGCAGGGCTTGCTGAATAATCTCGTCCGCGTTTCCGCTTGCGACCGACCAATCCAGGCTGAGCCGATCGTCGGGATCCCATTGATACGGCGCCGCCGTGCTCACTTCACGCACGTAGTCCATTCCAATCACGCCCTGACCCTCGCTCGCCCGCGCGACCGCCTCTTTTTCGGAGAGGGCCTCATTCGTCAGGCAAGCCTTCATCGCCCCGCGCTCGCGCAGATGCCGGGTCAGCGCTCGCGTATCGATCCCTTGGACGCCGGGAATTTCCCAGCGCTGTAAATAGTCTTCGAGCGACGATTCCGAGCGCCAGTTACTCGGCACCTGGCTCAGTTCTTCAATGACGAATCCGCGGACGTGCGGTTCGCGGCTCTCCTGGTCGAGGGCATTCGTGCCGTAATTGCCGATGAGCGGATACGTCATGGCGACGATCTGGCCGCGATACGATGGATCGGTCAGCACCTCCTGGTAACCGGTCATCGAAGTGTTAAAACAAACTTCGCCGACGCGGGTGCCGCTGGCGCCAAACGATTCGCCCTCGAAAGTTCGGCCGTCTTCGAGAGCGAGAATCGCGCGCATTCTGCCGAGTGTCGGTGTTACGAAACGATTTTCAAATCGTTTGGCTACCTGGAGCAACCGCCAATGTGATGCGCTGTAGCACGGTCCCGCGGCGGCGGGATCGCTGTGCATCGGCACCCGGGACGCCCCGACGTAGCGGGGCGGCTACAGCGTCCTAATTGTACTTCGGATTCGTCGCGCTTACCGTCCGGTTATTGGCGTAACTGCCCTCGCCAATCGATTTGTCCGGATTCAGGATGAACTCGCACTTCATGCCGGCCCTGGCCTTGAACGGCATTTTGCAAGGCACATTGGCCGTAGCGCCGGCTTTGATTGGCGCGACCGGGCAGGAATAAGCGCCGCCCGGCGTCGCCACCATCTTCAGTGTGGTGGCAGCCGAGTCACCGCCACCCACGTTTTTCACCTTCACCATCCAGAAATCGGAAGAAGTTTGAGTGGTCTTCTCGATGACCAGATCGGGCATGGGCGAAGGGGGTTTCGGATTTTTTGCCTCGGCGACGGCCGGGTATAGACCCGCGCAAATCGTGATGAAAATGAGCAACGAACGCATAGGAATGTAGATGGAACGGATAGTTGATTGGTTGGGCCAAAGGAAAAGGAAAGGGCGGGTCAGGTCAATATATACTCCTGCTCTTGATCATGAAAGTGGCCGGGGAGGATCAGGATCAGGATTAGGATCACGAGCAAGAAAAAGCCCGGGCTGCTTTCGCAACCCGGGCTTTTAAAAAATATACCCCGCAAATGCCGTTAAGGCGGATATCCCGTTCCCTTTCGGTAACGGGCGGATGACCGCCGCATGAGCGTCTGACTTCCAATTAAGGCATGCCATTTTCTCAATGCAGCCAAGCCTCCTTTAGCTAATGAAATATCGGTTCGGGAATCACACCTGTAATCTCGAACACCGCAGGGTAAATTGGTCGAAAGTTCTCGGTTGAGAGTTGAGCGAAAAACTCTGGTTTCCATCCCAACCCTCAATGGAAAACTCCCGGCCACCTATCAAAGAACTATTCCCGTAGTTCCACTCCCAATTCCCGCTGCAACCGCTCGCGAATCTTCGCGTGGACCACGGTGATTTCGTCGTTCGTCAGTGTGCGAGTTTTGTCGCGGTATGTCAACGTATATGCCATCGACTTTTTTCCGGCGCCGAAATTTTGTTCTTGTCTTCCACTGAAAACATCGAAGAGCACGACGCTCACGAGGAGCGGTTCATTCGCGTTCATGATCGCCGAATGAATTTCTGCGTGACTTAATTTCTCCGGAACGATCATCGCGATGTCGCGCGAGATGGAGGGAAACTTTTCGATCTCGCTGAATGTTGTCGCGCTAGTCCTGAGGCCGCGCACTGCATCTAAATTGATTTGTCCAAGAAAGACGGGAGCTGCGGCGCCCAGCTCCGCGGCCCGCGCCGCGCTGAGTTGCCCAGTGAGACCAATCATTTGTTCGCCGGACACGACTTCCGCCGCGAGCGCAAAGGCCGGATGATTCGCTCTCCGAAAACTAAGCGCAGGAATGTGCAACGCTTCGATGGCCCCTTTGAGATCGAAGAAATCCAATTGCCGGTTATCGGAGGCGCGCCAGTGCAGCCCGCTGGCTGCGTTTCCAGAAAACAACAGCCCGAGTGCTTTCTCTTCTTTCGCATCGGGTGGGGGGAAGATCGGGCCAAGTTCAAATAAACGAAGGCTGGCGGCGCCCATGTTTTGGTTGCGCGCCATGACGTCGAGGAGCCCCCTGACAAGACTCGGCCGCAACGCGACGTGATCTTCACTCAACGGATTGCGCAGCTCGACAGCCCCCGCCGCCTTCGCAAGGGCACTGCGCGGAATCAACGCCGACGTGCGCACTTCGGAAAGTCCGCGCGCGCGGAGGTGCTGGCGGAGCGCGGATTCGAAGTCGTAGGCCCGGTCGGCTTCCGATTCCGGCGTGAACCGGCTGCGATCCTGCAAAGGCACACGCTCGATCCCAAAGACGCGGACGACTTCCTCGATCAAGTCAACTTCGCGCTGAAGGTCGGTGCGAAAGCTCGGGATGCGCCATGTCGTTTTCGTTTCTTCCGCCTGCGTCTTCTCCAAGCCGAATCCTTCCAGGATTTGAACGACGCGCTCCTTGGGCACGTTGACTCCGAGGAGTTCATTGCATCGTTCGTAGCGTAACGAAACGTGAGACGGCGGTTCCGGCTGCGCCCCGGCGGTCATGATCTCCGGCGCAGGATTTCCTCCGGCCAATTCCTGGATCAATTCGGTGACGCGTTGCGAAGCGGGCAGGACCATCGCCGGATCGACCCGCCGCTCGAAGCGATAACTGGCGTCGCTCGGTAAATTTAGAGTCCGCGCCGTGCGGCGGATGCTCGACGGAGAGAACCAGGCGGCTTCGAGGAGCACGTTTTTCGTTGCCGCCGTGACCCCAGTTTCTTCGCCACCCATCACCCCGCCGAGGCCCACGACGCGTTCCTGGTCGGCAATGACCAGATCTCGCGAGGTTAACGAGTAAGTCTTGCCATCCAGCGCGAGAAAAGTTTCCCCATCGCGCGCAAGACGCACCACGATGTCGCCCTTCAGTTTGTCAGCATCGAACGCGTGGGTGGGTTGCCCCAGCTCGAGCATCACGAAATTGGAAATGTCGACGATGTTGTTGATCGCGCGCAGGCCGGCTGCCTCCAGCTTCGAGCGCAACCATTGCGGGCTGGGGCCGACCGTGATGTTGTCGATCCGGCGTGCCGAATAGAATGGGCATTGTTCCGGAGCGGTGATCGTCAGGCCCGTCTTTTGTAGGGCAGGCGCACCGCCTGCCGTGGATTCGCCCGGCAACCGGAGCGGTTGCCCTACAATGGCTGCAATCTCGCGCGCGAGACCAAAATGGCTCAGCAGATCGCCGCGATTCGGAGTGATTTCGACATCGAGGATCGTGTCCGCGGGGAACAGGGAAGCGATCGGTTCGCCGAGTTTTGCGTCGGGAGAAAGAATCAAGAGTCCGTCGCTGTCGGCGGAAAGGCCGAGCTCGCTCGGACTGCAGAGCATGCCTTGCGACTCGACACCGCGCAGCTTGCTCGGCTTGATCTTCAAATCGTTTACGAGCACTGCCCCCGGAAGTGCCAGCGGGACCTTGTCGCCAACCTGGTAGTTCTTTGCGCCGCAAACGATCTGGCGCTGCTCGCCGCTCCCATCGTCGACCTGGCAAACGCTCAGCCGATCGGCGTTCGGATGCTGGGCCGAAGCCTTGATTTCGGCGACCACGACCTTGTCGAAATCGGCGCCGTGCTTTTCGATTCCTTCGATCTCGACTCCGGCGAACGTGAGAAGATCTGCCAGCTCGTCGATGTTCGCCGGCAGCTCGACAAATTCGCGCAACCAGTTAACGGAAAATTTCATGACGTCAGCGCTGTCATCCCGAGGCTGGTCCCGCAGATGCGGGACGCCGAGGGACCTCCCAGTCGAATCTTGAACCACTCAATCGGGCTGGCGCTAACCACGCAGATCGGCGTGACGAAACCGGTTGGAGATTGCTTGCGTAATTTCCGAGCGACTGCGAGGTCCCTCGCCGTCTGCGCGGCTCGGGATGACACGCTGGTGAGGTGGCAACGTTTCTTGGTCATGCGAATTGCCTCAGGAACCGCAGGTCGTTGGCCGCGAAGTGGCGAAGATCGGGAATGCCGAACAGGATCATGGCGAGCCGATCCATCCCCAGGCCAAAGGCGAACCCGCTCCATTTCTCAGGATCGTAGGCGTCGTCCCCGCGCGTCTTGTTCATGGCTTCGAATACGGCCGGGTGCACCATCCCGCAGCCGCACATCTCCAGCCACTTCTCGCCGCCGCGAAGCGCCTCCGATTTCACATCGATCTCGAAGCTTGGTTCGGTGAACGGGAAATAATGCGGACGGAAACGGACCTGCGTGTCGGCGCCGAAAAGCTCCCGCAGGAAGAATTCCAGCGTCCCTTTCAAGTCGGCCACGCTCACCTTCTCATCGACGTACAGACCTTCGATCTGGTGAAACTGCGCGCTGTGCGTGGCGTCCACTTCGTCGCGCCGATAAGCCGCGCCGGGCGCGATCACGCGGATCGGCGGCGGCGCATTTTCCATCGTGCGGATCTGGACGGTAGAGGTGTGGGTGCGAAGGAGCCGGCCGTCCGGCAAATAAAAGGTGTCCTGCTCGTTGCGGGCGGGATGATCAGGCGCGGTGTTGAGCGCGTCGAAGCAATGCCACTCGGTTTCCACGTCGGGACCTTCGGCGAGCGCGAACCCCATCCTTCGGAAAATGCTGATCCCGCGATCGAGCATTTGGGTGAGGGGGTGGAGGCTGCCCAGATCGGAGACAGTGCCGGGAAGAGAAATGTCGATGTTCTCGAGCTCGCGCGTCTCTTTCGCGGCGCGAAGGCGCTCGGCGGTTTGCTCAATGGCGGCGGTAACGGAGCTGCGCGCTTCGTTCAGGAGTTTGCCGACAACGGGGCGCTCTTCCTTCGTGAGCGACTTCATTCGGTCGGCCCACGCCGAGATGCTGCCGGCGCGGCCAAGGTAGCGGACGCGGGCCGTGTCGAGCGTTTGCTCGTCGGTCGCGGCGCCGATCTCAGTGAGTGCGGCGTCGCGCAGTTGTTCCAGCTCGTGAGACATGGAGCGAACGTAACGTTCAACGTCCAACGCCGAACGTCGAATTCGGAAGCTGTAGGGCAGTCTGACCGCCAAGCCTGTCGCGTTGGCGCGGGACGGCGGTCATAGCCCGCCACTACCCGCTACGCTGCCTTCTTCGCTTTTTTCTTGTCCTCGAGCGCGGTTCTCACCTGCTCGACGATGCTCTTGAACGCGGGTTCGTCGGTGATCGCGAGATCCGAGAGAACCTTGCGATCGAGGCCGATGTTCGCGGCCTTCAGGCCCTCAGCGAAACGGCTGTAAGTGAGGCCATGAGCGCGGACGGCCGCATTGAGGCGCTGAATCCAAAGATAACGGAAGGTGCGCTTGCGCGTTTTGCGGTCGCGATAGGCCCAGTATTTGGCCTTCATGGTCGCGTCTTTCGCGTAACGGAAAAGTTTCGAACGGCGGCCACGGTAACCCCGGGCTTGATCGATGACGCGTTTGCGGCGCTCCCGGCTGGCCGGGGCGTTAGTGGCTCTTGGCATTTTGTTTTATCCTCCCGCCGAGGCGGGACGGGACTCCTCGTTCAGCGAATTGTTCTTTATTATTAATGATCTGCGCGACCTCATTCGCTGATTCGGTCCCGCTTTGCAGGGCCAGGTGAGCAGATCGGCGAGACGCATCGGCGTTCGCGGGCCGGAAAAGTAGCGAGGACAATCTAAATCACAACTGGTTTCTCCAGACGTCGTAATCGTGCTCCTGCTCGTGCTCGTGCTCGGATTCATTGTTTCTCCATCGATCACGAGCAGGAGCACGAGCACGATTACGATTTACCGCAGTCGGCCGCGCTCCTAAAATCGGGCCATGAATTGGGTGAGCCGCCATCGCCGATTGGTTGTCGCTGCGATCTGCGCGTTTATCACCGGCCTCATCATCCTGGTGCATTTCTTCCCGGGCGTTCCCTTTCTCTCGGCGGTTTGGCGCCAGGAACAGAACTACCAGGATTTTCTCGAGCGGGAGGGACGCAAGACCGCGACGCGCCCCGACCTGGTGTTTCTCGGCATCGACGAAGCCTCGCTCGACCTGGCCAATCTGCTCCTCCCCGAAGAACTGGAAGGCAATCGCGCTTTCCAGTTGATGACGGAGCGGCCGCCCTGGTCGAGGGAAGTCTGGGCGCTGCTCCTCGACCGCGTTTTTGAAGCGGGCGCGCGCGTTGTCATTTTCGACTTGGTCTTCAATTTCTCGAACCCCGAGGGCGATCCGGCTTTTCGCGCGGCGCTCGATCGTTATCGCGACCGGGTCGTGCTGGCGGCGAATATTGACGCCGGGCAGGGGCTGAAAGTAGTCGTGCCTCACCCCGATCTCATCCCACCTCCGCAGGTTGGGGATGACCGCGTCGGCTACGCGAATTTTTTCCCGGACAGTCTCGATCAGAAAGTGCGCTCGATCTTTTTTAACACGTCCGACCGCCGTCTGGCGGGCCAGGAGCTGCATCCCAGCCAGGAAGTTTATTACGCGATGTCGTCCCGGGCCCTGATAAAGCTCGGGTACGGCGGCTACCTGCCGCTCGACTTTCAGCCGCATCAATTTCGTTTCAGCGACGAGAACGCGTATTTGCCTCGCTCGATCTACGAAATCTTCGACGCCAGACTGTGGGAGGCGAACTACAAGGGCGGCGCATTTTTCAAGGACAAGATCGTGATGGTCGGCGCTTCCGCCCAAGTGGCGCACGACTTTGTCGCCACGCCGCTGAGCCCGGCTACGCCCGGGCCGGCGCTTCACCTGCAGGTGATCGCCGCGACGCTGGCGCGCGAGTTTCTCCATAACACTTCGAGACAAACCAATTTCATCCTCGTCATCCTGGCCGGCGCGCTGGCCTGGGCGCTCATCGCTTTGGTCCGGCGACCATTGGTCTCCCTGATCGCCCTCGTCGCCGTGGCAGGTGTTTATCTCGCCGTGGCGCGCTTTGCTTACGATCGCTCAGGGTTGCTGCTCGTGGTGGTGCCGGTGCTTACTGGATTCCTCCTCAGCGGCTTGCTCTCGTTAGGCTTCGAATACGTGCTGGAACGCATGGAGAAATTGCGGACCCGCCGGACGCTGGAGCGTTACGTCTCCAAGAATCTGGTCAAAGAGATCATGGAGAATCCCGACAGCTTCTACAGCAGTCTGCGCGGGGTGCGCCTTCCGGTCACCGTTCTCTTCTCCGATATCGTCGGTTTCACTTCGATGACGGAGAGCGCCGACCCCGAGCAGTTGGTCGCCCAGCTGAATGAGTATCTCAGCCGCATGACCGGCGCGGTTTTCGAGAACAATGGCACGCTCGATAAATTCATCGGCGATGCGGTCATGGCGGTCTGGGGAAACGTGAGCAGCCGGGGGATTGCCGAGGACGCAAAGTCATGCGCGCGGACCGCGCTGGCCATGCGGCGGGACCTGAAAGCGCTCAACCAGAAATGGGAGGCGGAAGGGATCGCACCGTTCCATATCGGCATTGGGATCAATCACGGCGACGTCCTGGGCGGCAATATCGGGTCGCAGGAAAAAGCGGACCCCACGGTGATCGGCGACGCGGTCAATCTTGCTTCGCGGCTGGAGGCGCTCACCCGGACTTATGGGGTGGACATTCTGGTCGGCGCGCGCGCGAGAGAATTGATTCACGATGAATTTAATCTGCGCAGCGTCGCGCTCGTCCAGGTGAAGGGAAAGACCGAGCCGGTGGAAATCTTCACCTTGATTGGAGCAAAGAAGGATCCCGGGGACGCGGAATTCCTGCAACGCCTCGAGACTTACGAAACGGGATTTCGGAAGTTCAGGGAACGCGAATTTACTCAGGCCAAAATCCTGTTCTCACAATTTCTCGAATTCTATCCTGACGACGCCCTCGCCAAAATGTATCTGGAGCGCGCGCTCGAATATGAGGGGCAGCCTCCCGATGAAGCCTGGAACGCAGTAGAAGTCTTCAAGAAGAAATGAGTCTTCTTGAGAGCACCGAGGTGCGTCCACAATTGCCTGACGCAGGATCCCGGCTCAAAAATGGCGGGGCCTGGATCCGGACTAACAAGAGGTTGGTCGGCCTCACTCTGCTCCTCGCGTTGATCGCCTGGATCCCGCTTTACGGCGTTCTGTTTCCGCCGCTCGTCGATCTGCCCGAGCACCTTCTGATCAGCAAGCTCCTCTGGGAAAAGCTGACCGGCGTGTCCCATCTCGATCTCGAAATCTCGTGGATCCTTGGTTACCGGTTATTTCCCGTTTTCATGATGATCGTCTTCCCCTGGTTCAAGCTCTGGGGAATCTCGTTCGTGTTTTTGCCCCGGTTCGTGGCGATGGCCCTGATTGGGATTCATGTAATAACTGTCGCCCTTGTCGTTTTTTCGCCGCTAAAGGAGAGATCGTGGAGGTCATGCCTCCTTGCCGCCTGCTTCGCGCTGCCGGCGATCGTTTGCATGTATTCGGCATGTTGGTTCATCGGTTTTGTTAACTACACGCTCGCGGTCACCCTGCTCGTCGCGGCCGTGGTTCTCACGGAAAGATTTCTGGCTTCGGGCAAGCCGGTCGATGCCTTCTGGATCTTTGTGACGCTGCTTCTGGCCTATGCAGCTCACCCGTTTGCGATGGCGTTCTGGGTCATGTGGTGCGCCAGCCGTGGCCTTGCCGGAATCGTGACTCGAACCATCTCATCCGAATGGAAAAGGCTGATCTCGCTTGCTCTCGTTTTCGCGCCCATCTGTCTCTACCACTTGCTGGCCACGCGGAAGACTTCGCTGGCGCCATCCAGTCAGTCTCTTTGGACTCAGCCCCCGGTCGTGTCGGTAGGGGATTGGTATCAGAACAGGATCCGCCCTCTGTTCGATGGAGGTTTGCTCAAACCGGATGACGCCACGGACTCGAAGTTTTTCGCGCGCTGTGCGATTGGCTTGATCCTGATCGCGGTTCTCCTCGCCTTTCGCGCTGCGAAAGAGTCACGGCCGAGAACGATGATCTTGTCGGGCGTTTTCCTGATGTTCATCGCCTCCTGGGTGAATGAAAAAGCGATTCCGGTTCCGGGCGGAGCGTGGCTGGCCTACGATTACCGGTTTAGCTCCACGACCTACGCGATTGCGCTCGCTCTCGCCGGCATCGTTTTCATCCGTCTCGTGCCGGTCCTAGCCGGCAAGTTGCGATACCGACTGCTTTTTGGTCTGCTGGCGGTCCTTTCGGTTTCAGCTTCGGCTGCCCATCTCACTCAGGTCCGAAAAGCCTATAAGCGATACGATGGGCAGGCCCGCAAGTATATGACCAGGGTCTTCAAGCAGGAGCAGCCGGCGGGAATTTCGTTGCCCCACAGTCGCTGGCATCCCGACGGCACTCTTATTAAACTTTATGTCTGTCTCGAACAGCCGGATTGCAACCCGCCCGGCACGACGTTTCACACCGGTTACATCAAGGAGCTCTACGCCGTGAAGTTCAGGTCTCCTGCGCGCGTCTTGTCGAGGCGAGAAGTGGCGGCCTGGCGCCAACATCCGCCTGCCGGACCTTTAGTCGGCCATTGGCAGCTTGATGAGGTGAATCCCGGCGATCCGTGCGCCGATTCAAGCGGGAATGGATATGGCGGCAAGCCGAAAGGGACAACGGTGGTGGAGGGCAAACACGGCAAGGCGCGGAGTTTCAGTGGCCGCTTCGATTACGTCGACATTCCCGCGATCAATATTCCAAGTGCCATCACGGTTGCAGCCTGGGTCTACTCGGATCGATTTGTTCAGAACGGTTTCGTGGTGGCCAAGAATCCAGTCAACACCCAATGGGCCCTGTTTTTCGAGTCCGACGGATACCTGAAGTGGAGAGGTGGTGGCGCCAAGGCAGAAGTCCGATGCGCTCCGCCTTCGGACGGGAATTGGCATCATATCGCGGCCCGGCAGGAGGGAACCACCGCCAGTCTTTTTGTCGACGGCGTTCTCTGCGCCAACGGCCCCGTGCCGGCGATTGGAAACGAAACCGGTTCGATCACCATCGGACGGTTCGACGGCGTGAAGTATTACTACTTTAATGGCCGCATTGACGACCTGCGCATTTATAACCGCGCCTTATCCGACCCAGAGATTTCGCAGCTCATTACGGGAAGCGAGCCGCCGCGACAGTGACGCCGGCCGGGGTGTCGTCCGAAACTTCCTTGAGGGTGAAAATAGGCCTGCCTTTGACCTCCTCATAAACGCGACCGAGATATTCGCCGATAATGCCCAGGCAGAGAAGCTGCACGGCGGCCAGGAATAAAATGACGGCGGTGATGATGGTGTACCCGATAAGCGGAGTGGAGGGATAAACGAGGCGCCAGTAGACGACCACACCTATCATGATCAAGGCGAACAGCGCCACCAGAAGACCGAGGTAAGTGGCGAAGCGAAGCGGCACCCGGGAAAAGGAGACGATGCCGGTCATGGCCAGGCTGAAAGATTTGCGAAACGTGTATTTCACTTTGCCGGCATAACGAGCTTCCCGCTCGAACTGCACCGCGGTCTGGCGAAAACCGATCCAGGCTCTCAGGCCTCTCAGGTAGCGTCCGCGTTCCGGGAGCGAATTCAAAACGTCAACGACCTTGCGATCCATCAGGCAGAAATCTCCGGTGTCCGCCGGGATATCCTCGTTCGTGAGCAAGCGCAGAAACCGATAGAAAACGTAGGCGAAGACTTTCTTCGCCACGCTTTCACGTTGCCGGGAAATATGCTGAGCGTAGACGACGTGATAACCTTCGCGCCATCTCTCGATCATGGTGGGAATCAGCTCGGGCGGATCCTGTAGATCGGCGTCGAGGACGATGACAGCGTCGCCTCGCGCAAAAGACAATCCGGCCGTGACGGCGATTTGATGGCCGAAGTTCCGAGCCAGGCTGACGTAGCGCACCCGCGGATCGCGCTGGTGCAGATCGCGCATCATCTCCAGCGAGCGATCGTTGCTGCCATCATCTACCAGGAGGACTTCGCTCTCGCCCTCCAGGCCATCCATGACGTTCACCAGCCGGCGATACGTTTCGAGAATGGTCTCCTCTTCATTGAGGATCGGAAGGACAAAAGAGAAGACTGGCTTCATCAGATTGGTAAGGCGGGGCTCGGAGCAGCGGCTTACTTGGTGGCCACGACGGCGATGTTCCAGGCGAACCTTTTCATAAACGGCAGCCGCTTAACGAACAGGTCAAACTTCTCGAGACGTCGATAAGTGGGTTCGAGATTTCGCTGCTCGGCGATGATTTTTTTCCAGTAACGCTCTTTGTTGGGATGAACTCGTTCGATGAAGTAAAAGCGAAGAAAGATCCAGAGCGTCGCGAGCCAGAAAGTGTCGTAAGCCGTCTCCCGAAAAAGCGACCGCACGAATTTGGTAATGCCGATGTCGAGTGCTCGCTCATCCGCCGTCCTTACCTCCGTGGCGATTCGCCGGTAAACATTGATCACGGGATTGTGCCGGAGCGGATCCCAAAAGCAAAGTTTGCCGCCCGGTTTGAGGACGCGATGAATTTCGCGCAAGGCGACGGTCGGCTCGGGAAGGTGATGAAGCAGGTTGGCCGCGTAGACGATGTCAAACGTGTCCGACGGGAAGTCCAGCTCCATCGCGTTCATCGTCCGGCCTTCGATCTGAACGTTATTCGCGGCTGCCAGCTTGAGCGCTTTCTCCACCATCCCGGCGGAGTAATCGGTGGCGGTGCAGCGAGCACCTTTCGAGGCAAAGTAGACGCTGTTTTCACCGGCGCCACATCCCAGGTCGAGCAGAGTCTTGCCCGCTACGTCGCCCAGGTGGCTTAGGATGAAACGATTTTCGGGAGCGGTGCACGCTTCAAAATAATCGTTTACCCTGATTCCTTCGACTTCGATCGATTCGGCCCAACGATCGTGAAAGGTGCGTTCCCTTTGCAGCAGGTCACTCATTCGCGGGTGCGTCGGATGGCAGGCTGCGAGTGTTCATTTCTCCGATTCACTTTACCAAGCGTGCCCTCCGTCCGCGATTAATTTATCCGCGCGGCGGTTCGGAGCGCTGACGCTCGGAGGAATGGCGGTCCAGGTAATCCTGGCAGCGGTCGCGGCGCGGCCCCGAGCAGGCGTAAAACTGATAAAAGGAAAGAGACCTGGCCAATCCGAAAACGCTGGAGCTGACGGCAGCAAAAAAGTAGCGCAGGACGGTCTCGATCTCGCGGGCCGTGTTGACGTGCTCGGTACTTCATGAGCACTTCATAATCGAGATTGTAGCGGGCGCGAAAGTCGAGCGCGGTAGTCGTCGCCCAGCCAAGACGCCACAGGATCGTTCCCTCACTGGGAATGCCCGCCCTGAATTGTCCGCCCTCGCTCAACAGGAGCGCGCTGCGGGCGACCAGCTCTGGCAGATCGCAAACATGTTCCAGCGCGGCGATGGAAGTAACGCGTTCGTATTTCGTTTCCGGCGGAACTTCCGAGATGTCGTCGAAGAAACTCCTGATTCGATGACGATGCGGCGACGATTGAAACAGCTCGTGGAAGGGCTCGACGATGTCGTACGGGTTGGAGTTGGGTTCGTAGGGGAGCTGATTCAAGGTTCCCGCCCCGATCTCGAGAGTGGCCTTCGGCGCTCCCTGCCTGACATCTTCGGCCACCTTTCGGTGCATCCAGGCCTCAGCCCTTTTGGCCAGGCCAAGGATTTTCGAGCTGCCCTCCCGGCTATTCCGATAATGCTGGAGATAAATCGACTCGTATTCGGGCGGAAGCGGAACGCGTTTCTTGGGGAAGTCGCTGAATGGATGAGCAGACGACATGGCAGGTGGAAGGGCGAAGACCTGTCAGAGCGCCGGGTTGGAAGGTTCGATGGAACTTGCGATTACATAGCGAGGCCGGCGTTTCACCTCTTCATAAATCCGCGCCAGGTATTCGCCGATAATGCCGAGACTCAGCATCAACAAGCTGCCGATGATGAGTAACAATAGAATAACGGTGGCGAAACCGCTGACCGATCTTCCGGCGAGCTGCAAAGCCAGGGTGTAAATTCCAAAGAGAAGCGAGAAGACGAAAAAGACCAGGCCTGCCAGGGTAACGAACTGTAACGGCAGCCAGGAGAAAGCGGAGAGGCCGGTTAAGGCGAGCTTGAAGCGCGTCGGAAACGTCCAACCAGTTTTCCCTGCGGCGCGGCCTGGGACCTCGAAAGGAATCTGGACGCGCGCGAAGCCCAGCCATGCTGTCATTCCCCGGAAGAAAACGTTGCGCTCTTCCATTTGCAGCCAGGCCTCGAGCGCCCGGCGACTCATCAACTTGAAATCGGAGACCCCCTTCAAGTTCACGCCCGCCAGTTTGTTGAGGAAGACGTAAAACAAGAGCGCGCCAAACCTTTCCGTAAATGATTCCGGCCCGCGTTTGCTTTTCACCGCCTCGACGATGTCAACGCCAGACGTCTGCCAAAGGCGCACCATTTCGGGCAAGAGCTCAGGGGGATGCTGGCCGTCGCCGTCCATGACGATGACCGCGTCGCCTCGCGCGCGCTCCAAGCCCGCGCACAGGGCCAGCTCCTTCCCAAAATTGCGGCTCAGGCGGATGCCATGCAAAGTAGGGAACGCTTTCGATTCTTCCGACAGGACCTGCCAGGTCTCATCGGGAGAGCCGTCATCAATGATGATCAACTCGAAGGAAAACCCGGTCCGGGCGAGGGCGGTGGTCACCCCGGCGAGGAGCGGACGCAGGTTCCCCGCCTCCTTGTAGAGCGGGATTACGACCGAGATGAGAGGCGACTTGGCGTGGTCCATAATTTGCCGCGCAGCTCGGCTGCTGCGAGGCGTCCTGGCTCAGATGGCTAAGCCTTTTCGGGGCAGGATCAAAGGTAATTCCGCTCACTTTCCCTGCAAATCGACCAGCCGGACGCGGTCGGCGAAAGTGCAGAGGACGTACAGCTTTCCCTGTGACAGGGCGAGGGCGGATGCGCCCTCGAGTTTCTCCGGCGGTTTCGCTTTCAGGGCGCCGATCTTCTTTCCTTCCAGATCGAAGATAAGCACTTCATCGGTGGTCGGACTGGTCGCATAGAGACGGTCCGCGTTTTGATCGATGAGCAGATCATGGAAGAGCCAACTCGTGGTTTGCCACTCCGGGACCGGCCATTTCGTGATGAATTTTCCATCGGTATCAAAAACCTGGATGCGCTTGTTGCGCGGGTCGGAGACATAAACACGCTGGTTCTTTTCGTTCACCGCGACCGCGGCCGGTTCGACGAACTGCCCATCGCCCGCGCCTTGCGTTCCCCAGGTCGCCACGGATACGCCATTGGGGTTGAGCTTGACGATCCGCGAGTGCCCCTGGTCCACCACGTAGACAAAATTGTCCGTTGTAATCCAGAGATCGCGCGGCCCGTAGAATCCCGGGGCCGGTCCTCTCCATTGCGTGATGAATTTGCCGTCGCCCGTGAACTTCTGGATCCGGGAATTGCCGACGTCGCCCACATAGATGTTGCCGTTGCCATCCACGGCGACGCCGTTCGGTTCCAGCATTTCGCCATTATTTCGGCCGGGCTTGCCGAACAGGCTGAGAAAGACTCCTGCCGGCGAAAACTTTTGGATCCGGCCGTTGCTCGTGTCGGCGACGAGAATATTGCCGGAGCGGTCGGCCGCCATGCCGCGAGGAAAATCGAATTGCCCTCTCGCGAGGCCTTTGCCTCCTTGAAACATCGTCACCGCCGGGATCTGCATCAGCTGGGCCTGCACGCGCGCGGGGTCCGGACGTTTGAGCGGCGTGGGAGCCACGTCGGGAACCTTATAGATTACCAGCTTGGAATAAGCGTTGGCTTTGTCCTCCCAGACCTTCGGGAAGTTCAGGGAATAGAGCTCTTCATTCGGACGCTTGATGAACTCTCCGCGGCGAACGCCTTCGTCGATCGCGACGTAAGCGATGTTGTTTTCGCGCAGCAACCGATACACGGCGTAAGGATCCTGGCTTTCAAAGAGAGTCCGGTAAACGTGGTCTCTCTTGGTCGTGTCGTAACCGGCCCCCCAGGAGAACGAAGGCCAGCCGTAGAAGAGCCGGCGTCCGGCGAGCAGGATCTGATGGTTAACGAACCGGTCGCTCAGGAAAACATCGTGAGGTTTGGTGTTCGCCCACACCCACTTCACCAGGGGATCGTTTCCGTACTTAAGCTGGATGAAGTAGCTGTTGTGGATCGGGAACAGGTCGATCGCGCCCCCCACGAAAATCGCCAGGGCCAGGGCGAGCGCCGCAAGTCGGCCAAGAGGAATCAGCCAGCGCGGCCGGATATGCCAGAGCCGCCAGAGACCGTAGGCGGCGAACAGGTTGCCGACAATCAACCAGAGATTGAGAAACTTATGGTTGGCCAGAGTTTCCAGGCTCAGTTCGAGGCAAAAGGTCACGAAGAACATCGTGCAAAGGGCGAGAAAGAACCGCCGATGAAACCAAGTGACGCAAAGCAGGGCGATCAGGACGAGCAGCCATTTCAGGCCAAAGGAAAATCCGATGTAGCGCAGGACGTTATTTACGGTTGGGGGATCGACGATATAGCCCCAATGCAGAATGGATCGCGTAGCCGTCTTTACTCCGGAACGCAGCATGTAGAGCTGCGGTATGGCCGCCACGGCCGTCATCAGCCCAAGTCCGAGCATTTGTCTGCGGCAGGGAAAAAGCAGGAAGAGAATGGCGAGGATGGCGAAGGAGGAGGTGAAGACCATCGCGTTCCAGAAGGGAAGGCAACCGAGCAGCAGCCCGCAGAACAGGAAGCGTTTATCGAAGATGATAATTTTCGGGAATCTCCTGGAGCGGACGATCAAAGCCTGCCCGCCGTGGCGGGTGGCGCGCCACTTCTTCTTCGATGTGGGACGCGGGCCCGCCAGTCTCTTCAGGTAAGGGCGAGACGACGGTTTCCGTCGGCGAGGTCAGGCCTTCGGGCATCGGCGCTACGTCAGCGGTGGCGACGGCGACCGTTTCAGTCACAGCTGATGAGTTAGAATTCTCCGCGATGACGGGGACAATCTCGGGAGCCGCTGCTGGCGGCTCATCCCCCACCGGCTCACGAAGCGCTTCCGCTTTCGCGGCTGAATGCCGGCGATAGCGATCGACGAGAAAGATCAGGACGAGCAGGAGAATTCCAACCCCGCTCGCCAGATGCCGCTGGTTCAGGAAGACGACCTGCGTCCAGATTCCCCAGAGCTCGCCGCGGTAAGGATAACCAGAAGGAAGAAAGTCCTTGAGAGTCAGGATGGAGTTGAACGCGGCGGAAACCGTTGGCTGCGCGCGGAGGAAGGCAACGAAGCTGAGCGTTCCATGAAAGTAGAAAAGCGCTGAGCCGATGCGGCCGACGGCTCGCGAATTGAAAAGGAGCTGCCCCAGGGCCATGACGAGCGCCAGCATGCAGACCTGCGTCAGGATGCTTAAGAGATTCAGGCTCCAGGCCAGGCTCAGGCCGAGGTAGCTCAGGTTCCCAGCCTGGAAGTAGAAGAGAAAATGGTAGCGGATCGTCTCGCCGGAAAAATGTGGGTATTGCGTGGGGAAGTTGTGGCCGACGGCGAAGCTTTGGATGATCGCGGTGTTCGGGCCGAAGTCGCTCCATTCATTATTGCCGATGAGAAGTGTGCCATTCTTGTAATCGAGCGTGGCGAACATCAGCCATGAGGCGAGAACGAGATAGCACCCGAGAACGATCCAATCCCACAGAGCCCTGCCGGGTGGCTGTGGATGAATAAATTCACCGTATGGCCCCCAGCGGTGTCGGGACCGGCGCCGGAGAATCCAGATGGCGCCGATCGCGACAACAAAGAAGCAAAGGTCCGCCCAAAAAAGCGGTTTCGCAGTGCGAGCGAAGAGCCAGCCTAGCAGATAGGTAAACCAGGAACTGAAAAGCAGGCCGACGAGGATGGCCGCGGCACCGCGGTGCGCGACAGAGACGAAGCGAAAAAATCGCCGGCAAAACTGATCGCCGAGATAAAAGGCGAGGCCGAGGTAAAGAAGAGCTAACATGGAACAACCTTTCCGCGCCTAGACATCGGAGGGCCCAGCGGGGACTTCGGCGTAGGCGTGATGCAACGGACGAAACATGCGGGCGCTCTTTAGCCCGTTCCGGTTCAGGAGGAAAGCAACGAGCAGGCGCAAAACGCCCAGTCCGTAGCGGACCGAGCGGCCGAAGCCAATTGTGCTCGCCTCGGGAAAGTAGCGATGCGGCACCGAGATTTCCTCAATGCGCGCGCCGAACCAGACCGCCTGCGCGATGATTTCCTGGTCGAAGATGAAATCGTTCGAGTTCAGGAGAAAGGGCGTGGTTTCCAGGAAACTGCGGCGGAAAGCGCGGAAGCCGGTGTGATATTCGGAAAGGTTAAGCCCGAAGGTTTTGTTTTCGCACCAGGTGAGAAAACGATTCGCGATCCTCTTGTAGAGCGGCATCCCGCCGGCGACCGCGTAGGCCATGCGCGAGCCGAGGACGACATCGGCCCGGTCCTCGATGATTGGCTGGACGAGTTCCGGGATTTTCCCGGAGTCATATTGATAATCGGGGTGGAGCATGACCACGATGTCTGCGCCGGTCTTCAGCGCTTCGACGTAACAGGTCTTCTGGTTCCCGCCGTAGCCCTGATTTTCGCGATGGAGAAAAACGCGGAGTCCGAGCTTGCGCGCCACCTCCACCGTCGAGTCCGCCGAGACATCGTCGACGACAAGACATTCCTGGACGCTGCCTGGCGGAATATCGAGAAAAGTCTGCTCGATCGTCTTGCTGGCGTTGTAAGCCGGCATGATGGCTACGATTTTCGGTGGATTCATCTTCGCTTGGGAACGGTCGCCCGCCCGGCATAGCGCTAACCTTTTTCGAGAATAGTGTTAAGGGCAATCGTTGCTTTCGTAATCGTGCTCGTGCTCGTGCTCGTGCTCGTGCTCGTGATCGTGACCTCGTGCTCGTGCTCGATCGATCCCGTTGGCGTGCGTCGCCCCGCCTCGTTCGCCCCTCCTCGTTCCCAAACTCTGTTTGGGAATCGAGCCCGCGGGAAGCGGTGCGAGATGGACGAAGCCGAAAGGTGAGCGCTCGGGAGAGCGCGAATCAACGCAATTGTCCCGGCAACTCTGTTGCCCCGACTGCGAAACAGAGTTTCGAAGACAAGTGCGTTCCCAAACAGAGTTTGGGAACGAGGGAGCAAGAGCAAGAGCAAGAGCAAGAGAAGGAGCGCGAGGAAAACCGAACCCTCTAGCCAAACGGTTTTGCGCGGCGTAAAGAAACCGCGTGATCGGCGCGCCAACTAATTTTCATTTCATCGGGATCTGCGGCACGGCCATGGGCGCGGTCGCGGCGGCGTTGCGGGAACGCGGGTTCACTGTCACCGGCTCGGACGAAAACGTTTATCCGCCGATGTCGACCTTTCTGAAGAGCACCGGGATCGTGCTCCACGCCGGCTATCGCCCGGAGAACATTCCGGCTGACGCCGAGATCGTCGTCATCGGCAACGCGATGAAACGGGGCAACCCTGAGGTGGAAGCGGTGCTGAACCGGAAACTTTATTATGCGTCGCTGCCCGAGGTGCTGAAGCAATTGTTCCTGCGCGACCGGCACAATCTCGTCGTCACGGGCACGCACGGGAAGACCACCACGACGGCGTTGCTCGCGTGGATCATGATGGTGGCGAAGCTCGAGCCTGGTTACGTCATCGGCGGCATCCCGAAAAACCTTGGGCAGGGCGCGCTCCTGAACGACTCAAAATATTTCGTGATCGAGGGGGACGAATACGACTCCGCCTTCTTCGACAAGCGCTCGAAGTTCGTTCATTACCTGCCGGAATTGCTGATCGTGAACAACATCGAGTTCGATCACGCCGACATCTTCAACAGCCTCGACGAGGTCAAACTCAGCTTCCGCCGCCTGCTCAACATCGTCCCGCAAAACGGCATGATCCTGCTCAACGGCGACGATCCCAATTGCGTGGAGGTGGCCCAACAGGTGCAACCGTTGCTCGCGCCGCTCGAAGAAGTCGGCTTCTCGCCCAATTGCGCCCGCCAGATTCGCGAAGTCTCGTATTCCGCGACCGGCTCGAGTTTCACCTTGGGCGAAGACCATTTCGAGATTCCGCTTATCGGCGAGTTCAACGTGCGCAACGCGGCCATGGCGGTATCGGCCGCGCGTTTCTACGGCGTGCCGCTCGAGAAGATTCGCAAGGCGCTCAAGAGCTTTAAGGGAATTGCGCGGCGGCAGGAAGTGCGCGGGGAAGCGGGCGGGGTGAAGGTCATCGACGATTTCGGGCATCATCCCACGGCGATCCGCGAAACGTTGCGCGCCTTACGCCATCGTTATCCCGGCTCGCGCATCTGGGCCATCTTCGAGCCGCGCTCGAACACCACGCGGCGCGCGGTTTTCCAGCAGACCTTGCCGGATGCGCTCAAACTGGCGGACGGCGTTTTCATTTCGCAAGTGGCGCGCCTCGAGCAAATTCCCGAGAAGGAGCGGCTCGATCCCCAAGCCGTGGTGGAAGCGATCGCCGCTTCCGGCCGCCCGGCGTTTTATGAGCCCGACGTCGCTCACATCATCGAGAAGCTCGTGCCGCTCGTGAGAAAGGACGATGTCGTGACGATTTTCAGCAACGGCGGATTCGATGGGATTCACGAGAAGCTGCTGGAGGCGCTAGGGGCGTTAAAAAGTTGAGAGGTTGAGTAGTTGAGGAGTGTCATCCCGAGCCGCGCAGACGGCGAGGGACCTCACAGTTGGTCAGGATATTACTCAAGCCACGATTGCCGTCCTCGAAGGCGTTGGCTGCGCACCTCGCGGCAGCGTTCCATGTGTGAAGCCCCTGCGACTGTGAGGTCCCTCGCCGTCTGCGCGGCTCGGGATGACAGCGCGCCTCGATCACGACGTGTGATCGTGGACGATGCGCCAGCCGGCGGGGGTGCGGCGAAAGATAAGGGTGAAAATGCCGTGCGGCTTGTCACTTTTCCGGGCGAGTTTCCAGCGGCCGATGACGAGCGCGGCATCCGGGCCCAGCGGCGTGATCTTTGTCCCGGAGAACGCCAGCGTCCCCATCGCCTCGCGGCTGTTGTATTTCTTCTTGTAGCGATCGCGGACCGTCTGCCAGCCGCGCGTCAACCTGTCGCCGGAGACAAACTCGGTGGCCTCGGAACGAGCGTAACCCTCCATGAAACCGTCGATATCGCCCCTGTTCCAGGCATCGACCTGCCCCTTCATGACCGCCCGAATCTCCCCCTCGATTCCGGGATCTTTGGTGGCCGCGCCCGCCAGCCCGGGTGCGGAGACAACAATCAGCATAGCCAGCACAACTGACCCTCGAACAAAGTGGCGGCCGCGAATCATCTTCTTCATTGGACGTTGAACGTTGGACGTTGGGCGTTGGACGTTCTGCCTTTTAGAGCCCTCCGTCTGCAATAGCGAGACTCTAACCACTGCCTCCCCTCAGGCCGACCTCTGGCTGCTGGCCTCCAGCCTTCGCCAAGGCTACGGCTTGGCGGGCCGACCTCTGACTTCCATCGTATAATCTTGACCTCCGGCAGCTGACCTATTACATAAGCCGCGTGCTTCGGACCTTCTGTTTCGTGGCGCTGTTTTTCGCGGCGCTGACCCCCGGTTTCGGGCAACCAAAACCGACCGCCACCCCCGTTGCTCCGCGCCCGCTGCCCACGGCGCCAATCCAAAACGTCGTCCCGCCCGCACCCGTCAACCCGCCCGCCTCCGCCGACCAGGCGCCGGCCGCAGTTCCTCCGGCCCAGACCACCATCGCGCCGCCGCCCTCCGTCCCCGGCAGCACTCCTCTTCCTGACAGAACGGTCACGTTGCAATACCCGAACAGCGACGTGGTCGATGTCCTCCATCTTTACGAGACGCTCACCGGCAAAAAGCTCATCATGGACAACTTCGTCCAAGGCAAGGTGAGCATCTTCCTCAGCCGCCCGGTCCCGCGCGAGGAAGCCATCAAGATCATCGAGATCAATCTGCTCATGAACGGCTATTCGCTCGTGCCGGCGGATGGCGACATCGTGAAAGTGATCGGCGCCAACAAGAGCCCGCGTAACGCCGGCGTGGCTATCATTTCCGATGAAGCCGACATCCCGGCGGGCGAACAGGTGGTCAGCTTTCTCTTCAAGCTGAATTACGCCGATCCGATCGAGCTTCAGCAGGTCCTGTCGCAATATCTCCAGCCGCCCCAGTCTTACACATCGTTTCTGGCTCTGCCGAAATCAGGCAGCGTCCTCATCACCGAAAACTCCGCCGTGATCCGCCGCCTTGTCCGCATCATCGACCAGGTGGATGTGCCGCCCGCGCAGGTCGTGAGCGAGTTCATCAAGCTCCAGCGGGCCGACGCCAGCAAGGTGGTCGAGATGCTCAAGGAAGTTTTCGATAAAGGTGGCACGACCACGACGACCACTGTCGCCACGAACGTCCAGCCGGGCGTGCGTCCGGTCCGCCGCACCCAATGTGGCCCAGCCGGTGCAGCCGGTGCAGGTGGAAGGGGACCTGAGCGCGTTCACCGCGCTCTCGGAAGATTCGATCGTCGTCGGCAAAATCAAGATCGCCGCCGATGTCCGGACGAACCGGATTCACGTCATTACGCGCCCGGTCAACATGCCGTTCATCAAAAAGCTGATCGCGGAGTTCGACGCGAACGTCGAGTTTGGCAAGCCGGTTACGCGAGCGTTGCGCTACATCAGCGCGGCCGATGTCCTGCCGGTTTTGGTGCAGGCGCTGACCGAGCCCGGCACCGGCCAGGGTGCGGGACAGGATGCGACCAGCAACCCCGCCGCGCCGCAGCAACAAGCCCAGCAAAACCAGCGGCGCACGACGAGCTCAACCGGTTTTGATTCCAGTTCGAGCAGCAGCGGAACTGGTGGCCAGAATTTTTCCGAGGAACTTTCGACTACGGCGGTCGACACGACTCCGAGGGCAGTAACCATTGGAAACGCCAAAATCATTGCTGATCAACGCGCGAACGCGATCATCGTGCTGGGCAATCGCGAGGTGGTGGTGAAAGTCGCAAAAATTCTCGATGAGATGGACGTCAAAGCACCGCAAGTGGCTTTGGCTACGGTGATCGGGGAACTTTCGCTGAACAGGAACGAAGAGTTCGGAGTGGATTATTTTCAGCGATTTAGGAAAACGAGCAGCCAAACCCATGTCACGACGAACGGCCAAGTCTTTACGACGCCGGAAACCGGCGCTGCGGGCTTTTCCCGAAATTCAAGTGTCCCTATTGTTGATCCGCTGACGCTGACCGATATTACGAAATTCACTGCTGGCCTCGTTGGCGGCGGGGGAACCAATATTTTTCTGAGCCTTGGAAATGGTCTCACCGCCTTGGTGAAGGCGCTGGACTCGACGGGCAAATTCAAGGTGATCTCGCGCCCAATGGTTTTCACAAGCAACAACAAAAAAGCGATCATTGCTTCGGGCCAGGAAATTCCGGTGCCGGTGAGTTACGCTTTCATCGTTTGTCCCGAGCAACGCAGTGCCGGGGACCGATGTCGTCCAAAACCAAAACTTTGGCACCCAATCGAGCATTCAATACAAGAAGGTTGCTCTTCAGCTCGAAGTCGTTCCGCTAATCAACTCCGAGAAAGAGGTCACGCTCGATATCCTCCAGAAGCTCGATAACATCGCGGACACGACAAGGATCGATGGCAACGATATACCGAATGTCGCGACACGGTATATCAAGACCACCGTCTCAGCGCCGAATTGCTCGACGATCATCCTCGGCGGATTAATCACCGACAATGACCGGCGGGGCGTCGCCGGGATCCCAATCCTAAGCAAGATTCCGGTTATTGGCGCTATCTTCCGAACCACGACGAAAGTGAAGGACCGGAGGGAGCTTGTGATCCTGATGCGCCCCGAAGTGGCTTTGACGAAGCTCGATCTTCACCGTCTTCGGCAAAAGAACTCCGAGAAAACCCATTTCGGTCCCGAGCTCGAAACGGACGATTGCCCCGATTGCCCGAAGCCGTTGCCGACCGAAGATAAAGAGATCGTTTTACCCGCGCCTGATATGCCGGGAATGGAGTAGCGAACCCCAACCGATTCGGGCTATGGCACCGCGACGCTAACGAGCGGCAAGCCAGTTACCCAGGTGTTATAGGCGGTTGGGCTTCCAACCTTGGAGCCGAAGTAAATCGTAAACCCATCCTCGGCGGAGCCGGTTATTATCGGGTCGCGATTCAAGGCGCCGATATCCGCGAAGTAGCTAAAGTTCCCGGAGATCAATTCGGGATGTCCGAGTTGCCCGAAAGCGTAGAAACCCGGAATTGCAACGATGGCGGCCTGAATGTCGGCAGCCGATGCCGTGGTCGAAATCGGACCGGTGAATCCTCGAAGCGCCGCGCGACTGCCGATAGCCGACTGGTTAATCGACGCAGGAAGACTGAAAACGAGACGAAACGTGTCTGCGATGGGACGGATAACCACATGCTGTGCTTCGATATTGGTAGTCGTGCCAGTCTGAGTTCGCGTGATCGCGGCTATACTGTCGGCGGAAGACGCTCCTCGATCATAGATTTCAACGAGGCCCAAACCCGACGTCTCATTCTCGACCCGTTAAGAAGTGCGGTATAGCGGCCGGGTGCCAATACTGCTGCGATTGCAGCTTCGCGGGAGTTGCTTGGCTCTAGGCCCGCAGCAATTATTTCGTTCATCTGCGCTTTGTTGTTCTGCCAGTCGTTGTTTGTGGCGATCAAGCTGCCGTTTGAGTCGCGCAGTTGCAGTACTGGATCCATTAAACGGCCAGGGAGGTGCTTCGGAAGGCTAGGTCCCAAACCACGAATGACGACGCTATCGGTGCCGTTGCCTTCCAAGATGAAGCCCGCGATCAAGGTATTGTCGCCCGGCGTAGTGACAGCGCGGGTGCTGATGTTAGCCAGGTTCGATCCGGACGATGGCGCAAGGTCATAGATTTCGAACAGCGCTAGGCCCGAACTGCCATCCTCACTCTTGACGATAGCCGTGTACAGCGCCCGCATCCAAGGTCACGTCGATCGCTGCTTCGAGGTCGTTCCCGGGAGGCATACCACTGGCCTGAATCTGGAGCGGCTGCGTGTCTCGCCAGTTATTGTTTGTTGCGATGACGGTTCCGTCGGGACGACGCAGTTCCAGGGCAGGATTGCGCAAAACGTTGGGCACGCCGATCTGGGTCATCGACGGTCCCATCGCTCTCAGCAACACGTGCTTGGGGGCAGTTCCAGTGATGATAAATCCGCCGATTCCAACATAGTCCCCCGTCTGCACCAGCATCCGCGTTGAGAGGTTGATAGGCTGAGCTGGAGATTGCCCGCTAACCTGCAACGGGCTGGTGGCCAGCAGCGCCGCAATTAAAAAGAGCAGGAGGGCGGATTTTCGAGGAGTCGGTGAAGTCATCGGATTCTGGCGGGTATCGCTGCCGATTCATACCCTTCCATGTACTTCCGCTCAAGCCAAGTTCTGTCCATAATGGCGACCATGCCGGATGAGTGTATCTCGCTTTAAGCGTCGGGAATCTCCCGCAACGTCGAACTGGGCGGTGAGATTCGGCGCGCGTTGCGTTTTATCACGCAGAGGCGCAAAGGCGCTAAGTTTTGAGCCTGCCTCCCTTTGCGCCTTGGCGGCTTTGCGTGAAACCTCAGCACGCGGACGAGGGGGGAGGCGCGTAAGCTGTGGCAAGACGGCTCGGCGAGTCGCCGAACCCGGCACGCGAGTCGCCCGCACGCGGCGGGCAGGCAGTGCGCTCCCCGGATGACATGTCACGCGCCGTTCGTGACAATCTGGACAGGTTCGCTTAGTATCAGCGCGTGAACCCGGCGGTCAGTAATTCTCTCATCGATCTTTTGCTCGCCAGCGGAGTCCCTTCGCGGGACGAGGCGGTTGAGCTGTCTTCGAATCTGAACGGCGGTTCGTGGACAAGCCAGGTGCTCGATTCGGGCAAGGTGGATGAGCAGCGCTTCCTCGAGGCGATCGGGAGTTATTTCCAGGTGCCGGTGGTTTCGATCGACGCGAAACGGATCGAGCGGAGCACCCTTTCGCTCCTGCCGAGCCGCTTCGTTTTCCAGCATCACATTTTGCCGATCGAGACGAAGGACAAAACGGTCGTGCTGGCGACCTACGATTTGTTCAACTCGGTCGGGCGCCAGCTGGCCTCGCAGCTTTTGAAGCGGCCCACGGAATGGGTGCTGGTGCCGCGGGCGCAGATTTTGCGCGCCATGAAAAACGTTTACGGCGTCGGCGCGGAAACGTTCGATGAGATTCTCAAGACGAACCGCGCTTTTGAAAACGCGGAGGACATCGAGAGCAGCACCGACCTGGACGCGAACGATCCGGAAGCGTCGGTGGTGAAATTCGTGAACCAGGTCATCCGCGAGGCGATCCTCGAGCGCGCCACGGACATTCACGTCGAGCCGCTGGAGAACGATTTGCGCATCCGTTACCGGATCGACGGCATCCTGCACGAAGTGGCGGTGCCGCCGCAGTTGCGCCTGCTCCAATCGGCCATTCTCTCGCGTCTCAAAGTCATGGCGCACATGGACATCGCGGAGCGCCGCCTGCCGCAGGATGGCCGCATCAATTTGCAGGCGCACGACCAGAACATCGACGTCCGCGTCTCGACGATCCCGACGGTGAACGGCGAATCGATCAGCTTGCGTTTGCTCAGCCGCGATCAACAAAAGGCGTTCGGTTTCGAGCGGCTGGACATGAGCGCGGAGCAAACCCGGATCATGAAGCATCTGCTCGCGCAGCCGAACGGGATTGTGCTGGTCACCGGCCCGACCGGTTCCGGTAAATCGACTTCGCTTTATTGTTTTCTGAGCAGCATCAATTCGGTCCAGCGCCGGATCATCACGATCGAGGAACCGGTGGAATACCGGTTGCCGGGCGTTTCCCAGATCGACGTGAAACCGGAGATCGACCTGACGTTCGCGAAAGGGCTCCGCCACATTTTGCGGCAGGACCCGAACGTTGTCATGGTCGGTGAAATTCGTGACGTGGAGACGGCGGACATTTCGATTCGCGCCGCGATGACGGGGCACCTTGTGTTCAGCACGCTCCACACGAACGACGCCGTGGGCGGGATCACGCGTCTGCTCGATATGGATGTCGAGCCGTTCCTGCTTTCGTCGGTGGTGAAGGCGTTCATCGCGCAACGGCTCGTGCGGACGCTCTGCCCGCATTGTTCGCAGATGGTCGATTACCCGAGAGAATACCTGGCGGAGATCAGCGTTCCCGCGGAGATGGGGACGCGTTTCATGCGCGGGGAGGGTTGTGAAGTTTGCCGGCATACCGGCTACCAGGGGCGGCTGGCGATTTACGAAATCTGCGTCGTGACCGAGCCGCTGAAGAAATTGATCATGCAAAAGCGGGATGGCGGCGAGCTGAAGCAATGCGCGATCGCGCAAGGGATGGAGACGTTGCGGCAGGATGGCTGGCGCCGCGTGGCCGAAGGCAAGACGACCATCGAAGAAGTGGTGCGCGTGACCCAGACCGACGAAGTGATGGCCGAGACCGAGCTCCAAAGCGCGCCCGCGATGGTGGAAGCAGGCCCGGTCGTTTTCGGGTAGAGGACGCATCGGCAGATCTCACGCAAAGGCGCAAAGACGCCAAGTTAAGGAGAGCTGGATTTCCTTTGCGCCTTAGCGGCTTTGCGTGACATCCTCAGCTGGTGGGCCGTGTTGCACCAGCCTCGGGATGATGAGCATTCTCGCGGCGGGTCATGACGAAGTTTATCCGTTACCCGCCGCGCAGTTGGCAGATCGCCGCGGCGTAATCTTTCGTGCGGAAGATGGAGGTGCCGGCGACGAGGATGTTCGCGCCGTTCTCGATGGAGAGGCGGGCGGTTTCGGCGTTGATGCCGCCGTCGATTTCGATGTCGAGCTTGCCGCCGTTCGTGTCGCGCCAGGCTTTGGCGCGTTTACTTTTTCCATCATCTCGGGCCGGAACGCCTGGCCGCCGAAGCCGGGATGCACGGTCATGATAAGAAGCAGATCGATCGTGGAAAGAAAAGGCGCGACGGCTTCGAAAGGCGTGGCCGGATTCAAGGTCAAACCCACGCCGCAGCCGGCGGCGCGAATCGCGGCGAGCGTTTTCGGCACGTCGTGTTTCGCTTCCGGCTCGACGTGGACGGTAATGGAATTCGCGCCGGCTTCGAGGAAGCGGGGCAGATAATGATCGGCATGCTCGATCATGAGATGAACATCGAGCGGGAGTTGCGTCAGCTTGCGCACCGTGGCGACGACCGCGGGCCCAAAGGAAATGTTATCCACGAAATGGCCATCCATGATGTCGAGATGCATCCAGTCAGCGCCCGCTTCTTCGGCGCGCCGGACTTCGGTGGCGAGCTGGGAGAAATCCGCGGCGAGGAGGGAAGGAGCGATCAGGGTTTTGGGTGATGTCATGGCCGGAGAAGGAGAGGAGAAACGTCCAACGTCCAACGTCCAACGTCCAACGTCGAATTGAAGAGACGGAATAGGGGTGGCGTGTCTTTTCAGAGGAGCGCCAAATGCGCCTGTGGCCGATGAATTCAGCGAAAGCTCGGTCATTGGACGTTGGATGTTGGACGTTGAGCGTTGGACGTTTCCGGCGAAGCCGGCGAGCTTTCCCTTGACGCGACGCATGTCCGTTTCTAGATACTACCGGTTTCAGCCGGTCGTTATCGCGCTCGCAGGCCAGCACGCTCGACTGGAACGCGCGGTTGAACGACTAATCTAAAATTCATGTTTAACGGACTCTTCGGCTGGTTATCCAGCGACATCGGCATCGACCTCGGGACGGCCAATACACTCGTCTACGTCAAGGATCAGGGCATCGTCCTGCGCGAACCGTCAGTGGTGGCCGTCCAGGCCGGCACTAACAAGGTGCTGGCGGTGGGCGACGAGGCGAAGCGGATGCTCGGCCGCACCCCTTCGAATATCGTGGCGGTGCGTCCGTTGAAGGATGGCGTCATCGCCGACTTCGAAGTCACGGAAGCGATGCTGCGCCATTTCATTACGAAAGTGCATGGCCGCCGCGTGCGCGCGAGACCCCGGGTCGTCATCGCGGTGCCGTCCGGGATTACCGAGGTCGAGAAACGCGCGGTGCGCGAATCCGCCACGCACGCCGGTGCGCGGGAAGTTTATTTGATCGAAGAGCCGATGGCGGCGGCGATCGGAGTGGGGCTGCCGGTGCAGGATCCGGCCGGCAACATGATCATCGACATCGGCGGCGGCACGACGGAAGTGGCGTTGATTTCGCTCTCCGGAATTGTCTTCAGCCGCAGCGTGCGCGTGGCCGGGGACGAGCTTGATGAAGCGATCGTGCAATACATGAAGCGCGCCTACAATCTGATGATCGGCGAGCGGACCGCGGAAGAAATCAAAATCAAAATCGGCTCCGCCTATCCGAGCGAGAAGGAGACGAGCGTGGAAGTAAAAGGCCGCGATCTCGTGGCCGGTTTGCCGAAGACGCTTCATGATCACGTCGCAGGAAGTGCGCGAAGCGCTGCTCGAGCCGATCTCGACCATCGTCGATTCCGTGCGGATCACGCTGGAGCGTTGCCCGCCGGAATTGTCGGCGGACCTGGTGGATCGCGGGCTGGTCCTGGCCGGTGGCGGAGCGCTCCTGCGCGGGTTCGACAAACTTTTGAGCGAAGAGACGGGTCTCCCTGTCCATGTTGCCGAAGATCCGCTGAGCGCCGTGGCGGAAGGAACGGGCAAATGTCTCAATGAACTTAAATTTTTGCGTCAGGTCGCTTCATCCGATCGAAACTGGCGGTAGCCATTGCAGATTGCAGATTGACGATTTCAGATTGCGCCGGGCAATGCGCGAGTCATGAAATCTGAAATCTTAAATCTGAAATCTGCAATTCGATGAACCGCTCCAGCATCATCGCGCTGGTCGTTCTGGGCCTGATCCTGGCCTATTTCCTCAGCTTCGGCGCGGAAGGGACGCGCAAGATCCAGGCTGGCTTTTATAAAGTGGTCTCGCCGTTTCTCTCGACCGGCTCGGGGTTGAAGAAACAAATCACGTCGGTGAGCAGCGGGCTCCAGACGCTGGAGGAACTGGAGCGCGACAACACTTCGTTGAAGGTCGAGAACCGCGCGCTCAAAGCCACCAACCAGGCCTTGCGCGACGTCGAAAACGAAGTGAACCGGCTGCGGCGCGCGCTGGCCTATCGAGAGCGATCGGTCTTCCGGCTCGTCCCGGCGGAAATCATCACGCGCGATTCCTCGACCTGGTGGCGGACGGCGACGATCAATCGCGGCAAGTCGGATGGAATCGAGCCCGACCAGCCGGTCGTGACGGATATCGGTTTGGTGGGCAAAACCACCACGGTCGCCGAGAGCATTTCCGTCGTGCTGTTGATCTCCGACGAGAACTGCAAAGTGGCCTGCTCCGTAGAGGGAACGCGGGAGCAGGGGATTGTCTCGGGCGAACGTGTCACCGGTTCGGTTACGCCGATGCTCGACCTGAATTTTCTTTCCAAGCAAGCCAACCTGAGCCCGGGCCCGAAGGTTTACACATCGGGCGTGGGCGGAGTTTTCCCCTCCGGCCTGCTGGTCGGCGTGGTGCAAAGTTTTCGGGTCCGTGAGCTTGATGGCCAGGCGCGGGTCGCGCCCGCGGTGGATTTATCGCGGCTGGAAGACGTGTTCGTTCGTATTCGTCAAACGAGTCGAGATTCGAATTTCCAGATGATTTTCTTCGTCATCCTCATCATCCTCACGTTCATCGCGCAGATCGTGGAGATCTTCATTCCGCCGCTCGAGTGGATGTACAACGCGCATATCTACATCGTGCCGATCGTTGTCTTCTACGGAGCGATGTCGCTGCCCTTTCCGCTGGTCATGGTGCTGGCGTTTTTCGCCGGGTTCATGCTCGATGCGCTGACCGCGCAGGTGATCGGCGAGCGGGTTGAAATCTCACTCGGATGGTCAATACTCCTCTACGCCGTGCTGGCGGCCATTATGCATGGCCTGAGGCCTTTGTTTATCCGCGGACGCTGGGAAGTGCATTGCATAATGAGTGGTCTTTGCACGTCCGCGATTCTGCTTTCCCAATATCTCATGATTTCCTTCCGCCGCGGCTCGCTTGTTTTTACCCGCGAGGCCTGGTGGCAGATCGGCGGGCCGGGCGTTATCGCGATGATCATGGCGCCGCTGGCCTTCTGGATCCTGCATACCCTCTCGGCCGCGACGCGAAATCCCTATCTTCCCTGAAGAGGAGGCTTACGAATACGAATGAGTCCGCGTTTTAGTTTCCGCTGGCGCCTGCAGTTCCTCGGGCTCCTCATGCTCCTGGGCCTGGGCGCGATTCTGGGCAAACTTTGGCTGGTGCAGGTGGCCCATGGGCCCGAATGGACCGCCAAGATCCGCGGCAGCTCCGAGGCGACGGTCCGCATTCCCTCCGTGCGCGGGGAGATTCGCGATCGCAACGGAGTGACGCTGGTGCAAAACCGCGCCAGCTATGAGGTCGATTTTTATCTCCCGGAGATGGTGAAGGGATATCGCGAACGGGTCGGCCCGCCGCCTTTGACGGAGTATCGGAGCACGATCCACGGCATGCCGAAAAACCTGAAGGAGCCGGACATCGTGAAAATCGTGAACAGCGGCGTCGTGCCGCGGCTCGACGACCTCGATCTGGCCCGCGACTACAATTCCGTCCAACTGCAACGGCATTTCCGCACCAACACCGAAGTCCCGTATCCCTACATCAAGGACATCGATTTCGAGACGATGGCGAAGTTCTCCGAGCACGATGTCGGATTGCCCGGCGTGGACATCACGATCAAGCCGGTGCGCTCCTACGTTTACGGCGCGCTCGCTTCGCATCTGCTCGGATACGTCGGCGCGCCCGACGACACGAACAAGGAGGAGGCCAAGAAATACACCTTTTACCAATCCGACGTGGAAGGGAAATCGAACATCGAGAAAACGATGGACGAATACCTGAAGGGCAAACCGGGCGTGCGCTACATGCGGCGGAACGCGAAGGGCCAGATCGATGGCGTGCTCCGCGAAGAAGCGCCGCAGGCCGGAGCGAACGTCGACCTGACCATCGATGCGCGCATCCAGGCGATCGTGGAAGAAGCGTTGCGCGCGGTCGGGCGGGGCGCGGCGGTGGTGGTCGATCCGAACAACGGCGACATCCTCGCCATGGCTACGGTGCCGTCGTTCAACCCAAACACCTTCATCCCGAGCATCAAAGCGAAGGATTGGGACGAGCTCAAAAAAGCGCCAGCCGATCCGCTCATCAACCGGGCGATCAGCGCGTTTCCTCCCGGTTCGACCTATAAACTCGTGACCGCGCTGGCCGGATTGCAAAAAGGTCTCGGCAATGCGCGCTATGATTGCGGTGGCGGCGTCGGCTACGGCGACCATTTTTTCAAGTGTCACATCGCCGAGAAAGGCCGCACCCATGGACAGCTCGGACTGGCCGAGGCGATCAAGGTTTCGTGCAATTCCTATTTCTATCAAATGGGCAACGCGGCGGGGATCGACGCGATCGATGAGGTCGGCGATTTGCTTAGCCTCGGCAAAGCGACCGGCGTGGAAATCACCGGAGAGCAGCCGGGCGTTTTGCCGGGGCCGGATTGGATGCGCATCCATTATCCGCGCGAACGCTGGTCATCGGCCTACACCGCGAACGTTTCGATCGGGCAGGGCTACGTTCTGGTCAGCCCGCTGCAAATGGCGATGGTTTATGCGACGATCGCAAACGGCGGCGTAGCCTATCAACCGCGGCTGGTGAGAAACGTGGTCGGGATGGACGGCAAACCGATCCTGAACGAAAAAGGCGAGCCGGTTGTTTCCCAAAAGCCGAAAGTGCGCGGCGATTTGCGTTATGAAGTCGGAGGTCAGCAGCTCGAGCAGGCCCGGCGCGCCTTGTTGAGCGTGGTGAACGAGGGCGGGACCGGGCGGCAGAGCGCGCCTGCCCAATGTGCTGGTCGCGGGCAAGACTGGTTCGGCGCAGGCGATGACGGATGGCAAGAGCGATACGATCGCCTGGTTCGCCTGCTTCGCGCCTTACGACAAGCCGAAGTATACCGTCGCCGTGATGGTGCAGGGCGGCAAAGGCGGCGGGGCGGTCGCCGCGCCGATCGCGGCCCGGATTCTCGAACGCACCATCCTGCTGGAGCAGGGAAAATTCGAGTCGCAGCTTGCCTGGCTCGAGCCGGCCCGAAAGCCGAACCCTTTCCAATTTCTCGAATCGGTCGATTTCAAGGATTCGGGCGTGGGCGGGCAGCCCGAAGACGAAACGAATCCGAGCTGACGCGCAAAGCACCGATTCCCAGCTCGCCGCGATGGGCCCCGCTCCCGATGTGGAACCCGAAGCGGATGCCGCGGGCCGCGTCGCCGGCAAGAAGGTGGTGCGCGCCATCCCGGTCGCGACGCCGCCGCCCCGGAAACCCAGCTTTTTCGAACGACTTTTTGGCGCCCGCCCGAGGCCGACGCCAGTGCCAGCACCGCACGCCAGCCGCCCAAACGGCCGCCGGTGCGCAGATGAACAATTCCTGATCGAAACCTAGCGCAGACCAATCAACGCCACGCTTCGCTCATGATCACACACCCTCTCCCCAATTATGATAGACAAGGTAAAACGTATTTTAGGTTTCGGTTCGCCGAAGACCGGCAACAAATTGATAATCAGCGTCGAGAAGCTCGAGCGCCGCGTGGCGCTGCTCGAGAACGGACGGCTCGAAGAATATAACGTCGAGCGCAACACCTCCCGGAACATCGTCGGCAGCGTTTATAAGGGCAAAGTTAAGAACATAGAGATGGGCCTGAAGGCGATGTTCGTGGACATCGGCTTCGAGAAAAACGCCTTCCTCCATTTCTGGGACGCGATCCCGGCCGCGCTCGACAGCGGCATCGAGGAAATCGACCGCCCGAAAGATCGCCGCCCGAAAAAGCGGATCACGGCCAAGGATATTCCGAGCATTTATCCCGTCGGCTCGGATGTCATCGTGCAGGTGACGAAAGGACCGATCGGCACCAAAGGCCCGCGCGTTTCGACGAATCTCAGTTTCGCCGGGCGCTACCTCGTCTTCATGCCTTACAGCGATCGCAGCGGCATCTCGCGCAAGATCGAGGATCCGAAGGAGCGGGAACGGTTGCGCAAAATCCTGCGCAGTCTCGAGATCCCGGAAGGCGTCGGCGTCATCATCCGCACGGTCGGCGAAGGCCAGCGCGCCCGCTATTTTGTGCGCGACCTGAGCCTGCTGCTCGAGCAGTGGGCCCGAGTCGAGGAGGTGATCAAGAACGAGCCGGCGCCCTGCCGCGTCTTTGAGGAGCCGGACCTCGTCGAGCGCACCGTGCGCGATTTTCTGACGGATGAAATCGATGAAGTGGTCTGCGACGACCGGGCGTCGATCGACCGGATGAATGCCATGGTCGGCCAGATTTCGCGCCGGGCCCGCAACCGCATCCAGCTTTATGACGGCGCCGCGCCGATCTTCGAAACGTTCGGCGTGCAGAAACAGATCGACGATGCGTTTCATCGCCAGGTCTGGCTGAAGTGCGGCGGCTATATCGTGATCGACGAAACCGAGGCGCTGGTGGCCATCGACGTCAACACCGGCCGGAACAAAGGGGGCCGCGACGTCGAAAAGACGATCCTGCAAACCAACCTCGAGGCGGCCGACGAGATCGCGCGGCAGCTGCGCCTGCGGAATATCGGCGGCCTGATCATCGGCGATTTCATCGACATGAAGAGCCGGAAGGATCAGCAGACGATTTACAGCCTGATGAAGGAACGGCTGAAACGCGACAAGGCGAAGACGCACGTCCTGCCGCTCTCGGCGCTTGGCTTGATGGAGATGACGCGGCAGCGCGCCCAGGAAAGCCTGAGCGATTCCATCTACGAAAATTGCCCTTACTGCACCGGACGCGGGGTGGTCAAGACCTCGATGACGACGAGCGTGGAACTGCACCGCACGCTCAACACGGTCATGCGAAAATACCAGGACAGCGTGCACGAGTTCCGGGTCATTTTGAACCCGGATGTGTTGAAGCGGCTGAAGGAAGAGGACGAGGAATTTTTGATCGAATTGGAGCGGCGGTATGCCGGGCGGCTGCTCTTCCGGGGCGACCCCACCTACCACCACGAAAAGTTCATGATTACCGACGCCAATACGGGGGCCGAACTAAAGCCTTGACACCAGGGAAAAAAACTTCATTCAGAGGCTTGCAAAATATTCTGCCTATGGCACAATCGCGGACATCCAGGGGAACCCCCAATAACGTTCTTGATAGAATGGCGTGATTAACGCTCGTGAGCACTTAACCAAAACAGGAGAAAACAACATGAAGAAACTAACACTTAGCTTGTGCGCGGCGGTCGCGATGACTACAGCCGCTTTTGCCGGGACGGAGACCTATACGCAAAGAACGAGCGTCGCTCCGCCGCCATGCCCGGAGTGGTATGCGGACAACGAATTTAACCTTACCCTGAGCGGCGTTTGGGCGCCGACCGGTAACGATTGGGCTGACGACCGCTATCTCGTTGCGGATCACGGCTGGGGTGGCTCGATCGATATGAAGTACTTCATCCACAAGTACTTCGGTTTCGGTGTCCAGGGCAACCTGATTCACGTCAATTCCCATACCTTCGAGGATAACGGCTTCACGCGCAGCGTGGTCGGCCACGAGGATCGCTGGATCGGTTCGGTTCTGGGAACGTTCACCATGCGTTTCCCGATTTCCTGCTCGCGCTGGGCGCCTTACGCCTGGATCGGCGGCGGCGGAATCTTCGGTGGCGGCCAGGATCACCAGTTCTTCCTCGATCGCACGCAGCCGTTTGGCATCGTGGACCGCACCTTCCCGGTCGAAGAGACCAAGCTGGTCGGTCAGATGGGCGGCGGCTTCGAAGTTCGCCTCACCCCGAAGATCGGTTGGACCAACGACTTCAGCTGGAACGTCGATCTCCGGCACGAACAACAACTTCGGGATGGCCCGGACCGGTATCAACTTCGCGTTCTAAACAACGCCGTATAATCTAAACAAAGCGCCGGGAACACTGTATGTGTTCCCGGCGTTTTTTTTCAATCTTCCTCTTCCTCTACCGCTTCCTCTTCTTTGGTCAGGCAGGATTCAGAGGAAGAGGAAGAGTGAAGAGAGAAGAGGAAGATGGCCGGAGACTCGGTCATACGAGAAACGAGCTGATCTCCTCGAGAGCTTTCGTCCGATGTCCGGGACCGTCGCTTCTTCGGCGGGATGGCCGACGACCAGGAGCACAAAAGGCTTTTCGTGCGCCGGCCGGCCCAGGATCCGGTTAAGGAACGCCATGGGGCTGGGCGTATGCGTGAGCGCTGCCAGACCGGCCTGGTGAATCGCCGCGACCAGAAATCCAGTGGCGATGCCGACCGACTCCGTGGCGTAGTAATGCTTCATCCGCCCGCCGCTCGGGAGAAGGCGATAGGGCTGGGAAAAGACCGCGATCAACCAGGGGGCGATATCCAGAAACGGCTTGTTGGAATCAGTGCCGATCGGAGCCAGCGCCTCGAGCCATTCCTTCGGCGCTCGATGTTCGTAAAATTCCCGCTCCTCCGCCTCCGCCGCGATCCTGATCTCATGCTTGAGCGCGGAATCGGCGACGGCCACGAAATGCCAGGGCTGCAGGTTCGCGCCGCTGGGAGCGCTGCCCGCCACCGCGAGGCAGTCTTCAATCACGCTTCGCGGAACCGGCCGATCGGAGAAATGGCGGACCGTGCGCCGCCGGACCATGTCCATGCGGAAATGCCGGGCGCGCTCGCGCAGAGCGTCATCCGAGAAAAATTCGCGGGGCGGAAGAGGAATGGAAGGCGGTGTAGGCACGCCTGAGGTTACCTCGCTTGTCGAGGGCGAGCAGCACAGTTGTATTGCGAAACAGCCCCCGCGCGCGAAATTGTGGCAATGTCGTTCGCGCCGCTTCTCGACAATTTGCCGCTGCAAAAATCGCAGCTTCTCCATCGCTTTGCCGATTTGGTTTCGCCCAAGTCGGACGCGGAATTCGAGGAGCTGGCCCAGCGGGCGCACGCGCTGACCCTCAGGAACTTCGGCCGCACGATGCGGCTGTTCGCGCCGCTTTATCTTTCGAACGAGTGCATCAACAATTGCCAGTATTGCGGTTTCTCCCGGGACAACGCGATCCTGCGGGTCACCCTCAGCCTCGAGCAGGTCGTGGCGGAAGGCCGCCACCTCGCGCAGGAAGGATTCCGCCAGATCCTGCTGGTCGCGGGGGAGCACCCGAAGTTCGTCAGCCAGAATTATCTGGCCGATTGCGTCCGCGCCCTCGCGCCCGACTTCTCGTCCATCTCGATCGAGGTCGGCCCGATGGAAACGGCGGATTACCTTCCGATCGTGCAGGCCGGCGCGGAAGGCCTCGTCGTTTACCAGGAAACCTACGACCGCAAAACCTACGCGGAGCTCCACACCTCCGGTCCCAAGCGGGATTTCAACTGGCGGCTGGATTGCGCGGAACGCGGCTATGAAGCGGGATTCCGGCGCCTGGGAATCGGCGCGCTTTTCGGGCTCTCGCGCTGGCAGGAGGAAGCGCTGAGCCTGGCGGCGCATGTCGAATATCTGCTGAAGCATTGCTGGCAGGCCCAGATCACGGTCAGCCTGCCGCGGCTGCGTCCGGCCGCCGGAGAATTTCACCCGGCGTTTTCGATGAGCGATCGCGAGCTGGCCCAATTGATCTGCGCGTTTCGCATCAGCTTTCCGGAGGTCGGGATTGTTCTGAGCACCCGCGAACGGGCGGCGTTGCGCGATGCGCTCGCCCCGCTCGGGGTCACCATGATGAGTGCCGGCAGCCACACCGAGCCCGGCGGCTATACCGGCCAGGGCAGCGAGGATCTGCACCGGACGGTGCGCGGGAAAATCGTGGCGCCGGAATTCGAAAACGGCGAGGACAGGCTCGCCACCGGTCAATTCGAGATCAGCGACGAGCGTTCCCCGGCGGAGGTGGCGGCCGTTCTGCGCCGGCGCGGGTTCGAACCGGTCTGGAAAGATTGGGACGCCGGACTCGTGCCGTCATGAAATTGTGGGTCAACGGCGAAGCCGCCGAGGTGAATGGCGTGGCCAATGTCGCGGAGCTGGCCGCGCATTACGGGCTCCAGCCGAACACGGTGCTGATCGAGCACAACGCGACCGCGCTGCACCAGCGTGAATGGTCCGAGCGAAAACTCGCGGAAGGCGATCGCATCGAATTCGTGCGCGTCGTCGCCGGCGGGTAATTGTAGGGCGTTTCTGTGAAACGCCGAGACGCGTGAGACGTCTGACACAGACGCTCTACAATTCAGATTCTATCTCCTCGCCGCCAGGGCCAGGCGCAGCCCGAGAAAAATAAAGAGCGATCCCACGATTCGATTGAGCAACGTGGCAACGGTCGGGCTCTCGCGAAGGCGTGCGCTGAAAGCGCTGGAGAACCAGGCCAGAATCAGACACCAGATCGTGCCGGTCGTCACGAACGTGAGTCCGAGAATCAGAAAGGCGATTGTTTTCGATGGTGCCGCGGAATCGATGAACTGCGGGAGGAACGCCAGAAAAAACAAGGCGACCTTGGGATTCAAGATGTTGGTCAGGATGCCCTGACGGAAGGCAGCCGCTGCGTCGTTCCGTTTAAAATGCGCGGGTATCGCCAGATCGTGGTTCCGCTCCAGCAGCGCACGAACGCCGAGAAAAATGAGATAGGCCGCGCCGGCCAGTTTCACCGCCGTGAACGCCCAGGCCGAAGTGGCGAGAAACGCCGAGAGTCCCAGCGCCGCCGCGCATGTGTGAAAGACGCTGCCGACGGAAATGCCGAGCGCGGAAGCAACGCCGGCGCGGCGTCCATGCGCAATGCTGCGGCCAAGGATGTAAACGGTGTCGGGTCCGGGAGTGAGGTTGAGCAGGAGGCCCGGTCGTAACAAACAAAACGAAAATCGTGAATTCCAAACATCTGCGCTGGCTCTCGCGGAGATTTGGCTGGATCAGCCGAGCTGCTTCACCACCACGCGCATTCCGTCCTTTTGGATAACGGTAACAGGCGTGTCCGCCGCGATGAATTCCCCTCCGGTCACCACGTCAACGATATGGTCGGCAAAGCGAGCCTTGCCGCTGGGGCGAAGGCTCGTATGCGCGGTGCCTTGCATACCGGGCGTGACGTCGAGGGCGGTGGCGAATTCTCGCGGTGCGCCCGCGAGCGAAGGGCCGGGCGGAATCATCGTCATGAGAGCGAACCGCCGGTAAAGGCTCGTCTTCGGAAGATAACGGGCGAGGAACATGATCAGCGCTGTCGCAGCGACCAGCGTGATGAAAAGATTGCGCAAAGGAGTCGCGAGCATGTCGCCGGTCGGCAAAAAGGTTTCGCCCGGATAACGATCGATCATTGCCCAGAGAATCGAGCCGAGCATGAGGAGAACGCCGACCACGCCGAAGACAATGGTCGAGTGCGCGAAGAAAAGGATCTCGATCAAAACGAAAACGAGGCCGACGACGAACAGGGCGACGACTTCCCAGCCGGCCAGCCCCGCCAGGTAATGACCGGCGAAGAAAAGCGCGAAACAAATCGCGGCGATGATGCCCGGCATGCTGACGCCCGGAATTTTGAACTCGATGTAGGCGCAGATGATTGCGAGGAGGAGGAGCAAGGGCGCGAGCGCGGTGATCCAAAAGGCGAGCCGCTCAAACCCGCTCGGCTGGACCGCGACCGTGCTCGCCCTTGAGTCCGGCCTTTTTGACGAGATCGGCCACTGAATCGGCGATTCCGGCGGCGAGGAGCGGTTTGCCGTTGATCACTTCCGAAGCTTCCTGCGCGTTCAAAGTCAGGAGCGAACCTTTCGCGTGGACGACGCGATCCCCGATTTTCACTTCCTTCTCCTTGTCCATGAACGCTTCGCCGATGTCGGGATTATGGCCGTTGCGCAAAGCGGAACTGCGGACGAGCGCCGACCAATAGGAGAGCGTCTTTTCCTTTTCGGTGGCCGGGAGATCAGCGCCGCTCGAGAGCACGGGCGCGGCCGCGCCGATGGCGCTCACCGGCGACATGTAGATGTGACGCGTGGCCAGCGCGATGAGAGAACCGGCGGAACCGGCGTTGGTATTGATGAAGGTGTAGGTCGGGATCGTGGTCCGATTCAGCACGCCGGTAATATCCGCGGCCGCATCGAGCCGGCCGCCGTAGGTGTTCATTTCGATGACGATCGCGCCGGCTCCGGCGTTTTCCGCGGCCTTCACCGCCCGGCGCAGAAATAAATGCGTCGCCGGAGCGATCTCGCCGTTGAGGGGGATAACCACCGTGTCGCCTTTGCGAACGACCTCACGCGCCTCGCCGGATTTCGGCAGCACGGCCAGCCCGACAAGGAGAAGAAGGAGCGGGAAAATTTTTCTCATGGAAGGACGTTCTGACAAATGTGGAAGCAAATCGCGTCTCGCTTAATTTGTCATCGCTCCCGGCTGCAAACGAGCGAAAAGTAAACGCGCATGGGAACGATCCCTTCACAGAACATCGAGCAGATCGCCGCGGCGAACGACATCGTGGAAGTGATCGGGTCGTATTTCCCGCTCAAGCGGGCGGGATCGACCTTCAAGGCGCTCTGCCCGTTCCATCAGGAGAAGACGCCTTCGTTCACGGTGAGCCCGTCGCGCCAGACTTTTCATTGCTTTGGCTGCGGCGCGGGCGGGAGCGTTTTCCGGTTCGTGATGGATTACGAGCATCTCGATTTTCCGGCGGCGGTGAGAAAGCTGGCGGCGCGCGTGGGATTCCGGTGATCGAAGAGCGCGGCACCAGTGCGGGCGAAGATGACCGGCAGCACGAGACCCGGCGGACGCTGCTTCAGCTTCATGCCGAGGCGGCCGAGTGGTTTCACGAAAACCTGGTCAAGGCAAAGATCGGCGCGCCGGCGCGGGAGTATTTGAAGAAGCGCGGCATCGACCGGCGGATCGCGAAGGACTGGCAGATCGGGTTCGCGCCGGAAAGCTGGGACGCATGCCTGAGCTGGGCGCGGGAGCGCGGTTATCAGCAGCGTCTCATTCTGGAAAGCGGGTTGGTTACTCGTCGCGACGACACGGCCGCGGATGATCGAGTCTACGATCGGTTTCGCAATCGGATCATGTTTCCGATTCACAACGACGTCGGCGAAGTGATCGCGTTCAGCGGCCGCGTCCTGGAGAAGGAGGCGGAGGGCGCCAAGTACGTGAATTCGCCGGAGACGGCCGCTGTTCCGGAAAGGCCGGGTGCTTTTCGGCCTGCACAAGACGAAACGCGGCCTGATCGAAGCGGGCTGCGCCATTGTCTGCGAAGGGCAGCTCGATCTCATCACGCTGTTCGAAGCCGGGATCACGAACGTGGTCGCGCCGCAGGGGACCGCTTTCACGGAAAATCAGGCGCGCATTCTGAAACGGTTCGTGAGCGAAGTCGTCCTCTGTTTCGACGCGGACAACGCAGGGCAAAAAGCGGCGGAGCGTTCGCTCGACGCGCTTCTTGCAGAACAATCTCATCGTTCGCGTCGCGGAAATGCCGCCTGGCGAAGATCCCGATTCGATGATCCGCGAATCGGGGCAAGGAGGAATTTGAGAAGCTTGTCGCGGGCGCCCGTGATTTTTTCGATTCGTGGATCGAACGGGAGGCGGGCTTCGACGGATTTGGACTCGCTCGGCGCCAAGATGGAACTGGCGCGCAAGATGGCCGAGACGATCGCGCGGGTGCAGGACCCGCTCATGCGCGGCGAGGTGGCCAACAAAGCCAGCGCCCGGCTCGGCGTGCCGCGCTCGGATTTCGAACGGCTCCTCACCAAACCGAGCCGTGAGCGCTTTTCTACGGACGACGAGCCGCGCCCCGCCGTGGCCGCTCCGCCCCGCCACGAGATCGGGATGCTTTGCCTGCTGGCCTTGCGTCACGAGGAAGCGCGCGCCTATCTGCTCGCGCAGGATTGGCGGGGAATGCTCTCGCTCACTCCCGATGCGGAGATTCTCGGCCGGATCCTGGCGAGCGAGCTGCGACCCGACGATCCGGCCTCTCTGAACGCGTTTATGTCCGGGCTGCCTTCCGGCGAGGAGGCGCTGGTCTCATCCTGGCTCCTGCAAAAGATGCCGCCGAACGGCTTGGAGGTCGCGCAAGGCTTCTGGAACGGCCTGCGCCAGGCCACTTTGCGCCGTCAGCTTCAGATCGCGGAGGGCCGGATGAAGCTGCCGCGTCTGACCACGGGCGAAGCGGTCAATTTGCAGAAACAAATTCTTGACCTCACAGAGCAACTCCGTGAGCTTTCGAAGTTTTCGTCTGCCCACGTGCTCGACACCTGACTTCGTCGCTGAGGGGGCAGTCAGGGCGAGCGAAAGCGGGCTGGAAACAGGATACCTCAAGAGCACAAAGTTTTGGCCAATCACCCGAGAAAACACGCACGAAGCGGCTCCCGGCCACTGCCCAAAAAGCCGGCCAAAGCAAAACGTCCGAAGCAGCGGCCAGCCAAAGCCAAACCGGAAAAGCCGCGGCCGAAAATCAGCCAGGCGGCAGCGCGCAGGAATTCCAGCGCGCAGAAGAATTCAGCCCGCGCGCCGCGCGCGCGTAAAGGACGCGAATGGCGCGGACCGCGGCCGATCCCGATGAAATGATGCCAGCCGCCGCCGCGGCGATGTGCAGACGCGCATCCGTGAGCTGATCAAGCTCGCGAAAGAGCAGGGCTATCTCACTTTCGACGACCTCAACGAGGCGTTGCCAGCCGACATCAGCGACGCCGATGAGCTGGACGCGATCCTGACGCGGCTGCGCCGAATGGAGATCGATATCATCGAAGCCTCCGAGGTCGACCGTTACAAGGACGGCAAGAAAGACAACGAAGAAGAGGAAGAGGAAAAGCCGGAGCCGAAGCTCGATATCCTCGACGATCCGGTGCGGATGTATCTCAAGCAAATGGGCCAGGTGCCGTTGCTGACCCGCGAGCAGGAGGTGGAGATTTCCAAGCGGATCGAGGAAGCCGAGATCATGGTGCAGCGGCTGATCAATCGGTTTGGCTTCATCGCCCAGGCCCACCTCGACCTGGCGCAGAAGCTTACGGAAGGCGGCGAGCGTTTCGACCGCGTCATCCTCGACAAGAAAATCGAGAGCCGGGAGCGCTACATGAAATTGCTGCCGCGCCTTTGCAAGCAGGTGGAGAAACTGAGTGGAGGAATTCGCCAGCAATATTCGCAAATCCTGCACGGCCCGGCCCGGCGCGATGCGCAGGAAGATGAAGGCGTTTCAGAAATCGGTCGCCTCCCTGCAAAAGCTTTACCCTAAATTTTATTTCAAACAGAAGGTGACCGAGGAATTCGTGCACCTGGCCGACGAGCAGTTCCAGGCCCTGACCCATCTGCAGGGGGAAATCAGCAAGCATCCTCGCGAGAACGCAGCCAAGTCGCCGATCGGGATCAAGACGCGCGACCTCGAGAGCTCGCTCTGGCTTTCGCTCGAAGAATACACGGAGCAATACCGCGCCCTGAAGAGCTGGCTGCACAAGGCGCTCCGGGCCAAGACGGAAATGGTGGAAGCCAACCTGCGGCTCGTGATTTCCATCGCGAAGAAGTACACCAACCGCGGCCTCTCGTTCCTCGACCTGATCCAGGAGGGGAACATGGGGCTGATGAAGGCCGTGGAGAAATTCGAGTACCGGCGCGGCTACAAGTTTTCCACCTATGCGACCTGGTGGATCCGGCAGGCCATCACGCGCTCGATCGCGGACCAGGCGCGCACCATTCGCATCCCGGTGCACATGATCGAGACGATCAACAAATTGATGCGCGTGCAGAAGCAGCTCGTCCAGGAATATGGGCGCGAGCCGACTCCGGAGGAAGTGGCGGAGGAGATTTTGCTGCCGGTCGATCGGGTGCGCGCGGTGTTGAAAATGGCGCAGCAGCCCATCTCGCTGCAATCGCCGGTGGGCGAAAGCGAGGAGACGAATTTCGGGGATTTCATCGAGGACAAGGGGGCGGAAAATCCCGAGCGACATGACGGCGATCGTGCTCCTGAAGGAGAAGATCAAGGACGTGCTGGAGACGTTGACCGACCGGGAGCGCCAGGTGCTGGAGCAGCGCTTCGGGCTGGTGGACGGCTATAGCCGGACGCTGGAGGAAGTCGGCCGGCAATTCCGCGTGACCCGCGAGCGCATCCGGCAGATCGAGGCCAAGGCGTTGCGTAAGATGCGCCATCCGACGCGGATACGGCAGTTGGAGGGATTCCTCGAGGCGGCCGAAACTTAGGCCTGCGCGGGTGAATTCGGTGCGCGACTTTATTCCGCGGCCGGAGTTTAATTGAGCGCAATGAATCGCGAAGACGACGACAAACTCTGGGACCTGCTGGGCCGCTCGCCTGAGCCGAAGGTCTCGCCCTTCTTTGCGCGGAATGTTTTGCGGGAGATTCGGGAATCGGAAAGCAAGCCACGGGTCGGCGGATGGCTGAAATGGCTGGTCCCGGCGGCCGGCGTGGCGGTGGCGATCATCGCCGCCTTGTTCTTGCGGGTGCAGACGCCGGATCCGAACTCGAATTATGCCGATTCGCGCTCGGAAACGCTCAGCTTGATCGAATCGCAAGACAGTGAGCTGCTTGCCGACCTCGATGATTTGATCGAGCCGGACGACAGCAATTCCTGGGACGAGTCCGTCCTGTTGTAAGGCTGCGCCTGGGCAAAAAAATCGAGCTGGCCGGGACGATCGCCCAGCCAGCTCAATGATTAAACGCGTTTTGACTTAGCGCCAGTAGGCCCGGTGGTGCCGAACGTAGCGGCGATGGCCGCAGCCCCGGTAGTGCCGATGCCCGTAATACCGGCGCGGACCGTATACGGGACGATATCCGTAATAATTATACGGAGAATAGCCATACCGGTAGCGGGGATAATATCCGTAGCCGTAGCCATAGCCGTAGCCGTATCCGATCGGCACCCCAAAGCCGATTCCCACGTGCACACTGCGCCTCTGTCTGAGGCACGCCTGCGAATGCGAACGCGCCGAAAGCCAGCGCGATCAAAAGAAATTTCTTCCAGTTCATGATGAAGCCTCGGTTGATGTTATTGAGTATTGAACTCCAATTTAGACGCGAAGTTGCTAAATATTATTCGGTCGCGGCCCGGTTGTAGGCCGGGTATCCGGTCACACAAATATCCTGGCCGATCTTTTCGTAGCGGACTCGACCCAGGCGCGGCGCTTCTCCGGTTGAATTCGCTCCGGCCCCAGCGAAAGCGACAATCGGGCCGCCCGTGAGGATGGGCGCGAGGTAAACCTGGACCTTGTCGATCAGATGCTGGTCCAGGGCCTGGCCGAGGATTTCTCCGCCGCCTTCGATCAGCACACTGGTGATTTCCTTCGCGCCGAGTTCGCGCAGGAGAACGTCCAGCTCGATCTCGCGGAAGACCATGGTGCGGTCAGCGAAACGGTCGGTAAGAATACGGGCTTTCGCCGGCAGCGACCCGGAGCGCGAAAGCACCACGCGCCAGGGTTGCCGGGCCCCCTTCACGCCGCGAACCGTGAGCTGCGGATCATCGGCGCGAATCGTTTCAGCGCCGACCAGGATCGCGTCGACCTGCGCGCGGAGCCGATGCGCGTGGCGGCGGGAGGCAGGGGAGGTGAGCCAGCGGCCACTCGGACGGGAGGCGCCGTTAAGCGGCCGTCGAGACTCATCCCGCATTTTGCGATCACAAACGGACGCCCGGTCTGGATCCATTTATTGAAGGACTCATTGAGCTCGGAACATTCCGCGGCCAATACGCCGGTGCGGACTTGGAGGCCCGCTTTCGTCAGCAGCTCGATGCCGCGGCCCGAATGCCGCGGATTCGGATCGACTGCGCCGACAATCGACCTTGGAAAGGCCCGATTCGATGAATCGCGTTCGTGCAGGGCGCCGGTCCTGCCTGAGGTCGAGCACGGTTCCAAGGTCACATACAGGGTCGCGCTCTTTGGGTATCCGTCTTGCCGAACTGTCGGAGGCATTCCACCTCGGCGTGGGCGGCGCCGGCTTGCCGATGATGCCCTCGAGCCACGATCCTGTCGCCCACGACCAGAACCGCTCCGACGGCTGGGATTGGGACTGGTCTGGCCGAGGCCGCGGCGTGCCTCGCTCAGCGCGGCGCGCATGAACGAGTTCGTCACGATTTTCCCTCGGCATGTGCAGGAATATCGGCCAGCGACGCGCAACGCAACTGCGCCGGTTTCTGGGAAAGAACTGCCGAGCGAGCAATGTTGGCGCAGTCAGATCACTCGGAAGTCACCGGTGGCGACTGTGACATTTCGGCATAGACCAATGGATTCCAGTTGAAGCGCATTGTCAATGCATAAATCACTGCTTAACAAATAATTTGCGTCAATTTAGCTCGGCAGCCGAAAAGGGCTGGCATTTCTTTCGCTATTTCAGTGACCGACATTTGAAACCAACTAACCAAGGAAAGGAATTATATGAGTCTAATTCGTTACCAAAACCCGAGTTCCGTGATGTGGCCGTCGCTCAATCGCTGGGCCAGCCTCCGGGACGACCTTGATACCCTTCTCGAACTGCCCTTCCTGACTTCCAGCGGACGGCAGACGCAACTCTTCAGCGGCTGGACGCCGGCGCTCGATCTCTACCAGAACAACGACAACGTCGTGGCGGTGGTCGAGCTCCCGGGCATGCGCAAGGAAGACATCGAGATCTCACTTCAAGATGGAATGCTGGCCATCGCCGGCGAGCGCAAAGCCGAGAGCGGCCAGGAAAACGGCGCCACGCGCACCGAAAGGTTCACGGGCAAATTCCGCCGCAGCATCACTCTCCCGACGCGCGTCGACGCGAACAAGGTTACCGCCACCTACAAAGACGGCATCCTGACCGTGACGCTGCCGAAAGCGGAGGAAGCCAAGCCGAAACAAATCCAAGTCAACGTCAGCTAAAAATTCTCAAGAAAGGAAAACGAATGAATACTTTGGTTCGTGAAAATCGCAGCAACGCGAGCAACGGCGAGCGCGCGGCGGAGCAGTTTATCGCGCCAGCCGCCACCGTTCTCGAAAACGCGGACGGCTACACGCTGGAGGTGGAAATGCCCGGCGTGAGCAAGGAAAACCTGGAGATGTGGGTGGAGAACAACGAGCTCACCATCCTGGGACGGCGTTCGATGCCTTCCGTCGAGGGCACGCTCCTTCACCGGGAATCGCGCCAGGAAAATTTCCGTCGCGCCTTCGAGCTCGATCCGTCGATCGATGCCGAAAAAATCAGCGCGAAGATCGAGCAGGGCGTCGTGACCCTGACGCTGCCCAAGGCAGAGCAGGTCAAGCCCCGCAAGATCACGGTCGCCTAAACGACGACCAAGGAGCGGCGGTCTCCAGACCGCCGACCTCTGATTCTGGGTTAGTGCGCAGGCCGCAAGCCGAGAGGTTTGCGGCCTGTCGTCGTTTCGGAGCGGACGATTTGAGCTTTTCTACTTGGCGAAGTTCGTGACCGCACGTACTTAAGAGGCCCCTCCCTATGGCTACCAAAACTGAAGAAAAATCTACCGAAGACAAAGTCAACGCCGCCCGCAACAAGAACCTCGATCTTGCGCTCCAGCAGATCGCAAAAGACTACGGCGACGGCGCCATTATGCGGCTTGGAGACGCGACGATTGTCGACATCGACGTCATTCCCACCGGCAACATCCTGATCGATCGCGCCCTCGGCGTCGGCGGCTTTCCGCGCGGTCGCGTGGTCGAAGTTTACGGACCGGAATCATCTGGCAAGACCACGCTGACGCTTACCGTCATCGCCCAAGCGCAGAAGCGCGGGGGCCTGGCGGCGTTCATCGATGTCGAGCACGCGCTCGATCCGCAATACGCGCGTCGTCTCGGCGTGAACATGGACGATTTGCTCGTCTCGCAGCCGAGCTCCGGCGAAGAAGCGCTGCGAATTGTCGAGACGCTCGTGCGTTCCAACGCGCTCGACGTCATCGTGCTCGATTCCGTCGCGGCATTGGTCACGAAACAGGAACTCGAGGGCGAGATCGGCGATTCCACCGTCGGCGCTCAGGCGCGCCTGATGAGTGCCGCGATGCGCAAACTGACCTCGCTGATTTCCAAGGCGCGGACCTGCTGCATTTTTACCAATCAGATCCGCGAAAAGATCGGCGTCATGTTCGGCAATCCGGAGACCACGCCGGGCGGCAAGGCCCTGAAATTTTACGCCAGCGTGCGCATCGATATTCGCCGGATCGGCGCGATCAAACAGACCGATGGCGTCGTCACCGGCAACCGGACCCGCGTCAAAGTGGTGAAGAACAAAGTCGCGCCGCCGTTCACCGAAGCCGAGTTCGACATCATGTATAACGAAGGCATTTCGTCGACCGGCGCGCTGCTCGATCTCGCGCTCGAGAAGCAGATCATCGAGAAGCGCGGCTCCTGGCTCAGCTACAAGGGCACGCAATTGGCCCAGGGGCGCGATGCCGGCAAAGAGGCGTTGAAGAACGATCCGGCGCTCTACGAAGAGATCGAAGCCGCCGTGAAAGCGAAACTCGACGAGGACAAGAAATAGTTTCGGCGATCATGACCCAGACGTGGACGCGCTTGCTGCTCGTCCTTGGATTCGCCTTCTGCGCCTGTCCGCAATCCGGCTCGGCCCAATCCGTCACGCGGGCCGAAGCTTTGAAGATTGCGGAGTCTTTCATCCAGCATCGCTGGCATGCATCCGCGAAAAATGTCCGGCATGGGAAAGATTCGGAAGGGATCGAAATTCATACTCCCGATCGCGACGGCGGCCACGGCAGCCCGCCGAGTGAATGCTGGGTGCCGGAGGCGGAGAACATCGGCGTCGCTTACAAATGGGGCGGAAATGACAGCCCCAGGAGCTTCAGCGCGGGCATCCGTGCGGGGAAAGCCGGTGGTGATGTTTACACGTCGGAAAAGCGCCGGCTCGGAGACAAGGCGGTCAGTAGCGACGCCGTCGGAATCGATTGTTCCGGCTTCATCAATCATTGCTGGAAGTTGAGTGTCCGGCATTCGACGAATTCGTTTGCCTCGATCTGCCAGAAGCTTCCGTCGCCCGCCGCGCTGGAGCCGGCCGACATCATGAACACCGCGAACGGCCACGTGCTGCTCTTCGTGAAATGGCTGGATGCCGAAAAGAGGCGCGCGCGTTTTCTACGAGGCGGCGCCGTTCAGCAAGACGCTCGCCTCTGAGCGGGACGTCAACGAATTGGCCGCGGCTGGTTACACGCCGCTGCGCTATCGCCACATTCGCAACTGAGCAGGCCAGCGCTCTTAAGGCTGCGGCGTAACCTCCTCGCCGAATTTCTTTCCCAGCGCTCTTCAAATATTTCTCCATCGTCGTGGTGTGCCCGAAAGACGAAGCGCGAGAGGAACCGGAAAAGGATATTCGATACTTCGCCCGTCTCGGTGATTTGAACGCGGGTGCCGGTCGTCTCTTTCGTAGAATGTGTAGGTCCATGAGCCGGAAAAACCGAGATCGACGTCCGCGATGCGCGTCACGATTTTCTCGCCCGGCCGATCCTCGATCAGATCGTAGGTAATCGGCGCCCTGCTCGCCATGTTCGCGAAAGCGAACGCTGATTCTCGGCGTCTGGCGATCATCTCCACGCGCTCGAGATCCGGGCGCCAGCTCGGGGCTTCGCCGAAATCCCGCACGTCTTGGTAAACCTCGTCGGGCGATCGATGGAGAATGATCTGCCGTGAGGCGATGTGACTCTTCGGCAGGACAGCGCGCCGATCACGAGCACCGCGATGATCAGCGCGAAAACGATCAGCTGACGATGATAAGGAAGAGTTTCATGGCGGGTTGTTTCATTTGGCGCGCGGCCCGCGCGAGGAGCTGGAGGCCTCGCACGGCTTCCACGCGGTCATTTGGATCAAGCTGATCGAGAAGTTTTCTGACACGATTTTCATCCAGCACTGAGGTTGAAGCGATCGCCTGCGCTCCCCGCGTGCCGTTAGCCGCAGCTCCCGCTGTCGCTTGTCCGACGGGAGCCGGTTTGCTCGTCAGGTAACCAAGCCGGCTGAGCCGGGCGATGGCCGCGGACAGAGTGGAAGCGGCCACGCTCAAATGCGCCGCGAGCGCGCGGGGACTGATCGCATTCTCACGGTCGAGGTGAACGAGCATGGTGGAGTCATGCGAAGAAAGATCCCATGCGGTCGAGGCGGCGCGGACATGGTCGACGTGGCAGGCGAGGTAGATTTGCGGAAAGAGCCGCTGGACTTCAAAAACATCTTCTGGGCGCATGACGGCAGCGTCCAAGCCGGAAATCGTTCGTCAACTCGAACGGTTTTCAGACGGCGAGATTTCCATTTGGAAATCGGCGGCGCTCTCCCTGAGTTTCAGGCGAAATGACCTCCGCGCAGATCCGCCAATCCTTTTTCGATTTCTTTCGCGAGAAACAGCACGCCATTGTGCCCTCGGGCTCGCTCTTGCCGGATTCGCCGAACCTGCTTTTCACGAACGCCGGGATGAACCAGTTCGTGCCGATTTTTCTTGGGCAACAAAAGCCGAGCTGGGATCCGCCGCGCGTCGCCGACACCCAGAAGTGCATCCGGGCCGGCGGCAAGCATAACGACCTGGATGACGTCGGGCTCGACACCTATCACCACACCTTCTTCGAGATGCTCGGCAACTGGAGCTTCGGCGATTATTTCAAGAAGGAAGCGATCGAGTGGGCCTGGGAGCTGGTGATCGACCGGTGGAAACTCCCGGCCGAACGGCTTTACGCGACCGTTTACAAACCGGGCCCGGGCGAGCCGAGCGAGTTCGACCAGGAGGCGCACGATCATTGGAAGCGGCTCTTCGAGAAGGCGGGGCTCGATCCGGCGGTGCACATCGTCAACGGCAATAAGAAGGACAATTTCTGGATGATGGGGGATACCGGCCCGTGTGGTCCCTGTTCCGAATTGCACATCGATCTGACGCCGGCGGGCGACACCAAAGGATCGCTGGTCAACGCGGGCGATCCGCGCTGCATCGAGATTTGGAATCTCGTTTTCATCCAGTTCAACGCGGATGCCGACGGCAGCTTCACGCCGCTGCCGCAGCGACATGTCGATACCGGCATGGGCTTCGAGCGCGTGACCGCGATGATCCAGGGCACAAAAAGTTTCACCGATTTCTCGCGCCCGATCTCCAATTACGAAACCGATGTTTTCCGTCCCATTTTCGACGAGATCGAAAAGCTGAGCGGGAAGAAATACCGCTCGACGCTGCCCGATTGGAGGGCATGCGCTCCGCTTGTCGCGGGCGACTGCCGACGGCAGCCGGCGCGGCCGGACACACTGAGCGAATCGATCCCCAGCACGAACAAGAGAAGATCGACATCGCCTTCCGCGTCATCGCCGATCACATCCGCACGCTCAGCTTTGCGATTGCGGACGGCATTCAGCCCAGCAACGAAGGCCGCGGCTATGTCCTGCGCCGGATTCTCCGCCGGGCGGTCCGATATGGGCGCACTCTCGGTTTTCACGAGCCGTTCTTTTTTCAACTGACTGATGTCGTGATGCGGACCATGAGCGACGTCTTCCCCGAATTGCGCGCGAAGGAAGGCGTGATCAAGGAAACGCTCCGCCGCGAGGAGGAAGGCTTCAACAAGACGCTCGATAAGGGAATCGCGCTGTTCGAGAGCGAAGCATCACGTCGGAGCATCTCGGGCGCGTTCGCTTTTCGGTTGTACGATGAACAGGGCTTTCCGTTCGATCTGACTGAACTCATGGCGCGGGAGCGCGGATTGGCTGTCGACAAGGAAGAATTTGATAGGCTAATGGAAGAGCAGCGCACGCCGGGCACGAGCGGCGCAAAAGAAGACGGCGATCGAGCTGTCGGATTCCGATGGCAAACCTCGTCACGCATTTTCTTGGTTACGATCACGATCACACGGGCGCGGATGTTCTGGAGGTCACTTCCGCTAACGGCAAACCCGCAGTGGTGCTGAACAATTCTGTCTGTTACGCGGAAATGGGCGGACAGGTTGGCGATACCGGTGAGATGTCGAGTGACGGTCAGCGATGGAAAATCGCCGACACGCGCAAGGCGGGCGGCACCTGGCTCCACTTGATCGAGGGCGAGGGGAGCCCATCGGTGGGCGAGCATGTGACGGTGAGATTTGAGAAGCCGCGGCGCCAGGCGATCGAGCGGCATCATACGGTGACGCATCTTTTGCATTGGGCGCTGCACGAAAGTCGTTTCGCGCGAGGCGGTGCAAAAAGGGAGCTATGTCGGGCCGGAGAAGTTGACGTTCGATTTTTCGAGCGCGGCGCTGACGCGCGGAGCAGAAGCGGGAAGTGGGCAGACTGGTGAACGAGAAGATCGGTGAGAACGCGCCGGTTTCCTGGACGGAGATTCCTTATCCGGAGGCGAAGAAGCGGACGGACATCCAGCAATTCTTTGGCGACAAATACGGCGATACGGTGCGGGTGGTGCAGATCGGGGGAGAGCCGGAGAAGCTGAATGGATATTCGATGGAGCTCTGCGGCGGGACCCACGTGCGCGCGACGGGCGACATCGGCTCGTTCCGGATCGTCCGGGAAGAAGCGATCGCGGCGGGCATTCGGCGAATCGAAGCGGTGGCGGGCGATGCGGCGCGGGATTGGGCGAAGCAGGAGGCGGCGCGGCAGCAGGAAAAGTTTGAGGCGCTGGCGCGGAAGAAAGCGGGCATCGCGGCGTTGCCGGAATTTGCCGAGAGCGCGGAGACCAGCGCGATGCTGGAACAAATCGATGCGCGTTCGGCGCATCTGGAAAAGCTCGAGGGGGAAGTGCACGAGTGGGAAAAGCAACAGGCCAAGGCCTCCGATGCCGAGTTGCGAAGTCGCGCGGAGGAAATGGCGAAGGAACTCGCGGCGACCAATGCGGCCGACAAAGCTATCGTGGCGAAGCTGCCTGACGCCGACGCCAAACTGCTTCAGGCCATCGTGGATGCGCTCAAGCCGAAATTCCGCGGACCGATTTTTCTCGCGGGAGAAAACGACGGGCGGGTGGCGTTGATTGCATCCGTGCCGAAGGAACTGACCTCGCAGTTTCAGGCGAACAAGCTGATCCAGGAAATTGCGCCGATCGTCGGGGGCAAAGGCGGCGGGCGGCCCGATAACGCTCAAGGCGCCGGCAAAGACGCGGCGAAGATCGACGACGCGCTGGCTCGCGCGCGTGAGATTCTTCTGTAGCCGACAAGGAGCGGCGGCCTGCAGACCGCGGACCTAACAGCAACATCAGTCCCGCGCTTCGCATACGAACCGCCGCTACTTAGATAGAACGCGCTCCAGCGCTAGCTACGGCAACAGCAGCGTCACGAAGGTGGTCGCCGCCACCGCGAGGACCAGGATGATGAAATAAATGAGCCCGCCGAAGAGGAATTTCACGGTGGAAAAGAACCAGCCCTGGCCATAGACGCGGCGGATGGAGCGAAAGATCTGGACGACAATCGCACAGGACATGAGCCCGATGATCCATCCGCTCAAGACGCGGGCACCGTTTGCTTGGCGCCCATCGAGAGCAGCGAGGTGATGATGACCGCCGACATAAAGGAAGCTGTGGATGTGCAGCGCGTAGACCAGGTGCTCGACGTAGTAACGCCGTTGCCGGATGTAGAGCATCTTCAGGATAAAGGCGAAAAGCGGGATGCAGCAAAGCATCATCGCCGGGATGTTGCTCCTCACGGTGTCCATGAAAAGCTTCGCCCTGGTACCGTCCTCGCCGATCTTTTCTTTGATCTGTCTTTCCAGCCAGGCCTCGAATGGCGTCTTGTCGTCGTCATCCGGGCCGACGGTGAGATGGAATTTGTGCCTGTTTCTTCGGCTTCGGCGGAACGCTGATGGATGGGGCTGGCGGCGGGCTGGCCTCCCGGCTCGGTGTCTATTGAAGGAGTTGGAGGATCTGGAATATCTTTGTCTCGGCTCGGGAATGCGGGCGATCATCCGGGACATCTTCACGCGTTCTTCCGGCGTGATGTTCTTGCGCACGGTGGACTTGACGAATGCGCGGAAAGCTTTCTTGAGCTCGCCGCGTTCCGCATCAGTGAGGGCCCCCTGGGCTTCCGCTATCTTCGTGCGCGCCGCCTCTATCTGCTCACGCTGTTCCGGGCTGAGCGGCGACTCCGGCCCGGTCAGCTTGGCCAGGCTGGCCACGAGCTCCGTGCGGTCCTGTGGGGTCAAGTCGACCGAGGCCGGCGTGTCCCAATTGATGGCGCGGGCCAGGAGAAAGAAAATGATGCTCGCGATGAGGTAGAGGCGCAGCGGATGAACGTAGCGGGCGCGGCGGCCGGCGTTGAAATCGTTCGTCAGCCCCCACGGGCGGAGCAAAAGCACGTTCAGCGAGTGGAGAAACTTCGTGTCCCAATTCAGAAAGGAATCGAGCGCGTCCAGCAGCACGCGAAAGAGCGAACGGCGGTAATCGATCGCATGTTGCCCGCACTGGGCGCAGAACTCGCCCGCGAGCGGGGTGCCGCAATTCTCGCAATGGGTGAGCGGCTCGGCGGGCAACTTCGAGCGCCGCCGCCAGCCAAAGATTCCGCGCCGCCGCGGCGGCTGCTCGGCAATGGTCGCCGCGGTATCAGCGAGGACGATTTGCTCAATTTCGTTGCTCATGGGCTCAGCGGGCTGCCGCTCATTTTATCGCGGCCCAGACGCGATGCACGTCGTCATGGTCCTCCAGCGTCTGAAGAAATTCGCCGGCGTGGGCGCGTTGCTCGTCGGTCAATTCCGGAAAGCTTTTGGCGATGTAACCGAGCTCGCTGGTCACGACCGTCCAGCCGTTGGCCGCGAGCCACTGCGAAACGGTGTGCAGGTCGGCGCGTTCCGTGATGAATCGCGCGCCAGCCGTTCCCTCCGGAATGTCGTCGTTCTCGGCGTGCGAGAGCGGCTCGACGTTTTGCGCGCCTGCTTCGATCGCCGCCGCCTCGATGTCCGCGGCGGCGTCCGCATGATGCGCTTCGACCAGTCCGACGTGATCGAAGAGAAACTTGTTGCTGCCCGGCGCGCCGAGCTGGCCCCCTTTCTTGAAGAGCACGCGAATCTCGGGAGCGGTCCGGTTGTTGTTGTCGGTCAGGATTTCGACGATGACCGGCACCTTGTGCGGCGCGTAGCCTTCGAAGACGACATGCTCCATGACGAGCTTGTCGTCGCCGATGCCCGCGCCTTTCTTGATGGCGCGTTCGATCACGTCGCGCGAGACACTCGCCTTGCGCGCCTTTTCCACGACGGCGGCCAGGCGCGGCGTTCCCGGCTGGCTCCGCGCCGCCCAGTTTCGCCGCGACCATGATCTCCTTCACGAGTTTGCCGACCACCTGGCCTTTTTTCAGCCCGGCGACTTCCCGTTTCGCATGAAGCCATTGGCGACCCATATGCAGGGTGTAACAGTTGGCCGTGCAATCGGCAAGCGACCCTGTTACGGCGCGCTTGGATCCTAAGCACGCCCTCGTGCCGTTGTCGTGCAGCGAGACTCATCCCACCGGCCTGGGGGCAGGCGGGCTCAGCGCGCCGCAGGACGTCGCTACAAAGACGACAGGAAACTTGAGGATTGACCCTCCTCGCGGGGCAGTGCCACGATTCGCTCCCGCAACCTCAACCGAAGGAGAAACGTGGCGTCGCAACTTTTCAAAAAGAAGAGCCCTGAGCATTTGATGCGGGAATCAGCGCACCCCGACCGCCAGATGAAGCGGTCGTTAACCGCGTTCGATCTCACCTGTCTGGGCATCGGCGCGATTATCGGGTCGGGCATTTTCGCGCTTGCCGGGACCGCCGCGGCTGGCCAACCCGCGGAAGCCGTCGCTTCTTTCTGGCACACGCCGGTGCTGAATTACATTCAATCGTTCTTCAGCGGTGGCGAGGTGGTGATGGGCCGGCCGGGGGCGGGACCAGGCGTGATTTTTTCTTTCGTGGTGGCGGCGATTGCCTGCGGTTTTGCCGCCCTTTGCTACGCGGAACTGGCGGCGATGATTCCAGTCTCCGGGTCGGCTTACACCTACTCGTATGCGACCTTGGGCGAGATCGTCGCCTGGATCATCGGCTGGGATTTGATTCTGGAATACGCCGTTGGCAACATGGCGGTCGCGGTCGGCTGGTCGGGTTATTTCGTGAAGCTGCTCGGCAGCGCTCGGAATTCATCTCCCGCTTTGGGCCGTGCACGATTACGGGACCGCGCAGACGATTCTCGCCACCGGCGGCGATGCTCTGGCGGGCTATTCGTCCACGACGTTGCCGACCTTTTTCGGGCAGCCGTTCGCGCTCAATCTGCCGGCGTTCTTCATCGTTGCGTCGGTCACCGTGCTGCTGATCTTCGGCATCCGCGAAAGTGCCAAGGCCAACACCTGGATTGTCATCATCAAGGTTGCGGTCGTCGTCTTTTTCATCGCCTTTGGCGCGTTCCTGATCAATCCGCCGAACTGGTCGCCGTTTCTACCGAGCGGTTTTGGCGGCGTGATGAGCGGCGCAGCGATTGTCTTCTTTGCCTTTATCGGGTTCGATGCTGTGTCGACTACGGCCGAGGAAACAAAGAACCCGCAACGCGATCTGCCTATTGGCATGATCGCCAGCCTCATCATCTGCACCCTGCTTTACGTGTTGATGGCGGCGGTGCTGACGGGGGTGAAAAAATACACTGCCTACGTGGGCGATGCGGCTGCCATTGCGACGGCCGTCGGCGGCACCAGATGGGCGCAGGCGCTGGTCAGTGCCGGCGCCCTTGCGGGTATGACTTCGGTGCTCCTGGTCTTTCAGCTCGGCCAGCCGCGCATTTTCATGGCGATGGCCCGGGATGGTTTGCTCCCGCAATATTTCGCGCGGATTCACTCGCGCTACCGCACGCCCTACATCACGACCATCTGGACCGGCCTGATCGTGGGCGGAGTCGCCGCCGTTACCGACATCGGTTCGTTAGCCGACCTGACCAACATCGGCACGCTCTTCGCGTTCGTGCTGGTTTGCTTCGGCGTCATTATTCTGCGGCGCACCGACCCGATGCGCCCGCGGCCCTTCAAGGTGCCGATGATGCCGATCTTCCCATTGCTCGGCGTCTTGTTCTGCGTCGCGTTAATGTTGAGTTTGCCGCTGGAAACGTGGCGGCGTTTCTTTGTCTGGCTCGCGCTCGGGCTGATCATTTATTTTCTCTACGGTAAACGTCACAGCCGGCTGCAACACGGAATCGATACCGGCGATACGGAAGACAGCGTCCCGCCGATCATCAAGACGTAGCGCTCTCTTCCCGCAGCAAATCGTCGAGATCGAGTGGCCGCGAAAACATGGCGAGCTCACCGTTGGGCCCGCGCGGCCATGATTCCTTTGGCCGGTCCCAATAAAGTTCGACGCCGTTCTCATCCGGATCGCGCAGATAGAGCGCTTCGCTGACGCCGTGATCGGTGGCGCCGTCGAGGGCAATGTTGGCCGCGGTTAATCGGCGGAGCGCGTCCGCCAGTGTGGCGCGCGTCGGATAAAGAATCGCGAGATGGAACAGGCCCGTGCAATTCGGTGGAGGAGGGGAACCGCCGAAGCTTTCCCAGGTGTTGAGACCGATGTGATGGTGATAGCCGCCGGCGGAAACAAACGCGGCCTGCTCGCCGTAGCGTTGGGTCAGCTCGAAACCGAGAACGCCGCAATAGAAGCCGAGCGCGCGCTCGAGGTCGGCTCACCTTGAGGTGGACATGGCCGATGCGAACGCTCGGATCGATGTTCATACTGGTGGATCGAGCGCTCCGTCGCTCGATGTTTCTAATTTCCCGGCTGCGCCGGCCTTCTCTTGTCATCGAGCGACGGAGCGCTCGATCCACCTACTTCTCTCCCTTGTCGTAGAACAAAATATTTATGAGCAACGTACGCCACCGGCGGCTGCGGCAAGAAAAAGAAGAATGGCCAGGCCCGGATAACCCCAGATTCGGAACGAAGTTTCGACCTGCATCAGCATGGCCGCCCCGACAATCAGCGCGGCGATGATCAATCCGACCGTGATCCGGTTCGCCACTTTCTGGAAGCCGACCACGAGAGTTTTCTCGTCGATCGCGTCCACGTGCACTTTCAATTCGTTGTTCGCAATCGCGTCGATGATCTTGTTCAGCCGGGCGGGCAGGCGTTGCACGAGATCCTTCATTTCCAGCACGCCGCTGAACAGATTACCCGGCGACAGGCTTTTCATCAGCCGTTGCTGCATGATCTGGGCGGCGTTGCGCCGAATGGAAGCATTCGGATCGAAGCCCGGCTCGATCGCGCGTCCGACCTGGTCGAGATTCAAGAGCGTCTTGCCGAGCATGGTGAGCTCGGGCGGGACGCGAACGCCGTTTTCGCCCGAGGCCTGCGTCACTTCGAGCACGAGCCGTCCCACCTGCATCTGCTCCACGGTGGCTCCTTGTTGCTTGGCGACGATCTCGCCAATCCGTGCGTTTGAATTCCTTTTCCGCGAAGTCCTCTTTGCGTTCCCCGATCTTGATTGCGATGTCCGCGGCGTCATCCCCGCGGCCTTCGGAGATCGCGAGCAGAAGCTGCAAAAGCTGCTCCTGCAATCCCGGCATGATTCGGCCGACCATCCCGAGGTCGATTAGCGCAATCTGGTAATTGTCGGTGAGGAAAACGTTGCCCGGGATGCGGATCGGCGTGAAAGAAACCGTCGACCAGGATCTGCTGGAGGTAGGCGCGGAAAAGTTCTTCGGCCCGCGCGGCCCCATCAAATTCCATTCGGGCCAGCGGGCTGAGGTCCGTGATTTTTTTGCCGTGCACATACTGCATCGTCAGCACGCGCGAGGTGCTGTAGTCCATGATCGGTTCGGGAACGACGATGTGTTCGAACTCCTCCAGGTTTTTCCCGATGGTGATGAGGTTGTTGGCTTCCTGCCGGTAATCGAGTTCGCGCAAAAGACTTTTCCGGAATTCGCTCAGCATCTGACAAAACTCATAGCGCTTTCCCGCGGCGGTGTGGCCATCGAGAAATTCCGCGATCTCATCGAGCGCATCGAGATCTTCGAGCATCGCGTCCCGAATTCCCGGGCGCTGCACTTTCACCGCGACCTGCCGCCCATCCCGCAGGCGCGCGCGATGCACCTGACCGAGCGAGGCGGCGGCCATCGGCGTGACTTCGAAATCCGAAAACGCTTTCGACATCCGCACGCCAAGCTCAGACGAGACGATTTTCTCGACCTCGTCGAACGAGAACGGCTCCACCTTGTCCTGCAACCGGGTGAGCGCTTCGAGATAAGCGCGCGGCATGAGCTCGACGCGAGTGGAGAGCAGCTGCCCCAGCTTGACGAATGTCGGGCCGAGCTTTTCGAGATCGTCCGCCAGTTCGCTCGCTTTGGCCGCTTCCTTGGGCGAGACGCGCTGCTCCGCCTCGAGAGTCTCCTCAAGCCCGCTTTCCTTAACCAGATCGGAGCGGCCGTACTTGACGAAGAGCCACGCGATCTGGCGGTAGCGATTGAGATGCTGCGGTTTAAGCGAGATGGCCATGCATCTCTAAAACGATTCTCGCGGTACGAATGGCCTTGGTACGGCGTCCCGCGGCTGCGGCGTCCGCTTTTGGCAATGCGTCAGGGCCGTTCGCGTGGACGGCGCAGCACGCTGTTCCAACCCTTAGGAGCCTTCAACGAGCGGCGGTTAATCAAACCGCCGGTATTGTCGGTCGGACGATTTTTGGAACTATCGCCGCTCCTTGGTTTGCCTACGCCGCTTGCTGGTAGCTCGCCTTATCGTCGACCTCGAGCCAATCGAAAAGCGTCGTCGTCAGCGGATTAAGCCGGTACGGTTTCACCTGCTCCTCGAACCACTCTCGCTTCTCCGGATTTTCAGATGGCCGGTTCGCTTCCATCTCGTCGCTCCACGCCTTCACTTCCTCCGGCGTTTTCTTGTCGCCGTTGTTATCAAGCCATTGCGCCATTTCCTCATCAGTCGCGCCTTTCTCGACTTCCGCCTTGAAGTCGTCTCCCTTCACGCCTTTGAAACCGAAAAGCATGTTGTCGAGGGGACAATCGAAATGATACTCGCCGATGTTACCGCCGAGCAGCGCGCAGCATTTGTCGTAGGTGCGGGCCAAAATTACATAGCCGCCGATGCGCGCTCGCGGACTGCGCGGTGCTTCCTTGGTGAGATCCTTGCCCTTAACTTTTGTGTTCATGGTCGAAACTAAGGCCGAACCGCATGGCCGCAAACTTTCCCCGGAAAAAGACACTCGATTTCCCGCGAAATCCGTATTGAGAGTATATGAGTCAACAAAAGGAAATTATTTCGACCATCAACGGGTTGATCGAAACGCTCAAAGACGGCCAGGAAGGTTTTCGCCAGGCGTCCGAAGCCGTGAAAGATTCGCAGCTGAAATCGCTCTTTAGCGAGTTTTCACTCCAGCGCGCCAAGTTCGCCGGCGAGCTGCAAAATGAGGCGATCTCGCTGGGCGAACACAAACCCGAAGACAGCAGCAGCACCGCTGGAGCGATGCATCGGGCCTGGATCAATTTGAAATCTGCCATCACCAGCGCGGATGACCATGCCATCCTCGCCGAATGTGAGCGCGGCGAAGACTCGGCGGTAAGCGAATTCAAAAAGGCGATGGAAGAAGAAGAGCTCTCCGCGCCAATTCGCGAGACGATTTCGCGGCAGTACGCCGATGTGAAACGCGCGCACGATCGCATCCGCGAGCTCCGCGACGCGGCGAAGAATAACTAAACGAACTTAGCAACAGGGGCAGGCGGGATGCGCGCGAGCGTGTTCCGCCTGTTGTTGTACGGGGGATTCTCTTCCTCGTAATCGTGCTCGTGCTCATGCTCGTGATCGAAAAGGCGCATTCGATTGCGATCAGCGAGGACGAGCAAGAGCAAGAGCAAGAGCAAGAGCAAGAGCAAGAGCAAGAGCAAGAGAAGAAGGGAAATTGCCCGTGCGGGTTTCGTTCGGCATATTGACTCATGGTCAACGTATCCATCGAATACACCGGCGATCTCCATTGCAATGCCGTGCATGGCCCCTCGGAGGCCAAAATCGCGACCGACGCTCCGACGGATAACAAAGGGAAGGGTGAATCATTTTCACCGACCGATCTCGTCGCCACGGCGCTCGGGACTTGCATGAGCACGATCTTGGCGATGGCCGCGGAAGAGCACGGACTCAACGTCAAAGGAATGACGGTCAAGGTGGGCAAGGAAATGTCGAAAGACGCCCCGCGCCGAATCATCGGGCTGCCATCTGAGGTTCATATCCCGTTACCCGCGAATACGCCCCAGCGCGCGTTGCTCGAGAACGCCGCGCTCAATTGTCCGGTGCACAAAAGCTTGCCCCCTGAGATCGAACGCCCGACGAAATTTTTCTGGGAGGCGACGGCGAGCTAGCCGAAACGATCAGTTCCTCTTTTGGACGATATTTTGAAACGATGAACACGCTCGCTGAAAGTTAACCGGATGAAATCCGCCGACGCTCATGACAAACCGGGCCGGTCCAGCCTGCCGGAGATTGTTTCGCGCGAGGAATGGCAACGGGCTCACGACCAATTCCTCGTGAAAGAGAAAGCGGCGACGAAAGCGCGGGATGCCCTGAACGCGGAACGGCGGCGGTTGCCGATGGTGCGGATCGAGAAGGATTATATCTTCGAGGGGCCGGGCGGGAAGGTACGCATGCTCGACCTGTTCGAAGGGCGGCGGCAACTGATCGTTTATCACTTCATGTTTGCGCCGGGCGTGGATGGGTGGCCGACGGCAGGGTGTCCGGGTTGCTCGATGGTCATCGATCACATTGGGCCGCTCGAACATCTCTATGCGCGCGACACCTCGTTCGTTGTGGTGTCGCTCGGGCCGCTGGCGAATCTCGAAGCCTATAAAAGGCGCATGGACTGGAAGGTGCCGTGGTATTCCTCCGCAGGCACGAGTTTCAATAACGATTTCGGCCTAAGCACAGACGAAGGGGAGCACTTCGGCCTGAGTTGCTTCCTGCGCGACGGCTACACGATCTATCACACCTACTTCACCACGGATCGCGCGCTTGAGGCAGTGGATACGAATTTCACGCTGCTCGACTGGACCGTGCTCGGGCGCCAGGAAACGTGGGAAGACTCCCCGGCGGGATGGCCACAGTCCGAACCCTACATTTGGTGGCGTCGCCACGATGAATATTGAGGCGCCTCGCTCGCCGACAAAGAGTCGCGCCATCCCGAGTTTGTAGGGCAAGCGCATCGCTTGCCGCATTTTCTTACTGCCCCAGCACCCAGGCGAAGATCAGAGGCGCGCAAATGGTGGCGTCGCTTTCGACCACGAATTTGGGAGTGGAGGCCGCGAGCTTGCCCCAGGTGATTTTTTCATTCGGCACGGCGCCGGAATAACTGCCATAACTCGTCGTCGAATCGCTGATCTGGCAGAAATAACCCCAGAGCGGCACCCCGGTGCGCTCGAGATCCTGGTGCAGCATCGGGACGACGCAAATCGGAAAATCGCCCGCGATGCCGCCCCCGATCTGGAAAAACCCGATCGAGCCCTCCCGGTTGCGCAATCTCTTCGAATTCTTCGTGTAGTAATCAGCGAGCCAGGTCATGTATTCGATGCCGGTCCGCACCGTGTGCACGTTCTTCACGTCGCCGCGAATCACCGCGGCGGCATACATGTTGCCCAGCGTCGCATCCTCCCAGCCGGGGACAACGATCGGGAGATTCCTCTCGCACGCCGCGACCATCCACGAGTTCTTTGGGTCGATCTGATAGCTCTTCTTCAGTTTCCCGCTCCGCAGAATCTTGTACATGAACTCGTGCGGAAAATAGCGTTTTCCGGCGCGGTCGGCTGCGACCCACTCTTCGAGCACCGCTTTCTCGATCCGCCGCATCGCCTCCATCTCCGGGATGCAGGTATCGGTCACGCGATTCATGTGCCGGGCGAGCAATCGCTGCTCGTCCTGTGGCGTGAGTTCCCGGTAATGCGGGACCCGCTCGTAATGGTCATGCGCGACGAGATTGAAAATATCTTCCTCCAGGTTCGCGCCGGTGCAGACGATCAGGTCGACCTTTTTCCGCCGGATCATCTCCGCCAGCGAGATGCCGAGCTCGGCGGTCGACATGGCGCCCGCGATCGTCATCAGCATCTTTCCCCCCGCGGCGAGATGCGCCTCGTACCCCTTCGCCGCGTCGAGCAGCGCGGCCGCGTTAAAGTGGCGGTAATTCTTCGCGATGAATTTCGAGACCGGACCTTTTTTTGCCGCGAGCGCGGCGTTGATCTCTTCTGGGCTTTTTGAGCGCCGTTTGGCTTTCATCGTTTTGGTGAAGTTGAGAGTTGGTAGCTGAGGGTTGAGAGCCGTAATTTGGCCGTTGCGCGGCTCTCAACCATAAACTCTCAACTCTCAACAGTCTTCGGATAAAGCCACTTCATGTAATCCGCCACGCCGGTTTCGAGCGGATATTTTGGTTCGTAACCGAGGCCTTCGCGGACGCGGGTTAAATCGGCCTGGGTGAAATTCTGGTAATGCGCGTGCGGATTCTCGATGTAATCCGGCTTGAAATCGGTGCCGAGCGATCGGTTCAATACCTCGACCAGTTCATTGAACGACCGGGCCTGGCCCGTGCCGAGATTGTAGATGCCGCTCTCTTTGGCTTACAGCGCGCGGATGCTTCCCTCGACGACATCCTTCACGTAAACGAAATCGCGCTTCTGATCGCCCTGCTTGAAAATTCGCGGGCGCTGGCCGGCTTTCATCTGGCGCGAGAGATGGAAAACCATGCTGGCCGGCACGCCTTTATGCGCTTCGCGCGGCCCGTAAACGTTGAAGTAACGAAGTCCGACGATGATCCAGCCGCCGACCTCCTTTGCCGCGCGGTTCGCCAGATTGTCCATGATCGCTTTCGAGAACGCGTAAACGTTGGCCGGAGCGGCGCCGTTGCTTTCCACGCTCGCTTCACTGGCCGCGCCGTAGGTGGCCGCGGAGGAGGCGTAGATCACGCGCGTTTTGTTCGGCCGCGCGAAATTCAGCAGCCGGCGAAAGCTCTCCACATTGTCATGCGTCTGGACGAATTGATCGTGCAAGGTCGTGTCCGTGATCGAGGCAAGATGGAAGATCGCGTCGAATTTTTCGTCGCCGAACTGTTGCCGCCAATCAAGCGTCGCCAGATTTTGCGCGACGAAATCGCCCTTGTAGCCGGCGAGGTTCTTGAAATCGCCGGAGCGAAAGTCGTCAATCACCGTTAACCGGGCGTCCGGCATCCGCTCCTGCAAGGTGAGCACGAGATTGGAGCCGATGAAGCCCGCGCCGCCGGTAACGAGAATGGAATTGATGGAAGACATTGGCCTGACGCGCCGATCGGCGCCTCAAACAATTAAGTCTCGAGGGGCCAAGCGCAAGCCTTGTGCTTCAAGGAGCGGCGGTCTCCAGACCGCCGAACCAATAAAACGGCGCATTGGCGGATAAATCGCCGCTCCTTGGGCAAGCAACGTGCGTCGCGAAATAAATCTTGAGTCGGCGAATTCGTCACCGCTACTTCTGTTCGGCAGTTCTTTGTTAGTTGCAGTTGTGGAGCGGCGCGAGGAATTCCCGTGAGATTCGGGAGCAGTTGCGCTGCTGTAACTGGATACAATTTCCCAGGGCCAATCTTCGAAACGATTCGGAGGTGAAGGCGGGAAAGAGGAAGGGGAAAAATTGTGGTTGAGAGTTGAAGGCGTGAAGAGGAACTCTCAACCTCCCCAAAAAGCCAGGAGCCAGAATATTTGCCCGTTCCACCTCATTCGAGCCGGACCTGTAGCGGCCCCGATAGCGTCGATGGCCGGCCATTCTGCAGCGTCGCGGCCCGGAAAAACTTCTTCGCGAAAAAGAAGAATGAGAGCTGTGGACGCGATTCCCGCGGCGGCGGGAGCAAGTCTGCCTCTCGAAAAGTTGGAGGTTACTTGTTATGCGAAATCGTCCATGGCTCATGGTGGCTGCCTTTCTTTTGGCAGCGCCTTTCCTCGGCCGCGCCCAGGATGCGGCCCCGTCGGCGCTGTCCCGGCAAGCGGAGCGCTTGCCCTACAATTACCTGGAAGCGGAATCAGAAGGGATCGTCGTCAGCGCGACATTGATCGAAACGCCGGTCAACGAGATCGGCAGCTCCGTGACCGTGATCACGGACAAGGAAATTGAGCGCGACCAAAAGCGCACCCTGCCGGACGTTCTCCGGACCGTGCCCGGCTTGAACGTCGTCCAAACCGGGGGCCCTGGAGGCAAGACATCAGTCTTCCTGCGCGGGACCAACTCGAATCACACCAAAGTGCTCATCGATGGGATCGACGTGAACGATCCCAGCCAGGATGGCGTCTTCGATTTCGGCCAGGTTCTGACGTCGGACATTGCGCAGATCGAAGTCCTGCGCGGCCCGCAAAGCAGTTTGTATGGCTCGGACGCGATCGGCGGCGTCATCAACATCGTGACCAAGACAGGAAAAGGCCCGCCGCAATTCACCGGGCGGTTGGAGGGCGGTTCGTTCGAGACGTTTAATCAAAGCGCAAGTGTCAGCGGTTCGACGTCGCGCTTTCGCTACTCGTTCAACGTGGCCCATTTCCTCGTCGATGACACACCGGTGACTCCGCTCGATCTCCTGCCGCCCGGTCGCGACCGGATCAACGACAGTTACGAGAACATCACGCTCTCGACGAAGGCTGGGCGCCGACCTGAGCGACATCTTCAGCATCGATTTGGTGGGTCGTTACACCGAATCCACCTTGTGGTTCACCGGCGAAGACTTCTCCTTTTTCCCCAGCGTGCCCGCGGCCGATCAGAGCGAACAAAATGCGCGGCAGTTTTTCACTCGCGGCGATGCGCGGCTGGCGCTCTTTGGCGGCGCTTTCCAGAATCGTTTTGGTGTCGGTTATACGAATTACCGTACCACCATCCAGGCACCCGACACCGGTTTTGGAATTCCGCCCGAGAACATCAATCATGGCGACCGAATCAAGTTCGACTGGCAGGGGAACATCGACCTCGGCAAAGGCCACGTTTTAGTCCTCGGTCTCGAAGATCAAACGGATCGTCTGCTCGACAGCCCGATTTCGGCTGAGAACGGCAATTCCGCCGGCTTCATCGAATTGCAGTCGGAGATGCTTCCGAATTTGTTTGTAGCCGCGAGTGGCCGGTATGACGACAACGAGCGCTTCGGCGGGAAGGCGACCTGGCGAGTTGCTCCCGCGTATTTGATTCCGAAGAGCGGGACGAAGCTCAAGGCGAGCTACGGCACCGGCTTCAAGGCGCCGAGTCTGACGCAACTGTTCGTCAGCTTTCCGGCCTTCAATTTCTTCGCGAACCCGAACCTCGAGCCGGAGGAAAGCGAAGGGTTCGATTTCGGCTTCGAGCAATCGCTGGCGGAAGAGCGCGTCCTCTTCGGCGCGACCTATTTTCATAACGACATCACGAACCTGATCGCGGCGAATGCGAGCTTCACGTCGCTGGAGAATGTCGGGGCGGCGACGACAGAGGGTATCGAAGCCTTTCTGTCGCTCACCGTGACAGAGCGCTTCAGAGTGCGCGCCGATTACACCTACACCGATGCGGTCGACGACACGACCGGCCTGGAGTTGCTGCGCCGGCCGAAGCATAAGGCGAGTCTGAACGTGATCTGGATTCCGATCGACCGGCTGACGATTTCGGCGACCGCGTTGTATGTCGGCTCGCAGGTGGACGGGAACCGCAGCTTCTCCATCCAGCGTCTCGATACCGATCCCTATTTCCTGGTGAACCTCGCCGCCGACTACGACCTCGGGAAGGGCGTCACGCTTTTTGCGCGAATCGATAATCTGTTCGACGAGCGCTACGAAAACCCGACGGGCTTTCAGCGGCCGGGATTTGGCGTGTTTGCGGGAATGCGCGTCGATTTTGCCGCGAAGAAGGCGGAGACGGTAACCTCAACCAAGGAAACATCGAAATGATTACACCCAATCAATGGAATGACGGGCGTTACGACGCGGATTTTCAAATCGCGCATCCTTCGTTCATGGCGAGCACTATCTGGCTGCTCATCCTGGCGCTGGCCGCGGTCGGCGCGACCGTTGCGCTTTCGTGCGTAACGCCATTTGCGGCGCTGGCCGTCGCCCTGGCGGGAACGGTTGGATTGCGCACCTCAATGTGCGTGATGATCGCCGTCTGGCTGGCGAACCAGATAATCGGTTTCGGTTTGTTTCATTTTCCACGCACACCGGACGCATTTCTCATCGGGATTGCGATTGGCGCAGCGGCCGTGCTGGGAACGATTGCCGCCTGGTTCATCTTGAACCGGATGCAATTCCGGTCCGTCCTGCTTCGGCTCGGCCTTGCGCTCCTGGTAAGTTTCGGGGTTTACGAGCTCGCCCTCCTTGCGCCCGTTGCGTTTCTCGGTGATCTCGAAACCTTCCGTCCGGCCATTGTCGCGGAACTCGGCCTCGTGAATGCGGTCTCGTTCGTCGGCATGATCGCATTGAATGAGGTCGTCGCGGCGGTGTGCCGGCCCTGGCTTGGACGAATCCCGCGGCTCGTTCCATCGTGGTGATCAAATGAGCAGTTCGCCGCGCATTATTTCTCTGCTGCCGAGCGCGACCGAAATCGTGGCCGCGCTCGGCTTCGGCGATCATCTCGTCGGCCGTTCCCACGAATGCGACTTTCCACCGGGCGTGGAAAAGCTGCCGATTTGCAGCTCGACCAAGGTGCCTGCCGACGGAACCTCCTGCGAGATCGACGATCGAGTGAAAGCGATCGTGGCGGAAGGCCTCTCGGTTTATCGAGTAGATGTCGAGCGCCTCCGCGAGTTGCGTCCCGATTTGATCCTGACCCAAACGCAATGCGCCGTCTGCGCCGTAACGCCGCGCGACCTCGAGCAAGCGCTCTGCACCTGGACAGGCGCGCAACCGGCCATGGTGTCGCTCGAGCCGAACAACCTCGACGATGTTTGGAACGATATCCGCCGGGTCGGCGAAGCGCTGGGCGTTCCGGATCGCGCCGAAGAATTGATCAGGTCACTGACCGAACGCCTTGCCGCGATCCGCGATAAAGCGCGCACAGCGACAGTCGCGTCCGAGCGTCGCCGCGATCGAGTGGCTGGAGCCGTTGATGGCCGGCGGAAATTGGATGCCGGAACTGATCGAGATCGCCGGCGGCCGAAGCCTCTTTCTCAAAGCCTGGCGAGCATTCCTCGTGGCTGGATTGGACCAACTCTGGTCGAGGCCGACCCCGAATTCATTCTTCTCCTGCCATGCGGATTCAAAATTGCGCAGACGATCCGCGACCTGAATCTGCTCACGGAGAACCCAGCCTGGCCAAATCTGCGCGCCGTGAAACAGGGACGCGTATACGTCATTGACGGACATCATTATCTTCAATCGCCCCGGCCCGCGCCTGGTCGAGTCAGCCGAGATTGTGGCGGAGATTCTGCATCCGGACGTTTTCGCATTCGGCCATCGCGGAAGGGGATGGATTCCCATAAGTGATGCGCAACGCTTTGGCGGCTAGGCAGCAGCTCTCCTGTAGCCGGTCGCCGCGGCGACCGCGAGCCCCAATATTTCAATGCCAAGGTCCCGCGTCGGCTCACCCGCCTTTGCACGCTTTGGCGTGGCAAACAGGGGCGACGCTTACAGAAGAAAGCTACCCTAACGGAACCGCTCGGCTTTCTCGGGCTGTCCCCACGCCTCGTAAAATTTGACAATCAGACGACGGGTCTCCCGCGTTCGAGGATCTCCTGAACCGAATTTTTTATTGAAGGTGGAGTCGCTCGCGAGCAGGAGTTCCTCCGCCTCGGAATATCGCCTCTGCTCAGCCAGACAATCTCCTAGCGCCACTTGCACTTCAGCGATGCGCCAGTGTCCCGGCGCAAAGCCGCGATGGCGAAGCTCCAGCGCTTTGCGAAGATGCGCTTCGCCGGCGATCGGATCTCCGGTCCGAGTCAGAATGTTTCCCAGAACAAGCCAGGAACGGGCGAAGTCTACATGATCGGGGGTCAGCGTGCGGTGCTGAATCGCCATTACGTGATCAAGTGTTTCTCGCGCCTGGCGGTAATCGCCCCGCTGGTAGAGGGTATTTGCGAGATGGATCATCGTGATCATCGCCTTTTGATTTTCCTCACCAACGGTCGCGCGAAACAGATCGATGGACTCGCGCAATAAAGATTCCGCCTCGGTGTAGTCCGCCTTCAGGATCCGCCAGAAGGCGAGGTTAGTCAGGACGGTCGCAACGTAGTAACGGCTGTCACCCGGCGTGCGACGATGTTCTTCCAGGGCCCGTTCCAGATAACTGATCGCGGCGGGTATATCTCCCTGTTCGCCCTTAAGGATACTGAGGTTGTTCAAGACGACCGGGATAAAGCCGCGGTCGCTTCCAGTCAGGCTTTCACTCGCCTTCAACGATTCGAGGAGAAACTGTTCGCCTGCCGCCGCTTCTCCCCTGGCGGTTTGGGCCAGCCCGAGACCATTCAGGGCGATGGCGAACCATTTAAGATCGGCAGCACCTTTGTCCTGCGCGCGCCGAAAGAACGCCTCCGCTTCCCGGAGAAGGGGATCCGATTCCGCGGATTTTCCGGCGGCTGTGAGCTGTTCGCCGAGAGCCACCATGCTTTGCGCGGTCTCCGGGTGTTCCGAGCCGAGAACTCGCCGGCGGATATCCAGTGATGAGCGCAAGAGGGCTTCGGCTCGATCGACCCGCGCTCGCGTCCCGTAGATCCTGCCGATGCTGAACTGCACGGCCGCCAGCACTTCAGGTTGGTCGGCTAACTCGGTGCCGGCCCGCCGCTCCGCCTCGTCGATAGCATCGGCGATTGTCCTCTCGTGCGCGTTGCCTCGAGCGTTCGCTGCCAGCCAGGTCGAATCGGAGGAACCAAGGATGTTTTGCAGAAAAGTATTGATGCTCTGCGCCTTGGCGCTTTCGCGCTGAGCCCGGTCACGTGCGGCGGACGCGACACGCGCTTGCTCGTCGGCAAGGCGCGCTTGTTCGGCGGCGAGTCGGGCCTGTTGGGTTGCGCGCTGCGCCTGCCATGCGGTCGTGACGATCCCGCCCAGCAACGTCAACAACAGGAGCGCAGCCGCTGCCATGGCGATGGTGTTTCTTCGGATGAACTTCGTCGCGCGATACTTGAACGTGTCCTTGTGAGCGATGACCGGCCGTCCCTCCAGATGGCGGCGAATGTCCGTCGAGAATTGAGCAACCGAGCTATAACGGCGCTCCGGCTCCTTCCGCAGCGCCATGAGCACGATGTTATCCAGATCGCCACGCAATTTGGGATTTGGGCTTTGGGAATTGGGATTTCCGTCGCCTCTGGCGACGGCAGTGCTTGGACGTTCCGGCTCCTGTTCCGTAATCGCACGCGAGATCTCATCGGAGGTGCTCGTCCGGAGACGATAAGGGCGCTGGCCCGTCAGAAGCTCGTAAAGCAGCACGCCCAATGAATAGACGTCGCTCGCCGTGGTGATTTTATCGCCTTTGATCTGCTCCGGGCTCGCGTAGTCCGGGGTCATGGCGCGCAGGCCGGGCGCCGTTTGGGTGAGCATCTCGTCGTCAGCCGTCAGAAGTTTGGCGATGCCGAAGTCGAGCAGCTTCGGCTCGCCCTCTGGCGTGACGAGAATGTTCGATGGCTTGAGATCGCGGTGAACCACCAGGTTTTGGTGCGCGTAGGTGACCGCGGCACAGACTTTCCCAAACAGCTCGAGTCGCTCTCCCAGTTTTAAGCTGTGCACTTCGCAGTAGGCGTTGATCGGCTCACCTTTGACATACTCCATCACGAAATAGGGGAGATCGTCGTCCGTGGTCCCGCCATCGATCAGCCGCGCGATGTTCGGATGATCGAGCTGGGCCAGGATCTGTCGTTCCGTTCGGAAACGCTGCAAAATATCATCCGTATCGAGACCGCGCCGGATGAGTTTGATTGCGACCTCCTTGCGATATTCATCGTCGGCCCGGGCCGCGAGATAGACCGCGCCCAAGCCGCCGCGCCCAATTTCGCGGATGACCTGGTATACTCCGAAACGCCGGCCCGTGAGCTGTTCCTTGTTCTCTTCAGGAAAGAGATCTTCTGGAAGCACGAACGCGGGTTGTTCTCCAAAAGATGTCGCTCGCGCATCCGCGGCGAGCAGCGCTTCCACTTCCTGACGCAGCGCTGCATCGCCCTCACACCGCTCTTCGAGCATGGCTGCCCGCTCCGCGGGCGCCACGTCGACCACAGCCTCGAACAGTTCCTGAATCCGAGAGTAACGCTCAGCGGCTGGTGTCATCACAATTTTTGGAGAGGCGCCGCTGGTCCAGCCGTGTGTGTGGATCGGGATTGGTCATGCGGCAGTGGGTCGGACTCTAGACACCCTTCCGGGGAATTGAAGCCGAAACAAGGACGAGCCAGTCCCTGGCAACGAGCCGGCTGCGATCTGGCAGACGTTTAGGGGTTGGTCTCGCCGCCGCTGTCGGGAAAGATTTCCCGGCGCAGCCAGGCGCGCGCCATTCGCCACTCGCGCTCAACTGTCCGCTGCGAGAGCTCAAGAACCTCGGCCACTTCTTCGGTCTTCAGGCCGCCGAAGAAGCGCAGCTCTACGATCCGGGCGTGCTGGGGATTGAGCTTGGTCAGGTCCTGCAAGGCATCGTCGAGGGCGATGACGTCGAGACTTCGCGAAACGGCAGGCGCGAGGGCCTCATCGAACTCGACCTTGTCCAAGGCGCCACCTCGCTTTTCCCTCCGATGGCGGCGCGCGTGATCGACCAGAATGCGGCGCATGAGTTGCGCGGCCACGCCGAAAAAATGGGCGCGATTCTGCCACGTCGTAGTCTTTTGATCGACCAACCGCAGGTAAGCTTCATGGACCAGCGCGGTGGCTTGCAGGGTGTGGTCGGAGCGCTCCCGTTGCAGGTAGCCGCGCGCGAGACCGCGCAATTCTTCGTAGACGAGCGGCATCAAGCCGGCCGCGGCTTCGCGGTCGCCATTGCTCCAGTCGATCAGCAACTGGGTGGCCTCGTGACTGGGAATAGGAGCAATCATGCAGCAGCGGGTTGGCCGCGAATCTATGACCGTCCAACCAGAAATTCAAAGTCCACCGTTTGAACCAGGCCCCTCCATTTTCGGAAAATCGCAGGTCGCGGAAAAATTTTTGGCGGGGTTAGCCATTGCTTGGCGCTTTGGATTGATAACCAACAGCACACCCAAGGAGCGGCCCTATGACAAACACCAAATCATTCACGAAAGCACTGACATTTAGCCTCCTGATCCTCATCGGGTCGGTCACCGTCGTAAGGGCCGCGACTTTTGTCGTCACGACTACCGCCGACAGCGGGCCCGGCAGTCTGCGCCAGGCCGTCCTGGACGCGAACCTGGCCACGAGTGCCGATACGATCGGGTTCGACGCCGGCGTGTTCGGTTCCCCGCAGACGATCACGCTCGCAACGGAAATCGTGATCAGCCCGAACACCCAGACGGTCGACACGCTCACGATCATCGGTCCAGGCGCAAATCTCCTGACCGTGAGCGGTAACTCTGTCTCGCGCATCTTCAGGACAGTCGCGAATGACACGACTTCGATCAGCGGGATGACCCTGACCAAGGGGGCCGGCAATAACGGCGGCGCAATCCAGAACAATGGCATTATGACCCTGACCAACATGAACTTTGTTGCAAACGTCACGAACTCGGGCGGCGCGATCTACAACGGGGGGAACGGAACCACGGGAGGCGTTCTGACCATCCGAAGCTGCACCTTCACGGGCAACGCCACGACCGGCACAAACGCGAACGGTGACGGCGGCAGCGCGATTGAGAGCCACAGCGGCCTGGTGAACATCACCGATTCGCTCATGACGGGCGGGACGACGCTCGGCGGCGGTGGCGGAATCCGCACCAATGGCGAGATGAACATTAGCAATAGCACCATCTCGAACAATACCTCGGGCGGCGCGGGCAACAGCGACGGCGGTGGCGGGATCAATGCTAGCGGTAAATTAACCCTGACCAATTGCGTCATTAGCGGCAATAAGGCGGGCGAAGGTACCGACGGCGGGGGGATTCGGAACGAAGGTGCGTTGACCTTGATTAACACCATCGTCACCAACAACATGGCGGCCGGGGACGGCGGGGGCATCTATGACGGCGCAACCGACGCAAACATCCCAACGTTCATCGTCCTCACCAATTCGACGGTCTCGCACAATGTCGCCAACACCGGCGGGCTGACAACCATCCGCGGTGGGGGCATTTACGCCGAGACCGGTACGGATGTAACGATCACCGGATCCACCATCCATGACAATAAAATCGAATCAGGGGATGGCGGCGGCATCTGGACCGACGGCTTGATCAAAATCGATCGGAGCACCATCAGCCGCAACACCGCCAGAAATTTCGGCGGGGTGCGCGTGCCACACTTCTTCTACGACACGGTGGTGACCAATTCCACCATCGCGAACAACACGGCGACCGTCGCCAACGGAGGCGGCGGGTTCGGGAAAGAGCCTTGCAACTTAAGCTGCAGAGACATCTCGATCGGCAACACGATCATTTCCGGGAATGTGAACGGCGATCTCAGAAGCGGCGATCCCGCCGATGTTGATCCACACGACGTCCCGATTGTTTCGTTAGGCTATAATCTGATCCACTCCATGACGCCGGACACATTCTACACCGCCAGCAGCACGGACCTGCCGCTGGGCACCGACCCTAAATTTGACGTGTTGCGTGACAACGGCGGTGGTACTCCCACGCTTGCTCCGCAGCCGGGCAGCCCGGTAATCGATAAGGGCAAAAGGCTCTCAGATGCTCCGATCGATCAGCGCGGGGTAGCGCGCCCAACCGACGATCCGGCGATTCCGAATGCTTCAGGCGGTGACGGTTCTGACATCGGAGCGTATGAGGCGGGCGCTTTCAACGGCGTGGCGGAGAAGACGCTCGGCAACATCGCGACGCGCCTCGCAGTCTCAACGGGCGAGAACGTGCTGATCGGCGGCTTTATCATCGTGGGCCAGGTGCCAAAGCGGGTCATCATTCGCGCGATCGGGCCATCGCTGGGGGCGGCCGGAGTGAACGGGGCGCTGGACGATCCCACCCTGGAGCTCTTCCAGGGCAACACGAGTCTGGCTTTCAATAACAATTGGCAGGATAGCCAGGCATCGGAGATCTCCGCCACTGGCGTTGCTCCGGGCGATCCGCGAGAGGCGGCGATCGTGCGCACGCTCCAGCCTGGCGCCTACACCGCGATCGTGCGCGGCAATGGAAACTCGACCGGAATCGGATTGGTGGATGGCTATGACCTCGAGCAGCGGCCGGATTCCAAGCTTGGGAACATCGCCACCCGCGGCTTCGTCTCTACCGGCGATAACGCGCTCATTGGTGGATTCATTGTCGGACAAGCCACCCGCGTGGCCGTGCGAGCCATCGGTCCGAGCCTCGGCGCCCTTGGCATCAGCGGTCCATTACAGGATCCAACCCTCCAATTGGTGGACTCAAATGGCAACGTGGTCCGGACGAACGACAACTGGAAGGGAATCCAACAGGCGGAGATTGAGGCGACCGGACTACAGCCTTCGGATAATCGTGAATCGACCCTGCTCGCGACTCTGACGGCCGGCAATTACACCGCCGTCGTGCGCGGCACGAACAACACGACGGGCGTGGCCGTGGTGGAAGTTTATAACCTGCAGTAGGGAGGAGTCAGGTTTGCGTTCTGTAGCAGCCCCGAAAGCTTTCGGGGCTCGGGGGCCGGTGTGTTTTTCAAGACACGCCCTCGCGTCGCCCGCCCGCCTTGCATGCTTCGGCGCGGCAAGCAGGGCGACGGCTACAGGTTGAAATCCGCGCGGCAGCGTTTAATCACCAATCGTGGATCCGCTGCTGCTTTATTCGCTCGTTGGCTTGATCGCTGGCGCCGGAATCACAGCGCTCATTTTTGTTCTCGCGCGCCGCGGGAATGACGATGACTCGGAATTCCTACGGCGGCTCGAGACTTTCGATCGCGCACAGGAGCGGCAGGAGAAAATGTTCCGCGACGAGTTTGCGCGGAACCGCGAGGAATCCTCGAGCTCGGCCAAGGGCCAGCGAGAAGAATTGGCGGCCGCATTGAAGAACGTGAGCGAAACGACTTTGAAATCGCTTACCGAAATCAGCGGGATGCTGCGGGACCAGCTCGACCAGGTCACCGGCCAGGCACGGCGACTAACCGACAACGTCGATGCCCGGCTGAAGGAATTGCGCGAAGAGAACACGCAGCAAATCGAGAAGATGCGCTCGACCGTCGACGAAAAATTGCAGGGGACGCTGGAGAAACGGCTTGGCGAATCGTTCAAGCTGGTGAGCGATCGGCTTGAGCAGGTGCATCAGGGTCTCGGCGCGATGCGCCAGCTGGCGAGCGACGTTGGCGGATTGCAAAAGGTGCTTTCGAATGTGAAGACGCGCGGCGGCTGGGGCGAAGTGCAGCTCGGCAATCTGCTCGAGCAGGTCCTGACGGCCGATCAGTTCGCGCGCAATGTCAGAACGCGCGAAGAGAGCGGCGAGAACGTCGATTTCGCGATCAAACTGCCGGGCGATGAAAATGGCGCGCCGGTCTGGCTCCCGATCGATGCGAAATTTCCCACGGAAGATTATCAGCGTCTTCTGCTGGCGCAGGACAAAGGCGATGTCGAGCTGATCGAGAACGCGATGAAAGGCCTGGAAACGCAGCTCAAAAAAAGCGCGAAAGAGATTTGCAGCAAATACATCAACCCGCCGCGCACGACGGATTTCGCGCTGATGTATTTGCCGACGGAAGGGCTCTTTGCCGAAGCGATCCGGCGGGTCGGCCTCGTGGAACAGGTGCAGCGCGATTGCCGCGTCGTCTTTGCCGGACCGACCACGCTGGCCGCGTTACTCAACAGCTTGCAGATGGGATTCCGCACCCTCGCCATTCAAAAGCGCTCGAGCGAAGTTTGGAATCTGCTCGCCGGCGTGAAGACCGAGTTCGGAAAATTCGGCGAAGCGTTATCGAGCGTGAAGGACAAGCTCGATCAAGCCGCCCGGAAGATGGAAGACGTCGATGTCCGCTCGCGCGCGATCACCAAGAAGCTGCGCGACGTCGAAGAATTGCCCGATAATCCGCAGCCGCTCCTGCCCGAGTTGTTATTGGAGCGCGAGGAAGATCTGAACTAGCTGCGGCGACGAAACGTTGTCATCCCGAGCCGCGTTAGACGGCGAGGGACCTCCCAGTCGTAGGGGAATTCACACAAGCTCCGCTTCGCGAGCTACGCGGCGATGCGCTTCGAACGTGCCGGTTGTTGTTTGCGTGATCTAACACCGACTGGGAGGTCCCTCGCCGTCTGCGCGGCTCGGGATGACATGCAAGAAACGCGTTACAGCACTTCGCCCCACTTCTCTTTGTCCTTGAGCATCACTTCGCGGAGCAGGCGGATCGGCAGCATGCCGTGGCCGAGGACTTCGTCGTGGAATTTCTTGAGCGAAAATTTGTCGCCTTCCTGCGCCTGGTAATCGTTCCGGAGCTTGAGGATCTGGAGCTTGCCTAACGTGTAGTTCAGGTAGCCGATATCGAACGTCCCGCGCATCGCCTCGGCCCGCGCCGGCTTTTCTTCGTAGTAGCAATTCTCCTGGAAAAATTTCGTGGCGTCGTCCACCGACATCCCCTGGGTGTGCATCTTGATCGAAACGATGAGCCGGCAGAGGCGAACCATGGCGGCCTGCGCCTGCACCATCCTGTATTTCGCGGCGCGATGAACCTCGTCGACCTGCGGCTCGGGGCTCGTCGGCGCGCCGAACCCTTCATCGATCATCATTTTCTCGCAGTAATGCGCCCATCCCTCGATGTAGGAAGTCGCGCCGAAAATCTTCTCCGCTCTCGTGGCTTTGGAGGCGTTCAGCTGCAGGTGTTGCAGGTAATGGCCGGGGTAAACCTCGTGAATGGAGAACAGGTCTCCCATGTAATAATTGAATGAGGTCAGCCACGCTTCCTTCTGCTCCTCCGGCCACTCTTTCTCTGGTGGCGTGACGTAGAAATAAGCTTCGTTCGCCCGCTTCTCGAACGGGCCGGGGATGTCCATCGCAGCGAAACTGGTGGCGCGCCGGTCCGGCGGCATCTCTTTCACCTGGGCGTGCAATTGGGTGGGGATCGCGACCAGCTTGCGATCGGCCACAAACTTGCGCACCGCGTCCAATCTCTTGGTGATCTCCGGAATCAGATTTTCCGCCGTCGGATGGTCGCCCTGGATTTGCTTGAACACGACAGGCGCGGGCCGCGTTTCGTCGATTTTCTCGGCGGCCTCGGTGAAAACTTCCTGCTCTTTTTTCAGCTCGGACAACCCGAGCTCGAGAAGTTGGGCCGGAGGCAAATCCACCAGCTCGGTCTCCGCCAGGAAGCGCCGGTATTTCTCCTCGCCGATGGCGAAGTCAGGCGTGGCTTTCGGCAGCTTGTCCCTCTCCAGCCAGGCCGCGTAATCCGAGAGCGCGGTCGCAGCCCGGCGATTCGATTGCATGAAGGTGTTGCGCAGATTGTCGTCTTTTAGCTCGGCCACGCCCTCGACGAGATCCTTCTTGAGATACTCCGAGGCGCCCCGCGCGATCTGGATGGCCAGCTCGACGTGTGGCTTCGGCAGCACTTCAGCCAGATTCGTTTTGGCCGCGATGATGATGTTCGCCGCCTGATTCTCGACCACGACAATGCTCCGGACCCGGTCCTCGATCGGGGCGTATTTGCGCTTGATGAAAACGCTCACGTCGAGGGCGCGCGCGTAACTCATCGGATTGCGCTCGTAGATCGCCAGGTCCTGCATGAGAAAGAGCTCCTTCCTGATCGCGGCCTGCAAGAGCCGGAGGTCGATTCCCACGCGCGGGCCGAGTTTCTCGAGGTCGAATTTCTTGAGGCGATCGTCGAAGCGATGGAGGCGGGCCAGCTCGGCGTCGATGGCGAGGCGAGTGTGCTCGTTGATGCGGCCATCGTATTCGTGAAAACCAAGGGCGGTCGCTTCCAGGGGGCGGGCGGCGAGATAACCGCGAATGTATTCCTCCGCGACGATCTCGAACTCGGCATCGGGTTTGACCGGCGCGGATGGGCTGGGCGAGGGCGATGATTTGGGAGCAGGGGAGGGAGAAGAGAGAAGGCGGCGGGGCCGACGATCTCGATTTTCGCGAAGGTGATGAAGCCGGCTGGGAGGCGGCGGGCGTAGGCGACGCATTCCCCATCGGTTTGACCGGCCCGGTCGGTTTCAGGGGGGCAGGTGGCGGCGACGCCTTTGGCGTGGGAGAAGGCGAGGGCGCGCCCGGTGCGCTCGAAAGCGCCAGGCAAATCGCCAGCGCAAAAATGAAGGAGCGTAGTCTCATGAAGCTTAGGTGGATCGGCCGCTCCGCCGGGCGATGCCCACGAAATGCGGCTGCGCCGCCATTCTTAATATCGAGGTTCTCCGCGGCGGCGACTGGTGCAATCCACCGCGCCCACCTTAGACGACGCTTTGCGCGTTGCCAAAAATTTCCGCATGGGCGATCATCGTTCCGCCCGGAACGGGATTTCCCATGAAGCGCCGCCTTTTACTCAGCACCTTTGTCTGTCTCATCCTCTTCAACGTCCTCCTCGGAGTTCGTTTTTACACCGCCCACGCCGCCGCGGCCGAGGACGACACCGGTTACGCGCAGATCGCCGTTTTCGCCAAAGCGCTCCAGCTCCTGCGCCAGGATTACGTCGATGGGAGCAAGACCAGCTACCACGACCTGATTTACGCGGCGATGAAAGGGATGCTCGCGTCGCTCGATCCGCACAGCCAGTTCATGGAGCCGAACGACTTCAAAGACATGCAGGACGATACCCGCAGCCGGTTCAACGGCCTCGGTATCGAAGTCGCGGTCAAAGGCGGGCTGCTCACGGTGATCACGCCGATGGAAGACACGCCCGCGGCGAAGGCCGGCATCCTTTCCGGCGACCAGATCCTCCGGATCAACGGTAATTCCACCGAGAAAATGGATTTGCAGGACGCCGTGAATTTCCTTCGCGGAACCACCGGCCAAAAAGTGACGCTGACGATTTTGCGGCCGGCCACGAAGGAGATCAAAGATTTCGCCCTCGAACGGACCGAGATCAAAGTGCAAAGCGTCAAGGCGGTGAAGCTGCTCGACACGGAGCTGACGGGGCCGTTCAAGATCGGTTACGTTCGTCTCATTCAATTCAACGAGCCGACCGCCGAAGAGCTCTCCAAAGCGCTCGACGATCTGCAAAAGCAGGGCATGCAGGCGCTGGTGCTTGATCTGCGAAATAATCCGGGCGGTCTTTTGAATGTGGCCGTGGATGTTTGCGCGCAGTTTTTGCCGCCGGGCACCAAGGTTGTTTCGACAGAGGGCCGAGTCGCGTCGCAGCGGCAGGATTATGCCACTGCGACCACCACGAAAGAGCGGCCGCGTTTTCCGCTGGCGGTGCTCGTGAACGAAGGAAGCGCGAGCGGAGCGGAGATCGTGGCTGGCGCGATGAAGGATTTGAAGCGGGCCGTGCTCGTGGGGGAGACGACCTTTGGAAAAGGGTCGGTCCAGAATGTGGTCCAGTTGCCCGATGGCTCCGCCCTGCGTTTTACCACGGCGAAATATTACACCCCGAGCAAGCAGGTCATTCATGCGAACGGCGTCGTGCCGAACATCCGGGTGCCGATGACGCAAGAGCAGGAGCGCGCCCTCCTCACCATGCGCAGCTCCGATCAGACCAAACCGGAAGAAGAGAAAGACCTCATCAAAGACCAAGGATCCCCAGATGCTGCGCGCGATCGACGCGCTCAAAGGCGTGATGGTTTACGCGCAGGAGTCCGCGCCGAAGGTCGATCCGGTGAAGAAGTAAGCGCCTGCGCGCCGCATTGGTCTCGCGCTCCATGATTGTCATCCCGAGTCGCGCAGACCGCGAGGGACCTCACAGTCGGTCTGCGATCACACACGTAATCGTCGACACGTTCGGCACGAATCGCTACGTAGAACGCGAAGCGGAGCTTGTGTAATTTGCTCTGCGACTGAGAGGTCCCTCGTCCCGCGACGGCGGGACTCGGGATGACAGCGTAAGATAACGCTCAACGTGCAAACCATCCTCGCCATCGAAACTTCCTGCGATGAAACCGCCGTCGCGATCTTGCGCGGGAATGAATTGCTCGCGAGCGAGGTTGCGTCCCAGAGGGAACACGAAGCATATGGCGGCGTCGTCCCGGAAGTGGCTTCGCGTAATCATCTCTTGCACGCGCCGCGCTTGCTGGAAAAGGCGCTGGATGTAGCCGGCCTCGCCTTGAGCGAAGTGGACGCCTTTGCCGCGACCTCCGGGCCCGGGCTGGCCAGCTCGTTGATGATCGGTGCTTCCATCGCCAAAGGACTCGCGTTGGGCGGGGCGCGACCTTATCTGGCGATCAACCATCTCGAAGGCCATCTCCTTTCGCCCTTTTTCGCCGGCAATTTTGAGATCGAACCGAATGTTTCCCTCATCGTGAGCGGCGGACATACGCTGCTCGTCGAAGTGCGCGGGATTAATCAATACCGCATTCTCGGCCGGACCGTTGATGATGCCGCGGGCGAGGCGTTCGACAAGGTGGCGAAATTGCTGGGGCTCGGCTATCCCGGCGGACCTGAGATCGAGCAGCGGGGAAAGACGGGAAATCCCGCGCGTTTCGAGTTTCCACGGAGCATGCTCGATTCGGGCGATCATAATTTCAGCTTTAGCGGGTTGAAGACCGCGGTGCGTTATCGGCTGGCGGAGTTGCAGGCGGAACGCGGAACGCCTGAGCTGGTCGACGACGTTTGCGCCTCGTTTCAGCGCGCGGCGGTCGAAGTGCTCGTGAAAAAAACTTTGCGCGCCGCCGCGGAATGCCGGGTCAGGGTGGTGACACTGAGCGGCGGAGTGAGTTGCAATCAGGCTTTGCGAGACGGAGATGGCTGCCGCGTGCGATCGTTCCGGCGTCCGCTTGCTCATGGCTGCTCCGCAACTTTGCACCGATAACGCCGCCATGATTGCTTTTGCCGCGTCGCTTCGCTTCCGAGCCGGCTTTAGCTCGGAGGTGACCCAGGAGATCGATCCGAACCTGGCGCTGGCATAGGACCTCTCCTTCCTGCTCCTGATCATGATCCTGCTCTTGATCCTGGTCTGAGCTGCCGGAGGCCAAAAAGATCATGAGCAAGATCATGATCATGAGCAGGAGTGTTCAGTATTCCCGCGCCAACAGGTAATCGGCGAGCGCGCGTAAGACAGCGGCGTTTTCGCCGAGCGGCTTCAGGGAGGTATGCGCTTGTCGAGTCAGCCGCAGCGCTTCGGTCCGCGACTTCTCCAGGCCGATCACCGCCGGATAAGTCGCCTTCTTCGCGGCGACATCTTTGCCGGCGCTTTTGCCGAGCTTCTCGGAGGTCTGAGTCACGTCGAGAATGTCGTCGATTACCTGGAAGGCCAGACCAAGCGCCCGACCGAAAGCACGTGATCGCGGTTAACTGCCTGGCGCTGGCATTGGCGGCCATCGCTCCGAGCCGCACCGAAGCAGTGAGCAGCGCCGCCGTTTTGTTTTCGTGGATGTAGCGGAGCTGCGCGCGATTGATGCGGCGGCCTTCGGCTTCGAGATCGGCCACCTGGCCGGCAATCAGCTTCTGGCTTCCGGCGGCGGTCGTGATCTCGCGAAGCATTTCGCGCAGATCGTAACGTGAGGTCGGTTTGGCCTGAGCCGCGATTTCGAAAGCGATGGTCAGCAAAGCGTCGCCCGCCAGAATGGCGATCCCTTCGCCGAACACCTTGTGACAGGTGGCGCGCCCGCGGCGGAGATCGTCGTTATCCATGCTGGGGAGATCATCGTGGATGAGGGAATAGGTGTGGATGCATTCGACGGCGCAGGCCAGCGGAAGCGCCGCCGTGGATTTTCCTCCGCAAGCTTCCGCTGCGGCCAGACAGAGAATCGGGCCGGAGCCGTTTGCCACCGGCAAACATGCTGTAACGCATCGCCTTGTGAATCGTCGCGGGCGCGAACCGAGGCCTTGGGGAGAAAGCGATCGAGCGCGCGGTCCACCTCCTTCTGTTTCGCGAGGAGATAACGCTTCAATTCCATCGCAGCGTCTTGGTGGGGGGCCGTTACGCCGTTCGATCTGCGCGGGGAAGGAGCGGCCACGACGAGGCCCATGAGCAGGAAAGTGATGGCCGCGGAGAACAGGCAGTAACGGCAGTAGGCGTGCAAGAGAAACGCCTGCACATAAAGGAACCACAGGGTCGCGGCAAACATCAGGCAAACCGTCAGCGCGAACAATTTCGGGGCGCGCTTGTAATTGAAGGCGGCGAAGGTCGCGAAAGTAAAAGCGGTGAAATAACCGAGAGCGCCAAACGCGGCGACGGGCATGCCGGCGAATGCGCGCATATTTGCTGCCGAGCACCTCGAAGCAACCGGCTTGTCCGCTGCAAGCGGCCGTTTCCCCGGTGAAAGCGATGACGCTGAGATAAGTGGCGTCCGCCAGGCCGGCGAGGCAGAACAAGGCGGCGATGGCGTAAAGGATAACCCGCGCGCGCGATCCGTGCCGGCGCCCCGTTCTTCTCCGCTTTCCTTCTTGCTGACTTACTCACGCTTCGATTTCTCCTTGATCGCCGCCTCGATCGCGGCCCGCACGCCGGGGGGATTCGTGGAAGTGGGGGGAAGCGCGGTGTTATTGATGAAAATCGTGGGAGTGGCTGGTGACTCCGCGCGATTTACCAAGCTCGTTATCCTTGGTGACGCGTGCGGCGAGTTCCGGATTCGCCATATCTTTTTTGAAACGTTCGACGTCCAGGCCGAGCTGGCCCGCGAAGGTTTGAACAGCGACGGCACGTCGAGGCCCTTGCTCCACTGGCGCCTGCTTTTCATAGAGCAGGTCGTGCATTTCCCAGAATTTGCCCTGGGCATGCGCCGCTTCGGCCGCGAGAGCCGCTTCGCGGGCGTGAGGATGCATGGCGAGCGGGAAATGCCGGAAAATAATGCGCAGCTTGCCGTGATAATCTTTCTCGAGCTGATGAAGGGCCTCCGACATCTTGGCGCAGGGCGGACATTCGAAATCGCCAAATTCCTCAAGCGTCACCAGCGCCTTGGCGTCGCCGCGGACGTGCAAACCGATGTCCGCGGAATCCTTGGCCGCGGTGGGAGTTGGCAGTTGATGGGAGCGGTAAAGCGCGACGCCGGTTCCAACGGTGATCAAGGCAACCGCCACGACGATGAGAAAAGGCAGATAACGTTTCATTCAGGACAATGACGAACAGGCGAACAATGTCCGTGGCCCATGAGCGAGTCAAACATGGCCCGAAAAGAAGACGATTGCGGGATGATGGCCAGAAATATTGTTCCCTTTTGTTTGAATCGGACGGGGAGCTCGTGAACGCCTTCTGACGAATTTGTAATGCAAAAAGGGCGGCCTGAACCGCCGCCAGTTGCTCGGCTCCCCGCGATATTCTTTTGGCGGCCACGCGCGTCGCCTCTGCCCGACACAACCTCAACCACTCGACCTTTTCCCTTATGAAACACGAGTCCAAGACCTGTCCAATTCGCGCTGCCGTTCTTCGTCCTGTGCTGGCTGCCTTGCTCCTGCTCGGCGGTGTCGCATTGCTTGCTCGAGCAGGGGCCCAGGCAGATCAGGCTGGCCGTGAGCCGTCCGAGCGCCTCGCCGAAATCAGCCTACACCTCGAGGCCCATCGCGGGCGGCGGCGCAACCAGATCTGGCAGCTCCTTCCGCGCCGGGCATGCCGCGCTTCACCAATTACAGCTCGCCGGCCGGCGTAGGCGACAATTCCGGCGAGCCCTCCATCGGCGTCAATTGGAATACCGAGAAAAAATTCAGCAACAGCATGTTCGAGATCCCGAATGGGGGCACGGTGCTTTACTACGGCGGACTCGATCTCGTCGGGGCTGCCGATGCTCAGGATCACGTTCAACGATTGCTCCTCGCCCGCGAGCGCTCTTTGGGAAGAAAAGCCGACTTTGATCTCGGCCACTCCGCGCGCAGCGGGCGATCCCATTCTTTTCACCGATCCCATCACCGGGCGCACCTTCGTTTCGCAGCTCGAAGGATTAACGCCGGCGGGCAGCACGACCGATATAACCGATGACGATGGCGAGACCTTTTTGCCGAGCGAAGGTTCGAGTCTCCCATCCGACATCGACCACCAGACTTTCGGCGGCGGCCGCTTTCACGAGCCGTTGAGCAGCCCCGTCTATCCGCACGCGGTTTACTATGCGTCGCAAAGTGTGGCCGATGCGCGCGCCGCTCTCAGCCTGGACGGTGGCTTTACCTTTGGTCCCGGTTTCCCGATGTACACGATCGACCAATGCGCCGGTCTGCATGGCCACATCAAGGTCGCGCCCAATGATGGAACCGTCTATGTGCCGAACCGCGGTTGTGGCGGCGCAATTCCATTTCACGAGACGAATGCCAGGCAGGCGGTGGTCGTCTCCGAAGACAACGGCGTCACCTGGACTGTGCGGCAGATTCCGGACGCGACCACGCACGGCAGCGGCAGTTTGGATAATTCCAATTCTCGCTACCCGCGACCCTTCCGTCGCGATCGATGCCGCTGGCTCGGTTTACTTTGTCTATCAGTCTGAAGAACGCCTAACCCCGGTGGCGTCGGCGGCCGATAAGGGCGGCGACACTCTGGCCAAGGTCGCCGTTTCCCACGACAAGGGCGTCACCTGGCAACCGAGCGTCGACGTTGGCGCGAACGTAATCAACGGCGGTCCGGTTAGAAACGCCACCTTCGTCGCTGCCATAGCTGGGGACGCCGGCCGCGCGGCGGTCGCCTTCTTCGGCACGGAAACCGGCGGCAACAATTGGTCGTGCGGCGAAGGAGATACGTGTGCGGGCGATATCGGATTCCCGCGCGACCCGTTCACGGGCGTCTGGTATCTCTATGTGGCCGTGACCTACGATGGCGGCCAAACCTGGACAACGCAGAATGTCACGCCCGGCGACCCGATTCAGCGCGGCGGCATCTGCGGCGGCGGCACCTGCCGCAACCTGCTCGACTTTATGGATATCCAGATGGACAAGGAAGGCCGCATTGTGGTGGCGGGCGAAGATGGTTGCATCGGGGCGTGCGTGGCGGGAGGTCCGAATTCCTTTACCGCCAAGGCTTTCATCACGCGCCAGTCGGGCGGCAAGCGGTTGATCGCGGCGTTTGATCCGGTCGAACCGGCGCTTGCAGGCGCGCCGCGCGTACAGGCGAGTGTCGACCAGGCCAAGACGAAGGCTGCAACTCACGTGGGAGATCGCCGGATGACGGCGGCTCAGCGATCACCGGCTATAACATTTACCGTCGGGCTGGCGACACCGGCGCGTTCAACTTAATCGCCACGGTTACGCAAACCAACTACACCGACACCACATTTGATCCTAACGTCACGAATTATTACCGTGTCACCGCGGTAAACGCTGCGGGAGAAGGCCCTTTCTGCGGGGAATTGGCGCCCGTCCCTCTGGTGGTGGAGACGCCCTGTGCTCTTCCCGGCATAACCGTGCTGACCGATCCCCCGGGTGACATTATCCTCGATGTAGGCGTTACCTCGTATCCGGGTTACGATTTGCGCGGCCTCTCGATCGCGGAGCCGCTCGCCTCCGGCAACAAGATGGTCTTCACCCTTAAAGTGGAAAATCTTTCCACAGTTCCTCCGATGGCCCGCTGGCCGATTCAATTTCGAGTCGCGGGCGATCCGGCGGAAGTGGGCCGGTTCGTCGATATGCGCTCAGACGCTCTCGGCCAGGTGAGTTTTAAATACGGAACGTTTGTGGTCACGGGCGGCGCCTATGGCAGCACCATGACTGTGGTCAGTGATGCCGATGCAGAGAGTAACTTCAATGCTGACGGCACCATCACAATCGTTGTTTCGCGCGATAAGATCGGCAATCCGGCGCCGGCTGGGAAGCTGGAAGGATTCCTCGTCCGCGTTCGCATCGACCCCGCCGGAGTGACGCCCGACAACATGGGGGGCGGCTCCGGCATTACACCGACGGGAGTTTACGACGTGGTCGGAAACGCCTCCTGCGTCTTGAACCAGGCGCCGACGGCGCAGCTCGTGGCCAATCCGACGCAAGGCAATCCGCCGATGGAGGTAACCTTTGACGCCTCCAGTTCAGTCGATCCGGACGCCGGCGATTCCGTTGTCTCCTACACATTCAGCTTTGGCGATGGCTCGCCCAATATCACGCAACCGAGTCCCACGATTAAGCACACCTATAAACATGGCGGCGGCTTTTTCGCCACGCTCACAGTGAACGATTCCCACGGATTGCGGAGCGCCAATGTCGCCAGCGTGCCGATCAAAGTGGCGGCGCAGATCCTGAATCTCTCGACAAGGTTACGGGTCCAGCCCGGTGACAATGCGCTCATTGGCGGTCTCATTATATCCGGGGTCGAGCCGAAGAAGGTTATCCTGCGCGGCATCGGACCAAGTCTCACCGCCGGTGGCCAGCCGTTCCCGGGCCGGCTGGAGGATCCCACGCTGGAGCTCTTCAACTCGGCCGGTGTTTCCATCGCCACCAACGACGATTGGAAATCCGACCAGGCCAACGTGGAGGCGACCGGCATCCCGCCGACCGATGACAGGGAGGCGGCCCTCGTGCGGACGCTCGATCCTGGTAGTTACACCGTAGTCCTGCGCGGTAAGAACAACGCCAGTGGCGTCGGAGTGGTTGAGTCCTACGACATTGGCCTGGAAGCGAACGCGCGTCTCGCGAACCTGAGCTCGCGCGGATTTGTCTCTACCGGCGATAACATTCTCATCGGCGGATTCTTTGCCGGCCCGCAGACCGCGGCCGTCACCCGCGTTGTTTTCCGCGCTCTCGGGCCTTCGCTTTCGGCCTTCAACGTGCCGCAAGCCTTGCAGGATCCAACCCTCGAGCTCCGCGACCGCAACGGCGAATTGCTCGCTTCGAACGATAACTGGCAAACCGACCAGAAAGCGGCGATCGAAGCGACCGGGTTACAGCCGGGCGACGCCCGCGAATCAGCCATCGTGCTGACCAATTTCGAGCCCGGGCCCTACACCGCGGTTTGCGCGGCAAAGACGGCACGGTTGGCGTCGGCCTGGTGGAAATCTTCGACGTGCAAAACTAGACCACGCGTTCGAGACGCGCCTGCTCCCGCAAACGCGGGCCGTGGGCGTTAACGGGATGCAGCGCGCCCACCCTCCGGCACGAGGGCGTGCCGGCTCCATCTGAGTTCGCAGCGCCGTCCTGACAGGCGCGGTCGTGTGGTTACCCCCCCGCGCGAAAGCTCGCTTGAACGCCAAGTTCTGCCTCTGATGAGGGTCACCGGCGTGCCCTGAGAGGCGAAAACCGCGTGGTCACTTTTTTGTGAAAACGCGCTTCGATTTATTTGACCGGCCTGCGCCGTTGTGGATCGCCATCTCAATCGTCAGCGTCTTTCCGTCCTCGGACAGCCGCCACGTCCGCGTCGCCTTGATCGTGTTGGGGCCGTCAGGCCCCTCGACTTTTGCCTGTTCACTGACATCGAAGCCTTTTCCCTCTGCCGCCCACTTCGACGTTCGCTTCGCGCTTTGCGCCGTGCCACCGCCCGTCAGTGGCGGCTTGAAGTCCGTCTCCTCGCCGTTCACCACATAAATGTCGTCGACCGTCTGATCGCCACCCGGTCCGCCGCTCAGGCGGAATTTCGCGTCCAGGCGATCTGCCGTCTGCTTGACGCTCAACGCCTGGTCAGCGCCGGGTGGGAGTCCCTCGCTGCGCGCTTTGTCGACTGCCATTCCCCGGTGAAATCGACTTTAGCCGACTGGCCGTAGCCGAGGCTGAGTGCGCCGAAGGTGAAGGCGAACGCGAAAATGATGATTGCCAGTTTTCTCATGATGGGTTGTTCTTTCGTAGTGGTTGGTTGTGCTCGATGAGGGCGAAGACTTTACTGTGACCGGAATACAATATTAGTCATTAGTCAGCATGAGAGCCATCGCCGTTCAAGAAAACATTCGCGACCTTATTCTCGACGCGGCGGATCGCCTGCTCGCGCGCTACGGCTATAAGAAAATGACCATCGACGACCTCGCGCAGGAGGTCGGGATCGGCAAAGGCACCATTTATCTGCATTTCCGCAGCAAGGAAGAGATCGTCCTCTCGCACGTGGATCGAATTGTCGAGCGCGTGCTCGAGCGGTTGAATGCGCTCGTGCAGAGCGAGGCCGCTCCCGCGGCGAAGCTCCGCGAGATGCTCGTCGTGCGCGTGATGCTGCGATTCGACAGCGTGCAGCAATACAGCGAAAGCATCAGCGAAGTGCTGCGCGATCTGCGTTCGGTTTTGCTGGAGCGGCGCGAGCGCTACTTCGAGCGCGAGGCGGAAGTGATTGCGCCTCGTGCTGAAGGAAGGGCAGCGCGCCGGTGCGTTTCGCCGGCAGGACGCGACCGACACCGCGCGCGCCCTCGTCGCCGCGACGAATTCGCTTCTGCCGTTCAATCTCAGCACGCGCGAGCTCGGAAAGCGCAAAGACGTCGAGCATTCCGCCGAGCGGATCGCCGATCTGCTCCTGAAGGGGCTCTGATTCCCGCGCGCAAACCTGCTCATCCTCGTTTCTTCAAAAAGGGGTTACGACCTACTCAGGTAGAGCCCGGCGACGATCAGCACGACAATGAGGGCGGCGAGCACGGCCAGGGTGATCTTGATCCAACTCAAAGGATGGCGGCCGGCAATGGTTCCGGTGTAGCCATTCACCACCACTTGAAACGTCTTCGACCCGTAGGTGTACGCCACTAGCCAGATCGGCACGAGAATGTGTTTGAAAGTTTGCTCTGAGAACACCGCGTCCACATTAAGGTTTCGCTGGGTGTCGCCGGGCACCTGTTCGGAACACAACTGCCGCGTTTTTCGTTCCATGATTGCGCGCGAATTTTCGGCCGCCGCTACCAGATCGATCTGATACTGCTCCACCACCCAGCCCGAAAGGAACCCCGGATCGTATGGCTTCAGATCGGTCGTCGTGGGGAATGGCTCGATCTTGCGCAAGAGTTTTCCGTCCACTCCCTTCGAAGCTGGCACCAGCTCGTCATCAAAAAAATGATCGAGCGCTCCGGCGGCCGGGACCCAGCGAGTTCGCTGGACCCGGCGCGTTTGCGATTTCCCATTCGAATCCGTGTAACTCTCAGTTTCGTAATAATAATAGCCCGCATCCGCCGTCCAATCGGCGTGGACCTGCGCATCGAAGGTCCAATAGGGAATGTAGATGCCGTGGACGGTGTCGGTGAGGGCGCGCCCCTTGAGCGCGTTCGGCGCAAACCAACGATTGCCATACCAACTGCGCACCGTGTCGCGCACGGTTGTCTCCGGTAATTTGAATTCGAGCAGGCATTCTGGCCGAATCGGCGCTTTGATTTCGTCGTAGGGGATGAGCGCCGCCGACCCGCAGAACTCGCAACGCTGGGCGACGCGCGTCGGGTCGAACACGGAGATCGCCTGACAACTCTGGCATTTCACGGAAGTCTTTTCCGCCTGCCAGCCGCGCCGGTCCTCGCCCACCGCATTGAGCGCGGTGGCGAGATCGTTCTCCTTCGGATCCGCGCTCTCGCCCGGTAGAGGCGGCGGGAGGACGGTGCTGCAAAACGGACAAACCAGCGCTTGTTTGGCGGCGTTCCATTCCACCGCGCCGCCACAGGCCGGACACGCCTGCTTTTTCCGGGCCGTTATTTCCGCCATAGAAGGGACGTTTAGCTCTTCAGGAACTCGTCCACCGCGGCGCGGGTAATCCGGTAGGTCGAGCCAATCTTCTTCGCTTTCAAATCCCCGGCCTCGATCGTCGCGATGACGTCGCCTTCACTGACTTTGAGAACATTGGCAACTTCGCCGGGGCTCAGCAATTCCGGCAGGGTGTTGGCCGCGACCGGAGGCGGCGGAGGCTGATTCGACAACGGCGGCGGCGTTCCGCCGGCGGCTGGCGTCGCTTGCGGTCCGAGCACTCCCCCCTGCTGCTGCATCATCTGTTGCGCCATGGCCATGCCAACGGCCATCTCCGTGGCGAACCCACCGGCACTGCTCCCGCCCGGCTGAGTCATCCCCTGCCCCATTTGAAATTTCACGAAATCATTCAGGTTTCCTACGGCCGCCATGGAAGAGCGTTTGTCGATCGCCTGTTCTACTTCCGGCGGCAGACTGACGTTCTCGAGAATGAAGCTGGTCAACTCGAGACCGTATTTCGCATTCGTGACCGGATTGATCAGCGGAAGCAAAGCGGCGCCGACTTCGCTATAACGCGACGCCACATCCAGGACCGGGATCTTCGATTGCGCCAGCGCCTCACTGAAGAGGCTGACGATGCGCGAGCGCATGGTATCGGCGAACTCGTCGAGGCGAAAATGCTGATCGCTCCCGGCGACTTCCTTGAGAAACAACTTCGGATCGGTGATGCGGAAATCGTAGGTGCCGAAGGCGCGCGCGCGCACGATTCCGAAATCATTGTCGCGCATCATGACGGGGTTCGAAGTTCCCCATTTGTTGCCCGTGAAAAGCCGGGTGCTGACGTAATAAACGTCCGCCTTGAACGGCGTTTCAAAGCCGTACTTCCACCCCTTAAGCGTGGTCAGGATGGGAATGTTGTCCGTGGTCAGGGTATGCTTCCCGGGGGTAAAAGTGTCGCCGAACTGTCCGAGATAAACGAACTGTACCACCTGCGATTCCCGCACGATCAACTGGGCGCCGTTCTTGATTTCCTTGTCGTCATCCGGCCAGCGAAAACTGAGGGTGTCGCGCGAATCGTCCGTCCATTCGATGATCTCGATTAGCTCGCCTTTGATGAAATTCATGATGCCCATATATTTTTTCCTCCGGTTCCAGGAGTCGCAGCCGTAAACAATGACCGCAATATTTGAAAAAGCGAGGACCCACGACCGGGCGAAAGCGGCGGTCGGTTAGTTTTGACCAAGGGGTTTGGGCTTAACGAAGCGGGCCCACGAACAGGGCCAGCTGCCAAAAATCCGCGCCGGCGCGCAGACTGCACGCGCTGCGAGTGTTGAAAAATATGACGATGCGGCTACCCTGTTCGCCGGCCTTTTGGGGGTATAGCTCAGTTGGTAGAGCGCTTCGTTCGCAATGAAGAGGCCAGGGGTTCGAATCCCCTTACCTCCACAATTTCGCGTCAGCGAAATTCAAAAGGCTTCACAGGGGATGAAGAATGGAGCCGCGGGGACGCGAGCGACATGGACGGGCGGGCCGAGAGGCCGACTGAGCGGGAGCGAAGGAGTCAACGCAGTTCGACCGGCGGGGCGCGTCACGCGCAAGGGTTCAAAGCGAAGCTCATTCTCCGGAGCCAAAGCGCAGCTTTGGATAATCCCCTTACCTCCACCAATTTCGCGTCAGCGAAATTCAAAAGGCTTGCACGGGGATGAAGAACGCAGTTCGACTGGTGGGGCGCGACAGCGCAGGGTTCTAATCCCGCTCCAGCGGGATCACTTGCCAGAGGCGCAGCGCAGCAAGCCAATCCCCGTGCCTTTGGCATGCTCACTTACGAAGTCCGACTCGATTTACCTTAGGTTGTAAATCTCGATCAGGCCGATACCGGTTCCGCCGTTTTTCCCCGCTAGAATAGCTGTGAAGGGTCCCGGGCGGAAGCGACACGAAGATTCCCGATTCCTTGGCATCAGAAAGGCTTAGTCCGTTCGCCTGGAGCTGGCTGGCTGAAATTCAGAATCGGTTTCCCAATCATCGTTCGAGAAGAGAGCAGCACCATTGCCGTCGCGCACTTCGAGAGTTGGATCGGCGAGCACGCCACTCAGGCCGAACTGCGCCAGGGAAGGTCCGATCGCGCGCAGGGCTATCCGTGAATTTCCGCTGGTCCCGCCGAGGATAAAACCGCCGATCATCACGCTGTTGTTGCCTTGCACGAGCCCGCGAGTGCTGATGTTCGCCAACTGTGAATCCGCTGCTGAATTGTTATCGTAAACCTCGATCAGGCCCACTCCGGTCGTGTCGTTGTTGCCCGTCAAAATCGCCGTGTAAGAATCGGGCGGCAGGGTCGCGACGATGACGGATTCCCGATCATCGCCCGGCTGATACACTGTGCCTTCAATCTGCGAACGCTGAGTATCTTTCCAATTATTGTTCTTCAAGATCGAGCCGCCCGGTCCCCGCAGGTCAACCACGGGATCGGCCAGGAAGTCGTTGATGCCGAAGTTTCCCAGGAGAGGGCCCATCCCGCGCAGGACTACTTCCTTCGGGGCGTTCCCGGTAAGAATGAACCCGGCGATCATTACGTTATCACCCGTCGCGACGCGCAGCCGCGTGGCGATATTAACCGCCTTGGCCGGAGGCGACGGCGCCCCAATTTCGTCATCTACAATCGTCAAGCTGGCAGGTGTGCCCGCCACCGCGTTAGTCATGGGGGCGATCCGCAAATTCAGCTGTTCATTCCCCTCGAAAACAGCGTCGTTTACGATTGGCAACTGGACTGTCTTATCCGCGAAATCGTTTGGCCCCCAGCTCGCGACAAGATCTCCGTGCATGCGGTTAATGAACTCGCGGAACCCAAATCCACCATGCGAGGCGGCCATAAGCGTTTTGCCATCCGGCTGTCGAGTAAGTGCGAGGACAGTTCCACGAACCAGAACGGCGGATGGAGGAAAGGGATCTCTTAGAACGAAAGGGTTGAACGACGGATCCAGCGATCCATCGCTCTTTATCCGCGCGAGCCGTTCGCACGGCACGTTGCCGTAATTGTTGAAGTCGCCACCGATAACTATTCGGCCATCGGCTTCGAGGACTATCGCGGATACGTTTCCGTCAGGTTTGTTGTCCCGGGCGAAAGCAAAGTCCAGTTCGCCGTTAGCGTCCAACCTGACAATACCCCGGCGTGGTGAACCCGAAACCAGGTTGAAAGTGCCGCCTAGTATCATGCCGCCATCCGGTAGGGGTACGACTACCCTGGTAGCCGCGTCGGTGCCGTTACCGGGGCCACGAAAAGTGGGATCAGAGCTGCCATCGGAGTTAAGCCGGGCAATTCCTTTGCGGTCGGCAAAGGAACCTCCAACGAGGATCTTGCCATCCGTAGTCAGCGCGATGCTTGTCACCGCCGTGTCGAAAGAGGCAGTAAACGACGTATCCAGCGAGCCATCGGGATTGAGGCGCGCGATCCGTCCGCGGAAAACGCCATTATAGTTGTTGAAGCGCCCGCCGATCAGAATCTTGCCGTCAGGCTGCACCGCAATCGCTTCGACCGAGACCTCCTGCCCGCCCGTCTGCGCGACCCCCGTGCCCGGATCAAACGTGGTATCGAGCGAGCCATTTGAATTAAGCCGGGCAATGCTATTACGACTGATGCCATTGTAACTGATGAACTGTCCGCCGATGAGAATCTTGCCCGCGGGGTCGACCACAATCTTGAAGGGCGTTCCGGCGGGAAAGCCGCCGCTTAGACCGGTGCCCGGGTTAAAGGAGGTGTCGATTGCTCCATTAGCCGTCAGCCGGGCAATGCCCCGTCGCGCGGTCCCGTTGAAATTGTTGAAATCACCTCCGATGATGACCCGGCCGTTCGACTGGATCGCGACTGCTCGGACCTGGTTATCGGCGCCGTTGCCGGTGCCGGTATGGAAGGCGGCGTCCAATGATCCAGCCGGCGATACATAATCAGCTTGCACGGTAGTTTGATCTTCGAGCGCCAGCGCGACCGTGGCGCTCGTATTTCCACCTCCGGTGCGATGAAGAGTGATGGACGCGGTCCCGGCACTTTCGCTTACGGAAAGGCTGCTGGTGGTGAACGTCACCGCACCTGAAGTCGACGTTAAGGTCACGTCATTGCCGTCGCCGCCTTGGTAGCTGATCACGAATGTGATACCGCCGGCGACGAACGTAGCGCCTTCCGGCAGGTTGAGGAACGTCCCGACGACCGCATCCACTCCGTCGTTCCTGATGATGATAAAAGTATCGCCTGCGCTGGGGACAAAACCGCCGCCGACTATAACTCGGAGCCGGCCCCGGGTCCCGAGATCGACCGCGCCGGTAATGTTGAGCTGATCGTAGCCGGTGCCGACCGTTGTCCCCTCGAGATCGATGGCGAGCGTTGGGCTTCCTTCAGCTCCGAATGTCTCATTGAAGTCAACGCCGTTACTTGCGCTCAAGATCCCTGGATCCTGGTCGCCCGGTGCCACAATGCCGGTCAGGTTGTCCGTCCCGAAACCAAACCGAATGCCTCCCGTCGTGCCTCTGCCGCCGAGAGTCCTACCGATGACGAAGACGGTGCTCCCTGGGTGTGACCCGTTGACCAGGTAGGTGCCCGCGCGCAAAAAAGTGCTGCTGAAGGACGAGTTGTTTCCCGTCAGGGTGACGGTACCGTCGCCCGTTTTGGTGATCGTGCCCGAGCCACTGATCACGCCAGACACGTTCAGATTAGTCGCGCTGTCCAAGGTCAAGCTTCGACCATCGGTCTCGATCGCACTGCTGATATTGAGCGCGCCCAGCCCATGAAAAAAGAAAGTCTGCCCCGCGTTCAACTTGATTGAGCTGAGTTGAATCTGCCCAGCGCTAGCGCTGATGCCATTGTTCAGAGCAATGGCGGCCCCGCTCATCGTATGACTGTCAACGAACAGCGTCCCAAAAGCAGTTCCGGCCGGGAAGTTGTTAAAGCTGGTGGCTCGAGAAGCGGCGGTTGGGAAAGCCAGGTCATCTCCTGGCAACGGAGCGGCGCCGCCCGACCAGTTTTGGGGCGTGGACCAGAAATTATTAACAGAACTTCCACCGGTCCAGGTGCGGATCGCGGCCAGGAGCGAGGAACTCCCGAAGAGCAGACAGACCGCGATAAAGGCGATTACCGTTCTGGCCGCTGGATGCGCCGAAGAAAAAGGTTGGGGCATGATGATGGGCCGTTTGTCGGGAATTCCCTACGGCACACCGAAACACCATCACGCCGATCGAAATTTAACGAGTTATACCGAAGTATTGAAACCGGTGTCGAGACTTTGTTTACCGCAGAGCGCCGGGCGGCAGGGAGGCTGTCGCTGCAACTTGATCACCGCATGATGGCAGCTCAGGTCAATCGCCATCCGGCGCGTAAGCCGCATCCACCGGGACCGGCTTGGCTTTCGATTGCTGCACGGTGATGACCAGCGCGACCGAGCCGATAATTAACCCGGCTGCGAGCACCGCCCGCGCGCTCAGTGTTTCTCCTGCGAAAACGGCTCCGAGGATCACGGCGACGATCGGGTTTACATAGGCATAGGTCGCGACCTTGGAGGGATCGCAATGTCGGAGGAGAAAGATGTAAGCGGTATAGCCGACGAGCGCGCCGATGATAACGAGATAAGCGAAGGAGCCGAGCGAAAGAAGGCTGATGCGGCTGGCGTCGAAGCGGTGATGCTCGCCCATGATAAATCCACCGAGCGTGAGGAGGCCGCCGCCGCAAAGCATCTGTTGGCCGGCCAGGAGAAGGGGAGGCGCCGCGCTCTTGGAGTGGCGCGAATAAATGGAGCCGACCGACCAAATGAACGAGGAGAAAAGCAGGATCAGCATGCCAAGCCCCGCATGGCTGTTTTCGTCCGGTGAAGGTCGCAACGCGGGCCAGACAAGAATGGCTACGCCAACGAATCCGCCCGCGAGTCCGAGCCAGACGATCGGCGTCGGCTTCGGCGCGGTCCCGCTCCACCAAGCCAGGAGCGCGATGTAAATCGGGACAGTGGCCACCATTACAGAGGCGAGTCCGGATGAAACATATTGTTCCGCGAGAGTCACTCCGCCGTTGCCGCCCAGCAGCAAACAACCGCCGACGATGAGCGCGGTGCGCCAGTTTGCGAGCGAACCCTTCGGCGCGCCCTGCCAGCGCGCGATCGCATACATGATGATACCGGCGAGAAGAAAGCGCGTCCCCGCCATGAGCAGCGGCGGGATGGTGTCGATGGCGAAGAGAATCGCGAGGTAGGTCGAACCCCAGATCAGGTAGAGCGCGGCAAAGGCGGAGAGGATGGCAAATTTGCTGGGCCGCGGCATGCGCCCGCACTGTGGCACAGCTCCAATAATCTTCCTCTCCCTCTTCGCTTCTGAACGAAAGGGGAGGAGGAAGGAGAAGAGTAGAGGAAGCGGGCTTAGCTGCGCTTGCCCGCCACGAGGCGATACAGCAAGAGCAGCAACATCGCGCCGACGACCGAGGCAATGAACCCAGCGGCGTCCCCCTGCTCATACCAGCCGAGGGCCTTGCCGATGTAGAGCGCTACAAACGAGCCGGCGATACCGATTAACATCGTGATGATGCAGCCGCCCGGATCACGGCCCGGCATGAGAAGTTTGGCGACTGCACCGATGACCAAACCGATTACCAATATCCAAATGATTGAGTTAGCGCTGAAGTCCATATGGCGGCGAGTCTGGGGGCGGGGCCGTGTCCGGTCAATCTTTCATTGTTAACTCTATAATTCGATCACTTGCGCGGACCGGATGTCTTCGCTCGCCCGGATTTTCTCGAGGAGCGTCTCGTCCGGAGCGGTGTCGAGATTCAAGACCGTCAGCGCCGTGCCGCCCACCTGATTTCGGCTTAACGACATGGTGGCGATATTGACGCCGTGCTCGCCGAGCAACGTCCCGATCCGGCCGATGATGCCCGGCCGGTCGGTGTTCTCCAGCACCAGCACGATGCCGTGCGGGCGCGCTTCGACATGCCGGCTGTTCACATTCACAATCCGCGGCGTCGCGCCGAAAAAGGCGCCGGCCACCGAGACGGTCTTTCCTTCGGCCACGGCGGAGAGCTCGAGCAGATCGGTGTAATCGCCCGCTGCGCTCAACCGCGTCTCGGTGACTTTCAGCCCGAGGCTTTCCGCGAAGGCGGGCGCGTTCACTTCGTTGATCTCGCTCCCGCCCGCGCCCTGCAAGAATCCCTTCAGCACCGATCGCGTGATCGCGGTGGTATCGACCTCATTTACTTTGCCGCTGTAATTGATGTTCAGACTTTCGACCCGTTTCGGCGCGAGTTGGGAAAGGAAACGCGCCAGCTTTTCGCCGAAGCGCAGATGCGGACCGATGACGGCCAGCGTCTTGGCGTCGAGATTGGGCATGTTTACCGCGTTGCGAATCGTTCCTTCGAGGAGGGCGGCCCGGATCGATTGCGCGATCTCGATGCCGACACTTTCCTGCGCTTCCGCAGTGGAAGCGCCGAGATGCGGAGTGAGAACGAGGCTCGGCAAATCGCGCAGGGGCGAATCGCCCGGCAACGGCTCGGTCTCAAAAACATCGAGCGCGGCCGCAGCGACATGCCCGGATCGCAGCGCATCTGCCAGCGCGATTTCATCGATCAGGCCGCCGCGCGCGCAATTGATCACGCGGACGCCGCGTTTGGTTTTCGCCAGGCGTTCCGTGTCGAGCAGGTGATGCGTCTCAGGCGTGAGCGGCGTATGGAGCGTGATGAAATCCGCGGCGGCGAGCAAATCGTCGAGCTCATCGACCAGCTCCACTTGAAGCGTGCGCGCTCGCGAGGCCGAGAGATAAGGATCAAACGCCACGACCCGCATGCCGAAAGCGATGGCGCGCCGGCTGAGCTCGCTCCCGATTCTCCCCATGCCGATAATGCCAAGCGTCTTGTTGAAGAGCTCGACTCCTTCCAAATTTTTCCGGTCCCATTTTCCGCCGCGCAGAAGGGAATCGGCCTGAGGAATTTTGCGCGCCGCGCACAAGAGCAGGGAGAAAGCATGTTCCGCGGTGGAAATGGTGTTGCCGCCCGGCGCGTTCATCACGATCACGCCCCGCTTCGTCGCGGCCTCGACATCGACGTTATCGATCCCGACCCCGGCGCGCCCGATGACGCGCAAGCTGGCGCCGGCATTAATGATCGCCGCCGTGATCTTCGTCTGGCTGCGCACGACGACGCCGCTGAATTCCGGAATGATTTCGACCAATCGTTCCTCGCTTAATCCGGTCTGAGTCGAGACCTCCAGCGCGCCGTCCCGGCCGAGCTCCTCAATACCGCGCGGCGAAATCGAATCCGCGATGAGAATTTTAGGAACGGTCATGGCTCAGAGATTTTCGCGATGGCTGCGCGCCGCCCGAGGGCAAACGCCTGATAAATCAAAAGAATGAAAAAACAGGACGTCAGCGGCAGGACCGGGAAAAGATAACGATCATAAGCGCCGATCCACCAGGTTGCATCGAGAAAGGTAAAAAAGATCACCCGAAGGAAAATGGCAGCTCCCAGGAGAACAAGCACGGCGTTGAGCGCGTTGTTCGCCGGAAGCTGGCGGAAGCGCCAGGCGATGGTTAACGCCGCGACGAATCCGGCCATGGCCAGTCCCATGACCAGAAAACGGTGGTAACGGCCGATGAAGTTCTCGAGCGCGGTGGAGACTCCCGACGTTTGCGCCGGATTGCGAAAAGTCATCTCGTCGTATAGAGCCCGTTGCGATTCGGTGAGGATGTCGTCGTTGCGGGCGGCGAAGGTGTGATAGGGAAGGATAAACAAAGCGCCGATTCGGAGGAACGATTCTGGCATCTCGCGAAGTTGCGCGACCGCCCCCGGATCGACCAGGCTCGAAAACACAAATCGGCTGGGAACGCGCCCTTCGTCGCAGGCGCGATTGATTTCATTGGCGACATCCCGATAAAAACGGCGGGCGGTGGCAGCACTGGCATGGACGCCCTGGGTGCTGGCAGTTCCGCGCAGAGCCCAAAGGAACCACGGCGCCCCGATTTCATCGAGACCCAGCTCCGACACGGCGGGCACCTTAAAATTACGACCCAGGTCGCCTTCAAGTTGAGGCTGCAGCCGCGCGAAGGTCGGGCTGACGCTGTAGGCTTTCTGGAGCGCATCGTTCGACACCGAGACGAAGCGGTAGTCGCGTTCGGGCTTGATTCGAAGCAACGACTTGAAGGCCGCACGAAAGTTGGATTCCGTCAGCTCGGATTTCGAGAAGCTGCCAAAGGTCCGGTAGTTCGCCGTGTTGACGGCCAGATTCAGGAGGAACAGCGTTCCCACCAGGGCGCCAACGGGCTTTAGCCAGAAGCGCAACGCTTGTGTCCATTCGCGCGCGATCCTCTGCTGCCGGAAAAGCGCGAGAAGGAGAAAGACCGCAATCATCGGGGGAATCAGCATGCTCTCTTCCCGGGTATTCCAGAGCAGGGCAAGAGCGATCCCTGTCCAGGCTGCGTGCCAGAATTTCGCCGTAAACAGAGTCAGCAAGAGTCCGCCGAGCGCCAGCGGGAGCAGGGCGGCGTAGAAGTTATCGGCCATCGTAACGCTGTTGAGCTGGTAACTCCCCGGATGGAAAATCATCGCCGCGTAGCAAATGAGGCAGACCGAGCGAGGAACGGCGGCTCTGCGGAGCCCGGCGACGACCGCCAGATATCCAGCCGCCTGCATGAGCTCGATCCCAATCCGCAAGGGGATCTGCACCAGATGCACTATCGCGATAAACAAAGGATAAGCCGGCGGCCTGACGAAAGCCGTCCAACTATATTCCGATCCCCAATACCACTGCTTCGCGGAGTTTAGGAACCACAGAGCATCGTGCTCCGTGGCGCTTCCATAGATTTCTTCCGTGTGGACGAGCCACAACTTGAAAAGAGTGGTGAGCACCAGCGCAAGCGCCAGCCAGTGGCGCATCAGCTTGCTTTGAGTCCGGGAACTCATGAATCGGCTATTTTGAAGGAGGGACGCTCCCGGGCTCTTTCGGCTTGGGGAGAATCGTCGCTCGCGAAGCGCGTTCGCGCCCGAGATATTTGGCAGCGAGTTCGCTGATCTCGGGGGGCGTGATGGTCTCGATGTCGGCTATTCGTGTTCGGGCCCATTCGAGCCGTTCCGGATTTTCCTGTGCGCGCCGAAGCACATTGTTAAGCCAGTAGCTGTTTTCTCGCAGCGATTGTTGGTAGTTGCTGAGCATTGGTTCGCGCGCTCGTTTAAACTCGTCATCGGTCACCCCTTTCTCGCGGAGGTCATTCGCGATCTCCACGGCGAGCTCGGAGATTTTATCCGCCGCGGCCGGAGCCACATCAATACTGGCGACGATGTAGCCGTAGCCGGGGATCGTTTCGAGGCTGTGGTTTTGCGCATTAGCGCTATAAGTGGCGCCGAGTTCCTCCCGCACCTTGACCCGCAACCGATCGCGCAAAATATCCGCGAGCAAATTGATTCGGCGCGAGCGTCGCGGATCGAGCGAATCATCGGTCGGCCAGTAAATAAAGACGCCCCCTTTGGGAATCTCGGACTCGATGAAGTAACTCTTCGTGAAGGGCTGGGCTGGAAACGTGACCTTATTTAATTCGTCGAGCGCTGGCTTGGCTTCGCGTTTGGGGATGGCCCCGATGGTGCGCGCCGCTGCGTCGATCGTTGCTTCGATATCCAGATCGCCCACGATTCCCACTTCGAGCGCGCCATGCGCAAGCTGAGGGTTCAGCCAGGCTTTCACCTCATCGAGATCGCGCTTCATGATCTCTTCCTCTTCGGGAGCGCCGAACCGATGATCGCCATTCGCGAGCACCTTGGCGACCTCGATCGTGAGCGGCCCCTGGACGTTGTGTTTTAGGAACCTATAAAGCTGGGCCAAAAACTTGTGTGCCTCGCGCAACGCTTCGGGGCGGTAACCCGGATCGGTCAATTCCGCGGCGAGCAGCTGCAACTGCATCGGAAGGTCAACCTGTGTGGTCTGGCCGTTGAGCTCCAGGGCGTCGAAGCCCGTGAGGAATTGCCACCCGAGGTTCTTTCCAGCGAACAGTTGGCGAAGATCATCGGCGCTATGTTTGCCCAAGCCGCCCGGCACAAATGTGTTGGCGGCGAGCATCCCGAGTCCGCGCTTCTCGGCCGGCACTGTCATCCCCCCGTTGCCGACCCGGGCGCTCAGACGGATGCGGCCCGCTTCGAAGTCGGTTCGCTTCAGGTTCAGCCGCGTACCGTTCTCGAACGTGATCAAGACAACGTCTAGATCGGCGATGTGTTCTCTTTTCGCGATGGCTCCCGCTGGTCCGAAGTCGCCATAACCCCATTCCAATCTCTTGTCGGCCTCCGGGCGAGTGATCGCGACGGCGTGGGCCTGGTCGTAAGCTAGCGCGATCGCTGCCGTTGCAGCTCCCGGGATCTTGACATTTCCGGTGACCGCGACAAAGCGGCCGTTGCCGCCAAAGTCTTCGCGTAACGCCGCCTGACAATCGGCGGGCGCGATCGCATCGAGTGCCGGCTTCAAGAGCGCGAGTTCGTCGGCCGGGGTCATGAACACATCTTTGGAAACAAGACTGCCGACTATTTTGTTCGAGAGGAAATTCGAATGGCGGGTGCTGGCGGTCTTGTCGGCCTGCTCGAGTTGATTAGCCAGATTGGCTGAGGCTTCGGCAAGCTCGCCCGCGGTGAAACCATGCTCGATCGCGCGTCGCAGCTCCTGCTCGCCCACCGCCAGCGCGGCGGTCCATTGTTCGGATTTGCAGACGAGTTGGACGCGGGCGTCCCGGAAAAAATCGAATTGTTCCGAGACGTTGGCCGAGGCAAAAGTAAACGCTGCACCTTCTCGCTTTCCGAGGATCGAGAAACGCCGGTTGAGCATCGCCAGGGCGAGCGTGCGCCGGAGACGGTCTTTGCGCTGCGCGGCCGTGTCGGGCTTGTGCCCATATGGGGTGATCGTAGCGATGAAAACGTTTGTCGCGGACGCTTCCGGCTCAGCGTGATAGACGGGGCGCACCCCTTCGAACTTCGCCAGTTTTCCCAAGGTCGAATCACGCCGGGGCGGCGCCCGCGGCCGGAGGCTTCCGAAATGTTCTCGCACGATTTTCTCGACTGCCGCCTCGTCCGCGAAATCACCCACCACCACCACGGCCATTCTTTCCGGTCGATACCAGGTGTTCCAGAAATCGAGGAAACGTTCGCGCTTCGCTTTGGAGATGACTTCCGGCACGCCGATGGCGAGGCGCTTTGGAAATAGCGTCGTTCCCAGCGTCGCTTCAAACTGCGCGACAAATTCGCGGTAGCCGGCGGAGTCGTGGGCCCGTTTCTCAGAGAGAATCACGCCGCGTTCCTTGTCGATCTGCTCCTCGCTCAGCAGCAACCCGCTCGCGTAATCGGTGAAGACCCGCATTCCCTCCAGGAGAGTAGGGGTGTCAGCATGCGCCAGCTCCAGATGATAGATCGTGCGGTCGAAGCTCGTATTTGCGTTGACGTCCGCGCCGAAGCTCATCCCCATGCGCTGGAAGAACTCGATCAGTTTCCCCGGCGGATAATGCTTGCTGCCGTTGAAAGCCATGTGCTCGAGGAAGTGGGCAAGCCCCCGCTGGTCTTCTTTCTCGTGCAGCGAGCCGGCCATCACGAGAAGGCGCAGGGAGGCGCGATCGCGTGGTTCGCGATTGCTCAGCGCAACGTAGCGAACGCCGTTCTCCAGTTTGCCGAAACGCGCCGCCGGATCAGCCTTGAGATCACTTTCCTCCTGCGGGAACGAGACGACTTTCTGGCCGGGCTTTTCCTTTGCCGCCACAGGCCCACCGAAGAGGGCGAAGATAAACAGAAGGCCGCAAAGAATCCGTATCATTTCCAGGGCCTTCGAAAGAAGAGTTTAAGCGGGTGAAGGGAATCGAACCCTCGTGTCCAGCTTGGGAAGCTGGCGTTCTACCATTGAACTACACCCGCAATGGAAGGATGAGGGATGAAGGATGAAGGCGGAAAAGTCAAGCAGCGCATTCCGGTCATTGCCAGGAAATGACGTCGTCTGAGCCGGTGAATTTGTTGTTCCCATCCTTGCCTGGTTTCCTGTCTTTGCCACACGACCAGGCAATCACTCCCTGGCGAATTTTCTCGGGACCGGCTCCGGCGTTTGGATCGTACGGATTCGCGATGTCGTTGTCGTAGTCGGCATCGATCGAAACAAAATACGGCGTCCCCCATGGATCGAAAAATGCCCGGTGCGCAATCCCGGATCGCGGATTGGAATTCTCCTTTGCCTCTGGCGGCGAAAGAAAAACAATCCCGCGTGGATTGAGGCTTCCGCCTTTGGCGCGCAGGGCATCCATCAGATCTTCCTGCGCTTCGTCGTCCGGAAGTTTCGCGTCGGCTGTTTTCGTGGAGGGATACCTGCCGTACTCGGTGTAGAACGCGTTCACGGCGGTCACGATTTGGAGCAAGTCGTTTTTGGCCTGCGTTTTTCTGGCCTGGTTCTGCACGCCTTGGAAAACAGGGAAAGCGAGGCCCATCAGGACGGCGACCACGACGATGACAGCGAGGAGCTCGATGAGGGTGAAGGCGCGAAGGCAGGAGCGCGTTGGTAGGGCGAGACTCTGTCGAGCCATCGGTGGCCTCAGGTGAATCGTTGCGGCTCGACAGAGTCTCGCCCTACCAAAAGCGCGGGGCATTTTCATTTCCATTTCTGCATCTGCTCGGGGAACGGGCAGTGGGCGCAATCGGAATTGTCCTGCAAACAGAAGTCTTCATAAATCTGAAGCAGCCCCTGCTGTTGGGCGATTGTCCGGGTGAACCGCGGGCGGCGGGCATCGCTTCCGAAAAGCCGGGTCGCACCGGTCTCCAGCCGCCGATTCGTCAACTGCGCGCGCAGCTTCTCGTAGGCCGGCCAGATGTCCGAGCCTTCCGCCATGAAGTAGGGGAGGAGAACATTGGCCAGGATCTCGGCGATCCGTGAATCGCCCACGATGGCCATCTCGCTGGCGGCAGCCTCGGAGGTGAGGGTGTAATGAAAATTCCAAAAGGGGTGGCGCAGCCTGTGGAAGAAATCGTGCGCGGCCTTCGCACTTTTTCGGGCGACCGATTTCATCAAGCCTGGCCACTCTTTCGCCAGAATGGCCAGGGCGCCGAGACGGCGCTGGGGGTGATTCAACGGACGGGCGCCACCGAGCTGCCAAAGTTTTGCGGGGAGAACAAGTCGCTGCATTTCATCGCGATGCGGCCACCAATGGTCCCACAGTTTCCGGACGTAGGCGCGCGTTTGCTGCGGATAAACGCCGAGATCGCGTGATTCGAGAAATCCGGCGATCCCGAAGAGCATTGCCTCGATAGCGTCGCTCTCTTTCCGCAGGGAGGAGAGCGGCAGGCGTTGGGCCAGCAGGGTGAAGGCGAGCTTGTTTTGCTTGTAACCGAGCGCCGCGGCGATTTCCTGGAAGAGCGCGGCGTCGCGGCCATGCGTCTCGACGATGTTCTTGATCCGGGCGGCCTTGCGTTGCAGCCGGAATTGCGAGGCGGCGGTGAGGATGCTCTCGAGCCGTTCCTGCGGCAAATCCTTCAACGGCGCCTGGCAGCGGCCCGGCTGGGCGAGCGGGACGTTGGCGGAAAATTTATCCGGCAGGGCGGCGGGATCGACGCGCACCTGCGGGACGTTGCGATTCGATTTCGTGCGGGTAAAAAAGAGGCGCTCGCTCTGTTGCACGAAGACATGCAGGACGGCGTTGTCGAACGCCTCGTTGGTGGAATGCCCGTGCGTTTCCCAGCTTCGATCGGCCAGGTCGAACTCAATGGTGCCGCGGAGCGGATCGCCGTCGTTGATCCGGACGACGGCGTCGGAGAAGTCGGGGCCCGCCTCCCGGTTCCAGGTACCGAACTGAATGATTTCGACTTGTTCGCCGGCAATGGAAGTGAAGCTCCGACCGAAATCGCCGGCAAACCAGCGGGCCTGCAACTCCAGTTCGCTGGGTGTGCGTTGGGCGGGGAAGAGGGCGCGTTCATGGACACGCGCGAAGTCGCGAAGCTCGGAATAGCGGCTGGCCAACTGCATTCTGGGGGAGGGGAAGTGTGGAACGGTTTCACCCAGCTTGGCGACCAAAAAATGGTGGGCGACAGTCGTTCGGTGTCATCCCGAGCCGCGCAGACGGCGAGGGACCCCCCAGGCGCAAGGCAAAAAGCACGCAGATCCGCTTCCGCAAAGCGCGGAGATCGGCGTTGCGACCGCGACGATGGCCACTTGAGTGAGTTCCCGACCGCCTGTGAGGTCCCTCGCCGTCTGCGCGGCTCGGGATGACACGCATTTTCGTCGATTAAACGTGCGCGACCGGTTCCGGCGTGGCGACGGTCTCGGTCGTAACCGCCGGCACGCTGAGCTTCTGTCGCAGATCTTCCGCGATCAGCTCCACCAACGACCCGCGCGATCGCGTAAAGAGGAACGAGTACTTCGACCCGCGTCCTTCGCTCGGAACGATGACCAGGTTCTCGGAGAGAAACTGAGGTTCGCGCGAGATCGTCGAATCTTCGAGGTCGATCGTCTGGTAGAAGGGCCTCCAATTTTTTTGGGCGACAAAGACAATCTTGTGCGGCTCTTCATTCGTGGCGACCAGCGCGCCGAAAAGGTTCGCTGGAATTCGCCGGCCGCGGCCACTGATGCAGGGAACAGCCCAGGCGATCGTCTCGCCGAGCAGGTTCTGTTTGCTGAAGGTCGGAGCAAGACGCGACGGTAAGGCGATCGGCAGGGTGGTGGGCCTCCGGAAATCGGCGGCGGCGTTCAGTTTGTTCAAGGCCAGCCAGATTTTGGCTTTCATCGAGCGCAAAATCTTCGGCGCGAAGTAAAGGAACGCGGCGATCGCGACCGCGAAAATGGAGATGGCGAGAACGGGATTATTATAGATAAGCGCGAGTCCGCCGAGGACCGCGACGTCTTCGGCGATGCTGAGTCCGATGTTCGAGACCGGCTCGGGCGAACTGTTTGCGACCAGCCGCGAGGAGGCCTTGGCGGTGTGCGTAACCAGACTGGTGGAGCCAGCGAGCAACACAACGAGGACATCGAAAACCGGGCTTTGATGGCCGAGTGTTTGGATGGCAAGGAGTGCCCCACCGATCGGCCGGATGACGGTGTGAACTGTGTCCCAGGCGGAATCGACCCACGGAACTTTGTCGGCAACAAACTCGAGGAGATACAAAATGCCGGCGAGCACGATGATCCAGGGCTGGCCGAGAACCTCGAGCGACTGATAGCTCGGGGAGAGGACGATCCATTGCTGGTGGATGGCCAGGCTGGTGACAAAGACGGTGAGGTAAAGGTTGACGCCCGCGAGGCAAGCGAGCCCCAGCGCCACGCTTAGCAGGTTGAACTTATCCACGCGGAAATATCAAACGCCGCGCGCGATTGTCACCTGGTTTCCGAGATCTCTCTTTCGTAATCGTAATCGTGCTCCTGCTCGTGATCGAAGGGTTGGAAGATCGATTACGATCAGGAGCACGAGCACGAGTACGGCATCGAAAGCGCCCAGAACGTTTGCGCGCGAGCGGCCTCGCTGATATCCCAAGGCATGCTCGATATCCGTCTCATCCGCGAACAACCGGACTTTGTGAAAAGCCGGCTGGCGACGCGTGGCGGCGATGATGCGGCGAAGATCGATGAAGTGCTGCGAGTGGATGCCGAACGCCGGAGGGCGGAGACGGCGTTGCAGCAGTGCAATGCGGATCGAAAGAGGTTAAGCAAGGAGATTGGCGGCAAGCGCGCCAAGGGCGAGACCGCAGAGGAACTGGAAGCGCGGGTGCGAGAGATCGGCGACGAGATCGCCCGTTTGAACGAGCAAACTTCCGCGGCGGACGAGCAACAAAAGGATTTGCTTCTCCGCCTGCCCAATCTGCCGCACGCAGACGCGCCGATCGGCAAGGATGCGAGCGAGAACCCGGTCCTTCGAACCTGGGGCGCGAAGCCTGAGTTGGAGGCGCCGCTGGATCACGTGGCGCTCGGCACGAAGCTGAAGCTTTTCGACCTGGAGCGAGCGGCGAAACTGAGCGGGAGCGGCTTTATCTGCTTCACCGGCGCGGGAGCGAAACTGGAGCGGGCGCTGATCCAGTTCATGCTCGATCTGCACACGCGCGAGCACGGTTATCTGGAAATGAGCCCGCCCGCTCTGGTGCGGCGCGAATGCATGGTCGGCACGACGCAGCTCCCGAAGTTCGAGGAGGAAATGTATGGCTTGGAAGACGGCCAGCTTTTCCTCGCCCCGACGGCGGAGGTGCAGGTGACCAATTTTCATCGTGAAGAAATCCTGGCTGCTTCGGAGTTGCCGAAAAAATTTGTCGCCTACACGCCTTGTTTCCGGCGGGAGGCGGGCTCCGCGGGCCGGGAAACGCGGGGGATTATTCGCGTCCATCAATTCGACAAGGTGGAGCTGGTCAAGATCACGACGCCGGAGGAGTCGTACGCCGAACATGAAACGCTGACAGCTAATGCCGAGCGCATCTTGCAGCTCCTCGGATTGCATTACCGCGTGATCGAGCTTTGCACAGGCGATATCACCTTCGGCTCGGCCAGGAGCTACGACCTCGAGGCGTGGTCACCTGGGCAAAATGCGTATCTCGAAGTTTCGACCTGCTCAAATTTCGAAGATTTCCAGGCGCGCCGAATGAACTTGCGCTTCAAGGATGCGGAGGGGAAGAACCGGTTCTGTCATACCTTGAACGGTTCCGGGTTGGCGTTGCCCAGGGTGTTTGCTGCGTTGATCGAGACGCATCAGCGCCCTGATGGGTCGGTCACGATTCCGGAAATATTGCAGCCATATTTCGGGGCGGCAGAGATCAGGTAACTCCTGCTCATGCTCCTGATCTTGTGAGCGGCGCGGCCTACGGGGAGGATCTTGAGTATGATCATGATCAGGAGCAGGATTATTAGGTGCGGTCCTTGCCGGCAAAGAGATCGAGTTGCCCCGGATCGGCGGAGGCGGTTTCTTCCGCGGAGGGCAAGGGCAGCTCGAAGCCGAGCCGGTTCGCGAGTCGCTGACCGGTTTCAGGCGCGAAACCTTCGAAGTGATTGTTCACGAAGCTCCAGACGCTCCTGATCTCGGGGAGATGCCGCTCGATCTTGAGCGCCCAGCTTTCGAGGGCGGCTTCGCGTTTCCAAAGCAGTTTGCCATAGCGATGAACGTGCTGGCCCTCTGGATCGTATTTCGTGGAGTAATCGCCCAGCAAACGCACGTAAAGGAAATCGGCGGTGCGTGGGAGGAATTCGAAGGGGGCAAGGTTTCGCTCGTTGAGAGGGCTGGTATCGGCCCAGACCCAGCAGACGCGATGTTTCTCGAGGAGGCTGATATTTTGCGGCCGATGCCAGCCGGGATGCCTGAATTCGATGGCGAAGCGGAAATCGCGTGGCAGTTGTTCGAGGAACTTGCGCAACGCCGTCCGGCCCGTCTTCGGGGCGAACGAGGGAGGCAATTGCGCCAGGATGACATGCAGCTTTTCCCCAAGCGGTTCGAGCGCCTGCAAGAACGAGAGCAGCTCCGGCCCGCAATCCCGAAGGCCACGCCCGTGAGTGATCTCGCGCGGCAGTTTGCAGGCAAAACGAAATGAGGCCGGCGTGCTTTCCGCCCAGCGCTGGATCGTGGTTTCGGCCGGCGTGTTGTAAAAAGTGGAATCGATCTCGACTGCCGGAAAATACCGGGCATAGAACTCAAGCCAGCGCGCGGGGGGCAGCTCCGCGGGATAAAAAGTGCCCCGCCATTCCTCGAAGCTCCAGGCGCAGGTGCCGAGCCGGATTTTCTGTTGTGCGGAGAGGTCCAAAATCGTCGTTTCCAGAGTAATCGCATCCGGTCCGGAGGGAAGCCTTGGCCATCCGAGCCGCCCCGGGACGCAGGCCATTACTTGGCCCGGTCAACTTGACGGGACTGGCAAGGTTAACTACCCTGCGCAACGCGATGAAACACTCCTTTCGCATCCTTTTTCTGCCGTTATTGATCTGCCTCGCCTTGCCTGGGTCCGGGCAGGCAGCGGTCGTCTTTAAGCCGGACGAAAAGAAGACTACCTATCGCGCGCCGGGAGAGGAAGAAACGAGCGGCACGGCCGCGCAGCTTTTTGAGCGGGCGCAGGCAGCCGAAAGGCGCGGCGATTTAAAGGGTGCGATCAAGTCCTATCGGACCATCGTGAAGAAATATTCGAGGGACACGTTGGCGCCGGGCGCGTGTTTCCGGATGGGTGAGCTTCAGGAGCAGACGCGCCAATACATCCTCGCGGCCCAGAGTTACGCGGTGGTGGCGGACCGATACCAGAAGAGCGAGCGTTTTGATGAGGCGATCGACGCCCTGTTTCGCATCGGCGAAATATATTTGAAAGGGAAAAAACAAAAGGTCCTCGGCATCCCAATCAAATCGGGGATGAGCCAGGCCGTGCTGATTTTCAACACCATCATTCGGACCGCTCCTTACGGTAAACAGACGGCGCGCGCCCAATTCAACCTCGGCCGGGCCTACGAAAAACAGGGCTCGAACGAGCTGGCCATCGCCGCCTACCAGGCGGTAGTCGAGAAATTCCCGAACGATCCGATCGCGGTCGATGCGCAATATCAAATCGGCTACATCTGGTCGCAGGCCTCCACTACTGGCACCTACGATCCGGCTACGGCCTCGCACGCGAAAACGGGCTTTGAGGATTTTCTCGCCCGTTATCCGAACAGCGAAAAGGCGGCCCAGGCCCGGGAGAATTTGAAGCGGATGGAGCAGAAGCAGAGCAGCACCGCCTACGACATCGCCAAGTTTTACGACAAGCAAAAATATTACCGCGCCGCCGCCATCTATTACAATGAGGTGATCCGGCAGCAGCCCAGCTCGCCCGAGGCTGAACGGGCCAAGAAGCGGGTGAGCGAGCTGCGCGCGAAGTTCGGCGATGCAAAGTTGCAATCGCCGGCCGTGACGGCCGCGGCCGCTAATAAGAAGGCCCGCAAGCCGCGGACCTACGATGAGAATACAGCGCCGCCGCCGTCTTCAAACGAGACCGCCCCCCTGCCTGCTCCCGATTCCGACAGCTCATTGCCTCCGCCGGCTTCACTTCTGCCCGACTCGACGACGGCGCCGCCTTCTTCTGAATCGAGCCCCGCGCCGACTCCAGAAACGACGGCCTCGCCGTAGTGAAAAAAGCGTTCTCGAGTCTGGTGCTGGCTTTTCTTGTCGGCGGATGCGCCGGTTATCATGTAGGGCCGGCGACCCCGGCGCACCTGAGCCATATCAAGACGATCGCGGTCCCGACCTTCGGGAACATCACGCTTACGCCGCGCATCGAAGCGTTGGTGACCGGGACGATCATCAAACAAATGCAGCAGGACGGCACGTTCCGAATTGTCAGCGAGGATAAGGCGGATGCAGTCCTGAAAGGGGAAATCGTGGCGGTCAACCGATCTCCGGCGCGGTCCGTGCGCGGCAATGTCCTTTCGACGACGGAGTTTAATCTTAACCTCGCGGTGCGATACAGCCTGGTGGGACGGGATGGCAGGCCTCTCTCGAGCGCCGGCGCGGCTGGCGCCACCAGCTTCTTCGTTGGAAATGATGTGAACACCGATGAACGTCAGGCCCTGCCCCTGGCAGCGGAAGAACTCGCCAAGCAGTTGGTCAGTCAATTGAGCGAGGGTTGGTGATGCGCAATGAAGGGCGACGAAAAGCTGTGGGGCATTCTCAACGACAAACTGGAAATGCTGCGGGCCAGCAACCGTTTCCCGGAGGCCGTCCGGGTTGCTGAGACAGCGCTGACCCTGGCGCAACGCGCCTTCGATCCCGGCCACCCTTCCTACACGCTGAGCCTGGAGAAGCTCGGTCAATTGCACGATCAGGCCGGCGACCGCGCCGCAGCCAAGCCGTTCCTGGTCAAAGCGCACGGCTTCTTGGAAAAGGCGGACCCGCCGGATGATCGCGCGTTGTTTCGTTCGGCAAGGCGTCTGGGCTTTGTCTGCGACAATCTCGGCGAGACGGACGCCGCGCTCGGCTATTATGAGTCCGCGTTCAAGGCTGGCGCGCGCCTGCCGGACATTCCCTATTCCGATCTCGGAACGATCCTGAACAACGTGGCGCTGATCTATCGAAAGACCGGCCGGCAAAAGGCCGCGGAGCCGTATTACATGCAGGCCCTTGAGATCTACGAGAAACAGCTTGGTCCGGAGCATCCCGACGTCGCGTCGGTTCTGAACAATCTGGCCGTTTTTTATACCAACGAACGTCGCTTCGCCGAGGCCGAGAAGACGCACCTGCGCGCCCTGGCGATCCGGGAAAAATTCCATCCCCCGACGCATCCTGATATCGCGCAGTCAAAGTGCAATCTCGCGGTCGTCTATCATTCCAACGGCGACTACGCGCGGGCCTCCGAGCTTTACCGCGCCTCGATCAAGACCTGGGAAGCCGCCACCGACAAACCGCCCGAAGATTACGAGATCGTCGCGTCGAATTACGCCGATCTTTTGCGTTCTCTCGGCAAAGCACGCCAGGCTAACCAACTCGAGGAACGCGCCCGCAAGAAGCGGCGATCGTAGCCCTTTGTCCTTGCGCCGGAACGCGGCGCGCGCACCTTAGCAACCGCTCCCCAACAAAAGCTCACGTGGCGGAATGGCAGACGCGTACGGCTCAGGACCGTATGGGGAAACCCGTGGAGGTTCGACTCCTCTCGTGAGCACTTCTCCCGGTTGGCGCGCGTGCTCTCTTTCGTAAGGTGCATCCGGACATGACCGAACCATTCCCAGTCATTCTTTTTTACAAATACGTCGAGATCGCGGATCCGGCGGAGTTTGCGGCGGCGCAGCGAGAGCTGTGTCTGGAACTGGGATTGAAAGGCCGCGTTCTGATTGCGACCGAGGGAATTAACGGCACACTCGCTGGTCCCAGCGCCGCCATCGAGCGCTATACAGAAGCGCTCAAGCGAGATGCGCGGTTTAGCGACATCACGTTCAAACTCAGCGCGGGGGATGCAGGCACGTTCCCGAAACTCGTGGTCAAGGTCCGGAAAGAAATTGTCACGCTTAACGCCGGCGACCTGGAGCCCGATCACGACAATCTGCTCAGCCCAGCAGCGTGGAAAGAGCAGATGGAAAACGATCCCAACGCGGTGGTGCTGGACGTGCGCAACCGTTACGAGACCGACGCGGGCCGCTTCGAGAATGCGATCGTTTGCCAGATCGAACATTTCCGGGAGCTGCCCGATTACCTGGAGCAGCTCGAGTCGTTAAAGGCGAAGCACGTCCTGATGTATTGCACGGGCGGCATTCGCTGCGAGAAGGCGTCGGCCCTCCTGCGCCAGCGCGGATTTCAGCACGTGCGCCAGCTCCAGGGCGGAATTGTCAGCTATCAGGAGCAGTTTGGGAACGAACACTGGCTGGGTGAATGCTTCGTCTTCGATCAACGGATGACGGTGAAGGTGGAGCAGGGGCTCAGGCAGATTGGGCGTTGCGCGCATACGGGCGAGGTAACGAGCCGTTTCGTGAATTGCCTCCACGATCCCTGTCACAAACTTTTCCTTGTCTCCGAAACAGCCGAGCGAACAAACGCCGACTTCCGGCTCTGCCCGCGATGCCTGGAGACAGGCCTGACCAGCGAAACGGCGGATTACCGCCAGTCGGCGATGTTGTAGCTGCCGGTGTCCCGGCTATCTCGCCGTTATTTCTTGGCCGGCTGGTATTTCCAGTGAAGCGGCTTGCCTTCCGAGAGCGATTGAATGGATTTAGCGAGCCGCTGCGTGCGCGTCTCCTCGCGTTTGGCCTCGGTGATCCATTCGAGATATTCGCGACGTTTGCTTGGGGCAAAGGCGTCGAAGTGTTTTCGCGCTTTCGCGTTCTTCTTCAGCGCCGCGCCAAAATCATCCGGCATGGCGATTGGCTCCCTCTTCTTCGGCTGCGTCCGGCCGGGCGTCTTGATGCCCGCCTCATTCAAGGCCGCCGCTTTTTTTACATAGCCGATGAGCGTCTTCTCGTTGGGCAAATCCTTAAGTGACTTGATGCAACCGAAGCTTCCCATCCCCTCTTTCTTCCCGGGTTTCTTGCCCTCGAAAATGAGCGATTCCTTCCAGAATCCAAACGAGCAGTGCTCCTTGAACGCGGCCATCCCACACATCACGCCCTTGTAATCGAAGTGCGGCATCGACCACTTGAGCGTTTCCGTTACCTCCGGGCAGCCGGCGTGGACGACCTTGCGCAAATGCTTCAGGATCGGCTGCGCGAAAGTGGCTGATTTGGCGATGTAAGCGTCGATTCTGGGATCTTTCGTAGCCATGTGACCTCCTCCGGTGATTCGGCGACGAGCTTACAGGCGCGCGAAAGTTTTTGTCGAGTCCCAAGGCGCCAGGAGGTAAACTGCCCGGCCTATGGCAGGCATCATTGTTATTGTGGCCTATCGGCCCAAGCCAGGATGCGAGGCGGAACTGCTGGAGATCGTGCGCAGCCGCGTTCCGACCTTGCGCAAGGAAGACCTCGTGACCGATCGCCTGCCGGTCATCATGCGGGCGAAGGACGGCACCATCATTGAGGTCTCGGAATGGAAATCCCAGGAAGCCATCGAGGCGGCGCATCAGAACCCACGCGTGCTCGCCATGTGGGACAGGTTTTTCGCGGTGTGCGATTGCATGCCGCTCAACACCGTCCCCGAGTCCGCGACGATGTTCGCCGGCTTTGAGCCGATCCCCACGCCACCGGCCGAAGGGATGCCGACTACGCAACCGCTTCGCTGATCCACTTAAAGGAGCGTGCAATCCGAGAACAGAAGCGTGTAGCCGGTCACGACGCCCGTGCAGCGAACTTCTTTCCCGACCAGCCGTTCGAGATCAGGATCGTGATACGGATTGCCGCCCTGGCGGCGCAGGACGTAATCACCATTGGAGGTGACCAGAAAAATCGCATCGCGCTCGCTCTTGGAACCCTTGGCGAATGGTCGCTTCACCACTGAGCCGGAATATGTAGCTGCCTGCATCGCGCTGCGGGCAGCCTACTCGTTTTTCGCGAAACAAAAACAGTTTGCCTAACGGCTCACCAGAGTTCGGTAGGAAACCAGTTTGCCGCCGAGCTCTTTCGCGATCACCGCCGTGATTCTCACAACTTTTTGTTTGTTGGGCTTCCGCGCCATCGCGACGAGGTAGGCGCTGGGCTTTGGGCCTTTGGACGCCACTCCAGCCATCGCTTTCTTAGCGGTGGCGCTGCGGGCCGGCGTCGTGCCTGACTTGATCCGGAATTTCATCATTTTTGGCTTACGGATGTTTGCGCCGTGGGCTAACCGCAACATCGCCTTCGCCAACCCAGCCGCGACTTTTGCTCCGCTCATCAGGCACGAAACCGGTTGGGTATCGCTAATGAAAAGGCCTTTCGCCAACGCCTTTCGCCGCCGCTCGGCCCGAGCGACCGGGGAGAGACGGGCGGGGATCGCTTTGGCCAGTCTGCCAACCTTGCGCACTCCCTTGGCAAATCCGCTGGCCATCATCGTGTGGGGAGTCGCCGCCGCCACCGGGTGAATGGAAGGATCGCCGAAGAGACTGAATTGGGCGATCGTCTTCATGTCGACGGGATCGAGGTCGGGCCCGGCCAGCGCAAATTCCTGGCGCGCGTCGAGGGCCGCGCGCCCAAGCGAGGCGCCTCGCAAGATCTGTTGGAGGAAATAACGGCAGATTAAATCGGCGGCGCCGTTACTGTCTGCCGGCCCATAAGCGATCGTGCTCGCACCGAAGTATCCGTAGGCTTTGTTGGCGAGATAAGTGTTGCAGATCCCCGCCTGGCCGAGCGCCAGAGCGGGATTGTACAACTCGGCCCCATAGCAGCACTCGACTGAGGCCACCGTTCCTTCGCTGATCTTCCCTCCGATCCATTTCGCCTGGTGCGCCGTGGGGTAGTCATCACCCTTTTGGCCGGCAAATTCCGGTTCGGCGGGGCTGCCATGGCAATTGATGAAATGAGTGCGACGGGCGAGCTGCGCGTTGGTCCATTTTGGCCCCGCGGCGGGCGAGAGCTGGAGATTCTTGTTCGATCCAAAGAGCTTATCGAGGCTCAGGCTGGTGGATTTTTTCCAAAGAAGAACGCTGATGGAGAAGCAGTCGGAATAATCCTCTCGCGGGAGCGATTTCCATCCAGCCGCCGTCCGGAGCAAGCCGACCAGGTATTCAGGATCTTTGCCGCCGGTGAGATCGGGCAACCGGCCCACGACGCGGGTGGGACCGATGAATTTATCGGGTTGCCGGCTGTAAGGCTGGTCGCAGGCATACGGAATGTCTCCCCAGGCGCAGTCATCCAAGTCGTCGTCCTGTCCGAAGACGGGATTGATCAGGTCCTGATGCGGGACAACATCGATTGCCCCAAGGATCATCAGGTAATCTGGCCGGAAGGCGGCGTAGATCGCGTCGATCGCATTCTTGTTCTGGCGGGGATTGGTCGGCTTGGTGACGGCATCGCCCTTGGCTTTTTTCATATCGCTCGCGCTATCGAGCGCGAACAATCGCGTCGCCAGGCCGCGCTTTTTATCCGCCGCGACGAGGGCGGTGATGGCCGCGCGGATTTTGGTGAGCCCTTTCGCGCCGTATTTTTTTCTAAGGACGCCGAGGTTGGTAACAATGATTTTGTCGTTCATAGGATTGGGGTGCGGGCACCGCTGGTTGCCTGTTGTAGGAAAATCACCCCGGTGTGATTCCAACCCGGGCGTGCATGGATCGCTGGCATGGGGAGAGGGGAGGTACGGCGAATCGTAGCCGGACGGTTCGCCATTGTGAAGCTCCAATTGACCTGACTGTGGATTTCAGGGAAAAGAATGAGAGCCGCTCGCTATGACCACTACCGACATCGCCAGCTCAAGGAGAGGATTTGGCCAGACGATGCGTGTCGACCTCTGGTGGACACAACCGTTGCTCATCTTTCTCGGGCTGGCGGCTTTTATCGTTTACTCCACCTGGGCGGCTTTCCAGGGGAACCATTATTATTTTGGTCCTTATCTCTCGCCGTTTTACTCGCCGGAACTTTTCGGAGAATCGTCCCACAGCTGGTTCGGCCCGAAACCGGCGTGGTGGCCGGGCTGGCTTCTCTTCTCGCCGGCGCTGCTCATTCTCTGGGCGCCGGGCGGATTGCGGCTCACCTGTTATTATTATCGCGGCGCCTATTACAAGGCGTTCTGGGCCGACCCGCCGGCCTGCGCCGTGGGCGAACCGCGAAAAACGTATCTCGGCGAGCGTTCCTTCCCGCTGATCATGCAGAATGTGCACCGCTATTTCCTCTACCTCGCGATCCTGTTCATCGTTTTTCTCTCCATCGATGTGTGGAAAGCGCTCTGGTTCCTCGATCCGGCTACGGGAAAAACATCTTTCGGAATCGGCATCGGCACGCTCGTTCTCGCGCTCAACGTGGTGCTACTCGGCGGTTTCACCTTCGGCTGCCACGCGCTGCGGCATTTGATCGGCGGGTTTCGCGATCAACTTTCCCGCTCGCCTGGCTGCTACCAGGCATATCGCTGCGTGAGCTGTTTTAACCGCCGCCACATGCTCTGGGCCTGGCTGAGTTTGTTCTGGGTCGGGTTCAGCGATCTTTACGTTCGCCTTTGCTCGATGGGTATCTGGACAGATTGGCGGATTCTGTGAAATTCATCCATGAGCGCGAACGAAATCCTGCAAAGAATCGAGGAACTCCCGGAGGAGGAGCGGCGCCAGCTCTTTCAGAAGCTTAGTGAACTTGACGAAGTGCCGCCATCTTTGCGGCAAAGTCTGGCCGAGGCTGCTCGCGGTGACCTGATCGATTTGGACGATGCGTTGCAGGAACTCGACCGCGCGTGAAGTATCGCTTTGCGGCCACGCCTTCGTTCAAAAAGCTCTGGCAAAATTAAGCCGGTCTCAGAAAGCTTCGGCCAGGAAAGCCTTCGCCATGTTTAAAACCAACCCGTTCGATCCGAGGTTGCGCACGCATAAAATTCATCGCTTATCGGCCAAACTCGGGCGGACGATTTATTCCGTCTGGGTTGAAAAGGATCTGCGCGCGCTCTTTTATCTCGACGGTGAGATCGTCGTGAGCATCGATATCGGCAGTCATCGCTTATACCGCGAATAACTGATTATGCCCGACTACCAGACTTTCCAGCACGACGTTCTCGTCATCGGCGCGGGTGGTGCGGGATTGCGCGCGGCGATCGAGGCTTCGGCGGCCGGCGTCTCCGTAGGTCTTGTCTGCAAATCGCTCCTTGGCAAAGCGCATACCGTCATGGCGGAAGGCGGGATCGCGGCCGCGCTCGCCAACGTCGACGATCGCGACAACTGGAAGGTCCATTTTTCCGACACGATGCGCGGCGGCCAATACGTCAACAATTGGCGGATGGCGGAACTGCATGCGAAGGAAGCGCCCGACCGGGTTCGCGAACTGGAGGCGTGGGGCGCGGTTTTCGATCGCACCAAAGACGGCCGCATTCTCCAGCGAAATTTCGGCGGGCATAAGTACCCGCGGCTCGCGCACGTGGGCGATCGCACGGGCCTGGAGATGATTCGCACGCTGCAGGACCATGGCGTCCATCAGGGCATCGATGTCCACATGGAGCGCACGGTGCTGACGCTGCTGAAAGAAGGCGAGCGGGTCGTCGGCGCGTTCGGCTACGATCGCGAGCGCGGGCGTTTCATCATCTTTCGCGCGAAAGCAATTGTGCTGGCGACGGGTGGTATCGGGCGCGCCTACAAGATCACGAGCAACAGCTGGGAATACACCGGCGATGGCCATTCGCTGGCCTATCACGCCGGCGCGGAGCTGATCGACATGGAGTTCATCCAGTTTCATCCGACCGGAATGGTCTGGCCGCCCAGCGTGCGCGGCATTCTCGTCACCGAGGGGGTGCGCGGCGAAGGCGGGATTCTCACGAACAAGGAAGGCAAGCGCTTCATGTTCGATGACATCCCGGACAACTACAAAACGCAGACCGCGGACAACGAGGAAGAAGGCTGGCGATATTGCCAGGGAGATAAAAACGCGCGCCGCCCGCCCGAGCTGCTGACGCGCGATCACGTGGCGCGTTGCATTGTGCGCGAGATCAAGGCGGGGCGGGGGAGCCCGCATGGCGGCGTCTTTCTCGATATCGCCTGGATCAAGAAAAAGCTTTCGAACGGCGAGGACTACATCAAGCGAAAGCTGCCGAGCATGTATCACCAGTTCAAACAGCTGGCCGACATCGACATTACGCAGGAGCCGATGGAGGTGGGGCCGACCACGCATTACGTGATGGGCGGCATCCGGGTCGACCCCGATACGCAGATGTCAGGCGTGCCGGGATTGTTTGCCTGTGGCGAATGCGCGGCGGGGATTAACGGCGCCAATCGGCTCGGCGGAAATTCGCTCTCGGACCTGCTGGTTTTCGGGAAACGCGCCGGCGAATTCGCGGCCAAGTTTGCTCAGGAGAACCAACCGGGAACGATCGATAACTCGGCGGTGGAAGAAGCTGCCCGGACCGCGCTCGAACCGTTCGATCGTGCCGCCAACAAGGAAGGCGAAAGTCCGTATCAGGTTCAATACGATTTGCAGGAGATGATGCAGGAGCTGGTCGGCATCGTCCGCACCGAGGAGGAAATGCAGCGGGCTTTGACTGGATTGGAAAAGCTGTGGCAACGCGCCGACAAGGTGGCCGCGCTCGCCAACCGCGAATTCAATCCCGGCTGGCACACCGCACTCGACCTGAAAAATCTGCTCACCGTTTCCGAAGCCGTCACCCGCGCTGCCCTCGAGCGAAAAGAAAGCCGCGGCGCCCAATTCCGCGAAGATTACCCGGACAAGGACGACGCGTTCGGGAAAGTGAATACTATCACTTGGAAAGCTTCCGACGGGACGATGCAAATCCGGTTGGAACCGTTGCGCGAAATGCCCGACTATCTCAAGCAGGTGATCGAGGAAATGAAGTGAGCGCGACCAGCACAGCGACCTTCCGAATTTGGCGCGGCGACGCGAAGGGCGGCGCGTTTGAGGATTACTCGACGGAAGTTTCCGAAGGCATGGTCGTCCTCGACGCCGTCCACCAGATTCAGGCCGAAAGCGCGAACGACCTCGCCTGCCGCTGGAATTGCAAGGCTGGCAAATGCGGTTCCTGTTCCGCGGAGGTCAACGGCATGCCGAAGCTCATGTGCATGTCGCGGCTGAACGATCTGCCGCTGGATAAGCCGGTCACGATCGAGCCGATCAAAGCTTTCCCGTTGCTGAAAGATCTGATCACGGACGTTTCCTGGAATTTCGAGGTGAAAAAGAAGATCAAGAAATTCAAGCCGCGCCCGCCCGATGCGGCCGATGGCACCTGGCGGATGGCGCAGGAAGACATCGATCGTGTCCAGGAATTCCGGAAATGTATCGAGTGCTTCCTTTGCCAGGATGTCTGCCACGTCCTGCGCGATCACCGGAAGCACGACCAGTTCATCGGCCCGCGTTTTCTCATTTACGTCGCGGCCCTGGAAATGCATCCGCTCGATACCGAGGACCGCATCCCGGAATTACGGAAGGCGCACGGCATCGGCTACTGCAACATCACGAAGTGTTGCACGAATGTTTGCCCGGAGGAGATTCAAATCACGGATAACGGGATCATTCCGTTGAAGGAACGGGTCGTGGATGAATTTTATGACCCGCTGGGTTGGATTTGGAAGAAGTTGAAGCGATGAAGGGCACCCCATGTCCGAGTTAAAACCACTTTCGCCCGAAGCGATCCCGGCCGCGCTGGAAAAGGCGGATCGATACCGCGTGCTCAACGAGCCAGGAGAGGCCGAAAGCATTTGCCTCGATGTCTTGCGCGCGGATCCGGAAAACCAGAAGGCGCTCATCACGCTGCTGCTCGCGATTACCGATCGCTTCGGGAAAGGTTATGGTGTGGGCGACACGCAGGCGAAGGAGCTTCTCTCGCGGCTGACCGGCGAATACGACCGCGCGTATTACTCCGGCATCCTGGCCGAGCGCCGCGCCAAGGCGAAACTCGCGCAGGGCACGCCTGGCTCGAGCTATTATGCTTACGACGGCCTCCGCGAAGCGATGAATTGGTTCGAGAAAGCGGAAGCGGTTCGGCCTCCCGGCAATGATGACGCGTTGCTGCGCTGGAACACCTGCACACGCCTCATCGCGAAAAACCGGCTGGTTCCGCGTGAGGAAGAAAACGTGGAACCGCCCTTGGAGTGAGCGCGGACGTTTCGCGCGATCCCGAGGCGGTTCGCGCGATGTTTGGCCGAATCGCGCGACGTTACGATCTGGCCAATCATGTTCTCAGCGGCGGTGCCGATTTCCTGTGGCGCCGGCGCGCCGTGAAACTGGTCGAAGCCTGGCAGCCGCGGCGCCTGCTCGATCTGGCCACGGGCAGCGGCGATCTCGCTCTCGCTTTTCAACGCCGCTTGCCAGAGGCGACGATCGTGGCCGCCGATTTCTCTCCGGAGATGCTGGAAGTGGCCCGGCGCAAAGGTGTGCGCGAGACCGTTCTCGCCGACGCGCTCCAGCTTCCCTTCGAGACGGGATCGTTCGATTGCGTGACGGTCGCGTTCGGCTTGCGAAACATGGCGGATTGGGGCGCCGCTCTTCGCGAAATGGCGCGCGTGCTGCGCGCCGGCGGGCATCTTCTTGTTCTCGATTTCTCGCTGCCGAGCGGACCGCTGCGGCCGGCGTATCGGTTTTACCTGCACCGCTGTCTTCCGCTCCTGGCCTCCGTCGTCACAGGGCAAAGGGACGCCTACGATTATCTCGGGCGGTCGATCGAGAAGTTCCCCAGCGGCCGCGAAATGGTGGAGCTCATTGAAATGAACGGGTTCACCGAGCCGTCGGCCGAGCCGCTTACAGGCGGGATCGCGACCATCTATACCGCGCAGAAACCGTAGCCGTCGCCGACGTGAGATTGTGGCATCGTCGCTCCCTATACAGCTGAGAAGTGGTAACGCGCTGTCATTTTTATTGTCATTCTGAGCGGAGCGCAGCGGAGTCGAAGAACCTCATTCTTTGCCTTCCTGGTTGCGCCCTTCCTCGCTGACGCTCGCGAAGCTAGAGGTCCCTCGACAAGCTCGGGATGACAGGAAGAGTTATTTCGGCGACGCCGAAACGGCCGGCGTCGTCGATAGACTCGGCGAGACCATAGGCAGCGGCGTTCCGCTTGCCGTCGGCGATGGCGCCGGCAAGGCCACCAGCGGGAGGCGCAACGCATTGAAATCTGGATTGCTGATCACGAAGGTTCCCTCGCGTTCTTCCGTGCGCGCGAACCACATCCCTTCGCCGGCGGAGGCGCCGATCATCAATTTGTGCACGTTCTTGTCGTCCGGCGAAGTCGTGAAGGTGATCGTGATCTGCGGCTTATCGAGCCCATGCGCCGCGTTCGTCGCTCCCGCCCAACGCATCGCCCGCAACACCGTGAGTGTGTTCAGCAGCGATTGCACGTTTACCTGATTGATCGGTTCGCTCCCGTTCACCCAGGTCCACTCCTTGTTTTCGTTTCGAACGAGCGCCGATTCCTTGTCCGTCGCCACGGTGAGTTTGTGAACCTCATCCGCCTTGAAGCGGAAGATCGCCAACTCCTGCCATTGCAACGGATCGGCGAAAATGCTCTCGAGCAAACTGCGGCGCACGGCCACGATGAACGGCTCGTCGCCCAGTCGCGTGAAGACGTTGTCACCTTCGACTTTCCCGAACGCAATCGTGGCGAAAGGCTGTTCGCCCGCCGTGCTTTCCGGCGTGTTTTCCGAAGCATACGAGCTGAGCGTCACTTGCAGTTGCGGCTTATCGAGTCCGTATTTCGGCAGGTCTGACGCGACGTCTTCGACGAATTGAGTGACCTGCTCAGCCTTCAAGACATTGAGGAGCCGCAAGACCTCGCCCACGTTGGCCGGTTGATTGTCCCGGCTCGCGATCGTCCAATTTTCATCCTTCCGCGCCAGGACGGTTTTGCCTTTGCCGGGCGCATCGATCGTGATGCGATCGAGAATATTGGTATCGATCCGGACAAGGTGCCGATCGCGCAAATCAGCCGGCTTCACGGCCAGGAGCTCCTCGATCTTTTTCGGCAAGGTGTAAACGGCGTTGCGCGCCGTGAAGCGCACGTAGACCTGCTCCTTTTCCTTCTCGGGAACGCCGCCGATCTGGAGCGTCTGCCCGGTCTTATCGTCGCCTGAGAAAAGGGTGATCGAGCCCCGCGGTTCCGCCAGGCCGTAGGGCCGGAGATCACCTTGATCTTCCGCGACGAACTGCTGGATCTGAGCCGTCGTTACCTGCGCGAGCAGATCGTTGATTTTCTGATCGTTCCCGCGCGCCTTCAATGGTTTGACGATCTCCCAGTGGTCGCCCTTTTTCTCGACTTCCATCTCGCCCGAGGAGGTCTTGATGAGCGCGCGCGTCACCTGCGCCGTCGCGAGGTCGGTGAGCTTCTTGTCGCGAAATTCCTCCGGCTTCTTCGCGATATCGTTGCGGACAGTCTGGGCGGCAATGATCACATCGCTGTCGTTGCCGACGCGCACATACATCCTGCCCTGGAGCGCCGTGTCGTTTCCGAACGTGATCTCAGGTGGCGCATCTTTGCCGAGCAACTTCAGCTTCAGTTTCCCTTTGCTCAGGCCAAATTCCTCGAGCCGGTTCTTATCCTTGGCGATTTCCTTCGCCGGAATGGAATCGTGTTTTTGCCAGCTATCGAGATCCGCCAGCAGATTCTCGACAATGCCGCGGTCGGCCTGATCCTTGAAAGGCGCTTCGATCCGCCATTTCTGATCCTGTTTGCGCAGCTCGATCTTGTCGTCGCCGTTCAGAATTACGATGCCTTCCAGCGCGTCGCGTTCGAAATTGATGACATTCTGCGCCTGTCGTTTCGCCTCCTCGGTGTTGGGCCCTTTGCTTTCGTAGAACTTGATGTAAAGCCCGAGGCCGAGCACCACCGCCAGTAAAATAAGCGTCGTCTTTGTTTTCATCGGTTCTGCAAATTCGAAACCCGCTCCTCGTCAGGCCCGGCGCCGCCACCAGACACCGAAACCCAGGACCGCCGGAACCAGCGGCATGAGGACCAGGATCAGCCACCGCAGATTGCGCATGGCTTGTTCATCAAGACTGAAGACAAGCGTCTGGGTGACCTTGGGCGCGATGCCGATCACCTGTTCGCGGCTGAGCAGCCAGTTCGCGGCGCCGGAGACAAAATCGAGGGCTTGCTGGTCCTGCCGGATAACGGAGTCCAAAATAAAGGTCGCGTTGCTCACCACCACCATTCGCGATGAATTGGCCTGGACGCGTTCGTCGGCGCTCCCACCTTTCTCAATCGAAACTGCCATGGTGTGGAGGGCGTCATTGTTGCGCAGGGCATTTTCCTGATAGGCTTCCTGGTCATTCGAGTTGTAGTCCTTTTCGGACCAGTAGCCTTTTTCCGCCTGCGCCAATGGTTGGAGCCGGATATTCGCGGCGCGGACGCGGTCCTCTTCGAGCGTCAGCGATGAAGTGCCGCCGGGAAAAATCCCGCTGGCGCCGGCCAGGCGTTTGGTAATTGGACTCTCTCCAAGAAAACGGGCCTGAACATCGCGAAGCAGGCCGATTTCCTGAATCCCTGTTTTCACCATCGCCATGAGCCGGTCGTCATTCACTTTGACTCCGAGCTCATTCAGGAAAGCGTGAAGCTTCGGCGTTTTCGCGCTGGGATCGAGCAGGAGCAGGATGCGCCCCTGCTTCTCCCAAAACTCCTTGAGCAATTGCATCTCGCGATCGGAAAAATCGTATTGCGGGCCGTTGATCAGGATCGTTTTGAGCTCGGCCGGAATGGCGCCGACTTCGAAAAGATTCAGCTCCTGGAACTTGATGTTTTCGCTCTCGATGAATGCCTTCAACACCCGGATGGGGCTGGTGGCGGTTTCGGTCGGCGGCTGCATTGGCAGGGGCGGCGGAGCCTCCGCGATGGGCGGTTCCTTGTGGCCGAGCACGTAACCGATTGCGTTCTTCTTTCCTTCGACCAGCTCCATCAACGCGCCGGTGACCGCTTGCTCGCCTTTGAAGGCCGTGATCTTGGGCGGCTCGCCGAACATCGGATTTCCGGGATCGATCTCGGCCATGTCGGACGCCTTGACGGTTTTGTTGCGGCCTTCGTAATCGAGGATGACCAGTTCCTCGCCGGGGACGATCTTGTATTTGTCGAGGACCGCCTTGGCCCGGGAGAGGCTGCGCTCGGGATCGACCTGTTCGATATCGAGCTTCCCTTTCGACGCGTATTGAAATTCCGTCAGCATTCCCTGGACGTCATTGGAGATGGGACTGGTGGAGAGAAACAACACCGTGATCCTCGCCTTGCCCGGCATGCTCTCGAGGAACCGCTTTGTTTTATCCGAGAGGGCGAACTTCTGGTCCCGCGAGTGATCCCACCGTCGATAATGCTCGAACCCGAGATAGTTCACCATCACGGCGAGGAAGAACAGAAGAGTCACCTGCACCAGCACGTTCACGCCGATGCGAACGCGATGAATCTTTTTCGATGTTTTTCCCGTGGGCGCTTCGTCCTGTGCGCCATCTTTTCAGTAGCCTCCACTTTCGCGATTGGAACGCCTGATGGGTCAACACCAGCATCACGATCGTCATGCTGACATAGAGGACCATCGGCCGCGTATCGATCAGACCGCGGGAGAGCGTTCCCATTTGTTCAATGGCCGAGAAGTAGCCGAGTAACTGCCGCGTGCTCGAACTGATCTCCGGGATGACAAACGAGATCAGGCCGGAAAAGAAATGAAGCGTGATCACGCAAAAAGAAATGATCGCCGCCACGATCTGGTTTTTGGTCAAAACCGAAGCCAGGCAGCCGATCGAGAGGTAAAACATGCCCAGCAAGAGCAGCATCAAGTACGAGCCGAAGTACCCGCCGCTGGAGCTCGCCGCCGGCTGTTGTGTAATCGCCTGGAAGACCCAGAAGTAAATGAGAGTCGGAATCCAGAGGACGATGTAGAAGACGAGCGCGCCGAAGAACTTCGCCAGCACCACCTGCCAGTCGCGCACCGGCGCGGTCATGAGCGGCTCGATGGTTCCAAGCTTAAACTCCTCCGCGAACAAACGCATCGTGATCAGCGGAAAGATCAGGACGAAGGCAAACCAGAAGAAGACCGAGTTGAAAAACGCTTCCTGGACGGAATAGGGCACCGCCTTGCCATTCATGAACGACAGCTGGAAATAGAAATCCGCTCCGCTAACGAAGAGGAAAAAGACGAGGACGATGTACGCGATCGGCGAGTAGAAGTAGCTCCGCACTTCGCGAGCGAGAAGGGTGTAGAACTTCCTCATAACGAGATGGCTGTCATCCCGAGGCTGGCGCAGCGCGCCGAGGGATCTCGCAGTTGCAGAATCGATTTCCGAGACAGAGAACACGTGCGATTCGCGCAGCGCGTGGCGGATCGCGGAAGCGCGTCCCACGACTGCGAGGTCCTTCGCCGTCTGCGCGGCTCAGGATGACATGCCTTCATTGCCGTAACCATTATCTTCCTTTTTATGCCTCATCCGGATGCGTGATCTCCACGAACACGTCCTCGAGTGTTGCTTTGCGTTGCGTTAGCTCGCGCAAGGTCCAGTGGCGCGCGCTGGCCAGCCGGTAAACTTCTTCGCGCACGTCGGTGTTGGCTTCGACGCGCAGGGCAAAAATTTCCCACTCGCCCTCTGTGGACGCGCTTACATCGCGAACGCCGGCGATTTTCTTCAGTTCCTCGACTCCATTATCCGAACCGACTTTTGCTTCCACCACCACGCCGCTGGCGGTTCGAATCTGCCCAAGCAAATTTTCCGGCGTGTCGCACGCTTCGATCCGCCCCTTGTTGATGATGATGACGCGGCTGCAGGTCATCTCGACCTCCGGCAAAATGTGCGTGGAGAGCAGGATGGTATGCTGTTTGCCCAGGTTCTTGATCAGGTCGCGCACCTGCCGAATCTGATTCGGGTCGAGCCCGCTGGTCGGCTCGTCGAGGATGAGCAGGTCCGGTTCGTGCACCAGCGCGTCCGCCAAACCGACGCGTTGCCGGTAGCCTTTGGAAAGCGTGCCGATAATTTTCTTCTCGACCTCTTTCAAGCCGCACAGCTCTTTCACGTCGCCCACGCGCTCGGCGATTCGCCGATGGGGCACGCCCTTCAAGGACGCGCGGTAATCGAGATACTCGGTCACCCGCATATCATTATAGAGGGGGACGTTCTCCGGCATGTAGCCGAGATGCGCCCGGGCCTGGAGCGATTGTTCGAAAATGTCGAAGCCCGCGATCGAGGCGCGCCCGGACGAGGGCGGCATAAAGCTGGAGAGAATGCGCATCGTCGTGCTTTTCCCGGCGCCGTTCGGCCCGAGGAACCCCATGATCTCGCCCTTGCCGACCTCGAAAGTCAGGTCCTGGATGGCCGGGTGCCCGGCGTAACGCTTGGTGAGATTCTCGACTTTGATCATGAGGCGGTAATCCTGTCAGACAACTGAAGTGCAATCGCGTTGAGATTTTTCAACCACCCGAATTCTTAACCGCGGATTACGCGGATGACGCGGATAGGAACGTAATTGTTGGGCCATTGCCGTAATGTCTTAAAAAATCCGCGCCATCGGTGGCATCCGCGGTTCTTCTTTTCGTTTTCAGCGCGCGGTCAAAGGCACGGTTTCGATCTGCTGGCCGGCCCCGTTGGCGCGAATGATCCCGATGGTGAAATCGACGCTCGTCCCTGAGTCCGCCCGCGCCAGCAAGCTTTCCACCTGCTTCACCGAAGTCACGTTGTATTTCCCCACGCGGTAAATGACGAGACCGCGCTGAATTCCCGCGCGATCCGCCGGCCCGTCAGGCTCGACCGCGCTGACCAGCACTCCTTTGCCTTCCGCATAGCCCAACGCGTCCGTCAGGTCCGGCGTCAGGTTTTGGAGTTGCATCCCAAAAAGCCGTTCGGCATTCGACGAGCTTTCTTCCGTGTCCGGCGACTTCGGCTTCGGCGGCGGCTGCTTTTGCGCGATTTCTTTGAATTGCGCGACAATCGTTCGCACCGTCTCCGCGGGAATGGCAAAGCCGAGCCCCTGCGTCGGGACGCCTTGCGGGGTGAAGGCCATCTTGGCGGAGCTGACGCCCACCAGCCGCCCCGACAGATCGACCAGCGGGCCGCCACTATTGCCCGGATTAATCGCCGCGTCCGTCTGCAGCAAATTCTTGAACTCCATGTCGTCGATCGCGATGTCGCGTTTCGTTCCGCTCAGGATGCCGCGGCTAATCGAGCTTCCGTAACCGAGCGCGTTCCCGACCACCAGCACCGTCTGGCCAAGCAGGTTTGGCGAAATATTGTTGAGATCGAGAAAAGGGAAATCGGCTTTCGCTTCAATCTTGATGAGGGCGAGGTCGTTCTTCGCGTCGCCCGTGATGTAGCGCGCGTTGTAGGTTTTCCCGTCGTGCATCGTCACCTCGATTTTCAAATCCGCGGCGCGCTGAACCACGTGCTCGTTCGTCACGATGTGACCCGCGGCGTCGATGATGAAGCCCGAGCCCAGGCTTTGCAGCGTCTGCCGGATCTCACGCGGCCGGCTCCGGTAGTTCCCGAAATATTGCGCCGCGAAATCCTCAAACGGATCGCGCACCCGGCGCCGCACGACTCGCTCGGTGTTGATGTTCACCACGGCCGGCAACACCTTCGCCACCGCCAGCACCGCCGGCTCCGACGCGGGCTCGGTCTGGGCAATCAGGCTGGGAGCCGGTGCCATTTGTCCACAGCGCCAGCGCCAGCCAGAATGGCCATTTCTTTTTCCCCGTCATTGGTTGCCAAGTAACGAAACGCCCTTGGCACTGTCAACTTGCCCGGCTCGCGGATGCCTTGCAGATTGAACCCGCCATGCGCCCGTCTTTTGCCACCCGTTTAAACCTCGACCTGCTCGAGGAGAATTACCGGCGCTGGCAGGAGGATCCGGAGTCGCTCGATTCCGGCTGGTCCGCCTTTTTCGAAGGGTTCGAGCTGGGCGAACTCAATTACCGCAACGGCGCCGCCGCGGCCGCGCAGCCGCCGACGCGAAATCGGTGAGGGTCCGCTTCAGACGCGAGTGGATGGACTCGTCTACGCCTACCGCACGCTCGGGCACACCATTGCCCGGCTCGATCCGCTGGCCGACCAACGCCCGCAGAATCCGCTCCTGAGCCTGCGCGAGCTCGGCTTCAGCGAGAAGGACCTCGACCTCCAGGTTTCCTCCAAATTCTTTCTCGACGGCCGCAAGATGACGCTGCGCGAAATGATCGCGCTGCTCGAAAGCATTTATGCCGACTCGATCGGCTCGGAATTTCAACACATCCAGAACCCGCGCATCCGCAACTGGGTCCGGCACCGGCTCGAGTCCCGGCCGGACAAGCACAAAACTTCGCGCGTGACGCAGATCGCGATCCTGCGCTCCCTGCTCGAAGCCGAGACGTTCGAAACGTTTCTGCACACGCGCTACGTGGGGCAAAAACGCTTTTCGCTCCAGGGCGCCGAGTCGCTCATGGTGATCCTGGATTCGATTCTCCGCCGCTGCCCGCATCACGGGATCGAGGAGATTTGCATGGGGATGGCCCATCGCGGCCGGCTCAACGTCCTGGCGAATTTCCTGAAGAAATCGTTGCAGGTCATCTTCACCGAATTTTCCACCAACTACATCCCCGACCTCGTGGCGGGCGATGGCGATGTGAAATATCACCTTGGTTATCGCACGATCCGGAAGCTGGAGGATGGCGCCGAGGTGGAGATTCGCCTCGCGGCCAATCCGAGCCATCTCGAAGCGGTCGATCCCGTCGTGGAGGGAACCGCGCGCGCGCGGCAGCGGATGCGCGGCGACACGGAGTTGCGGCGCAAAGTTTTGCCGTTGCTCATCCATGGCGACGCCGCTTTCGCGGGCCAGGGCATTGTGGCGGAGACGCTCAACATGTCGCAGCTCCACGGCTACGGCACAGGCGGGACCGTCCACGTGGTCGTGAACAATCAGATCGGATTTACCACGCTGCCCGAAGACGCGCGCTCGTCGATGTATGCCACCGACATCGCGAAGATGATCGAGGTCCCAATTTTCCATGTAAATGGCGACGACCCGCTCGCGGTGGAATTCGTCACCGAACTGTCTCTCGATTTTCGACATGAATTCGGCCGCGACGTGGTGATCGACATGTATTGCTATCGCCGCTACGGCCATAACGAAGGGGACGAGCCTTCCTTCACCCAGCCCGATCTCTACGCGAAAATCCAGAAGCGGCCGCCGGTGGCGCAGCTTTTCAAGAAGGAGTTGATCGACGCGGGCACGCTGAGCGCGGACGAGGCCGCGAGCCTGGAAGCGGAATTCGAGATGCGGCTCGAGCTGGTCCTCCAGGAGGTGAAATCGGTCGAGGAAGAAGAGGCGAGCGACAAAGCGCGCTTCCAGGAATCGACCGCAGTTTTTCAGCCGCAATACACGGCCGAGTGCCAATCGACCGCCATCAGTCCGGAGATGCTGAAGCAAATCGTCGACGGCCTGACGCGCGTCCCCGACAACTTCGAGGTCATTCCGAAAGTGAAGCGCACCGTGCTCGATCGGCGCCGGGAAGTTTTCGAGGCGGGCGGTCCGTACGAATGGCATTACGCGGAAGCGCTCGCCTTTGGATCGTTGTTGCTGGAAGGGATTCCGGTGCGGCTCTCCGGGCAGGACAGCCGGCGCGGCACGTTCAGCACACGGCACTCGTTTATTTACGACGCGAAAACGGGCCAGCCTCACATGCCGTTGCTCCACCTCGCCCCCGACCAGGCCCGCATTTGCATCTACAACAGCCTGCTCTCGGAGGCGGCGGTCCTCGGATTCGATTACGGTTATTCGCTCGATTACCCGAACATGCTTTGCCTGTGGGAAGCGCAGTTCGGAGATTTCGCCAACGGGGCGCAGGTCATCATCGATCAGTTCATCATCCCGGCGGAATCGAAATGGCAGCGGCCCAGCGGCATCGTCCTTTTGCTCCCGCACGGGTACGAAGGCCAGGGGCCGGAACATTCCAGCGCCCGGCTCGAGCGCTTTCTCCAGGCCTGCGCCGAGGAGAATATCCAAGTCTGCAACGTCACGACGTCGGCGCAATATTTTCACGTGCTTCGCCGCCAGATGAAACGCGATTTCGTCAAGCCGCTCATCATCATGACGCCGAAAAGCCTACTGCGTTCCGAACAGGCATCCTCGCGCACGGAAGATTTCACCAGCGGCGGTTTCTCGGAAATCCTCGGCTCGCCCGAAGTGGGGCCGCCCGAAAAAATGAAGCGCGTCATCCTTTGCTCGGGCAAAGTTTATTACGATCTGCTCAATCACCGGGAAACGGAGAAGATCGCGAACGCGGCCATCATCCGGGTCGAACAGCTCTATCCGCTGGCCGAAGCAAAATTGCGCGAGATGATGAAGCCGTTTCCGAAGAGCGCGAAACTCATCTGGTGCCAGGAGGAATCGCAGAACATGGGCGCGTGGAGTTTTATGGAGCCGCGGCTCTGGGCGCTTTTCGGCCGCAAAATTACCTACGCAGGCCGCAACGCGAGCGCGAGCCCCGCCGTCGGCTCGCTCGCCATGCATAAGCGCGAACAGGCGCAATTGATCGCCGATGCGCTTCAGCTTGTGATTGCTGTTCGACCGCTCCCTTCCTTTGCGCATAATGTAACGCCTTCATGAGCACCGAAGTAAAAGTCCCCGCCGTCGGCGAATCGATCTCCAGCGGAGTCGTTTCCGTCTGGCACAAAAAATCGGGCGAACAGGTCAAGGCCGGCGACCCGCTCTTCACGCTCGAGACCGATAAGGTTTCGACCGAGATCAACGCGGAAAAAGATGGCGTCCTGCAAACGCTGGTCGAGGAAGGCGCCGAGGTAAAAATCGGTGATGTCGTGGCGACGATCGAGGAGGGGAGTGGGGGAGCAGCCAAGACCGAGAAAAATCTGAGGCAGCGCCGGAGAAGCAGGACGCGCCGAAGGAAGCGCCTCCTGCGGAAAAATCGTCCGACGCTCTTTCACCGGCGGCGCGGCGCGTTGTGACGGAGGAGAAATTGGATCCGCAGGAGATTCGCGGAAGCGGCAAAGGCGGGCGAGTGACGAAAGGCGACGCGATGGCCGCCGCCCAGAATCGCGCCGCGCCTCGAGCCGTTGACCCACCCGCGGCGAAGGCGAAGGACGATCACGCCGAAGAAAAACCGGCAGCGCCGGCCGAGAAGCCGGCTGCGCCAGCCAAAGCCGAGCAGGTGGAAGAGAAGCCGTAGCGCAACCTGAGAGCGGGCGGTTCACGCGCAAGAAGATGTCGCCGCTGCGACGCAAGATCGCCGCCCAACTGGTCATGGCTCAGCACACCGCGGCGATTCTGACGACGTTTAACGAATGCGATATGACGGCGGTGCAGGAGCTGCGCGCGAACTCACAGGACGATTTCACGAAGAAGAACGGATTGAAGCTGGGTTTCATGTCGTTCTTTATCAAGGCGGCCGTCGAAGGATTGAAGGCGGTCCCGTCAATCAACAGCCGGATCGAAGGCGACGATTTCATTCAAAATCACTTCTACGATATCGGTGTCGCGGTCGGGACCGAGCGAGGGCTCGTCGTCCCGGTGGTGCGGGATGCGGATAAGAAGAGCTTCGCCGAGCTGGAGCGCGACATCGCGGACTTCGCGACGAAAGCGCGCGAGGGCAAAATGAAGATCGAGGATTTGCAGGGCGGGACGTTCACTATTTCGAACGGCGGCGTTTATGGCTCCCTGCTCAGCACGCCGATTTTGAATCCGCCCCAGAGCGGGATCCTCGGGATGCACACCATTCAGAAGCGGCCGGTGGCGGTGAAGGATGAGGTCGCCATCCGACCGATGATGTATCTCGCGCTGAGCTACGATCACCGCGCGGTGGATGGGAAGGAAGCTGTGACGTTTCTCATCACCGTGAAGCAGTGCATCGAGGATCCGAAGAAGCTGCCGCTGGATTTTTAGCGGGAGCGGGATCTCGACGACAGACGGGCGCGAGTCATGCGCTCGCGGAGGCCGCCTTCTGCGAGGAAGGCTTTTCTAGCTGGCGGAGCTGCTGGTCGAGGAGGTAATTCGTCTGGTGGATGAGGCAGATGAGGATGTTGGCGACTACTTCGGCGCGGGCGCGTCTCGATATAGGTCCTATAGGACTCATAGGACCTATTTTTTTGGCTGCCGAGCCGCCGCACAAACCGGGCTTCCCGGCTGTTCTTCTCCCAGAGCGGCGCCTTCCGCACCCGCAAGAAATCTCGGTAATCCTCCAGCAACTCCTCCAGGCTCGCCCGCGCCACATTTATTAGCTTTATCTCTGCTTCCTTCGAAGTTCCCGAAGCCTGGCTGCCCTCGAGGATATTCTGCTTCCCCGAGCGTGCGGCCTGCACCATCTGATCCACCGTTCGGTCTCGCTTCTGCAAAAACCGTTCGCAAAAACAACTGTCCCGTCGTACACAACCCTCGCCTTCTGAAACGAAAGCAGGTCTTCATAACCGCCATGCGGCGGAATAAAGTTCTGGGGCACTGTAGACAGTTTATAGGTCCCATGAGACCTATACGACCTATTATTTTGTGATGGATAAATTCGATATCGTCATCATCGGCTCGGGCCCCGGCGGCTATGTCGCGGCCATCCGCGCGGCGCAGCTCGGCCTCAAAACCGCCATCGTCGAGAAGGACAAGGAACTCGGTGGCACCTGCCTCAACATCGGGTGCATCCCGAGCAAGGCGCTGCTCACTTCGAGCGATCATTACGTTTTCGCGAAGAAGGAAGCGGCCAAGCACGGCATCGTCTTGGAAACCGTCGGGCTCGATCTCGCGAAGATGCTCGCGCGCAAAGACAAGGTCGTGAAGACCATGAACAGCGGCGTGAAGATGCTGATGAAAGGAACAAGATCACGACGTTCCAGGGTCTCGGAACGGTGACCGCGCCCGGCCGCGTGACGATCAAACCAGATCAGGGAGAGAGCCAGGAGATCGAGGCGACGAACGTGGTCATCGCAACCGGCAGCGTGCCGGTGGAATTAGCCAACATGAAATTCGACGGCGACGTCGTCGTGAGCAGCACCGAAGCGCTCACTTTCGAGAAAGCGCCGGAAAAACTTCTCGTCATCGGCGGCGGGGCGATTGGTCTCGAGCTGGGGTCCGTCTGGAGCCGGCTCGGCTCGGAAGTGATCGTGCTCGAGTTTCTGCCGCGCATCGCGCTGGGTTTTGATCTCGAGCTCGCCAATATGCTCCAGAAATCGCTCACCGCCCAGGGCATGGCGTTCCATCTCGAAACCAAAGTCGGCTCCGTGAAAGTCGAGAACGGCCGTGCCATCGCCACCGCCACGAAAGGCGAAGAAAAACTGACCTTCGAAGCCGACAAAGTGCTCGTCTCCGTCGGGCGGCGCGCTTTTGCAAAGGGAGTGTTCGCAGAAAAGCTCGGCGTCGCGCTCGACGATCGCGGACGCGATCAAAGTCGACGACCATTTCCGCACCAACGTCGAAGGCATCTACGCGATCGGCGACGTCATCGCGGGGCCGATGCTGGCGCACAAGGCGGAAGAAGAAGGCATCGCCTGCGTCGAAATGATCGCAGGCAAAGCCGGCCACGTGAATTACGAGGTCATCCCGGGAATCATCTACACGAATCCCGAGCTGGCCGGCGTGGGCCTCACAGAAGACATGGCGAAAGAGAAGGGGATCGATGTCCGCATCGGCAAGTTCCCTTTCCGCGCGAATGGACGCGCCGTGGCCAACGAAGACTACGAAGGCGTCGTCAAGTTTGTCGCCGACGCGAAAACCGATCGCATCCTCGGTGCGCACATCCTCTCCCATGCCGCCTGCGAACTGATCGCGGAAACGTGTCGCCGTGATGGAATTCGGCGGGAGCTCCGAAGATCTGGGCCGCACGGTGCACGCGCATCCAACTCTAAGCGAAGCCGTAAAAGAAGCCGCGCTCGCCGTGGAAAAGCGCGCCCTGCATATCGGCAATCGCTGACGCTCCGCGGTCGGTCGGCGCCCAAGGAGAAAAATCGGTGGCGGACTTTTTATTCCGGAGTAGAAATATCTTCGGAATAGCGGCGTTCAGCTTCTACCCAGGCCGTGGCCTTACGCCGGTTCTCTCCTATGATCAAAAGCAACAAATTCGGTTTTGTCGCCGCTTTGGCTTTGCTGGGCTCTCTCTCGACCCTTCGCGCAGACATTCCAGGCATCACGCCCGTCGCCACCCTCGATCCGTCGGCCGGCACCGACGTCTTTGCTTTACAATACTTTCGGCTCAATCACGCCACGCATAAGCTTTACGTGGCTGGTTTTCCTTCGGATTCCACCCGGAACTTCGGCCTGAAAGTCATCGACGCGACCTCCTTTAGCGTCACGGCTGGAATTGACCTCGGCCGTTACAGCGGCTCGGGCAGTCGGCTTTTACCCGATCGGTTTGGATGTGGATGAGAGTGCGGCGCCCGCCGGCGACAAGGTTTACGTCATCGGCCGGACGGATGGAACTCTGAACGTCGGGCTTCGCGTCATTGATGGCCCGAGCAATACGAATTTAACCGGGGAAAACAGCGACCTTTTCCTGCCGGTCAGTGTGGTGCAATCGTCCGCGGAGGGCTTCAGGAGCCTGGCCGTCAATTCGGCCAACCACAAAGTCTACGTCGCAAAGACTAATGGCGAGATCGTGGTGGTGGACGGCCCGAATCGCCAGATCCTCAAGACGCTTGCTCCAGACTTCGGCGACTTCCTTATCGCGAGTCCCGCGACAAACAAAATTTTTGTCGTCAATCACAATGGCGGCGGCGTCATCAACAGTGCCGACGACACCTTCGCTCCGCTTTCCCTGTTTTTCACCGCCACCGCCGCGGCGCTCGATTCCGTTCATGGCCGCATTTACTTCGTCGGAAAAGCGCTCAATAACAGCAACGCTATTTACGCCGTCGACGCGGCGACGGGCTCTATCGTTGGATCAAAGACTGGTTTGGCGGCCGCGCCCTTGAGCGTGGCGGTAGATCCCGGTGACAACACCGTCTACGTGGGATCGGCGACCGACTTACTTGCGCTCGACGCCACGAACTTTTCGCAGAAGGGAAGTTTCGCGCGGCCGGCTGTGAAGATTGCCTGCGATCCGACGGTCGCGAGAGGCCTTTTCTTTATCGAGGACTATCGCGTGACGGAGCGGCGAAACGTCGTTTATGCCATGAATCCGGACACCGGCGTGGTTGCCGATCTGGCGCTCGGTTATCGGCCCTTTGAGTTTGCCGTCAACAGCCGGACCAACCGCATCTATGTGACGGACCAGCAGACCAGTGAACTTCTCGCGATCGATCGAAACGCCAACGGCGGGATTACCCGCATTCCCATCATTCAGATGGCGTCAAATGACAGCCTGCCTTACCTCGAGCGCTTTGCGCGGCACGTCGCTGTCAGTGAAAGACTGAATCGCATCTACCTGCCCCGAAGACTTCGGGGGGAGCCGGGGACCGGGCAGACCCCCTGGGTCATCGATGTGATCGACGGCGCGACGAATCAGTTCCTTAGGTCGTTCGCGCTGGATCCAGCCCTGAGCAACGCAGATCGTATCGCGATCGATGACACTCGCCGTCGAATTTATGTCTTAGCGGCGCGTTACATTAGTAACTTTAATTTTGAAATAGAGTTGCTCGTCTACGATGCCGACACCGAGGCATTAATTACCACTGTCAGTCTGGCAAAAGACTTTACTACCGTCCTTGGCGGATTGGCCGTAAATCCGGTTACCGGCCGGGTATATGTCAGTGCCCGCCCGGGTGTGGTTATTGTCGATGGCAATAGCAACACCAAAGTCGGCACCGTGAATTCGGTGGGCGGGGGCATCGCCATCAACCGAAAGACAAACAAAATTTACACTGGCAACGGCAGCATCGGCCTGGCCGTCATCAATGGCGCGACCGACAGCCTGGAAACAAGCATTCCTATCCAAGACGACAACGATTTTATCACAGGGTTCGACGTGGATGAAGTGACGAACCGGGTCTACGTCACGCATGCCGGTCAGTATTCGCTCACGGGCAGACTGACCGCCTATGATGCGAACAATAACTATCAGCTCCTCGGGCAGACAAACCTCAGCCACAAACCTGCCAAAGTCACGGTGGCGCCCTCTAGCCGGGAGCTTTTCATATCGCATTAATTTGATGGCCTCGTCAGCGTTTTCAAGAATGACACAGCGGCACCCGCCGACATTTTTGCCAACATCTCGACGCGCGCCCGCGTCGGCGCCGGCGATAACGCGCTCATCGGCGGCTTCATCATTCACGGGCCTCCTTCCTTTACGAAGAAGCTAATGATCCGCGCGATCGGTCCGTCGCTCACGCCAGCGGGCGTTTCCGGCGCGTTGGCGGACACCACGCTCGAAGTGCACGATGGCGGCGGAAACGTGATCACCAACGACAATTGGAAAATCAACGACGCGACAAATGCATCCCAACAGGCGGAAATCGAAACCACCGGCATCCCCCCGGTGAATATCAGGAGTCTGCCCTTGTCCTGACTTTGCCGGCGGGTCGGCACGTGACGGCGATCGTACGGGGAAAAAACGGCGCGGAGGGCATCGGCCTGGTGGAAGTATACGACCTCGATTCGACGCAGCCCACTAGGCTCGTCAACATTTCCACGCGCGGCCACGTTGGCCTGGGAGACAGCGCCATGATCGCCGGGGTGATTATTCAGGGATCGCAACCGGTGAACGTCGTTGTGCGGGCCATCGGTCCTTCTCTGGCGAACTCGAGCGTGCCAAACCCTCTCGATGATCCCGTGCTGGAACTGCGCGATCCCAATGGCGTACTCCTCGTCACCAACGACGACTGGCAAGAGCTCGTATCCGAAGTGAACGGGACGCTCCTCGCGCCAACGGATCCGCGGGAAAGTGCCATCGTCGCGCGGCTTTACCCCGCGAGCTATACCGCGATCGCGCGCGGGAAAAACAACGCAACGGGCGTAGCGTTAGTGGAAGCCTACCAGCTGACGGACGCGCCATAGCAGCCGCGCGTCTCCACATCGGGAATTCATAATCCTGATTGTCATTCTTGAGCGAAGCGAAGCGGAGTCGAAGCAACCTCTTACTTTGCCTTGAATCGCGACGATGTCCTCGCTGACGCTCGCGAAAATGAGAGATCCCTCGACAGGCTCGGGATGACAGGCCTGGGTAGTCGCGTGATTGACATAACTGCCGCCTTTCGGCAAACCGGCTCCGTGAAACGAGCGCTCGGCATATTTGCGGTTGCCATTGGCCTGACGCTGGGAATCTGCAAAGCTTACGCGTCCTCGGAGGTTGTCGTCGCCATCCGTTACCTCCAGGCGCAGGGAGAAAGTCACGCGCATCTTTATCTCTACCGCGAAGACGGCACGCTCTTGCGCCAGCTGACAAAAGAAGAGACCGGCCAAGACCTCGATCCAATCTTCGCGCCGGATGGCCAGTCCATCGTCTTCACCCGCGAGATCGGCGACAAGAAGTTCGAGTTTTGGAGCGTCGAGCCAGCAAGCGGCGACCCCAAACGCCTCGAGGCGGAGCCCGAATGGTATGCGACCACCAAGACCTCGCCCTACTTTGTCTGGCCCGGGCTCGATAAATCTGGCGACGATGAAAGCTCCCAGCCTTTCGGGCAACGCCTCCAGCGTTTTCGTGCTCCCGATGGCACAGTCGAAATGGTTTTGCGTGAGGTGAAGGAAGACGAGGAGGATGCGGAAAACGGCCCGGGGCACGGGAAGCATTATCTCCTGCGCGATTTGAAATCGGGAAAGCAGTTCGAATTCGGAAAACTCCCCGGCTTTGAGGGGGCAGTCGAACAGCTCGAGCTGAAAGGGAAAGGCGACCGCTTTCTGCTCGAGTCGCCGCTGCGCGTCGCATTTTTTGGAGTCCATTTGGACAGCACCAACGGCGACACGGATTACGCGCTCGATCTGACCAACCGCCAGTTCGTGCGCCTCTCGCCAAATTGGGCGGCCCCTTTTCCTTTGCCCGGCGAACCGGCCTTCCTGGCGATGAATTATCAGCGTTACATTCCTATTCCGGGCACCACGAAAACCGCGAACTGCAGCTTTCTCGAACGCTGGGATGCGAGCCTGAAAAAGGTGCGTTATGCGCGCGACGGAACGGCCGCGATCTGCTATGGAGCTTCGATGTATCGGCCGGGCAAAACACCGGCGATCATCAATATCCGTAAGGAGGGCTGACCTGCCGGCGTTTGCCGGCGCACGCCACTGCAATGGAAAGGGCAATTCACATCACCCGGGCTGGCCCCGCCGCGCCTCAAGGGCTTCTCTCCGGTCCGGCTATCGTCTTGTTCCTGGCGGCCGCAAAATTTGTTTTCCACCTGCTCATCGCCGGCCGTTACGGAATTTTTCGCGATGAACTCTATTATCTCGCCTGTGCCGAGCATCTCGACTTCGGCTATGTGGATCAGCCTCCGCTCATCGCGCTTATTGCCTGGGTCGCGCGGCATCTTTTCGGCGAATCGCTCCTCGGCTTGCGCCTGCTCCCCGCCTTCGCCGGCGCCGTCACCGTTTGGCTGACCGGGAAGTTGACCCGCGAAATGGGCGGCGGCTTTTTCGCCCAAACGCTCGCCGCCCTGGCGATCATTGCCGCGCCCATTTATCTGCTCCTCCATCATTGGCTAACGATGAACGCCTTCGAGCCCCTCATCTGGGTGGCGTGCGCCTGGTGCGTCGTCCGCGCGATCAACCAGGTCGAACCGCGTTACTGGATTTGGTTTGGCGTGCTCGTCGGTTTCGGGTTGGAAAACAAATACACCACGGCGTTTTTTGCGGTGGCCATTTTCGCCGCGTTGCTCCTCACGCCGCAACGGCGTTTTCTCTCGAACTCGCGGATCTGGATCGGCGCCCTTTGCGCGCTCCTGATTTTTCTGCCGAACTTGATCTGGCTCGTTCGCCACGATTTTCCGTTTCTGGAATTGATGCAGAACATCCGCGGCACCGGCCGGGATGTGGTGCGCGGCCCGGTCGCTTTCGTCGGCGACCAGGCGCAGCTGATGAATCCGCTTTTGTTTCCGCTCTGGCTCGGTGGACTGGTCTGGCTTTTCGTGAATCGCGACGGAAGCCGCTACCGCATCCTGGGATGGGTTTACGCGCTGCTCCTGGTGGCGTTCATCGTTTTGAAGGGGAAAAATTACTACCTCTCGGCCGCCTATCCGATGCTCTTTGCGGCGGGCGCGATCGGGTTCGAAAAGATGACTCGGGAACGCGGTCGCTGGAGCCGCGGCCTTTATGTCGGATTGATCGTCGCCGCGACTTGTTTAATCGCGCCGACGGTGGTGCCCATCCTTTCCCCAGAGGTTTACATTCGTTATCAAAAAGCCATCGGCCTGGAGCCGCCCAAGGCCGAGAACCAGCCGACCGGTCCGTTACCGCAACATTTTGCCGACGAATTTGGCTGGGAGGGGATGGTGCAGGAAGTCGCGCGCATTTATCACGAGCTTCCTCCCGAGCAGCGCGCGGCGACCGCGATCTTTGCCAACAGTTACGGGCAGGCGGGAGCAATCGATTTCTTCGGGAAAAAATATGGGCTGCCCAAGGCGATCTGCAATCATCAGAGCTACTGGCTTTGGGGGCCGCGGGATTACACCGGCGAAAGCGTGATCGTGCTCGGCAGCGATGGCTCCGGCGATCGCGAGCACTTCGCCCAAGTCGATGCGGTCGGCCGCACCGGCCATCCGTATTCGCGGCGCGACGAGCATTTCGAGATTTTTCTCTGCCGCGAGCTGAATACGACGCTCCAGGCGCTCTGGCCGGAAACGAAGAATTGGAACTGAGGTGGATCGAGCGCTCCGCCGCTCGATGACAAGGAAATGCCGGCGAAGCCGGGAATACAAACATCGAGCGACGGAGCGCTCGATCCACCATATTAGCATTGAGATGGAAAGCACCGCCGCCATTCTGTTGCGCAAACGGAAGCTCAGCGACACGAGCCTTATCGTCTCCTGGTGCACGGAATCGTTAGGCTGCATCCAGACCGCGGCGCGCGGCGCGCGCCGGGCCAAGAGCCCATTCGCCGGCAAACTGGATTTGTTTTTCGAAGCCGAAATCCAAATCTCGCGGAGCCGGAAATCGGATCTGCATTCGCTGACCGAGGTTGTCCTGAAAAATCCATTCGGCGGCATTCGCGAGAATTTTCGGCGCACGCAAGCCGCTTCCTATTTCGTCGAGCTGATCGAACTCTGCACCGAGTCCGATCATCATGAGCCGGAACTCTTCTCGCTGCTGCGGCGGGCGTTCAGCTATTTGCACGGGAACGATCCCGATCTGCGGGCGGTCCTCCATTTTGAAACGGAACTGGCGCGGATCGCCGGAGTTCACGATGCCAAAATGCTCAAAAGCAATCCGGCGTTGGCGCTGGCCAATCTCTTCGGGCGGCTGCCAGCTTCACGGGCGGATCTCCTGAAGGCGCTCTAGTTTGTCTTCTGTAGCCGCTTCGCTGTGCGAAGCGTGAGAAGAGTTTTCAATGGAATTTGGGTGGGCATTGTCCCCCTCCACGCCGCCCACAGGGCGGCGGCTACAGAAGAGGTAACGCGGCCGTTACCATCCGCGTCTTGTTTCGCGCGCACCCAGATCGCTAGGCTGCGTGCCCATGAAGCCGCTTCGCCTGGTTCTCTGCATCGTCGCGATCTCGATCTGCGACGACAGCCAGAGCCGATACCTTCAAGATCAATTCCGCGCATTCGACCATCGCCTTCAAGGTTCGGCACATGCTCGGCACGGCGAAAGGTCATTTCTCGAAATTCAAAGGGACGATCGAGGTGGATCGCGGGCATCCTGAGCGATCGACCGTCACCGTCACGATCGACGCCGCCAGCATCAACACCGCCATCGCGAGACGAGACAATCATCTTCGCGCCGAACTCTTCGACGTGGCCAGATACCCCGAGATCACGTTCAAAAGCCGGCGCGTGAAACAAACTGGTGCCAACACGGGCGAAATTGCCGGCGATCTCACGATGCACGGCGTGACCCGCGCGGTCACGTTGCAGGTGCAGGTGCTCTCGGATCCGGGCGCGTTGCTGAAGAACCCAACCAGCCGCTGGCGGGCGACTACGGCGCCGCTTAAGCGAAGCCAGTTTGGCCTGGTCTTTAGCCAGAGCGCTGAAAACGTGTCGATGATTGGGGATGACGTTGTCGTCGATATCGAAATCGAGGCGGAACGCGCGAAGTAAGGTTTCGCGACGAACGTCGGTGCCGTCCTATTTGGGACGGGACAGCGCCCGTCCCTCCAGGAAGAAGATCGCGATCAAGGGCAACGCGCCGATGAGCGAACCGGCCGTCATCATGGCGATGCGGCCTTCCAGGCTGAAAAATCGCTGGAAAAGCACGATCGATTTATCGGCCTCCGGCAAATTGATGAAGGCCCAGAAGGGGAGCAGCGTCGCCATGACGGTGAAGAGCGCGAGCAAGACAAGGTCGCGCCGGACGAAGGGGAAAATAGCAAGGCGCCAGGTGCCGAAGGAGCCGAGTCCATCGAGCCGCGCTGAATCTGCGAGCTGCCGCGGAATCTGTTTCGCCGTCCGCCACAACAAGACGCGGCGCAAAGCCGCACACCAGCCAGTTCCCGAACCACAAGGCGTAGGCCGAAGCGTTATCAGGGTCGCGCGGCTCCGACAATCAGGAACGCGGGTGCGATCCAGAGCAACTGGGCCAGCACGATCATCAGGATAACGCCGAAAGCCCCGCCTCCGTGCCAGGCGCGACGTGCGAGCAAATGCGCCATGACCGCGTAAATCACGAGCATCGCGGCCAAATTGGCTGCGACCGCGATGAGACAGACGGTTAATGGTTCAGACATGGAAATAGGGTTGCGGGTCGGCCGGCTTCAGCCAGACTGCGGCGATTAATTCCCTGCCTATTATCCCGATGAGGCGATATTTCAAATCAACCTTACGGAGTCAACATGCGTTACGATGTGCAAACGATTGCCATGGTCCTGGCCTGGGTCGGGACCGCCTGCTGGGTGGTCTGCTTCTGGTGGATGCACCGGCTTTCTTCCCGCCAGGAAACCATGCTGCAAGGAGCTCAGCGAAGTGGCCAAGCGAATCGAGAAACTTTCCAAGGCCGAGCACGATTTGATCCGGGAGGTGCATCCGAAAGTCGAAGAGATCAAGGAGTCCGTGAAAGATGTATCGGACACGGTGTCGTCGGAGAAAAAATAGAAAACTCTTCGCTCCCGGCGCTCGAGGACGCTGTAGCCTTTAGCCGCGCTTTCGGCGAAATGGTCTTCGTGTTAGCGATAACGCAACGTGATGAGAATCGAGCCACTCGGAGATTCAGCCCTGCTTGTCCGGGTCGTGGAAGACTATGGACGGGAATCCGACCGCGCCCTCGACGAGGTCCTGGGCGCGTTGCGCCAACTGGAGGCGGCCGTCATCCCGGGCGTTGTCGAACTTGCCTCCGCCTACACCACGGTCGCGGTTTTCTTTGACCCGGCGATGACCGGCTTTGACGCAGTCAGAGCGGAAATCGACCAGGTTTTGCAAGACACGGAGCCAGGCGAACCCTCAAGCCGGAACCGGGAGTCGACCATCGAAGTTCCAGTCTGTTACGAGGACGAATTCGCCCCCGATCTCCGCGAGGTGGCGTGGCACGCCCGCTTGTCGGCACTGGAGGTTGTGCGGCGCCACTCAGCCGCGCTCTACCGCGTGACGCTGCGTCGGTTTCACGCCCGGCTTTCCCGTATCTCAGCGGATTGCCCACGGAGCTCGCGACCCCGCGGCGTGCTTCGCCGCGCCAGGAAATTCCGGCGGGCGCGGTCGCGATCGGTGGCACGCAGACCGGCATTTATCCGCAAAAATCTCCCGGCGGCTGGAACATCATCGGGCGAACGCCGATATCGTTGTTTGAGGTGAAGCGGGAACCGCCTTCGCTTTTTCAGGCCGGTGATCGCGTCCGTTTTCGCCGGATTTCGCGGGAAGAATTCGAACGTTCGTCCGCATGAATGCACTCGTTCACTCCGCCGGTTTCCTGGCTTCGGTGCAGGATCTGGGGCGCACCGGCTTTCGGCAGTCTGGCGTTTCGGTGGGCGGCGCGCTCGATACCCACGCGATGCGGGTGGCGAACGCGCTGGCCGGCAATCCGAGCGGCGCCGCCGGTCTCGAGGTGACTTTGGGTAAGCTGCAATTGCAATTCGAGGATGCGCGCATGGTCGCGTGGTGCGGCGGCGCCTTTACGGTTCGCATCGGGGACCAGAATCTTCCGGCGGGTCACGCGGGTCTTGTGACGAAGGGCGACGAGCTAACCATGACCGCGCCGCAACGCGGGGGGCGCGCCTGGCTGGCGATCTCCGGCGGCATCAATGTCCCACGGGTTCTCGGCAGCCGCTCCACGGATCTGCGCGGAAGCTTCGGCGGGTTTCGAGGGACGCGCCTTGCGCGACGGCGACGCGCTGCCCCTGGGGCCCGCGAGAAGATTTCCGTTAAAAAAACGGACCGTTTCGGAATGGCGGGCGCCGGCCCCGTGGGCCACAACCGGCCGCGTGTCCTGCCATGCTGCGCATCGTGCGCGGGACGGACTGGAACCGTTTTTTGTCGCGCGCTCACACGTCGCTGGTCATGAGATCATTCGCCGTGAAGGCGGCGTCGGACCGAATGGGCGCGCGCCTCGACGGGCCACCGCTCGATCGCATGCACACCACCGATCTTCTTTCGGAGGCGGTTGCGCCCGGCACGCTTCAGGTTCCTCCCAACGGCGAGCCGATTCTCCTGCTCGGTGATTGCCAAACCATCGGGGGTTATCCAAAAATCGCGCACGTGATCACGGCCGATCTTCCGATTGCCGCGCAACTCTGGCCCGGGCCACCAGGTGCGCTTCCACGAGGTTTCTCTGATGGAAGCGCAGAGACTTTTGCGGGAACGCGAAGAAGATTTTGCCGGTTCCGCGTCGGCCTGAGTCTGCACATGTCATGAATCCGGTGATCGATCTCAACTCCGACCTCGGCGAGGGTGCCGGGCACGACAACGAAATTCTCGATCTCGTCAGTTCGGCCAACATTGCCTGCGGGTTTCACGCGGGCGATCCGGCTTCGATTTTTACGACAGTCCAGGCGGCGCTGGAACGGGGCGTTGCGCTGGGCGCGCATCCAAGTTTTCCTGATCGCGAAAACTTTGGGCGCACGGAAATGACGATGCCGTTGGCGGAAGTTTACGCCTCGGTCGCCTATCAGATCGGAGGTTTCCAGGCGCTCGCGCGCGCGGCCGGCGGGCGGATGAACCACGTCAAGGCGCACGGCGCTCTCTACAATATGGCGGCGCGGGATCGCCCGCTCGCGGAGGTGATCGCCAACGCCGTCTTCGCGCTCGATCCGAAGCTGATCCTGTTCGCGCCTTCCGAAAGCGAGCTCGATTTCGCGGCCACGGAGCTCGGCTTGCAGACCGCCTCCGAGGTTTTCGCTGATCGCAATTATCTTGCGGACGGCTCGCTCGTGCCGCGATCGCGGCCCGACGCGTTTGTGCACGATCCATTTGAAGCCGCGGAGCGGATCATTCGCATGCTGGCGGAAGGGAAGGTGCGCGCTGTGGATGGAACGGACGTCGCGATCTGCGCGAGCACGGTTTGTGTGCATGGCGACAATCCGCAGGCAGTCGCCTTTGTGCGGAAGCTCCGCGAACGCCTCGAGCAGGAGGAAGTGATGATCGCGGCGCCGGAGGCCGCGCCCTGAATAGCAGCGGCCGCGGATGACGCCGCTGAACGAACTGCATTTGGCGAATTCGAGAACCTTCTTTCTTGTCTTCATACCGTGAAGCGGCTATCAGCGCAAGCACTTCGGCTCGACAGAGTCTCGCCCTACCAATCTAATCTGTGATCGCGATGCAGAAGCAGAACGAAGCGCCGAAGGAAGATCATGGATCTCGAGCGCCGGCTCGGCCCGCTCGACGCGACCATGATCGTGGTCGGCTCGATGATTGGGTCGGGCATCTTCATCACCTCGGCGGAATCGGCGCGGCTGACTGGGGGCCCAGGCTGGTTGATTCTCGCCTGGACGGTGGCGGGCCTGATGACGATCACGGGCGCGCTCTGTTGCTCGGAGCTCGCTGCGATGATGCCGCGAGCGGGCGGCGTTTATGTTTTCCTGCGCGAAGCCTACGGGCCTTCTCTCGGTTTTCTTTTCGGCTGGACGCTGTTCCTCGTTATTCAAACCGGCACGATTGCCGCCGTCGCCATCGCCTTCGCCAAATTCACGGGAGTCTTCGCCCCGGCCGTCGCGGCCGACCATTATCTGGTCCAACCGATCCATCTCTTCGGCGGCTACGCGATCAGTCTTTCCACGGAGCAGGTTGTCGCGGTCGCGTTGATTCTCCTCCTCACCTGGACGAACACGCGCGGCCTCGAGACCGGCAGGTTTGTCCAGAACACATTCACGTTCGCAAAAACCGCGGCGTTGCTCGCGCTGATCGTCATCGGGCTTTCGCTTGGCTGGAAGGCGGAGAGCGCGGCGCGGGCTTCGGATTGGTGGGACTCGTGGAAGAACGGCTGGAATCCGCAGGCCGCGCAACCTGGGCTCACCGCTGTCGGCGGATTCGCGCTCGTGCTTCTTTTCGGCAAGGCAATGGTCGGCCCGATCTTCGCGCAAACGGCCTGGACGAATGTGACCTTCATCGGCAGCGAAGTGCGCGATCCCGGCCGCAACCTCGCGCGCGCTCTCCTCGGCGGGTTGCGCGCTCGTCGTTGTCCTCTACGTCCTGGCCAATCTCGCCTACGTCGCCGTCCTCCCGTTTTCCGAGATCCAGCGCGCGCCCGCAAAATCGCGTCGCGGTGGCCGTGATGAATTCCATCTTCGGCAAACCCGGCGCCCTGGCCATGGCGGCCGCGATCATGATTTCCACCTTCGGCTGCAACAACGGCCTCATCCTCGCCGGCGCGCGCGTTTACTATGCCATGGCGCGGGACGGCCTCTTCTTCAGCCGCATCGCCACGATTAACCGGAAAAATGTTCCGGCGGCCGCGCTGGTGGCGCAGGGGATCTGGGCCGCCTTTCTCACTCTGCCGCGAACGATCGTCACCGACCCCGCGAGCGGCGCCGTCACTTACGGCAATGTCTATACGCAGTTGCTCGAATACATCGTCTCGGCCGACATGGTCTTTTACATCCTGCTCGTCGCCGCCGTCATTGTTCTTCGCAAAAAGAAACCCGCCGCGGATCGTCCTTATCGCACCTGGGGTTATCCGATCGTTCCCATTATCTCAGCGCTGTTGGCCGCGTTCTTGATTGTCGATCTCGCGTATCTCGCGCCCACGACTTCAGGAATCGGCTATCTCCTGGTGCTGACCGGCATTCCGGTTTATTTCGTCTGGCGGCGAAAATTCTCCGCCGATCGCAGCGCATGAAAGGCAAAGCCATCAAAAGCTCGCGAAATTGGATGATCGGCCTGGCGATCTGCGCGCTGCCTGTTCACCGGCGCGAACGTTTTCGCGGAACCGACCACCTACCGGAACGGCGGCCTGAAAAACGAGACGATCGTTACGCTGGAGGTAAAGGGGAAGGCCGCCACGGGCACGTTCGTCACCTACGAGTACGGAGAAGAGATCCCACCCGGCACGCCGTTCACGGGCAAGGTAATCCCAACCCCGAAAGGCAAACGGGGCGTTTTTCTGGAAATCAGCTTCGCGGGCACGCCGCCCTACAGCGCGCCGCCCGAGGCGAAGTCACTCATCTGGTATCTCAAGACCGTGAACGGCCAGGCGCGCCTTTTCATTCCGATGCACCAACGGAGTTACGACACCACGCCGCCAAAATGGGTCGTCGCCGACGTCGAGTTGGAACCCGACGAAGGACTAGTCCATCCGCTGCGTGGGAAATCTGGAAAAGCCAACCGAAAGGCTCGGCGCGCACGTATTAAACCATGATGAAAACGCGCCCTTTTATCTGCGGCTTGCTTGCCCTTGGCACTCTGGTGTTCTCGGGCTGTGCAACGACTACCGAGACCACGACAACAACGACCGCTGAGACGACCAAAGCAAAGAAACGAGTTCATACCCAGGAACAGATGAAAAAAACCGGCGAATCGGACCCCGGTGCTGCCCTGGAGAAACTCGATGCCTCGGTCCGGACCTCCGGTTCTCGGTGATCGGCTGATGAGCCGACGACTTGAAGGAAAAGTCGCGATCGTCACCGGCGCCGGGACGGGTATCGGCGAAGCAATCGCCCATAAGTTTGCCCGGGAAGGCGCGCGGGTGATCGTCAACGGTTTGGCGGACGACCCGATCGAGGATGTGGCGAAGTCTATTCGCGATGCTGGAGGCGAAGCCATCGCTCATGCCGGCGACGTCGCGGATGAAAGCTCCGCCTGGGCTTGTGTCGACCTGGCTCTGACCCGATACAAAAAACTCGACGTGCTCGTGAACAATGCCGGCGTCTTTCTCGACAACGTCATGACGGAAGATTACCCCATCGAAGACTTCGATCGCACGGTCCGCATGAATATTCGTTCCGCTTTTCTGATGACGCGCTTCGCGCTGCCTCATTTGCAGAAATCGAAGGGGAACATTGTTTCTGCAGGCTCCGAGTCGGGGATGATCGGGCTCGCGCAGAACACGACGTACGGCGGCACCAAAGCGTGGATGCATTCCTTTATGCGCGGTGTCGCCGTCGGAACAGGCCCGCCATGGTGTGCGGGCGAATTGTGTTTGTCCTGGCCCGATCGACACGGCCTGGACGCACAAGGAAACCGGACCGATGGACAAGGAAATGGAGACTGCTCTCATTCAGGCGGTGCCGCTGGCCCGCCGCGGAACTCCGGAAGAGGTGGCGAATGTCTACGCTTTTCTCGCGTCCGACGAAGCCAGCTATGTCACCGGCGCGTTGTATGTCGTCGATGGCGGAACGACCGTCGCCAAAGGCCCCGTCGGCGATCAGGTGCCCGACGGCAAATCGCAAGCGCGCCCGCAGGCGAGCTGAAGCTCGAACATTCCCACGACGGTTTGAAAAACAAGGAAGTGCACAGCATCAAATGAAAGCTCTTCGCTATTTCTTTTGCGTCGTCCTGCCGCCGGTCGCAGTCCTGATGACTGGACGCATTCTCAGCTTCTTCCTCAGCATTCTGCTCACCCTGCTGGGGTGGATCCCCGGCGTCATTCACGCCTGTCTGGTGGTCAACGATTACCAGGCTGAGCAGCGCGCCAAACCGCCCGGGTAGCAGGCAGCCGTTTCTTCTGTAGCCGTCGCCCTGCGGGCGACGTGGGATTCGGCGCCGCTTTAGTGTTTCCACGGCGAAACCCGAGCGTCCCGACAGCTTTCGGGCGCTGCTACAGAAGAGCAGCTATTGCGTCCGGTCGCCGCTCTCGAACTTCTTCCGCAATTCGTCCGCGGTTCGCGCGACCATTTCGCGGGCCTGCTCCTGTTTCGCGCCGGTCTCGGCGTGCAACTGATCGATCGCCTTATCCATGGCCGCTTTGACGCTCGCCGCGGTTCCGCCTTTCTCGACCTCGCGCTTGAGCACACCTTCCAGCCGCGCGATGACGCCATCCACGGTGTAGTCCGGGCTCACTCTTGAAATCGCCGGGCTCGTGATGCTTGATCGCGCTGTAGACGTCGATCACTTCTTCACTGTGCGATCCCCAGCGCAGCACTCTGTAAAACGCGCTCCCCTTCCGGTCTGCCGCGCAAAACCAAATCGATCAGCGCCGCAACCAGCGATATCGGCATCAGCACCAGATCGCGCACGTTATCCAGGAACAACTTGAGCTGAAAAACCATGACGTCGCGCACGAACTTCCAGCGATCGTCGGAGTTATTCCGCGGCGTCATCTAACTCGTCACTGGTCACAGGTCACTCGTCACTTTCTTTTCATTTCAGGCTTCCCTTCTGGCACGTGCCATTTCAAGAACTCCGGCACGAGCCGGCCTGCCTTGACCAATGGATCGGTCGCCACCCATTCGCGGGCCTCATCGACCTGATCGGTCTTTAGAATGAACATGCCCCGCACATTGCGGCCCGAGAAATCTTCGAAGGGCCCGGCCTTCACCAGTTTTCCTTCCTCGGAGAGCCGGCTGATGGTGGCCATATGGCCTTCGCCGAGCTTGATCCAGCTCCGCTTTGGGACGCTCCGGCGGGTTCGGGGGACGAACGAGAAGCACAACGATGAACGAATCGAACTCCATCGGTGGGCGGCTCGCATGGGGCGAAGGCGAAGGGGACACGGCCGGTGTCGCGTCCGCCGCGAACGCAGACGCTGAGGAATCCCAGAAGCGCGAGACCGCAAGCGAAATCGAATCAACATGACCGAAGCCTCGCGGGAAGCGGAGGCGGGACTCAAGGAAATTCCTATCGCCGTCGAAACAGCGAAAGGACAGCGTGGATCAGCCGAACGAAGAAACCCGCACCGACATCGCCATCATGCACCGGCCAGATCAGGACCATGTCGGTGAGCGGCACCGCGCCGCCCAGGGCAGGATCCTCGGCCCACGGATTCTTGGCCAGGCGTCCTTGTTTGAGGCCCGTCATCTTAAACGCGAACGCTTCCGTGGCCGAAGCGGCGGTCGAGCTCCAGTAGATGCTGAACGGTCTGCCAGTTCAGCAGCTTGCAAACCAGGCGATTTCCTTTGGAACGCGACAAAGACCAGATGGCCCAGCTCGCTGTCTCGGCAATTATCGCCGATGCAAGGACCGCTCCCGTTCTGATTGAGCGCGGTCGGCAGCCGCCAACCCCTAATCCCGCGATACTTCAAGCCGGCGACCCACGCCTTCGCGTCATCCCAGGTCAGCTGTCCGTCCGGTGAACGACCGATGGTGCGGGCGTAATTGGTGTCCTGGAGCCAGGTAAGATCGCGCTCCACATCGTAGAGCAAGCCATGCCCGCGATCGATCAGGAGCGGGCCGAAGTAGGTCCCGGCGATCCGCCGCCGCAGCAGAATCCGGTCACGCAGCGCGGACCATTGGAGTGCGAGCCACTTAATCAGGAGAGCTATTGCAGGTTGTAAACTTCTACCAACCCGACGCCAATGCCTCCATTCTTCCCGGCGAGAATGGCCGTGAAAGCGCCTGGGGGCAGGATGGTAAAGATTCCCGATTCCTCGTTGCTGGTCGGCGCAAGACCGATGGCGGTCAGCTCCGCCGCCTGGGCCGAGTCGTCCATCCAGTTATCGTTGAAGATGAGCTGGGTTCCGTTGGCGTCGCGCAAGCTCAGCGTTGGATCGGCCAGCACGTTATTGAGTCCTAGCTTGCGCGAGCGAGGGCCCAATTCCGCGGATGGCCACGTGGGCGCTCCCGGTGTCGCCGCCGAGGATGAAGCCGCCAATCATGACGTTGTCACCCGCATCGACGAATCCGCGCGTGCTGATGTTGGCGAACTGGGCAGCAGTTTGCGCTTCGAGATCGTACGCTTCCACGACCCCGATGCCCGACGTATTGTCCTTTCCTCTGACCACGACGGTGTGATTTCCCGGCACCAGGGTGGTCACCACGGCCGATTCCAAATTGTTCTGGGGCGCGACGCCGGTGGCGATGATTTCCGCTTCCTGCGTTTCCCGCCAGTTGTCGTTCGCTGGCGAGCTGGCTGCGTCGAGTCGTACAATTCCAGCGTCGGATCCTCCAGCAGACCGGTTAACCCGAATTGGCTGAGCGACGGGCCGATGGCGCGCAGGATGACTTTCTTATTGATCCCGCCGGTGATGATGAATCCGCCAATCAAGGCATTATCTCCGGTCAGCACGCGGAGCCGCGTCGAGATATTCAAGGCGCGCGCGATCCCATCAAAAGTGACGTCTTCGAAGTTTTGATAAATCACGTCCCCCGAGCCGGGTCGCATAATGGTCGTCTGGCCGGGATTCGGTCCGGCGCTGCGGTTAATGCCCACTCCACCGGTATCGTAAACCAGCCGGTCGAAGCCTGCGCCAGTTATCGAGGAACAAGCGTCGATCCGATGGGAACACCGGCGCCTGAAACTCTGACGGTGTCGCCGCTCCCCAGCGTGTTAACCGTGGCCGTGACTCCAGGCGGAACGGCCATGATGTCGATCGTCGTCGTCTCCGTTACTGGTGTTGATGGTCAGAGTGCTCAGGCCCGGCGGCGCGACAGAATTATTCACGATCACGGTTTGTTCGGGGCTGCCGGTGTTAATCGTGACGTTTGTTTTCCGGGCGAAGTTGACCAGCTCGAAGGCGTCAGTCGGGCCAGCGTTGATTTGAGTCGTCGCGAGACCGCCGATGGTCGGCCCGTTCACAATCTGAAGGAGGGTCGCGCCACGCGGGCGCCGTAAAGGTGAAGGTCGTCGCGGGCACCGTGTCATCGACCGGCTCGAGTCCGGTATAACTAATCACCCTGCCATCGAGGTTGACGCTGCCGGCGCCCGGCCCGGAGGCGGTGTGCGCAGTCGTACCGGCCGCGAACGAGCCGGCGGATCGCTGGAGCACCAGCCGGTCGCTCCCGTTGCCGCCGTCGAAGTCGATTCCACCGGGCGGAATCGGATTGCCGCCCGCAAAATCCACCGTCGTCGTGTCGTTCCCGTCCAGGGTATTGAAGTCCAGAACTTCGGTGGTCCCGATGTTCAGGTTGAAGAGACCAAGGTTGGTCCGGTCGAAACGCAAACGCGCGGAGTCCGCGGGATTGACCTGAATGAGAAATCGCGTCGTCGCCGCTGGGCGATCCGTTGACCTGCACCGTGTCGTTATTGGCGCCGCCTTCCATCAAGTCGCTCCCATCGCCGTTATTCCAAATCAGGACGTCGTCGCCCGCGTCTCCGAAAAGTTGGTCGCCGCCCGGGCCGCCTATCAGAATGTCGCCGTTCCCGCCGCCGCGCAGGATGTTGACGCCGCTGTTGCCGGTCAAAACGTCCGTGCTCCGAGCCGCCGGTGGCATTTTCAAATCCGCGGAGCCCGCCGGTGCCCGTGGCGGTTCCGGGGTTGCCCGACGGCTCGTTCAAATCGACCGTCACTGGGCTCGTATACGCGGTGTAGTCGATGGTGTCCGTGCCGGCGCCGCCATCAAGCAAGCCGCCCGAAAGGCTCGCGCCATTGGCAAAGTTCACCGTGTCCGCGCCGTCGCCGGCATAGACCGAAGTGAGCGCCGCCGCCGTGCCCGAGATGTTGATCGTATCCGCGCCTGTGCCGGCGAAAAGTTCGAGCGACTCGAGCGTGCCGTAGGTGATCGGCCCGCCCAAACCCGACACGGTCGAAGTCGCGCCATTGAGGCTGATCGTCCGACCTGTCGAGCTGAAGGCGTCATTAATGATCAGGCTATCGCCGCCGCCCTGGCCGTTAATCTGGAACGTTGCCGCGAGCCCACTGGCCGGGGCGGTGCTGGAGCCAATGATCACCTGATCATCCCCGTCGCCGGCATTGACGATGACGGTCGATTGGCCGCATTAGTCGCGCTCAACGTTTGATCGCCCGGCCACGCGCGGAGTTGAAATCGAAGTCGCTATTGAATACGGCGTCCCCGGCGCTAAAGCGGTTGTGCTTAAGAAGACCGCCGGCCTGGTCGAATATGATCGAGTTCGCTTCCACGCTGCCGGTGAAGGTGGCGACATTGCCAGCATTGAGAGGCAGTGAAGGAGGAAATCGCCACCGTCATGGCCCGAACCGTTGTCGTGCCGGCCATGGTGCCGACGAGTGTCGCCGCACCGGTGTTGAGGTTAATCGTGTAAAGCCGCGGAATTCCCGGACTCCCGATCAGCATGGTGGCGAAGGCCGTGCCGCTGCCGATTGCGATGTCGAACCCGAGCACTGCCGAGGGATCAACGCCGAGCGCGCCGATCGTGAAGAGCTGGCCGCCATTCGGCGAGGGCGTTCCCGGCGGCACATTTACGCCGCCCTGCCGGGCGAGGGATTGTTGCAGGGTCGAGTCGATCACGTAAAGCGTGGTGGTCGTCGCGCCGGCAATATTGTTCGTGTAGGCAGCGGCTACGATCTCCGGATTGATCTCCCTGGTTGGGATCGCCCGCCGCGTAAGTCAGGTTCGTGTCGCGCTGAATACCGGGCGTGGCGGCGTCGCCGTCCACGATGCTCCCGGTATCCGGATTGAGCCGGAAATTCTGGTTCGCGTCGCTGACCACGCGGATGCGATCGACCACCGGGTTGAAATCAAATCCGAACGCCGTGCCGTTGAGCGCCATTGCGAAAGTGCCGGTCCCCACCTGCGTGGCCGCGCCTGTCGCCGGATTGATGGTGTAAAGCCGGCCGCCGCTGCCCAGTCCGAAAAGTTTGCAGTCGAGCGGACGAAAATCGAGACGCCACGATGGTATCGCCGCCGATCAGCCCGGTGATTGGTGATCGAACTGATAAACGTCCCGGGCGTCGCGCTATCGAAGCGGACCAGGTTGTTGTTCGCGTTATTGATCCCAAAAATCTGCACCGCCTTCGCGGATGCCGCAGTCAGCACGATGAGGATGGAAAGGGCGAGGAGGCGGGCCATCGCGCGGGGGCTCGCAAAAGAATGCGGCAGGACTGGCCAGACGCCCCCGCATTGAAGACGGGTGTGTCGCTTTCATGGAATTCCCTTGTTCATACCGGAATGTCTGTCGCGCTGGCAATCCTCAAACTCGGCGTCAGTCTTATAGAATGCCAGCTTGCTATGCGAGATGGCCCGTCCTCCGGACCTTGCGAGAAAAATTGCAGCCACGCCTTTCGCAACTATCACGAGGGCGCCGAGCCTGCAATCGCTTCGCGTAGACGACGCAGGCGGGTTGCCGGCTCCATGGTCGGTCGGCCTCGCCGATTGATTTCGGCAGCGTTCCTGCTATCAGGCAATCAGCCCATCTCTCTCTATGAAACACCTGGCCAACAAAATCTGGCGCGACTGGTTGCGCCCCGTCGCTTTCGTCTTTGTCGTCATGGCCCCTTTCAAATCGGCCGTGGCAGACTGGAATTGGGTGCCCACCGGCTCAATGAAGCCGTCGATCCTCGAAGGCGAATTGGTTATGGTAAACAAGCTGGCCTACGACCTGAAGGTCCCTTTTACCACGCTGCACCTTTCCAACTGGGGCGATCCGCTCCGCGGCGATGTGGTCGTCTTCTTTTCACCAAAAGACGGCACGCGGCTGGTGAAGCGAGTCGTCGGTTTGCCCGGCGATAAGGTGGAGATGCGGAATGACGTGCTCTACCTCAACGGCATCCGCCAGCAGTATTCAGCGACCGATTCAGCGCCTTTCCTGCGCGATGTGTTTGAAGACGCGAACCCTGTCGTGGCCATCGAGCACCTGGAAGCGTGCGATCATTACGTGATGTCGTTGCCGGGCCGTCTGGCCTTGCGCAGCTTTGGTCCCGTGGTCATACCGCCCGACCACTACTTCATGCTCGGCGATTCGCGCGATAACAGCGCGGATTCCCGCTTCATCGGCGCGATCCCAAGAAAGCAAATTGTCGGAAGGGTCGGACGCGTGGTCCTGTCATTCGATCCGTCCCGCTACTATTCGCCGAGAGTGCAGCGCCTCATGCAGCCGATGAAGCTGGGCGACGCCTGATGAGGAAGGGCCCTTGAAGAGAGTGACATGTGACGAGTGACGTGTGACGTGAAGGAGAGGGCAGGGAAAGTGATATGTGACGAGTGACGAGTGACATGAATTCCGGTAGAACGTCGCCATGGAAAAGAACCCCCAGAATTACAAAGACCTCATTGTTTGGCAGAAGGGTATCGATCTCGCGAAGTCGATCTATCGACTGACAGCGAAGTTCCCTCGAGAAGAAAAATTTGGGCTCGTCGCGCAAATGCGGCGCGCAGCGATTTCGATTCCCTCCAATATCGCCGAAGGGCAGGCGCGTCACACGACGGGCGAGTTCATTCAGTTCATCTCCCATGCAGAGGGCTCGACCGCAGAACTTGAGACACAGGTCATTTTGAGCATCGAACTTGGTTTCGCTGAAGCGACGAGCACGAAAGCCGCCTTCATTTTGCTCGACGACATCCGCCGGATGTTAAACGGCCTGCGCCGGAAATTGAGCGGGCATAAGTAATCCCGTCCCCCGCAACCCTCTTCTTCACGTCACATGTCACATGTCACACGTCACTTGCTTTCGAGCTATGGCTTGGCAGGCGCGCCCCTGTAAGTTAATTGGGTTATGACAGCACCCCGACGCTGGTTCGACCGCAAGTTCGAGCTCGGTCTCGGTCCGGATGCAGCTCCTCAACTTTTGGAACGCCTCCGCCTCGCGCCGGAACGGCTGGCTGATGCTGTGCGCGGATTGTCGGGAGAGGTCCTGACCCGGAAGAACGAGGGCAAGTGGTCGATCCAGGAGAATGCCGGTCACCTTTTCGATCTCGAATCGTTGTGGGACCTGCGACTGGATGATTACGACGGCGGCGCTACCGAGTTACACGCAGCCGATCTCGAGAATCGCAAAACGCACGCGGCCGCGCATAACGATCGCCCGATCTCAGAGATTCTCGCCGACTTTGCCGCCACCCGCGGCCGCATCGTCGATCGCCTCGCGCGAATGACTGCTGCGGACCTCGCACGCACCGCGCTCCATCCTCGCCTGCAGCAACCGATGTCTGTTACTGATCTCTGCTTCTTCGTCGCCGAGCACGACGACCATCATCTTCGAACGATTGAGGAGCTGAAGAAATTGACCCGCCTTCGCTGAGGCTACGGCGTGGCAGGCGTGTGACGAGTGACATGTGACGTGATTCCCTCGTGCCCAAACTCTGTTTGGGCACGCACTTGTCTTCGAAACTCCGTTTCGCCAGGGACCGAGCGCCTGCACGACTCCCGAGGACACGGCGACATAGCGCCGTGGCTACAGCTTTCCCAACACGTCACTCGTCACACGTCACATGTCACTTTCTTCGCTCCTTCACGCCGTCTCCACGTGCACGAATGGCGTGCCCGTGTCGTCCTTCCCACGCTTAAGCGCGGCGCGCGACTTCTTCGCAATCTCCTCATAGCACCCTTTGATTGTCGCCAGGTGCTTGTCGTCGAGCTCTTCGAGATCGAGCAGAACGGTGTGGGCGCCTTTGGTGGCGCGGATGAGTTCATCGAGCTTGATCTGGATCGCTTCGCTATCCCGGTTCTGCGTGTTCTGGATCAGGAACACCATCAGGAAGGTGATGATAGTGGTGCTGGTGTTGATGATTAGCTGCCACGTGTCGCTGAATCCGAAGACTGGGCCCGTGACCCCCCAGAGCACGATGACCACGAGCGCGAGGATGAAGGTCATCGGCCGCCCGCTGAAACGCGCCGCCCCCTTTGCGAAAACGTTGAACCAGGAATTTTTGCTCATGCCCAACAAGTAGAGCGGCCGAGATGCGAGATGCGAGATCCGAGTTGCGCGATGCGGGAAACTAACCGCGAATGCACGCTAATTAACGCGAATTTGTTTTCTCCAATTCGCGTCTATTCGTGTTCATTGGCGGTCCGATCCTCGTTCCAAAATTGTCTTGGGAATCGAGCCGGCGGCAGCCGTGCGAGATGGACAACGCCCGCAGGGTAAGCTTTGGAAGAAGCGAATCAATCGCCCTTGTCTAGGAAGCTGCGGTTTCGCATCGTTCCCCAATGAAAATCGAAAACGCAATCGCCAGCGTCGCCGTGCGAGACCTCAAAGCTGCGTCGGCCTGGTATGAGAAACTCTTTCGCAGGCCGGCCGATTCCACTCCCATGCCTGAAGTGGCTGAATGGAAGTTCGAGCGGGGCGGCTGGCTCCAGGCTTATGAATTGCCCGAGCGCGCGGGCGCTGGCTCGTGCACGCTCGCCGTAACCGATCTCGCAGGGCTGATCGCTCACCTGCAAAGCCTCGGCATCGATACCGGCGAAACGACCTCGGGCCCGAAAGTCAAAACCGTCATGATCACCGACCCTGACGGCAACCATCTTGCCTTCGCCGAAGCGATCGACCCTACAATGGCGCGATAGTCAAGCGACGTGCGCCTACTCCTCTCCAAGTTCGACGTTGGACGTTGGGCGTTGGACGTTGGACGTTTTCCCCGTCCGTGCACAATCTTGCGCCCCAAATGACCTAGCGTCCGCGATGCGCCTCCGCTCCCTTATCACCGCCCTCGGCCTCAACGCCGTCCCCGCCGCCGGCTGGTTCGTGGGCGAATGGTCGGCCGGCACCATGCTGGTGCTTTATTGGCTCGAGACACTCATCGGCACGCTGCTCGTCGCTATTCGGATCTTGCTCCATCGCCGCCTGGTCCCGGCCCAGGGGCACTGGGCGTATGAAGCTCCGAAGGGCGCGGAAGGCCAGTCCGGCAGCCACGGTTCGACTTATCTCACTGCCTTCCTTGTCCCGGCCCTGGTCTTCACTGCCGCCCATGGAGTTTTCCTCGCCGTGCTCGGGCTGATCGTGTTCTCCAAAACGCATAGCCCCGAAGGAAATCTCGAGCCCGACCACCTGATCGCCGGCCTGATCGGCGTCGCGATTTTTCAGGCCATCGATTTCGTGGCCGATCTGATCTGGCTCCGGACGCGGCCCTTCGCCTGGATGGAGCGGCTTGGCCAGATCAGCCTCAGCCGCGTCATTGTTATTCACCTTACGATTATTGGCGGCATGGCGGCTGTCATGTTCACAGGCGCCAACCGCCATTTCTTCGGCGTCTTCATCTTCCTCAAGACCATGCTCAACTTCAGCCTCGTCGTGCCTCAGTACCAAGCCGAAGACGCCGCCCGCGTGGCTCTCGAACGTCATGGACCGCATCAAACCCTCCAAAGAGGACGGCACCTTCGCCGAGTTCTGGGTCAAGACCGATGAGCAGGAAGCATCGCGCATCGTCCGAAATGAATCTCGTTTAAGAAAGTGACCTGTGACATGTGACGTGTGACATGACGGCCGGAAGTGACATGTGACGTGTGGCATGAATTCGGGTAAAACGTCGCTATGCAAAATAATCCCCAGAATTACAAAGATCTCGTTGTTTGGCAGAAGGGAATCAGTCTCGCCAAAGTCATTTACCAACTAACAACAAAGTTCCCCAACGAAGAAAAATTTGGACTCGTTGCGCAAATGCGCCGCGCCGCGATTTCAATTCCCTCCAATATTGCGGAGGGTCAGGCACGTCACACGACGGGCGAGTTCATCCAGTTCATTTCGCACGCAGAGGGCTCGACCGCGGAGCTCGAGACCCAGCTCATCCTGAGTATCGAGCTGGGCTTTGCCGAAGCGAAAAGTACGAGACCCGTCTTTATTCTGCTCGATGACATTCGGCGGATGCTATATGGCCTGCGCCGGAAGTTGAGCGGCGAGAAGTAATCTCTTAGAGGTCGCAGTCCGAAAGCGGCGAGTCACCTCGGGACTAGCGTCCCGATCCGCTTCCCCGTCACGTCACAGGTCACAGGTCACACGTCACTTTCTTCATCGGTCGCTTGTCAAAGAGACCGTAGCAATATATAAGTCCTTATATGTCGTCCTCCTCCATCGGTCTCGGCACCAGGCTGCGAAACCTGATCCTGCGGCTCGATGGCGACGTGCAGTACGTTTACGACGAACTCGATCTGAGGTTCAAACCTCGCTTTTACCCGATCGTTCGGCTCCTCCTTGATGCGGGACCTCAAAACGTCAACGCCATCGCGGAAACAATCGGAGTAAGCCAGCCGGCCGCGACGCAGACGCTGGCCGAGATGAAAAAACTTCGGCTCATCAAAACAAAACCCGGCGCCGACCGGCGACTCCAGATGATCTGTCTGACCGCGGAAGGAGAGGCGCTGGCCGGGAGCCTCGAACCGATTTGGACTGCCGTCTCTCGCGCTGCCTCCCGGCTCGAATCAGAGCTTTCCGTCAATTTGGGCCAAGCTGTTGACCAGGCGCTCTCTGCGCTCGATCGCCAGCCCTTCCATCAGCGAGTCCGGACCGAACTCGGCCGAAAATTATGATCAGACTCTTCACCCTTTTCTTTTTTCTGGCGACAGCCGCAGGCGAGGCGGCTCTCCTCTCGTCTGAAGATCGCTCCCAGATCGTGCAAAGCGCGGCGCGCGTGATCGAAGAACGCTATGTCGATCCCGAAAAGGGCAAACGCATTGCGGGCGAACTTCGGCAGGCGGGTCCGCGGTGGGATGGCATCACCGATCCGCAACTGTTCGCGGAGACGATCACCAATTGGCTGCGCGAGACATCGGGCGACGGCCACCTTGGCCTCAGTTACAGCCCCAAGGCGCTGCCGGAGGAGACCGGCGAGTCGAGCTTTGCCGCGGCCGAGATGGAGAAATACTACGGAGCCCATCTCAATCATGGCATTGAGAAAATCGAACGGTTGCCCGGCAACATCATGCTCATCGACCTGCGCGTTTTTCCACCGGCCGCGATGGCTGGCGATGTGTTCGCGGCTGCGATGACGGTCGCGGCGCAAGGCGATGCTCTCATTATCGATCTGCGCCAGAACAGCGGCGGCGCCGAGACCGCAAACCTAATCACCGGCTATCTCCTCGATGGCGGCAAGCCGCTAAGCGGCACTTATGACCGGCCGAGTGATAAGCACTCCGCCAGCACGTCGCCCTCGTGGGTCCCAGGCCGGCGCTTTGGCTCGACCAAACCGCTCTATATTCTGACGTCGCGCAAAACTTTCTCCGCGGCTGAGGCCGTGGCCTACGATCTCCAGGCGCTCAAGCGTGCCATCATCGTCGGAGAAGTGACCGGTGGCGGCGCGCACCCCTTCGAGTATCGCCGTATCCACCCGCATTTCGCCGTCGACCTTCCCGAAGGCCGCTCCATCAATCCTATCACCGGTTCGAATTGGCAGGACGTCGGAGTGAAGCCCGACGTGCCGGTGCCGGCCGAGCAGGCGCTGGACAAGGCCGTCGCGCTGTCGCGCGTCGCCATAGCGAAGCAAGGGACGAGTGACAAGTGACATGTGACATGTGACTGATGGGAACGTGATGCGCGATGCGGGAACGAGATACGGGAGTCTCCTCGTTCCCAAACTCTGTTTGGGAACGCATTTGTCTGCGAAACTCCGTTTCGGTGAAGCGCGAATTGACCGCCGCTCCGTGATCTAGCCGCACTTTCGGCCCGCTTTCCCTCTTCTTCACGTCACATGTCACAGGTCACTGGCGGCGATTTGCCGCCTGCTCCTGGCAAAGTTTTTCAAAGCGCGGGTCGCCGCGCAAGTAATCGAAGCCGGGATCGAGGCGCAAAATCGCGGGCGTGACGGGCGTTCCGAAGAGGCCGTCGGCGGGCGCGGACAACAAACGTTCGAGGCTGCTGATGGCGCGGTCTTTGTCGCCGAAACGCGCAAAGACGCGGGCGCTGAGCTCTTCGCGCGGCCCGGCACTGCGCGCATCGCCCACGCTCAGGGCCGCGAATTGGTCGACCGCCTTGAATGCCTCCTCCCGCTGGTCGAGCCCGGCCAGGGCGAACGCGAGAATGGCGACAAATCCTCCGTTTTGCGGTTGGCTTTGGAGCAGGGGCTCAACCGTCTCGCGGACGCGGGTGAAGGTCGCGCGCGCGGCCTCTTTCCGGCCGGCGGCTTCCTGGACGCTCGCCCAATAAGGGAGGAACAAGGGGTTATTCTCGCCGGCCGGCAGCGGGTGAGTGTCGAGGAACTTGAGAGCGACCGCCGGATCGCGCCGCAACAAAGTTTGATACATGAGGGCGAGGCTGCCGGAATCGACATTTGCCGGATCGAATTTTACGCCGGACAAAATCCGTTCGGCTTCGTTCAGCTGACCGCGAGCTTGAAGGGCAAAGGCTTGCGCTCCCAGCAAGTCAGAGTTACCAGGCCAGGTGCGGAGCCCTTCCTCGACGAACGCGGTAACGAGGCCAAATTCGCGCGTGGCGAGGGCGAGTTCCACGGCTTCAAGGCGAGTGCTGAAATCCTTTGGGTTTAAAGCCATCGAGTGCTGGATGCATTCCAGGCTCTCTTTCCACTGGCCGAGTCGCGCTGAAATGAGCGCCATGACCTCCAGCACTTCGGCGTTGTTATGCCAGGAAGTGCGGAGCTTGCCGCATCATCTCGAGAGCGCCGGTGTAATCGCGGCGTACCCAGTATTGCAGGTAGGCGCCGGCCAGTTGCACTTCCGCGAAGTCCGGCTGCAACCGGACCGCTTCGGCCAGGGACCTTTCGGCTTCCGCCCGCCGCGCCGGGGTTGCATCGAAATGGAAGAAAAGAAGGGAATGGGTGCGCGAAAGGGCGGACCACGCCTGCGCAAATTGCGGGTCGAGTCGCACCGCTTCTTCAAACGAAGCTTGCGCCGCCCTGATGTGGTCTTCGCCTTCCAAACGCGACTGCGCCTGACCACGCAAGTAAGCGTCGTAAGCTGCCGGATTCGTCGTCGTTTTCTCGGACAGGATTCTCTCTTCGGCACCGGTGAGTTTGGCCTTGAGCGTAGCCGCCACGGTTTGAGCGATCTCACTTTGCACGGTGAAGATATTGTCGAGCGTGCGATTGTAACTCTCCGCCCAGAGATGCTCGTCCGTCTCGGCCTTAATCAACTGGACATTCACGAGGACGGCCGGGCCGCCCTTTTGCACGCTCCCTTCCAAGATGTTGAGCGACGCCGAGCTGCCGGGCGATCTCTCGCAGATTGCGCGGTCCACTTTGATATTGCTGGGTCGAAGAACGGGAAATGACTTTCAGTGCGCCGATCTTGGTCAAGCGCGTCAGGATTTCGTCCTGAATGCCGGCCACGAAGTAGGCGTTCTCCTTGTCGCTGCTCAGGTTCTCGAAGGGCAGGACGGCAATCGATTTTTCGGGGATTGGCGGCGACTCGGTTACAGACGCCCTAGCGGACGTGACGGCTCGCTCGGGCGCGGTGCCGGCGAAGTGCCAGAGGAAACCGCCGCCCACCGCCAGGATGAGTGCAAGGATCAACAGTTCGGTCGCGTTGACATGCTGCGCGCCCCGTTCGCCATGAAACCACGCCAGCACCAGCGTGACTAGGAGCCCGAGGCTCAGCGCGATGATGACGAGCCGCATCGTTTGTTCGGGCCAACCGAAACGGTGGGCGACGATATCGGCGCCTTGCAGGAGGGCGAACGCGGCGGCGCTATAGGCGAGCGCCCACTGGACGAGCTTGCGCTGCTTCAGGCGTTGGAAGAATCCGTTCATCGCGCGCTGGCCCTGCTCTTAGCGCCGCGCGCTCGGCATAGAAAGAAAAAGCTGAAACGCTGAAACACTGAAATGCTGAAATTGGAGGGGAGCGGGGCGAAGCGTTTGGGACATGCTATCAGCGTTTCAGCGTTTCAGTTTTCAGCCTTTGGGCCCCGCGAACGGCTGGGCGAAGGTGCGGGCATGAATCGAGGGGTTGTGGCGGCGGGTGTGATTTGGTTTCTTCTGGGATTGAGCAGTTCTTTAGAGGCGGAGACGGCCGCGGGCCCGCAGCGTTTGTTTTTCGAAAGCGGGGGCAGGAAGATTCGGAGCGGATCGATATTCGCCGGTCGGGACGCGATCTCATCGCACGATCATCGTGCTTTATGGCGCGGGCGGGATGGTGTTTGATGGGCCGAGCATGCGGCGGGTGGCGCGCACCCTCGCTGACGATGGCGATACGGTTTACCTGCTTCATTATTTCAACCGCACGGGGACGGTCGTTGCCCTCGACTCTACGATGCAAAAGCATTTCGAGGGATGGCTCGAGACGATGCGCGATGGAATCGCGTGGGTGCATGGCCGCGAGGAGAAAGGAAGCGGCCGACTCGGGCTTTACGGATATTCGCTGGGTGGTTTTCTGGCGATCGCGGCGGCATCCGACAATCCGCGCGTTGGGGCAGTGACGACACAAGCGGGCGGGATCTGGAATTCGCAGGAGAAACGCATCGGCAAAATGCCGCCGGTGCTGATCGTGCATGGCTTGGACGATGGGCGCGTGCCGCTGGAGAAATACGCGAAGCCGCTCATGCGCGTTCTTGCGCCAGCGCGGCGGAGCGCGTGGAGACGGAGTTCGTGCCGGGCGAAGGCCATGTCTTCAGCGAAGCGGCCATGTCGGAGAGTGCGGCCGAAGGTGGCGAAGTTTTTTGCGCGCGAGTTGCGGTAGGAAGCGACGATGGGTTAGGGCGTTTCTGTGAAACGCCATCACGTTCCTGGCGTCCGAGAAAACGCTCGACAAAGACAAACGCATTATGAAATGGACTGGACGGCTCGCCGGACGCGGCGAGTTTGGTGGCATGAAATTGATTCGTTCCACGCTTTTGATTGTTCCAGCTCTCGTTCTGTCGGCGGCGGCGGTCCTCGGCCAGGATAAGCCGCGGGTGAGTCCGCATGACACGGTGAACGCGACGGTGGGTGACGCGAAAATTACGATCGCTTACGGCCGGCCGTATATGAAGGACCCGAAGAGCGGGGAGAAGCGCAAGATCTGGGGCGGCCTTGTTCCGTTCAGCAAGGTTTGGCGGATGGGAGCGAACGAAGCCACGCTGCTCACGACCGACAAGGAGATCACGATCGGCGGGAATGCCATCGCGCCGGGAACCTACTCGTTGTTTCTCCAGCCCGAGGAAGGTGGAGCGAAGTTGATCGTGAACAAGCAGACGGGGCAATGGGGGACGAAGTACGACCAGGGACAGGATTTGGTTCGGGTCGATTTGATGAAGCAGCCGCTCGACACGCCGGTGGAGCAATTCACCATCGCCGTGGACAAGACTGGGGATGGTGGCCTGCTCAAGCTGATGTGGGAGAACGTCGCGTATTCCGCGCCGATCGCGGTGAAGAAGTAGGGAGCAGAAGCAAGTGATCCGCAGATTGCGCAGAGGGACACGTGATTCTTATCGGGATGCTCGCCCTGGCGCTTTGGCGGGTGGAGCGCTCGTGCTTGGGCAAAGATCTGAATCCTGCGGAAACATTTGAGGAGCTGAAAAAGCTTCGCGGTGAATGGAAAGGAACGACGGCGGAGGGCGGCGCCGAGAAGGTCTCTTATCGATTGATCGCGGCCGACACGGTCCTGCTGGAGGCGTGGGTCCTGAGTTCCGGTCGGGAAGCGCTGACGTTTATCATCGGGACGGCGACGACTTGATCGCCACCCACTATTGCCCGCGGGGGAATCAGCCCCGATTGAAGCTCGCCTCCGCGAGCATAGAGAAGGGGTTCATTTTTGAGTTTGTCTCCGCGACGAATTTGCCTGACGCCGACGCCACGCATCAGCATCGATTCGAGATCCAGATCCATGGACCGGACTCGTTCACGCGAGGCGAGACCTATATTTCAAAAGGAAAGCTTACTCCCGGCGCGACTACTTATTCGCGCAATCGCTGAGCTTGCGATTCGTAATCGTGCTCGTGCTTGTGATCGTCACAGGGGGCGAAACAGAGTTTCGAAGACAAGTGCGTTACCAAACAGAGTTTGGGAACGAGGAGAAACATGTCAACATCGTCACAGCCTGTCACGTCGTAGCCTCAGCGTAGGCGGGTCACTTTCTTTGTGGAGATCCAGATTGATGATCTGAGCGGTCCTGAGATTCGCGAGCTGCTCGACGAGCATCTGGCGAATATGAGATCGATCTCGCCGCCGGAGAGCACCCATGCTTTGCCGATCGAGGGGCTGCGCCAGCCTGACGTGACGTTTTGGACGGCGTGGGAGAACGGCGAGCTGCTGGGCTGCGGCGCGCTGAAGGAGCTGGATCGTGAGCATGGCGAGATCAAATCGATGCGGACGGTTGTCGCGACACCTGAGGAAAGGCGTCGCGAAGGCGCTCCTCGATCACATCATTGGTGAAGCGACGCGGCGCGGGTATCGCCGATTGAGTTTGGAGACGGGATCGATGGAAGCGTTCGAGCCGGCTCGCCAGCTCTACGCGCGGGCTGGCTTTACCTATTGCGAGCCGTTCGCGGATTATATCGAAGATCCGAACAGCGTCTTCATGACGATGGAGATGAAGAAAGTGACGTGTGACATGTGACTTGTTGGGGAGCGGGCCACACCCGTGCGGTTTGTGCTCGTGATCAGAAGCTGTAGTCACGGCGCTCTGTCGCCGTGTCTTCGACGCGCAAACGCCCCGACTTAGCGGGGCGGCTACAGCGCTGGTGCGCGAATGGTCGCGCTCTCTCTTTCATGTCACATGTCACCCGTCACTTTCCTTGAATCCAAATCCCGCTCTGGAAGCATCAGACTGGATATGGTGCAGGATTTTCGTTTTGCGTTTCGGCAGCTCGGCAAGGCGCGCGCTTTCGCGGCGGCGGCAATCATCGTGCTCGGCCTCGGGATCGGGGCGAACACGGCCATCTTCAGCTTGATGAACACGCTTCTCTTCCAGCCACCGCATTACGCGAAGGCGGACGAGGTCGTGCAGATTTTTTCCCAGGATAAGAAGAACCCCAGGATGTTCCGCGGATTTTCCTATCCGACCTATGTCGATATCCGGGAGCGCAATGAGGTTTTCTCCGGAGTGATGGCGCACAATCTCGCCATGGTGGGCCTGGGTGACAAAGGCAACACCCGGCGCGCCTTCACCGCCGTGGTGAGCTCCAATTATTTCTCGGTCATGGGCGTTATGCCCAGCCAGGGGCGCGCTTTCCGGCCGGAGGAGGAAACACCGGGCCGCAACGCGGCGGTCGCCATCGTGAGCCACACCTATTGGAAAAGAGAGGGACTCAATCCGGCGCTGCTCGGCTCGACCATCAAGATCGACAGCCACCCGTTTACCGTGATCGGGATCATGCCGGAAGGTTTTACCGGGACGACCCAGATTTTCGCGCCGGAGCTCTGGCTGCCGCTGGGCGTTTACGATCTGGTCGCGAACGATTTCGAAACCGGGACCAAGGGCAGGCTGGATGATCGCGCGGGAAGAAACTTCATGCTCGTCGGCCGGCTCAAGCCGGGGACGACAATCGCCGCGGCCGCTCCGGCCATGAAGACGCTGGCGGCGAATCTGGAGCAGGCCTATCCGGTCGAGCAAAAAGACCAGACCTTCATGATCGCGCCGCTTTCGCGTTTCGCCATGAGCATGAACCCCACCAGTGGCACCCATATCAAAAAACTGGCGCCGCTCCTTTTCGGCATGTCCGGCATCGTCCTCCTGGTCGCCTGCCTGAACCTGGCGAACATGCTCCTCGCGCGCGGGGCGGCACGCCGAAAGGAAATCGCGGTCCGGCTCGCGCTGGGCGGGAGTCGCTGGCGGATCGTGCGGCAATTGCTCGTCGAAGGGTTCGTGCTCGCGCTGGCCGGAGGAATTTTCGGACTCCTCCTGGGGCTTTGGTCGTCCGATCTTCTCGTCGCCGCGCTCAGGGCCCAATTGCCGTTCGACCTGGCGTGGCAGGGTGGCCTGAGTGCGCCTGTCCTGGCCGCGACGTTCGCCTTTTGTCTGCTCGGGACCTTCATCTTCGCGCTCGGCCCGGCCTTGAAGTTGTCGAGGTCCGCGGTCATTGGCGACCTGAAGGAACACGCGGGCGAAGACACGCAGGTCAGGCGCTGGAAATTTTTGCCGCGCAATCCGCTGGTCGTGGTGCAGATCGCGTTCTCCCTCGCGCTGCTCACGGCGGCCGCGCTTTTCATTCGCGGCGCGGGCAAGGCGTCGTCGGTCGATACCGGTTTGCAGACGAGTTCCAATTACCTGGTGGAAACGGACGCGAGCCTCGCGGGCTACGATCAGCCGCGGGCGCGAGATTTGTATCGGACGACTCGAGGAGCGTCTCGCGTCGCTCTCTGGAGTCGAGAGCGCCAGCATTTCTTCCTCGGTTCCATTTGGGATGGTGGAGCTGAGCAAAACGGTGCGGCGCGCCGGGACGAATCCCGGACCCGACGCGAAACCGGCCACGGCCGCGGAAGGCCTCGCCTTTCACGCGAACTCGAGCAACGTCGGCGCGGACTATTTCAAGACGGTGGGCCTGCCTTTGCTGCGAGGCCGCACCTTCACGATGGTGGAAGCGATGCATCAAACTTCGCCGGCGGTGGCGATCATCGATGAAGTGCTGGCGAAAAAGCTCTGGCCCGATGGCGATGCCCTCGGCCAGCGAATTCAGTTCACGGAGATGGATGGATCGCCGCTCAAGGGCCCGGATCAAACCCAGGGGAGCGCGCCGGTCGAAATCGTGGGCATCGCGCGTTACGCTCGCGGGAGCTTATTCGAGAACGACCCGAGCGGGATGGTTTACCTTCCGTTTGCCGGTGGATTTCAGAGCAACGTTTTCTTTCACCTCAAGTTCGAGAAAGGCGCCGGCCGGGATACGGTGGCCACCGCGGAGCTCATTCGCCGCACGGTGCGCGGAGTGGATGATGCCCTTCCGATCCTGAGCCTCAAAACATTCGCGCAACATCTCGATGGCAACATTGAGCTTTGGATCGTGCGCGCGGGTGCGGCGATGTTCAGCGTCTTCGGTGGCCTGGCCCTGGCGCTCGCGACGGTCGGCGTCTATGGCGTGAAAGCCTACTCGGTGGCGCGACGCACCCGGGAGATCGGGATTCGGATGGCGCTCGGCGCCCAGCGCGGCAACGTCCAATGGATGATTCTGCGGGAAGGCGCGGTGATGTTGATCGGTGGCATTGTTGCTCGGCGTCCTCCTCGCGGCGGCGACCGGCAAACTCATTAGCGGAATGCTCTATAATGTCGGTGCGCTCGATCCGGTCGCGTTCACCGTTGCACCGATTGTCCTTGCGGCGGCGGCGCTCCTCGCCACCTGGTTGCCCGCCCGCCGCGCGACCCGAATCAGCCCCATGGCGGCGCTCCGCACGGAGTAGGGGAGGGAACTGAACGCTGAAACGCTGAAACGCTGAAATGAGGCTGTAAAGCTGAAAAGCTGAAATCCTGAGATGGGATTCGTAGGGCGACCGCTCCGGTTGCCTCATTTCAGCATTTCAGTTTTTCAGCGTTTCAGCTTTTGTATCGGTCATGCAAAAGATTACTCCCATTTTTGTGGTTCGATGGCCAGGCGGAGGAGGCGGCGAAGTTTTACGTCTCGGTATTCAAGAATTCGAGGATTACGCAGATCACGCATTATACGGGGGAGGAGCCGTCGGGGAGGAAGGGGCAGGTGATGACGGTAGATTTCGAGCTGGATGGGGAGCAGTTCGTGGCTTTGAATGGCGGGCCGCAGTTCAAGTTCACGGAAGCGATTTCGTTCGTGATCAACTGCGGGACGCAGGAGGAGATCGATTATTACTGGGAAAAGCTGACCGCCGACGGCGGGGAAGAAGTGCAATGCGGCTGGCTCGCGGATAAATACGGACTCTCCTGGCAGGTGGTGCCGTCGATGTTTTTTAACGAATGGGCCAAAGACCCGGCGGGCTTGCAGCGAGTGATGCATGAGCTGATGCAGATGAAGAAGCTCGACCTCGCGAGCTGCAGGCGGCGTACGACAGGAAAGTGACCATTGCAGATTGTAGATTGCAGATTTCAAGATTGGATGAAAAAGAGATCCATATTCGGTCTGGTAGCGGTCGTTGCTGGTCTCAGGGCGTCTGCCGACGGGCAGTTGGATTACGCGCAATCGATTGAGAAATGGCGGAGCGAGGCGGAGGCCAACCTGAAAAAGGAGACGGGGTGGCTGACGGTGTGCGGGGCTTTTCTGGTTGAAGGAGGGGATCAATACGGTCGGCGCGGGGGAGAACTTTGATGTTCGGCTGACGGACAATTTCAAGCAGGGGAAATTCGGCGAGATCGATTTCAAGGGCGGAGTCGCGACGCTGAAGGTGGAGAAGGGAGTCGAGGCGCAGGCGGATGGGAAGAGCGTTTCGACGATTGAACTGGTCCCGGACGAGAAAGGGAAGCCGACGGAGATTCGCACGGGGAGCCAGACGTTTGTCCTGATCAAACGGGAGGACCGGTTCGGCATCAGGCTGCGGGACTCGGAAAGCGAAGCGCGGCGGAATTTCAAAGGGCGGCATTGGTTTCCGGTCGACGAAAGCAGCAAGGTGACGGCCCGGCTCGAAGCGTGGCCGGAGCCGAAGGAGATCATGATTCCGAATGTCCTCGGCGGGAATTTCAAGATGAAGAGTCCCGGGCTTCTGAAATTCACGGTGAAAGGGAAGGAATATTCGCTCCAGCCGGTGACGGAGGATGATAAGTCGCTCTTCATCATCTTCGGCGACGGGACGAACCGGGATGAAACCTATAAGGCGGGCCGGTTTCTCTATGCGGACATGCCGGTAAACGGGGAGACGGTGCTGGATTTCAACAAGGCCTACAATCCGCCCTGCGCTTTCACGCCCTACGCGACCTGCCCGCTGCCGCCACCGCAAAACAAGCTCGAGGTGGAAATCAAGGCGGGCGAGAAGCGGTATCGATCACTAGGTAACGGTGGATCGGGCGCTCCGCGCGCGATGCTGAGAAAGTCGCCCCGAAAGTGTTCGGGGCCATTTGTCATCGAGCGACGGAGCGCTCGATCCACCAATTTGCAAAGGCCGCGCGGCACTGTAAGGAAAACGCCGACCCATGAACCAATCACGACGAACGATCGGCAGTTTTATTTTTCTGAGCCGCTGGCTCCAGGCGCCGCTCTATTTCGGGCTGATCCTGGCCCAGGGCGTCTATGTTTATCACTTCATCGTCGAGCTGATCCATTTGATCGGGAGCACGCCGAAGCTAGGGAGGCGGAGATCATGCTCACCGTGCTGGGATTGATCGACGTGGTCATGATCGCGAACCTGCTCATCATGGTGATCGTGGGCGGATACGAGACGTTCGTTTCCCGGCTGAATCTGGAAGGGCACCCCGATCAACCGGAATGGCTCTCGCATGTGAATGCCGGCGTGCTGAAGGTGAAGCTGGCCACGGCGCTCATCGGCATTTCGTCCATTCACCTGCTCAAGACCTTCATCGAGGCGGAGCGGATCGGCGGAACGGTGATCATGTGGCAGGTGATCATTCACCTTACTTTTGTGGTGTCGGCGTTCATGCTGGCCTGGACGGATCGGGTCACCGTCAGTAAAACCGCGATGGACCTGGGCGTGCCGGAAACGCACGGGAGTACGCGTTAGCGGAAGTTTATCTCCCATGAAAAAACGTAAAGCATCATCGAGCCGGACGCAGCCGGCGAAGAAAGTCGCTGGTCGCAAGGCGGTCAGACTTGCGGCGACAGAAGAGAAACAAGTCGGCGGCGACGAGGTGACCGAGAGCGCGGCATTTCGCCGGGCCGCGGCCGAAGCGGAAGCTTATGCGGCCGATCCGCAGCGATTGCGAAAGCTGCTCGAGGATGCAATCGGCAAGCTCAACGTCATTCCGCGAGGACCGTTTGGCGAAAGCTGGCCTTATCTCCTGGCCATGGTTCGGCTGCTCCGGGATTATCACCGGGCTGAATACCGGGACATCGCCGCGCCCAAGCTGATCGCCATTATCTCGGCGATCATTTATTTCGTCTCGCCCTTCGATGTGATTCCCGACTACGTGCCGGTGCTCGGACATATCGACGATGCGTTTGTGGTCGGTCTCGCGCTGAAAACAGTCCGCGCCGAACTGGACGCGTTCATGGCGTGGGAAACTTCGCGGATCTGAAACTGGAGGGCAGCCGTGGCGGCTGTCACCGTCCCAAATTAGTGGGACGCCACAGCGGGCGTCCCTCCAATTAAGTGCGTCTCGATTTCGCGGCCAGAAGAACGTCCCGGCCGACGAGATAGAGCAGGATGCAGAGGACGCTGAACGGCAGCAGGGCGAGCAGGTCCGCATTCGGGCCGTGGAAGAACGGATTGTTCGCCTTCGACCAGTCCTCGACCTTGGTGCTGTAGAAGGAGAGCGCCGGCACGCCCTGCATGATGGCGATGACGATTCCAGCCAGCGCGCCGCCGGCGATATATCCCGAAGCGAGGAGAACGCCGGAGCTCTTGTCGCCCTCGGCGGTGAGCTCTTCAGGCGTGAGATCCTTGTGCTGGAATTTTTCGCGGCGCAGCCAGCGATCGACCAGCCAGCGGATGAGACCTCCGATGAAGATCGGGCTCGACGAGGAGAGGGGAAGATAGACGCCGACCGCAAAAGCGAGCGACGGAATGCCGCTCATCTCCAAGACAATCGCAATCATGACGCCCAACAAGACAAGACCCCACGGCAGCTCGCGGCTGAGGATTCCTTTGATGATGTAAGACATTAGCGTCGCCTTGGGCGCGTCGAACTTTTGCACGGCGCTGCCATCGGGGCGGACCTTGTGAATGCCGTTGATGCCGGGATCGACCAGATATGTCGGCTGCCCCTGGTCGTTCACGAGGAAGCGTTGCGGCGCGCCGCCGGAAGGATCGGCGCGGTGCCAGACGCGATAGCTATTCTGGTCGCCGATCGCCTGCGGCCCCTTGAGTTTTTCGGTTCCCTCGAGCTGCGCCGCGTCGGCACGCAGGTCAGTCGGGAAGTTGCGCGAAATCTTGTAAACGATCTGGCCGGCGCTGTTAACCAGATATTCGCCCGGCGCATGGCCTCGGCGAGCGGGAGAGGGCCGCTGAGCTGATTATTGAAGACCCGGAAATCTTCCGCAGCCGGTTTGACCGGTTCGGCGAAGGCCGTGAGCGATGCGTTAGCCGGAGCAGTGCCGCCCTCTTTCACCTCCTGGAAGGTGGTCGCGGGCACGTAAACCGTGGAAGCGTCATTCAACGTCAAAAGAATCGGGCCGAGGATAAGAGCGGAAGCGAACGCGCCGATAAGAATCGCGATCTGCTGGTAGCGCGGGGTCGCTCCGACCAGAAAGCCCGTCTTCAAATCCTGCGAGGTCGTGCCGCCATTGGAAGAAGCGATGCAGACGATGCCGCCGATGGAAAGCGCGGTGACGAAGTAGCTCGGCCCGGTCCAGCCGGCGAAAAGGAAAACCAGACAGGTTAAGAGCAGCGTGGCCACGGTCATGCCGGAGATCGGGTTCGAAGTGGAGCCGATCTCGCCCGTCAGGCGCGACGAGACGGTGACGAAAAGAAATCCGAAGGCGACGATCAGCAGCGCGCCGAGCAGGTTCCATTGCAGGTGCAATTGCGGAACGGCCATGATGACGGCGATGATGGCGAGGACCCCGCAGATCACCCATTTCATCGAAAGATCCTGGTCTGTCCGGGGCGCGGCTTCGCCGGTCCCATGGCTTCCGCGCAAGTCGCGCAGTCCGCCCTGGATCCCATGCCAGATCGTCGGCAGCGACCGGAACAAGCTGATGATGCCGCCTGCAGCGACGGCGCCGGCGCCGATGTACAAAACGTAGGCGCCACGAATATCGTTCGGACCCATCTCGCTGATCGGCATGGTGCCGGGCGGCACAACGCCACCGACTTTTTCACCGAAGAATTTGATCGCGGGAATCAGGACCAGGTAAGCGAGCACGCCGCCCGCGCACATGATCGAAGCGATCCGCGGTCCGATAATGTAGCCGACGCCGAGCAACGCCGGTTCGACCGTGGCGGAAATCGAACCCGCCTTGAAAGGCTCACTGAAAACTTTTTCCGGATCGCTCTTCCAGGTTTTGAATGCGCCCATCGCCGCCTGGTAAAGGAAGCCGATGCCGAAGCCGGTGAAGATGGTTCGGCCTCCGCTGGCGGTGCGTTGTTCCGGCACATCGGTGGTCAGTGTCGGATCGCCGGGAGCGGCGGCTGCTTTCAGCACTTCCGCGCAGGCCGTCCCCTCGGGATATTTCAAGAGCCCGTGTTGATCGACGATGAGCGCGCGCCGAAGCGGGATCATCATGAGAATGCCGAGCAATCCGCCCAGCGTCGCCACGAGCATCACGCGCGTGATCTCGAGATCGAAGCCGAGGATCATGATCGCGGGCATGGTCACGCCCAGGCCGAACGCGATCGATTCCCCGGCCGAGCCGGCGGTCTGGACGATGTTGTTTTGGAGAATGTTGGCGTCGCGCATTCCAAATTTGGAAAGGAGCCGGAAAATGGTGATGGAAAGGACCGCGACCGGAATGGAGGCGCTGACGGTGAGCCCGACTTTGAGGACCAGATAAAGCGATGACGCGCCGAAGAGCATGCCGAGCAGCGTCCCGACGATGAGCGGCATCGGAGTCAGCTCCGGCATCCGCACGTGAGCGGGCACGTAGGGCTTGAACGCGGCGAGGAACGGATTCTTCGGCTTCACTCCGACGATGTCGGGGAATTCGTTAGGCGGATTGCTCGGATCGATGGTGGCCATAAATTTGGTCCGGTTGGCTTTTCTTAATATCGAACGCCATTAGTCCCAAGGCCGCCCGGCAGAGCAAGTTCTAAAAACGAGGGGAGGCCAGCGTGGCCTGCGGCGGCGATTTCAGAGTATGCCTGCGAAATCGAAGAAACAGCAAATGGCGGCTGGCGCCGGCAACTCGGTTGTCTCTTCTGCGCGGCGAAACGGAGTTTCGAAGACAAGTGCGCTCCCAAACAGAGTTTGGGAACGAGGGAAGAGCAAGGATCGCTGAGGGCGAAAGCGCTGTACGTCGCCGTCCCGCGCCTGCGGGATCGCCGCGCCGATTGGATGCGCGGCGCTCAAACAGCCCCGACAGAGCGGGGCGGCTACAGCGCGCGAATCTCCGGAACCTACGGCGTCACGGCCGGCGGCGGCGCGGCTGGCTTCTCCACGATGATCGTCACGCGCCGATTCAACGCCCGGCCCGCGGGGTTATCGCTCCCATCCGCATTCGTATTGGGCGCCACCGGATTGTCTTCGCCGAAGCCCTTCGCCGTGACGTTCGCGCGCCGGCACGTTGCCGTTTTTCACCAGCCATTCCTTGACCGCTCCGGCCCGTTCCCGAGACAACGGCAGATTGACGGTCTTGCCCCCTTTGGCATCGGTGTAGCCTTCAATCGTCACCCGGCTTTCCGGGAATTGGGAGAGCACCACGGCGACCTTTTTCAGCGCCTCTTCCGCCGCGGGTTTGAGAACGGCTTTGTCGTAATCGAACAGCACGTCGCCCGAGAGATTCATGCTCAGCGACCGGCCGCTCTGTTGCTGTTGCAATTCCAGCTTGGCCTTTTCGAGGGCAAGTTCTTTTTCCTGCAGCTCGAGGCTCTTTTTCTCCAGCTCGAGGCGCTTCTTCTCAAGCGCGGCTTCCTGTTTGGCGATTTCTTTCGCGGTGGTGTCCTGGGCGAAGCCGGGCGCGACCGCGCTGAACGAGACGAGGGCGGCAACAAGCGAGGATTTTGGCGGTGAACGTTTTCATCATTCTTGATTCGGTTATCAACAGGCCTGGCGACCGTTTTATTGCGCGCTGTAGCGCGCGGCGCTCAGTCGCCGCGCGCCCCGGACGCCCGCGACCCGCCTTCGCCAGGCTGCGGCGCGGCAAGCAGAGCGGGGCGGCTACAGCGTCTGACTTGATATTCAATGAGTTGCGATTTTTTTGGGTTCCTGACAATCTCGGCGCCGTAGTGAGAATGCAGCGGACGAGGAAGAGGTAGAGGAAGAGAAAATCAGGATGAGTGACGATTCGAAACAGTGGAGCAAGCTGCTCCAGTCCATCGCCAAGGGCGTGGTCATTCCCATCGTCGGGCGCGATCTGCTGCGGGTCGAGATCGAGGGGAAGTCGCAATTGCTCTACGAATATCTCGCCCTGCGGCTGGCGCGCGAGCTCGAGGTCGATGATTGCGATCCCTGCTCGAGCATCGACCAGGTGGTGGCCGCTTATCTCAACGCCAGCCGCCGCAATTCGCGCGACGACGTTAATCTCAAAACCTTCGAGATCCTGAGCGAGCTGCGCGATGGGCAGGGCCAGTTGCCGGTGCCGGAACCGCTCCGCAAACTGGCGACGATCAAGCCGCTGCGGCTGTTTATCAGCACGACGGTCGATTCGCTTCTCGCGAAAGCGCTCGGCTCGCCGGCCGACCACGTTTTCGCCTACGCGCCCAACTCCGTCCTCACCGATATTCCGCGTCGATTACGCGCGCTCGCCGCATCGCGTCGTCTTTCATCTCTTCGGCAAAATCTCCGGCATTCCGGACAGCGCGCTCATCGATGAGGAGACGCTCGAGTTCATCTGGAAGCTCCATGAAGAATCGATGTCGGGCCGGCTCGGCAATCTCTTCGACGAGCTGCGGACGAAGCGCCTTCTTCTCATCGGCAACGCCCATCCTGATTGGCTGGCGCGGTTCTTCGTGCGGTTGAGCCGGCGCGAGCGCCTCTACAGCGGGAACGAAGCGCGCGAATTCGTGGCCGATGGCGCGGTCGTGGCGGATGTCCATCTGCGCGATTTTCTGGAGAATTTCAGCCCGCAGACGAAATCGTTCGGCGTCGCGAATCCGGTCGAGTTTGTCGATCAACTGGCGGAAAAATGGGAGGCGTTCGGCGAAAAGCCGGCCGCGGCGGACGAGGTCCGCGCTTCGGTCATCACCAACAAACCGCCGGCGGTTTTCGTGAGTTACGCCAGCCAGGACGTGGCATCGGTGGAGCGATTGCAAAGCAGCCTCGGCAATGCCGGCCTCGATGTCTGGTTCGACAAGGGGCGGCTCGGCTCGGGCGACCCCTGGTGGCCGGTGATCGAGCAGAACATCGCGACCTGCGACGTTTTCGTTCCCGTTATTTCCGCGAACACGAACAAGCGCGACGAGGGCATTTTCATTCGGGAATGGAACCGCGCGCTCGAACGCCTGCGGGACATGGACCGCGCGACCGCGCGCCTGATTCATCCGGTCATCATCGACGACACGCCGGAGAACGCGGTGAGCTTTAGCGGGTTCCGCGATTTCCATTACACGCGCGCGGAGGGCGGCGAAGCCAGGCCGGAGTTCATCAAGAGTTTAACCGACATCGTGCGCGAACGTCGGCTCAAAGCTGCCGCCCAATGAGTGATCCCGGCGCCGAGCGGGCCGACGCGCAGCATCCCTGGATCGGGCTCGCCTCTTTCACGGAAGGCGACCGCAGTTTTTTCGCCGGCCGGGGCGATGAGATCAACGATCTGCTCCGTCTGGTCCGGCGCGACACGCTGACGCTGCTCTACGGCGTCTCGGGCTTGGGCAAGACCTCGCTCGTGCAGGCGGGGCTTTTTCCTCCGCTCCGTGAAGAGAATTTTCTGCCGGTGCCGATCCGGCTCGATTACCTGGAAGGCGCGTTATCGCTGGCGCATCAGGTCATCAACGCCATCTCGGCGGCGGCCATGGCCGCGCGGGTGGAAGCTCCTCGGCCGCGGCCGGACGAAACCCTCTGGGAATATTTCCACCGCGAGGGCAACCATTTCTGGAGTGCGCGCAACGACCTCGTCACGCCCTTCCTGGCATTCGATCAATTCGAGGAATTGTTCACGCTGGGGCGCGAGACTCCGGCGCGTACGGCGCGGGCGAACGCGTTCATCATCGAGCTGGCCGACCTGGTGGAAAACCGGCCGCCGGCCGCGCTTCGCGAAGATCCTTCCCGCGCGAAGGAATTTAATTTCAAGCCCGCGCCGCTCAAGGTCCTGCTGGCGATGCGCGAGGATTATCTCGCGGACCTTGACCGCATTCGCTCGCATTTCCGCGCGCTGGGGCAGAATCGTCTGCGCCTTCTGCCGATGGGCGAACGCCAGGCGCGGCAGGTCATTGCGTTAGGCGCGCCGCTGCTGGCGCCGGGCGTGGAGGATCGCATCGTCCAGTATGTCGCCGGCGCGGCGGCGGACGCGGAGGAGATGACGGTCGCGCCCGCTTTGCTCAGTCTCGTCCTGCGCGAGTTGAACGAGCGCCGGCTGGCCCGCGGGCCGGAAGCGAAGATCACTTCCGACCTGCTCGATGTAGAGCAGCACAAGATTTTCGAAGATTTCTACCTGCGGACGCTGGCCGATTTTCCGCCGGGCGTCCGGCTGTTCATCGAAGATGAGCTTCTCACCGCGAGCGGACATCGAAACAGCGCGGCGCTGGATGATGCGCTGACGCGGCCCGATGTCACTCTGCCGATTCTCAATGAGTTGGTGAATCGCCGCCTGCTCGCCTACGAGGACCGGCACCACACGCGGCGAGTTGAGCTCACGCACGACGTTCTCGTTCCGGTCATCAAAGCCAGCCGCGACTCACGCCTGACCCGTGAAGCGCTGGCCCAGGCAGAGTCGCTTCGCGCGCAACAACTCGCGCAAAAACGTAAGCAACGGGTCACCATGGCGGTGGCCTGCGCCCTGGCGGTGCTTCTGCTCGCCACCGTCTGGGGCGGTTATTATCTCTTTGTTCAGGAGCATAAATCTTTCTATAGCGAAGTGGCCAAGCGGAACGGTTTCGTCGTTGGCGTAACCAAACTTTCCGAATCCCAGGCGCGCAAGCTCGCCTCCTCCTTCCTGCTCGTTCACAAAGGAATTACGCGCGAGGGCTGGAGGCTGCGATGGAAGCCGCCGTTCCGCATGGTGGCGGTCGATAGCCGGTTGAAACCGACGACCAATCACAACATGGGAACCTACCTCTGGCAACGGGACTCCGAGATCGGCGGCGACCAGGGACAGGCGCGGGCCGAACGGCTGGGCCTGCATACCGTTTGCCAGTGGGAATTTGTTTCGAACGCGAAGGGCGAAATCATTTACGAACGCGCTCTCGATCGCGATGGCCGCATGGTCTACGGCTTCATTTATTCGCCGCCCGAAACAGATCCGAAGGTCGGGCGACTGGCGCGTTTTGTCGGTCCCGACGGGTTCCCGCAGATGCAACGCAACTCAGCCGCGGAATATGTGTCGATTCGTTACGATGCCAACGGTTGGGAGGATCGCGTCTCTTATCGTGATGGGAAAAATCTGCCGGCGGCGGGGCCGGATGGCGCCTTTGGGCAGAGCCTGACCCATAACTCGCGCGGTCAGGTTACGCGCAAGCTCTCCATTGACGCGGACGGCAAGAACATGATCGACACCGCCGGTAACTGCGGCATCGAAATCATCTATAACGACAAGGGCTGGTTAATCGAAGCTCGTTCGCTGGGGCCCGATCTGAAACCGATGCCGGTGAAAGATGGCTGGACGGTTTTTCGAAACGATTGTGACGAGCTGGGGCGGCCGCGCCGCACGACTTATTACGGGCTCAAGGGCGAACCGGTCCTGCACAAAGAAGGTTATCACGGATGGGCGGTCGAATACGACGAGCGTGGGAACCAAATCACCAACACGTATCTGGGCCTGGATGGGAAGGCCATTCTCCTTACCTCAGGCATCGCGATGTTTAAGTCGGTTTTCAATGAGCAGGGCAAGGCGACCCGCGTCAGCTACTACGGCATCAATGGAGAGCCGGTTGTGCACAAGGATGGCAATCATGCCTGGGAAGTGCAGCTCGATGATCGCGGGAATGCCCTCGTGACCACTTTTCTCGGCCTCGATGGAAAGCCGACGTGGATAGCCGCGGGTTACGCATCGCTCAAGTCAACCTTTGATCCCCGGGGCCGGAAAACGCGGCAAAGCTTCTACGGATCGGAGAACGAGCCGGTGCTGCACCGCGATGGCAATCATGCCTGGGAATCGAAGTACGACGAACGCGGCAATGAGATCGAGACGACGTTTATCGGGATGGATGGCAAACCGGCCGTCCTCGCGCAGGGGTATGCGATTTATCGAAAGAAATACGACTCCGATGGGAATGAGCTCGAGCTGGCCTATTTCGACGCGGCCGGGAAAGCCCGCGCTGGATCGGGATTCTGCGATCCATCGAGTCATCAACAATTACGACGGCCGCGGCAAGGTGGTCCGGAAACGATTTCGCGGGGCCAAAGACGAGCCGGTCGTGCACAAGGACGGCAACCACGGCTGGGACGCGCAATACGACGACCGCGGGAACCAGATCAACTCCACCTACGTCGGCCTGGACGAAAAGCCGGTGCTGCTTCCAGACGGGTTTGCCACGATCAAGTCGGTCTATGACGCCACCGGCAAACAGACGCGCATGAGTCTTTACGGCGTAAACGCGGAGCCGGTCCTGCATCGAGATGGACATCATGGCTGGACCTTGATTTACGACGACCGGGGGCGGAAGACGGAGTCCACCCACTTTGGCACCGACGAGAAGCCGATCGTGCTCGGGGATGGCTATGCCACCGTGAAGTGGCGCTATAACGATCGCGACAAGGTAACGCTGCAGACGTATTACGGCATCGATGGGGAGCCGGTTCTTTACGAAAATTCCTACCACGGCTGGGAATCGGAATACGACGACCGGGGCAACGAAGTCAGCACGACTTATCTGGGGCTGAACCGGAAGCCGACTTTGCTGGCGAATGGATTCGCCACCGTAAAATCGGTTTACGATGTGATGGGGCGCCAGACCCGCATGAGTCTCTACGGCACCCGGGGAGAGCCGGTCCTGCACAAGGATGGCCATCACGGCTGGGAGCTCAAGTACGACAACCGGGGGCGGAAAACGGAGTCAACCCACTTTGGCACGGACGAAAAACCGATCCTCCTGGCCAACAATTATGCGTCCGTGAAATGGGTCTACAACGCGACGGACAAGGTCACCGAGCAAATGTATTTCGGCCTCACGGGTGAGCCGATTCTTTACCAGAATTCTTACCATGGCTGGCTGTCGCGCTACGACGAGCGGGGCAACGAAATCATGACAACGTATCTCGGGCTCGACGCCAGACCGACGCTCCTGGCGGCAGGCTTCGCGATCGTGAAGAGCAAACACGACGTGCGCGGACACATCATCCTGCAGACTTATCATGGCGTGAAGGGCGAACCGGTCATGCACAAGGACGGATACCACGGCTGGGAAGCGACCTACGACGACCGTGGAAATCCGATCGACAAATTCTACATTGATCTCGAAGGAAATCGCGTCCCGGGAAAAACCCGATAGAGACGCGCTGCCCGGTTGGCCGTTGCGCTAGCTGTCTTTTTTAGGATCGGGCTTCGGTTTATCGAGGCTGTCCTTCGCGTTTACTTTCTTAAAGATGGTCGCGAAAACATCGGCCAGAGTTTCGATGGCCTGTTTCGAGAAGAGCCCCGTCAGCGCGGCGAAGCCATAAATGCCAATGAGATTCAGGCTATCGGTTGGGCTGGTCGCGCCCGGCGCCGGGTTTGCCGGATTGAGCACTCCAACCCGCAAGAGGAGATAAATAACGGGCGCCAGCGCCGCTCCCTGGAACGGGATCAGGACATAATAAATGACCCAACTTCTCAAAAGTTGGCGATTGCCCACATAGTTGGCCATGGAGCTGGCCAAATGGAGAAAGCCGCCGAGAGCGCCGAGCAGGATCACCATATAAAGAACGGTTTGCTCGGTCGGTTTGTCCGGTCCCGTTACTTTCTGCGTGGGGGTTGAGCGAGGCTTCGGCGTTGCCAAAGGAGTGCCAGACGCGGAGGTCGCCGTCCGGGGAGTGCTATCTATGGCTGCGTCCGACGCGGGTGTCGGATTCTCGGATGACGAATCGTTCGGCGGGCTTTCGGTTTCTGCCTTCTCCGGCGAGACCCGGACGACAGTTTTGCCGGACGTGGCGCGATCCCATTCCTTCCGGATAAGGTAAAGGTCGCCTAACAATCCCAGAAGAGCGAAAGCGGTCAGGAGCATGACCGCCGTGTTCGACGCATGCTGCTTATACATGATGCTGCCCGGAGGGAGGGCCATCTCCCCGGAGTCAGGCAGATTCCCCAGAGCTCGCTTCAAACTGGTCAAGACCGCCACGCGCTGTGCCTGTTCTGCGGCAGGAAGACTTCCCCACGCCGATCCATTGAAGTCGCCCGCTGCCGTCAGCACTCCCGCCGTCGCCGCGTCGAGACGAGCCTTGAGCGCCACCTGATCAATTAACGTTCCTTCCGCTGTCTTGCTGAGTTCGCCAATTTCCTGGACGAGCTTCGCGACGTCTTCTGAGGTGAGGGTTGCCATGGGGGCGCACCGGACAAATGGCAAAACCGTTGAAGAGGAGCAAGCCTAAATTGGTGAACTACGGTTTCTCGTAGCCGAGCACCCGCGCTTCCAGTGTGCCCTGGCGCGGATCGGTCTTGAAGGTCACCCACGCCTCTCGTGTGCCGCGCCGCGGCAAAAAGGCGATCTCCAGATCGGCGCTCTCCTCTTTTCCGCCGGCGCGCAGGACCACTTCGATGTGCACCCCTTCGGCGGTCTGGTCGCCTTTATTCGTCACTTCGAGGGGCACCGCGAAATAGCCAGTCCGCTTTTCGGGCGTTCCGGTGCTCACCTGAATATCGGGCAAGGCATCTCCAATCGTCGCGCTTTCAAAAATCAAGAAACCGATCACCAGCGCGATCAAGGCCGCGCTGACGCCAAACACAGTCCATTCCAGCCAGTTTTTGTTAATCTTGTTGCTCATTGCAAAAGCAGCCGTCCCGCGGATGCCCCGAGAGTCGCGGCCAGGCCGAGAACAACTACCTGCGACACGCACGTGAGCAGCGCCGGCTCGTCGAAGCGGCCGAGGAACCAGAGCATCAGCGCCGAAACGGCCAGCGCGACCGCATAGCTGATCACCGTGCCGACGATCACCGAAAGGACTCCGTCTCTCCGCGTCAGCCGTCGCGAGCCCGTGAACTCGATATAGTAAAGAATCATCGCCGTCAGAGCGAGCGAGAGCAGGGCGATGCCGACGAGTTTCGCGATATGGCTCTCTGTGGCGATCATGATGATCTCCTCGGTCGGAGCAACGTTGGCCGCGAACAGCACCGCGCCACACATCGCGATCACCACCTGCCCCGTGAAAGTCTTCTCACTTTTCGCGGACGCTTCCGCGGCTGCCTTCGCCTCCTTTTCTCCGCCCCCTAACTGCGAAGTGCCGATGGAGATGCCAATGGCAATCGTCATCGCCTCGATCGTAATCTTGCCGACGATTTCATACGCGTTGTGATCGAGCTCAATCTGGCCGAGCAGAAACAGCATCGCCGCGGCCAGGAGCAAGCCTAATCCCATTTCTTCTACCGAATCGATCACCACTTCCGACCAGCAATGATCGTGGTGCAGGCCGGCGTAATGATTGTAGCCAAGCAAGAGGAGGAACACCGTCGCGATATAGACGACCAGCCGCATCGGCTCCGCCACGAAGCCCGCCCACCAGACTTCCATCGTGTAGAGCAGCGGCAGGCTGAACATCAACCCGCCCGCCACGCCCCTCGCATATTCGCGCAGGGAATTACTGACGGATGAAGTCATGTGCGCGCGCGTTTTCGGTCACAACCCGCACCCCACGGAAAGCGCAGCTTCGCACTTTCCGCCGGAGCAGTCGTAGATCGTTGTATCCGAGCCTTCGTAGTATTGCGAGGTGACGATGATCTCGAGCTTGCCGTCTCCGTTGAGATCGAGCACGGCCGGAATCGTGTAAACATACGCGGGGCTGGATTCATCTTTCCCGTAAAATTCGCCCGCGATAACTTCCGTCTGCACCTTTCCGGCCACCACGCGGCGGAGGAGCACAATCGAGTAACTGCCGGGCACGGCTGTGTCTACGGGCGGACCATCATCTTTGTTGAAATAATTTGTCGCGTTGATCAACTCCTCGTCTTCGCCGTCACCATCCAGGTCCACGAGGAGAATTCGCGTGATCTTCACCTTCGGATCGCTCACGCGGCGGGATTCCAGGAAATCGCGCACCGCATCGACATAGACTTGCTCGGTTGGGTCGACGATTCGCGGCTTGCGGGGCAGGGCGTTCCAAGGCGCGCTCAGTGCTATTATGCCGCCGTCCGGCGTTGACGGTAGCGACACCTCCAGCATGTCCGCACACACCTCCGCCTCGGCAGGTTTCGGTTTGCCTCCCCTGGCTTTGCCAAGTTCCTGGGTAAGCCCAAAAACGCGAAAGGCGGTGCGCCCCTTCATCGATTTGGCTGCTTTCTTCGCCTTGACCCATTTGCCCTTAGCGCTGCCGCCGAAGAGATAGCCCGTTCCTGTTTCGACAATCGGATGGAGATCGGCAGCGATGGCACTGGCCGAGAGGAGAAGCAGAACGAGGAGAGGCTTCATGCGCGCCGATCTTTGATCGACTGGAGGAGCTCCGCAAGGACTTCATCCCGTGGGTTCGCGCCAAGGTTGCCTTTGCCGTGGACGCGCACGCTGACGGCGTCCGCCTCCAGGTCGCGATTGCCGATGACGAGCATGGTGTGCACTTTCATTTGCTCGGCGTTTGAGATTTTGGCTTTGATGTGGTCGCTGCTGGCGTCGAGCTCGCAGCGGACTTGATGGGCGCGCAATTCTGCTTGAATGGCGCGGGCGTAGTCGAGCAACGGAGCTTCATCGCCGAGGGGAAGGATGCGGACCTGCTCGGGCGCGAGCCAGAGCGGGAAGTTGCCGGCGTAATGTTCGATCAGGAAACCAATGAAACGTTCGTGCGTTCCGAGCGGAGCGCGGTGGATGCAGAGCGGCATCGCGTCGGTGTTTTCGCGGGTCTTGTAGGTCAGCCCGAAGCTTTTCGGCTGGGCGAAGTCGACCTGGTTTGTGGCAATGGTGAACTCGCGGCCAATGGCGCTCCAGACCTGGACGTCGATCTTCGGTCCGTAAAAGGCGGCTTCGTTAGGGACTTCGACGTAGTTGATGCCGCTGCGTTGCAGAACAGTGCGCACCATCTCCTCGGTCTTGAGCCAGAGCGCGGGCTCGTCGACGAATTTCTGCCCCAACCGTGCCGGGTCATGCGTCGAGAAGCGCATAACGTATTTATCGATGCCGAAGAGTTTGAAATATTTCAGATACATCTCGTTCACGGCGAGGAACTCCGCTTCGAACTGCTCGGGCGTGCAATAGATGTGCGCGTCATTCATCTGGAGCGAACGGACGCGCATCAGTCCGAAGAGTTCGCCGCTCTTTTCGTAGCGGTGGCAGGTGCCGTACTCGGCGAGTCGCAAAGGCAGGTCGCGATAACTGCGCGGCAGCGCGTCGTAGAGCTTGTGATGATGCGGGCAGTTCATCGCTTTCAGGTAGTAGCGGCGAGGCTGCTCGTTCAAAAAGACCAAGCGGGTCTGGCATCGATTTTTTTCTTCAAACGCCTCGAGCACATCCTTTGGGACGTCGCCTGACTCGATCACCGCGCTGATGGCCTGTTCGAATTGCACATCGCCGGAGATTGGCTGGAAAATGTCGGTGCCTTGACCGCGGAGGTGTTGTTCGAGGACGCTGCGCGCCTCGTCGATTCGTGATTCCAGGGCCGCTACTTCTTCAGCATCCTCGTTCAGCTCCATCGGCGGGAACATCGACTCTGCATAGTAGGGGAGGTGGCCGCTCGTCCGATACAGGCTTTCGCGGGCGAGGTTTGGGGTCCGCACTCGTTGGTAGCCGCCGGCAAATTCAGTTTCCTTCGCGAGTCTTCTCGAGTTCCTCGAGGATTGCCGTGCCGCGGGGGAGCCAGAGAGGCAGGCCGGGACCGACGTCGTCGTCGAAAGTGAAGAGCTCGAGTTCCTTGCCGAGCTTGCGATGGTCGCGCTTCTTCGCTTCCTCGAGCATGGCGAAGTATTCGTCGAGCTGCGTCTTGTTCTTGAAGGCGGTGCCGTAGATGCGCTGGAGCTGCGGGTTCTTTTCGTCGCCTTTGTAGTAGGCGCTGGCGACGTGGGTGAGCTTGAACGCTCCAATGTTGCCGGTGCGCATGACGTGGGGGCCGGCGCAGAGATCGGTGAACTCGCCGTTGCGATAGAGTGAGATCTCTTCGCCTTCGGGAATGTTCTGGATGATATCGAGCTTGAACTTGCTCGGCTGCGAGCGCGGCGCGAGCGCGGCCAGCTCGCCGCGTTGCGCCAGGTCCAGCGCTTCCGCGCGATGAGACGGCGACGCGCTCGAAGGTGTGGTTCGCCTTCACCTCCTTTTTCATCTCGGCCTCGATCTTCTCGAAGTCTTCCGGCGAGATGCGGTGCTCCAGCTCGAGGTCGTAATAGAAACCGTTCTCCACTGGCGGCCCGGCGGCGAATTGCGCGTCGGGCCAGATCTTGAGAATGGCCGTGGCGAGCACATGCGCCGCCGAATGACGCAACCGCTCGATATCGGTCATCTGCGCGCGCTGTTCCAGAGTTTTGCGTTCGTCGGCCATTCGGCGAGCAATCTAGTGCGGGTGGAAAGTGGCGCGAGAAAATTCGCGCATCCGCCGCAGCGACGACTTCCGTTTACCCTGAACATGAAAGCACTCGTTTTCCACCGTCCCGGGCATGTCGAAGTCAATGAGGTTCCAGATCCGAAGATCGAGCACGATGAAGATATCATCCTGCGGGTGACCTCGACGGCAATCTGCGGGTCGGACTTGCACATCTTTAACGGGTTCCTGCCGCAGAAGAACGACATGGTGCTTGGGCATGAGTTCATGGGGATCGTGGAAGAACGCGGCCGCGGAGTGGCGTCGGTGCAAAAAGGCGACCGCGTGGTGGTGCCGTTCCCGATTGGCTGCGGCGGCTGTTTCTTTTGCGGCGCCGATTTGCCGGGCCACTGCGAAAATTCGAATCCGGAAAACTATGGGCCGGAGGGCGGCGTGCTCGAAGAAAAGGGCGGGGGACTTTTCGGTTACACTGATCTTTATGGCGGCTACGACGGCGGACAGGCGGAATACGTGCGGGTGCCGTATGCGAACTTTGGCCCGCGCAAAGTGCCCGATCGTTTTCAGGACGAGGAAGTCCTTTTCCTCACGGACATCTTCCCGACCGGCTGGAGCGCGATCGACTGGGCTGATTTAAAGGGTGGCGAGACGGTGGCGGTGTTCGGGTGCGGTCCGGTCGGGTTGATGGCGCAGAAGATCGCCTGGCTCCGCGGCGCGGGCCGGGTGATCGGCGTGGACATTCAGCCGTATCGACTGGAAATGGCGCGGCGTGCGGCGAATTCGGAGACCGTAAACGCGGCGGATGGCAACGCGGTTCAAGCCATCCGCGACATGACCGGCGGACGCGGCGCCGATGTCTGCGTGGATGCGGTCGGCCTGGAAGCCGATCGCAAATTGAAGGACAAGCTGGCCAACATCGTTCACATGCAGGCGGGCAGTATCGCGGTGTTAAAACTCTGCGTCAGCGCAGTTCGGCGCGGTGGCGTCGTCACAGTCGTCGGCGTTTACGGAATGCCGTATGATAATTTCCCGCTGGGCCAGATCTTCGACAAAGGAATCACCATGCGTTTCGGTCAGGCGCCTGTGCATCGATACATCGATGAGCTGATCGGCATCCTCGAGCGCGGCGAGATCAAACTCGACGACATCATCACGCATCGCCTGCCACTCGAGCAGGCGCCGCACGCCTACCAGATCTTCCGGGACAAGGAAGACAACTGCGTGAAGGTGGTGCTGAAGCCGTAAGGCGCGGGCGTAAAACTGCGCTGTCATCCCGAGCCGCGTTAGACGGCGAGGGACCTCGCAGTCGCAGAAACAAATACGCGAGTCGGCTTGCGCAAACTACGAAGATCGGCGTACGAATGAGCCGTCGTTGTTTGTGTGACCCAAGAGCGTCTGAGGGATCCCTCGGCGTGCTGCGCCAGCCTCGGGATGACCGGTGTTACCGCGCTACTTAACCTCTGCTTGCGCGAGGTTTGCCAACAATTCTTCGTACGGGGTAACCATCGTCTGCCGCGCGCCGCAGGCCCAGGTTGGCGGCAAAAGTGTTCAGCCGATAAAGCTCCGCCCACACGCTCTCCAATTTCTTTTTGCCGACGACCTTTTTAACGAGCTCGTTCGATCCCTTGTCGGTTGCCATTACTTGATTTCGGCCAGCTTTTTGACGTCGATCCGCTTGAGCCATTCCTGGAGATCTTTCGCCTCCTGGCCTTGCGTCTCGATGGTCAACACATAGCGCTTGGCCACCATCAGCCAGAGCGTGCCGTGTTTCCCTTCGTTCTCGAAGGTCTCGAACCCCGGCATCCCTTCGATGGTGAGCGTCTTGGTGTAGCCTTCGGGTGTCTCGGTGCTCATGTTCCACGCCGCGGTGGTGGAGGCGACGTAATCGGGATTCGCGGCCGAATCGAGAATGCTGATGGAAGTGGTGGGGGCTGTGTCGCCGTCGCCTTTTTTATAATCGCGATGGACGCTGGTGATCTTCGTTCCGCCGATGTCGTCCGTGGAGCCTTCGGCCTTGTCCGCGGTCCAGTCAGCCGGCGCGTTCGGGAGCAGCGGGAGGAGCTTCGCAAAATCGACGACCTCGACGATCGAGCGGTTCTTCCGCGGCGCGGGTGGGGGGCGCGGCCAGCAGAGCGATGGCCAGTGCGCAAAGAGTAGCAACGGTTTTCATCCCGGAAATTGGAGCGAGCGTCTGTCCTTCGAATGACTTTAACCGGGCGGTTTGTCAAGGAGTGATCCCATGAGCGGCGGTTTGCAACCGCCGTTTGTTTGGTCGGCGATTTGGAAATCGCCGCTCCTTCGATCACCTTCAACGCCATGGCCAACTTCGAAATTCGAACAACGACGGACGCCGACGTGCCGATCATCCTCAGCCTGATTCGCGAACTGGCTGACTACGAACGCGAGCCCGCTGCCGTCGTCACGACGGAAGCCGGGCTGCGCGAAGTCTTGTTCGGAGAAAAGCGCTCGGCGGAGGTGCTGCTGGCGCTGGAGAACGGCGAGCCGGTCGGGTTCGCGGTTTATTTTTTCAACTTTTCCACCTGGCTCGGTCGGCCGGGGCTTTATCTGGAGGATCTTTTTGTGCGGCCGAATGTGCGCGGGAAGGGCTATGGCCGCGCCTTGCTCGAGCGCCTGGCGCAAATCGCCCAGGAGCGCGGGTGCGGTCGAATGGAGTGGGCGGTGCTCGATTGGAACGACCCGGCGATTCAGTTTTATCGCAAGCTCGGCGCGGAACCGATGGACGAGTGGACGGTTTTTCGGCTGACGCAGGAGGGGATCGCCAGGCTGGCCGGTTCTCCTTCGTAATCGTGCTCGTGCGCCTGCTCGTGATCGAAGGGGCGGAAGATCGAGGACGAGGACGAGGACGAGCACGAGTAAGGTTTAAAGCTTCGCGAAGGCTCGCACCGGGAACGTTCCCATTCCCTTCACTTTCACCGGCACGGCGAAGAAGCGCGCCCCGCGCTCGGGAAGCGCGGCCAGGCCGCAGAGATGCTCGACGATCGGAATGCCGGCGCCGAGCAAGGCGGAGTGGACCGGCCGCGTTCCGTCATCGGTCGAATCGATGTTGAACGAATCGATGCCGACAAGCGTGACGCCGGCGCCGACCAATTGTTCCGCCAGGTCGCCGGTGAGATGGGGATGTCCTTCGAAATAACTGATCGGTCCGCCAGTGCGCGTCCCATCCGGTGTGGACCAGCAGCGCTTTTCCCTTCAGCGTCGCGAGGTCGAGCGGTAACCGGTCGATCGCGCGATCGGGCCGCTCGGTCAGGCGGACGACCACGCAATCGAGATTGGCCAGCGATTCGAGCTTCAGTTCGGAGAGATCGCAGCCGTGCGCATAGCGATGGAATGGGCTGTCGATGTACGTCCCGGTGTTCGCGACCATCTCGATCTTGCCAATCTGAAACTCCGTTCCTTCCGCGTAACGGGCGCGCGAAGCCTCGCGGCTGAGATAATCGCAAATGATCGGCGCCGGCAGCCCTTTGTAGGTAATCATGCCGTCCTCGACGGTGTGGCTCAGATCGATGAGGCGACTGGACGATTCGGACATGCGGTTTGGACATTGTAGGGCAACCGCTTCGGTTGCCACAATTTGAATCCGGCAGGCGGTGCGCCCGCCCTACAACGTGATCCGTCTTGCGCGGCCGGGTCATCAGGATGATCAAAGAACAAATGGCGAAGATCGAAGATTACGCGTTCCTGAGCGACACGCAGACCGGTGCGCTGGTCAGCCGCGATGGCTGCATCGATTGGCTTTGTTTTCCACGATTCGATTCGGACGCCTGCTTCGCCGCCCTGCTCGGGGATCGGAAAAATGGGCGGTGGAGCTTCTGGCCCGAGGGCGAAATCACCGCGACCCGCCGCCGTTACCGCGGCGATACCCTGGTTCTCGAAACGGAAATTGAAACCGGCGGAAGGCGCGGTACGCCTGATCGACTTCATGCCGCCGCGAGGCGAGAACCCGGACATCGTTCGCATCATCGAAGGGCTTCGCGGCAACGTGCGGATGAAAATGGAGCTGATCATCCGATTCAATTACGGGCATGTCGTTCCCTGGGTGCGCAAACGAGACGGCGATCTGGAAGCGATCGCGGGACCGGATGCACTGGTCCTGCGCACACCGGTGGAAACCAGAGGGGAAGATCTGACCACGGTCGCGGATTTCACCGTTGCCGAAGGCGAGCGCGTTCCGTTTGTGCTGACCTGGTTTCCGTCGCACGAGAAACCGGCCCGGGCGATCAACCCCGAACACGCCCTCGAGGAGACGGTCGCTTATTGGGAGGAATGGTCGGGCAAATGCAAACCGCAGGGAGAATGGCACGAGGCGGTCTTGCGTTCGCTCATTACTCTCAAAGGCCTCACTTACGCGCCCACGGGCGGTATCGTCGCGGCGGCGACGACCTCGTTGCCGGAAGAAATTGGCGGCGTCCGCAACTGGGATTACCGCATTTGCTGGCTGCGCGACGCGACTTTCACGCTCTACGCGCTGATGAACGCCGGTTATCTCGAGGAGGCGCGGGCCTGGCGGGAATGGCTGCTCCGCGCCATCGCGGGCAGCGCCGCGCAAATGCAAATCATGTATGGCGTGCAGGGCGAGCGGCGGCTCATTGAGTTCGAAATCCCGTGGCTCGCCGGTTACGAGAATTCCAAGCCGGTGCGAGTGGGCAATGGCGCTTCGGAACAATTTCAGCTGGATGTTTACGGCGAGATTCTGGCGGTCAACTACGTCGCTCACCGCGCCGGGATCGCGAACAACGAAGCGGACTGGCATTTGCAGATCCAGCTGATGAGATTCCTCGAAACGAAATGGCGCGAGCCGGACGAAGGCATCTGGGAAGTGCGCGGGGGCCGGAAGCAATTTACCCATTCCAAAATGATGGCGTGGCTGGCGTTCGATCGCGCGATCAAGCTGGCGGAGAGTTGCAATTGCCCGGCGGAGGAGCACCTCGAGCGCTGGCGGGAAATCCGCGACGAAATCCACCGCGAGGTTTGCGAGCGCGGCTACAACGCGAGGAAAAATGCGTTCACGCAGGTCTATGGCTCGGACGAATTGGACGCCAGCCTGCTGATGATGCCGTTGACGGGGTTCCTGCCGATCGATGACGAACGGGTCGTAGGCACGATCGAAGCGATTCAGCGTGAGCTGATGCGGGATGGTCTCGTCCTGCGGTATCGCGCGGAGGAGAGCGGCGTGGACGGTTTGCCGGGCGGCGAAGGCGTTTTCCTCCCGTGTTCCTTCTGGCTGGCGGATTGCCTGCATCTCATGGGCCGAACCGGCGAAGCGCGGGATCTATTCGAGCGCCTTCTCAATCTGCGCAACGATCTCGGCCTCCTTTCCGAGGAGTACGATCCCAAGGCGAAGCGTCAGCTGGGCAACTTTCCCCAGGCCTTCACGCATGTGGCGCTGGTCAATACGGCGCGGATCCTGGCGAACGGAAGCGAATCCCGGCCGGGAGAAAATTAGACGAAATATTCGCTCAGACGCTTTGCACCAGGCGCTTGATCATGTCTTCGCCGGTGACGATGCCGATGAGTTTGCGCTGGGAATCGATCACGGCGGCGAGGCCGAGGCGGGCGGCGCGCAGGCGCTGGATGATGCGGTAGGCCGGTTCGGCGTCGCGGGCGATGACGATGCGGCGCATGTAACGGGTAATCGAATCGCGGCGGTTCTCGTCGAGCAGGATGTCGAGGGTGTTGACCAGGCCGAGAGGTTCGCCTTCCGGTGAGATAACCGGGAGACGATCAAGGCCGTTGGCCGCGGTGAGACGGAGGGCTTCGTCGATCGACGTATCGGGCCGAACGGTGAGCGCTTTCTCCAGCGGGACCATAACATCGGAGGCGCGGACGTTCCGGAAATCGACGACGTTATGGATCATCGCGCGTTCGGTCGAGGTGAGGGAACCTTCGCGCTCACTTTGGACGGCGATTTGTTTCAATTCTTCCCGGGCGATGAACATGCGGCCGGCCTCCGCGCGCCGAGGCAGCAGGAGATTGCGAAGGCGTTCCCCGATCTCCAACACGGGCCAGAGTAAAATCGAGACTCCACTCCAAAACGCCGCCAAGGGCCGCGAGAGCGCGAAACGGGAAACGGCGAAAGAGCGATTTCGGCAGCACGCTCAGAACAAAGAGATAGATCGGCAGCGCGATGACCAGCGCGAGCCCGTAGCCGGCGGGCCCGAACCGCGCGACGAGTAGCTTGGTCAGAATCAACAGGGCGAGAATGTTGGCGAAGTTGGTGACGAGCAGAACGGTCACGAGCAGGCGCTCTGGGTGCTTGGTTAACCGGTCGAGGCGCCGCGCGGCGGGCCGCCCCTGTTTCGCCTGATGGCGGAGACGGATGGGATCGATCGAGAGCAAGCCGGCTTCGATGCCGGCAAAGAAGAACGAGATCGTCCAGAGCAGAAAAATGGCGAGAGCGTAGATCATGGGGCGGTCGCTCCGTTGCCCTCCTCTTGATCGCAGTCTGCAAGGCAAGGCGTTTTCTCGAGAAGAATTTCTTCGATCCGTTTCCGGCCCGCGCGCCGGACGGTGATGGCGAGGCGCGGCATTTCAAAACGAGTCCCGGAAGGCGGCAGATAACCAAGGCGGTTGAAGACGAATCCGCCAATCGTATCGAGCCCCTCCGCTTCGAGTTCGAAGCCGAGATGCTCGCTCAAGTCGTCGAGCCGGGCGTTGCCGCTCACCAGGAAACGGCCCTCCTCGAGCGGCTCGATGTAGAGATCGGCGTCGCCCAGGGGCGCGGCATCGCTGATGATTTCCTCCGTGATGTCGGAAAGCGTGATGATTCCTTCCGTGCCGCCGAATTCGTCCACGACGATGGCGAGCCCCTGGGGTGGGTGAGAAAGCTGCGGAGCAAATCCATCGCCTTCATCGTCTCCGGCACAAACGAGGGGGCGCCCATGATTTCGGTGTAGTGCTCGGTCGGATTCAACAGGAACAGCTTCACGTCGAGCACGCCGACGATCTGGTCCGGCGTGTCCGCGTAGACCGGCACGCGGCGATGGCGGCGCTGACGAAGTTGCGCGATCGCGTCCTCGTTCATCAGGTCGTCCGGCAGCGCGAAAGTGTCCACGCGCGGCGTCATGCAATCCTTCGCAGTCTTGTCGCCGAGCTTGATGATTTCCTGGATCATCTCGCCCTCGGCTTCGTGGAGCGTGCCCTGTTCTTCGCCCATCTCGACGAGCGTTTCGAGCTCCTCGTCGCTGAGCTGAATTCGCTTCTGGAGATGCCGCGGGGTGAGGCGATCCACAATGGTCGTGCTGGCGCGTTCGAGCGCGCTGCCGACGCGATCGAAAAACGGCATCATGGTCTTGAGGGTGAAAACGCCGAGCGCGGAGAGCCGATACGGCGCGGAAAGCGCGAGGAGCTTTGGGATCAGATCGCAAAGCAAAACGACGATGGCGAAGATGACCGTGGCCGCCAGCCAGGCCGGAACGCGCGCGGCCAGTGGTCCTTGCCAGATCAGAAAGAGACAGAGGACGACGAGCGGGACGTTGGCGAAGACGTCGCCGAGGAGGAGGACGTTGAGGACGCGGCGCGGGTTCTGGCGGAAGACCAGGATGAATTCCTTCAGTGAAGGATGTTTCTCCTCGAGCTGGCGGAGCTGGTGGGACTTGAGCGAGAAAAGCGCGGTTTCGAGGCCGGAAAAGAGCGCCGACCAGAAAATCAGAAGCGCGATGAAAAAAATAAGAATGATAAGAACCGCGGGAGTCATGGTCGGCTGCGGCGGCGGAGGTCGAGCAATCGTTCCTCGCGAAGACTGAAAGGTCGTCGTTTGCCCATCATCGCAGGCACCCCCAAATTAAGGCCTTCATGAGCAAAGGCGAGAGGATTTCACGTTTTGTCGAATCGCTGGCGGCGAGACGAGCCCGCGCCGGCGGAGAACGGGCATCGCCGCGCACCCTTATTACCGGGCATTTTTCCGGTGCTGGAACGAGCAGCGTTACTACGAGGCGCACGATGTCCTCGAGCAGGTTTGGCTCGGGAAAACCATCACGCCGGAGGACGCCCAATATTTCAAAGGGTTGATCCAGGCCGCCGGGGCCTTCGTGCATCTGCAAAAACATTTCGAGCACCCGACCCACGCGAAGCATGGAAAGCGGCTTGGCCCAGCCGTGCGTTTATTTCGGCTCGCGGAAAAGAACCTGGCGCCCTTCGGGGCGGAGCGGCATGCGCTACAGCTCGACCAGTTTCGCGAAATGCTGGCGCGCTACCGCGGAGCGGTCGATGCCGAGCACGGGGAGAACCCGTGGAGCCCGGCCAACGCGCCGAAGGTGACTCTCCTGTAGCCCGCTTCGCTGTGCGAAGCGCGGGCTCGGCTTTCCAACCAGCATCGATCTCACGCCGCCCACAGGGCGGCGGCTACAGAAGAAACGCAATCGGCCGTCGATCTACGTAAAGATCAGTTTGCAGCCGGCCAGGACCAGCACCGTCGCGAGGATGAGCGAAATCGTGCGCACCGGAAAACGCCGGCTGCCCAAATACGAACCAATCGTCCCGGCAATCACCGCCGCGACGGCCAGGATCCAGGCGAAATTCGGCACGGGGCGGCCACTGGAAATGTAACCGACCAAGGCCCGCGATCGAGTTCACCAGGATGAAAAGCGCGGAAACAGCCGCGGCTCCCCGGATCGAGGCCCAACCGCAAAAGAGCAGAAGCGGCGTCAGGAAAATGCCGCCGCCCGTTCCCGTGAGGCCCGAGAGAAAGCCGATGCCTGCTCCCGTTCCGATGGCGACCGGCACCGGCGGCGGGGCGGTGTCGGACGGATCGCCCTGCCGGAAAAACAAGCGCGCGGCCGAAAACAGGAGGACGGCGCCGATCAGGATTTTGAGAAGATGAGCCGGGACCGGAAGATAACCGCCGAGATACGCCGCCGGGACGGAAAACAGGGCGAACGGCCAGAAGAGCCGCCACGAAAAATAGCCGGCCCGCCAAAATTGAAATGAGCCGATCGTGGCGACGAGGATGTTCAGGACCAGCGCGGTCGGCCGGATAAATGTCGCGGATAGTCCACACAGGGTCATCACCGCGATGTAGCCCGAGGCGCCCGCGTGGCCGACGGAGGAATAAAGGAAAGCGACGAGAGTGATCCCGGCGAGGAGGAGAATCAGGTGAGGCGTGTCCAGGCTCATCTATTTCTTCTAGATGAGCGGCTCCGCCGCTTCAAGGCGCGGCGATTTGAACCGGGGCATCTTTGGAACGGCGAGACTCTCTCTAGCTGGCCTCCTCTTTTGGTAGGGCGAGACTCTGTCGAGCCGCCGGCCTCACCAAAACGGCTCGACGGAGTCTCGCCCTACCGAAGACCGGGCGGTTTGTAAACCGCCCCTCCTTGGCTTTGCGAGGCAAAGCGATAGGGTGAACGATGGGCAACAAACTCGCGGCCGAAAAATCGCCATATCTTCTTCAGCACGCGGACAACCCAGTCGATTGGCTGCCCTGGGGCGAAGAGGCGTTCGCCAAAGCGCGGGCCGAGAACAAGCCGATCTTTCTCTCGATCGGCTATTCGACCTGCCACTGGTGCCACGTCATGGCGCACGAGTCGTTCGAAAGCGCGGCCGTGGCGGAGGTCATGAACCGCGAGTTTGTGAACATCAAGGTCGATCGCGAGGAACGGCCGGACGTCGATCGGGTTTACATGACTTTCGTCCAGGCGACCACCGGCAGCGGCGGCTGGCCGATGAGCGTCTGGCTCACGCCGGAGCTCAAGCCGTTCGTGGGCGGAACTTATTTCCCGCCCGAGGATCGTTACGGCCAGCCCGGTTTCACCAAGGTGCTCGAGCGGATCGCCGCTGGCCTGGAAGCAGGGACACGAAAAAATTTCGGAGCAGGGGACGAGCATTATCGCCGCCCTCGAGCAGGCCGCCGCCGGACCCGCGACCGAGGCGGCGCGACTCGGAGAGGCAACTCTCAAGGCGGCTTATCAGCAAATCTCGCGCAGCTACGATGCGCATGAAGGCGGGTTCGGCGTCGCGCCCAAATTCCCGCGGCCGGTCACGCTCAATTTTCTGACGCGGATGTACGCCCGCGATCCGAAATCGGACAGCGGCAAACACGCGCTCGAAATGGATCTGTTCACGCTTCGCAAAATGGCGGCGGGCGGGATGCACGACCACCTCGGCGGCGGCTTTCACCGTTACTCGGTCGATAGCTATTGGCACGTTCCGCATTTCGAAAAAATGCTCTACGACCAGGCGCAGCTGGCGGTCGCCTATCTCGAAGCGTTTCAGATTTCGCGCGAGCCGCTCTTCGAAGAAGTGGCGCGCGATACTCTCGATTACGTCCGCCGCGACATGACGGCGAAGGAAGGCGGATTCTTTTCCGCCGAGGATGCCGACAGCGAAATCCCCGGATCGCCGGATGGCAAAAAGAGTGAGGGCGCGTTCTATATCTGGAGCAAGGAAGAGCTCGACGCCGCGCTCGGATCATCCGCGGAGATTTTCAATTTCCATTACGGTGTGAAGCCGAACGGCAACGTCCCGCCGGGCGGCGATCCTCACGGCGAATTCACCGGCAGGAACATTTTGATCGAGCTGCAGACCGGTGGCCGAGACCGCCAAACATTTTCAAAAGGAAGAAGCCGAGGTTCGCGAGCTCCTGGCGAAAGGCGCGCGAGACGCTGCTGGCGCTCCGCGCGAAACGGCCGCGTCCGCATCTCGACGATAAAATCATCACCGCCTGGAACGGCCTGATGATTTCCGCGTTCGCGCGCGGCGCGCAGGTCCTGAATGATTCCGCTTACCTGGAAGCGGCCGACGCGCGCCGCGACCTTCATTCGCGGGGAGCTCTACGATGCGGCGCGCAAAGTTCTCGTGCGCAATTATCGCGAGGGCCCGAGCGCCGTGGAAGGTTTCGCGGACGACTATGCCTTTGTCATCCAGGGGCTGCTCGATCTCTACGAGGCTTCTTTCGACGTTCGCTGGCTGCAATTTGCGATTGAGTTGCAGGAGACGCAGGACCGGCTGTTCTTCGATGAAGAGCGGGGCGGATACTTCAGCGGCACCGGCAAGGACGCGAGCATTCTGCTCCGGATGAAGGAGGACAACGACAGCGCGGAGCCAGCCGCGAGCTCGGTCGCCGCGCTCAATTTGCTTCGGCTCGCGCAGATTCGGAATGACGCCGGATGTCTTCGAGCGCGCCCAGAAAACGATCGAAGCCTTTGCGCCGCAAATCGGCCATTTCGCGAGCGCGATGCCGCAAATGCTGGTGGCCCTCGATTTAACACTTGAGCAATCCGCGGCAGATCGTGATCGCCGGTGATCCCAAGGCGGCAGAGACGCGCGCCCTCGTGGCTGAGGCGCATCGTCATTTCGTTCCGAACAAGATCCTGCTTCTGGCGGATGGCGGGGAGGGCCAGAAGTATTTGGAGGGAAAACTCGAGGCGTTGCGCGGCATGAAGCCGGTGGGTGGGAAACCGGCCGCTTACGTTTGCGAGAATTTCACCTGCAAAGCGCCGGTGACGGAGCCAGAGGCGCTGGCGCAGTTGCTGGGTGGATCGCGCGCTCCGTCGCGCGATGTTTAGACTTCCCGGCTTCGCCGGCATGCTTTTGGCATCGAGCGACGGAGCGCTCGATCCACCTATCCGCCGTTCAACGACGTCGGTTTCGCCTGCGGCAATCTGCGCCGTTTGCGCAGGCGCATCCAATTGTTCCAGGTCTTCCGCACGCTGTCGCTGGCCGTCAGGTAATGCTGGCTGAGCTCGTTGCTTTTCACGAGCTGGGTGAGGATGCCTTGGACCGAGAACATCCTCGGTATTCACGATGGTGTAGGCGGTGCCCACCGCCTCGGAGTGATGCGCGTCGCTGGAGGCGGTCATGGGCAGGCCGCGTAACTGGGCGTAGCTAAACGCGTAGCGATTGTAGCGGCGGAGCGTGGTCGCGGCGTTGAAGACCTCCAGGGCATCGATCGGCAACGTCTCGAGAACAGGAAAACGAATGCCGGCGCGGAAGAGATCGTAGGGGTGGGGCGGAATGGCGAGGCCGCCGCGCTCGTGGATGATTTCGCAGACTTCGCGAGCCGGCTTGCCTTTCAAATAGGGCAGCGTGACCCCGATGCAAAGCAGGTGACCTTCATCGGTCGTCACTTCGACGCCGGGAATGATGAGGAAATTATCGACCGGCAATCCGTCTTCGCGCATCAACCCTTTTTCGAGGAGGTAGGTGATGGCGTCGCAGGTGTTGTGATCGGTGATGGCGAAACCATGGAGGCCTTTTTCGCGGGCGGCCGCGATGTTTTCCTCCGGGCTCGACACGCCATCTCCGGAGAAGAAGGTGTGCGTGTGCAGGTCGATGTTGAAGGCCATCGCCGGGAGGCTAGTTTGCAGCGCGCGAAATGGAAAGCGTCGGTTTCAAGGAATGGGCCCTGGTCTGCGAAGCGTTAGGGCGCGGGGAGCAGACGATTCTGCTGCGCAAAGGCGGGATCGCGGAGGGACGCGAAGGGTTCGGATTTCGGCAGGCGGAGTTCTTTCTTTTCCCCACGTTCTTCCACGAGCAAATCGAGAAGGTGCGGACGGAAGACGCGCAAATTCCCGAAGCGCGGAAGGGCGAAATTGAAGTCCGCTATTTCGCCAAACTCGAGGCGCAAAAGGAAATTACTTCCTGGCCGGTCGCCGCGGCACTCGAGCCATTTCACATTTTGCATGAATCGGTCGTGCGCGAACGGTTCGATTACAAACAGGCTGGCCTGCATGTCGCGCTGGTGCGGGTGTTTCGGCTCGAGCCGATCTGGGTCTTCCCAGATCAGCCGGCGTATCGGCGGCTGCCGGTCGTGGGTCAGATTGCCGGAATGCTCCGGCCGAGATACGATTCGAGCCGGTGCTGGGAGATCAGCGATCAGGAACATCTCCGAGGATTTCGCGGGTGCTCTCTGGAGTTCGGCATATCGTAGATGCGTAAGCCACGGCGCTACGTCGCTCCTGCTCGAAAGAGATCGATCCACGATCACGATCGACATAGCGACGCAGCTACGAGAAGCTACCCGATCGCCTCGACCAGAAACGGCGTCTCGGCCGGCGCTGGCGTTTCGCCGGCTGCGGTTGAATTGCATGTCGTAAAGCCGGCGGTAATAGACCGATTTCTCGAGCAGCTCGCGATGGCTGCCGACATCCTTGATGAGACCGTGATCCATGACCACGATCTGGTCCGCGGAAAGGATCGTGGAAAGCCGGTGGGCGATGGCGATGACCGTCCGCCCGGCGGAGAGCGTCTCGAGCGCCAACTGGATCTGCTTCTCCGATTCCGAATCAAGGGCGGAAGTCGCTTCGTCGAGCAGGAGGATCGGCGCGTTCTTCAGGAGCGCGCGGGCGATGGCCAGGCGCTGCTGTTGCCCGCCCGAAAGGAGACATCCCTTGTCGCCGATGGTCGTCTCGTATCCTTGCGGCTGGGCGATGATGAAATCGTGCGCGTGGGCCGTTTGCGCCGCCGCATAAACTTCCTCCGGCGTAGCGTCGAGACGTCCGAACTGGATGTTCTTAAAAATCGTGTCGTGAAACAAAAATGTTTCCTGCGTGACGAGCCCGATTTGTTCGCGCAACGATTTCTGGGTCAGCGTGCGCAGATCGTGCCCGTCCAGCCGGACGACGCCGCTCGTCGGATCGTAAAAGCGCAGGATCAACGAGAGGATGGTGCTTTTGCCCGCGCCGCTCGCGCCGACCAGCGCGTAGCTTTTCCCGGGCTCGATCCGCAGATTCAGGTTTGATACGGCGTTCGTCACGCCGCCCGCGTAACGGAAGGTGGCGTCGTCGAATTCGATCAACCCCCTGGATTGCGTCAGGACTTTGGCGTCCGGTGAATCCTTCACGCTGGGCTCGGAATCGAGGATGGCAAAGACCTCCACCGTAGCCTGGATGGATCGCTGCATGACGACGTGCATGCGGCTGAGCACCTTGATCGGTTCGTAGAGAAGGATGATGCCGGCATTGAGCGCGATGAAACGGGCGGCGCTCAGATTGGCGGCATAAATGTAAACCAGGGCCAGGCCAATGCCGGCCGCGGCGATGAGCTCCACGAGCGGTCCCACCGCTTCCATCGACATGATCATGCGCATCATGTTCTCGAACTGGAGCTTGTTGCTGTGGCGAAACTGGTCTTCCTGGTGTTTCTCGCGCGCGAACGACTTGATGACGCGGATGCCGGCGAAGGTCTCCTGCATCGTCACCACCATCTGCCCCATGTCTTCCTGTTCGAACTGCACCGCCTTGCGCGCCTTCCGGCCGTAAAAGATGATCGGGAAAAGACAGGCCGGAAAAAGCACGAGGGTCACGAGCGTGAATTTCCAATCCATGTAGAGCAACACCGCGACGCCCGTGATGATCGCGATGGGTTGCTTGAACAAATCGCTGCTGACGGTGGAGACGGCCATCTGCATCCCGCGGGTATCGTTGGTGATGCGCGACATGAGGAAGCCCGAGCGCATCTTGTTAAAGAAATCCATCGAGTGCCGCACCATCTTGCTGAAGAGCTGATCGCGGATGTCGGTCACGACGCGGTTGCTGACCCAGTTCATGTAGAAGGAATTGCCGTAGGCGCAGAGACTGCGCGCGGCCATGACGGCGGGAATCCAAAGGCAGGTCAGAATGATGGCGTTGATCTTCGGCCCGGTGTTCATCAACTCAGGGTTGGCCGCGAACTCCCGGGCCGTGGCGGGAGCCGCCGCCCTGAAAGACGGCGCCCATCACCTGGGCCAGAACGAGAGGCAGGCAGCCGCTGATCAGCCCGAAGCCCAGGCCGCAAGCCAGCCCCAGGATAAAGCGGAACTTGTACGGCTTTACATAGGCGAAGAGCCGCTTGTACGGAACCCAGCCCGCGCGGAGGGTCTGCCAAAAGGAGGGTTTGGCTGGTGCGGCTTGCGGTTCACTCATAAGGCAGGCGCCGCCGGAGCCGACAGCAGCGAATCCATAGCATCGATCACCGATTGCGTCGAGATCAGGTTCATGGGGACGGCCGGTTGCCGGGGGTCGAATTCGGTCACGGGACCGTCCATTCCGCCCAGCAAAACCATCGCGGCCTCGGAGCGCGGATGCCAGTGAAAGGGGTTTGTGGGACCGAAAAGGACCACCTGCGGGGTCCCCCAGGCCGCCGCAAAATGCATCGGGGCGGAATCGACCGTGACCAGCAGGCGCGCCTTCCGGACGAGCGCGGCGAGGGTGAGCAGGTTCGTTTTGCCCGAGAGATCGATCACGTCCGCCTTTGTCGCGGCTTTGATGGCGCTGATCTGCGCCTGTTCCATCGGCGCCCGGCCACCGGTGAGGACGCACTTTACCCCGGTCTCGCGCGCGCAATGGTCGATCACCTCAGCCCAGCGGTTCGGTTCCCAAAATTTTTCGGCGCGAGCCGAGCCCGGGTGGAAAATGACGAAATCCTCGCCGGCCTCGGCCGCCATCAGCAATTGCTCCGCCTTTTGGACGATCGGCTCCGGCAATTCGAGCCGAAGGGCGCGGGAGGCCTCCTCGATTCCGAGCGCCTTCAACAGCCTGAGGTGGTAATCCACCGTGTGCAGCGTGCCGACCGGCGCGTCCACAAATTCGTTGTAGCTCTTGGCGCGCATTTTCATCGCGAAGCTTGGGGTGGTCGGAAGTCACCCGTTTTCGGGCGCCGGAGAGAAAGGTGAGGAAGGCCGAGCGATCGTTGCGGGTGAAATCGAGGCAGTAATCGAACCGGCCGAGAGAGAGCGCGATCCAATCGAAGGCGTCGTTGGTTTTCCCACGCACGGTGTAAACCTTGTCGATCCCGGCGATGGCCGGGAGCAGTTCGGTTACCGCGGGGGAAACGACGAGCGACAGGTGCGCGTCGGGGAACCTTTCCCGGAGCGCGGCGATGGAGGGCGTCGTCAGGATGAGATCGCCGATCCGCTTCAGCTGAAGGAGGAGAATGTTCATTCCACTCATGCTCGTGCTCGTGATCGTAATCGATTCGGCGTTCGTAGGGGATCGATCACGAGCAGGAGCACGAGCACGATTACGATATTAGGTCAGGCTAGCGCTTCTTTTGCATCGCCATTTCATACGCGATGAGAAGCCGGGTCCGGAAATGGTCCCAGGTGAAATTATCCACGACGCGGCGCCGGGCTGCCTCGCTCATCCGCGCCACGGTTTCCGGATGGCGATAAAGCTCGAGGATCGCTGCCGCCAGCTCGCCGACGTTCCCCGGCTGGATGATGATCCCCTCCACGCCGTTGTTCACGACATCCCCGGCCTCCCTCGTCGTGATCTGCGGCAGCCCGCACGCCGCCGCTTCGTAAACGACCTTCGCGCTCCCTTCGCATTGCGACGGGAAAATGTGGATCGTCCCCTGGCTCAGGTAATTTTCCACGTCGCGCGCGAAGCCGACCACCTTGATATTGTCGCGCCAAAACTTTTTGAGATGCGGCTTGGCTTCGTCGTGGACTGAGCCCACCAGCCACAGCTCCGCCTCTTTCAGGTCGAGGCGATGCCAGGCTTCCAGGAGATGGTGGATTCCTTTCCGCTCGATCAGCGCGCCTGAGAAAACCGCCCGGAAGATCGGCGGCCGCGGTCCTGGCTTGAATCGCTCCACGTCCACGCCGCGCGGTAGATAATACAATTTATCCTCCGGGAAACCCTGGACGCGGAAAGTGTCGGCCGCCTTTTGGGAAAGAACGAAGAGCAGGTCCGCGAGATCGTACTCTTCCAGGAAACGTTCGCGGGTTTGGAGCAGATTCTCCTTCCAGCTCCGGCCCTCCGCGGGCGCGCGGACTCGGAGGCCGGTCGCCCACGATTTTTCCACGGTCCCGGTGCCAGGTGGGAATTTCCACGATCGAAGGAATCCCCATCTTGCGCGCGACGCGCAGGGATTGGAGACAATCCCCCGACCAGCTGTGGAAAAGATCGTAGCGCCCGGTCGCGAGCTGGCGGGCGGCGATCCAGTCGAGATACTTCTTTTTCGCCCCGTAATAATAAGGGCCGATCCATGAAGGAAATCAGGCGCACCGGGTGCCAGCGGAGCGAATAAATCAGGCTGCGCCGGAATTTCCGTCTGCCGGTTGTCGTAGGCGACGGCGCGGCCGAGAAAGCCACCGCGATGCGACGCGCGCAGCGTTTCGAAGGCATCCGTATCGAGGCCCGAGCCGCCGATCCGGGCAAAGATCGAGTAGAGCAAATGCTTCGGAAGCACACGCTGCTCGGGAGGCGCAGCGTGCAAAGGCGGAGGGGCGTTTAAAGTTTCACCCACCATCGGCTAACAAGTATTGTGGCGATTGGAGCCAAGTAAAGTTTCCATGTCCCGCAAATGCAATCCGACCAACTTACCATAGGATTTGTCCGGCGCGGATTTTCTTCCGGCGGTGGGGCGGAATCGTATCTGCAACGGCTGGCTGCCGGCGTGGCCCAGGCCGGTCATCAGGTCCGTCTCTACACTTCGGCGGAATGGCCGGCCGACATGTGGAATTTCGGGCCGGTGGTGCGGGTCGACGCCACCTTCGGCGATCGCGTTCGCCGATGCGCTGGAAAAGGTCGCGCCTCGCCGGGAATGCGATGTTTTGATGAGCCTGGAGCGCATCTGGCGATGCGACGTCTATCGCGCGGGCGACGGCGTCCATCGGGCCTGGTTGGAACGGCGGAATGAGCTGGCCGGCCCGTTGCAAAAGCTCAGCCGCCTTCTCAATCGCAAGCATTCGGCGACGCTGGCGCTCGAAGAGTCGCTTTTTGGCAAAGCCGGAGCGAAGCGCGTCATCGCGAACTCGCGCATGGTAAAGGAGGAAATCATCCGGCTCTACGGATTTCCCGCCGACAGGATCGACGTGGTTTACAACGGCGTCCCGCTTCAGTCGCTCTACTGTGATGAGCAGGATCGTAAGAAAACCCGGGAATCCCTCGGCTTGGCCGTGAACGACATAGCCGTTCTCTTTGCCGGCTCCGGGTGGGAACGAAAGGGATTGCGCTTCGCCATCGACGCGATTGAGCGGCAGGGAGGGCCAAATGCGCCTTCTCGTCGCCGGACGGGGAGATAGCCGCCAGTTTCGGTCGGCCCAGGTCAGTTTTCTCGGGGTCGTGCGCGAGATGCCTTCCCTCTACGCAGCCGCCGATATCTTTTTGCTCCCGACGATTTACGATCCGTTCTCGAACGCCTGCCTCGAAGCGCTCGCCGCCGGCCGGCCGGTGATTACCACGCGCGGCAACGGCTTTTCCGAGATCATCGAGAACGGCCGCCACGGCTCCGTCGTCGACAATCCGTGCGACATCGACGCGCTTTCCGAAGCGCTCCGTTTCTGGTCGGATCCCGCGCGCCGCGCGCAGGCTCAGCTCGATAATCTGGCGCTGGCCGCCCAGTTCGATATGCCGCGTAAACGTCGCGCGGACGCTCGAGATTCTGGAGAGCGCACGCGACTCGCGTGCTGGTTTCGGCGACACGCCGAAACAATCTCTATGAGCGGCCCCACTCATCATTGCGAAAAAGTTCACGACGGCGAGTCGCCCTCGTCAGCACGCGAGTCGCGTGCGCTCCCCGGATCAGGGGGCGGCCAGGGCCGCATCGACGTGCGGGAAAATCAGGAAGACCTGGTCGAGCCGCGCGATTTCGAAAATCGGCCGGACGCTATCCTGCAAACCCGCCAGGACGAACTTCCCCCCGTAGGCTTCGACGTTTTGCATTCCTTCGATGAGCACCGCCAGACCCGAGCTGTCGATGTAAGAGACGGCGGAAAGATCCACCACCAGGCGCGCTGGTTTTTGTTCGATCATGGCGCCAGCGCGGCGGAAATGCGCGGTGAGACGTGCAAATCGATTTCGCCTTCGAGGGGCAGAACGTTGGAAGCGTTCAGGCAAAGTCATGGTCAGGTCAGGTTCGGGAAGATCGTCACGCTCCCGGCGCGCGTCAATCGATCACCAGCCGAGGATCTGCTTCACTTCGTCCACGTTCGAGAGATCATCAAAAAGAAAGTCGGGCTCGTGCGGCGCTAATTGCTCGCGCGACCACGAGCCGGTGGCGACCGCGATCGTCCGCGCGCCGATCGCTTTCCCGCAGACGATGTCGTGCCCGGTATCGCCGATGACGTCGACCTGCGGTCCGGCGAAATTTCGCATTCCCGTGCCTCGACAGCGCGCGGGAAAGCGCGAGGGCCGAGCTGCGTTTCGATCGTGATGATCATCGGCGAAAGCGCCGAAGGCGAAAAAACGCCAGAGACCGTAATGCTCCAACTTTAGTTTCGCGCCGCGCACGAAGATTGCCGGTGAGCAGCCCCAGCGTCGTGTTCGGTTGCTGTCGCCAGATCGCTCCAACAGCTCGAGCGACTCCCGGCAACACGCGGCCTTCGCGTCGCGGCAGTTCCTCGGCAAGCAGCGCGAATAAAGCTCGAGAAATGCGGCCGTGCTCTCGTCCGTCACCGGCGCGCCATATTTCTCGCAGAATCTGGTGCGCGATGGCGCGATCGGTGCGGCCGGCGATCTCCACGCCGTTCAAGTCGCCTTCGCCGCCGAAACGCTCGACCGTCGCGCGGACCATCGCGTGCAGACCTGCCGCGCCGGTATTGATCAGCGTGCTGTCGATGTCCCATAGAATCAGGCGGCGTTCGGCCATAAGCAAAGCGCACCTTTCCCTGTCAGGCTGCCGTTGTCGACTCCGCTTCGCACCGCTCAGAATGACAGTTTAAAGAGGGCGCCCCAAATCGCTTTTGCTTGTCCAACTCGCCTCGCCCGCGAAGATTCTGCCATGGCAGGGCCCGCTGATTTCGACGCCGCGTTCTACCTGCGCGAAAATCCGGATGTTGCACAAGCGGGCCTCGATCCTTTGGAGCATTATTTGCGTCATGGCGCGCAGGAAGGACGGCCGCCGAACGACCTTGCCTCTATTGGTTTCGATTCTGAGTACTATTCCCGGGCTTATCCGGACGTAGACGAATCAGGTTTGAGCGCAGCGGGACACTATCTCGTGCTGGGCCGCGCTCAGCACCGGCACCCGAACGCAATGGCAGCCGCGAAGGCGGCGGCGCTCATCGCTGGCTTCGACGCGGCGTATTATCTGCGCGAAAATCCGGACGTAGCGGAGCTGAACCTGGATCCGCTCGAGCATTATGTCTGTTTCGGCAGCCGCGAAGGACGCGCCCCGAGCGAGCTTGCGTCGGTGGGTTTCGATTCGGCCTACTACCTCCGGCAATATCCCGATGTTCGCCAGTCCGGCCTCGAAGGGGGAGAGCATTATCTCGCGATAGGTCGCCGGGAGGGCCGGCATCCAAACGCCAATTGCGCCAAGAACGCAGACGGGTACCAGCTTTGGCAAAAAGGTTTTCTCTATCCTAAGGGCAGACGAGGAGTTCGCTCCGAATGGGACCCTCGGCACGCCAGGGGTGCCAAAAATATTGTTTACCGGTCACGCGGCCTCACGAAGCGGCGCACCGCTTATCTTATTAAGTCTGATGAAGGCGATTCAAAGCCTGACAGGCGCTGAACTCTATTTGATCCTCGACGGCGGCGAGAAAGGCGACCCGCTGCTTGAAGAATACCAGCGTATCGCGCATGTCTTCCTGAATCGGGGTGGGCTTTTTTATCTGCCGGCTGGTCCAAATCTCGGAACAATGCTCCGGTCGATTGCACGTCCCGCACCGGAACTTGCGATCTGCAATAGCGCCTGTGGCTGGCGCCTCCTCCGACCCCTTCGCGAAGCCGGTTTGCCGCATCTCGTTTCGCTCGTTCATGAGCGCTTTCGCGGCTTCCCTCGTCATGTCTGGCGTTTGATTTATCAACACTCAGACCGCGTGATCTTTCCTGCCCAAGCGATGAAAGCCGTCGTCGCCGCTGCCTTGCCCGAATTTGAGGACGCCTGTGTTCTTCCTCAGGGATTACGCCAGCCCAGTTTCGGTCTCGGTGACAGAATGGCTGCCCGCCACGACGTCCGAAATAAACTTCGGCTGTTCGAAGACAGCCCAATTATTCTTGGCTGCGGCACCCAGGATATGAGGAAGGGAGTTGACCTTTTCGTCCAGCTGGCCGCTCGGGTTCGGGCCCAGACCAATCGAGCGGTTCACTTTGTTTGGCTCGGCGCCGAACGGCCTGACACCTTATTTGCAGACCTGATCAAAGTTGACATCGGCGCGCTGAATCTATGCTCAAACATCACGCTATTGGATGAAGTAACCGATCCGGAACCTTACTTTCTGGCCGCCGACGCTTTTTCCCTGACCTCGCGAGTCGATCCATTCCCGTGCGTCGTCCAGGAAGCCATGGCCTGCGCGCTGCCTGTTGTTGTGTTCGAAGGCTCGGGCGGAGCCAAAGAAGCAATCGCGGACGGGTGTGGAATCGTCGTGCCTTATCTCGACATTGAAGAGATGGCCCGCGCTCTGGTCCGCATCATCGAGACGCCATCGCAGTACGCTGAGATGGGACAACGCGCGCAAACCCGCGTCCGCTCTGTATATGCATTTTCAGAATATGCCGAACGCATCTGGGAGATTTGTGAAGGCGTAAGGGGCAAAGCAGGCCACGCCCCGGCGCGCGCCAAGGGCTGTCGCGAAGAAGTCCGTAAAGCGATAACGTGCTTGTCCAAGCAATAAGCACCGGCAATCTTCCCGGATGGCAGGAGTTACTAGCGTAAAAGCCGCTTTGGGGAGTGCCGCGCCCATCCAGGGCATCCAGGTTCAGGGCTGGGTCCGCACGCGGCGCGACTCGAAGGATTTCTCGTTCATCGAGCTGAATGACGGCTCCTGCCTGCGCAATCTCCAGATCATCGCGAAGAACACGCTGCCGAATTATGCCGCGGTGCAGCGGTTGAACACGGGGGCTTCGATCACGGTGCGCGGCGAGCTGGTCGCTTCGCAAGGGAAGGGGCAGAGCTGGGAAGTTGTCGCGGAGGAAATCGAAGTCGTCGGGGCATCGGACGATACGTATCCGCTCCAGAAGAAAGGGCACACGCCGGAGTTTTTGCGCGAGATCGCGCATCTGCGCCCGCGCTCGAATTTGTTCGGCGCGGTCTTCCGCGTGCGCAGCCGGCTGGCCTTTGCCATCCATCAATTTTTCCAGGAGCGCGGGTTCGTTTACGTCCATACGCCGATCATCACCGGGAGCGATTGCGAAGGGGCGGGCGAATTGTTTCGCGTCACCTCGATCGATCCGAAGAATCCGCCGAAGCGCCCGGATGGCGCGATCGATTATGCCCAGGATTTTTTCGCGCGCTCGACCTATCCTGACCGTGAGCGGGCAACTGGAGGCGGAAGCCTTCGCCTGCGCGCTGACCAAGGTTTACACGTTCGGCCCGACCTTTCGCGCGGAGAACTCGAACACCTCGCGGCACGCGAACGAATTCTGGATGATCGAGCCCGAGATGGCGTTCACCGATCTGAGCGGCAACATGGATGTGGCCGAAGAGATCGTGAAATATCTGATCCGCGACATCCGAGACGCATTGCGCCGAGGACCTCGGATTGTTCTCCAAGTTCGTCGACAAGGAATTGCTGCCGCGGCTCGATTTCGTCCTCGAGCGGCCATTCCAGCGGATCACCTACACGGAGGCGGTCGAGCTGCTGACGAAAAGCGGAGAGAAATTCGAGTTTCCCGTTGCCTACGGCGCGAACCTGCAATCGGAGCACGAGCGCTGGCTCACCGAAAAACATTTCAAATGTCCGGTGACGGTTTTCAATTATCCGAAGGAGATCAAGCCGTTCTACATGCGGTTGAACGACGACGGCAAAACGGTGACCGCGATGGATGTGCTGGTCCCCGGCATCGGCGAGATCGTCGGCGGCAGCCAGCGCGAGGAGCGTCTCGAAGTGCTCGAGGAAAACATGCGCCGGCACAAGATGGACCCGGCCGATTACAAATGGTACCTCGACCTTCGCCGCTATGGCACCGTGCCGCATGCCGGCTTCGGGCTCGGCTTCGAGCGGATGCTCATGTTTGTGACCGGCGTGTCGAACATCCGCGATGTGATTCCCTTCGCCCGCACGCCCGGCAGCGCGGAGTTTTAGATCTGCAGACTCTCCTCGCGCCGATCCTCTCGCTACACCCTCGTTCCCAAACTCTGTTTGGGAACGCACTTGTCTTCGAAACTCTGTTTCGCGGTCGGGCAACAGAGTTGCCGAGACATTGGCATTGATTAGCGCTTTCCCGAGCGCTAACCCTTCGGGCTTCGTCCATCTCGCGCCGCTTCCCGCGGGCTCGATTCCCAAACAGAGTTTGGGAACGAGGATCATCGACGAACATCAGTTGAGCTGTTTTTGTCTTTTACTCGCTACCGATCTGAATCAGAAATTCTGCAACTATGAGCACGATCGATCGCCGAAGCTTCATCAAAAGCGCTGCGCTGGCTGGCGCGGCCACTCTTACTCTGAACCAGCGCCTCTGGGCGGCGGATGATTTCGATCCGATCCGGACGGAAATCGCCAAGCGGCATGATGAAGCGCTCAAGCGCCTCCAGGATTGGATCAAGCAAATCTCCATCGCGGCGGAGAATCGCGGTTACCCGGAAGGCGCGGAATACATGATCAATCTCGCGCGAGACGCGGGGTTTCAACAGGCCACGCGGGTCGAGAGCGATGGCAAACCGGCAGTTTTCGCGACGCTCGATGCCGGCGCGAAGAAGACGGTCGGCCTTTATTTCATGTACGACGTGAAGCAGGCGGACCCGGCGGAATGGGCATCGCCGCCGTGGGAAGCCAGGGTCATCGACAAGCCGGACTTCGGCAAAGTGCTGATGGGGCGCGGGGCGGTGAACCAGAAGGGACCGCAGGCCTCCGTGCTCGCGGCGCTGCATGCGATTCGCGGCGCCGGACGGAAGGTCCCGGTGAACCTCGTGCTGGTAGCGGAGGGCGAAGAAGAAATTGGTTCGCCGAACTTTCCGCAGATCGTCCGCAAACCCGAAGTGCAAAACGCGCTTTCGAAATGCACGGGAATTTTCATGCCCTCCGCGGCGCAGGGCGCGGATGGAGTTGTCACGGTGAGTCTCGGCGCGAAGGGCGTGATCGAATGCGAGCTGGTTTCGAGCGGCGAAAAATGGGGACGTGGACCGCGCAAGGACATTCATTCCTCGAACAAGGCCCGGCTCGATAGCCCGGCCTGGCATTTGGTCCAGGCGCTGAACACGCTCGTCGCGCCCGATGGAAACGAGCCGGCCATCGAAGGTTTTGCCGACAAGGCGCTGCCGATCAGCGCCGAGCACAAGAAGATGATCGCCGAGGCGGCAAAACGGATGGACGAGGCGCGAGCGAAGAAATCGATGGGCGTGGAGCGCTGGATTAACGATTCGAATTGGGTCGAGGCGCTGGAACGCCTGGTCTCGAAGCCGACGGTCAATATCGAGGGATTGGTGGGCGGTTACACCGGGCCCGGAGGCATGACGATCCTGCCGCATAAAGCAGCCGCGAAGCTCGACCTGCGTCTGGTCCCGAACATGACCGCGAAGGAAGCGGGCGAAGCGTTGAAAAAGCATCTCGCCAAGAAAGGCTTTGGCGATATCGAAGTGAACATCACCGGCGGCTACGATCCCAACAGCACGCCCGCCGACGCCGAGATGATCAAGGCGCAGTTTGCCGTTTACAAGCAGAACGGCATCGAGCCGGTGCTCTGGCCGCGCAATGCAGGTTCGTGGCCCGGTTATGTCTTCACCAGCGAACCGCTGAAATTGCCGGCCGGGCATTTTGGCCTCGGTCACGGCAGCGGGGCGCACGCGCCGGACGAATATTACGTCATCGAATCGACGAACCCGAAAGTGCAGGGGATGGATGGCGCGGTGCTATCGTTCGCGCAATATCTGCACGAATTGGCGGGATAGCGGTCGGCATAATCAAGCGAGGGGCGGTTTACAAACCGCCCGCCTTGACGACGGCGGTCTGGAGGCCGCCGCTCCTTGAGACGGAGCTCGATCACTCGTCGCAACGCGCGCGGGTCATCGGGAAATCGACCGACCTCTCTTTCCCTTTGCTCACGCCTTCGATCCGGCCGAGCAACGAGCCGTCGCCTTGCCGGCGATAGATCACGCGCTGCGGGAAATCGTGCTGGGGATTCTCGAAGATCACTTCGTTGGCGCTGCCTTTGATCATCTTGAATGTCGCTTCGGGCTGACCGGAAGGTTTCGCGATGAAATGAATTTCACCGTTCGCTTCCTGCCGGATTTGCGTGAACTCGAATTCCACGGTTTTCCCATCCGCCACCGTCCGGCTGATTCCGAGCATGGTTCCGCCGGCCGGCTTTAACCAATGTTCGGTGGTCTCGCGACCGTTTCGATTCAAGCTCCAGCAGCCCTTCATCCAGGCGAGATCGTTGATGGTGAATGTCTTTTCCTGGGCGAGAACAAGACGCGACGAGAGAAGCAGGCAAAGCAGGATGATCCTCATCGGGCCGAGTGCTGGACATCAGAATGACCTGAGTCAACGCAGCTGCCTGTCATCCCGAGTCCGCGCAGATCGGCGAGGGACCTCACAGGCGGTCTGAAGTCACACAAATTAGCAGCAACGACGTCGTCACGCCGATCTTCGTGGATCGCGAAAGCGGATTTGCGTGAATCTGCGCGTGCGACTGCGAGGTCCCTCGCCGTCTGACGCGGCTCGGGATGACACGCAGCTTCGACGCGGAGAGCTGCTACGCGGCGCCACTCTACTTCTTCTTGCCTTCGCCCGGCCGGTAATCTTCCTCGGCGGCTTCGAACGCTTTCTCGAGGCCGACCATGTCTTCGCCGGGGCGCAGATTGTCGAACGCTTCGGATTCGCGCTTGAGCTCTTCTTCGGAATAATTCGCGGCCTTGATCGAGAGACCGATGCGGCGCTCGACTTTGTCCACCTTGATGACGCGGGCTTCGACTTCCTGGCCGACCTTGAGCACGTCCTTCACCTTCGCGACGTGATCTTCGCTCAGCTGCGAAATGTGGACGAGGCCATCGATGTCGTCCTGCAATTGGACGAACGCGCCGAAGCTGGCGAGCTTCGTGACCTTGCCGGTGACCAGATCGCCGATCTTGTATTTCGTGTCGATTTCCTTCCAGGGATCTTCGCTCAGCTGTTTGATGCCGAGGCTGATCCGCTGGTTCACCTTGTCGATGTCGATCACGACCGCTTCGACTTCGTCGTTCTTCTTAAAGACTTCGCTCGGGTGATTGATCTTGCGGGTCCAGCTCAGGTCGGAGACGTGGATCATTCCGTCGATGCCGTCCTCCAGCTCCACGAACGCGCCATACGCGGTCATGTTGCGGATCGCGCCCTTCACGTGGCTGCCGATGGTGAATTTCTTCTCGATCTCATCCCACGGATTCGGCTCGAGCTGGCGCAGGCCGAGCGAAATCTTCTGCTCTTCCTTGTTCACGCCGAGCACGACGGCTTCGACTTCCTGGCCCTGGGTCAGAACGTCGGACGGCCGCATGATGCGCTTCGTCCAGGACAATTCGGAAACGTGAATGAGACCCTCGACGCCTTCCTCGAGCTCCACGAACGCGCCGTAAGGCACCAGGTTCGTGATCTTGCCTTTGACGTGCTGGCCGGCCGGGAAACGCTCTTCGATCTGGTCCCACGGATTTTTCTGGGTCTGCTTCAGGCCGAGCGAGACGCGCTCTTTCTCCTTGTTGATGTCGAGCACGATCACTTCGAGCGGCTGGCCGACCTTGAGCAGCTCGCTCGGGTGGCCGAGGCGGCCCCAGGTCATGTCGGTGATGTGGAGCAAGCCATCCATGCCATCGAGGTCGATGAACGCGCCGAAATCGGTCAGGTTCTTGACGCTGCCCTGGACCATGTCGCCGACCTTGACGCCTTCGAGGAATTTCTGGCGCTTCTCGCTCCGCTCCTGCTCGATCAGCTCGCGGCGGCTGAGGACGACGTTTTTGCGGTCGTCGTTGATCTTAACGATCTTGAAATCGTAGGTGTTGCCGACGAACTGCTGCAAATCCTTCGGAGGGATGATGTCGATCTGGGACGCCGGCAAGAACGCCTCGACGCCGATGTTGACCATGAGGCCGCCTTTGACGACCGACTTCACCTTGCCCTTGATCAATCCGTCGCCGGCAAAGACCTGGGCGATCTTGTTCCAATTCTGGCGGTAAGCGGCTTTCTCCTTGGAGAGAACAACCATGCCCTCGTCGTTTTCGAGGCGCTCGAGGAGCACTTCCACTTCGTCGCCGACTTCCATCGACTCGATGTCTTCGAACTCGGAGGAGGGGATGACGCCCTTCCGATTTGTAGCCGATATCGACCAGGACTTCTCGCGGGCGTATCTCGAGAACGCGTCCTTTGACGATGCTACCTTCTTTGAACTCGCGGTACGAGTTCGCAAGTAAATCCTGCATTTGCAACATGGCGGTAAGTTTTCTCCTCGCGGCGCGGAGCCGCTTTTCTGTCTTTAGCGTGGGCGACTATCGCCCGGCTGCCCCGCAGAAATGGGGAACGCATACTAGCTCGAATGTGCGGTTGGTCAACCGGGGACGCGGGGCCTGTTTTCGTGCTCGTGCTCCTGCTCGTGATCGTAATCGAATCGGACGGCAGGAAGGGGATCGATCACGAGCAGGAGCACGAGCACGATTACGATTAGCGAAGTATCGGACCGCCCCCTCCTTGAGCCGCGGGAATTGTTCCGCCATATTGAGCGGTCCGCCGAAACGAGTCCCTCGCTGCAGGCCGGACGCTCTGAAATGAAAAACCTCGCCATCTTATTAGCCCTTCTTGTCGGCGGCACGCCTCTTTGCCGCCTCCCCCGCGGAGCAGCAGGTCGCGGAAGCCATCAAAGCGCCAAATCTAAGCGTCGTGCATCTCTGGGCGCCCTGGTGTTCGAATTGCCAGGCGGAAATGAAAAGCGGCGGCTGGCTGAAGACGGTGAAGGAGAATCCGGAGGTGAAATTCTATTTCGTCAGCGTCTGGAACAGCGGCGACGACGGCCGGGCGATGCTCGCGAAGCATGAGCTTTCCGAATCAACCCAACGTCACCATCCTCGCCGATCCCGGGCCCACGCAGCGGCACGGACAAGATCAAGCGGTTCCTCGACCTGCCTCTAACGTGGATCCCCGCCACCTGGCTCTATAAAGGCGGCGAGCTCCGCTACGCGCTGAACTATGGCGAAATGCGGTTCGAGGTCCTCCAGCAGTTCATCGCCGACAGCAACGCGAAGTGGTAGCGGAATTCTCATGAGCCCCGCAACGATTTCGCCTTCAGCCTCCCGGGTAAAATTCCGCCTCGCGGGCGGCGCGCAGCGGCTCGACGGCATTGTCGGATACAGTTTCCTGCGCAACTCCAAGGTTGCTTTCGATTATCCCAACGCGACTCTCAGTCTATTCCAAGCATGACCCAGGTTTCCACCGCGCCCGCGACCGGGCATCACAAACCGCCCTCGATTCTCGCGTTGATCGGCGACACGCCGCTCGTCGAAGTGACCCGGCTCGATACCGGCCCCTGCCAGCTTTTCCTTAAGCTCGAAAACTACAACCCCAGCGGCTCGATCAAGGATCGCATCGCGCTGTCGATGATCGAAGCGGCCGAACGCGATGGAAAATTGCAGCCCGGCGGGACGATCATCGAAGCGACGGCGGGCAATACCGGCCTGGGTCTGGCGTTAATCGGCGGGGCGAAGGGCTACCGGACCATCCTGGTCATTCCCGACAAGATGTCGCAGGAAAAAATCGCGCATGTGCGAGCGCTCGGAGCGGAGGTGCGGCTGACGCGCTCCGACGTGATGCGCGGGCATCCCGAGTATTACCAGGACATGGCGGCGCGTTTGGCCGCGGAGATCCCGGGCTCATTTTATGTGAACCAGTTCGGCAATCCGGCGAATCCACTGGCGCACGAGCGCGGGACCGGTCCCGAAATCTGGGAAGAGATGGGTCATCATCTCGACGCGGTTGTCTGCGGCGTCGGTTCCGGCGGGACGATCACCGGCCTGTCGCGTTTCTTCAGCAAGGTGCAGCCGAACATCTGGAAATGGTGCTGGCCGATCCAGCCGGCTCGATCCTGGTCGATTACGTGAAGACGGGGAACGTCGGCACCGCCGGGAGCTGGGCCGTCGAGGGCATCGGTGAAGATTTCGTTCCCGACATCGCAGACCTTTCGCGCGTCACGGAGGCCTACACGATTGACGATGCCGAGAGCTTCGCGACCGCGCGCGAGCTGCTGCGGCAGGAAGGAATTCTGGCCGGCTCATCGAGCGGCACGCTTCTGGCCGCGGCGCTCCGTTACTGCCGCGCCCAGGACCAGAAAAAGCGCGTGGTCACTTTCGTCGCCGACGACGGCAGCAAGTATCTCTCGAAGATGTACAACGACTTCTGGATGGCCGAGCAGGGATTCGCCCGCCGGCCCGCTCAGGGCGATCTGAGCGATCTCATCAGCCATCGTTTTGAAGCGGGTGAAGTCGTCACGGTTGGGCCTAACGACACGCCTGCTCACGGCGGTGAAACGGATGCGCGCCGCTGATGTCTCCCAGGTTCCGGTCGTGGACGAAAAAGGCAAGGTCGTGGGACTCTTGGATGAGTCCGATGTGCTGGTGAAAGTGCATCACGATCCGGAGCGCTTTAACCACGCCGTTCATACCGCCATGACTGACAAGGTCGAAACTTTGTCGCCGGCCGCGAAAATGAACGATCTGCTGGAGGTGTTCGAACGCGGCCGCGTCGCCATCATCATGGACGGCGACAAGTTCCTCGGCCTCGTCACCCGCAGCGATCTGCTTTCCTATCTTCGGCGGCAAATGCCATAAGATATTGAACCGCAGATTACGCAGATTGACGCAGATTTTAGACGACAGACGTAGCCGGCTTCCGATCTTCCTTTTCCCACATCCGCGAGAATCCGTGTAATCCGCGGTACGAAATTCTTCCTATGAAAAAACAACACGACATCGCGACGCGCGTCATCCACGCCGGCCAATCACCTGATCCCTCGACCGGCGCGATCATGATGCCGATTTACCAGACCTCGACCTACGTCCAGGAAAGTCCCGGCAAGCACAAAGGCTACGATTACTCGCGCTCGATCAATCCGACTCGCAGCGCTTACGAACGTTGCGTCGCGAATCTCGAGAGCGGCACGCGCGGCTGGGCGTTTGCCTCGGGCCTCGCCGCCATGGCCACGGCGCTCGATGGACTCGACAGCGGTTCGCATGTCGTGGTGAGCGACGATCTTTATGGCGGGACGTTCCGCCTGTTCGAGCGCGTGCGGCGCCGTTCCGCGAACCTCGATTTCACCTTCATCGACATGACCGATCCGGCGACGGTCGAGAAAGCGATGCGGCCGAACACCCGCATGGTCTGGGTGGAGACGCCGAGCAATCCGCTCCTCAAGCTCATCGACCTCGAAGCGGTCGCGAAAATCGCGCGCGCCCACAAGGCGATCAGCGTTTCCGACAACACCTTCGCCAGCCCCTGGATGCAGCGGCCGATCGAATTCGGGTTCGACATGGTCATTCATTCGGCGACGAAATATCTGAACGGCCATTCCGATATGGTCGGCGGCGTCATCGTCGTCGGTGAAAACAAGGAGCTCGGCGATCAGATCGCGTTTTTGCAGAACGCGGTCGGCGCGATTGCCGGGCCGTTCGACAGCTTTCTCGCTTTGCGCGGCTTGAAGACGCTCGCGCTTGCGCATGGAGCGGCATTGTGAAAACGCGATGGAGATTGCGCGCTTTCTCGAGAACGAACCGAAAGTGGAGAAGATTTATTATCCGGGACTCGAGCAGCATCCGCAGCACGAGCTCGCGAAACGCCAGATGCGCGCGTTTGGCGGAATGGTCACGATCGTTCTGAAGACGGATCTGGCCGGCACGCGCCGCTTTCTCGAGAACACCCATCTCTTCTCGCTCGCCGAAAGCTTGGGCGGCGTGGAAAGCCTCGTCAATCACCCGGCGATCATGACCCACGGCTCGATCCCGCCGGAGATGCGGGCCTCGCTGGGAATCACCGATTCGCTCGTCCGGTTGTCGGTCGGCGTCGAAGAAGTCGACGATCTGATCGACGATCTGAAGACCGCGTTCGCGGCGATCTAGGTTGATCGCTGCCGATTTGTAGGGCGTCTCTGTGAGACGCCGCCATTTTAGGATCGGCGTTTCGACAGAAACGCCCTACAATTGCACCTCGCGCATCTCAGCGCTCGTCTAAGATTGCGCCGAATGGGCAACAGCTTCGGACAACTCTTTCGCATCACGACCTGGGGCGAATCGCACGGCGGTGGCGTCGGCGTGGTCATCGACGGTTGCCCGCCCCGCATCGAACTCAGCGAAGAAGACATCCAGCGCGAGCTCGATCGCCGCCGCCCCGGCCAGAGCGCCATCGTCACTCCGCGCGATGAAGCCGATCGCTGCCAGATTCTCTCCGGCGTTTTCGAAGGCCGCACGCTTGGGCACGCCGATCTCCATCCTGGTGATGAACAAGGACGCCCGGCCGGAAGCCTACTCCGAAATGAAGGCAACGTATCGCCCATCGCACGCCGACTTCACCTACGAAGCGAAATACGGCATCCGAAACTGGCAGGGCGGGGGACGCGCCTCGGCGCGAGAAACAATCGGCCGCGTGGCCGCCGGCGCCGTGGCGCAGGAAAGTCTTGGGCAAGCTTTTGCCGGGCCCGATCGAGATCGTTGCCTACGTCACTCAAATCCATGAAGTCGCCGCTCGGATCGATCGCGCTTCGGTCACCACTGCAGACGTCGAGCGCAACGCGCTCCGCTGTCCTGATAGCGCCGCCGCCGAGCTGATGATCGCGTTGATCCAGTCCGTGCGCACGGACGGCGATTCCGTCGGCGGCGTCATCGAGTGCGTCGTCCGGGGGCTGCCCGCGGGCCTGGGCGAGCCAGTTTTCGACAAACTCGAAGCCGATCTCGCCAAGGCGATGCTGAGCCTGCCGGCCTCGAAAGGTTTTGAGATCGGCTCCGGTTTCGCCGCCACGCGCATGCGCGGCTCTGAGCACAACGACGCCTTCGAAGTGCGCGATGAAAAGGTTCGGACGGCCACCAATAATTCCGGCGGTGTGCAGGGCGGCATCAGCAACGGCGAAGACATTTTTTTCCGCGTCGCTTTCAAGCCGACCTCCACGATTGCGCGCGATCAGAAAACCGTGACCGCGGCAGGCGAGGAAACGACCCTGGCCGCGCGCGGCCGCCACGATCCCTGCGTCCTGCCTCGGGCCGTGCCGATCGTGGAAGCGATGGCCGCGCTGGTGCTGTGCGATCACGCGTTGCGGCAGAGGGCGATTGCAGATTGAAGATTTCAGAATGCAGATTGAACTGGCGCATTCGCTGCTCGGGTTACGGGAGGCGACTCACAATCTGCAATCTGAAATCTGCAATCTGAAATTATGACCGAACGGCTCTCCAGTTTGGCAGATCGTTTTCCTCTCCTTCGCGGTCGTATTGCTTCTGCTTGAGATGCTGCGCGGCTGGCGGCTCGGCATCCTGCGGCAATTGATGCGTGGTGCGGGAATCATTGCCGCTTATGCCGCCGCCTGGTTCGGCGGCGGATTGTTGGTTCCCGCTTCTTCGCCCCATCCTGAAATGGCCCGATTTCGTCATCTCGATGATCGGCGGCGCGCTCCTCGCGATGATCGTTTACGGCGTCATCTCCAGTCTCGGCTCGATCCTCTTCAAACGCACCGCCCAGCAAAGTTCCGGCACGGTCCGATTTGCCTTCGGACTGAGCGGCGCGCTGGTCGGCCTTTGTTTCGGCGCATTTTTCCTCTGGCTGATTCTGGTGGGAATCCGATCCATGGGCTCCATCGCCGAAGCGCAGGTGCAGGCCCGTCCGCAAATCGACGTCGTCGAGCGGGCCATCAGCGCGCACCGTTAATCCGCGCCTGGAGGATCCCGCTCCGCTGCGGAATCTGGACGCCGATTCCGTGGCTGCCTTCGTGGCGCGCCTGAAGAACTCCGTGGAGCTGGGCACGGTCGGCGATGTCATCAAGAAAACCGACGTCACCCCGGATTCCGTCTACCAGATTTTGAACGATGTCGGAACGGTCGCGGCCAACCCGGAAAGTGCGCGGCGTTTCCTCTCCTTTCCCGGCGCGGTCGAGTTGAGCCAGCATCCGAAGATCGTCGCGTTGCGGAACGATCCGGAGATTGCGGACTCATTGCGCAAGGCCGGATCCTGGAACTCTTGAATCATCCCCGTCTCCGCGAAGCCGCGAACGACCCGACCTTGGTCGAGCAGGTGAAGCAGTTCGACCTGAAGAAGGCGCTGGAATACGCGGCGGAGCGAAAAGAATTGAAGATTGCAGATTGAAGATTGCAGATTGGAGGGATGAACCCCACGGAACTCAAAAATCGGACTGAAGGATTTCGCATTACGCATATTGAAACTGGTGAGCGCCCTGCCAAACACGATTGCAGGCCGAGCGGTTGGAAGTCAGATCGTTCGCAGCGGCACTTCGGTTGCTGCAAATTATCGGGCGACGTGTCGCGCGCGCTCTAAGGCCGAATTTGTCGCCAAAATTGGCGTCGTCCTGGACAGAGGTTGATGAAACGATGTTCTGGCTGGAGCTGATTGCCGAATGAGACTCTTCCGCAAGCGTGTCGAATCGCTCTTGTCGAAGCCAACGAACTCGTCGCGATCATGGTGTCGTCGCGCAAGTCGGCCTCTTCCAATCTGAAATCTGCAATCTGAAATCTGCAATGCTCACCACCATCGGCCTCGAAGTTCACGCGCAGCTCCGCACTCGCTCGAAGATGTTCTGCGGCTGTCCGGTGGAATTCGGGGCGGCGCCGAACTCGCATACTTGTCCGACCTGTCTCGGATTGCCGGGCGCGTTGCCGGTGATGAATGCGGAAGCACTGCGGCTCACGATCCTGACCGGCTTGATGCTCGATTGCGAAATCGCGACAGTGTCGCACTTCGATCGGAAAAATTATTTCTATCCGGACATGCCGAAGAATTATCAGATCACGCAATACGCGCGGCCGCTCTGCGTGGGGGGCCGGGTGCCGTTGCACGATCTCGCTTATCCGAAGGATGCGCAGAAGAACATTGCGAACCCCGACAAGGAAGTGCCGCTGGTTCGGATTCATCTCGAGGAAGATGTGGCCCGCAGCTTTCATCTCGAAAGCAGCACCGGGATCGACTTCAACCGCGCCGGCACGCCGCTGATGGAGATCGTGACCGAACCGGAAATCAATTCGCCGGAAGAAGCGTTCGCCTTCCTGACCGCGCTCAAACAAATCCTGCTCTACGGCAGCGTGAGTTTTGCCGACATGGAGAAAGGCCAGTTGCGTTGCGATTGCAATATTTCGGTGCGGCCCGAGGGCCAGCGGGAGCTCGGCGCGAAGATCGAGATCAAGAACATGAACTCGATCAGCGGCGTGCGGCGGGCCCTGGCTTACGAAGTTCGCCGGCAGACAGAGGCGCTTGGAGCGGGGCGAGACGCTGGAACAGGAAACGCGCGGCTGGGATGATGGAACCGGCGAGACGTTTTTGATGCGGACGAAAGAGTTCGCGCACGATTACCGTTATTTCCCCGATCCTGATTTGGTCCCGGTGCGGACGGACGCGTTGGTGAATGAAGCGAGAGCGCGCATGCCGGAACTCCCGCGCGCCAGGCGGGCGCGATTCGTGGAGCAATACGGCGTCAGCGCCTACGACGCGGGCGTGCTGGCGAACGACCTGGCGCTGGCCGCTTATTTCGAGACGGCGGCGAAGGGAGCGCGCAAACCGAAGAGCGTCGCGAACTGGGTTCTGAACGATCTGCAAAGCGCGCTCGCGCAATCATGCGCGGTCGATCACGGAATGCCCGGTGCCGCCGGGCGCACTCAATGAGCTGGTGAACCTGGTCGAGGCCGGAACGATCAGCGGCAAACAGGCGAAGGAGGTTTTCGCGGAGATGTTCGCGAGCGGGAAAACCGCTGCGGCGATTGTGAAGGAAAAGGGGATCGAGCAATTGAGCGACACTGGCGCGATCGAAGCGCTCTGCGATCAGGTCATCGCGGCGCACCCAAAGCCGGTGGCCGATTTCCAGGCGGGCAACGCGGCTTCGCTGAATTTTCTCAAGGGACAGGTGATGAAGCTGTCGAAGGGAACGGCGAATCCTGCTCTGGTCGGAGAAATCCTGGAGCGAAAGCTGAAAACGTGAGCGAGTGGAGCGCGTGTCTGTTGCTTGTCATCCCGAGCCGCGCAGACGGGCGAGGGACCTCGCAGTCGTAGATGGCGGTTCCTAAACACGCTTTCGCGTAGCGCGCGGCGCAGACCTTCGAAGTTGCTTGCCGTTGCTTGTGTAATCTCCGACCGGTTGTGAGGTCCCTCGCCGTCTGCCGCGGCTCGGGATGACAAGCATTTGCCTCATGCACATCCTGATTGCGCCAGACAAATTCAAAGGCTCGCTGAGTGCACGCGAAGTGGCGGAAAACATCGCCGCCGGGTTGCGCGAGATTTTGCCGGACGCCGTGATCGACAAAATGCCGGTGGCGGACGGAGGCGAGGGGACGGTCGACGCGATTCAGCGAGGCGTGCGGAGGCGAATGGGTCACCTGTGCCGCGCACGATGCGCTCGGGCGCCCGATCGAGGCGCGTTATGTCTGGCTGCGCTGACCGCGCGACGGCGGTGATGGAGATGAGCGAAGCAGCGGGGTTTGGCGGATCGCTCCGAGGAGCGTGACTTGCTTCGCGCGAATACCTACGGCGTCGGCGAGATGATGCTGGATGCCGCGAACCGCGGCGCGAAGGAAATCCTTATCGGGCTGGGCGGAAGCGCGACGAATGATGGCGGGCTCGGGATGGCGCGCGCGCTGGGATTTCGGTTTCTCGCGCGGCGAGCCGGAGTTGGAAAATCCAAACGGCCTGGATGAATCTGACGCGAATCATTCCGAGAACGCAACGAGAAACTTGACGGCTTTAAGCCGTCAAGTTTCCGACGCGCCTGGCGTCTTTCCCGAAAGTCATCGCTGCGGTGGACGTTCGAAATCCGCTGCTCGGGCCGCGCGGAGCGACGCGCACTTTTGGTCCGCAAAAAGGTGGAACGCCGGAACAGCTTGAAGTTCTCGAGCGCGGCCTGGCGCGCCTGGCCGAGGTCGTGGCGCGCGATCTTGGTTGCGATTTCCGTGACGCTCCCGGCGCGGGCGCGGCGGGAGGATTGGGTTTCGGTCTGATGAGCTTTTGTGGCGCGAGCGTTCGTCCGGGTTTTGATGTCGTGGCGGAATTCGTTGGACTAAAGGCAGCGATCGAGCGAGCCGATGTGGTGATCACCGGCGAGGGCCGGCTTGATGAGCAAACGCTTGGAAGGGAAAGTGCCGGCCGGTGTTGCGCGGCTGGCGCGGCGAATCGGGCAAGCGTGTCTTCGCGATTGTCGGCGCGAGCAGCGAATCGCCGGCAGTCCGGAACTTATTCGACGGCCTTTACGTGCTGGCGAGAGATCCGGTTACCACCCAGGAATCCATCGCCCGTGCCGGCGAGCTTTTGCAGGAACGGGCGCGTGAATTAGCGCGAGCGCTGTAATTGATCGAGCGGTGGATCGAGCGCTCCGCGCTCGATGGTAGAGGCAAGCCGCATCTATTGTCATCGCGCGCGGAGCGCCGATCCACCTACTCCGCTCGCAACGCGATCATCGGATCGACGCGGCTGGCGCGGAGGGCGGGGATCCAGCAGGCCAGAAGCGCGACCACGCCAAGGAGCAGCGTCACACCGACGAACGTCGTCGGATCGATCGCATCCACGCCGTAAAGGACGCTCTTTAACAAGCGCGTCGCGACGAACGCGATCCCGAGCCCGATGACCGACCCGATAACCGCCAGCGTCATGCCCTGACGCAAGATGAGTCTCTGGACGTTGCCCGTCTGCGCGCCGAGGGCCATGCGCAGGCCGATCTCGCGGGTCCGGCCAGCCACCACGTAGGACATCACGCCGTAAATGCCGACCGCCGCCAGGACGAGCGCCAGCACGCCGAAACCGCCGAGCGCGCCCGCCGCGATCTTGGCCGGGAAAAGCGGAATTTTCATGTGGTCTTTCAACGTCTTGATCCCGTAGAGCGGCAGGGTCGGATCGAGATTTCGCATTTCGCGCTGCATCGCGCCCAAAACGGTTTTCGGGTCGGCGCGCGTGCGCGCCACCATCGACACGGTGGTGTTGTAATCGCGCAGTTGCGGCCGGAAGACCGCGGCCTTCGGTTCTTCGCCGAGGCTGTTGTATTTGCCGTCGCCGCATACCCCGATGATTTCCCAGAACGGATTTTCGGCGCTGCTGAAATTGAAACGCTTCCCGATTGGGTCCTGACCCGGAAAAAATTTCTTCGCGAAAGTTTCGTTCACGATGGCGACGCGATGTTCCATCTTCTCTTCCTGTTCGGTAAAATCGCGTCCACGCAATGCGATTCCCATCGTCCGAAAATAATCGGGGCTGACTGAGCTGGGGATGGCCAGCGGAAGCTGGGCGCTGGGAGTGGGTGGTTGGCCCTCCAGGTAGATGGTCGAGCTATTGTAGTTCAGGCTCAGCGGAATGTTATCGACCAAAGCTGCTGCTTCGATGCCGGGAATAGCGCGGATGCGTTCGAGCGCCTGTTTCTGCAAGGCGCGTCCTCTTGTTTCATCGTAACCCTGCAGGCCGACATCAAACGAAAACGCGACGGCGTTTTCCGGGTTGAACCCGGGCCGCATTCGTTGCGCCTCCTGCAAGCTGCGCACGATCAGCCCCGCGCTGATGAGCAGGACGAGCGAGAGCGTGATCTGGGCGACGACCAGCGAATTCCGTAAGCGGGAGCGGCGAAAACCAGCCATCGAAGACTCATCTTTCAAGGCCGGGACCAATTCCGGCTTCGAGGATTGCAGCGCGGGAATGAGGCTGAACAACATTCCGGTCAGAATCGAGAGGCCGAGGGTGAAAGAAAGCACGCGCCAGTCGAGTCGCAGATCGAAGAAGAGCGCGATGTCGATCGGATAATCGACGCGTTGCACGATCCGAGTGATCGCGGCCGCGACCAGGACACCAAAAATTCCGCCGGTGAGCGAAAGCATGACGCTCTCCGTCATCAATTGCCGGATCAGGCGAGCCCGGTTGGCGCCGACGGCGAGCCGGATGGCGATTTCCTTGCGGCGTTCGGTGGCGCGGGCCAGAAGGAGATTTGCCAGGTTTACACACGCCAGGAGAAGAACCATGACCCCGACCGCGCCCAGGACAGCGGTAAAGGCGAAGACCCCGTTGCGAATATCCGGGATAAACAGGCCGGGCGGAATCAACTCGATGCCGCGGCCCGCATTTTCCTTTGGATGTTCCTTCCCCATCTCAAAGGTCAGGGCCCGGAGCGAGGCTTCCGCCTGGGCTTTGCTGATCCCGGGCTTCAGCCGCCCGACGACAAAAGTGTTGTCGCTGCTGCGGCTCTCGAGCCAGTTGCTCCCGGGTTCGATGACCGGACCCATCATCATGGGAGTCCAGAATTCTGCCGCGTAAGCGACATCAGTGCCGACGAAGCCCTTGCGAGCCACTCCGATGACGGTGAACGGCACGTTGTTGAAAAGAACCGTCCGGCCAACGATGCCCGGATCGGAGGCGAACCGTTTCTGCCAGCATCCATAACTCAGGACGACAACCGGGTGCGACTTCGGCGTGGCGTCTTCCTCCGGCAGAAATCCGCGACCAAGAAGCGGGGGAACGCCGAGAACATCAAAATAGTTACCGGAGGCGAGCGTGCCCCAGATGCGCTCGTTGTTCCCATTGTGGCTGAGGCCAGCGACGGTGATGCGATAGGCGAGGAGACCGGAGAAGACCTGATTGCGGTCGCGGTAATCCTTGTAGTTGAGATACGACTGGATCGTGTAATCGGCGCCGTTGTGCAGAGTGCCGTAAAGCTGATAAAGCTCTGAAGGATTGCGGACGGGCAGGGGACGGAAGGCGACCGTATCGACGAGACTGAAGATGGCGGTGTTCGCACCAATGCCGAGCGCCATCGAGATGATGGCGAGCAGAGTGAACCCGGGGCGCTTCAGAAGGTGGCGCGCGCCGTAGCGGAGATCCTGGAAAAGTGTCTGCATTTTTCGCGAGTTCCCAGATGAGATGCGGCGAAGGCGCGAATTGGATTCAGAAATATTTTCGCGAGACGGGATCGCTGTAGTCGCCCCGCTATGTCGGGGCGTCGCGGCACGCTCGGAACGGCGATGCACAGCGACCGTTGCTACAGCGCGTACGGATCTATTTCTTGGCCGGCACCGGCTGCTGCCAATCGAGCACCAGCTTCCACGCGCCCGTGTCGTCTGTTTGCCAGATCTGAAGGAAATGGCCGGCCCGGCCGGGTTGGGTCCGAGTATCCGTGCAACCGCCGTAGCTGTAGGCGAGATCGCCGCTGCTGCTCATGTCGCTCTTCATGACCTCCATGGCCACGCCGGCCTGTTCTGACCCAAGCAGTTCTACCGCCGTCTTTTTTCCCGACCGTCGGAAACGAGCCATCGCGATAAAGCCGCACTTTATCGCTGCCGAACTGCCGAAACGCTTTGGTGAAATCGAGTCTTGCCGTAGCGATGAATGCGCTCTGGGTTTGCTGCAAGGTTTCCAGCGTTCCTTGCCCGCGCGTTCTTCGGCAGCACCAGTTGCAACGGCGGTTTTACGTCCGACTTGGTATTCTCGATCCCGCAATCGAGCGCGACCTTCCACGAACCGTCGTTTTGTTTTTTCCAGATCGAAATGAAGTGGCCGTAACCGGTGAAGGCAGGGTCGGTTTTTTTCGCCCGCCATTTCGCGGGACCGGTGTCGTAGCCGAAGTCGGCGCTTCGGCTCATCGCCGCGAAGGTCGGTTCCCAGACCAGGTCGAGGCCCGATTCCGGGCGCTTGCCCCAGGACTCTTTCCCATTGACCGGTCCGGGTCGAAAAACAATTCCGTCCTCCGCCAGAAACTCCAGGAAGGCGGCGCGCGTCCCTTTCTCCTGGCCGGTTTGGTAGAACTTCTTTTCCGCCTCCACCATCGCGCGGACGGCTTCGGCGGGGTTTCGGCGCGGATCGGAGCGCTCACCAGCAGGCAGGTGATGAAGAAGACGAGAGCCCGGCGCATTTGGGATGATCTACTCATGCTCCTGATCATGATCGTGCTCCTGATCTAGTTCGAGCCGCTGGCAGCAGGATTATGATTAGGATCATGAGCAGGAGCAGGAGAATCTAGTGCAACCGATAGACCTCGACCAGAGCGTTGCCGATTCCGCCATTCTTGCCACGGACGATCGCGGTGGTGTTGCCAGGCGGACGCGAGATGAGGATGGCCGACTCGGCGTTGTTGCCCGGCGCGAATCCGCTCGCGGCGATGGCGGCTTCATTCGTGTCTCTCCAGTTATCATTTTCAACAAGCTGCGTTCCATTGGCGTCGTAAAGACTGAGCATCGGATTCTGAAGTGGATCGGGAACGCCGAACGCCGCGAGCGACGGCCCGATGGCCCGAACGATGATATCGATGTTCCCACTCGAGGGATGGCCGGCAATGAACCCGCCAATCATGACGTTGTTTCCCGTTTCGACAAAGCCGCGGGTGCTCACATTCGCCAGTCTTCGAATTCGACGTGGCGGACAAAGTCGTAGACTTCCACGACCCCGACGCCGCTGGTGTTGTTCTTCCCGCGGACGATGGCGGTGTAAGAGCCTGGCGCCAGGGTGCGCAGGATGGCGGACTCGGTGCTGAAGACGGGCTGCAATCCCGTCGCCCGCTTTTCGTCGGCGTTGGTCTCGAACCAGTCATCGTTCATTTCCAGCTGCGGTATCGCCCTGAAACAGGGTCAGCGTTGGATTTTGCAACGCGTCCGGGACGCCGAGCCCGGTCCAGGGAAGGGCCGATGCCGCGAATCATGACGGTTTTGGACTCGGCGCCGGTAATGATGAATCCACAGATCAGGACGGCGTCACCCGTTTGCACGCGCATGCGCGTGGAAATATTCAGGAGCTTTCCGGGCGGCGGAGCGTAACCAAGCGTCCGCAAATAGGCGCGGTCGTCATCGTTGATCGTGGTGCGGTAAGGGAAATGGATCCCGATCAGGTGGGCAAAATCGCCCTCGCGCGTTGATTGGATAATTCGGTCGGTGCCCACGGCATCGAAGTAGGCATTCGGATCGTGCAGGTTCGCGGTCCCGGAAAAGCTGCCGCCGGGGTTCACAAGCGGCCGGCCGGCGGAATCGAAGAGGAAGGTGTCGTGACGCGTGACCTGCGACGCGGGCGGGATTCGCCAGGTCGATCCCGGAGATCGCTCCCGAGGATATGGAGGATCTCGTGACGCGTAGCCCCTTCAGGTTGGCGATGAAATCCGTGTAATTAACCACGCCGTCGCCGTTCTGGTCGGAATAGAGAGACAGGTTAAAGCTGTATTCAATGAAGGCGTCGGTGGCGGCGCCATTGACGTCGCTTCCCGTCCTGATCTCGATGTAGGTGTTGCCGTCACGAAACCCGCCCGGTTGCAGGATGTGGCTGGCGGTGTTCGCTCCCGCCGCGTAGGCGGTCGTCATCGACGAGGTGATGCTCGAGCTCGATCGTCGCTGTCTCGGCGAATTCCCGGCCAACTTCGTCGAGCACAGACTGAAGTGTGGCGCGCGCCAGGCTTCCATGGGTCGGGTCGTCCCAGTTCTGGTTGGTATCGCTCGCGACATCGGGGAAGCTCAGGGAAAACGTGACTTCGCCTTGCGCCATCGTCACGGCGGCGAGGAAACACACTATCATTGCCAGGTTAACGGCGAGCCGGACCATGCCCCGGTTTTCGCCCGCCCCCTTCCACGCGGTCAAGGGCAAAAGTCTCCTGGAGGGACGGGCGCCGTCCCGTCCCTGCAATTTTGGGACGACGCGACGGTCGTCCCTCCAGAAGACAAAATCGCTCGGCAGCGGCGTTTAATCAGCGATGCAAAAATTTCTCAGACTCTCGCTGATTGTGGCCATCACCCTCTCCTGTTCGTGGCATGCGCGCGATGCGCATTCCGCCGGCTCCACCACGAAATTGCCGCTCGAAATTCCCATGAAGATCGATGGCGGCATGCCCACCATCGAAGTGATGGTGAATGGCAAAGGGCCGTTCGTTTTCGGAGTCGACACCGGCGCGCAAGGCGGCGCGCGGATCGATTCGTCGCTCATGGAGAAGCTGGCCTTGAAACCTTCCGGTCACGTTCGGGCGACCGACGGCTCGGGCCGGAACCCGCAGATGGCCGAGATGGTGAAGCTCGAAACGATCGAAGTCGGGGGCCTGCGCTTTACCGATGTCACGGCGGGCTCGCGCAACTACCGGAAGTCGCCGCGCCCTTTGAACATCGACGGCATCCTGGGCTTGAGCGTTCTCGCGGAATATCTCGTCACCCTCGACTATCCGGCCAAGCTGCTTCGCCTCGAGAAAGGCGAATTGCCCAAGGCCGATGGCGCTGAAATTCTCGACTACAAGAGCAAGGGCGGCATCCCGCTCCTCGAGCTGAGCGTGGGCAACACGAAGATCGATGCCCACCTTGATTCCGGCAATATGATCGGCGCTTTCGTTCTCCCGACCGCCTTCGCCGAGAAGCTCACCCGCGCATCAGAGCCGGTGGTCGTCGGCCGCGCCCGAAGCGCCAGCGGCGAAATGGAGATCAAGCAAGTTCAGGTAAAGGACGTGATCCGGCTAGGCCGCCACGAATTTCCGGAGCCCACCGTCACCTTTCCGGCGCTCTCCGATATCGGCAACGTCGGGGCAAAAACACTGAGCCAGTTCGTGGTCACCTTCGATCAAAAGAACGAGCGAGTGCGGCTCAAGCGTTAATTTGGAGGGACGGGCGCTGCCACGTTTCAAATTGTGATCACGGCCGTCGTCCCTCACAGTCATGAACTCGTGCTCGCCGCCACGTAGACCGTGCTGGCCGAGTCCGCTCCGTCAGCGGATTAGGAAACGTCACGACGTGGGCCCGCGCCGTCGCGAACGCGTTGCCCGAGCAGACCAAGGAAGTCTTCATCCGGCGGGTCGTCCGACCAGAGCGCAAAGACGCCGCCCGGATGCAGATGCGCCGCCAGCGCGCGCAAACCTTCGGCCTGATAGAACGCGGCGTTGCGCGGATGAAGCAGGTTGCTCGGCGAATGATCGATATCCAGCAGCACTGCGTGAAACTTCCGCTCCGGCTGCTCCGGATCGAACCCTTCCGCTGATTGCGCGCGCTCGAAGAAATCGGCCTGCACCATTCGGCAGCGCGGATCGCCCGTGAGTTTTTCGCCGAGCGGCACCAACCCGCGTTGGTGCCATTCGATCACCGGCGCCAGCGCATCGACGATCAGCATCGACGCGACCTCGCGATGCTCCAGCGCCGCCGCCGCGGTGTATCCGAGTCCCAGCCCGCCCACGACCACATCCCAGTTCTCGCCGCTCAGTTCGCCCAGCCCCAGATGAGCGAGCGCCTCTTCCACCTCATGGAACAAGCTCGACATCAGGAATGCATCCCCGAGCTTCACCTCGTATATCTCGAGCCGCCTAACGAGAGCATCCGCCTCCGCCGCAAGATCAGCTCGCCCAGCGGCGTCTCGCGGTAATCCAGCTCCTCGAAGTCGCGGCTCATTTCGCAGTTGATCATAAGCCAGCCGAACGGCTTGTGACCAGCCGGAGACTGTTTCGAGGTGCCGATCGAGCACTCCGTCGCTCGATGTTATTCTTGACGCAAACTCTGCCGAGACTCGTTTGGCATCGACCGGCGGAGTCGCTTCGATTTCGACCTTGCGTCGTTGCTACCAGCGTTCTGCCTGACCGCAAATTGGACGTTGGACGTTGGACGTTGGACGTTGGACGTTAGGCCGAAGGCCGCCTTAATGAACATGCGTCCTGCGTTATCCACATGAAATTTCGCCTCCTCTCGCTCGCCCTGTTCGCCTCGCTCCCGCTCGCCCCTTGTCTGGCAGCCGAAGCCAGCAACGCCGACGCGTTGAAAGAGCGGCTCATCGCCCACGCCCGCACGGTCACGCCCGAGGATTATGCCTATACGCGCACCATCCGAACGGAATCGACCGAGGGGAACAAAAAGGAAGAGCGCGTCATCATCGACCGCTGGGATCCGGCCAAGCCGCAGGACCAGCGTTGGACCCTGGTTTCCATCAACGGCCAGCCGCCCAACGCCGACCAGCTAAAGAATTACGCCAAAGAGTCACCCAAGCGGCGGCGCGGTTCATTACGGACGCGTCGCGGAATATTTTGGCAAGCCGGCGACCAGCGCCACTGACGCAAGGGGCCGGACGGTTTTCCGGTTAGATTCATTGCCGAAAGATACGGTCGTGGCGAGTGGCTCGGACATCTCGGCCAACGCCACCGGCGAGCTCGTGGTCGAAACCAGCGGCGGCACGCCTTTCGTTGATGAGGTCCGCTTCGTCTCGAGCAAGTCGACCCGGGTGAAGCTGGTGGCATTGATCGAGCGCTTCGAAGCGGTGAACGCGTTATCAAGATGATGCCTAACGGCAAACCGGCGCCGGTCGAATCCACCTCCGAAATGAATGGCTCCATGATGGGGAAAGGAGGCGTCATCCGCACCAAGGTTTCCTATTCCGACCTTCGCGCGGTGGGGAGGTGATCTTTGGAGACGAGCGCTCCGTCGCTCGATGCTGTTCGCGGCTGCGCCGCGACTTGTTCCCATCGAGCACGGAGCGCTCGATCCACCGCAGATCGCGTCGCTCGGGAACGGCGATCCCGCAGTTGCGGGACCGTTGCCACGGCGGGTTCTCCTCTGAGTTGGACGTTGGATGTTGAAAGTTGGACGTTGGACGTTCCTCTGCTTATCTGAGGTTACGACTTCATGCGCCTTCTCGCTCTACTTCTCCTTGCCGCGTCGCCTGCTTGCTTCTCCGCTCTTCGCGCAAACGCCGACACCGTCCGCGCCGGCAAAGGTCGATACCGTCATCCATGCGGGCACGCTTCTCGATCGCCCTGGCAAAGAACCGAAACGCAACGCCAGCGTGCTCATCGCGAAGGGAAAAATCACTGCGGTTCAAGACGGTCACGTCAAGCCGCCGGATGGCGCTGCTCTCGTCGACCTGAAAGACCGCTTCGTTCTCCCCGGCCTGATCGATTGCCACGTTCATCTCACTTCCGATAGGGCCGGAGTGGAGGGACAGCTCTCCTCTGTCACCGACAGTGTGGCCGATCGTTCATACGAAGCGGCCTGGAACGCGAAGAAGACGCTCGAGGCCGGTTTCACCACGGTGCGCAATCTCGGCAGCTCGGATGGCGTGACCCTCGCGCTTCGTGACGCCATCGCCAAAGGCTGGGCCATCGGCCCGCGCATCCTCGACGCCGGGAGAGGAATCTCGACCAGCTCCGGACACATGGATCCGACGCTGGGCTACCGCGAAGAACTTCACCATGTGCTCGATCGCCACGATAACGTTTGCGATGGCGCCGATGCCTGCCGCCAGGCGGTGCGGAAACAGATCAGCCGCGGCGTCGACGTCATCAAGATCGCGACCACCGGCGGAGTGAACAGTATCATCGGCGCAGGCCTCGGCGCGCAGATGTTCGAAGACGAAGCGAAAGCGATGGTCGAGACCGCGCATCTTTACGGCAAAAAGGTTGCGGTCCACGCTCATGGGGCTGACGGCATCAACCTGGCCTTGCGCGCCGGCGCGGACTCCATTGAGCATGGCACGCTCATCGATGACGAAAGCCTGAAGCTCTTCAAGTCATCCGGCGCCTACTACGTGCCGACGCTTTCCACCATCAACGGTTATCTCGAGCGGATCGCCGCGAATCCCAACGCCTACGCGCCCGAAGTCCGCAAGAAGATCGACTGGCGTCTCAGCGTCACGGGCGACGCCTTGAAGAAAGCTGTGCCCGCCGGAGTGAAGATCGCGTTCGGGACCGATGCCGGCGTTTCGAAGCACGGCCGCAACGCCGATGAGTTCGAGCTCATGGTGAAGTTCGGCATGACCCCGGCTACCGCGATCCAGGCCGCTACGGTCAACGCCGCCGATCTCCTCGGCATTGCCGATCAAGTCGGCTCGCTCGAGCCCGGCAAGAGCGCCGATCTTATCGCCGTCCAGGGCGACCCGCTCAGCGACGTGACCGTGCTGAAGAAAGTTTCCTTCGTGATGAAGGAAGGAAAAGTCTTCAAGCAGGAGCGGTAGCCGCTTCGAAATCCCAAATCCCAAGACCCAAATCCCAGGTAAAGTTCAAATTCAAAAAATCCAAAACTTCGGCAGCGGAAGTTTCTTGAAATTTGTTATTGGGATTTACTTGGAGCCTGGGTTTTGGGATTTGGAGCTTCCGGCGCAGCCGGCGGTCGGCAGTTGATCTTAATGCTCGCGTTGAAGAGGCGCGGCTGATCTGCTGCCCCGTTAGATGTTAACAATCATTCGTTCTGCCTTCCTTGCAGGAGTCTTGGTCGCCCATGGCTTGACGCAAGTGGCCGATGCTCAAGTCAGCGAAAAAAATCAGCCTGCTCTCAAGTTCGTTGCTCTGCGGTCAGGTGAACCGGCTGAGCAGGCCTATGATGCGGGAGTCGTCAGGTTCCTTGTTTCCAGCGAAGACACCAAGGGCGCCTGGTCGCTCGTCCAGGTGACCGAGATGCCGGGCTATCACACCAACTTGCATCGGCACAACCATACGGATGAAGCGTTTTATGTTTTGGAAGGCGTCCTGACCGTCAAAACCAATGACGCGATTACGGAATATCCGGCCGGCTCCTACGTGTTGATCCCACGCGGAACGCCGCACGCCCAGGGGAATCTCGGCAAGGTGCCGGTCAAGCTTCTCCTGACCATCACGCCCGCCGGCTTTGAACAATCTTTCAAGGACCGGGTAGAACTCTTTAAGACGATCAAGCCCTCCGACCCGGAGTTCCGAAAGAGGCGACAGGCGATGGCTGCTAAAGGCAACCTGGACGTCGAGTTCCTGGCGGAATGGAAGCCCTCCAAATAATGGAGGGACGGGCGCACAAGCAGCAGCTTGTAAATCCCAATTCCCAGAACCCAAATCCCAGGTAAGAATCTAATTTCCAAACTGAAAAACTTCGGCAGCGAAAGCTTTTTTGAAATTTCTTATTGGGATTTACTTGGGGCTTGGGATTTGGGTTTTGGGACCTCTGGCGAAGCCAGCTCTACAGTTTGCTCTTCTGCGGATTGTGCAGCTTGACCGGGACGGGAGCCGGCCTGCGCAATTTGATGTTCAGGACTTCAACGAAGAGCGCAAAGCCCATCGCGAAGTAAGTGTAACCTTTCGGGATGTGGAAGCCGAGGCCTTCGCCGATCAGGTTCACGCCGATCAAAAGGAGAAAGCTGAGCGCGAGCATTTTGATCGTGGGATGCCGTTCCACAAAGCGGCTGAGCGCGCCCGCGAACATCATCATCACTCCCACCGCCAGCATGACGGCGACGATCATGACTCCGATCTCGTCCACCATCCCGACCGCGGTGATCACGGAATCGAGTGAGAAAACGATGTCGAGCAGAATGATCTGAATGAGCACGGCTTTGAGCGAGGGCGCGTGGCGAACGGACCGCTCTTCCTCGTTCCCTTCCAGGTTGTCGTGAATCTCGTGCACGCTCTTCGCGATCAGGAATAAACCGCCCCCGAGAAGGATGATCGCCCGGCCCGTCAGTTCGAAAAAGGGCAGGACGAACAATGGTTTGGTCAGCCCGATGATCCAGGAAAGCGAGAGCAGGAGCAGAATGCGCATGATCATGGCGAGGGCCAGGCCGATCTGCCGCGCCTGTTTCTGTTTCGCGGGCGGCAGTTTGTCCGCGAGAATCGAGATGAAGATGACGTTGTCGATGCCGAGGACGATTTCGAGGAGCGTAAGGGTGAGAAGCCCAATCCAGGCCTGCGGGTCAGAGAGCCATTCCATAAGGCCGAAACCCTTGCACAGAAGCGGACAGATTCACGAACGAGGTTGGATCTTCGTCGCAGCGATCCCGCAGTCGCGGGATCTCGCGACAGCCCAATTGGCTGGATGCTTCTGGGAATCTGCTGCTATAATCATCCTCCTCTCCGCATTCACAGAGGCAAGGACATGGCATCAGAAGAACTTGAAGGGCAAACCGAGCCGCATCGCGAGTTGGGCTCGGCGTCCGAGCAGCAAGCAGACGTCAATCGGGATGCAGAACGGATCGTGGCCGACAAAGCCAAGCGCCAGAGTCGCAGCGACGCCGACGCTTCGCGCGATCTCGGGCGAGCCGACGCGGGCCGGAGCGGCGCGGAACGCCAGGCCGAGGGAGACGAACGATTGCGCGTGGAAAGAAAAGCGTCGGACGAAGCCATCGACGCCGAACGAGTCCGCACTGATGCCGCCACGGAAATGGGCCGCACCCAGCATCATACCTCCGCGAGATCTTCCGCCGATCTGTTATCTCGGGAACAAGAGAGCCACCGCAAAACCCAGACGGCGCTTACCACCAGGGAAGAATTCCTGGCGATCGTCAGCCATGATTTGAGAAATCCTCTTAACCACATCTCCATGGCCGCCCAGAATCTGTTCGAAGATCCGGGCGACCAGGCGGGTGCGAAAGAAATCGCCGCCTCCATCAAGAGGAGCGCGGGCGAAATGCTCCGGCTGATTCAAGATTTGCTGGACATCGAAAGAATAGCCATCGGCAAGTTGGTCCTCCATTACGAGAAGCATGACGTTTGTGAGATCATCAGGGAAGTTGTCGGGGATTTCCAAAGAGATGCCTCCTCCAGACAAATCACCCTGACCGCAAAAGCTGAAGCTGGATGTGGCGAGGTGGTCTGCGATCGCAGCCGCGTCGTGCAGGTTTTGTCGAACCTGATCGGGAACGCCATCAAGTTCACCCCGGCCAAGGGCCAAATCTGCGTGAGTTCCGCGCTAGCCGGTCGTGAAAATAACGAGATGCAGATTTCTGTGAACGACACCGGAGCGGGCATCGCTCCGGAGAAGATTGAATCCATTTTCGAGCGTTTTTCCCAAATTAACAGCCAGGATCGCCGTGGGATAGGACTTGGCCTCTACATTGCCAAAATGATGGTCGAAGAACATCCCGGAAGAATTTGGGTTGAGTCGAAGCTCGGCGAGGGCAGCACATTTCACTTCACTCTTCCCCTTTGGTCTGGCGCGACGCCATAGGTCTCTCTGTAGTCGCCTCGCTGTGTCGAGGAGTGACGGCACACTCGGAACGGCGATCCCGCGACGGCGGGACCGTTGCTACAGTGGAATGTGAGCAGGGACCACCGGAAGCTGCACGCGCAGCTCGAAGTGCTCCATGCCGTGGGCGAACGGGCGACCGTTCCAGGCTTCGAACGCCGGCTGATGGGCGGGGGCGTATCCGCTGCTCGGAAGCCATGTCTGGTAAAGCCAATCGAGCGCGCGGAGCTCGACCTCGATGGAGCCGGCGATGTCGATCTCGGCGATCAGGCAGGGAGGAAACGTGTTGATGCTCACCTCGCCCTCCGCAGTCACGGAGGCCGGCACCTCGAGGGCCGCATCGTAGCGACATTTCTCCAGGGGAACGATCTCGGGATCTTCCCACTGGTACCCGAGCCATTGGCCGCCGGCGAGGCCGCGAGCGTCGGCCCAGGCGAGCAATCGTTTCAGCGCCTGAAGCACCTGATCGCCTTCGTACGGGCGATGCACACGGATGTAGGCCACGCGGCGCGCGGGGAGCTCACGCAAGTTCACGGCGAACCCATCCGGATTTTTTCCCGGGGGCAGGCGCTTGAGCATGTGCCGTTTGCCGGGCGGAGTTGATGCGACCGCCAACGCTTTCCGACCCGAGTGCCGGAACTTCCCGACGTCGAACCGGCTGGGCGCCACGCCATATTGGCCGCGAAAAGAACGCGAGAAATCGGAGCTCGACGAGAAACCGCAAGCCAGCGCGATGTCGGTGAGGCTCGCGCCATTCCGATTCGAGAGCAGATAGACCGATCGCTCGAGCCGGACGCGCTTGACGAAGGCGGCCAGCGTCTCGCCCATCAGGGAGCGAAAGATTCGGTGGAAATGGTAGGACGAGAAGCAGGCGGCCTTCGCCACCTCCTCGAGCCGTAACGGCTGGTCGAGATTCCGCGTCACGTGATCGATGGCCCGGTTAACGCGGTCGACGTAGTCGAAGTTGCGAGACTTGCGCAGTTGGGCACGCTGCTCGCAGTGTAGTCTGCGTCGGGAATCGCGAAGCAACTGGGCGGCCTGCCGCCGCGATCGATACGCCAATCGACGGATGGCGACAGCGCCCGTTCTCCAGCGCCAGATGCAGATTGACTCGCCTCCGCCACGTCCTCACGTTCTCGCCATGAAAATACCGCTCGTCACGACACTCATGATCCCGCTGTTTGCGACTGTTGCGCTCGCGGCTCCAGCCGAGACCGAACTGAAAACCGTCGTCCAGCAAACGATGGAGGCTTACCTGAAAAGTGATACCGCGTTTCTCGAGAGCGCCATTGCGGACGAAGCGAGCATCGTCAATTTCGACGGCACGGTTTCCTCCAAACGCCGGGACCTGAGCGAAATCGCCAAGAAGAACACCCTCTTCACTTCGCTGGAGATGACCGACGTAAAGGTGCAGATGCTGGGCGAGAACCACGCTTTGGTCACCGGCGTCTCGAAGGGCGCAGGCACGTACATGGGCGAGAAGTTCGACGTCAGCACGCGCGACGTGATTTGCTACGAGAAGCAGGGCGGCAAATGGCGCTGCATCTTCTGGCAAGGCACCGAGATCAAACCGGACGAAGCCGAGTAGCTGCGGCGGGTCGGCGGCGACGTAATCCGCTTCGCAATAGGCTCGGGGGTCGGTCCTCGCCGAAATCCCAAATCCCAGAACCCAAATCCCAAGTAAATCCCAAATTGAGAGGACCCGAAACGCCAACGGCACTGCGTTCATGCAGGCCAACGGCCTAACTCATGTCAGCCCAGGGCAACGCCCTGGGATTTGATATTGAAAGCATTAGCCCTGAAAGGGCATCTCAACTCCAAAAGCCAATGGAGAACCCGGATGCCGAGGTGTGCGTCTTTTTGGAGCTTGGGATTTGGAATTTGCTTGGAGCTTGGAGCTCGCCGATGGACGAGTCCGTCCTACTGGCGGACTTGGGATTTGGAGCTTCTGGCGAAGCCAGCAACTCCGCAAGATTTGGCAAGCCGCGCGCTCAGCCGCCTTGTATTCTCCACGGATGGCAAAAAAAGACGTAACCACGCTCGGAGCCTTCTCAGTGAGTTTGGCGGTAAAAGATTTGAAAGCCTCCCAGGCCTTCTATAAAAAGCTAGGGTTCAAACAAGTGGGCGGAGAGCCAACCCAAAATTGGCTCATCCTTCGTAATGGGACGACAACGATTGGCCTGTTCCAGGGGATGTTTGAGCGTAACATGCTCACCTTCAATCCCGGCTGGACGGCCGAGTGTGAGACGCTCCCGCAATTCGCCGATGTTCGGGAGATTCAAAAGAAATTGAAAACCAGCGGCCTCGCGCTGGATTCCGAAGCCGATGAATCCACCACCGGCCCCGCCAGCCTGATCCTGACGGACCCCGACGGAAACCCGATCCTTATCGATCAACACGTCGATAGCCCGCCGAAACAGAAGACAGCATAATCAACCGCGGATTACCCGCCTTCGCCCTGGGACGGGGCTCCGTCGTGGCGAGCACGGATTACGCGGATCGCTTTTGTCTTACTCTTGCTCGTGCTCTTGCTCGTGCTCGTGATCGTGATCGTGATCGTGATCGTGCCTATCCGCGTCGGTCCTACTACAGTTTCCCTGTCGCCCCCACCAGGGACCATTGTTTAACCGCTGGTCATGGACCCCTGCATAAGCGGGATGCGGACCGGCGCTTTTCTCCCGAGAGTGACCGCGGTGAGAGGCAAGTCTACCTCACGAGCAGGACCGGGCCGGGCGCGCCAGCGACGAAAGGTATCTGCGGCGTCCGCATCGTACTGCCGATGCCCCGTGCTCCGCAAAATCTCGACCGACGTAATGGTGCCTCGCGGGTTGATTCGCAAACGGGCCAGGCCCTCCTCGCGAAGAGCGCGCTTGTCGATTGGGCTGGTGGGCGCGGGTTGATGGACAAAGATGGAAAGGTCTTTGGCCGTCAAAGCGCGCTTCGCGGCGACAGTATCGCGGGTAGAAGTGGACTGCTTGCGTTCAGGGTTCGAGCGCTGGTCCGGTTTCTTTTGGGAATCGGGTTCGCCCTGTAAAGCCCCAGCGACAAAAGAACCCGTAATGAAGATGAGGGCGAATGACTTTCTGAGCACCGTATTTCCGAGGGTCGTTTCTGTTTAAACTAACCAGCCCCCTGGGCCTGTCGAGCCTGTAGCCGCTTCGCTATGCGAAGCGTGAGTAACGAAATCAATCCAGCGACTCTTGCACTGAATTCGACACCTCCTCACGAAACCTTCGACGTTAATTATCAGGCCGACTCATCCAGCCTTCTCACGGCTCGCATGCCAGCATGAATCAAACGACCCGGGAACGGACTCGCCGCATTGCGAACATTTCCAATCGGGGCGGGCCGCGTCGCGCCTGGTGGTGTCGTGATAGTCTCGCAGGAGCGCGACAGCCTGGTCGTAGGCGCTGTCATCCAGTACCCACAATTCCGGGAACGCCGCCGCGAAGGGCACTTCGCCACTTAACGAGGAGACATCCTGATTCTCGATCGTCGTGGCGATGCCATGGCTGTTTAGGATTGATTCGCAATGCCCCACTTCGTGGAAAGCCGGATGCTCAAACACTTTTCTCATAGCTGTCGATGGCCGATAACGAAACTCCCGCTCAGGGTCAGGCGGCGACGCGGACAAGGAGTTTCCGGCCTTTGAACTGGATGCCGTTCAGTTTCTTTAGAATCAGGGGGACCCTCGGTTCGGCGACGTCGACGAGGGTTTTCGTAGCTTGCAGATGGATCGCGCCGATTTCGCCTTTTGGGATCGCGGTGACACCGGCGATCACACCGACGAAATCGCCGGGCTGAACCGCGTGCGCACGGCCGACGTTGAAGGCGAGACGGACCATGCCGGCTTCGTGGGAGACAGTGCCGGCTTCTTCGCGTGGACCGGAGCGTTCGGGCGACTCGCGGCGGTTGCGCCGGGGACGTTCGGATTCATCGCGGCTGCGTTCGCGACGGTCGCGCGCGGCAGGGTCGGGGCGGTGAGGATTATGAGCAAGATCATGATCATGAGCAGGAGAAGAGCGACGCGCGGACGCTGGGCGATCCTCGGGGATGGATTGGCCGCTTTGAGGCTTATCCTGGCCTAAGAGATGGATCAGGGCGGAGGCGATGTCAGTGGGCGAATGATTCTGCTCGAGCAAGCGGTCGAGAAGCTCGTCGTGCCTTTTGTATTCGCCTTTCTCCAGCGTCTCCCGCAACGCTTCGGCAAAAACGGAGGCACGTTTACCTTCCACTTCTTCGGCGGACGGGATCCTTTCGCGCCGGATCCGGCTCTTCGTGAAGCGTTGAATGTTTTCCAGCCGATAAATTTCGCGGCCGGCGACAAACGTCACGGCCTTACCCCCTTTCCCCGCGCGACCGGTGCGGCCGATGCGGTGGACATAATCTTCGCCGTCGTGCGGCAGGTCGTAGTTAAAGACGATCTCGATGTCGTCCACATCCAGGCCGCGCGCGGCGACATCGGTGGCAACGAGGAACTCTACCTTCCGTTTCCGGAACCGGCCCATGACGCGCTCGCGCATCGCCTGGGTCATGTCGCCGTGGAGTTTATCGGCCCCGTACCCGCGAGCGATGAGATGCTCCGTCAGTTCGTCGACCATCATCTTGGTCGCGCAGAAAATGATCGCGAGCTTTACGTCCTCGAGATCGATGAGCCGGCAGAGCACTTCGAGTTTGGAGCGGCGATCGACTTCGTAATAGACCTGCTCGATCGCGGGGACGGTCATCGCCTCGGCTTCGACGCGCACATTCACCGGATTGCGCGTGAACGTCTGAATCAATTGCTGGATGGGCCGCGGAATCGTGGCGGAAAAGAAAACGGTCTGCCGCTTCTCGGGGACCTGGCGCAGGATCGTCTTGATGTCGTCGACAAAGCCCATGTCGAGCATACGGTCCGCTTCATCGAGAATGACCATCCTGATCTGGTCGAGCTTCAAACTCTTGCGCTCGAGATGGTCCATGACCCGTCCCGGTGTGCCGATGATGATTTGCGCCCCGGCATGCAGGCCTTTGAATTGGCGCTCGTAAGATTGGCCGCCGTAGATCGGCAGTTCGCGGACGCCGCGCTTAAAGAACGCGAGCTTGGCAATCTCCTCCGCGACCTGGACAGCGAGCTCGCGCGTCGGACAAAGAATCAGAACCTGAGGCGCGCGGAGAGCCGCATCGACGGATTGAATGGCCGGAATGCCGAACGCGGCCGTCTTGCCCGAGCCGGTCTGCGACTGCCCGACGACATCGGCGCCTTCCAGTAACACAGGAATCGCCGCGGATTGAATGGGCGAAGCCTCTTCAAACCCCATCCGCTCGATCGCCTTCAAGATCTCCGGGGCAAGGCCGAGCTCAGTGAAGAGTTTCTTCTGCATGATGGACTAGAGCATGGCTAACGGATTTCACATGCAATCCCCCGCGGCGTATCGCAAACGTCCCCGGAATTCACCGATGCGCGCGAGATTCAAAAGGACCTTGGGTCCAAAGGCCTCACCCTCGCTTCCGAAGCCGACGAATCCACTACCGGTCCCGCCAGTCTGATTGTTGATGCCCGACGGAAACCCAATCCTGATCGAATCCCGCGCGGAGTGAAGCTCATCGCTTTCCGCGAACCACCTGCGGCGGAGCGCGATTTCGCGAAAACGCTGGTGCCGCTAACGCGTAAGCGCTCGAAGATTGGGTGCGGGGGAAAACCCGGCGTTGGACGCAGGCGTGGCGGCGCACAAGGGGCTCGATGAAATTTATCGCCGCTTTAGCGAAGGATACAAGAAGCTCGATCCGGCGATCGTGGCCAATCTTTACACCGAGACGGCGGCTTATCTTTCGCCCGGAGACGAGATCGACATCGGTCGCGAAAAGATCCTGGCGAATTTCACCAAGATGTTTGATTCGGCCAAACAACGAAATGGCCGGTTGGAGATTTCGTTTCGAATCGCGCAGCGGCAGGCCGAACCAACCATGGCCTACGATGTCGGCGTCTACACGCTGACTTCATTCAACGACAAAGGCGAATCGCGGACCAGTAAGGGAAAGTTTTTCGTGGTAGCGAAGCCAGACAAAGACGGCGTCTGGCGGTTCCAGGTGGATGGTTACAACGACCTGCCGAAACCGCCGAAATAAGTGACGTGTGACGAGTGACATGTGACGAGTTCCCCTCGTTCCCAAACTCTGTTTGGGAACGCCCATGTCCTGGCAACTCCGGTTGCCCCGGCTGCGAAACAGAGTTTCGAAGACAAGTGCGTTCCCAAACAGTTTGGGAACGAGGAGAGACGCTGTTGATCGACGCTACCATGCCCGCAGTGCGATGCGTCTATTCTTCATCCGTCTAAATCTGCGCTCGCCACGGGGTAGCCCGTCCGGGCGAAGGCGGGTAATCCGCGGTCAAATTTCCGTAGTGGATTCGGGCAGTAAATTCTCGACGAAGGCAGCGATCTCTGCGCTGATTGATGGCCTTATGACTAAGAAATTCGTGAGTCTGCTGGTGGCGATGGCCTTGATCGATGGCGGAGCAACGCTCCTAGCCCAAGGCGGCGCGAAGACGGGCGAGGGGAAACTGATGCTCGAGGATAAGAACTACACGCTGTCGAATGCCCTCGCCTACGAAACGACGGTCAACGGGGAGGATATGATCGCGGTGGCTTTGAGCGGGCAGACGATCACCGCCGAGGATCTCAAGAAATCGAACGAAGAGGAAAAAAAGGGCGGCTTCGCTGTTTTCAAGCGGCCGTCCCTCATTTTGTTTTTTACGAAGGCGGGGCAGCTCAAGTTCTGGAGCGGGGCTGCTGGCGGGACGTCGCTCGGGAGAAACGACGCCGGCAAGGCGACTGGGGAGATAAAACTTCAGGATGGCCGGGTGACCGGCAAAGCGAGCCAGCCGCGCGTCGCTGAGGGAATGTTTCCCACTGCCTTTGACGTCCGTTTCGACGTGAAGTTGATCGCAGCTGGCGAAACACTGCCGGCTACAGTAAAAAAAGCACCGGGCCCGGCGGCCAACGTAAAGCCGACGGTGACGGGGACGTTCAAGGGGAACGGGAAAGAGGGGAATATCGCATTCGTGTCGGCGCGTTGGGCCGAACCGTTTAGCGGCAAGACTGGCATGACGCTGGTGTTTTCCGAGAAAGATCATTCGAAGATTAAGAAGCCGGACTTTGACGCAGCCTTCGGAAAGCTCGGGAGCGCGCTGGTAATTTCGGTCTTCGAGGAGGATGGCGGAATCTATAGCTGCCAGGTTGTGCACAGCGCGCATCAAAAACAGGGCTTCAGCTCGATCGGCCAGATCAGGACGAACAACTTCAAGTTTGAAGAGGGCAAGGTAGAGGGAGAATTGGTGACCGACGGCGAGATCGACACGTTCGGCGAGAAGTGGGAGGTCAACCTCAAGTTCCTTGCTCCGCTCGGAGAGATTCCGAAAGAGTTTCAGGTTCCGGATTCGAAGAAGTCGGCCACGACGGCGACGGACAAGCCGGCGACAAAGAAGCAAACAACTGACGCTGACTCGGACCACGACGACGACGATGAGGATGAAGACGATGACAGTGACAAGCCGGCGTCAAAGCCCGCAAAGGACCAGCTCAACGTCAAAGATCTGGCGCTGACGAAAGATGCGACGGACTTCGAATACACGACGGGCGTTGAGCACCTTAACTTCAAGAGTCCCTCCAACACCAAGGCAGTCTGCACGGAATTGGCCGCGAACCTAAAGGCTCAAGGCTGGAAGACCGATGGCAGCGACCTGATCACTCCGGCGTCGTCGATCCTGAGGCGAAAGCGAGAGGGCGCTTCGCTGACGATTTTCGTGAAGCCGGAGGGCACCGGTAGCAAAGTCCAGATGATGACCGAAGGTCTTTCCTGGGAGGAAAAGTAGACCGAGGGTGCTCACACAACGGGCACCCGTAACGCGGGCGAAGGAGCGGCCGGGCTTTCCAAGGAGCACAGCGGGAATCACGAACAGGTTGCGAATCTGAACAAGTCGTCTCGTTGTGGACCTCCGTGACCTTCGTGCGAGATCTTCATGCGGTATTTTCGACTGCGTGCTTGGCACGCGAGAGTCGCTCGGATAAAAACGCCCTCATGACCAAGGAATTCATAAGTCTGCTGACGGCCACGGCCGTCATCGGCGGCGCGGCGACGCTCTTTGCCGAAGCGAAGGCCGGCGAAGGGACGCTAATGATTGATGGTAAGAATTATCCACTGACGCATGTCGTCGCGTACTCGGCGAAGGTCTACGGCGAGGAAGGGATCACGGTGGTCTTGAGTGCTCAGGCGGTGTCCAACGCGACGCTCAAGGAGGTGATGGCAGGGGAAAAGAATGATCAGGGCCCGGAGTTCAAGCGGCCTTATCTCAAGCTTCAGTTCACCAAGGCCGGCGAGCTCGCTCTGTGGAGGGCTGCCGCTGGCAACACCGCTCTGGTCGGGGGTCGGGACCTGGGAAAAGGGGAACTGAAAATGCAGGACGGCCGGGTGAATGGGACGGCCAACAAGCCTGAGGTCGCGGGGAAGGTTCGCTCCGGCTTTGACGTTCGTTTTGATGTGGCGTTATTCGGCGCCGCGGAAACGGCGCCGCCAACCAGCACCAAAAAGGCGGGCCCGGCGGCGAACGTGAAGCCGACGGTGACAGGCGTGTTCAAGGGGAACGGCAAAGAGGCGAAGCTGGCCTATGTGTCGGCCCATTGGCGCGAGCCGTTTAACGATGAACCGGGCATCGTGCTCGTGTTCACCGAAAAGGATCATTCCAAAGATAAGAAGCCGGACTTTAACGCAGCGTTCAGCAGGTTCGGCAGCGCGTTGATCATCTCGCTCCATGAAGATGGCGGCATCTTCGGCTGCCAGGTGATCCACGACGCGCATGCGAAAAAGGGCTTCAGCTCGATCGGTGAGATCAAGACAAATAACTTCAAGTACGCGGGTGGTCAGGTGGAGGGAGAACTCGCTACCGACGGCACAGTCGACACGTTTGGCGAGAAGTGGGAGGTCAACCTTAAGTTTGTCGCGCCGCTCGGAGAGATTCCCAAAGAGTTTCAGACTGCCGATTCAAAAGAGGACAAGCCGGCGACCACGAAGCCAACCGCCACGTCAACGACGGCTACGCCAGTTGAAAAACCGGGGACGCCGCCGGCGGAGGACCAGTTCAAGATCAAGGACCTCGTTCTGACGAAAGACGCCACCGACCTCGATTACAAGCTGCCGCTCAAACAGCTTCTTTTCAAGACCAAGTCGGATGTGAAAGGCGCCTCGGCCGAGCTAGCCGCTAATCTTACAGCCCAAGGCTGGACCAACGACGGAACAGAAACCGTCAACGAGCAGTCCGCAATCCTTAGGCGGAAAAGGGGGAACTCCAGGCTTACGGTCTTAGTAAGGCCGGAGAAGGACGGAAGCCTGGTGACAATATTCGCCAAGGGCTTTTCCTGGGAGGAAAAAATGTGACGTGTGACGTGTGTCGTGTGACATGTGACGAGTGAATGACGCTGGGGCTCGGGTGAAAGCGCCACCGGGTCACGTATCCTCCCACGATTGTTGTCCTTTTCCATCCGTATCATCCGCGTAATCCGCGGTTAATGTTTCCGGGCTGCAAACGATGAAATGCCCTCTGATTTTAGAACCGCGGATCACACGGGTATCGCGGATAGGGGAGGAGGAAGAGGAAGTTTCCCCTTTCTTCATCCGTGTAATCCGCGTCATCCGCGGTTAATCTATTATTGCAGGAAGCGGATGGTCATCGGGTAGCGATAGAATTTGCCATCGCTCGCCTGGATGGCGGCGATGATGACGAAGATCGCGTTCAGGACCCAAAGGACGGCCAGGAAAAGGAAGCCGATCAGGACGAGGCAAAAGATGGCGGCAATCACGTTGTAGATGAGCATCGAGATCTGGAAGTTGAGCGCTTCCTTGCCGTGGGCGTCGGTCTCGGGTGATTCGTCCCGTTTCCAGAGCCAGATGATGAGCGGCCCGAGCAGGTGGCCGGGGAAATGAACCAAAACGCCGAGCAAGGCGCTGGCGTGACAAAGCGCGTTCCAGCTGCGCACGTTGGTGAGGGCGGGAGCGGTGAGCTGCGGCGGTGTTGGGTATGAAGTTTCCATGGCTCTATTGAATGGATGCGGCGGGGGTGCGGTTTGGATTCAGGAAAATGCGTCCACTCTTCGCAAAAGCAATTTCGAACCGCGGATTACGCGGATGACACGGATGGAAAAGAGGGAGGTCGGCGGTTCGGGGCGGGCCTGCCACGCCGTAGCCTTGGCGCAGGCGGGTCAGCATTTCGCGCTTTTGCGCTTTTTTCCGATGGTGCCGCGCTGCTGCACCTTGCGAATATAGTCGGGCGCGGAGGGGACTTCGCAGGAGGTGTCGCCCATGTCCACCGTGACGGGGCCGATCTTTTCGGCGGTCTGGATGGCGGTCTCGGTGAGCGATTGCACGTAGGAACCGACGGCGATGACGAAGAAGTTCATCTGGTAGCGGACATCGTTCGGCGCTTGATGGATGCTCTTCCGCACCCGCTCCAGGAGTTGTTTCAACTTCGGCAAATCGAGCTCGGAGTCGTTCTTGATGGAGACAAGGCTCCCCAACGTGGCCCAGCCGGCCGAGGCGGTGAGAGGCTTCTCCGAGTCGATCCACTCCAGCGCCAGCTCCCAGCCATGTGCGCTGCCCGCCGCGACCCATGGCACGGTGGAACCAGCGAGCGGGGCGTGAGTCGTGTTCGCGAGCGCGATCCAGCGTTGCAGATCCTTTTTCGTCATCTGCGCGTCGTCGGCGATCAATCCGGCCAGATACATCGCGTCGTAGTTGCCGGTGTCGTAGAGGTCGAGCGCGAGCTGGTAATCCTTCTTGATACGCCTTCGGATTTTCTGCAGCTCGGAGATCTTTACGCCGAAGAGCGGCTCTTTCACGCCGTGCTTGAGCATCACCTTTTTGTAGCTGTCGCTGCCGAGCGGCTTCAGCTCGGCGAGGATTTCTTTTGCGGTCATAGATTATTAACTCGGACGAATGCAGGTCGTGAGTTCAAACCCTGCGAGGTCCCCTAATAGATCGTCTTCGGCTCGGGGCCGGCGAGAAGCTTCTGGAAGCGGGGATGGCTGCGGAGCGGGTCCCATTGCCAGCGCCACTTCAGGTCGGTGAGCGTCATATTGTAAACGGCGCCACGCTGCACCTCCGTGGGCGCAGTGAGCAGGTGTTCGATTAGGTCGATCGCCTTTTCCGCTTCGCCGGTGTGCGCGTAAACCATGGCTAGAGCGGACGCGGTGTCGTTCTTCTCTATTATGCCGGCCGTCTTGTTACGCTCGACCGAGTCGACCGCGTCGAGCGCTGTGCGGACTGCTTTCTCTTTGCGTCCAAGAAAAGCATAGATCAGCGCGAGGTCCGCGCAGGCGTTCTCGTCAGGGCTGCCGTCTTTCCAGACCAGCCGTTTCTCAGCTTCTTCGCGCGCGAACTCAAGCGCCTGGTCCCTCACGGCTGCGTTTTCGTTGCTGGCCACGGCCACGAGTGCCTCGTGAAAGGCTTTCGAATGCCCATACCCTTGCTCGAGGGTTTCGCTAAATGTTTCGGGCGGGATCGCCGATAGAAATCGTGATGCTTCGGTGTAGTTGCGCTCCAGCATCGCCGTTTCGTAAAGGGCCGAATTGAGCCAATCGGAACTGGCGGGCGCGCGATTATCTGCCTCCGTTGTGATCGCTGTCTTTAATGCATTGATGTCGCCGCTAAGCCGGAACTCGTCATTGGCGCGGAGCCATTGCCTCTTGGGGCTTTCTGGATCGAATCTGATCACGGCGTTGCGGTCGTGGGCGTGCATCGCTCCCTGCCAATCGCGCACCCATCGAAGCGTATTCGTGAGGACTGAGAGTACTCTGCGGTTGCGGGGATCGAGCAACTCGGCACGCTGTAAGGCAGCAAGGCGATCGCGATATCTGTTCTGGCGCTTGTAGATAAACGCAGCCGTCAGCGGCACCTCAGCGGAATTCGGCAACAGCTCGGCCGTTCGCGTGAGTTCGCGCAGAGCGCGCTCGTAGTCGCGGTCGCCCCAGAGGTAACAATGTGTCATGGCCAGGACCGCTTCGCCAAGATCGGGACGAAGGCGCAGAGCCGCCTCAGCTTCGGCGCGAGCTTTCGCTTTCAACTCCGGGAGCTGGCGTGGACTATCGAAAAGACGACTGGCGGATAGCGAAAGGCGCGCCCGAGCGAGGGCGAATTCCGGATCGACGCTCGATCGCCTGCTGGTAGAGCTGCATGGCAGCTTCCGTTTGTTCAGAGACTACAGCTCGGAATTTCAATCTCCCGGCCGCGGAGGTACAGAAGGTAAGCCTTGGGATCTTGGGTGGGCTTGATTGCGGCGACCATTGTTTCGGCCGGGGTGAGGGTAGCGTGCAGCTCGCGCGCGATCTCGACGGCCAAGGTCCCTTGAAGCAAGAGGATGTCGTCGAAGGTGCGCTCGTAGCGTTGGGCCCACTTTTGTTCCTGGCTGCGCGCGTCGATGAGCACCACATTCACGACCACACGGTTTTCTGCCCGCCGGACGCTCCCCTGAAGAAGATGGGCGACACCCAATTGCCTGCCGATTTCGCGCAGCTTTCCGGCGGTGGCTGCGTCGCGATAGTCCGTCACGGAGCCGGGAGCGATGACCTTGAGATCTTTGATTTTCGCCAGACTGCTGAGCAGATCGTCGTGGAGGCCGCCAGCCAGAAAGGCGTTTTCGGCTTCCTCGCTCAGATTCTGAAAGGGCAGCACGGCGATGCTCTTTTCGATTGGAGCCGGCATGACCGCGCGCCCGGCATCCCGCTGGCGCCATCCGTAAAAGACCGCAAGAGACATCAAGCAAAACTGCGAGCGCGGCGAGGCCGATCCACCGCGCGCTTCGTGCCGGCCGGCTGGAAGCGCCTTTGCGATCCACAGCGGCCGCAGGCGCGACGACGTTCGTTTTCTTATCGATCGCGCGCAGTTCGGCGAGCATCTCTTCCGCCGTCTGATAGCGTTCGGCTGGATCTTTCTTCAGCGACTTTTCCACCACCCTTTGCAATGCCGGCGGAACGATCGTCGCACGCTGCTCCACCGGCTCTGGATCCTTCAGCAACACAGCAGCCATCACGTCAGTGGGCGTCTTGCCCTCGAACGGCGGGCGTCCTGCGAGCATCTCGTAAAGGACGACGCCGAGACTCCAGAGATCGCTCCGCGCATCGACGGTTTCGCCTCTGGCCTGCTCGGGCGACATGTAGCGCGTGGTGCCCAGGATCATTCCCTGGTTCGTGGTTACGCGAGCGCCGGCCAATTTCCTTTCCGCCAACATTTCCTGCTGCGTGAACTTTGCGATGCCGAAATCGAGCACCTTCACGTAGCCGTCCGGGCGGAGCATGATGTTCTCCGGTTTGATGTCGCGATGGACGATGCCGGCGTGATGCGCGACGCGCAGTGCGCTGGCGACTTGGCGGGCAATGTCGAGCGCCTCTTCCGCCGTCAGCCGCCCTGGGTTATTCGCTCGCGCAGGGTTGGTCCTTCGACAAATTCCGTCGCGATGTAGGGAGTGGAACCAGCCTGCCCGATCTCGTGAATGGTCACGATATTGGGATGGTTCAAGGCCGAGGCGGTGCGCGCTTCGCGCTGCAAGGATTCCAATTGCGCTTTGTTCGTCAGGATCGAATGGGGCAAGAGCTTCAACGCCACCTTCCGTTCGAGCTGTTCGTCGGAGGCGAGGTAGACCACACCCATCCCGCCGGCGCCCAGGACGGCGTCGATCCGATAGGAGCCGAGCTTTTGACCGATTAGGATCTCGGGCCCGTCGACGAGCAGCTCCGGTGCAACCTCAAACGCGGGGGTGGCGATGAAATCAGATGTTTGCTCGTGGTATTTGAGGAGCATCTCGACTCCGCGACGCAATCCGGCGTCGCCCTGGCAGCGCTGGTCGAGGAAGGCCGCGCGTCCATTGAGCGGCCGTTCGACGACTGCTTCGAAGATCTCGGCGCAACTCTGCCAGCGCTTAGATTGCATCCATGTCCTCTCCGCTCAGAGCCGCGAGTAACCACGTGCGCGCCGTGCTCCAGTCGCGCCGCACCGTGTTGATGTGGATTTTCAGCACCTCGGCAATTTCTTCCATCGTCAGACCCCCGAAGTAACGCATCTCGACGACCTGCGCTTTGCGCTGATCGAACACCGCGAGTTTTTCCATCGCTTCATCGAGCGCGAGAAGCTCATCGGCCCGGGTCTGAGTCACCGCGGCCGCTTCGTCCAGCGTGACCCTGATTGCGCCTCCGCCGCGTTTCAGCGCCTGCCGCTGCCGGGCATGCGCGACCATGATCCGCCGCATGAGCTGCGCCGCCACGGCGAAGAAGTGGGCGCGGTTCTGCCACTGTGGATGGTTTTTGTCGATGAGCTGAAGGTAGGCGTCGTCGAGTAAGGCCGTGGTCTGGAGGGTGTGGCCCGGTCGTTCCCTCTTCATGCACTGGTGCGCGATGCGCTGAAGCTGGGGCTCGATGAGCGGGATGAGCCTATCCAGTGCGCTCGGATCGCCGCTGCGCCACTGAAAGAGGAGCTGCGTAACTTGTTGCTGGGGCAACACCGGTATCGTCACATTCGCCAACCTGCCTCTGGCTTATCAACAATCAGCGTGGGACACCAGCCGATTCCACCGTCAGCCCGCACCGCCGGAAGGGCAGAGAAAGTTTTTTTGCCGGCGATGGTGGGTTGCGCACCCCGTTTTGCACTTACTCAGGTGGGCCCATGTGAGGCCAAACACACCAACCAAAGACCACCCTGATTATGAAAACGAAACTTCCCAGCTGCTTAACGACAGCAATCCTCATCATCTCCCTGGCCACCGGCGCGAAGAGTTATGCCGATGCCGTCACCGACTGGAACGCGATTGCCGTCCAGGCAGCCGTGACTGGAACGCGGCCCGTGCCGACCATACCCCTGGATCTCGCCACGGTTCATGCGGCGATTTACGACGCCGTGCAGGCAATCGAACAACGATTCGAGCCTTACTACGTCGACATCCCCGGAGCGTCCGGCTCCTCCACCGCGGCTGCGGCGAAGGCCGCGCATGATGTCCTCGTGAACCGTTTTCCAGCGCAAGCGGCAGCGCTCGATACCACCTACCAGCAGTACTTGCAGAGCAAAGGATTGTCCGAGACGGACCCCGGCGTCGCGGTGGGCGCGACAGCGGCCGCTGGCATCATCGCGAAACGAGCGGCCGACGGGAGTTTCCCCAATCCGGCGCCTCCGGCATTCATCGGCAGCACCACGATCGGCATCTGGCGTCCAACCGCGCCGGCCAACGCGGCCATGCTCGTGCCGTGGCTGGGCAACGTGACGCCGTTTGTCGCCACGCGCCCCGCGCAGTTCCGGGCCGCACCGCCGCCCGCCCTGACGAGTGTCGAGTACGCGCAGGCCTTTGATGAAGTGAAGGCCATTGGCGCAGCCAACAGCGCCACCCGCACGGCGGCGCAGACGGACGTCGCCCAGTTCTTTGCCGGTAATCCTGTTGTGATGTGGAACCAGACGCTGCGCGACATTGCCACGGCGCGCATAACCGACATCGCCGAGAGTGCCCGGCTTTTCGCGCTCGCGGACATGGCGATGGCGGATGCGCTGATTTCCTGTTGGAACGACAAAAATCGTTACGTGCTCTGGCGGCCAGTGACAGCCATTCAAAACGCTGATAACGATGGCAACGCAGCCACGGTGAGCGACCCAGCCTGGACCTCGCTCATCACCAACCCACCCTATCCTGATTACACCTCGGGCACGGTCAATGTCACCACCGCAGCGATGCGCACGCTCGAGCGCTTTTTCGGCACGGATCAGATCCCGTTCTCCGCCACGACCACGAACGCTGGCCCGACGACTCAAGATACGCGCAGCTACCAGCGCTTCTCCGAAGCGGTCCAGGAAGCGGTCGATGCGCGTGTCCATTCCGGCATCCACTTCCGGTTTGCCGACGAAGCGGCGCGGACGTCAGGGAAGGAAGTGGCTGATTGGGGTTTTGCAAATTTCCTGCGGCCGCTCGGACCGGGGCCCTGTCCAGCGTCTTCTGCGCTGGCGAACATCTCCGCTCGCGGATTTGTCCAGACTGGCGACAACTTCATTATCAGCGGCTTTATCATCAACTGGAGCCGGCGACGCCATCGTGATCGTGCGCGCGATCGGTCCATCGCTGGCGTCTCCGGCAAGCTCGAGGACTCCGTCCCTGGAATTGTTCGACAGTAACGGCGCATGATCGAATCGAATAATAACTGGCGATAGACCCCAAGAAACGGCGATCATCGCCAGCACCATCCCGCCACCGACATACCGCGAGTCCGCCATCGTCGAGTAGCTTCCGCCCGGACTCCTACACGGCCATCGTCCGCGGGATGAACAACTCAACGGCATGCCGTGGTGGAAGTTTATGCGCTGCAATAACGCAACAGTCACGTCTCGTGGTGGGCCGGAGAATAGCCAGGCAGCGCTTTCGAATGCGAGTCGAAGCGGCGCATCGATGGCTCCAAACCAATTCCGACTTTCAACCGCGATGACCCGTCTTCGCCGGATGGGCTACGCCGTGGAAGCGCAGATACACGGATGGGAAACTGCGAAGAGACTTTCTCCCCTGGTTCATTCGTCTTGATCCGAACTACGCCACGGCGTAGCCCGTCGGGCGAAGGTGGGTCATCTGCGGTTAAACTCCCCGTCAACTAATCGTTATCGTTGTAGGGCGTTTCGTGAAACGCCATCTCCGGGTCTAGCAAGGCTGCAGGGACTAAAGGTAAGCATCGCGCGCGGAGCGCACGATCCACCTAGGCGCGCCGGAGAGTGAGATGAATGATTTCGGCTGGGGCGCTGGTGCGCAAAGGGAACCAGTTGCCGACGCCGTTGGAGACGACGAGGTGGCTGTCGCCTTTCGTGTAATGGCCGGACCAGTAGCGAAACATGAGGGGGCCGAAACCGGTCTCGGCGTTCAGCATCAGTTGGCCGCCATGGGTGTGGCCGGCAAGGGTGAGGGGGATTTGCGCGGCCGCCGCGGGATCGAAGGCGTGGGGATGGTGCGCGAGAAGAATAGGGAACGCCTCCGGGTCGCGGAGCGGGAGCAATTCGGCGAAAGAGGCGCGATGGTGGCGTCGTCGTTCCCCTCGCGGCGGCGGAAGATCGGGCCCGCCCCAGCGCTGACCGAGAAGCTGGAGGGGATGACCGCGCACGGTGAGTTGTTCGGTTTCATTCACCAGGAGCGGGAATGCCGGAACCTTTGACTGCGAGATTCAAAGGCTTGGCGGCCCTGGAACAAATCGTGATTGCCTTCAATCATGAAAACGCCGGAGCGCGCATCGAGGCGGCGGATGGCGGCGATCCCTTCGGGCAGCTCGTGGAGAGCGCCGTTAATCAGGTCGCCGGTGACGAGGATGAGCTCGGAACGGAGATCGTTCACCGCCGCGGTCATCTCGCGGAGGACGGCGCTGCGGGTGAATCGGCCCGCGTGCATGTCGCTTACGTGCGCGATGGTGAGGCCATCGAGAGCGGCGGGAAGATCGCGGATGGGGATCGGTCAGGCGGCGGATGCGGAATTGTTCGAGCTGGCGGAGGGCGAAACGCGGTCAGGCCGACGGTGAACAGTTGGGGCGTGAAGGCGGCGGTAGCGGCGAGAAAGGCACGGCGGCTCATGCCAACGTCGCCCGTTGGGGCATTGGCAGTTCTATCGCGCTCGGATTTTGCGAATTACCCAGAGAACGAGGGTCACGATCCCGCCAACGACAGTGAGCGGAATGATGAGGGGCACGATAAGCAGATGCCAAAGGTAAACCGCAGACATGACGAACTTGGGCAATTGGTCCCACGCCTCCGATCGCCTGGATAAGATCACGCCGAGCAAGCCGGCGAGCTGAAAGCCGAAGAAGAGGCTGTGCAGAATCCGAACGCGGCCTTTCCAGCCGCCGCGGCGCAAAAGGCGATCGGCCGCGAACCACCAAAGGAGATCCAGCACCAGAAGGGTGAGGATAATTATCAGGACGATCGACATGCCGGCGACACGCTAGTCGCTGCGGGTCACACTTTCCAACGGCGGCATAGACCGCCGCTACAGTGGAAACAAGTCACCCGGCGCGGCGGGTGATCGCAATGGCGAGCGCAAGAGTAGCGGACATGAAGGCCATGGAAGTCACCATATAAGTCATGAAGACGAGGATGCTTTTGATGGTCGCAGCTACCCAACCTTCTCCATAGGCGCGGCGAAGCGCGAGAAGCAGATACACCGCCGTCCAGATGAGCGAACCGCCCGAAACCGCGAGAAAGGCGGGCGTATATTGGTCTACCGTAGTTCGAATTCCGAACAGGAGGAAGGCTGGCCAGAAGATCACAAAAGAGAGGAAGAGAAAGGCCAGAATGTGCAGGGCAAAAATGAGGTGCTCCGCGAAAAAGAGGCGACGTCGGCGAAGGAAGATCATCAGGGCCAGCGCCACAAAAAGCGGATAGATGACTTGCGAGAGCGAGATGTAGCTCTGCCAGCGCGAGTTGAGTTCCTGGGCGACCTGATCGACGGACGTTTTTCGTGTCTCCGCCAGCGATTCGAGGATCCGCGGAATGTTTCCGGCGGCATCTGCCGCAGCGAGCGTGCGGATGTCGTAAATGGCGGTGGGCCGGTGAATCGAATAGAGCACCAGCGACAGCGCGAAGAAGATGAAATAGAGTTTCACCGGGCCGAGATAACGCTTTGCGCCGGCCGTTCCAATAATCGCGGGTGAGCTGACCCGGCTTGAAGAGGAGAAGCCGGAATGTTTGCCAAAGCTTGGAGTGCTCCAGGTTGGTAATCTCGGCGAACATCTCGCTGGCAATGTTCGAGAGCTTCCACTCCGCGCGATCGCGCCGCTTCTCGCCGCAATGGCTGCAATACGCGCCCATGTCCGCCTGCCCGCAGTTCGGGCAGGTGTCGGTTTCGGGTTGCGGTGGAGTGGGCTGATCCATTCGGGAGGCGTCGCCAACGCGTCAGTACGTATTTCGCGCCTTCGAGCCGGAGAAAGCGGGCGGCGTTGTGGTAAAAGATATCGGCCTTCTGCTCGGGCGTGAGGAAATCCGCGGCGTTGATTGCGTCCACGGCCATGCCGATGGCTTCGGGCCAGACCATTTGGTCGGAGCCGAACATGATTCGTTTGCCATAGCCCGCCTCGACCAGACGGCGCAGATAGGCGTGAAACTCTTTCCGCGGCTGGGTCCAATTGATGACGCCCACGTCGACGTAGACCTGAGGGTGGGCGTAAAGCAGGCCGATCATTTCGTTAATGAGCGGCCAGCCGGCGTGCATGACATAGAGACGCAGCTTCGGATGGCGAACGAGCACCTCTTCAAGCAGAAGCGCGTTACTCAGCGACATCCGGTATTTCGGAAAACCGACGTACGGCGCCCCCGGCGGCCCGAGCCCGACGTGGATCGCGACCGGAAGATCCAGCTCTTCGGCGAGCGCGAAGATGGGCTCGAGCACGGGATCGTTAGGCGCGATCCCTTCATACTGGGGCCCGATCTCGCCAATGCCATGGAGGCGGCCCGCTTTTGCTTCCTTGCGAATGAATTCGAGGTCGGCTTTGGCGGGATTGTCAAAACCGTAGCTGACGATGAATCGTCCGGGAGCCTTCGCCTTCCAACGGAGCGTTGCATCATAATCGGTTTCGTTGCCGCTGATGACGGCCTTGACGACGTTGTAGCGGTCCATCTGCGCGATGGTTGCTTCCATGTGCGCCTGCTCGGTCGTGGCGACCATCGGCTGGTTGTTGATCGGGTTCGGAACCTTGTGCGTCCACCTTTCGTCAGCGGCGTAGACATGCATATGCATGTCGATGATCGGCTGGGGGTTGGCTTTGCTTTCTGCGCCGCAACGGGCTGAGTGAGGCAAAGGAGGCAAACGAGAAGGAAAAGAGGTCGCATCCAGGTTGTTTGAAGATTTTTGTCCGATCAGTCAATCGCGGCGGGAGAGCGCCTCTCCCGCAACGAACAAGCTCTCAGCAAAATTTGGGGCGACACCCGGTCGGCGGTCATAGACCGCCGCTACAGGAAAAGTTCAAACGCCTTTAGACAAAATACGCGGTTGGCGGCGTTGAGTTATTAAAAGACCGTTAAAGAGGTCATGGAGAATGTCGTCACTCATGAAGAAGATTGGAAAGTCTGTTTTGCGGAACTGGGGCCTGGGCTCGTGCTCTTTGCCCGCCAGTTCGTCCGCCAGATCCCGGACGCCGAGGACATTGTCCAGGAAGCTTTCGTCAAGTTCTGGCGCAAACAGCATTCGATCGAAAATCGCGGGCTGCTTTACGCCACGGTCCGCTCTGTCGCGCTCGATCTTCTCCGGCGGGACAGCCGGCGCGCCCGGCGTGAAGCCACGGCTTCGCTCGACATGGAGCAGACCACGGAGCCGCAATTTGATTTCGACGATGGCTCGCAACGCGAGCTGGCTGCCGCGCTCGATCTTTTGCCCGTGGAACAGCGGGAGGTGCTGGTCATGAAAATCTGGAACGAGCTGACCTTCGCGGAGATCGGGGAAGCGCTGGGGATTTCGCAAAACACGGCGGCCTCGCGTTATCGCTACGCGCTCGCGTCACTCAAAAAGAATTTTGTCGCCCATGAATGATTTTTCCGAACTCGAAGCTGAACTGAAGAAGCTGCGTCCGCGGCCGGCGTCCCCCGACCTGGTGGCGCGGATCGAAGTGGGCCTGGCCGAAGTGGCCGGGCGCGGAACGGCGACAGCCGGCGTGTTGCCGAAGCGGCGGAGTTTCCGCCCGAACTGGTTCGCGCTCGGCTTCGGGCTCGCGGCGGCGGCGATCTTTCTCCTGCTGGCGCGCGTGAATGTCGACCGGCCTTCGCAAATCGACCGGCCTCGCGCTTGCTGACGCCCGCGCCGATTGCGCCAGTGGCGAAGCTCGATGACGCCTTTATTCCGGCCGCGCTGACCCAGGTGGTTTACGACCGCAAGGACGAAGGCCTGCATTACACCGAGGGGCAGGATGAGCCCATGCGCCGCGTCCGTTCCCGGAAGCGCGAGACGGTTCAATGGAAGAACCCGCAAACCGGAGCGTCGCTGCGGGTCAGTTATCCGACGGAGGAAGTGACCTTAATCCCGGTGGTCGGGCAATGAGGGAGCAAGAGTAAGAGCACGAGTAAGAATTAAGAGAACAGAATTTACCTTAACCAAACCAAACCAATGAAAACAAAAACAGCAGCTATCATCGCAGCGCTCGCGCTGCTTCCCATCACGGGCTTTGCCCAAACGCCCCGGTGCCTCCGGTCCCGCCGGTGCCACCCGTGCCGCCGGTGCCGCCCGTCCCGCATTACAAGGATAAGGACAAGGACAAAGACCATCCGAAAGTGCCGGTGACTTATCTTGGCGTGGAAACTTCATCTGTGCCGCGGGTGGTCAGCGAACAGCTCGGCCTGCCGAAAGGCTTCGGGCTCGTCGTGGATTATGTCGTGGCGGATGGTCCGGCCGCGGCCGCCGGAGTTCAGCAGAACGACATCCTCAAGATGTTTAACGACCAGATCCTGATGGAGCCCGACCAGCTCTCGAAGCTGGTGCGCAGTTACCAGGAAGGAACCAACGTCACGCTCACCATCCTGCGCAAGAACGCGGAGACCAAGATCACCGTGAAGCTGGGCAAGAAGGAGGTCCGCCAGCGCAACCATGACTTCGGCATGTTCAACATGGACGAGTTCAATGAGAAGATGAAGGACTTCAACGAGAAGATGAAGGACTTCAAAGTCGACTTTAACTCGGACGTGGGTCCTGACATGCGGGAAACCGTCCGGACCGCGCAGCGTGAAGCTGCGCGGGCCAGGGCGGAAGCACGCCAGCGCGCCCGCGAGGAAGTGCAGCGAGTGCGTGAGCAAGCGCAGCGAACCCGGGAGGAAGCGCAGCGCCACCGGGAGGAAGCGCAACGGGCCCGCGAAGACGCGCGCCGTTCCTCCCGCGACTTGCGCGTGTTCAGCAGCGATAAAGGCACCATGAGGTCGACCACGATCGACCTGGGCAAGGCGACCATCCTCTTCACCGACGCTCAGGGTGAAATGAAGATCGAAAACGTGAGCGGCAAGAAAATCCTGACGGCAAAAGATCCGCAGGGCCGCCTCCTGTTCAGTGGCCCGGTCGACTCGCAGGAAGAGATTGATAAGCTCCCGCCCGAAGTTCGGCAGCGTTATGACAAGCTCGAGCAGAAGGACCTTCCCTCCATCGCGCCTAACCAGTTCGTCGAGAAGGAAGATGAGGCGGACGCTGAGGCTGAGGCGGATGCCGAAGACGATAGCGACGAGGACAGTTCCAGCACCGACGTGACGAACGCGGCGTTGCAGCAGGTATCCTTCAGCGGCTGCCCGCGCTCGGCCTACTCGCTCAACGTCACTTTCATCTAAAGCACAATTGTCAAGGCGTTTCCGTGAAACGCCGCGGCTATTACAAATGAAGGGGACAATCATCATCGTGCTGGCAATGCTGCTGGCGGCGCTCATTGCTTCCGCGCAGTCCCCGGTTCCCACCGACTTCCGATCCGGCGAAGGAGCTGCAAAGCTACTTTGATTCCGTGGCCGCAGAGAACAAGCTCTCGGGCGTGCTGCTGGTGGCAAAGGATGGGAAAACGATCGCGAGCAAGGCGGCCGGCGTCGCCAACAAGGCCACGAAAGCGGCGATCGACTTGAACACGAAGTTCAACCTTGGATCGATGAACAAGATGTTTACCTCGGTCGCCATCGCGCAACTGGCGCAGGCTGGGAAGCTTTCGTTTACCGACACAGTCGGCAAACATCTGCCCGATTATCCAAACAAGGAGGTGGCGGACAAGGTCACGATCCACCACCTGCTCACGCACACGTCCGGTCTCGGATTCTATTGGAATGAGAAATGGATGGCGCAGCGGGAGAAGCTCCTGACGGTGGCGGCGCACCTTCCCCTTTTTGCCAGCGATCCGCCCGCGTTCGCTCCCGGAGAAAAATTTCAATACAGCAACTCGGGCTTCATGGTGCTGGGCGCCATCATCGAGAAAGTTTCCGGTCAGGATTATTACAGCTACATGCAGGAGCGGGTCTTTCAGCCGGCGGGCATGAGCGAGACCGGCTTTTACGAGCCGGGAAAAGAGACTCCGAATCTGGCGATCGGTTACACGACGAGATCGGAGGACGGCAAGCCGCTCGAAGAACCGCTGGACAATACGAACCTGCGCGAAGTAAGAGGGGGCCCGGCCGGTGGCGGCTACTCCACGGCGGGCGACCTGGTCAAATTTCATCAGGCGCTTCTCGGCCACAAGTTGCTCGACCAGAAACACACCGAGTTGATCACGACCGGCAAGGTGGATGGTCCGCGCGGGAGCAAGTATGCCTACGGATTTGGAGACAACAGCGGCAGTGGAAAACGCAGCATCGGCCACAACGGCGGCGCGCCTGGCATTGCGGCGGATTTCGCGATGTTCCCGGAGACCGGTTACACGACAGTCGCCTTGATGAATTCCGATCCTCCGTTCCTGATGCCGATCGCAAAGGCGATGAAGGAACGCATTCCCGCGAAGTAACTCTCGAGGAAATAGTCCGCCGGGGACTTAACCCAGCCTCGGCAGCTGCCCGGCGGACTTTTCCTCCTGATTCAGGGAAGAACGCGGCGCAAGGTAATCAGCCGTTTTCCCCGCGACGAGCATGAGGGAGAGCAGCAAGCAGCTGCCACATCGGCAAGCTAAAGCGCGGTTCGTAATCGGGGAGCACACAGGAGGCCGCGAACAGATCAAGCCGACGAAGAGCAGCGCGAGAGCGAATGAGATAAGATCGACCACATCTGTGCTCCGGGCTTTTCGCCGGCTCGCCATAATGAGCGCGAGCGACATAAACAACCAAATTACGATCGCATGGAGGTAGGAAACGCTCTGCCAGAGTTGAAAATATCGATGGCGAAAAGGAAGCTGCGCGATCTGATCGGCATTCGCGTTCCCGCGAAAAGTGACAAGTCCGGCGCAAGCCGGCATCTCAGCGGCATGGTCGAAATAATAAGCGGTGGTGGCGAAGAGGTATTCGGAGATTTCCGTCGGAGGACATCTTCAGCGTGGCGACAAAGTCAGTGCTGGCGCACCTTTCAGGAGTTCGGGTGTACGGCGGCAGAGGAAGGCGTAAGGCCATTTGGTTGAGGCCGCGAGATCCAGCTCCTTCCAGGGATGCGAACTTCGCCGGAAGAGCAGCGATCGCCCTTTCGCATGAAGGGGCCCGGATTCAAGACGTCTGCCCCTTCGCTCATGCATTTGCCCGAGCAAATTCGATAAGGTTGCGCACCGTCTCGGAGAGTCAGCCCGGGCGGTCACTCGCTGGAGCAAAGCAGCGCGCGCTCCGGTGGCGGCAGCTCTCCAAGAAAGTGGAGCCGCCAGATTAAGGTATATCCGATGCGGGAATGGGGATGAAATCTTGTCTTGCGAGCCAGATTTTGGGGCAGCGAATGAGCGACGCCGACACAGGCAAGGCCCACATAGCCAGCGCGGTGACTGCCTGCCGGAAAGCGGCTTTGGCCTGCAACGGACCCGAACCATCGCTGGCCTGCTCGTTTCGCGGCCCACGACAAAAATGAAGGCCGCCGGCACAGCATGATGAGACCACGATTGACGTGCTCGGGAGAGAAAGCAAAGCAAGAGCACGACCGCGAAGAGGTACCAACTCCTCCACTTTGGCTCGTCGCCGGCTTCGGAGCAGGCGCAATCCTTTCAGCGACCAGGAAAACGATCAGGATCACGCTGAGCGTTTCGGACCCGGCACAATGGGCGAAGGTGTAGAACAGCGCATTGCTTGCCCAGACGAGGGCCAGCGCGAGGCGCATCCAAAAGAAGTGGCTGATCGCTCGGATGAAATAGAAAACAGAGCGGCCCGAGCGCGAGGTGCTGGGCTGGCGATCAGGAGCCAGACTCCGGTATCGGTCAGGGCGGGTCGAAACTCGAGCTCGGCGGCGCGCGGCAGATTCCCTCGCCAGCGCTCCAACTGTTCGCCGAGGAAAAGCGGAATCTTCGCGACATAACAGTAGGCAGGAGCGTGACCCCAATAAGTCGTGACCAACGGGTGCCTGGGTGAGTTGGACGATAGGCGTCCGCGTCTCGCCAAAGCGGCGGAATGGTGGCGATCATCCACACCGAAGGCGCGAATAAGCAGAGAAGCAGCGCGCAATTCTTGAGGAAACTGAGCGCCGGCACGGCCGGCTCTGCTGCTCTGGGACATGCGGCCGGCATCGTGGGCGTATCCGACAGCTGAAGAGCCAGACTTTTCCTTGCCGTTTCCGACCGCCGCACTAAATAAGCGGAGCGCCATGGCTTCGGACGAACGGAAACTTCCTCGCGATCCAACGCCGATTGTCGGCGCGCACACCGACATCGCGCCGCTGGGCGGGCCGAAGCCTCCGCACGAACGCACGGCGGATGAAGAGCCGGATGTGGTGGAGTGGGAAAGGCTCGCGGCGAGCGAGCGATTTCGCGCGCTGCTCAAGGCGAAGCGGAGGTTCATCGTGCCGGCGACGATCTTCTTTATCGTCTACTATTTCGCGCTGCCGGTGTTGATTGGTTATGCGCCGGCCTTCATGGAGAAGACGGTCTTCGGGGCGGTGAACCTGGCGTATCTATTCGCCCTCTCGCAGTTCTTCGTGGCGTGGATCATTGCGGCGCTTTACGTCAGGGCGGCCGCGCGCTTCGACAAGATGGCGGCGGGGGTTATCGACCGAGTGAGCGACACTGGCAGTTCTGTTTCGTAATCGTGCTCGTGCTCATGATCGTGCTCGAAACTCAGCGATTCCGATCACGAGCACGAGCACGAGCACGAGCAGGAGGTAAGACGGTCATGACAGCGGCGCTCGCGATGTTCCTGGCCTTCGTGCTGATCACGCTGGGGATCACCTACTGGGCGGCGCGACGATCGCGGGGCGAGGCAGCTTACTTCGCCGCCGGCCGCCGCATCACGGCGTGGCAGAACGGGCTCGCGGTGGCGGGCGATTACATGAGCGCGGCGAGCTTCCTCGGCATCGCGGGGATGATCGCGTTCAATGGCTATGACGGTTTCATGTATTCGGTCGGGCTGGCTGGTGGCCTACCTGACGGTGCTGCTCATCGTGGCCGAACCGCTCCGCAATGCCGGGAAATACACCATGGCGGATTTGCTCGCCTACCGGCTGAAGGCCCGGCCGGTCCGCGCGGTGGCTTCCCTGAGCACGCTGACGGTCTCCACCTTCTATATGATCGCGCAGATGGTCGGCGCGGGCGCGCTGGTGAAGTTACTGCTCCCGGGCGTGAACTATGAGACCGCGGTGATCGGCGTCGGCGTGCTCATGATCGTTTACGTGGTCTTCGGCGGAATGCTGGCGACGACCTGGGTGCAGATCATCAAGGCGGTGTTGCTCATGAGCGGCAGCATTTTTCTTTCGATCCTGGTGATGAAACATTTCGGCTTCAGCTTCGGCGCCTTTTTCGACGCGATCAGCAAGGTGAGCTGGACCGGTGCGGACGGGACGCAGATCACGCGGAATTTTTTCCAGCCGGGCCTGCTCTTCAAACCGCCCTGGGGCGCCATCGATCTGATCTCGCTCGGGCTCGCGCTGATTTTCGGAACGGCGGGCCTGCCCGCACATCCTGGTCCGGTTTTACACCGTGCCGGACGCGAGGACGGCGCGGCACTCGGTGGTCTGGGCCATGATCATCATCGGCGCTTTCTACATCATGACGACGTTCCTCGGCTTCGGCGCCGCCACGATTCTCACGCCGGGCAAGATCAGCATCGAAAACATGAGCGCGCCGCTGCTGGCGGCCGCGCTGGGCGGCGAAGTTTTCTTCGCCTTCATCAGCGCGGTGGCGTTCGCCACCATCCTCGCCGTCGTAGCCGGCCTGACGATCAGCGCCAGCACCAGCTTTGCTCACGATTTTTTCACGAACGTCATCCATCACGGACGGGAGCGGCGGCCCGGCGAAGAAGTGCGCGTGGCGCGGATCACTGCCTTCGTGGTGGGCGCGGTCGCCATCCTGCTCGCGATCAAGCTGCAAACGGTCAACGTCGCTTTCCTGGTCGGCCTCGCTTTCGCGGTGGCGGCGAGCGCGAACCTGCCGGTGATCGTCTTCAGTATTTTCTGGCGCCGCTTCAACACCGCGGGCGCGGTGGCGGGCCTTCTGGTCGGGCTCATCAGCTCGATTGTATTGATCATGATTAGCCCGAGTGTGATGGGAATGGACGCCAAGGCCTTGATCCACGGAGAACCGATTTTCCCGTTGCGGAATCCGGGAATCGTCAGCATTCCGCTGGGCTTCCTCGGCGCAATTCTGGGGACGTTGCTGCGGCGTGAGCCGAGCGCGGAAGCGAGGTTTGCCGAATTGAGCGTGCGCGCGAATACCGGCCTGGGCGCGGAGAAGGCGACGACGGATTAGAATATGAAACCAGCTCTGACCGGCTCATTCTCCTCCTCGCGATCGCTCGCGGCGGGCGCTGCCGTGCGAGAAGAAACCGCAGGCGGCCGATTCCGCCACGGACGACGCGAAGCTGCGACCGGAGGTAGCGGCTCGCGCGCAAAAACGCCAGCCCGACCCCGATGCCGAACGAGGTGAAGTCCAGCCCGACGCCCACCCCGTAAATTTTCCAACCCAGGATGACCACGCCTTTCAATTCCACATTATGAAAAACAAAATCCTGATCGCATTGCGCCGCGGCGCTGTCGCTGGCCGCAACCACATCCCTGGTCGCCGCGCCCGGCAAGACCTACACGCCCGAGCAAATCGCCGCAGAATCGAAACGGGCGAACGAATTTTTCGACAAGAACTTCGATGACTTTGTCGCGCGCCATCCGCAATTCGCGTCGCAGCTCGGGATCAAAACCGGGTACGACAAATGGGAGGATCTCTCCGATGCCTCGAACGCTGAAGACCTCGCGTTCTCCCTGCAAAACCTGAGCCGGTTGAAACGCGATTTCGATTTCGACTCGCTCGATCCGCAAACGCAGTTGAGCTGGAAGCTGTTCGAAAACGATGTGCAGCAGAACGCGGAAGGGTTTCGCTTCCGTTTCCATAATTATCCGGTGAACCAGATGTTCGGCTGGCACTCGCAGACGCCGACGTTTCTCATCAACATTCATCGGGTCGATTCCGTTTCGGATGCGGAAGCCTACGTCGCGCGGCTCAACGGCATCGCCAAGCAGGCCGACCAGGTGATCGCGAACCTGGAGTTGCGCGCCGGAAAGGGGATCGTGCCGCCGAAGTTCGTGTTCCCGCTGGTGCTCGATGCGTGCAGGAACGTGATCAAAGGCAAGCCGTTCGACCAAAGCGAAACGGACAGCACGCTGCTGGCCGATTTCACCAAGAAGGTCACGGCGCTGAAGGATGTGGACCAGCCGACGCGTGACCGGTTACTGGCGGACGCGAACAAGGCGCTGCTGGAATCGTTTCTGCCCGGCTACCAAAAGATGATCGCGTTTCTCGAAGCGCAGGAAAAGACGGCGCCGGCGGAAGGGGGCGCGTGGCAGTTCCCGGATGGCCGTTCCTATTATGAGTTCGCGTTGCGGCGCACGACGACGACGAAGATGACCGGCGATGAGATTCACGACCTGGGTTTGAAGGAGGTCGCCCGGATCCACGCCGAGATGGGGAAGATCAAGGAGAAGGTGAAATTCAAAGGTGACCTGCAGGCTTTCTTCCAATTCATGCGCACCGATAAGCAATTTTATCTTGCCGGATACGGAAGAGGGCCGCGCGGAATATCTGAAACGCGCCACCGACATCATCAACACGATGCGCGGGCGGCTCGATGAGTTGTTTATGACCAAGCCGAAGGCAGACGTCGTGGTCAAAGCGGTCGAGAAGTTCCGCGAGAAATCGGCCGGCAAAGCGTTTTACCAGCAGCCGGCGCCGGACGGCTCACGGCCGGGCATGTTTTACGTGAACCTGGCCGATATGAAATCGACGCCGATCTATGAGCTGGAAGGCCTGGCTTATCACGAAGGCATTCCCGGACATCACATGCAGATCGCCATCGCGCAGGAGCTGCAGGGCATTCCGAAGTTCCGGAGAATGGGCTCGCGTTACACGGCCTACTCGGAAGGGTGGGGGCTTTACACGGAGCTGATCCCGAAAGAAATGGGACTCTACCAGGATCCGTATTCGGATTTCGGCCGGCTCGGCCTGGAGCTTTGGCGCGCCGGCCGGCTGGTGGTGGACACCGGCATTCATCACAAGAAATGGACGCGGCAACAGGCGATCGATTACCTGAAGAAGAATACGCCGAACGCGGAGGGCGATTGCGTCGAAGCGATCAATCGTTACATCGTCATGCCGAGCCAGGCGACCGCCTACAAGATCGGCATGATCAAGATTCTCGAGCTGCGCGAAAAGGCGAAGAAGCAGCTCGGCGCGAAGTTCGATCTGCGGCAATTCCACGACGTCGTCCTCACCAACGGCCCTGTTCCGCTCGAGACGCTCGAGGAGTTGGTGGACAAATGGGTGAAGGGCAAGAGTTGAGCTGATGTTCCGCGCGGCTGCTGGTTGTTGTCGGGCTGATGGCCGTCCCTTCTGGGGTCGGACCTTGCCAGCCGCCCTTTCTGCGACCGGCAGACCCGCAGCGCGGCGACGCTGTTTTTTCAGAATGTCCGGAAGCTTTGTGGACAAGCGTTTCGAGGGCGCTACGGAATTCCCGAAAGATGAGCCGGGCCACCCGCTCGCCGGCAAGAAGCTCACCATCTCGGTCGAGCAATGCAGTGACAACGAGATCCGAATTCCGCTGCAGGCCGGTGAAGACAAATCGAGGACCTGGATCCTGACGCTGCGCGACGGCCGGTTGCTGTTAAAGCATGATCATCGGCATACCGACGGCACGCCTGACAAGGTGACGATGTATGGCGGCTGGGCGGACGGAGGGCGACGCGAACCGGCAGCGTTTCCCCGCGGACAGCGAAACGGCGAAGCTGATTCCCGAAGCGGCGACCAATATCTGGACGTTGGAGATCGACGCTGCGAAAGAGCAATTTATCTATGCGCTCGAGCGGCACGGTCAGCCGCGTTACAAGGCTGTCTTCAGCCTGAAGCCAGCGGCACCGTAGACTCCTTTAATCTTGCCAGGGAAAAAGGCAGAGGATACCTATGACGTCATGAAGAACATGATCCGTAACACTGCTTTATTTCTCTTATGTTTCGGCGTGTCAATGGCTTACGGCGGGACCCCGGCCATGAACGTGACCGTCTCCGACGCGAGCGGCAAGGCTGCCTATAAGGGAGCGACGAATTCGAGCGGCGGGTTCGCCACCGCAAAGCTGGCACCCGGCAATTATACCGTTCAGCTCAACTCGAAAAGCCCGGCTGTGAAAGGCAATCATTACGCTGTCGTAGTGGCCGCCGGGAAGGCAAAGGTCGCAGCTAGCGCTGTTCCGGGGGAGAAGTTCAACGGAGGCGGCGTGGCCTTGAAGGTCGATGTCGGCAACGGCTTAAACATCACCGGGCAAGTGGCAGAGGAATCGAAGACCGTGATGAAGGATGGGAGAAAGATGGTTTATATCCCACCCGCGCTGGGCAGTAACATGCCAGGACGTTGGGTGCCGGAAGATTCAGCCGAAGCCAAGCTATCGAACAACAGGGTCCGGATGAGCGTCAAAGACATTCAGAGAATACAGGAAAACCAAAACACCAACATCGCTCCGGGTCGAGACCGGTAATAACGTCGTCATTGGCGGTTTTCGGGCCCATCAAGGAGAGCGCCTGGCAACCGGCCGTTATTTTTCCGCTCGCCAGGAAGAAAGCGGGCCGATATCCTCTGAAGTCATGAAGAAGATAACCCTCGGGATCGCAATCATAACCGCCGCGTTGGTGTTTACGCCGTTGCACGGCGCAGAAGCTCCGCGTGGTGTGGCCGGTGTGGATGTATTCGTAAAGCAAAACCCCAGCAAGCGCGCGACCACCAATGCGAGCGGCGCCTTCGCCTTTGACGGTCTTCCCGCCGGCGCTTACACGCTCAGTTTTAAAGCGAGGAAGGCGCAGGACACCAACAACAAAACAAGCGATAAGGTTACCGTGGCAACCTCCTATGCGATCAGGATTGACGGAACAAAACGGGTCATGAAAAGCGGCCTGACAAGCGATAACCTCATCGGCGGATTTGAGCTGCGCGTCGAAGGCGCCGGATCGAAAATCCGCGGACAAGTCAGCGCGGACGCCTTGAAGAAGATGGTTTGGATTGCCCAGGAACCGGGCAGTCACATTCCGGGACGCTGGGTCGCCGCCGATTCACCGGAGGCAGCGCGGCGAAGCAATACTCAGACTTTGAGCCGCGACGACTTGATGAACACGATGAATCGCGGGAATCCCAACATGACCGATCCCTTAAACGAGACTGGCAGAACGCAGTACAACGGGCGCTGAGACGCGCTGCCGGGTCCTCATCGGCAACGGAGATCTCAGACAACGGCCGTTATTGCTTCGTAATCGCACCGAGCCGTTAGGGCCGCGCTTCAACTGAAGCGCCGCCGGGCAGTCTTTTATTCTCGTCAAGGAAAAAGCGGGAGGATATCCTCTGAAGTCATGAAGACGATCACCCTCGGTATCGCAATTGTGACCGCCGCGTTTGTCTCTGCGCCCTTGGAGGGCGCGGAAGGTCCACGCGGCGTGGCCGGTGTAGATGTCAGCGTCAAACAGAATCCCAGCAAGCGCGCGGTGACAAACGCCGGCGGCGCTTTTGCCTTCGACGGGCTCCCCGCCGGCTCCTACACGCTCACGTTTAAGGCGAGAAAAGCGCAGGACACCAAGACCCAATCGACCACGAACGTTACCGTGGCCACGTCCTATACGATCGCGATCGAAGGTTCTAAACGCGTGGTGAAAAGCGGCCTGACCAGCGATAACCTTATTGGCGGGTTCGAACTCCGCGTCGATGGCGCGGGCTCGACAATCCGTGGCAAAGTCGCGGCAGACGCGCTCAAAAAAATGGTCTGGATCCCAAAAGAGCCGGGCAGCAACATTCCGGGGCGGTGGGTGGCCGCGGACTCAGCGGAAGCGAAGGCCGCTTTCCGGGTAAACGCTTCCGGCATGAGCGGAGAGGGTTTGCGCAAGTGGATCGACAAAGGGGGAGATATGCACCAGGAAGGGTTCCCCGGTAACGCAAGTCGCCCGGACAATGGCTCAGGCTCGGGGCGCTAGGCGCTCTTTGACTCACTAAACAGCTCGGCGGCATGGGGGCGCGGATGACAGACCGCGTCCCGACTTGGACCCCATAGAAAATCTTTGTCTACGTCTGTTTTTTACGGTTGGCGCGGGCAGGATTTCACGTATCATTGCGCCATGAAGAACATGATCCGTAGCGCTGCTTTGTCTCTCTTTTGTTTCGCCGTGTCGATGGCTTTTGGCGGGATTCCTCCCATGACCGTGAGCGTCTCCGACGCGGGCGGCAAGTCCGCCTATAAAGGAGCGACGAATTCCAGTGGCACCTTCGCGACACCGAAACTGGCACCGGGCAATTATGTCGTCCAGCTCCGCTCGCAAAACCCCTCGGTGAAGGGCAACCATTACGCAGTCGTGGTTTCCGCGGGTAAGAAGAAGGTCGCGGCGAACGCCGTTCCCGGCGAGAAATTTAATGGTGGCGGCGTGGCCTTGAAAGTGGACGTCGGCAACGGCTTGAACATCACCGGACAGGTGGCGGAGGAATCGAAGATGGCCACGAAGGACGGGAAGAAGATGGTCTACATCCCGCCCACGCTGGGCAGCAACATGCCGGGACGCTGGGTGCCGGAAGATTCTGCTGAAGCCAAGCTTTCGAACTCCAGAGGAACAATGAGCACCAAAGAGGTGCAGCGGATGCAGGAGAGCGCCAGCAACCCCGCGGGGAACTAAGCCTCACGGTTTCATCGGTAATTAGACGCCCCTGGACGTGTCGGAGGACGATGCGGCGGGGGCGTTTCTTTTTAGCAAAGCAAGACGCCAAGCCAACGACGAGTTGGCCTACCGGCGGAGGGGTTCGAACCCACACACTCTTGCGAGTACTGGATTTTGAGTCCAGCGCGTCTGCCAGTTCCGCCACGCCGGCCGGTGCCGCTACCGTTTCGCATCGGATGCGCGGCGCGCAAGTGAAATTACGTGAGCGAACGGCGTATCTTGCTACCACCTGTCGACCGATAGCGCAGGGTCCGGCTGACGGTCTCGCCTCCCTAAGACGCGTCGTTCTGCAAGCCGGCGCCGACGAATCGTCAAAGGCGGAATGGCGCATCAAATCGGGCTTCACTCGGAACGGAAAATTCCATTGAAGTTCCGGCGGCGCGCCATGCTACTCTCCGCTCCTAATATGTTACGATCACTCTGGCTGGCGCTGATTTTCTCCTTGGTCACGAGCGCGGCCGCCCAAGAACGTTCCGTTCAGCTTCTTCTCCCCTCGCGCCTGCTCGAACCGACCAGCACCTTCGAGCTTCGGTTTGCGAACGAGATGGTGCCGGCCGACCAAATCGGCAAGGCCGCGCCGGTGTCGCCGCTCGTTTTTTCGCCCGGCTGTGGAAGGCCAGTTCATCTGGCTGAGCACGCGCAGCGGGACGTTCGCGCCCAAAGGTATTCTGCCGCTCGGGACCAAGTATCAAATCTCGCTCCGCTCCGGGCTCAAGGACGCGGCCGGTCGTGAAGTAAAAGCCACCCTGAAGGAGAGCGCGGAGACGCCGCCTTTACGGGTCAAAGGCGTCACCACCCTCGAAGGATTCGAACACGGAGGATGCCTCTGCGTTGCCGCGTTTCCTGATTCTCTTTAACGCGAACGTCAGCGCCGAGGCGTGCGCGAAATTCTTCCGGTTCGTCAATGCCGCCGGAGTGAAGATCGACGCGCGGGTCGAGCAGGCGGACGATCCGAAGAAGCGGGATCGCACTTTCCCGACCTATGAGAGCGACGATCGCTCGTTAACGGCGTGGGGAGAAAAACCGGCGCCGGTCGAGGAGATCGAGGAGAGCGACAGCGAGAAGCCCCCGGGGCCACCGCGCAAGAACGTCCTCTTCGTCGCGACGACGAAACCGCTGCCGCCCGGCGACCGATTGGAAATTAATCATCGAGCCCGGCATGCCTGCGGCGGAGTGGAAAACCGGCCTGCCGCAGCGAAAGGAAATTGTTGTCGGCGAAGTGAAGCCGTTTGCCGTGAGCAGCGTGGCTGCGGAAAGCAACCGCATCGCCGGGCGCCGCATCATCCTCCAATTCTCGAAACCGCTCGCCGAGGAAGTTTCGCCGGAGACGGTTTCGCGCTGGATCTCAGTGACTCCGGCGCCGGAGAAACTCAAAGCGGAAGTCGAAGGAGATACGGTCACGCTCAAGGGAGAGTTCGCGCTTGGCCCGAAATATCGAGTGGCGGTGAAACCGGGCATCCCGGCGCGCCAGCCATTCCAGCTCGAAAAGGCCCAAACCAAAGAGGTCGTCTTCAAGCAGATCGCGCCCCGGCTTTACTTCGAAGATTTTGCCACCCATCAGCATCGGGCTGGGACGCGGAAATTCCGGCTGTTGTCGGTCAACATTCCGCGCATCCGCGTCACGGCCCGGCTCTTCACGGGCGACACGACGCCGGTCGCGATCAAGGCCTACGACAAATACCAGGAGTTCGACGGAGGAAATGGCGGCCGACGAAATGTACACGCCGCGTCGATGTCGAGAAACTTGCCCGGGCAAATCATCTGGGATCGCGAGCTGAAGACCAGCACCGGCGTCGACCAGCCGGAAACGCTGCCGCTGAATTGGGATGAGATTCTGGGCGAACACAAGAGTGGCACGGTTCTGCTTACGGCGGAATCGATCGATCCCACGACGCCGGGAGGGAACCGGGTCGGCACGCAGGCGGTCGTGCAATTAACCGACATCGGCTCTGTCTGGAAACGGGACCGGAGCGGCATCTCGCTCCATCTTTTCTCGATCACGACCGGCCAGGCGTTGCCGGGCGTGCAACTCCGCTTGCTCGACACCGAACAGAAGCTCCAGGGCGAAGCGGTGACCGACGCGAATGGCGGCGCGCATCTCCCCGACGTGAGCGAATCGCGCTGGATTTTTGCCCAGAGCGAAGGCGACGCGCACCTCATCGCCATCTACAACGGCGAAGCCTCGGTGCCGCTTTACCGGCTCGGCGTCACGGACGACAGCGGCGAAGGAGAGATCGAACGCTCGGTCTTTCTTTTTACGGAACGCGGCGTCTATAAACCGGGCGACATCGTTTATCTCAAAGGGATCGCGCGAAATCTCAACGAGAACCAGGCCACGCTGCCGGCCGGGAAGAAGCTGACGCTGAAGGTGAACGATGCGCGCGGCCGCGAAATCCTGAGTAAAGAAGTCACGCTTTCCGAGTTCGGTTCCTTCGCCGAGGAGATCAAGGTGCCGGCGGGGACGCTCGGAAAATACCGCGTCTCCGTCGGGGTTGAGGAGAAAGAGAACCTGACGGGCTATTGCGATTTCCAGGTCCAGGAATATCGGCCGAATGCGTTCGAGATTTCGATCCCGGCGCCACCGGCGGCGACGGGACCGCTGACTCTCGACCTCGCCGATCGCCGCGAAATACTTCATGGGCAAACCGCTCTCGAAAGCGAAGCTCACCTGGTCGCTCGTGGCGCGCGACGAGCCGTTCAAGCCGGAGGGGCTCGGCGATTTCGCGTTCAGCTAACGCGGTCGAAGATTTTCGGGTGAACCGGGCGCTCGATCGCGTCTCGCAATTCAATGCGCAGGGCGAGGTGGAGGTGGATGCGAACGGGACCGCGAAGGTCGCCACGCCGTTGCCGATCAATCCAAAAGCGCCGCAGCCGCGCGCGGCCAAGCTGCTCTGCGAAGTCACCGATCTCAGCCAGCAGACGGTTTCCGAGTCGCGCGCCTTCGTGCAACACAGCTCCGATTATTATTTTGGTCTTCGCCGGTTCGACGCGGTTTTCAAGGAAGGAAGCCCTCTGCCGATCGAGCTCATCGCGGTCGGCGTCGATGGCAAGGTGCTCACGGCGCCCGTTAAGTCGACGGTTCGGCTGACCCGCATCACGTGGCAGACCAATCGCCTGGCCGCGGCGGGCGACACGACGGAGTTCGACAGCAAAGCCGAGCTGCACACGGAATGGGAACGCGAAGTGACGACGACGCCGGGCGTTGGGACGGATCGAAAGCCGCTCGTCGCGACGGTGTCCGACGCGGTGGCGGGAAAGCCGGGCCAGTATTTGCTCGAGGCCACCGGCAAGGATGCGCAGGGCCACGACATCCTGACTTCGATCACGTTCGAGGTCGCGGGACCGGGCGAGACGGTTTGGAATTATCGGAATCCCTACGCGATCGATCTGGTCACCGACAAGGAGAGTTACGCTCCGGGACAAACGGCGACGATCATGGTGAAAACGCCGATCGCCGGCGATGCGCTCGTCACGGTGGAACGGGATCGCGTGCTGCGTTCGTTTGTCGTCAAGCTCAACGGCAACGCGCCTTCCGTGCAGGTGCCGCTCACCGAAGCGGACGCGCCCAATGTTTTCGTCTCGGTCATGCTTCTCCGCGGCGCGAACGACAGCCCGCAGAAAATCAAAGCGCCGGAATACCGGATCGGATATTGCGAAGTCAAAGTCGCGCGGTCAGACGACAAGCTGGCTGTGACGGTGAAGCCATCGAACCCGACCGCGAAGCCGGGCGAAAAAGTCCAGCTCGAGGCGGAGGTGCGCGACGTGAACGGCAAACCGGTCGCGGATTCCGAGGTGGTCCTGTTCGCGGTCGATGAAGGTGTGCTTTCGCTGACCGGATACAAGACGCCCGATCCGCTGGCCTTTTTCAATCTGCGGCGTCCGCTCGGCGTGCAAACCAGCCTGACGCTGCCGACCCTGTTGAAGGAGGAAGCCGAGGAATCGGATTTCGCGAACAAGGGATACCTGATCGGTGATGGCAAAGGCGGGCCGCCGGCGCTGAATGGACTTGCGCAAAAACTTTCTCGCCTGCGCCTTCTGGAATGCAACGCTGCGAACCGACGCGCAGGGACGCGTGCAGGCGGAGTTCGCCGCGCCCGACAGCCTGACGCGCTATCGCGTGATCGCCGTCGCCGCGACGAAACAGAACCAATTTGGGACGGGCGAATCAGCGGTCGAGATCAACAAACCGATCATGCTGGAAGCGTCGCTGCCGCGGTTTGGAAATGTCGGCGACAAGCTTGTCTTGCGCGCGGTGCTGCATAACACCACGGACCTGGCCGGCGAAGCGGATGTTGAGCTGCAACTCGACGCGACGGCGAAGACGGCGGAGACAAAGCGGCGCGTCAGCCTGCCCGCGCGGGGTTCGGTGCCGATCGAATTTCCGGCGGAGCTCGTCGAGACCGGCCGCGCCCAATGGCGCTGGAGCGTTCGGTTCACTTCGGGTCAAAACCCGGAATTAACGGACGCGTTGCAATCGGAGCTGGAGGTCCGCTATCCGGCGCCGCTGCTGCGCGAAGTGCAGACCAACCGGATCGAAACGAACGACGCGGAGCTGGCGCGCATTTCCGATCCGCAAATTCTCGAGGGGAAAGGCCAGGTGAACATCAACGTCGCGAATACGCGCGTGATCGAGCTGCGCGAATCGCTGCGCTATCTGCTGCAATATCCGTATGGCTGCGTCGAGCAGGTCACCTCGAGCCTGCTGCCCTGGCTGACGGTGCGCGATTTGCGCGCCACGATTCCGGAGCTGGCGAAGAGCGACGCGGAAATCGACGATGCCGTGAATCGCGGCGTGAACCGCTTGCTCTCGATGCAAACCAGCTCGGGCGGCCTGAGCTATTGGCCGGGCGCCGGGAGCCGATGTTGTGGGGCAGTGCCTACGGCGGACTCGCCCTGGCGCTCGCGCAAAGGGAGAAGTTTCGCGGTGCCCGCGGCGGAAGCGAAGAAGCTGTTTACCTATTTGAGCGAACAGCTTCGCGGCACGGCGAAAGATGCGACGGGCTACGGCTTGTCGGATCGTTGTCTCGCTGTTTACGCGCTCGCGGTGGCGGGCAAGCCGGAGCCGGCTTATCACGATCTGTTGTTCCAGAAGCGCGCGAAGCTGAGCGCGGAAGATCGCGCGCTCGTCGCGCTGGCAATCATCGAGAGCAAAGGACCGAAGTCGATGGTCGATGAATTGTTGAAGGCGCCTGCCGGCACCGATGGCTACCTCGACCAATTCTTCGGTTCGGTCGTGCGCGAGAACGCGCTCCACTTGATGGTCTGGACCCAGCATCAACCCGCTTCGCCGCGCGTGGATGAGCTGGCGGTCGAATTGTTCCGGCGCCGGAGCAACGGCCACTGGAGCACGACGCAGGCAAACGCCTGGTCGGTGCTCGCGCTGTCTTCCTACCTTCGCAAAATCGAAACCGGCGATCGCAACGCCAGCGGACAAATCCGGTGGAGCACGGCGACAGCGCCGTTCTCGGTGAGTCCGGCAAAACCGCTAGCCGCTGCGACGTTTCCGATCGAACCCAAAGCTGGAGCCGAACCAATCCGGCTGACGAAAACGGGCGGCCAGGTTTTCTCCGAGATGACGGCGGAAGCGAAGCCGAGATTGATCGAGCAGCCGCGACAGAATCGGGGTTATACGATCACGCGGCGTTACGCGAAGCTCGGCGACGATGGGAAATTGTCCGGTCGCGGAGAATCTGCGCGTAGGAGATCGCGTTCTCGTCACGCTGGATATCGCGGTGCCGCGGCGTGCGACCTATCTGGCGGTGGAGGATCCGCTGCCCTCGGTTTTTGAAGCGCTCAATCCGGCGTTCAAATCGCAGGAAGTCGTCGCCGGGCGAAACGCTCGGGACGGAATGGGTGAGCGATTACAAAGAGCTGCGGACGGACCGCGCGCTGTTCTTCGCCGATCTCCTTTATCCCGGGCAATACACCCTGCGTTATCTGGCGCGCGTCATCTCCGCCGGCGATGTCATCGCCCCCTCCGCGAAGATCGAGGAGATGTACCATCCCGAACGCATGGGCACCACCGAGACGCTCCGCGTCCGCACGGAATCGCTACCGTGAAGACACCCTCTCTCCTTCAGGGAGAAATCCCAATTCCCAAAAACCAAATCCCAGGCAAACCAAGAAATCTCAATATACCAAAGCTAGACTGCCGTTCGGACGTTTTGGATTTTCTCATTTTGGGATATACTTGGGATGTGGGTTCTGGGGTTTGGATTCTACGATTTGGCGCAAAATGAATCGTCGATTGCCTCCTTTCTTCTGGCTGGGGCGGCGCTCGCGATCGCTGCTCCTTTCGTCCTAAAGCTGGTCCCCATTCCGCCCGCCTTGCTGCAGACCGCCGGTCCAGAGCATCGCGCTGCTCGACCGAACCGGCATCCCGTTGCGGGAAGCGCGCGTGGCCGAGCGCTTCAGTCGCGAGCTGGGTCTCGAGGAAGTGCCGCGCCATGTCATCGACGCGGTTCTCGCGGCGGAGGACAAGCGCTTCTACCGCCACCATGGAATCGACTGGCTCGCGAATGTTCGCGCCGTCGTGACCGGCTTGAGGCGGGGCCGGATTGTTTCCGGCGCATCGACGATCACGCAACAGCTGATCAAAATTTCCGAGCGCCGTCCGCGCACCTTCCGGGCGAAATTCATCGAAAGCATCACAGCCCTGCGCCTCGAGCAAATCTGGTCGAAGGACCAGATCCTCGCCGCGTATCTCAACCGGCTCGACTTCGGCAACCTGAATATCGGGCTCGCGGCGGCGGCGGATTATTACTTCGACAAACCGGTCTCCGATTTGAGCGACGCCGAGGCGGCTTTCCTGGCCGGGCCTGCCGAAGAATCCACGAAAGCTGAATCCGCATGTGGCGGCGGAAGCGGCGCACCGCCGGAAAGAAACCGTTCTGCGCCGAATGCGCGACAATTCGCAGCTCGACCTCGCGCGCTACGAACGCGCGCGCAACGAATCGCTCACGATCCGCCCGCCGCAACGCCGTTTCCGCGCGCCGCATTTTGTCGAGATGGTTTTGCAACAACTGCCGGAGACGCCAAAAGCCGAGCTGAAGACAACGCTCGATTTCCGGCTCAACGAGCAGGTGGAAGAGATCGTGCGCGATCGGCTGGCGCAGTTGCGGGAGCAGAACGTGCGCAACGCCGCCGCGGTCGTGATCGACAACGCGACCGGCGACGTGGTTGCGCTGGTCGGCTCCGAGAATTATTTCGCGCCGGGCACCGGGCAGGTGAACGGCGCGTGGGCGCAGCGCTCGGCGGGATCTACTCTGAAACCGTTCACCTATCTGCTCGCCCTCGAGCGCGGCGCCACGCCAGCCACGATGCTGGCGGATGTGCGGACCAGTTTCCCATCGGCCGACGGCTTTTATCGGCCGGAGAATTACAACCGCCGATGTTACGGCCCCGTCCGTTATCGGACCGCGCTGGCCAGTTCTCTGAATATCCCCGCGGTGAAAGTGCTGCTGGAGGCGGGTGGACCGGCCGCCTTGCACGAGCGGCTGCGCGAGTGCGGCCTGACGACGCTGCATCGGCCCGCGGAAGTTTACGGACTCGGCCTCACCCTCGGAAATTGCGAGGCGCGCCTGCTCGAAATCACGAATGCCTACGCCAGCCTTGCGCGGCTCGGCGAATATCCGGCCCTGGCGCGTGCTTAACACGAGCGCGACGTCGTCGCACCGGTATTCGCGCCCGGAGCTGGTGTGGCAGGTCGCGGACATGTTGAGCGACAATTCCGCGCGCACCCTCGCGTTCGGCATGAACTCCGCCCTCCGTTTCGATTACCCCGTCGCCTGCAAAACCGGCACGAGCACCGACTTCCGCGATAACTGGACGATCGGATTCACCCCGGAATATTCCGTCGGCGTCTGGGTGGGAAATTTCGACGGCTCACCGATGCGCGAAGTTTCCGGCGTGACGGGCGCCGGGCCGATCCTCCACTCGATCTTCGATTATCTGCACACGAATTACGGCACGAGCTGGTATCGCACTCCGGCTGGAATCGTGGAGCGAAACATCCATCCGCTCACCGGCAAGTTGCTTGCAGATACCGATGCGCGCGGCGTCCGGGAAAAATTTCTGACAGATCGCTTGCCGCCCGCCGAATCGCCGACGGATTATGACGCGGCGGGAAATGTTCAGCTCGGGCCTGAATATACCGACTGGTTTCGCAGCGCCGAGAATAGCATCCGTGATCGCGCGGTGTTGGCGGTGGAAAACGATGCGTTGCAAATCACTTCGCCACTGCCGGGCAGCGTTTACCTCGTCGATCCCGATGTTCCTTCGACGAAGAAAATCCCGCTGATCGCGCATGGTGCGAGCGAGGTGGAATGGCAAAGCGAATCGCTCTCCTTCCGCTCCGAATCCGGCCGCGATTTCGCGCTGGCGGCCGACGGTGAGCATCGAATCCTGGTCACGGATCGTGCGTCTGGACGAAGCGCAGAGACGTGGATTCGGATTCGGTCATTGTAAAATCCCAAATCCCAGAGCCCAAATCCCAAGTAAAACCGTCGCGAGCGACGGAAATCCCAAACCCCAAGAACCAAATCCCAAGTAAAACAAGAAAATCCCAAAGAGCTAAGGATGACCGCGCTCGCGGTTTTATATATTTCCCCTTTGGGACTTACTTGGGATTTGGGAATTGGGATTTGAGATTTCCGGCGCTCAGGCGGTTTGGGATTTGGTTTTTGGGATTTGGGATTTCCGCCGGCTATGGTGGCTTGACCCGCGACGTCGAAGAGACGAGCTCTTCCGACCAATATGACAAAACTGACCCGCGTAATCCTATTTTTGATCCTTGCTCTCGTACTTGCTCCCTGCTTGCAGGCGGCGGACAGCTACGCGGCCGTCGCTTTCTCGCCCAGCACGGTGCGTTGGGGATACGGGAATGGATATCCGAACAGCGCCCAGGCAGTTTCGCGTGCGCGGAGTGAGAGCGGGAACGCTAATGCGAAGGCGAGCTGGACCAAGAATGCCTGGATTGCTCTTGCGATTTCCGATCGCAGTCGTGGCGGTTACGGAATGGGCTGGGCCACTACCGCCGCCGGCGCGCGGAGCCGGGCACTGGCGCAATGCCGAAAATTTAATCCAGACGCCCGGGTGGTCGTTTGCGTCTCCGCTTATCGGTAGCAGCTCGGAGGGACGTGCTTCCGCACGTCCGACTTAAGCTACAGACCAACCAGATCGGGAGGCTGCAGACTGCGGGGCGGCCCGAAAATTTCCCGCAGGATAATTGCGTCGCGCAAGCCCTGGGGCGACGCCAGTTTCGCGCGCATGGTTGAGGGCTGGGCCTCCATGGGGCGGCTGTAAGGAGAAGGTTCGCTCGAACTTTGCATCACCACGTCGCGCACTTCGAACTCCGTCTCCTGCACGATGGCCGGTTTGAAAATACGCTCCGGCATCGGGAGCGGCGGCGGGGCCTGCGAAATAGGAGCGGGCGCAGGCTCGGGCGGCAGCGGTGGGGGAGCGGTGGTGAGCGGTGGTAATGGGGAGAAGACCGTGGGTGGCACCCATCGCTTTGGGGCGACCTTCGGCGGAGGCGTGGTGCCAGGCGGCTGACCGAGCGCTTCGAGGAAACGGCGGATCCGGTCTTCTTCGCTTTGGCTTTCGCCGCCGCGTGGAATTGGCTGGTCCGGAACGACCGGCCTGTCCACATTCTCTTTCTCCTCCCGCGCCTTTTGCCACAGCCAGCGCACGATCGAGGCCGCGATGACGATCAGAATGATCCAGGGACTGTCGAGCATCAGGCTCTCCGGTTACGTCGCCTCGGTCCGCGTTTTCTCCCCGCCGGCAATCGATTCCCGCATCGAAGTGTCGGCCTGCACATTTTTCATCCGCACGTAATCCATGATGCCGAGGTTGCCGGAGCGGAACGCGTCGGCCATGGCCTGCGGCACGAGCGCTTCGGCCTCGACGACTTTCGCGCGCATCTCCTGGGTGCGGGCCCGCATCTCCTGCTCGACCGCCACCGCCGCGGCGCGGCGCACTTCCGCCTTGGCCTGCGCGACGCGTTTGTCGGCTTCGGCCTGCTCGGTCTGAAGTTTCGCTCCGATGTTTTCGCCCACGTCCACGTCGGCGATATCGATCGACAAAATTTCGAAGGCGGTTCCGCTGTCGAGACCCTTGGCCAGCACCGTTTTCGAAATTCGGTCCGGATTCTCCAGCACATCTTTATAGGAAGCAGCCGTGCCGATGGAGCTGACGATGCCTTCGCCGACGCGCGCGATAATCGTTTCCTCGGTGGCGCCGCCGACGAAACGGTCGAGATGCGAGCGCACCGTCACGCGTGCCTTGACCTTTACGCCGATGCCGTCCTGGGCGACGCCGTCGATGGTGGAGCGGCCCATGTTCGCGCTCGGCGCATCGATGACCTTGGGGTTAATGCTGGTGCGAACCGCTTCCAGGACGGTCTTGCCGGTGCCTTTGGTGGCAAGATCGATCGCGCAGGCGCGATTGAAATCGAGCGAGATGCCGGCTTTATCCGCAGCGATCAGCGCAAGGATGACATGGCCCACGTCGCCGCCGGCGAGATAATGGGCCTCGAGCGGGTCGCTCGGAATATCGATGCCGGCTTTGACCGCGGTGATGCGGTTGTCGACGATCATTCCGACCGGCACTTTCCGCAGCCGCATTCCGACCATTTTGCCCAGGGAAACCGGCGCGTTCGCGATCTTCGCGCGAATCCAAAGGCCAAAGAAATTAAAGAGGATGATGCAAAGGATGAGCGCGAACAGGCCGATGACCGCTACGCCGACAAGATAAAGGGACTCCATGCCTTCAAGTTAGCGAAGGCGGTTCGGCACGGAAAGTTTAATCTTTTCGGCAGGGCGAGACTCTCGGTAGGGCGAGACTCTGTCGAGCCGAGTGCTGTTATGCGCGCAACATTGCGGCTCGACAGAGTCTCGCCCTACCAGAAGGCAAGGAGCAGCTCAGCAATCTTTCTTTGCAATCGCCCGGGGACGGAATACGCATTTCGCCGTGAAGATGGAGATGTCGGGCGACATGAAAGCCCTCAAGATCGATCGCCTTAGCGACATCCGGAAACTGTTCCAGCGCAATGTCGTCCCGTCGTATGCGCGCTTCGATATCGCGCTCGATCATGGAGAGGGGAGCTACGTCACGGATGTCGCGGGCCGGCGTTATCTCGATCTTGGCGGCGGGATCGGCGGTTTGCGTGCTTGGCCATGCGCATCCGGAAATCATCGATGCCTTGCTCGAACAATCGCGAAAGCTCCTTCACGTTTCGAATCTCTATTTCAGCAAACCGCAGGCGCAGCTCGCGCGAAGCGCTCGTCAGGCTGATCGGGCCAGGGCGATGCTTCTTTTGCAATAGCGGCACGGAGGCGAACGAAGGGCTGTTCCAGCTGGCGCGGAAGTTTGGCGAGGCGGACGGGCGTGATGAGATCATTACGGTCGGTGGCTCCGATCTTGAGGCGACGCGCTCGGCGATCACGCCGAAAACCGCGGCCATCCTCATCGAAGCAATCCAAAGCGAGAGCGGAATCAGGCCGGTCACCGCGGAATTCCTTCTTGGACTGCGAAAGCTTTGCGACGAGCGCCGCATTCTATTGCTGCTGGATGAAGTGCAGGCGGGTCATTTCCGGACGGGCCGATTCCAAAGCTGGCAACGTGTTCTCGAAAACGTCGGGCGCCTCGGAGTTCCTGCCTGATGCCGTCTCGATGGCGAACTCGCTGGGGGGCGGTTTCCCGATCGGCGCCGTCTGGGTTCGCGAGCCCAAGGCCGATCTCTGCTCACCGGGAACTTATCGACTCCACTTTGGGCGGAAACCCGCTCGCGTGCGCCGTGGCTTTGAAAGTCCTCGAAATCATCGAGCGCGATCAGCTGGCCGATAATGCGCGCGAGATCGGCAGTTTCATGACGGCTGAGCTGCAAAGATTGATCCGGAAATTTCCCTCGGTCCTGAAAGAAGTGCGCGGCTTTGGGTTGATGATCGGTTTGGAATTTCGGGCCGATGCGCCCGGTTTTCGAGGTCCGGAGAAAACCCCTGCGCTTCAAGTAGCCCATCAACTTCATCAAACCGGCGTCCTGACCATCCCGACAGGGGAATCCGTGATTCGGCTCCTTCCCGCCCTCAATCTTACACGCCCCGAAGCGATGGAAGGCTTGCACGCGATTGAGTCAGTGGTGGCGGCGCTGGCGGGCTGAGCGTGGCTGGCATCGGGCGCTCCGTCGCCTCGATGGACGAATATCTGCGGCTTCGCCGCGAGCGTCTAAGCATCGCGCGCGGAGCGCGCGATCCACCTAAGAATCCGAAATAGAGCGCGGAAAGCGGGGGCATCTCGCGGATGGGAATGCCGGGATCACGCGGCCTGGGCATTGGTTAGGCGAAGGCCGATCGACTCTTCGGAGAGCCACTCGATCAACTTCAGTTTTGGATGCGCGGCCTCGTCCTCAGGTCGAGAAACTCAAGCGCGTTTGCCGGCAGACGAATGCGAATGTCGTGCAGGGTAATGCTGGGATGCAGGTTCGCGACCACGAGGAAACGTTGGGGCGTCGCAGGATCGTAGCGCAGAAACGCGTAGAGCCAGTGACCGCTGGCTTCCTCGCCGGGCAGACGCCCGAAGCTGGGATTGTCGCGGTTTGGCGGGATTCAGCGGGAAAAATTTGCCGTCACGAAAAGCCGGTTCGCCCACGAGATTGATCAGGCGGCTGTAAAATGATCTCAGGCTTTTCTGCTGAGGCGACAGGCGCGCACCATCGTAGTGGTGATCGTTCACCCACTTCACCAACTCGGGCATCGACCAGTAATCGAAGATGCTCGTGCGCGCGTCGTCGCCGCCGAAACCTTCCGCGCCAGCGGCCGGTTCGCCGACTTCCTGTCCATTGTAAAGCATGACCGCGCCGCGCGAGAGCCCATACAAAATGGCGGAGACCGGCCGGCCGACATCCATCCCGACGCCGCCCCATTCCGAAGGCGCGGCCAGGCGAACTTCATCGTGATTTTCCGCGTAGCGCACCGAGTTCTGGGAGATGAAATCATCGACAATTTCGTGGTCGATATCGTTGGCCCAACCCGAGCCATCGTAGATCCGCTTCAAGGCGCGATAGGCGGGCGCATCGTAGACGGCGTCGAAACCGGCGTTCAGCAAATCGAAGAGGACATTGCCCTTTCCGTAGTTGAGCGCGGAGACGACCGGATCGCTGCCCGGCACTTTGCTCGGATCGTTATCGTAAGCTTCGCCCATGAAGAACACGTCCGGCCGCCGCGCGCGCGCCTGGGCGATGACCCACGACCAGAACTCCGGCGGAACCATGTGGGCCATGTCGCAGCGGAAGCCATCAACCCCGAGCGACTGCCAGTGCGCGATGACCTGGTCCATTTTTTTCCAGGTGTCGGGGATTGGTTTGTCCGGGCTCCACGCATTCGGATACTCGCGGACCGATTTCGAAGGATCGGTGAAATCGAAACCGTAATTGAGTTTCACCGTCTCGTACCAATCGTTGAGCTGCGGCGTCCAACTGACGACGTTGTTGCCGGTCACGCGGCCGAATGGTTTTCTCGCCTTCGAAAAGCCCATCGACATTTCCCGCCGAGGAAACCTGGCAGGTCGCGCTGATCGGGACTCCATCCCGGAAGGTGGGCAGCCGCAGCGGAGGACCGTTCGAGTCGGGAGTGAGATAGAAAAAATTGTTCTGCGGATCGAAGAACCTGGTCTTGTCATCGCCGGCTCCAGCGCCGCCGCCACACGCGCCGAAATTGCAATCCGGTTTGACGCACGAGTCGCAACTGCGCGCCACGTGGTTCGGCACGAGATCGATGATGGCTTTCAGGCCGTAGGCATGGAGCCGTTTGAGAAGCTGGCTGAATTCCTTCAGGCGCTCCGCCGGCTTTTGGGCGTAATCCGGGCAGACGTCGAAGTAATCCTTGATCGCATAAGGACTGCCGGCGAGCCCCTTGAGCAAATCCGGATCGTCGGCCGGCTGGCCGAATTCCGAATAATCGGTGGCCGGTCGCCTGTTGCAGAACGCCAGTCAGCCAGACATGGGTGAAACCCATCTCGCGGATCGAGCGGAGCGCGGCGTGGTTGATGTCCGCGAAACGGCCCACGCCATTTTCCGCGAGCGTCCCGTTTTGCTTGCGCGTTTCATTCGTGTTGCCGAAAAGCCGGACGAAAAGCTGGTAGATGCGAATCTTTGTTTCCGCGGAGCCGTGGCGGCTGCGGAGCTCCAACCGCGGAGGCTCGGCGTCGTCTGCGACGCGCAATTCGTGATAATGCGGAATATATTTGTCGCCGACGCCCGAATCGACGGTGCGATCGGAGCATCCCCAAAACCAACCCCAGCCGTCATTCGCGCTCGGATCCTTGGCGTAGATAACGAAGCTAATCGTTGATGCGTCGCCGGACAGCGTGCGCGGAATGCGGAAAACAAGCTCGCCATTCTGCTCCGCTACGTCGAAAGCCGAACTCGGTTCTCGCTCGCTCCAGCGCCAGCGCTCCCATTTGCGGATGAACGCGACGATCTGATCACCCCTTATCTCCGCCGAGAGAAGCAGGTCGGCCTTGAACGGCAAAAAAACCGTCGATCCTTCCGCATGCCGCGCGAATGGCAGAACCGCCGCGCCGATCTCTCGCTGGCTGCCGAGAGCCAGGAATATATTTTGGGAGTTGTCGCTCGGCCTGGGCAGGCGATAACGGATGGTCAATTCCGCTGGCGAAACGGCAGCGGTAATCGCGACGTCATCCGAACCGGCGAAAGTTTCCGGGCGCAAGTCGCGAGTCTGTCATCCGCGCTTCTTTCGCTCAATGGTGTTCTACTGCATCAAACTGGAACGGTTGTCTCAGGCAGATTGAATCTTCGGGCTAGTTCAGGTTGTAAACTTCCACCAAGCCGACGCCGGTGGTCCCATCGGTGCCTTCGGTTACTGCCGTGTAGTTGCCCGCCTGGAGGGTCACAATGAGCGCTGCTTCGCGGTCGTCCGAAGGCTGCAAGCCGGTCGCGGCAATCTCGGCTTCCTGTCCGTCTTTCCAGCCGAGGTTAAATCCGACCAGGCTTCCGTTTCCGTCATACAACGCCACCCTGGGATCGGCGAGCGCTCCGGGAACTCCCGCCGCTCCCAAAGAAGGACCAAGGGCGCGCACGACCACCCGGGCGTCGTCGCCGCCTACGATAAATCCTCCGATCATGACGTTGTCGCCCCCGCCGATAAAGGCTCGCGTGCTGATGTTGGCTAGTTTTGCGGCCGAACCGCCAGTCAGGTCGTACAGCTCGATCAGCCCGTTGCCCATGGTGCCGTCCTTTCCGCGGTGCATTACCGTGTAGCTCCCCGCGCCAAGATTGATCAGTAAGGCCGCCTCACGGTTATCCGATGGCTGGATGGTCGTTTCGGCGATGGCGTTCTCCTGCGTATCACGCCAGTTGTTGTTGCTGTTGATCAGGGCGCCGGCGGAATTGTAGAGCTCGATAACCGGATCCTGGAGCGCGCCGGGCACGCCTAGCGCGGTCAGCGACGGGCCGATGCCGCGGAGAAGCACTTCCTTCGTGCCGCCGGTAATGATGAATCCGGCGATGGCCACGCGATCGCCCGTCTGCACGATTGAGCGGGTTGAGATGTTGCGCAAAGCTGGCGGAGTGAACCCGATAACTCTCGCGATGCGCGGACGCGCAGTCCCATCGAAAGTGGTGAAGTCGCCGCCGATGATGATTTTACTGTCTGGTGTAAGGGAGATGCTGAGGATGGTGGTGACGTAGGTGGGGGCGAAGGTCAAATCTCGACTTCCGTTGGGATTCAGACGCTCGAGCGTATTAGGATACGTGGCAGAATTTCCGCCGACGATGATTTTGCCGTCGGGTTGGAGCCGTAGTGCGGTGACGGCACCGTAGCTCTGCGGCCGGCTTTCGAAGGTGGTGTCGAGCGAGCCGCTTACGTTCAGCCGAACGAGGCTGTAAACCGGGGCGTCGTTCAAACTGAGGCCGCCCACCAGGACTTTGTCGTCAGGCCGGATGGCAACGGCATTCACGGTGGCGTTGCTGCCGCTCGGCGTGAAAGCCGTATCTAAAGCGCCGTCCGATTTCAGGCGCGCGACGCCTGGGCGGCTAATGCCATTAACTGCGGTGAATGAGCCGCCGATTACGACCGCCCCATTCGTTCCCAAGGCGACGGTGGCCACGCGATTATTCGCACCCTGAACCGGGTTAAACGCCGTATCCAGAGTGCCGTCCGCGTTCAGGCGCGCGATCCGGTTGCGCGCGATGTTTCGGGTACTCGGTGAAATTGCCACCGATGATGAACTTGCCGTCGCCTTGCCGCGCGATTGCCAGGACCGAGCCGTTCGCGCCACCCGCTTCGAAGCCCGCCTTTGGGTCGAAACTGGAGTCGACGGACCCGTTGCTGTTGAGCCGGCCAATCCGGGTGCAGATCGAGCCGTTGAATAAGGTGAAATCGCCGCCGATCACGATTTTGCCGTCCGGCTGCAGAGCGAGCGCGTAGATGACCGCGTTTGCTCCGTTACCGACGTTGAACGTCGCGTCGAGCGAACCATTGGTGTTGAGACGCGCGATCCCGTTCCGCGCGACGCCATTGTAAGAGGCGAAGCTCCCGCCGATGATTACCTTGCCGTCCGGCTGCACAATGGTCGCGTAGACGGTCCCATTGGGGCCGGAGCCTGGATTGAATGAAAGGTCGAGGTCGCCTGTCGCACCGAGCAGGTCGGGCGCCGAGAGAATGGCGGCAGATGCGATGGCGAACAAACGACGCAGTGAAAGGTTCATGGTAAATCTCCTGTTCGCCTGCTGCTAACGGAAGCGGGGCAAAAAGTTTCAAACTATCTGCATCAGTCGCGCGGGGACTGTAGCCGCCGCCCTGCCTGCCACGCCGTAGCGAAGCGAACTCGGGTGGGCGGCGTGAGAATAACGCATCCCTTCTCTCGCGCTTCGCATAGCGAAGTGGCTACAGAAGAAGCGGTCAAAGCCCTCGGGCTACCGCAGGTTATAAACTTCGATGATCGCGACCCCGGTTTGGACGGCCGCGGTGCCGAAGCTGGAGGTGATTGCGGTGTAATTGCCGACCGGCAGCGTCACGATCACGGCGGATTCCAGGTCGTCCGACGGCGGAATTCCAGTGGCTTCAATCTCGGCCTGTTGGCTGATAATGTTTCCTTCGCGCACTTTCCAGTCGTCGTTGAAAGCGACCCTGGTTCCGTTCAAGTCGCGAATATCAACGTAGGGATCTGGCAATGCGTTTGTGATGCCGAAGGCAGTGAGGGAGGGACCGAGAACGCGCGCCAGAACTTTGGCTGCACCGTTACCCGATCCAATGATGACGCCTGCGATCATGAAGCTGTCGCTGCTCTCGAGGTTGCCGCGCGTGCTGATATTGGCCAGTCTTGAGTCAGCGGTTTGATTGACATCGTAAATTTCCACCAGCCCGACTCCGGTCGTATTATTTTTCCCGCGCACAACAGCCGTGTAACCAGCTGGCGCGAGTTCGGCCATGAGAACGGATTCGCGGTCGTCGGTCGGGGCGAGGCCGGACGCTTGGACGGCCGCCTGCTGCGATTGGTTAGTCTGATCGTTGATCTTCCAATTGTCGTTTGAAGCGATGAGGGAGCCGTTTGGACTGCGCAGCTCGAGCGTGGGATCTTGCAAGGGCGCCGATATGCCAAAATTCGATAGCGACGGTCCGATCGCGCGAACCACGACTTTCTTGGACGCGGTGCCCGTGGCAATGAACCCGCCGATCAGCGCATTGTCACCGGTCTGCACATTGAGCCGCGTCGAAATGTTGAGTGGCTGGCTGAGCGACGGCTCGAAAGCAATTTGGTAGGGGCCACTTGGAGTGGCGAAATTCGTTCTTGTCCCCGAAGGAGTGACCTTTGAGATAGTGAAGCCGGCGTCTGAAACAAACAAGTTGCCCGCGGAATCGAATGCCATCTGCCAGGGCAGGGAAACCTGCGTCGTGAATACGCTGCGCGCTCCGCTTGTGGTATAGGTGTAAATTGTGGAGGAGCCCCTGTCCGCCTGGTAAAGAAGGCCACCCGCGTCGAACGCGAGGCCTCGGGGATCCTGGAGGCCGGGAGGGGCAAAGGTCGTTCGTCCAGTAGGCGCGTATTTGTAGATAAGGCCGGTGGCGGGCCCCGAACCGTGGACGGTGACAAAGAGATTGCCAAAGCGATCGAAGGCGAGACCAGAGGGCCCGTCAATGCCGGAGGCGAAAGGGGTTTTCGCCCCATCCGGGGCTATCTTGGTTATGGCATCGCCCTCGAAGTCAGCCACAAAGAGGAAGCCAAACTTGTCGAAAGCGAGGACCAAATTCGATTCGTTTGTGAAGCCGGATACGAAAGGAGTCATGGTGCCGTTTACGATCTTCACAATCGTGCCATTGGATTGGCCAACGTAGAGAGTCCCGTTGGCATCGAAGGCCACGCCAGTTGGCCTCACCAGACCGGTGGCAGCCGCCGATCCAGCGCCGTTCGGACTGAGCCTAACCACAGCGTTGGAACCATACGCAGCTACGTAAAGGTCGCCCGCGGCGGCGTGAATTCGATCAGGCCACAGCGCGCTGCAAGCCAGGGTTAGAGCAAAGAGAAACGGCCGTTTCGGAGTCTTCATAAGGAAATCCTGTCGCGTGTTGCTAACGAAAATAATGGGAGAGGTTTCACTTTATTTTCTTTAATCGCTGCCCTGTGGGCAGCGTGGGCAGGGCGCCTTGAAAAGCAGGGCGGCGTCTGACACAGACGCCCTACAATGGCTTTCACGGTGCGACCCAGCTACTGGTCGTTCCAATCGAGTTCCCGGCGGCGGAGCTCTCGCCGGAGGGCAGGAATATCCCAAAGCTGGACTACCTGATTTGCGCCGAGCGCGGCCAGATGCAGGCCGTCGCCGGTGAACTGAAGGAATTCCGTCATGCTTGGGTGGGGCGCTTCCAAGGTCGCAAGCCGGGTCGCGTTCCGCACGTCATGAAGCGCGATGCGGTCCCCGTTTTGCTGCACCGCTAGCAGGTTACCCTTGGGACTAAAGGCCGAGGAGAAGGAAGTGAGGGAGCCGCCGTTTTCCGGCTCTATCCGCGGCCCTTTCTCCCACGTGCCCGACTTCCAGAACTGGTACCCGCCCGCGCTGCCCGTGAGAAGCCACTTCGAGTCGGAGCTGAAGGCAGGCCGCGCCTCCACGTTCGCTTCCAAATCGCAGGCGACCTCACCGCTGGCGGCGTTCCAGACCCGCACGCCGCCATTCGTCCGCGTGCCGCTCGCGACCCAGCGTCCGTCCGGAGAAATGACAACGTAGAAGGCATTCGGATGGCCGGCCAGATCCAGGCGGGGCAGACCGTCCGGATGTGCGGGCACGAGCGAAACGAAGTCCTTGTCCAAATAGGAGAGGGCAAGCTGCCGGCCATCCCGGCTTATGTCGGTGAGCAAACATTGCGTGTCCGACGGCGTCTCCACCGGCTCGGGCGCACCGAGTTCGAGGTTCCCGTCGACCCGGTGCAGCGGCCAGCGATGCAATCCGCTGCCGCGGTATGATGCAAGCAAGGCGCTGTTATCAGGTGCGAAGCAAATCGAGACGCGCTCGCCGGCAGCGCCGGGAGGCAATCCGACACTGGTCATTGATTCCAAATCCCAGATTCTGATCCCCGCGTCCCCGGACGAAGCGAGTTTTCCGCCATCCGGACTTGCCGCCAGGGCCCAGGGCCTGTCGCCATTCACGGGCGGATGCAGCATTCGAAAAATGTCCGCGGGAGCAATCTCGAGCCATCCAATCGTACCGTCCTGAAAACTGACCGCGAGGCGCTGGTCATCCGCGGAGAATTGCAACGCCAGATCAGACGTAGGGGCGGCGGCCAGGAGAGCACCGCTCTGGACATCCCAAAGCCGAAGCGAGTTATCAAAACCAATGGTGGCCAGCCACCGTCCGTTATGACTAAAGCGCACCTCGATGGGTGTGCCGAGGTGGCCGCGCAACACCTGGCGTACCGCGCCGCTCGCCGCGTCGTGCACATAAACGTGATGGTCCCACGAACAGACGGCGAGGAGTTTCCCGTCCGGGCTCCAGTCGAGCGTGCCGTAGCCGACGGCGCTGCGATGTTCGAACGCGATGGCTCCATCTTCGATGGTACGGACCTGAAAAATGCCTTCGCGCCCACCGACGCGCGCGGCATCGGCCACGTCCACCATGGCGAGATGCGTGCCGGTGGGACTAAAAACGAGGCGGTGACAAAAGGGCGCGTCATCCCAACGTCGCCAGGGCCGCTCGGGATCGAGTTCGCCCCCGGGCGGGATCTCGTCCAGCCGGTAAAGAGATATGCCTGTCTGGGGATGCGTGACGGCGACAAGGCGACTGTTTGGCGAAAACGCGGCGTGACCATTGGTCCACCCAACCTGCCCCGGAACACGAAGGAGGACATGGCCCGAGGACAAATCCCAGACCCAGGTCTGCTCGTTTAAGAACTTCGCCGCGACGTAACGTCCGTCGTTGCTGAACGCGTGCACGAGACCGAGCGGCGACGGCGGCCCGGCCAGGCGCGTGACTTCTTGATGGGTCGCAACGTTGCGCACGCTGAGTTCACCCGTCTTTTCTTCGACCAGATAGCGTTCCAGCTTTTGATCGAACGCGGCGTTCCGATACAGGGAGACTGGCCTCATCCATTTTGCGCCGGGTTTGAAATCGACCAGGGCAAGCGCGGCGATCGTTTGATCGCGCACCGCGCTGGAGCGGTGAATCCGCGCCGCCTTGTCGAGGGCATCGAGCGCATCGAACCGCTTGCCCGCGAGACGAGAGGCGCGGGCCTGATCAAGGTAGGAGCCGTAGAGTTTTTCTGTCGCGTCCTTCTCCGCGGCAACGGCTTGATCGCGCGCGGCGGCGATGCGCAAGGCCGCAATGCCTGAACCAATGGTAGCGGCCAAGAGGAGGACAATAACCGCCGCCGCGAGCGCCGCGACGGCGGGATTACGCCTTGCCCAACGCGAGAGCCGTTCCGCCTTCGTTGCGGGACGGGCGAGAATTGTCCGGCCTTCCAGCCAGCGCTCGAGATCTTCAGCCAGGGCCGCGGCCGACGCGTAACGCGCGGATGGTTCCTTCGCCAGGCACTTCAAGCAGATGACTTCCAGGTCGCGCGGAATGCTGGGTTCGAAAAGCCGGGGAGGAGCAGGCGCGGCGGTCTCGACCAGCCGCAGCGTTTCGAGCGCAGTCTCGGCGGTAAAGGGCGGTTGGCCGGTGAGCAATTCATATAGAATAGCCCCCAAACTATAGACGTCCGCCGCGGTGGTGAGCTCGGCGGATGCGCCCAAGGCCTGTTCGGGCGCCATGTAATGCGGAGTGCCCAGAGCACTGGGAGCAATTGTCAGCCGGTTCTCGCTCCCGATCCATTTAGCCAGCCCAAAATCGGAGACGAACGGCGTGCGTCCTTCGCCATCGAGCAGAATATTTCCAGGCTTGAGGTCGCGATGGAGAATTCCGCGTTGATGGGCGTGATGCACTGCGCGCGCAATCGCGGCGATCAACGTCGCGGCCGCGCGTGGCTCGCCGCGAAAGTCCGCGATCGCTTCGCGGAGCGTTCTGCCCTCCGCGAGTTTCATGCTGTAGAACGGGATGCCGTCGATCTCCCCAGTTTCGTAAATGGGCAAAATGTTCGGATGGTCGAGCGCGGCCACCGCCTCTGCTTCGGCCCGGAAACGTTCGATCATGCCCGGCGTGGCGGCCTGTTCGGCCAGGATCATTTTGACCGCGACCTGGCGCTGCGATCCATGCTGAACCGCGCGATACACCACCCCCATGCCGCCGCGCGCGATCTCCTCGATCAGATCGTAACGAAATGCCTCCGAGCTATCATGGGTTTTGTCTGGGATCGCGGCATCGAACAGGCAGATGGGACAGAGGCCGCCCAGAGTTTTCGGGTCGATCTCTGCGTCGCAGGTGGCGCAGCGCATGCGTTATCAGGCCGCTGTCGCCAAAACCTTCCGCAGGTGGGCCAATTCCTCGTCCACCTCGTTCGGACTGGAAACCGTGCGGCTGATTTCCTCGCGAAGCTTCGAGCGATAATCACGCCGAAGCCGATGGATGGTAGTCTTGACCGCGCTCAAAGGCAGGCCCAAATCGTTCGCGGCCGCTTGATAGGAGGTCTCCCGCAGGTCCGAAGTTAGAAAAGAGGAGAGCCCGTCGAAAAGGCGTTCCTTTCCGCGCATGACGAAATCGGCGCGCAATCCGGAGACCGTCTGTTCGAGGAGAGCGGTCGCCCAGCGTTTCTCGAAGATGGTTTCGGGCGTCACCGCGTGAGCCGGCTCCAGCCGGTAACGCGCATCGGCCTCTTCCGCATCGAGTCGAATCAGCTCGCGTCCGCCGCCCCGCTTCTGGGCCTGGGAGCGTTCCCATTCATGCCCGAGAAAATTCTGGAGCGAGGAAAGGAGGAAAGTGCGGAATTTTCCGCGCTGCCGATCTGCCTTGGCGATCGCATGTTTCTCCTGCAAATGCAGGCAGAAGGCCTGGACTAGATCTTCCGCGTCGTGTTCGCCGTAGCCCCGCCGGCGGACGTAGGCGTAAAGCGGATACCAATAGGTCTGGAAAAGGCTGGAGAGCGCATCCTGGGCGCGGGACGCATCGGACTCATCTTCGCAGGCCAGAACCATCGTCCAGTGCGTCGTATTGAAATTGGCGGCGCCATTCCCCCGTTCGTCCCCGGATGCCACGGAGGAATCTTAGAGTGGCCGGAATTTAATGACAACGCCGAAGGCGTGGAATGAGGGTTTTATTCCCCGCTGTCCGCCGAGATGTTATACGCCTCAACCACCGCGATTCCGGTGGCGCCATTCTTTCCGCGCACCACCGCTGTGTAATTGCCGGCGCGCAGAGCCGCGAAGATCGCGGACTCCCTGGAGTCGTTAGGCGGCAGCAATGCTTCTTCGATCTCGCCTTTTTGCGACGTTTGCCAGTCGTCGTTGATCGCGATCGGCGTCCCGCTGTCGTCGAACAGTTCCAGGGTCGGATCGAGGAGCGGATTCGTGATCCCGAAACTCGCGAGCGTCGGCCCGATCGCCCGCACGACGACTTTGGTCAGGCCCTTGCTCGAAATAATGCCCCCGATCAGCACATTGTCGCCCGATTCAACCAGCCCGCGTGTGCTGATGTTCGCCAGCCGAGAATTGGCCGCGACATCCAGGTCATAGGCTTCGACCACGCCGATACCGGTGCCACCATCCTTCCCGCGCAACACCGCTGTGTAGCCCGCATTGTTCGCCGGCAAGGTTGTGACGATGGCCGATTCGTTGTCATTCGTCGGCGCGAGCATGGTCGCCTCAATCTCTGCCTGCTGGCTGCTGTTATCCGGCCGCAGTTTCCAGTCGTCGTTCGTCGCCAGCGTGCTCGTGCTGTCGTGCACTTCCAGCGTCGGATTGGCCAGCGGATCGGCAATCCCGAAGTTCGCCAGGGAGGGACCAATCCCGCGCATCATCACCTTCTTCGGAGCCGTTCCTGAAATAATGAAACCGCCGATCAGGACGTTATCGCCGGTCTGAACGCGCAGGCGCGTCGCGATATTCTGGAGCTGCCCTCTCTCCGGCGAGAACTCCGACGTGTTTCCATTCGCGTCGGTCGCCGTGAAGGTGAGATTTTTCACGAGGAAGGCCGTCGGGAAGGACCCGCCGAAACCGAGTCTGCCGCTCGCGGGCGTCATTATATCCGCAGACCCGATCCAGACCTGGCCTTCGCCAAAGCCAGTCGGATCGTAGGCGTCATTGCTGAAGTACTCGATGTGATACGCTGTGTTTGGCCTGCTCTTGTACCTGAAGTTGAAACTGACCCGGTCGCTAAAGGCCGCGAAGACGGTCAGGATCGGATAATTCTGGAGGAGGTTCGGTCCGGTATCGGCATCGCCCTCGCTGATATCGTTTGCGGTCGGGCCGTCCCGGTTCAAATCGATTCCGAGCCCGCCGTTCGAGTGGATCGAATTACCTTTGATCGCAAGTCCCGTCACTCCCGCGGCGGCGCCGACTCCGCTGCCCGCATTACCGGCGATCAAATTGGCCGGCGGCGTTCCGGCCTTGGAGATGGTCCCGCCAATCGTGTTGTTCGTGGCAGAGGTGGCGAACACGCCGTCGCCTCCGTTGCCGAGTAATTGGGTCCCGGTGACATCGGTGCCGATGAAGTTCGCCTGCACCAGGTTGTTTTGCGACCGCGATTGCGGCGCCACCGAGGCTGATGCCGTGCCCGCCATTTGCTGAGATGACGTTGCGCGCCGCCGTGGTCGTGCCGCCAATCGTGTTCGACGACGCCTGAAGACTGATCCCGTCGAGCGCATTGCCCAGTGCCCCGGTGCCGCTCGCATTCGTGCCGATGAAATTCCCCGAGATAGTGTTGGAGTTACTTTGGACCACGATCCCGTTGGCCGTGAAGCGATTGATCGCCAGGCCCCGGATGGTGCTGCCAGCGCTGCCCGATCCGAGGGTTAAACCACTAATCCCGGAGCCGGCGTTGGTGCCATTCAGTTCGATCAGGACCACCGCGTTATCGCCGGCGACGAGCGTGTTCGCACTCGAACCCGGTTGCGTGTAGCCGTCGATCGTCACCGGACTGGTGATGACCGGCAACTCGGTCGCGGGCGTGATCGTGCGGACGCCCGATCCCGGGATATTGAACGAGATATTGTCGAGACCGAAATGGCTGTTCGCGTCGAGGATCGCCTGACGCAACGACCCAGCCCCGCTGTCGCTTGTGTTGGTGACCGGATAGGTGTCGGCCGCGACGGGATTGATGGAGAAGAGCGCGAGGAGCGCGACTGTGCAGCCGAGGATGATGCAAGTGTTCTCATGCCCTTTCCAAACGGATCCACCACACGCTGCTGCACGAAATCGTGCGGATTGATCTAACGGCGAATTTAAGGGGCTAGCTTGTAGACCTCGACCAAACCGTTGCCCGTGCCGCCGTCGGCGCCTTTCAACGATCGCGGTGTAATTGCCGGGAGAGCACGGAAATGAGAATCGCCGACTCCAGGTTGTCGCAGGCGCCAGGCCCGTGTTTCTGCAGAGCGGCGCTCCTGGGTGTCGCGCCAGTTGTTATTGGTCGGAAATCAGCGCCGTTGCGCGTCGTGTAATTCGAGCAGCGGATCGGCCAGCGGACTCGGGAACACCGAACAGCTCGAGGGACGGACCGATCGCGCGGATGACCAGCTGCGACTGGTTCATTCCCGGTGATGATCAGACCGCCGATCATGACATTGTCTCCGGTCAGCACGAAGCCGCGGGTGGAGATGTTGACCACTGTTCGCGGTCGCCATCGGCGTCGAGATCGTAAACTTCCACGAGCCCGACGCCGGTTGAGTTGTTAGTCCCGCGCAAGACGGCCGTGTAAGCTGCCCGGCGGGAGGGTAACCAGCAGGGCGGATTCCTTCGGTTCGTCGGAGCGAGACCGGTGGCGATCGAATCTCCGGCGGCGTTGGCGTTGTCCAGCCAGTTGTCGTTCAACGCCACGGGACCGGTAGCGCCGTGCAATCTCCAGCATCGGATCCTGGAGGGCGTCGGCTACCCCGAAATGTACCAAGCGAAGGGCCGATGCCGCGAATGATGAACTCGCTTGTTCGCCGCTCCCTTCGACGATGAAGCCGGCGATGAGAACGTTGTCGCCGGCTTCGACGCGCATGCGGGTCGAGATGTTCGCAAGGTATGAATCGGGCGCCGGTGTCGGCGAAGGCGTGGCCGGGTGTTGCGGTTGGGGCAGCGGTGGGAGTCGCGGTCGCTGTCGGAGTCGCGGTAGCCGTCGGAGTCGCGGTGGCCGCAGGGGTGGCGGTCGGTCTTGGCGTCGGCGAAGGTGGAGGCGTCGGCACCGGCGTCGGACTGGGACCGGGTACTCCGCAGGGACGCAACCAGCGGGCTGCATTCATGATGAGCTTTCCCCAATCACCGCTCCAATCGGCAAAGCCGAGGAAAGCCGCAATGCCCACGGTCGTACAGGCCGCCGGTGACCGGGCGATAGCCCACCAGCGGATAGCTGCCCGGAATTGCCGACGCCACCTTCGCCGTCGCCGCAGGAAGCGTGGCGACCTGGAGGAATTCGAGGCTCAGGTTCGTAACACCGGCCATCAATGGGTGGCCTGGTTGATGGATGGAGCCCGTGTAGGAGCTGACACTTCGGTTGTTTGTATAGTCGAATGGGTTGTAATTCCCGGTCGCCCAGCGGCCGTTGATTCCTGTGTTTTGGTTAGGCCCGCTAAAGCTGAAGCCGCCTTGCACGACTACACCGCCTGCATCGACATAGTCCGCCAGGTTGTCGCCCAGGACGAAGGGATGAAAGAAAGGGCCGTTGCTCACGATCATTACCAGGTCGTACTGCTGTAATTGCGCGACGGTCGGAATGCCGGTCAGCACGTCGTAAAAATCGACTCCGCTCACATCAGGTTCGGCGCGGATCGCGTCTCCCAGGGCAGTCGGGGCGTTCTGGTTAAGATCGCTGAAGAGAATAAGGACGCGGTAGCGACATGCCGGGGTTGGGGCGGGCGTCGTGGTTGGGGTCGCGGTGGGCGTGGGAGTGGCCGTTGGGGTGGGAGTGGGAGTCAGGAGTTCCACGACAAGGACGCAGCCAGCGGCCGGCGTTTACGATCAACTTTGCCCAATCTCCGCTGTGATCGCTGTAACCGAGGAACGCCGTGATCCCGATGGTGGTGTGTCCTCCGCTAACCGGCCGAAGCGCGACCAACGGATCCTCGCCCGGTAGGACCGACGCGAGCGTAGTCGCGCCCGATGCCGGCGCGGCGACCTGCCGGGACCTAAAAGCCAGGGTGGTCACGCCGGCCATCAAAGGGTGACTCGGCTCGCGAATCGTGGCTTGAAACTGACCGGCGAATCCGCTGGAGGCGGAATTGAAAGCAGCGTAATTGCCGGTCACCCAGCGGCCTCTTACTCCGCGCGCGTCGCCGGCCAGGCTGAGGGCGGACTGGACGACTACGCCTCCGCCGTCAACGTAGTCGGCCAGGTTGTTGCCAAGCGTAACACCGTCGACAAAGGCATGAGCGTTCGCCACCACCACGATGTGGTACGGCTGCAACTGCGCCAACGTCGGCGTGCCGACCGCCCCGTTGAACAAATCCACGGAGGCAACGTCCGGGTCGGCCCTCAACTGATTGGCCAGGCTGGCCGGCTGGACCCAATTGGGATCGGAAAAGATGATGGCGACGCGGAAGTTGCATGTCGGGGCGGGTGTGGGCGTCGGCGTCGGCGTTGGTGTCGGACTTGGCGTGGGCGGGGCTGCAAACCCGCTGACCCGTACAGACTTTGTTGTCCGTGCCCGAGGTGCTGAACAACAGGTCGCCGGTCACCGGATCCATGACAGCGCCCTCGGGACCGATTGTCCCCTGGATGAAATACTGCTTGTTGGCCATGATCGGATCGCCGTTGGAGTCCAGCGGCGCGGTCATGATGCTGTTGTTCGAGTGAGTCGCGATGAGGACGCTGTGAGGCAGGGAATGCCGGTGATCCGGGTGGAACAAAAGCTACGCCTTCAGCGCCCCCGACATTCGCCCGAAGTGTTGCCGAATTAATGTCGAATGTCCCGGTCCCGTCCGGGACTGAAAGCGACGTCGTACCAGCCGCCGCTGGTGAACGAGACCAATTTCATGCTTCCGGCCCCGGGAAACCCCGGCGGCACAAATGCGACCGATCCAACGGATGAGGCCACCCCCAGGGGGGTGAGGTCAGTGACCTTGTTTACCGTGGCGCTTCCAGGCGTGCTCTGTTCGAGCTCATTAACAGGATACCGAGTTACAAACAGGACGTTCTCGGGCCCGAAAGCCACGCCGCCATCGTTGTATTGGCCAATCCGCGAGCTCGAGTCCGGATATAATTGAGCCGTGCCGGAAAAGCCGGTGATATGCCCGTTAGCGTCACGGATGACCCCGATTTCATAGATGCGGCCGGTCGAGCTGGCCGCTTCGCCTCCGATTAGAAGTGTATTCGGATCGTTGTACTTAAAAGTAAGACCGCCATAAGATATCGGCACTCCGGGCACTGCGCCGAGGCTGACGCAGGAATAGTGATTAGAAAATGGGTAGAGGAGTGACGCCCGAGGCGCCACTACACTGGGTTACGGTCCCATGCGGCTTCGGAGGAGTGGCCCCGACACTGAGAGAGCAAATGATGGCCGCGACCGCGAAAAGCAGAACAGCCGCAATTCCGCGTTTTTGATTCATCGGAATCGGCGATGGGTCAGGCGATGTTGAATTCATGGATATTTCCCTTTTCCGTTTCCAAACGGATTGGGGAGACGCTGCTGCACGAAATCGCGCTTTTTTCACGCGGCTTGGCATCGCCGTGGCCGGTTGCTAGAATCCTCGGGTGCAGAATTTGCCCGGAACCGTTTACGGCCAGGCTGATCCCTTCGCCGCCACCCATTGGAGTGTGATCGTCGCGGCGGGAAAGACTCAGGCAGACCCCGAGACGGCGAGCGCGGCGCTGGCCGAGCTCTGCCAGACCTACTGGCCGCCGCTTTACACCTACGTGCGCGGTCGCGGCTATTCGGTCCACGACGCCCAGGATCTAACCCAGGGTTTTTTCGCCTACTTGATCGAGCACAAAATCCATCAACGCGCCGATCCGCAGCTGGGAAAATTCCGTTCGTTCCTCCTCGCTTCCCTCAAGAATTTCCTCTCGCACGCGCGCGAGCGCGAGCAGGCACTCAAGCGCGGAGGCGGGCACAACTTTCTTCCTCTCGACGAAGGTCGCGCCGAAGAGGCGGAATCACTTTTCCAAACCCACAGCTCTTCGGGCAGCCAAACGATTGGAGAAGACCGGCTTTTCGAAAAGAGCTGGGCTGAGACGCTGGCCGCGACGGCGCTCGAGCGGCTGGCCGCCGATTACAAAGCCGAGGGGAAGGCAGAGCTCTTCGAGAGACTGCAAACTTTCGTCGCTGCGGGCGCCGATCCATTGCCGGCATATTCGGAGCTGGCCACGCGAATGGCGGTGGCGGAATCAACTATCCGCAGTCATGTCACGCGTCTGCGGGCGCGTTATCGCGAGCTGCTGCGGGCGGAGGTCCGGCGAACCGTGAAGACGGAAGCGGAAGTGGACGAAGAGCTGCGCGCGCTGTTGCGCGTTCTAATCGAAAACTAGCGATGCGCTGCAATTGAAGCTCACCTAATTGCAAGAGACGAAATCGAAATCCAGCGCTTGTGCGGTCTGCGGGGGGCCGTTGAGTGCGAAAGGCGTTTGTTTCGCGTGCCTGTTGCGCACGGGGCTGGATGAAACCAGGGAGTCAGCCGCGTCCGAAGGAACCACGCTTTTCGACGACTTCGAGATCGCGCGGCGTGAAGACGGCTCGCTCTGGGAGTTGGGCCGCGGCGGCATGGGAGTGACCTATCGCGCGACCGATAGAACCCTGCATCGGAGCGTAGCGCTCAAGGTGATCGATCCGCGGGGATCGGAGGTAGTGCGTGAACGCTTTTTGCGGGAAGCGCGCGCCGCCGCGGCCCTGCGGCATCCCAATGTGGCGGGCGTGTTTCGCTTCGGTGCCCTGGCCAGCGGCGAGCGCTGTTATTGCGCCATGGAACTGGTCGAAGGGGAAACTCTCGAAGCTCTGGTGCGGCGGAACGGCCCGGTGAAATTGGAGACGGCCCTGGGGATCGCGGTCCAGGCCACGCGCGCCCTGACCGCGGCGGCTGACCGCGGTTTGGTTCATCGCGACCTGAAACCTGGTAACATCATGCTCACCCACAGCGAAAGCTCGGTGCGGACGATAGAAGTAAAGGTCATTGATTTCGGACTGGCCAAGGCGGCCACGGTTGGCACCGGTGAAATGGAGCTGACCCGCGGCGAATTTGTCGGCACTCCCGCTTTTGCCAGCCCCGAGCAATTCGCAGGCGGATCGATCGATGCCAGAACCGATATCTACGCGCTTGGGGTCACACTCTGGTTTGCTCTCACCGGCCGGCTCCCTTTTGCGGGTCGCACGGTTGAGGAGATTCGACAAAACCAATCGGAACAAAAGTTACCGTTGGAGCAGTTGCCGGGGGTGCCCCGGCGCGTGCTCGAGCTGCTGCGGTCCTGTCTTGCGGTCGATCCCGCGGAGCGTCCTCCATCCGCGCGGCAGTTACTCGAAGCGTTGGAATCTTGTCGCGCCCGGATCACAACCGGTCGCCGGAACCGCAAGCTCGCCGTGGCTGGGATCGCCCTGTTCGCGCTCGGGCTCGCTGCCCTGATGTTCTGGCGCAATCCCCAACCCAACTCCGCGGTCTCGCGCCCCCTTGCCGAAAAAAGCATTGCCGTCCTTCCTTTCGAGAACCTGAGTGAAGATAAAGCGAACGCGTATTTCGCCGACGGGGTCCAGGACGAGATCCTGACGCGGCTGGCGGCGATCCGTGATCTCAAGGTGATCTCGCGGACTTCGACGGCGAAGTACAAGAGCAGGTTGGAGAATATAAGGAAGGTCGCGGAGGAGCTGGGCGTTTCCACCATCCTCGAAGGGAGCGTGCAAAAGGCGGGCGACAAGGTCCGAATCAACGTGCAGTTGATCGATGCCCGCGCTGATACGCATCTCTGGGCAAAGAGTTATGACCGCGAGTTGAAGGATGTCTTCGCGGTCGAAAGCGAGGTGGCCCAGGAGATTGCCGAGACGTTGCGAGTGAAGCTCTCGCCGGTGCAGTCGGCCGCCATGGCCAGCGTTCCCACAAATGACACAGAGGCCTACGATCTTTTCCTGCGAGGAGAATACGAGTTTCACCAGGCGGGGATCAGTGTGGATGCGGCCGCGGCGGCGGACCGGGCCGACGCGTTCTACCGGCGGGCCCTGGCGCGCGATCCAAACTTTGTCGCGCCGGCCGTGCAGCTCGCCCGCAGCCGGCTCTACCGGCATTGGTATACATCTCCTTTGCCGTCAGGGGAGTTAGAAGAGGTCAAGGCGATCATCGACCGCAGTTTGGCGCTGGCTCCGAATTCGCCGGAAGCGCACCTGGCGTTGGGATTGTTCTTCTATTGGGGGCACCGCCAATACGAGATGGCGCTGGCAGAGTTCAAGCGCACCCTGGAATTGCAACCGAACAACGTCGACGCGCTGGCTTATTGTGCCTGGATTCATCGCCGGCGTGGCGAATGGGAACCGTCTCTCGCCCATTCGCAACGAGCGCAGGAACTCGCCCCGCGCGACGCCTCACTTCCGCAGAACATCGGGAGCACCTATCTCGCCCTGCGTCTTTGGAAAGAGGCGCAGCAGGCCGAATTGCGAGCCCTCGCCCTCGATCCGCAGAACGCAGTGGCGGCCGTGGTCCTCGTCCACGCTCGCCTTTGCGAGACCGGCGAGGCCAGCGCCGCGCGGCAGGTTCTCAGCGATTTTCCAGAAGCGCGCAACTCGCTCACTACTGCTCTTTCTGGCCGCCGGGGCGTTTCCTCCGGCGGTGAAGTGGCCGCCATCACAGGTGTCTGGGTTTATCTCGAGGTTATGGAAAGACGTTTTTCCGACGCCTTCCAAACGTTTGAGAAGGCAGCGGGTCATGACCCCCGCGGACATCTCCAACTGCTGGCCGGGCGCGTCGTCCTTCGCGTCCTGGCGGGGGAGGGTGAGGCGGCCAAAGCGATGGGAGAAGAAGCCCGGCCGTTGCTCGAGGCAAAACTCAGCGAATCGCCCGAGGATACCTTCGCGCTGACAGAGCTATCCTGGGTCTACCTCGCTCTTGGCCGCGGCGCGGATGCTCTGCGCGCTTCCAAGCAGGCGGCCGATTTGGTTCCTGTCGAAAAAGACGCCCTCGACGGCCCAATTTTTCAGCAGGGGCTGGCCCAGATCGAAGCGCGCGCGGGGGCGCCGGAGCAAGCCATCAAGAGGCTGCGCCACCTCCTCTCTATCCCGAGTGGGCACAGACTTTCCCTGGCTCGTCTAAAGAATGACCCGGTTTGGGACCCGATCCGTGACCGTCCGGATTTTCAGGAACTGCTTTCAGGTCCGGAGCAAATCGGGCCCGTCACGGCATCGACGTCCCGGCCGGTTGGAAAAGATGAGGCTGTGGCAGGGCCGCCCCAAAAAAGCATCGCGGTGCTGCCGTTTGAAAATCTCAGCCGCGATCCGGATAACGCCTACTTTGCCGAAGGCATCCAGGACGAGATCCTGACCCGCTTATCGAAGATCGCTGATTTGAAGGTGATCTCGCGCACCTCAACGCGGCAGTACAAGAGCGCCAGCGCAAATGTGCGTGACATCGGAAAACAACTTGGGGTGGCCCACATTCTGGAAGGCAGTGTCCAAAAGAGCGGGGACGCCGTGCGCGTCAACGTGCAATTAATCAACGCGGCCAGTGATTCCCACCTGTGGGCGGAAACCTTTGATCGCAAACTGACTGACATCTTCGCGGTTGAGAGTGAGATAGCAAAAGCCATCGCGGACCGATTGCAGGCAAAACTTACCGGTGAAGAAGAGAGAGTCATCGCCGCCAAACCGACGGAGAATACCGAGGCCTACGACGCGTACCTGCGCGGGCTGGCGTATAGCCTGAAAACGGCGAACACCACCGCCAATGCTTTGGGCGCGCAGAAACATCTCAGGGAAGCCGTGCGTTTGGATCGAAAGTTCGCGCTCGGTTGGGCCCTGTTGTCATTCGTGGACGCCCGCGGGTATCGCACCGCCTTTCTTCAACGAACACCGGCCCTGCGGGAAGAGGCCCGAGAGGCAGCCGAAACCGCTCTCGAGTTACAGCCCAATCTGGGCGAAGCCATCCTGGCCAAAGGGTTTTATCATTATGCCTGCCTGAGCGATTACGACACGGCTGTGCGTTACTTCGACCAGGCACGGCCGCTCCTGCCGAATAGCAGCCGGATCCCGGAATTGCTCGCTTATGTCACGCGCAGGCAGGGCCAATGGGACCGAAGTGAATCTTACTTCACTGAAGCTGAGCGGCTTGACCCGCGCAATGTTTCCCTGCTTACGCAGCACGCCCTGTCCTACAAGAATCGCCGTCTATTTCCGGAAGCGTTGCGGAAGCTTGAGCAGATTCTTAATATCACCCCGGACGACGTCGATACGATCATCGAGAAAGCGGCAATCGCCCAAGCCGAGGGAGATCTTCCGCGCGCTGCGACACTCCTCGCTCCGCTCTCGTTGCAGGCGAACAACCCGAATGCCCTGGAAACCCAGGTTTTCCAGGCCATCCTGGAGCGACGCCCCGCACCCATCCTTGGCCGGTTAAAGGATATTTTGGCTAAGCCTGATCCGGCTCTGGGTTATACCAATGGCGAATTGCGCTTTTGGCTGGGCTGGGCGCAACAAGTTTCCGGCGACCGTAGCGCCGCGCGGGAAAGCTGGGACGAGGCGCGGCGCGAACTGGAGTCTTTCCTGAAGGAACACTCGGAAGATCCAATTCTCCTGGGCCTTCTCGCGCTGACCAACGCAGGCTTGGAGGACAAGGCCGCCGCGAACAGTCGGACCGAGCAGGCGATGGCGGCTCTCCCCATGGAGAAAGACGCGGTGAGCGGTCCCAGGCCCACCGAGATCCTGGCTCGCGTGGCGGCCCAATTAGGAGAGCCCGATCGCGCGATCCCCGCTCTCCAAAAGCTTATGAAAACAGCTTATTCGGGCGCGCTTGGTCCCGGTGCGCCACTGACTCCCGCGTTGCTTCGGCTTGATCCCATGTTCGACCCGCTTCGAGGCGACCCGCGCTTCCAGGAACTTTGCCGGGATAAGCAGCCTTAACGGCGAGACGCTTCCTCAGTGGGAGAAATTCGCCCAGGTATTCGCGCCCGAGAGCGTCCCGGCGGCGCTGTTCCCTGTGGCGGCCGCGCTGCCCGCCGCGGTCAGATCAACGATCTCGCCGTAACGGTTGTCGGCCGCGATGTCGTAATTGTTTGGCGTATTCGCGCTCGCGTTGTTTTTGAGAATGAGATTGGCCGTGCTGCCGATGTCGAAGCCGTTTCCGTCGTTCGCCGTTGCGACATTCTCCTCGATGCGGTTACGCGCGCTCTGAGTGTGAATGCCCGCGCCGGTGTTGAAGCTGGCGACGTTGCCCGAGATCAAACAATCGGCGCTTACTTGGATGCCGTTGACGGTGTTGAAACGGACGACGCAGTTTGTGACGCGATTACCTGAAGAGGCGGAGATGCCGTGGATATCGTTAAATTCGGCGGTGCAATTTACGATCACGCTTCCCTGGCCGGTGATCAGGCCATGGATGTCGCTGTCGCGCGCGGTGCAGTTTGTCAGGGTGGTGGAGTTGCCGGTCTGGAAACCGTTGCCGTCGTTGCCGGTCGCGATGCAATGCGAGACGCTGCTGGCGGCGCCGACATCGAAGCCGCTGCCGCCATTGTCCCGGGCGATGGAGTCGCGGATGACCGATGCATCGCCCGAGGAAATGCCGAAGCTGCCGTTGTCGTAAGAGACACAATCGGCGATCCGCCAGGCGTTGCCCCCTTTGAGTCCGGTCGATGAACAGCCGGTGACGGTGAGGTTGAGAAAGCTGCCGCCACGGGCCGGAACCCCCACGATTAACGCTTGGATTCCATTACCGAAGGTCGCCGTGCTGCCATTGATGGAGCCATTCTTCACTACACAGCGATGGGCCGTGTCGGTGATTTCGATGGCGTTGCCTCCGGCGCTCGCCGTCCGCCGAAGTTCGAAGCCGTTCAGGTCGAGCGTGACGCCCTCGGCGGCGATCCTGATTCCGTTCGCCTTGGTGACGGAGAGATTGCCCTGGAGATAATACGAGCCGGGCTGGCTGATGATGAATTCGTAGTTCGTGTCGCCCGGCGTGTTGGCGTTATTGAGCGGCACACGCGGCTCGACCTGTTGCAGCGTTTTCATCGTCGGCGTAGGCGGGCCAGGCGGGTTGAGGGTGCCCTGAGCAAAAGCTGAAACGCCGAAAAGCTGAAAAGCTGAAAGGAGAGTGGCGAGCAAGCTCCGCCGCAGGATGAGGGACGTGAAGCGAAGGATGTTCATATTTGGTATAATGGATGTAACCTGGTTAATAAGCGATGTTGGCTAAGGGGTCGACGGTGGCCGTCGAACTCGCGGCGCTGTTTCCGCTCACTGCGCCTGAGCCCGGTGCGGTTCGATCGACGATCTCGCCAAAGACGTTGTTCGCCTCGAGCTCGTAATTGGTGGTGTTTCCACTCGCGGTGTTTCGGGCAATGACGTTGCCCGCGCCGTCGACATCGATCCCGCGATCTGCATTCGTAACATTGTTCCCTTCAATGCGGTTGTCGCTTCCAGTCGCATGAATCCCAGCGCCGTTCGCGGAAGGAAGTGGGCCACCATTGCGGTCGCAGCTGTTCCCGCGAACGACCGTCGTATCGCCGACGGTGATGCCGTCGCCCGTGTTGCCGTTCGCCGTGCAGTTCTCAATCGTTCCGCCCGCGGCGATGCGAAAACCGGCGCCGGTGGAGGGCGCAGGAGGTACAGTGGTGCCATTCGAGTGTGAGGTGCAGCGCGTGACGACGCTGCCGTAACCGGCGGAAATGCCGGCGGAGTTGGCCGCCTGGCCAAGATTAAAACGTGCGGAGCAATTCGTCAGCGTCGATCCCGGCCCAGCGTTGATGCCATCGCCACCGGTGTTCCGGTACGCTGTGCAGTTAATCAGCGTGGAATTTTGCCCCGCACTAATGCCGGCCGTTCCCGTATTGAGGACCGCGGAGCAATTTATAAGGGTACAGGCGCTTTTCGCAATGATTCCAGCGGTTCCCACATTTCCCTGGGCACTGCAGTTTTCCACGAGGGCGCCATCGCCGGCCACAAGACCGGTACCGCAACCGCTAACGGTCAGATCCCGAAAATGACAGCCGGTCGCGTAGTTATCGAATGATTCAAGGGTTTGAATTCCGAAGGCAAAGCCGGTGATCCTTCCATTCCGCACGGCAACACGATGACTGGATTCTGTAATTTCGATTCCGTTTCCGTTGGAGCCGCTGGCGCGCGAGATCTGGAAGCCATTGAGATCGAGGGTGACATTGGGGACAGTAATCCGGATCCCGTTGAACCCGGTGATGCCTAAATTTCCCGTCAGGTAATAACTCCCCGCCTCGCTGATGATGAACTGGTAGTGGGTATCGCCGGGCGTGGTGGTGGCGTTGACCGGAGTGCGTCTCTCTGTTTTTGCCTCAATCGTGTCGGCCTTGGTGTTGATCTGGTCGAGCTTCGCTCCGAGTTGGTCGAGGGTCTGCATCGTCGGCGCAGGCGGGCCCGGTGGCGTGAGGCTGCCTTGGGAAAAAGCTGAAACGCTGAAAAACTGAAAAGCTGAAAGAAGAAGGAATGACTTGGAAAAGTATTCATGGTTTCGGTGGCTCGTTGTGGTCAGGTCGATGAGAAATGAGTCAGGCGAGAGCTTGTAGACTTCGACGAGTCCGTTGCCGAGACCGCCATCGGCGCCTTGAACAATCGCGGTGTACTGGCCCGGCTGGACGGAAATCAGGATCGCCGATTCCAGATTATTGCCGGGCGCCAATCCGGTGTTCTGAATGGCGACCTCATCCGTGTCTCGCCAATTATCTTTTGCGACGATCAAATCTCCATTTGCGTTGCGCAATTCGAGGAACGGATCACTCAAGGGGTTGGGAACACCCAATGGTTGGAGGGAGGGACCAATCGCGCGAATGACGAGCTGCGACGGATCGTCCCCGATTATGATAAGACCGGCGATCATGACGTTCTCGCCGGTGAAGACAAAACCGCGCGTCGAGATGTTCACAAGCCGGGCAGGTCCACCGGCGTCGAGATCATAAATCTCGACCAGACCGACGCCGGTAGAATTATTCTTGCCTCGCAGGACGGAGGTGTAAGAGCCCGGTTCGAGCGTGACCAGTAAGGCCGACTCTTGGGGATTGGTTGGAGCGAGCCCAGTGGTGATGATTTCAGCCGCGTTCGGATTCTGGGGCCAGTTATCGTTGGCGCCAAGGGAGGTGTTCCCGGTAAAGAGCTCGACGGTCGGATCCTGGAGCGCGTTCCCTACGCCCAACTCCGCGAGTGACGGACCGATCCCGCGAATAATGAGGCGTTTGTTCCCGGAACCCTGGATGATGAACCCGGCGATGAGGACGTTGTCTCCGGTTTCAACGCGCATGCGGGTGGAGATGTTGGCGAGCTGAGAATTGGGTGTTGGGGTCGGTGTCGGTGTCGGGGTCGCGGTCGGTGTTGGGGTTGGTGTAGCGGTCGCCGCGGGAGTCGGACTTGGGGTCGGCGTCGGCGTGGCGGCAGGTGTCGGTGTCGGTGTCGGTGTCGGCGTGGGGGTGGGGGTTGGGGTTGGGGTTGGCGAAGGCTGTGGCGTTGTCTGCACAAAGACGGTCGCGTCGTCGAGATTAAGCCAGCCGGCGTTGGCCGACCAAACAAAGCCGCGGAGCTGTCCGGTGGACAGAATGACGCGGGGATTGCCGGTCGCTTCGAAGTTCACCCAACCGATGTTGGCCCCGTAGGCAAAACCACGCAGCAGCTTCTCGCCGGCGGGCGCGCCGGTGATGGTGCAATTGACCCCGAAATCGGTCGCCGAGGTGTTCGAGTAATTAATGCCGTTCACCGGCGACCCGGTTCCCATCTTGATCCAGCCCACATTGGCCGCGTAGATGAAGCCGGCGCAGAAGTTGTCGCCGATGTTCACGCCGTCCGTCGTGCTCGGGCGCCAGTCGGTGAACCCGATGTTGGCGCCCCAGGCGTAATGGTTCACCGGATCAATCGTCGTATCGGCGCGACTTGCTGAAGTCAGAACCAGAGTTATCGCAGCGGCGAGAAGGACGGGGTTCTTCATCAATTTCAGCTTTTCAGTGTTTCAGCATCTCAGCTTTTGTCAGTAACTGATGTTGGCCAAGGGATCGGTGGTTAGGGCGGAGCTGGCGGCGCTGTTGCCATTAACCGGCGGCGGGGTCGGCGATCCGGCGGGAATCACCCGATCGACGATTTCACCATGAATGTTGCCCGCGGCAATGTCGTAATTCGTTGTATTGCCGCTCGCGCTGTTCTTGATGATGTAATTCCCGGCCGCGTCCACATCGATGCCGCGATCGTTACCGATCACGTTGTTGGCTTCGAGCCGGTTATCGCCGCTGGTGATGTGAATGCCGGCGCCAATGCCGCCGCCAGCGCCATTATTGGCGCAGGTGTTGTCGCGTGCGAGGGTGCCTGCAGAAATTTCGATCCCATCGCCTTCGTTGGAGCTGGCGGTAGAGCCTTGGATCGTGCTGCTGGAAGCCAAATTAAAGCCCACTCCCGTCGTGGCGCTCGACGTCGCCGCGGTGGAAAAATTATTGGAGGACGTGCAACGAGTAATCGTGCAGTTGTTGGCGGTCCCGATGCCTGCGGAACTGCTTTGGGAACTTTGGTTAAAATAAGCCGAGCAATTAGTCAGGGAAGAACCGACGCTGGCGAAGATGCCGAAGGGCGCAGTGTTATTGGCAGCGACGCAATTGGTCAGGGTAGAACCGGCGCCGACGTCGATGGCGGCGCTGTTGACGGCGTTCGTCACGGTAATATCGGTAGCTGTGCAATTGGTCAGGGTAGAACTTGCGCTGGCGTGGATGCCGCTGAACCCCACGGTGTTATTGGCCACGACACAATCGGTCAGGGAACAACCACTGCCGACGGCGAAGCCCCACGCCGTCAGGGTGTTATTGGAAACGACACACTTGGTCAGGGAGGAACCGTTGAGCGCCACAATGCCGCTCTGGCCGCCGCCATCCTGGACGCGGCACGACTCGATCACGGCGTTCGAACCGGCAGTAATACCGTTGAGGGTGCAATTGCTCACCGACAGATCGCGAAGGATGCAGCCGCGCGCCACGGTAATGCCAATTTGGAAGCCCTTGATCGAACCGTTGCGGACGCTGGCGCGATGGCTTGTATCAGGGCTCTGGATCCCGTGGCCGCCGCTGCCTGAGGCGCGTGAGATTTGGAATCCGCTTAAATCCAGGGTTACGCCTTCGGCGTTGATCTGGATCCCGTTCGCCTTGGTTACACCGAGATTGGCCGAGAGATAGTAAGAACCGGGCTGATTGATGATGAAATGATAGTCTGCATTCGTGGTAATGACGCCCGCAGGCGGAGGCGTGGCCTGCAAATCGGTGCGCGGCTCCACCTGCTGCAACGTCTTCATTGTTGGCGCGGGCGAGCCTGGCGGCGTTAAATCGCCCTGGGCAAAGGCGGAAGACGGAAGGAGGAAGGATGAAAAGAACGCGGCGGCCAACGAAAGACGGCTAATCGTTTTCATGGGATTTTAGGACGATCCCTTATGAAATTCGTAAATGGCGTGTCCAGCGAAAAAACGGGGATCGGACATGAGGCTGGGACGTGCTCGTGAGCGCCAGGATCAGACGACCCGAACGAGCAAGAAGAAGAGGGGGAGTGCTCGGGGGGGGACTTGAACCCCCATGCCTTGCGGCATACGCCCCTCAAACGTACGTGTCTGCCATTTCACCACCCGAGCGTTGGGAAGCGAGGAATAGAGGATGGTAGATGGAAGATGGCGGGTCGCAAGTCCGTCTTTGCCTCGTGTCCGCCAACGGACGGACTCGCCGTGGCGAGCTCGTGCTCATGCTCGTAATCGAGGGACGAGAGAGATCGAGCACGAGCAGGAGCACGAGCACGATTACGATGAAGAGCGGCAATCGCCTAGCGTGGGCTGAGGTTGTAGACCTCGGCGAGGCCAACGCCGGTGCTGCCGTCGAAGCCGGAAATGACCGCGGTGTAATTGCCGGGCTGAAGATTGATCACGATCGCTGACTCCAACTCATCGGATGGCGGGATAGTCGTGTCGATCAGCTCTTGTTCTTGCGTGTCCTGCCAGTCGTCGTTCGACGCGAGGATGGTGCCTTGTGCGTTGCGGAGGTCCAGAACCGGATCCTCAAGGGCCCCGCTCACCCCAAATTGTGCAAGGGACGGGCCAATTCCGCGGACGATCACGCGCTGTGCCTTGTAGCCGCCGACAATGTAACCGGCGATGAGGACATTTTCTCCCTGGTTGACGGTGCCGCGGGTCGAGATGTTCGCCAACGTGGAACTGGAGAACGAATCCAAATCGTAGAGCTCAACCAGAGCGACGCCGGTCGCATTGCCCACGCCTGCGACTTTGGCGGTGTAATTGCCGGGCGCGAGGGTGGCGATGATGGCAGATTCCTTGGCGTTTGTCGGCGGAGCCGTCGTATCGATGATGGCCTGTTTGTCCGGGCTGGTCATCCAGTCGTCATTGAATGCGATCTGCACGCCCGCTCCATTAAACAGAGTCAGCGTGGGATCGCTCAAGCTCCCGCCTACTCCAGAGTTGCCCAGGGAAGGTCCGATGGCCCGCAGGAGAATTTTCTTTGGCGCGAGCCCGGGAACAATGAAGCCGCCGATCAGGACATTGTCGCCGGTCTGGACGGTGCCGCGCGTGGAAAGATTGACCAGGGTGTTACCGGTGGGCGGCAGCGGTTCCAGGGTTAACGCAACATTAACATCACTGCCACTGACTGTGACCGTCTGAACCGCGAACTCCCGGAATCCGTTGGCGGCGAGGTTTTCTGGATCGCCGGCCAGACCCCATGCGTGATCGTAGGCGGGGAGCGAAGCCATCCCATGTTCGTCTGTGTAGGCGAAACTGACGTAGACCTGATTATTCAAGGCGTATCCCAGCGCGAGCTCGATGCGCGGACGAGGCGTGCCATTCTGGTCCTTTACCGTGACGTTCACATGGTGAGTGGGCTTGAGCGCGTTGAACGTCACCCCGGTAAGATTTTGTGCGTTCGTCAAGGTGATCGGTAGAGGGCTAACGAAGATCAGGTCCGCGTGGGCCGCAGAATCCGGCATCGGGCGGATGAACCAGGTGCCTGCGGTCAGACCTACATCGAAGCTGCCGTTCGCCTGGGTTCCGAAGCGGACGAACCGACCATTATCTCTCAGGGCCTGGTAGCTGATGTCGCTGACTCCGACGCCGTTGTTGTCTTTCAATGCTCCGCTTAGATGCGCAGTGGCTTTTGAGGCAGCGAAGTTCACGTTCGTTGCCTGTCCCTCGGCAACATAAAGCTTGGTCGGCAAAGGGGCCAGCTCCTGGCGCGTTTCGAGCCCACTCGCTGAGGCGTCCACCGCCCAGACACCGCTGGAAATAGCGATGACGTAATTGCCGGAAGTGTCGGTTACCGCGAACGATTGAAACCGATAGGTCTCATCGGTTGCGTGCAGGTCGAGGCCAGCCACCGGCGCCCCGGTGCTATCCGTGACCGTGCCATGAAGCAGCGTCGTCGCTTTCGCCGCCGCCAGGGTGACGTTAGTCGCATTGCCGGCCGACGTGTCGACGGCTACTGCGGCATACGGCGCGACGTAGCCGATCTGGCTTACCGCGGTGCTGGCTAATTCCACGGTCCATTTGTCCGGAGTAACCGCGGTGCTGAAATTTCCGTTCGCATCGGTGTAATCAACAGCAAACTTCCCGCTGTCGGTCTTGAACACGACCTGCACGGCGGGCAGGCCCGCGTTTGTCTTGTTATCGCGCACCTGTCCGGAAATGGTGCGGGTGCCCGCCTCCATCGTCAGGTTCACTACCTTGTGCTCGCCCGCGGCGAGGGTTTGTTCCACGCCTTTCCCAAACGCGCCCACAAATCCCCGATGGACCGCCACCATGTCATACTGGTCAGGCGCGGCGCCAAAGGAATAGTGACCGGTCGCATCCGCTATCGTTCCTGCGACAAAGTCGTATCCGCCGCCCTCGGTGTCGAGCAGGATGACGTAGGCATTCGGCACAGGGACGGCATTGGCTGTCACTTGTCCGGTTATATCCTGGGCATCCGCAGCGTTGGTGACCGTCAAGCGCGCGGTAAGAGCCGCGAACGAGTTAGTGGGGCTCGAAAAGCGAAAGACATACTCGCCCACCGTGGTGGGCACCGAGCTATCCAGGTACGGGATCTGGGCGACGATGTTCCCGTCGGCCGCGGTGGTGTCCGCGGGCACATTGATGTTAGCCACACCGCCTATCTTGTTCGACACGCCATCGGTCAGGAGCAAGCTGAGCACGAGGACCGCATTGGGATCGATTACTCCGGTGTTGTTATTAACCTGGAACTTCTCCAGCCGGACGGTGTCGCCCGTGGCCAGGCCGTCGATCGACACTTGGACAAATCCACGGAAGTTCTCGTCGATGGTCGAAGGACTCACACCGACCGCAGTAGGGCTGGACGGGGTTGTCGGGCGAAGGACGACAGGTGCTTGAACCGGCGTGTTCCATTCCGCGCTCGGTTTCGCCGCCGTCACGGCAATGGGCCTCGGCACAAAGCTGACGAAGCACCCCATGTTTGCATAATTGATCCCGTTCACCACGCCGTTCGTTCCGTCCGCGAAGGTGGTCCGGACAACCCTGTTTCCGTTCTCATCGAAACAACCTTGCTTCTGGTCCACGGTGGTTCCGCCTTCGCCTGGAGTCGGTGTGACTGCTCCCCAGGTCGCGAGCAAAATCGCTCCGGTAACGAGACGTCGAATCGGCAGGTTCAAATGAATCATAGTTTCTCCAAGGCTGACACCGCAGGGGGTGTCGCCTCCGAAACGCCGAATGCGACGCGCGAAGGGTATTGACCCCACGATGGATGGCAAGCATGTAAATTCGTGAAGGAGAGAAACTTACTTATCGCGATGACGGAACATCGGCCTGTTCGATCCGGCTATTCGACCGGCATCGTTTGCGGCTTGAGTGCGCTTTATGCCGCGTTGTACCTCGTGGTTTTTATTTCCTACAGATGGGCGCCGCTCCTTCTTTTTGCCCTCACGCCGTTCGCCCTCGCGCTCTGCGGCGCAAAGAAGGGTCTGCCCGCGCTCGCCATCGTCGGAGTCGCTTCCGCGCTCCTTTGGTTTTTCGGGAACCTCTTCTTCGCGACTTACAACTGGGTGGCGGTGTTCGCCCTCGCGATCCTGCATTCGGGCATGCTCGTCGCCTGCGGAGCGTCTCTTCGCTGGTGGTATCGCGCCACGCGTCTCCCGCTCGCGCTGCTGCTGCCGGTGACTTTCGTTGCTGGCGAATTCCTCCGGCTGCTCGGGCCGCTCGGCGTCCCGACCGGTCTGCTGGCGCTCTCGTTTCACCCGCAGCTCTGGATGATCCAGATCGCCGATCTCGGCGGCATTTACCTGGTCAGCTTCGCTATCGCGAGCGTGAATGGCGCGCTCGCGGATGTCCTGCTCGGAGGCTGGAAACGCGCGCGTTTCTCTGTCGTTGGCGTCGCGGCGGGCTGGATCGCCATCGCTTGCTACGGCGCATTTCGTTTGCACGAGTCGCATCAAACGATGCGGCCCGGTCCGGTCATCGGCGTCGTGCAGCCCGATATTCCGATGACCGGCGGGATCGAGAAAGGTTTCGATTCGCGTCTCTTTCTGCAAGAGATGCTCGCGTGGAGCGACCAGTCCGCTGCCACTCGACCTCCTCCCCAACTGATCGTTTGGCCAGAAGCCATGGCCGCGGTGCCGCCGCTCAACCGCGAATGGTTGCAGGCTCCAAATGGGGACGCCGCCTCGCTGTCGGCCTCGCAGCAATTCGAACGCACATTACGCGATTGGACAACGCGCGCGGCCATTCCACTCCTCGTTGGGACAGAGGCCATCGTCCCGCAGCGGGATAATCCCAAGGCAGCGGAGGTGCGCAATTCCGCGATTCGGTTCGATCCGGGGCTCGGCCAGAATGCGTTGCGCCAGGACAAACAACGCCTTTTCCCGGTCGCCGAAACGATTCCTTTTCGCGGCACCTTTATCCACACGCTGCTGGAACAATCAGTCGGTTCGCACGGCAGCGTTCCGTTGGGCGCCGGGTTCACGCGCGGCGAACAGCGGCATGTCTTTGAGTTACCTGCGACATCCGCGACGAGCACGCCGCTGCACTACACCATCTCGATGTGCGTCGAGCTTTGCTACGCCGAAAGCTGCGGCACGTTTTTGCAAAACGCGCGCGGCGGCAAGGCCGCGGATTTTTTTGTGAACATGTCGAACGACGGGATCTTCCAGCGCAATCGCGCTCAGGTGTGGCACGCCGCCATGTCTGCCTTCCGGGCCGTGGAAGCGCGCGCCGGCATTGCGCGGAGCTCCAACACCGGCATCTCCGGCTTCGTGAAACCGACCGGCGAAATGTATGGCGAAGTCGTCAACGCGCGCGGCCAATCATGGACCGGCCTCGGTGCGCCGGAACTTCCTCGAATCGCCGCGCTGGTAAAATTTCGGCGCGAACATGCGGCCGAGATCGCGAGCGATCCCGTCGTGGCGAAGAAAGTCCAGGATGAGATTGCCGCGATCGAAGCTCTTCGGCGCGAAGCGGGGATCGCCGGCCAGAGCACGCAAACCGTTTACGTCGATTCGCGCCGCACCCTTTATAGCCGAACCGGAGACATACTGCCCTGGGCGCTTGTAATTTTTACTTGTGCCGGACTGCTCGCCCAGCTGTTCCAAGTCGCACACGCGTGGCCGCAGCGCGCCGGGATTAGAATCGGAAGTTCAACTGGGTGATCGCTTCGATGTCGAATCGCTGAGGACCGGTGACGGGGATGGCGACACCGGCTGTAAGCCAGGTGCGGTCGAGCAGCTGGAAATGGACGCCGGGCGTGGCGTTGACTCTGGTGTCGCCGCGCTCGAGCGGGGTGTTGATGTGAAGCTCTAGGGTCGGGACGACCGAGCGGATGCAGCCGGTAGGACTCTGATACATGAAGTAGCCGACGCCGAAGTCGTTGTAGAGAGTCGATTTGCCGCAGTCATCGGTGGGAATGAGGGCAGAGCTAAATCCTTGGAAATAGAAACGGCCGGCATTGTATATCCCGCCGACAAAGGGCTGCACGTAGATCTCATCGCCCCTGTCTCTCCGGTCTTGGTTTTGGTTTTGTTCTTCGCGTTCGCGAGTGCTGGTGGGCGCGCTTACGGTCAGGCCGCCGGAGATGAGATTTCCGGTTTTGAGGTCGTTATAGAACGCGTACTTCATGGTAAAATTAAGGTCGCCAAAGTCGGTCTCACTTTGGGAGTCGTCTTGAAACGATTCCTTGATGGTCGCGAACGGCAGCCGCACCCCGAGGGAAAAACGGTCGCTGAACAAGGTTTTCTCAAAACCCATCACGTGGCGGTGGATATCGATATCCCGCTCGTCGTTCAGGGAGAGAAAACGACGACGGCCCGTTTCAACGTCGCTGAAATAGTTGTAGGTGTAGAAAATGCGATCCATCGGGCGCGGGCTTTCATTCTCCGCGATCTTGAACGGGCTCAGTTGCCGTCCAAAGCCCATGTCGCCGATCATATGGGGGGCGATGTTCGGTGCGACCGGAGTCTCCGGGGGAAGAGGCGCGGATTTGGAATCGGCGGGGGCAGATTTGTTATCGTAAACCGTGACTTGTTGTGCCGGAGCCCATGTCGCCATCACCAGCACGACGGCCACGACCATCATGCCTTGTATCTTCATGACCTTGTTCTACTTCCGCCTGCCGGACGCTGACAAGCCTATTTCACTGACCTTTTTCCGGTTTCAACTCGGAGAATTAGCGTAATCTGCGGAGACATGCCTGAGGCGGAATGGATCAAAGTCGATCTGCATATTCACACTCTGGACGACCCGAAAGATGCGCTCGATTACTCAGCGCATGAACTGCTCGAGCGCGCCCGAGCCCTTGGATTTCGGGTTCTGGCCATCACACTTCATGATGAGGTGTTCGATCGTCCCGAAGTCTTTGCCGATGCCGCCAGCATGGGCATCCTCCTTATTCCCGCGGCCGAGATGCGACTGGAAGGCGGGGACGTTATTTTGCTGAACGTGACGGCGGAAGAGGCGCAGGCGTTGCGCACCTGGGACGACTTGGCAGCGCTCCGAGAACGACGGGGGAGCTCGCTTTTCACGATTGCTCCCCATCCGTTCTATGTTCTTGGCGGATCGATCGGCGAAAAGCTGGTGCAACGGATCGATTTGTTCGATGCCATCGAGCTTTGCCATTTCTGGACGCGCCTGTTCAATCCGAACCGGCGGGCGGTGGAAACGGCGGAGCGATACGGCAAGCCGCTCATCGCTACGTCGGATGCGCACCAGCTCCATGCCTTTGGATCCAATTACACCAGCATTCCGCGCCCGCCGGAGCTGACGGTGGAGAACGTCATCGAAGCATTGCGGCGCGGGCCCCTTCGCCTGACCAACCCGCCCTGCAGCTTCGTCGATTTGATCAGCACGATCTATTTTGTTTTCGTGGCTCACCCATGGCGGCGGAGGAAGCGAGGATAGAGGATGGAGGATAGATGGTCGCAATTCTCTATCCTCCATCCTCGTTTCGTTTCCCGCTTTCCTCCCGGCGCGAAACCTGACAATAGAAGATCCGACATGAAAAAAATCGTCTGCCTTTTTCTAGCATGCGCCTTCGCCCTCAGCGGCTGCGGGATGTTCAAATCGAAAAAAGACAAGAAGCCCGACCCAAGTAAGCGCGCCAAAGCGGAATTGCGGGACGAAAACAGCGACGTCGATTTCCAGGCTTTCCTGGGCCGGCTGAAACAGGCGATCGCGTCGCATGATGTCCACGCCATTGCCGGGATGATGACGGAAGATTTCGGATACAGTCTGAACCCCGAGAAATCAGGGGACGGCGTCTTTAAACACTGGGATGAGCATAACCTCTGGCCGGAGCTGGAAGGGATCATGACGGAAAAGTTCGTGCAGAAAGGCGATTTCTGGGTGGCCCCGCCGCAATTTGCCGATGAGTCGCTGAACTACGACGGCTACCGCGTCGGGATCCGGCGGGTGAAGGGAAGCTGGAAGTTTGTCTATTTCGTGAATGGATGAAGAAAAGTGACGTGTGACGTGTGACATGTGACGAGCGGAGAATCAGTGCAGACGTTGCCTTAGAAAGCTTGTCACTTGTCACACGTCACACGTCACTTTCTTGGCCTGCCCCATCGGCCGCCGTTCGTTTTCGTGCGTGAGGTGATCAGTTGCGAGGCGGGCCGTTCGGTCGAAGCAAGGACCTCGTTCGAGGCGGAGGATCCGATGTTCAAGGGGCATTTTCCGGGGAATCCGCTGGTCCCGGGGGTGATTCTGACCGAGGCCTTGGCCCAGGCGGCGGGAATTGCGGCTGCTTCGGGCTATCCGGAAACGGCGCAGCCGCTGTTCCTGCTTTCCGCGATCCGGACGATGAAATTTTTCAAGGCGGTGCGGCCGGGGGAAGCAATCGATCTCCGCGCCGAAAAAGTTGGAGAAGTCGAGGGGATGGTCCAATTCAAAGTTGCGGCGATGGTGGATGGGACGCTCGTGGCGGAGGGCCAGCTCGTGCTCAGCGTTGCGGGAAGTTTTGCGCATGCGGCGGAATAGGGGATCGTGCGGTGGCTCTGAACAGGATGGAAACTTCCAAGCCCACGTTTCAAAACCAGTTCGCCGTTATTATTCCTGCTTGCGATGAAGAGGAGTGCCTCGGGCGCGTCCTCGACGAGCTGATGCCGGCGCTCGACCCGGAGAAATTTGTGGTCGCGGTCGGGGTGAACGCGTCGTCCGACCGCACGGCGGAGATCGCGCGGTCTCGCGGCGTCTGGGTGGCTGAGACGCGGGATCGCGGCTATGGCTACGGCTGCCAAAGCGCCATTGATTTGCTCGGCAATGTTCTGCCGCCGGTGCGCGCCTATATTTTCCTGGCCGGCGATGGCGCCAGCGATCCTCAGGATGTGCGCAGGCTGGTGGAGGCTTACGAACAAGGTTTCACCTTTGTGCTCGGCGCGCGGACCGCGCACCTCAGCAACTGGCGAACGATGAGCGTTTCGCACGTGATCGCGAATTTTGCCATCGCGCTCTGGTGTGGTGCTTTGGCCGGGCGCTGGTTCAAAGATCTGGCGCCGGTGCGCCTGATCGAACGGAATTTGTTTGAAGCAATCGCGCCGCGCGAAATGACTTTTGGCTGGACGATCGAAGCGCAAATCGCCGCGGCCAGACTCGGCGCGACCATTTGCGAAGTGTCGGCCAGTGAACGCCCGCGCCTGGCCGGCCAGCAAAAGGTTTCAGGCGTAACCTGGCGGCGGACTTTCGCTATCGGTTGCCAGATTCTGGCGGCCGGCTGGCGAACGCGCCGGCGGTTCCGCCGAAGTGAGAGCATTGAGTCAGGGCATCCGGAAAAGGCGCTTGTCGCGCAACCGCAGCGTGGATCGTAACCGCGGAATATTTCTGGGCCGCTGTCTTCTGCTGGCCGGGGCGATGCTCTGCGGGAGCTGTTCCTCTTTCTTCCGTCAGCCGGCTTTGCCGCGGCAGGCGGCAATCGAACCGACCGACGCGGGCGATGAAAAATTCGACGCGCTGGTGCAGAGCGCTGACATCATTTATTACCCGAGCGAGTCGGTGACGCTGCGGACACAGTCGGAGGCCGCCTGGAAATTGCTCGAAGCACTGCAGCGGAACGGCGGCTCCTTCGCCCTGGGCTGGGATTCAATCTCCGGCGAGCAGCAGGTGGTGCTCGATGAATGGGCGAATCGTTCGGCAGCGACGAGCAGCGCGATGCCTCGTCTTCATCTCGACGCGTCGCCGGGCGATGAAGCAAATAGCCACGCTTTCCTTCGAGCGGCGGGCAAGAGAGGCGCTCGCGTTCTCGCGCTCGGCCGGCCCGCGGCGAATATCGCCACGCAGTCTTCCGAGGAATTCGCGGCCGCGCGGATCGCGGACTATTTTCGAGAACATCGCGGCGAGAAAATTCTCGTCTTCCTGCGCCGGACTCAGCTCGACCAGGCGCAGGGCGTCCCTCATTTCGTTGCGCAACGGACGAAGGCCCGGCAAGTGGTTTTGAATCCGAGGCCGGCTTCGACCCCGCGCGGCCGCTTACTGGCCGGCCGGTGAGAGCGTCGGTGAAACCGTTGGTGAACCCGTTAGCGAAGCCGCTGGTGAAGGTGACGGTGTCGGTGACGGCGGCGGGCGGGTGGAATTGAGATCGTAAACGGCTCCCCAGTCGCCGCTCGCGACTGACGCGCTTTCGCGTTCCCATGGACGAGTGCTCGTGGGGTAGTTCAATTTCTCCTCGCGCCCCCAGAACAAATAACGCACGCCCAGGGACCGGGCCATTTCTTTCCAGTTCGGCGACCCTTTCATCAGCGCCTGCAATTTGTTTTCCACCTCCGAATAATTGAAGCCCTGGGTCCAGAGATGGCCGGGATATCCCATGACCATCTTTCGGCCCTGAAGGAGGATAGGGTGATTGTAAGTCGGGAAGCCTGCGTAACGAGTGTCGAGCGGCAGCTTGCGGACGACGGCGCCTACCGCATCGAGCTCCGTCCGGTCCGCCAACCCGAATCCGGTTTTGCCGGCGGCCAGTCCGCCGAGAAGGCTGACGAAACCTGAGGCGAAGAGAGCGGCGCAAACGAGGGCGCGCAGAGGTAAGGGCCAGGGCGCAATCAGGTCAGTCCAAAGAAAAGGCAGGATGATGAAATAAGCCCAGACAATGATCTTGATGTTGTCCCATTCCCATGGCGCGAATTTGACGAAATAGCCGAGGAGGAAAATGGCGGCGGCGGGAACGAGGAAGGCGACACTGGCGGAGATTTTGGAGGCGGAGACGTCCGGCGCCTTGAATTGTCTCCAAACGGTCAGGGTGGTGAGGCCAACGAAGGAAAGAACTAGCGGGACCCAGGCGCCAAAGTTCACCAGCCAGAACTGGAAGAACGGCATGGCGAAATCGCCCGCATTCTGGACCCAGCCCGGCTTCCATTGCAGGACCGAGCCGGCATTAAAGTTGTCGCTCACGACCCACATGAAAAAGCTGGCCGGGATCAGGGCCGTTCCGACGAGGGTGAGCAACTGGAGGCGTGCCTTGTTTTCGCCGAGCAAAAAGAGAAACCCGAGAGCGATGCTCAGCGCCAGGAACGTATGCACGTGGTAAAGCGGGAGGGTGGCGTAAAGCGACACCTCGAGCCAAAAGGGAAGGGGAGGACGGGCAGAGGCGACAGCTTCCGATCCGCCTTCCGGCGCCTCGGCTAGCGCTACTTCACGAAAGCCCGGATAGAATTTCGCGCGCCATTGGTAGAGCAGGAGCAGTCCCACCGGCAGCGCGTAGAGCAGACCTCGCTGGGTGACGAACATGGCCAGGGGAATGCTTTTCCACGCGATCGCGTTGACCCCCTGATAGTCCTGGAAGACGAAAGTTTGCAGAACGGGAAAACTCGCGACGCCACCGTTAAAGAGAAACGCCGCGATCCCGAAGTTTCCCGCCCAGCGATAGAACGCGTAGAAGGTGGCCGCCGACCCTAGCAGACCGGTCCAGACCAGGCCGCGAATCAAGTCGACGCCAACGCAGCTCAGGACGGCGTTGAAGATATCGGTGCCGGCGGGATACCTCAGCTTGCTGAGAACGAAGAGCGGGTTGTCAGGCCAAAGGGGCGTGCCGCTGGCGAATTGCCGGATGTAGGTCAGGTGGATGGAAAGATCGCCGAGATTGTTCGGAGATTGCACCTTCAGCTCGTTGCCATCGATGTAGAGCAGCCAGGCAAACGAGCGCACGGCAAAAACGGTGAAGCAGGCCGCGAGCAGCCAAAACCAGACGGAGCGGTACCGTTCGCGCGCCGGCACGATGACCGGAAGATCTTTGGCGCGCCGGTCGCGTTTCCGTTTTCGCGCTTGGACCAGCGGCGGAGGCGGTTCGACGGACGCAGGTTTGCGCGTGCGCAATGGGACCGCCTCCGTCACCCAATGAGCGATGACCGCCGCGGCCAGACCTGCTACCACCGCGAGAATTGCGATCGGTTTGTTCAGTCCGTCCGCGACCATTCCCATGAGCAGGGCGGAAACGGTGGAGACGTTAAAGAAGGTGAGCCCGGCCGATAACCACTTCATTTCGCTTGGCCGCGGTTACGGCGTTTTTGCGGCGGGTGGCTGGCCGGTAAATTCGGGGACACGCCCCGGAAAGATTTTATCAAAGACTTTGGCGCTCAGGTAAAGCTTGGAAGGATCCTGGTAGGGACGAATCGTCAACGGCTCCGTGAAGTAAGTGCCCTGGAGCTTCGCCTCGACTTCATCGATTTTGTCCTCCTGCACGATGAGGAAATCGGCATCGAGCTTGGCCGGCATGTTGTTGTGTTCGTAATAACCGACCTTCGAAAAGTCGCCCAGCATCCAGGGGAGCGGATAGGTGCTGGTGCGAATGAGATGGCCGACGAGTTGATAATAGGTCGGGTTGGCCTCGGCGAGACGCAGCAACGGCTTGGTTAATTTCCAGACGTCGTTGTAAGTCTGGACGTAGACATACGGCTCCGTGTCCGTCGTGCAGCGGAAATAATTGAGGCGGACGCTCAAGGCGAGCGAGAGGGCGAGGAGAACTCCGGCTGTTGTGTAGGCCGCTCGGCGAAAGGCGTCCGGAACCAGCGCCACCACCGCTCCGAAGAGAAAGAGCAGCGGCCAGATAATGCTGATGATACACCAGGGAGTTTTATATTTGACGATGCTGTAAGCCATCAACACGCCCACGCCGTAGATGGCCAGGTAACGGAGGCTCAGATTCTTGAAAAACTGGCAGCACGCGCAGAGGAACAGCCCGAGCAAAATGGGTTGTTCGTAACGCGCAATCAGCATGACCCAATAATAGAAAGGCTTGTCGTGACCGGCTCCTTCGCTGCCGGTTTTGAACCAGGCGGCGAACGTCTTGAAGAGACCGGTGACGCCGGGCCAGTTCAGGAAGGCGCCGGAATAAAAGAAGATGATTGCGGCCAGGCCGACGCTCGCGACGACCGCCAGGTCAACATAACTCCACGATTGCCGGACCGGTTTCGCGTCCGGCAGCCGGCGTGATCTTGTGCGAAACCCAGGCGACCGCCGCGGCGATCACCGCGCAACCGACATGAATAATGTAGGTTTCCTTGGTCAGGATCATTCCGGCAAAACCCATTCCGGCGCACCAGAGGTAATTCACCGTCCCGCGCTGCCAGAGACCGAGCAGGCCCAGGATGAAAAGCATCGAGAAGAGAAGCAGCCAGACTTCGTGAATCGAATAGCGCCCATAGAAAACGAACGCGGGTGAGACCGCCATGGCGAGCGCGGCCAGCCGGCTGACCTTGCGGCCCGACGAACGGCTCGAACTTCATCGTCAGGTGAATGGAGAAAATGCTGGCGAGCACGACCGGCAGGCGGATCGCCCAGACGTTCCGGCCAAACAGCGTCTGGAAAATGAAGAGAATGTAGAAGTGAAGCGGGCCGTGATAGTTCGTCGGGTCGTAGCGGTAGAAACCGTTCTTCACCATCTGGTCGACGAACCAGCCGTTGATGCCCTCGTCGAAATGCGGCGGCTTGATGCCGAGGAGAAAGAGCCGGAGAAACGCGCCCAGGCCGATAATCATCCACGGCGTCCAATCGATATGGGCTGCGCGACCGAGCAATTGGTCGAGCCTGGTCCCGATCGTCGGAGAAACTAGTGGCGCATCCTCGGCTCCGCTGCTAGTAGGCGCATCGATGCGCATATTGGTGACCGGTGGCTGCGGATTCATCGGAAGCAATTTTATTCGGTATATTCTGGAGCATTACAAGCCGGCCTCGGTGAGCAATGTCGATGTCCTGACTTATGCCGGAAATCTGGCCAACCTGGACGGCGTCGCGGAGGAACATGGCGAGCGCTACGAATTTTTCAAAGCCGATATCGCCAACGCCGACCAGATGGACGCGCTCATGACCGAGCACTCCTTTTATGCGGTCATCAACTTCGCCGCGGAGTCGCATGTCGACCGCAGCATCAACGATCCGCAGAATTTCATTCACACGAATGTCGTCGGCACCAGCATCCTGCTCGATTGCGCCCGGCGCCACGGCGTCCAGCGCTTCATCCAGATCTCGACCGACGAAGTTTACGGTTCGCTGGGCGAAACGGGAAAGTTCACCGAGCAATCGCCCATCGAGCCGAGCTCGCCCTATTCCTCGAGCAAAGCCGGCGCCGACCTGCTCGCGCTCGCCTGCCACAAAACCTTTGGCCAGGAAGTGATCGTGACCCGCTGCTCGAACAACTACGGCCCGTACCAGTTCCCCGAGAAACTGATCCCGCTCATGATCATCAACGCCATGCGTGACGACAAGCTGCCGGTCTATGGCGACGGCCTGAATGTGCGCGACTGGATCCACGTGGAAGACCATTGCGCCGGCATCGTGGCCGCGCTCTTCGAAGGCAAGCCGGGCGCTGTTTATAATTTCGGCGGCGACGCCGAGATGCCGAACATCGCGACCGTGAAAGCGATCCTGCAAAAGCTCGGCAAACCCGAGAGCCTGATCTCCTACGTGACCGACCGCCTCGGCCACGATCGCCGTTACGCCATCGATTCCTCCTTTGCCCAGCGCGAGCTAAACTGGAAGCCGCTCCACAACTTCAAAGACGGCCTCGATTCCACCATCGACTGGTACGCGAACAATCGCGCCTGGTGGGAACCGCTCCTCGAGCGGACCGGCCGACACTAGGCCCGCTGCGCGGGAAGCTCCAAATCCCAAAACCCAAATCCCAAGTAAGTCCCAAACGGGGAAAATGGGGAGCTTGTCGGCTTCTTTGGAAATTGGGATTTGAAATTTACCTGGGATTTGGAGCCTGGGATTTGGGATTTCCCGCGCAGCGGACTGGCCGACACTAGGCCCGCTGCGCGGGAAGCTCCACATCCCAATACCCAAATCCCAAGTAGGTCCCAAACGGGGAAATGGGGAGCTTGTCCGCTTCTTTTTAGAAATTGGGATTTTGAAATTTACCTGGGATTTGGAGCCTGGGATTTGGGATTTCCGCTTCGCACCGCGAAGCGGGCTAGATGCTCTGCGCAAAGTCGCTCAGCGGCACGCAGAGTTTGGCTTCGGCTTCGAAGGTGGTGGGGCCCGGGAGTTGGAACGCTTCCTGGCTGATCAGGTCGTCGACAATCGTGCGCGCGACTTCCTGCCAGTCCACTGTCACGAGATCGACTTTGATGTCGGGAACCCGGGCGAACGGCATGCTGACCGGCCCGTTGAGGAAAGCTACCCGATGGGACTGGAGGAGGTCGGCCACCGCGCCGGGAGCGCGAAAGCAGAACTTGGAGGCGAGCGCGGAGGAGGAAAAGATAATGCCGTCAGCCTTCTTTCGCTGCAGTTCGCGCAGGAAAGCTTCGCTGCGCTGCCCTTTGTAGGTGGCGACGGACCATCGGATTTCCAGCTCGTCGAGGATGGCGGGCAACGCCTCGCGAATGGCGGAAGCCCGTTGATCTTTCGACTCGACGAGAACGAGGCGCTCCGGCCCCTGCGCTTTCCAATTGGTCAGCAAGGTCCTGATCGCCGACTCGCGACGGATCTGATAGCGGAACGGGATTGGCGAGGGAGCGTCATTGGCGACGCCAATCAAACGAATCCCCATGTCGGCAAGGTGCAGGGCCGTGGTCCGCGCCTCCTTGAGCGGTTGGAACCAGATGACAGTATCCACTTCGTAGGCTTTGAAGCGTTTGCTCAAGGCGTCGGTGCTGGCTTCTTCGGGCTCGAAGAAAGCGGTGGCGGCCGCGAAGCCGCGCAAGCGCAGCTCGCGCCGGATTCGAATAAAAAATGTCCGGTAATCCTGAAGCGTGACGAAGGAGGACAGCGAGGCGGGGAAACCGACGAAAGCGCGGACCTTCAATTGGCGGTCGAAATTCAATCCCTGGAGCACTGTCTTCGATCCGCGGACCCGGCTGATCAATCCTTCCTGCTCGAGCTGTCGATAGGCGCGCGAAACGGTGGAAACGGGAACCTGGAAATGCGCCGCGACGGCGCGCACGGAATGGAAGGCGCGCGGCTGCTCCTGCTGATTCTTCACCGCCACGTCGCGCAGGATGGCGGTGAGGGTCTCGGTCTTATGATGTGCCTTTTCGAGGTGTCGGGGACTGGGCAGTGGGGCTAATGCCCGGGTAACTTGTTTTCGGGCCATATATTCAGAGCAAAAGCCGCTCGCCGGCGGGAAGACCGAATTGGGTACTCAAAGTGTTTCTAACTGTTCCCAAACTGTTTGTCTAGCGAGGGGAGGCGGGAAGGGCGATAGACGCGCGCGATGACGTGCGCGGAGTAGGGAACACCACCGGCACAGGCATCGTCGATGCCTACGACATGAGCGCGAGCTCACCCGCGCGGCTGGCTAACATCGCCACGCGAGGCTTTATCCAGCCGGGCGATAAGTTGATGATCGCCGGGTTCATCATCCAGGATGCATCGGTGCGGGCCGCGATTCGCGCGATTGGACCGTCGCTGACCCAATTCGGAATCACCAACGCGCTGCCCGACACAACGCTCGCGCTCCGCGACCAAAACGGAGAGCTCGTGCTAGCGAATGATGATTGGAAAACCGATCCGGCGCAGAAGCAGGAATTGGAAAGCATCGGCCTCCAACCCGGTCACGATCTCGAAGCAGCACTGATCACGACGATCCCGCCCGGTCAGTATACCGCGCAGGTGCGAGGCAAGGGCGACGCCAGCGGCATCGGAGTCGTTGAAGTTTACTTCCTCCAATAAAACCCGCTGGCGCGGGAAAGCCCACGCCCGCTGCGCGGGAAAGCCCAAATCCCAGGATCCAAATCCCAAGTAAATCTAAAATCTCAAAATCCCAAAAGGAGCGCGTTCCGCAGCCTTCTTTTTAAAAATTTTGCTTTGAGAACTACCTGGGATTTGGGTTTTGGGATTTGGGATTTGGGATTTCTAGCACTGCGGTTTGGTCCCATCCCATTATGGAGGGACGCCTCTCCAGACTAAGACCAAGGTCCGATTGAGGCGTTGCGCGGGAACTGGAATCGTTAGCGCAGCTACCATGTCTCCCACCGTCCAACCTCGACTCCTCGTTCTCAGTTTCTTGCTGGTCATTTCGTTTTCCCCAGCGATCGCGCAAACCGAGTATTCCATCGGCAGTCCGACGAATGAGCAGCAGTTCATGCTGGAGTTGATCAACCGCGCTCGCGCCGATGGCGGAGCGCACGCGACCCTGCTCGGGTTGAGCGGTCTGCAGGAAGGAAATCCGGGCATTGGCGGTGAACCGTTTGTGATCAGCAATACGGCGCAGCCCCTCTCCTGGAGTCCAGTGCTGCTCAATGCCGCGCAGAATCATGCGAACCGGCTGGAGGCAGACGACCAATTTTTTTCGGGGCAATCGCCCCACGAATGGGGCGGGACCACGCCCGCCGGGCGGATCAGTGCTGCCGGTTATCCCATGAACCAGGCGCAGGATTACTTTGGTCCGCGGACGACTCCGAGCGGCTTTGTCCCCGGACCGGAAAACGTCGCGTCAGCTCGTCACCTCCGGGCCTTTCACAGGCCCCAAGCTGTTTGCCTCAGTCCTGGCGCTGCATGGGCTCTTGTTCAAAGACACGAGCGTCCCAGGCCGAGGCCATCGACTGACGACGATGCTGGAATTTTGGCGCGAGGTTGGCCTCGGGATGGCCACCGGCAACGACTTTGGCCAGGGAAACACCTGGGATTCGCTTTACATCGTCCAGAACTTCGGGGCGCAGACGAACGGGACGCCTTTCATTACCGGAGTGGTCTACGACGACACGAACGGCAACGGCATCTATAGTCCGCGCGAAGGCATCGGCGGGGTGCGGGTCGATGTCGTCGGCTCGAATTTTTTTGCCATCAGCAGCTCATCGGGCGGCTATTCCGTGCCGGTGCCGGGCAATGGGACCTACACGGTGACTTTCAGCGGCGGCGGGCAGGCGCCCCAAGTGCACATCGTGAGTGTGGCCAATAATCTCAACACGAAAGCCGATTACGTGACCGGCCATGGCGCCCCCAGCCCCCGATCCGACGGTGCTCGCGAATATCTCGACGCGCCTCCAGGTGGAAATCGGCGACGACATTCTCATCGGTGGTTTCATTGTTACCGGAACTCAGAACAAGAAAGTGATCGTCCGTGCGATCGGCCCCTCCCTGAATCTCGCGGGCAAACTGGGAAACCCGACGCTGGAATTGCGCGACGGCACCGGTGCCTTGCTCGCCTCGAACGATGACTGGCAAAATTCAAGTACGGCCGACAGGCAGGCCGTCATCGACAGCGGAGTCGCGCCGACGAACGTCCTGGAGTCGGCCATCGTGGCGAGCCTGCCTGCGAACAACGCGGGATACACCGCCGTCGTCCGCGGCGCGAACAACAGCACCGGCATTGCGTTGGTGGAAGTCTACGACCTGGATCTGACGGTCGATTCGAAGCTGGCCAATATCTCGACGCGCGGTTTCGTCCAACCCGGCAACCCTTTAATTGGCGGAACGATCGTGCTCGGACCGGGACCACAGAAGGTGATCGTCCGCGCAATTAGCTCTTCGCTGAGCGGTGTGCCGGGCAACCTGGCTGATCCCACGCTCGAGTTGCGCGACAGCAACGGCGCGCTGGTCCGGTCTAACGACAACTGGCGCACGGGCGGCCAGGAGCAGGAGATCCTTGATTCAACCATTCCTCCTTCGAATGATCTGGAGTCGGCCGTGGTGGAAACGCTGGCTGGCAACGGCGCGTCCTATACCGCGATTGTTCAAGGGGCGAACAATACGAGCGGGATCGCAGTCGTGGAAGTCTACGCGATCCAGTAGCGACGATCGGGACAATCCCGTTATCGTCATCGTGCTCGTTGCTCGTGCTCGTGCTCGAATTGAGCAGGGCCTCCGAGCACGAGCAGGAGCACGAGCACGATTACGAGGAATTCGCCGGGTGGAGCAGGGTTCAGAACTCACCTATCTTTCAGGTTGAGGCGTCTCGCAGAGACGCATCGAAGAGCTGTCGGCCAATAAAATCTTGCCTTGCGGGAGAAATTTTTTTCTACTGCCGAGGGCGAAGCGGAGCTTCGAAGACAAGGGCGTTCCCAAACTGGAGTTTGGGAACGAGGGGCGGAACTGCGAAAAAAATTCACCCGAGGAAATAGATTATGTGGCCTCCAAAATTCAGCGATGCGATCGAAGCTTGTAATGTGGCGCGGCGGCGCTGTGAGCGGCTGGTCACGGCCGGTCTGGCCCAGCCGGATGTAAATACGGTGGCGACGGTGATCGTGACGGCGCGGGATTGCGCGCGGATCGCGACGCTGACGAGCCAGATGCTGGAGCGCGGCTCGAAGTACGCTTATCCGCTTTGCGAAATCAGCGCGCGGGCCTGCGAGGAGCTGGCGAAAGCGTGCGAGAAGCATTCGAAGATCGAGGCGTTTTCGCGGTGCGCAGATGCGTGCCGGAAGTGCGCCGAGGAATGCTCGAAGCTGGCGAAAGCAAAGAAACCGGCTGCCCGCTGAACGCGGGAAATCCCAAATCCCAGACACCCAAATCCCAAGCAATTCTCAAAGTTGCCAAATAACCAAAGGAGACAGCCAGCGCTCCTTTGGGCATTTGGATCTTTGTAGATTTACTTGGGATTTGGAGCTTGGGATTTGGGATTTCCCGCTTGGGAGCTTGGGATTTCCGGTTTAAGCGGGTGCGATGAAACGTGTTGTGATCGTCGGCGCCGGTGGCCGGCTCGGCGCGGCGCTGGCGCGCGAGTATGCGAGCGAATTCGAAGTCGTCGGCTTCAACCATGCGCAGCTCGATCTCGGCGCGCCGGAGCAAATGCGGGAGACGCTCGGCGGAATGGATTTCGACGCGCTGATCAATACGGCGGCGCAGACGAATGTGGACCGTTGCGAGACGGAGGTGGAGGAAGCGTTCGCGCTCAACGGAAAAGCGCCGGGCGTTCTCGCGGAGATCTGCGCGCGGAAGAAGGCGCGCTTCATCCACATCAGCACAGACTATGTGTTCGATGGCGAAAAGCGTGAGCCGTACACGGAAGAGGACGAGGCGCGGCCGGTCAGCGTTTACGGGGAATCGAAGACTGAACGGGGAACGGCGGGCGCTGGAGGCGAACGAGCGGGCGTTGATTGTGCGCGTCTCGTGGGTCTTCGGCCCGGACCGTCCGAGCTTCATTGACTGGGCGCTGGGCCAGGCGCGCGAGCGGGAAGAGGTGAAAGCGATTGCCGACAAATGGGCGACGCCGACTTACACGCTCGATCTGGCGGAGTTGTTGAAGCCGTTTGTTGGAGGCCGGGATCGACGATCCCGGCACAGCGGCGTGCTCCATCTGGCGAACACGGGCGAATGCAGCTGGCAGGAATATGCGCAATGGGCGCTCGATTGCTGCCATGCGGAGGGGATTCCGATGAAGGCGACGAACGATCGGCGCGTCGTCGCTCGCGGAAATGAAGAGCTTCATCGCGAAACGGCCGGTTTACAGCGTGCTTTCGCCGGCGAAATACGAACAGCTGACCGGCCAGAGCGCCGCGTCCCTGGCGCGACGTGGTCGCGGATTACGTGCGCGATTACGTGAAGCAGGAACGCTAATAAACTGTCTTCGGTTCCGGAGAGGCAAGGATCTTCTCGAAGCGCGGATGGCTGCGCAGCGGATCCCAAACCCACTGATATTTCAAGTCGGCCAGCGTCATATTGTAGACCGGCGCCGCGCCCCAGAACGCTGGGCAGCGGTCAGGAGATGTTCGATTAGATTGATGGCTTCCTCGGGTTCGCCGGTGCGTGCATAAACCAAAGCCAACACGGCGGAGGCGTAGTTTTTCTCAACCGCGCCAGTTTGAATCTCAACGTCCCTGCCGCGCTTCGCGGATCGCCTCCTCTTTCCGGCCGAGGAACGCGTAGAGCAGAGCGAGATTCGAACCGGAGGTCGAGCGCGGGCGCGCTGGCGCTCGCGGACGATCGGGGCAAGCCGCAGCCTCGATCTCCTGGCGCGCCGTCTCGAGGGCTCGCTCCGTCGCGACCGGTGCTTCGCTCCCTCGCGCCACGGCGAGCATGGCTTCGAGGACGACCTTCGGATGCGCCGCGCCGGTCGCTTCGTAACATCTTGGGCGACATTTGAGCAAGGAAACGCTCAGCCGCCGCGTAATCACGTTCGAACATGGCAGTTTGGTGGAGCCAGTAATTCAGCCGCCCGGGATCCATTCCCGGGGCCGGCCCGATCGATCTCATTCGCTCTTCTTAAGAACCTTGATGTCGCCTGTTCTTGCGAAATTCGTAATGAGCGCGCCACGATTCGAATCGGAGACCGGGATCGTTTGGCTGGAGGCCCGAAGCCGGTCGTGCGTCCGCGTCGCCTCCGGCCAGTCCCGGATCCAGCGAAGTGTCATAACGAGCAGGCTGAGGACCGGCGGGATCCCGCGGATCGAGGTTTTCGGCCCGGTGCAAGGCGGCAATCCTCTCGGCGAATTTGTTTTGCCATTTGTAAATGTAGGCAGCCGCGAGGGGCACTTCCGCGGAGTTTGGCAGCATCTCCGCCGGCTCGCTGGAGTTCCTGCAAAGCGCGTTCGTAGTCGCGCCTTCTCCGCGAAAATAGGTATTCGCCAGAGCGAGCTGGGCTTCACCCGAGGCCAGGCCGAAGCCGTAACGCTTCCTCCGCCTCGGCGCGGGCTTGAGCCGCCCGGGCCGGCTCGATGCTCTGGTAGACGGTGACTGATCAGATGGAAAGCGGGCGCGGGCCAGAGCAAAGCCGGGATCGAGGTCGCGGGCTTGCTCATATAATTTGATGGCCACTGTCGAATTCCTCTCTCCGCAGCCCGGAAGCGGGTCTCGATTTCTCTCGCCCGCAGATAAAGCAAATAGGCTTCGGAATTTTCCGTCGGCTTCAACGCCAGCCTCGCCTCTTCTCCCGGGGAAATCTTCGCCTTGAGCTGGTCGGCGATGGCCCGGGCGATTTCGCTTTGAATCGCCAAGACATCGGCCAGTTCACGATCGTAGGTCTGGGCCCAGAGGTGCGCGTCCGTTCGGGAATCGATCAATTGCGCATTGACGCGAACGCGATTGCCGGAGTGCTGGACACTGCCTTCCACCAGATGCGCGACGCCGAGCTGCTCGCCGATCTCGCGCATATTTCGCGGGTTTCCGGTCTTATACAAGCTCGCGGAGGTGCGGCTAATTACCTTCAGGTCAGCGAGCCGGGCAAGATTGGAGAGGATTTCATCCTGCACCGCCGTGGCGAAGAAGGCGTTTCGACTGTCGTCGCTCAGGTTGTCGAAAGGCAGCACCGCAATGCTCTTGTCCGGAATCGCGCGGGCCGTCGGCGCGATGTTGGCCGGCGCGACGACCGGTGCTTGAGCCCGGCTCCACCAAATGACAAAGATGACGGCGCCCAGCGCGCAAAGAATCAGCGCGACCAACAGGCTCGGGCGCCGAGTTGACCTGGTGGCCGGGGGCGTGACCGGAACCGGGGCCGCCGCAGGTGGGGGAGCGGTCTCTGCGGGCCCCTCGGGCACCTTGCCGTTTTCCCATTGAGTAACTTCAGCGATGAATCGGTACCCTCGGCCGGGGACGGTGACGATGTAGCGTTGCGAGCCGGGGCTTTCGCCGAAGGCGCGGCGCAGCGTCGAGATGTTTTGAGCGAGATTGTTCTCCTCGACGATGGCGTCAGGCCAGACCGCCTCCATGAGAACCTCTTTGTCGAGCACCCGGCCGCTATGCTCCACCAGGTAGCGCAAAGTGCTGAAAACGCGCGGGGTCAGAGGCACGGCCGTGCCATCGCGCCGAAGAAGCTGCCGTTCCTCCACGTCGAGGTGGAAATCGCCGAACTCATAAACCGGGGACGCGGCAGCGCTCATTGGGGATTCAGAAGTTTCACAAGAATTTCAATCCCATCCTAAAGACTTTCACAACGGTCCGGGCCAAAGCCGAGTGACGAAGCGCGGGCACCATGCTGTCCGCCGCAAAAATAACAAGGCGATAGAAAAGAAACAATGAAAACGGAAATAAAGATGAACCCCACCCCAAGCTGCGTCGAAACCCGTTCCGGAACAGAAATATCCACGGCGAGCGAGCCAGCCCGGCTCTGGGCGATCCTGGCCTTGCTCGCGATGATCGCGGCCACGAGCGCCCTGGCCGCTACGCACACCGTTAACGTGGGTCCCGACGCTCAGCATCGGTTCGACCCGAGCACTGTCACGATTCAGCCCGGCGACACGGTCGAGTGGGTTTGGAGATCTTTGACCCATTCGGTGGTCTCAGGAAATACGAATGGCGACTTCGGCGTCCCGAATGGAATGTTCAACTCCGGGGTCCGGAACACGAATTCTGTTTTCACCTTCACCTTTAACGATGTCGGCAATTTCACCTACTACTGCGGTCCCCATTACTCGATGGGCATGCACGGAGTCGTCAATGTGGTCGCGCCCGGCAGCGGGGCAAAGCTCCTGAACATCGCCACCCGCCTGCGCGTGCAGGGCGGCGACAGCGTCCTCATCGGCGGCATGATCGCGACCGGTACGGTGGACAAGAAGGTGATCATCCGCGCCCTCGGACCGACCCTGACCGACTTCGGCCTGGCCGGCGCCCTGGCCGACCCGACGCTCGAGCTTTTCCGCGGCAATGTTCTTGTCGCCAGTAATGATGACTGGAAGAACTCCAGCCAGCAGGTCGAGATCCAAAACAGCGGATTGGCCCCCGGCAAAGATGCGGAGTCCGGCCATTATTGCCATGCTCCAGGCGAACCAGAATTACACGGCGATCGTGCGTGGAAAAGATGGCCAGCCGGGCGTTGCGCTGGTGGACGCCTACGATTTGGACACGGGCGCCGACGCGAGGCTGGCGAACATCAGCACGCGCGGCTTTGTCGACGTCGGCGACAACGTTCTCATCGCCGGTTTAACGGTTGGGCCCAGCGGTGCCGGGAACTTGAATGTCCTGGTCCGGGCGTTGGGACCGACGCTGGGTGACTTCGGCGTGCAGGGGTTTTTGGCGAATCCCACGGTGGACTTGGTGAATGCGAACGGAACGGTGAAGAGCTCGAACGACGACTGGAAAAGCGCGCAGGCTGCGCAAATCCAGGCCGCTAATCTCGCGCCGAAATACGATCCGGAAGCCGCGCTGCTTGATGCGCTCACGCCGGGCGCCTACACGGCAGTCGTCCGCGGAAATGGCGGCACGACTGGGGTTGGTTTGGTGGAAGTCTACCGGCTCGACTAGTTCTGAGCGAAAACCATCCAGCTTTGCCGCGGCGCGTTCCAACCGCAACCGCTTTGCCCTGCCGTCGTCAGAGCTCTTGCTCTTGCTCTTGCTCTTGCTCTTGCTCTTGCTCTTGCTTTCTTTGCTGTTGGTGCCGGGCCGATGCCCAGAACGCCGCCCTATGGCCTGGGGAACAGGGCGCCAATCGGGCCTTATTTGAATAACATCATGCCGCCGAAGAATGGCGCGTTTTCCTTTCCGCCCGTTCTTTCCGCGACGGGCGCCTTTAGCGATCTCAGCACGCTCACGCCTTCCACCGGTATCATTCCGTTCACGATTAACTCGCCGCTCTGGTCGGATAGCGCGATCAAGAGTCGCTGGCTGGCCGTGCCGAACGACGGTCCGCCTGTACGCCACCAACGAACAGATCAGCTTTGTGCCCGTGGGAGAATGGGGTTTCCCGAATGGGACGGTCTTCATCAAGCATTTCGAGCTCACCGTGAACGAGGCGACCGGCGAACGAAAACGCCTCGAGACACGGTTCCTGGTCCGCGATTCGGAAGGAGCGGTTTACGGCATCAGCTACAAATGGCGTCCCGATAACAGCGACGCCGACCTTCTGCCGGATGGCCTCGAGGAAAAGATCACCATCACCTCCAGCACCGGCGCGACGCGGATCCAGAATTACAGTTATCCCAGCCGCGCGGATTGCCTCTTCTGCCACAACCAGCAGGCGAATTACGTCCTCGGCCCAAAGACTCATCAGTTGAATGGGGAGTTCACCTACCCCGAGACCGGGCGCACGGACAACCAGCTGCGCACGTTCAATCACCTCGGCCTGCTCAATCCCGCTCCGAGTGAGGCGAGTTTCGCCACCTACCTCAAGTCGGTGGCGGTGAGCAACACCAGCGCCCCGGTGCAACACCGCATGAAGTCGTGGATCGACGCGAACTGCTCGCATTGCCACCGGCCCGGCGGTTTTGGGCCGGGTTACGACGGGCGTTTCTACACGCCGATCGAAAACCAGAACCTGATCAATACCTATGTGAAGTTCCGCGACCTCGACGGCTCGCAGCTTTATCAGCGCGACAACGCGCTGGATGCATTCAAGATGCCGCCGCTGGCGAAGAACCTTATCCATCAAACGGCCATGGCCACGTTGCGCCAATGGATCGCAAGCCCGCTCGAAATCCTTTCGGTGTTCCTCCATCAGGACAACGGCCATCTTGCGGTCAGGTTCAATAGTCATGTCGATCCGGAGACTGCGACCGTGCCGTCGAATTATTCGCTGGATCAGGGCGCCACCGTTTCGGACGCCGTGCTCGGGGCCCGAGCCCGACACTGTTATCCTGACTGTTTCGCCGCTGACGCCAAATCAGAACTACGGCTCTGACCACGACCGGAGTTCAGGACACGGCGCTGTCGGCCAACACGATCTGGCCGCGGGAGCCGCGCGTCGTTCATTGCCCAATATTCTGCCGGCGCCGGCCTCGCCCCATTTGGCGAATATTTCCACCCGGCTTCAGGCCGGACGGGATGACAACGTTCTCATCGCCGGTTTCATCGTGCGGGGCGCGCCGTTGAAACGCATTCTCGTTCGGGCGATCGGTCCCTCCCTCAGCGCGAGCGGAATCGCAAACGAACTGGCCAATCCGACCCTGGAGCTGCGGAACGCGAGCGGCGCTCTGCTGGCGACGAACGACAACTGGGCCGACAACGCCAACCAGCAGGAGATCATCGACAGCGGCCTCGCGCCGGCGTCGCCGAATGAATCCGTCATCTTGATGAGGTTGCCGTCGAATGAAAATGGCGTCGCTTACACCGCCGTTCTTCGCGGCGCGAACAACACGACGGGAGTGGGACTCGTCGAAGTCTACGATCTCGACCGCGGGCTGGGCTCCAGCGTTCTCAACATTTCCACGCGCGGCCAGGTGCAGACAGGAGACAACGTCCTGATCGCCGGGACGATTGTCTCCGGTCCGGGATCGCAAAGGATAATGATTCGCGCGATCGGCCCGTCGCTGAATATCGCCGGGAAGTTGTCAGACCCGACGCTCGAATTACGCAACGAGAACGGGGCGCTGATTAGATCCAACGACAACTGGCGAACGGGAGGCCAGGAGTCGGAGATCATCGCTACGACTATTCCGCCGGCCAGCGATCTGGAAGCGGCCATAGTCTATGAGGCGCCGGCGAACGACGCTTCCTACACCGCGATCGTCCGCGGCGTTAACGACACGACTGGCATCGCGGTAGTGGAAGTTTACGCGCTCCCGTAGTTGCAGCCGGCCTATTTGGAGCCGGCACGCCGTCGTGCCGAAGACGGTAAATCACGCACATCTCAAACGCTCCCGCTTCTGCGAGTGCGATCTCCAGTTTGCGGCGCTGTCTTAGATTTACGTTTATCTTCCTAGAGCCGTGTCGCATTTCGCGATTTCGGCGACGATACTCTTGGCCCAGCCGCGCGTGCATGCCGGCTGCGCCGATGCCAGAAATCGCAACTCTGAAACGCCAGGATAAATCTTCTGGTGCGGTTGCTGCCACTTTTTCGAAAGCTCCCGCGCTTTGCTGAAGTAGACGAGAGCTTGAGCGTTGTCTTCCGTGTTCGCAAGAAAGCCGGCCACCTAAGTAAAAATAAATGGCGTGATTGGGCGGCGGCCTGCGCGTTCACCGGTAGGGCGAACTTCATGAAAGACATTAAAAAACATGGATCACGCGTTGACCGTCCGATCTTAGCGGCGGCCCTCGGGAGGAAACAAACCAAAACCTTAACTTACATGAAAACCAGACCCGCTTTGCTTCACCGGATTGCCATCACGCTACTGAGTCTTGTCGCCGCTGGGCACGCCGCTAGCATCACCGTCACCAGCACGGCAGACGGCGGGCCTGGCTCGCTGCGGCAGGCGATTAGCGATGCGACCGCAGGCGCTACGATCTACTTCTCTCTCCCTGCCAACAGCACCATCACGCTGACCAGTGGCACGCTGCTGATCAACAAAGACCTCACGCTGGCGGGAACCGGACCCCCAGCAGCTCACGATCGCGCGCAGCGGGTCCGCTGGTAACTTCAGTGTCGTTACGTGCACCAGCGCGAACGTCACCATTTCTGGGGTGACGATCAGCAATGGGAGTGGGCTGGGCGGTGGCGTTTACAACGAAGAGGGCACTCTCGTGCTTCACCGCACCAAGATCGCGGGCAACTCGGCGCCCACGATAAACGGTTTTGCCCAGTACCGGCGGTGGCATCTTTAATAGCTTTGGAACGTTGCGCATTACCGACAGCACGATCTCGGGTAATTCGTCGAGCAGCGATGGCGGGGGCATCATGAATATCGGCTCCCTGTTCGTCATCGGCAGCACCATCTCAGACAATTCAGCGGGTAACGGCGGCGGCATCTACATCTCCGGGGGATCTGCGGAGATCACGCGAAGCACCATCTCAGGCAACTTCGCGCGTAACGGCGCTGCTGGTGGTGGTGGTGGTATCTACGCCTCAGGGTTGGTGAACGTCACCAACAGCACCATCACGGGCAACCAGGCCACGGAAGGCCGGGGGGCGGCATTAGCGACTTCGGTGGCACCATCAGGATGCGAAATACGATCGCGGCTGGGAACATCTCTGCTCTCGGCGGCGATGATGTGCACGGCAACCTGACCTCGGACGGCTACAACCTTATCGGCGACACCGAAGGCGCTAACATCACCGGCACAGCCACAGGCAATCAGTATAACCTGGATGCGAAGCTCGGCCCGTTGCAGGACAATGGCGGCCCTACGCGAACGCATGCGCTGCTCTCGGGCAGTCCGGCAATCGAATCAGGGGATTCAGGTGGCACGAATGTCGATCAACGCGGGCTCGTTCGTCCGGTCGACAGCCCGGTCCTCGTTAACGTGGGCGACGGCGCCGACATTGGCGCTTACGAGGGGCAGGCAGATCAGTTGTTTGGCTGCAGCGACATCGATCGCGTGGTGCGCAACAACAACGACAGCGGCGCCGGCTCGCTCCGCGCCGTCCTCGCGAATGTCTGCGGGGGCAGCACCATCACCTTTGCCGAGAACGTGCGCGGCGCCATCGATCTGACCACCGGCCAACTAACGATTAACAAAGGTCTGCAGATCGAGGGGCCGGGCGCGAATCTGTTGAGTGTCCAGCGGAGCAGTGCCGCGGTCACCCCGAATTTCCGCATCTTCAACATCGCGGGCAATCTTCAGGTCGCCATCTCCGGGCTGACCATCGCAAATGGGGTCGTCCAGGGCGGCGTTGGCGGCGGAATTCTCAACCCGAGCGGTTCGCTCCTCCTCAATCGGGTCGTTATTTTTGGAAACTACAGCGACCAGGGCGGCGGTGGACTCGCCAACAACGGGGTCGCAACCATCAGCCACAGCACCATCTCGGTAAACACTGCGCCTGGCGGAGGGGGCATGAGCGGCTTGGGCAGTTACAGCATCCGTGAGAGCACCATCTCGGGAAACAGGGCTCTAACCGGTTTCGCCAGCGGCGGCGGTATCTTGGTGAACGGCGGCACCGTGGTGATCACCAACAGCACTCTGGCGGGGAACTCGGCCGGCGACACTGGCGGTGGCATCTACAATCAGGGCTTCCTTGCCGGCACGGTGCGGACCCGCAACACGATCATCGCTCTGAACAGCGCGAACAGCGCTCCGGACTTCGCCGGCACGCTCATTTCAAATGGATTCAATCTCATCGGCAACAACTCCGGCGCCACCGTTTCGTCCGTTCAGTTCACCGATCAAATCGGCACGCCCGCCTCGCCTCTCAATCCGTTGCTCGGCCCTTTGCAGGATAACGGAGGCCCGACGTTTACGCGTGCGTTGCTGGCTGGGAGCACCGCGCTCGACCGAGGCAACTCGACCGGATCGATCACCGACCAGCGCTACTCGCCGCGCCCGGTTGGTTCCGCGAACGTTCCCGGCGGTGACGGAAGCGACATCGGCGCCTTCGAGTTTAGCCCCGCCCCGACCCCAACGCCGACGCCTACCGCCACACCCACAGCGACCCCGGTGCCGGGCAGTCTGGCCAATATCTCAACGCGGCTCCGGGTTGAAACCGGCGATAACGTCCTGATTGCCGGCATCATCGTCACTGGCAATGCGCCGAAGAAAATCATGATCCGCGCCATCGGGCCTTCGCTCCCTCTCGCCGACAAGCTGGCGAACCCCACGCTCGAACTTCGCGATGGAACTGGGGCACTCCTGGAAGCGAACGACGACTGGATGAATTCGGCGAACAAACAGGCGATCATCGACAGCACCATCCCGCCGACGAATGATTTGGAAGCGGCCATCGTGCGGAGCGTCCCGGCCGGCGCCGCCAGCTACACGGCCGTCGTGCGCGGGGTTAACAATGAAACGGGCCTTGGCGTCGTGGAGGTCTATGATCTCGATACCGCGGCCGATTCGACAATAGCGAACATCTCGACTCGCGGTTTTGTCCTCACTGGCGATAACGTTCTCATCGCCGGAACGATCGTGGCCGGTCAGGTATCCCAGAGAGTCATCATCCGCGCGATCGGCCCCTCGTTAGCGATCTCCGGAGCCATGGCCAATCCTATCTTGGAGCTGCGTGATTCCAGCGGAACGCTTCTGCAGGCGAACGACAACTGGGTCGATAGTGCCGACGCGCAGGCGATCATCGATACGACGATCCCACCCTCCAACAACCTGGAGTCCGCCATCGTCGCCACGCTGCCCGCGAACAATGCCAGCTACACCGCGATCGTGCGCGGCGTGAACGACACCACCGGCATCGCGGTGGTGGAAGTTTACGCGCTGGAGAATTAGCCCCGGACGCAATTCGTCTTTCCTTTTTTTTGGGAAAAAGGAATGATGCGCGATGCTCTTAACGGCGCGGCTTCGTCTCACGCTTCCTCTTTTGGTTGTCGCTGCCGCTTTGCCGGCCGTCGCGCAAACCCAATACTCGATCGGGAATCCGACGAACGAGCAGCAATACATGCTGGAGCTGATCAATCGCGCGCGCGCCGATGGCGGGGCGGAAGCGGCCCGGCTCCAGGGATTCACGACCAATGGCAGCCCTCCTTTTAATGGCGGTCTTCAAGAAGGTCCGCCCAGAATCGCCGGCGAATCATTTACGATCGCGAACTCCGCCCAGCCTTTGTCGTGGAACCCGCTGCTCTTTAATGCCGCGCAAAGCCACGCCAACAACCTGAACAACAACGACCAGTTTTTCCTCGGCGGGTCCCCGCACACGTTCGGCGGCACAACGTCCGAGGGACGCATCAGTGCTGCTGGTTACCCGATGAATCTTAGCCAGGACTACAACGGTCCCACGACCGCTTCGGGATTCTTCCCGGGGCCGGAGAATGTGGCGACCAATGAGTCGATCGGGAGCGGGCCGTACATCGGCGCGAAACTGATCGCGAGCTATCCTGGAACAGCACAATGCCTTGTTCACGGACACGACCGTGCCCGGGCGAGGCCATCGAATGACGACCATGCTGACCTACTGGCGCGAGATCGGCATCGGCATCAGTGCGGGGACGGATAAGGGCAAAACAACACGTGGGAGTCGCTTTACACCGTGCAAAATTTCGGCCGGCGAACGAATTCCACGCCGTTCATTACCGGCGTTGTTTACAATGACGCAAACGGGAACGGCTTCTACGATCCGGGTGAAGGTGTTGGTGGCGTCCGGGTCGACGTGGCCGGCTCCGGCTTTTTTGCGATCAGCACCGCGTCCGGCGGATACTCCGTGCCGGTGCCGGGTAACGGTTCCTACAACGTAACCTTCAGCGGCGGTGGGCAGACGACCACGCAACGCACGGTCACGGTGGCCAATTCGCTCAACGCGAAAGCTGATTTTCTCGCCGGAGCCATTTCCAACCCAACTTCGCTGGCGAATGTTTCCACCCGTTTGCCCGTGGGCACCGACGACAGCGCCCTGATCGCCGGATTCATCCTTACCGGCACGCAGGATAAGAGAGTGATCATTCGCGCGATCGCTCCATCGCTCGGGATTCCCGGCCAACTGCCGAACCCAACGCTCCAGCTTTTCAGCGGCCAAACTTCGCTCGGGTTTAACGATGACTGGATGAACTCCACTCCGGCCGACCGACAGGCCATTCTCGACAGCGGGATTCCGCCCAACAACAATTTGGAGTCCGCCATTGTGCGGACGCTGCCGGCCAATAACGCGGCATATACGGCGGTCGTGCGCGGGTTCAACAACACGACCGGCATCGCGGTCGTGGAGGTTTACGATCTCGATCGTTCGGTCGACTCGAAGCTCGCGAACATCTCGACGCGCGGCTTTGTCCTGACCGGCGACAACGCCTTGTTCGCGGGGACGATTGTCCTCGGGCAAGCGCCGCAAAGAGTGATCGTGCGCGCGATTGGGCCGTCGTTGAATCTTCCCAGCAAAATGCTCGATCCGATTCTGGAATTGCGAAACGCCAATGGCGCTGTGATCCGGGCGAATGACAATTGGCGGATTGGCGGCCAGCAAACGCGAGATCACCCAGTCCGGGCGCTGCTCCGACTCAACGATTTCGAATCGGCGATTATCGAGATCCTGCCGGCGGGTGGGGCCAGCTACACCGCCATCGTGCGCGGGCGTTGGCAACACGACCGGCATCGCGGTTGTGGAAGTGTACGCGTTGCCGTAGGTCGCGGTAGCGGCCAGCTTCATGAAAAACCGAGCGTTACTTTTCATCTTCCTGATCACCGTCGGCGCCTTTCGAGCGCAGGCCGCACCACCATTCTCGGGCACGATCTTCATTGATCCGGACATCATTACCGACGCCGACCCCACCACCTTTATCAGTGCGCCCTACGCAGGCCAGGGGATGCGGACAATGTACGACCGCCGGGTTAGCGCCTTCATCACGCTGAACGCTTTTCTCTTCAACGCGACGTTCGACGACGGTTTGGCGGCAGAGATCCAGGTCAACCCGGAATTCGGTGACAGCACTGAGGCTGGCATCGAAGCCAACAAATACGCCACCGCCATCGGTCGTCTGCCGACGGTTTTGCGCAAGGACGTCCAGACAGTCTGGATTCACAAAGGGAACCAGCCGTTCGGCGGCGGCAACAACAATCTGCTCATCCATACGGAGCAGGGCGACGCTTATGTGGCTGCCGGAATTTTGGAAGAGACCTTTGTCCACGAGGCTGCTCATACGTCCCTCGACGCCCAGCACGCCAGCGCCTCCGGATGGCTGGCCGCGCAATCGGCGGATCCGGAATTCATTTCTACCTATGCCCGAGACAATCCCACCAGCGAGGACATCGCCGAGAGTTTCCTGACGTGGCTGGCAGTCCGGCATCGCCGTGGTCGGATCAGCGATTCGCTGGCTAACACCATCACCTCCACGATTCCGAACCGGCTCACCTATTTCGATAACCAGAATTTCAACATGTATCCGGTGGTCGCACCGCCGGCGACCGTGCTGGCGAATATCTCGACGCGTTTGCAGGTGGAAACCGGCGATAACGTTCTGATTGGCGGTTTCATCGTCACCGGGACGCAAAACAAGAAGGTGATTGTCCGCGCGATCGGGCCGTCGTTGAACTTCGCCGGGAAACTGGCGAACCCGACGCTGGAGCTGCGAAATAGCGCTGGGGCGTTGCTCGCCTCGAACGATGACTGGATGAATTCCAGTCCGGCCGACAAACAGGCGATCATCGACAGCACGATTCCGCCGTCGAACAATTTGGAATCGGCGATTGTCGCGTCGCTGCCGGCGAACGGCGCGGGATACACCGCGATTGTGCGCGGTGCGAACAACACCACCGGCATTGCGGTGTCGAAGTTTACGATCTCAGCCGAACGGTGGACTCGAAGCTGGCGAACATCGCGACGCGCGGTTTCGTTCAAACTGGCAACACGATCCTGATCGCGGGAATGATCGTGCTCGGGCCCGGACCGCAAAAGGTAATCGTGCGCGCGATTGGACCGTCGTTGAACAATGTGCCCGGGAAGCTGAACGATCCCACCCTGGAGCTTCGTGACGGCAACGGCGCTCTGGTCCGGGCGAATGACAATTGGCGAATCGGGGGTCAGCAGGCGGAGATTATTGCTTCCACTGTGCCGCCGACGAACGACGCTGAATCGGCATTAGTGGAAACGCTGGCCGGCAACGGAGCGGGATACACCGCGATTGTTCGCGGCGTGAATGACACGACCGGGATCGCGGTCGTGGAAGTGTACGCGCTGCAGTAGTTTCTTCCTCTTCCTCTTCGCTCTCCTGGCGGGACAAGACAAAAGCGGCATTGGGCTAGTGGAAGTTTATGACCTGGACAGAAGTGCCGACTCGAAGCTGGCGAATATCAGTACCCGGGGCCTGGTCCAGAGCGCAGACAACGTGCTCATTGCCAGGTCCATCGTTGTCGGAACGCAAGCGTTGGAAGAAAACGACAATTGGAGGGATTCCCCGACCGGCAGGCGATCATCGACAGCACGATTCCTCCGACAATGATCTGGAATCGGCCATCGTTCGCACGCTAGCGCCCGCCTCCTATACGGCGATCGTTCGCGGCGTTGGTGGCGCAAGCGGGTTCGCGAGTGTCGAAGCGTACGTGCTGCCCTAGGTTGGGGAATGAATTGTAGGGCAAGCGCATCGCTTGCCGTGGTAAAGATGGCAACCGGAGCGGTTGCCCTACAATTGCGTGTTACCTTGTCTGCTTTGCGTTCACATCGGAATCCACTTAATTACAGGTAATGCACCGCCATTCCGCCAACGGTTTTTTGCAGGTGCGCGTCGCGCTCAGCTTCGCGCTTTGTTTTGCCGGCATCGTGCTCGGAACAATGGCGTGGTCGTCGGCGGCGGGGAGCAGGCCGGCCGAGATTACGGCTAAGATTGCTCCGGACGTTCTCGCGGAAACAGACGATGGGGGGATCGCTTCAATCGTCATTCTCCTCCGCGATCAGGCCGACGTAAGCGCGGCTCATGAGATGAAGGATCAGGACGCGCGGGGCTGGTTTGTTTACAACACGCTGCGAGAACACGCGGAGCGCACGCAGGCCGAGTTCGCCAGGAGTTTCTCCGATCACAGGGCGTCGATTACCAATCGTTTTGGGCGGCGAATATGATCGTCGCGACCGCCAATCGCACGCTGGTCGAATCGCTGGCCGCGCGCAGTGATGTAGCACGGATCGATTCCAACAATCCGATTCGCTGGATCGAGGAGCCCGAAGTCGCGGATTTCGCGCTCACGGCGAACAGCCCGGCAGCTCCCAACGCGGTGGAGTGGGGCGTGAACAATGTGAACGCGCCATCGATGTGGTCCATGGGTTTTAACGGGACCGGCATCGTCATTGGCCATCTCGACACAGGCGTTCGCTGGACGCACAACGCGCTGAAACCGAAATACCGCGGCTGGAGCGGCGGCATCTTCGCGGACCACAATTACAATTGGCGCGATGCGATTCACTCGGGCGGGGGTGTGTGCGGCCCGAACACCATGGCGCCTTGCGATGACAACGGGCATGGCACCCACACCACCGGCAGCGCCGTAGGAGATGACGGCGTCAGCAACCAGGTGGGAGTCGCGCCGGGGGCCAGATGGATCGGCTGTCGCAACATGAATCAAGGCGCCGGAACTCCCGCGACCTACACGGAGTGCCTGCAGTTCATGATAGCGCCAACCGATCTGGACGGGAAATTTCCCAATCCGTCGTTGCGGCCTCACGTGATCAACAATTCGTGGAGTTGCCCGCCAAGCGAAGGTTGCTCGAGCGCACGCTGGAAACCATCATCAACAACACGCAAGCCGCCGGTATTTTTGTCGCTGTCTCCGCCGGAAACAACGGTCCTTCGTGCTCGACCGTGAATGAACCCCCTGGAATCTACAGCGAGGCGTTCTCAGTGGGGGGGTTATAATATCAGCAACCAGCTGGCTATCTTTAGCAGCCGCGGTCCCTCCACCTTTACGATCCAGATTTACTCAAGCCAAACCTGTCGGCTCCCGGGGCCAACGTTCGCTCGACCCTCAGCTCCAGCGATACGGCCTACGGAAATCTCAGCGGAACTTCGATGGCCGTGCCACACGTGGCTGGTGTTGTGGCGCTGCTTTGGTCCGCGCGGCCCCACCTGGTGCGCGATATCGCCGCAACCAAAATGGTTCTGCAAAACACGGCTAATCCCAATGTGACCGTTAGTCGCGTCCGCGCCGTTCTGCGGAGGAACACCGCCATCGCAAATTCCGAACAACTACTTTGGCTACGGGCGGGTGGACGCGCTTGCGGCGTTTAACGCGTCGCCGCCCCCCATGCCCACTCCCACCCCAACGCCAACCCCGACGCCGACGCCAACCCGACACCCACTCCAACACCGACGCCGACTCCTACAGCAACACCGACACCCGCACCTGGTTTGGTTGCCAATGTTTCCACCCGTCTACCAGTTGGGACCGGCGATAATGTGCTTATCGAGGGCTTCATCGTCCTTGGGCCCCAACGGCTCCACCAAGAAAATCATGGTGCGGGCGCTGGGCCCGTTCCTGACCCAGTTTGGGGTAACGGATGCATTGGCGAATCCGACGCTTGAGATTCGTGATGGCAGCAATGCGTTGATCGCGTCGAACAACGACTGGCGGAACACGCAGGTGGGCGGGATCATTACCGGCGATCAAGCGGGCGAGATCGAAGGAAGCGGGCTTGCCCCCAGCGAATGATCTCGAGTCGGCTATCATCGCGGACCTGGCTCCGGGCGGTTACACCGCGGTGGTGCGCGGCGTAAATGACACCGTCGGCACCGGCATCGTCGATGCCTATGACATGAGCCCCGCTTCGCCGGCCCGGCTGGCCAACGTATCGACTCGCGGTTTGATCCAACCGGGCGACCAACTGATGATCGCCGGTTTCATCATCCAGAGCGGAGACGTGCGAGCAGTGGTGCGGGCGATAGGGCCATCGCTAAATGCATTTGGAATTACGAACGCTTTGCCGGACACGACCCTTGAACTCCGAGACGTGAACGGAGCGCTCGTGCAATCGAACGATGACTGGGAGAGCGATCAGAAGCAGGAGCTGGAGAATACCGGCCTGCAACCGGGCAATTCTCTGGAAGCAGCCCTCATCGAACGATCGCGCCGGGGCAATACACCGTGCAGGTGCGAGGCAAGCCGGAGACAACCGGCATTGGCGTGGTCGAGATTTACTTTCTTCAGTAGCTCGCGCCTTCTTCGGCGCTGTAGCCCTCGGGGTTATGCCGCCGGGACAGGTCTCTTGCTCGTGCTCTTGCTCCTGATCTTTACTTTAGCCTCCATGCGCTCTGGAAGGATCATGAGCTTTGGAGCCGACACGCCCCCGTGCCGGAGGCGATAGGCAGTCCTACAAAGTTGAGACAATTCCCCCACGGAACGGTGGGCGTGCCGTCTCCATTTCACGGCGCGAAGTTAGCGCGGCGCAGGAGGTCGGCGAAACGAGGATCTGAGCGAAAGTTGTCGAAAAGAGGACTCCCTTTCAGCGAAATCGCTCCCCATGGCGCGCGCTCCTCGAAGACTTTCTCAAACCAGGCGAACGTTTCCTCTTTCTCTCCAACTCCCGCATAGAGCATGGCAAAACACATCGGGGAAACATGGATCCGGCGCGACAGTTCTCTAAGTTGGTTCGCGATTCTCTCGGCCTCGTCCCGCCGCCCTGCGGCGCCATAAACATTTCCCTGCCATGCCAGGAACATTGGGTTTTCTGCAAAATCCTTGAGCTTGTGGAATTCATCGACCGCTTCGTTGTGTTGTCCGTTCAGGGAATAGGTGAGCGCCAGCAATCCGCGGGCGACATCGAAGCCGGGATCCATCTCCAGGGCTTTCTTGAATTGGGCGATCGCTTCATCGTAGCGACGCGCGATCAGGTAAACCTTTGCCACGTCCGTGCTAATCACGAGCGAGAGCGGGTCCAACTCGTGGGCTCGTTTGATGGTCCTGATTCCCTCGTCGAACCGTCCCAGGCTCGCCAGGAACTCGCCGTACCACTGGTGCGCAGTCGCGTAGTTAGGATCTAACTCGATGGCTCGCCTGAACTCCTGCTCGGCCTTCGCCCAGTCCCAGTCGAAGTTCACGGCATTGAGCCCGAGAGAGGCGTGCGCCTCCGCTAGCGTCTCATCAATCTCAAGAGCCTTCTGGAGAGCGGCCCGGCCTTTGGCCAGTTCCGCTCCCATCACGTTATCGCTGACTAGAAAGAGGTAAGCGTCGGCTAGCCCGGCGTAGGCTTGTGCATAACCGGGGTCCAGTTCCACGGCCCGATTGAGATATTCGACGGCTTGTCTATATCCTTCGACGGTTCGTTTGTTCCAAAAATAGCGCCCCTTCAGATATGCTTCGTGCGCTTCCACACTCGCAGTGGGCCTTGTGCTGAGAGCGCGTGTCTCCGCTCCGGTCAAAGTGGCTTCGAGCGCCTTGGCGATGCGTTGCGCCACTTCCGTCTCCACTTGGAACATGTCGGTTAATTTCCGATCATATGTCTCGGCCCAGAGATGGGTATCGGTCTGCGCGTTGATCAACTGAACGGTAACCCGCACCACGTCGCCCGACTTCTGCACGCTTCCCTCCAGAATGTGTGCCACTCCCAGTTCGAGCGCGACTTCCCGCAGGTTCTGCGGCGCATTCCTGTATTTCTCCGTGGACGTCCGCGAAATGACTTTCAACGCCGCGATCTTGGACAAGCGGCTCAGAATTTCATCCTTTATTCCGTCGGCAAAATAGGTGTTGTCCGGATCGCCGCTGAGATTGGCGAAAGGCAGGACGGCGATGCTCTTTTCGGGGATCACAATGGCCGCCGGGCCACTAGGCGCATTCGGATTGCGTGATGGCGCACGCCATAAAGAGAGCGTGGCGAATCCCATCACGAGAACCGCTATCGTCGAGAACAGGAGAAGGCGCGGATGTTGCCGAAGGAGGGATGGGCTTCGGGGAGGCTCGCGGAGCGCTCCCTGGTCAGTCACCAGGAGGGGCGCACCATTCGGGGTCGGGGAGACAGAGGGTGCCGGCCCGTCGGCCGTAAATCTGTGCTGGTCCCCCATGTTCTCATCCGTGGCCCGCACCTCCGCGACGAAGCGGTAGCCGCGGCCCGGCACCGTCACGATGAAGCGATGGGAGTCTCGCGCCTCGCCCAGCACGCGACGCAGCGTGGAGATGTTCTGGGTGATGTTGTTTTCCTCAACGACTGCGTCCGGCCAAACTGCATCCAGCAGGCGGTCTCTTTCGATCACCTCGCCGCTGTGCTCTACCAGGTAGAGCAAGGTATCGAAAACGCGCGGGGTCAGTGGAACGGGGGAGCCATCACGCCGCAGCAAACGACGCTTCGCGGCGTCGATCCGGAAGTCTCCGAACTCGTAGAACAGCGGCGTGGAGGTCTGCATGCGGTGTTTTTAGAAAGCTTTAGAAAAATTCACCGAATCCCTAACGACTTTTATCATCCGCTGGAGGAGTGCACCTGCCGAAGACAAAAATAACAAAACGCGAAAAAAGAACCACTAAAAAGGAAAACGATCGCCGCCCTATGAAGAACATTAGTGCCCCAACTATCATTAAAAACAGTATCGCTCTTCTTCTCACCACCGCGGCGCTGGGACTTCCTATTTTTGCGACCAGCGCGGGGGCACGCGACGAGGTGCGAAAGCTGCCGAATCCGCGGATCGAGCTTTCCGGGGAAAGGGCGCGCGAATACCTGAAGGAAACGGCCGATGGCCAGGCCTTGATGCAAGCGGTGATTGCCGAGCAGTTCGGCTTGAAGGCGCGGGACCAATCGCCTTTCGATGAACAGAGCGGCCCGGGTCATTTGGGGATGAGCCATGAGGAGAATTTGAACGCCTGGTTCGCCCACGATGGTGTGACGGTTCGGCCAACGCGGTCGCAGTCCGAACAAGGCCGCGCCTGGAGTGTTCTCCTCGAGCCCAAGGCCTATGGCTACGGCGAACAATTGAACGAGGTGCCACCGATCGTCTCGCATAAAGTGGACGGTAATCGCATCGAGTACCAGCGTGCTTTTGCAAATCCACAAACCGGAATCCGCGATCCGAAATTGGTCGAGTGGTACGAGAACCGCCCGGAAGGGATCGAGCAAGGCTTCACGCTCAAGGAACCGCCCCGGCGGCGGGATTACGTTTTAAGTGAGGAACTGCGACTGGTCATGGCCGTCCAGGGAGACTTGCTCGCGCAGGTGAACCAGGGCGGACAAGCGATTGAGTTGTCGGATAACGAGGGACAGCGAAGGCTCAGTTACAGCAAGCTGGTCGCATTCGATACAGAGGGGAAGCGGCTCACGGCACGGATGGAAGCGAGCATGGACGGGCGAGAGATTGCGCTGGTGGTAGACGATCGGAATGCCGCCTACCCGGTGGTGATCGATCCGGTTATGGCGTCGCTCGAACAGAAATTAGAAGCTTTTACCTATACCCAGACTGACGCTCGGTTCGGCTTTGCCGTGGCGATTGAAGGCAACAGGGCAATAGTGGGCGCCTGGCGCCACGATTCCACTAATGCTGATGTCGGCTTTGTCTGGACCTTCAACCGATCTGGGACGAGTTGGAGTTTGGGAACGATAGAACACGGAGACAACTTCAATGCTAATAATACCTGCGGTTGGAGCGTGGCAATTAGTGGCAATAGGATCGTCTATGGTTGTCCCGGAGCAAACGGCCAGGCAGGTAGAGCGTTTACCAAACACCTGGTCACGGGCGCTTCCCATGAGCTTACGCCGTTTGGCGGTAGCACTGCCGGTGATCAGTTCGGTTACAGCGTTGCTCTCAACGGCGATGATATCCTAGTTGGCGCGCCGTTTTACGGGACGAACGACGGACGGATTTACTCTTTCCTCCGTAATAGCGGTGACGGTTCGTTTTTTCCGGGCCGGACATTTCAGGGCAATATTCCTGATGAGCAATTTGGGACGAGCATCGCCTTCACTGGCTTCTATATCGCCGTTGGTGCTCCGGCTTATCAGTCAGGAAAAGGGAGAGTGGTTGGGATTGAGCCTAACACAATCCCTATTTTTTCGACGATCGTAGCCAATGATGGCTCAGCCGGTGACAACTTCGGCAACAGCGTTGACTTCAAGGGCAACACAATGGTCATCGGGGCATTTGGCGACGACGATCAGGGAACGGACGCCGGTGCGGCCTATGTCTTTGAACGAGAAGTTAATGGCACTTGGAATCAGCAGCAGAAACTGACGGCAAGTGACGGCGGCGCGGACGACCACTTCAGCGAACATGCCGTGGCCATCGAAGGCGATACGATCGTGGTTGGCGCTACCGCCTGGGACTTGGCCGCCACCGGCGACAACGCAGGCGCGGCCTATATTTTCACACGCAACGGCGCCGTCTGGACGCAACGAACAGTGCTCAACGGTAACGCGGCCGATAATTTTGGTATCGCAGTCGATGTGAGCGGCGACACGGTCCTCATCGGCGCGCGCGCAGCCGACGCGACGGGAGGTCCGCCGCGCGCGGGTGCAGCCTACGTTTACCGTTTGCCGGCTACTACTCTGGTAAACGTGTCGACGCGTCTTCTCGTGGAAACGGGCGAGAACGCACTTTTCGGCGGTTTTATCGTGACCGGCACGCAGCCAAAAAAGGTGATGGTCCGCGCGATCGGCCCTTCGTTACCACTCAGCGGGGCGCTGGCGGACCCGCAATTGCAGATTTTTGATTCTTCCGGGGCCGAGATTGCTTTTAACAATAACTGGCGCGACGCAACCAATCGCCAGGAGATAATTGACAGCACGATCGCGCCGGGCAACGACCTTGAGTCGGTCGTGCTCCGCAGTTTCAATCCAGGTGCTTACACGGCGATAGTCCGAGGCGTTAATGGGACGACCGGCGCAGGTCTGATCGAAGCGTACGACCTGGACGCGGCGGCCAACTCGAAGCTGGCAAACATCGCTACGCGTGGACTTGTGCGAACCGGCGACGATGTCCTGATCGCAGGAACGATCGTGGTGGGTTGGTACTCGCAAAAAATAATGGTCCGCGCGATCGGTCCCTCTTTATCGTTGCCGGGCAGGATCCTGGATCCAAGTTTAGAACTGCGGGATAGCAACGGCGTCCTGTTGGAAGCGAACGATAACTGGCGGGATAGCCCGAACAAGCAGGCTATCATGGACACCACCATTCCGCCGTCACATGACCTTGAGTCGGCCATCGTGCGAACGCTTAGTCCCGCGCCCTACACCGCAATCGTTCGCGGGGTTAATGCAACAACCGGTATTGCCGTTGTCGAAGTCTATGCGCTTGGAAACTGATCTACCGACAGTGAAAAAGGCGTTGCGGTTCTCCTAGTGGTCACGGCGCGGTTCCTAGAAACGACCGGCGCGTCTACCCAAAGAAAGTTCTTATTATGACATCACGATATCTATACCGAACTATCCCCACCATCGTCATCCTGGGATTATTCATGGCCCTCTCGCCGAACGCGGCGGGTTTAACGACGGTGACCAGCACGGCCGATGCGGGCGGAACTTGTCCGGGGGCGGATTGCACCCTGCGTCAAGCTATCGCGACGGCAGCCTCCGGCGATACCATCAACTTTTCGCTGCCCGTGAACAGCACGATCACGCTGACCAGCGGCCAAATCCAGATCTTCAAGGATCTCACGATCACCGGACCTGGAGCGCGAACGCTGACCATCAGCGGAAACAACGCTTCGCGAATTTTCGAAATCATCGTTGGCCGGACCGTGACGATTTCCGGCATCGCTCTCACCCAAGGAAACACGGTCGGCGTGGGAAGTGGAGGTGCAATCCAAAATGTCGGGATACTGACGCTGCTGAATTGCGCCGTCCTCAACAATCAGGGCGGGTCCGGCGGCGGCGCGGCGAATCAAGGAATGCTCACCGTAAACAACTGCACCTTTGCGGGTAATCAGTCGACGGGCAATGGCGGCGCCGTGCGTAATACCGGCAACCTGATCGTCAACAACAGCACGTTCACGGATAACTCGGCTTTTTCTACGGGCGCCATCTCTTCATTCAATCTTTCGGGCTATTCGCCCACGGTCGTATTGACGAGTTGTACCATCACCGGAAACCGCGCTGACGATATCAACGATGGGCGAGGCGGCGGCGTGTTTAACGGCCCTATGAGCACCACAACCCTTCGCAACACGATTGTGGCTAACAACATGGCCGCGAGCGGACCGGACATCCACGGCTCGTTCACCTCGCAAGGTTTTAATCTCGTCCGCAGCAGCGCCGGAGCGACCGTTACCCCTACGACCGGCGATCAAATCGGCACGCCCTCGGCGGCTAATCCCCTGATCGGCCCGCTGCAAAACAACGGCGGTCCGACCGACACCCAGGCTTTGCTGCCGGATAGCCCTGCGATCGACAAAGGCCATGCGAGCGGTCTTAACAGGGACCAGCGTGGCGTCACCCGCCCGGTTGATTCCCCGACCGTCACCAATGCCAGTGGCGGAGAGGGCAGTGATATCGGCGCTTACGAAGTGCAGGCCGACCAGCTAGCCGGTTGCAATGGCGGCATCTACCAGGTCCAGAACAACAATGACAGCGGTGCGGGCTCCCTGCGCGCCGGGATTCAGGGCGTCTATACTTGCCAGGGCAGCACGATCACTTTTGCCCCAAGTGTTCGAGGCGTCATTACCCTTACGACGGGAGAACTGCTGATTGTTCGCGCCCTCAATATCATCGGCCCCGGCGCGAACCTCCTCGCTATCCAGCGCGACCCCGGCGCGTCACAGTTTCGCATCTTCGAAATAATCGATTTTCTGGGCAATCCCCGCTTCCCGGTCACCATCTCCGGCCTGACCATCGCAAATGGATTCGCGCACATCAATGGTGGCGGCGAATCCGGGGGCGGCATCGCCAACCTTGACGGTAACTTGACCGTTTCCGGGTGCGTCCTTTCTGGAAACTCGGGCGGCACTGGTCCCGGTGGGGCTATTGCGAATTACAACAGCACCCTCACCATCACGCACAGCACCATCACGGGAAACACTAGCAATCAGAGCGGTGGCGGCATTTACAGCAAGAACGGCAAGGTGACGATCGCTAACAGCACCATCTCGGATAACACCGGACGAGGAGGGGGCGGGATCTCAACTCACGGGCCGGGCGGCGCTTTCTCGGACGGGAGCGAGCTGACCATCACCAATAGTACGATCTCCGGTAATATGGCGGTCGGCGGCAATCACGGCGGAGGAATTTCAAACCTAGGCGCGCTTACTATCGTGAACTCCACTCTATCCGGGAACACGGCGAGCATTGGGGGTGGCCTCAACAACAGTCACGGGACTGCGGACCTTATCGCTGTCACGATTACCGGGAACTCAGCGAGCCTCGGTGGGGGCATAAGCAGAGGCGGACCGGTGAATGCCCGGAGCACGATCATTGCGCTGAATACAGCGCCGAGTAGCCCCGATATGAACGGCACCCTCATCTCCAAAGGCTTCAACGTCATCGGCAACAGCTCCGGGGTAACGATTCAGCCCGGCCCTGCGCCGGACCAGGTTGGGGTCACGGCCGCGGAGTTGAATCTCGGGCCGCTCCAGGACAATGGCGGGCCGACGCGAACCCACGCGCTCCTCACCGGCAGCAGAGCGATAGACAAGGGACATTCGAGTGACCTAACGACTGACCAACGTGGCCTGATGCGTCTGTTTGACCATCCTATCCCAAATGCGTCGGGCGGCGACGGGAGTGACGTGGGCGCCTTTGAAGTCCAGACGCCTCCGCCCGGTTTGGTGGCTAACGTTGCGACGCGTCTTCCAGTGGGCACAGGCGATAACGTGCTGATCGAAGGATTCATCGTGCTGGGGCCGAACGGCTCGACCAAGAAAATCATGGTGCGTGCCCTGGGTCCGTTCCTCACCCAGTTTGGCGTAACGGACGCGCTCGCAAATCCGACCCTGGAGATTCGTGATGGCACTAATACGGTGATCGCCACGAATAACGACTGGAAGAATACGCAGGCAGGAGGGATCATCGCGGCCGATCAGGTCGCCGAGATCCAGGGAAGCGGACTCGCGCCGACCAATGACCTCGAGTCGGCGATCATCGCGGACCTTGCCCCTGGCAGTTACACCGCGGTAGTGAGCGGCGTGAACAACGGGGTCGGCACCGGCATCGTGGATGCCTACGATATGAGTCCGGCCTCACCGGCACGGGTGGCCAACGTCGCCACGCGAGGTTTGATCCAACCTGGCGACCAACTGATGATTGCCGGCTTTATCATTCAGCAAGGAGATGTCCGAGCGGTGATCCGCGCGATCGGTCCATCGTTGAGTGCTTTTGGGATTAATAACGCGCTGCCTGATACGACGCTTCAGCTCCGAGACGTGAACGGAGCGATCGTGCGGGAGAATGACGATTGGCAAAGCCATCAGAAGGTGGAACTGGAATCCACTGGGCTGCAGCCGGGTAATACCCTCGAAGCAGCGATCGTCGCGACGCTCCCACCTGGGCAATATACCGCGCAGGTGCGCGGCAAGCCCGAGACAACCGGCATTGGGGTGGTCGAGGTTTATTTCCTCCAGTAACCGAACCCGTTAGACCGCGCTCTGGCGACGGTCCCGCTGTCGCCGGATCGCCGCGTTTCGATGCGCTCCCTCAACGCGTCGACAGAGCGACGCGGCTACAGCGCTGAGCGAGGAGAACGTCTAGCGTCAGGCCTGGAGGGATGTTGTAATTGGAGCCGGCAACGCCCTCGTGCCGGTAGTGTCGACACTGGCGACAACATCCTGAATTGCGGGAATCGATCGTCACGGGCCAAACGTCACCGAAAGTCATTATCCGAGCGATCGGCCCTTCGCTGAGTATCGCCGGCAGACTCCTCGACCCAATCATGGAGTTGCGAGACGGGAATGGTGGCTTGATTCGCGCGAACGATAATTGGCGGATCGGTGGCCAGGAAGCGGAAATCATTCAATCCTCGGTGCCTCCAACGAACGACTTCGAAGCGGCGATCGTGGCTATCCTCCCGGCTAACAACGCGAGCTACACCGCCGTCGTTCGGGGCGTGGGTGGCGCGACCGGCGTTGCCGTAGTCGAAGTGTACGCACTGGATTAAGTCCATTTCCGCAGGGGAAATGGCAGAAGGTTTTGGCTTGCCCGGTTCCCAGCCAAATGAATATCCTCGCGGTCGACTCGCCGTGGCGCGCGCGCCTGGTCCGAAGCGGCGGGATTGGTTATGGAAAGTTTACAGGTTCGATCCAGGGGGCTCCGCGTTCTGTCTGTCCTGGTGGCGTTCTCTTCCACCCTGCAAAGCGTCCAGGCGGCTAGCTGGATTAGCGGCGCTAACCTGCCGACCACTCTGGTTCGTGGCGTCGGCGTTTATTTTCCTGGTAACGGAAAGGTTTACATCATGGGTGGGCGGACCAGTGATGCCGCGGGCACAGGACGCACGACTCCATTGGAGTACGACCCGCTGACTAATGCATGGGTCTCCAAAGCCGCACCCTATCCGGATAATCAGATCAATAACATGGCTTGCGGCCTCCTTTTTCCATCCGTTGGGACGGCGCAGATCTACTGCGTCGGTGGATCAGCAGCCGCCGGGACTACTGCAACAACCCGGGTGTTCCGCTACAACCCTGTCACCGACGCGATCAATACCACCGGCATGGATCCATGGCCGGAGAGCGTGGCCAATACGCTCCCGGGCGGCTTCACCGTGTTCCAAAACAAGCTTCTTATCCTTGGTGGTTTTCACTTTGGCACCGGCGCCATGAGCAACCGCATCTGGCAGTTCGACCCGACGGCCGCGTCCGGCTCGCAATGGACCCTTAAGAGCACGACCCTTCCAGTGGCGATGGGTTTCATCCCCACGACTACGATCTCAACTCTAGTCTACATGGCGGGCGGCAGTGTGGTGGTGAACGGCACTATGACCGACTCGACGAATTCCTACGTGTATAACCCTGTGGCTAATACGATCGCGCCATCACCAACATCCCGCGGGCGACAGCGGAACGCAGGCGTTGACCGTGAACGATGAGATGTGGGTCATGGGCGGCGGGCGAACCGCGCCCAATCCATCCAATGAGGTCGACATCTACAATCCAATAACGGGTAACTGGAGAGTCGGGCATAGGCTTTAATACTCCGCGGCGAAATTTCGCGGTCGCCAACGACTTGGGATTCGCATCTGGCTGGCGGGCGGCGTGGATCAGTCGATCTCTGGGTTCAATGGAACGATGGAAATTTTTGGATCGTTCTTCTATGGAGTGACCGCCACGAACAACCTCATTCGTTTTCACAGCAGCAATCCCGCCGGCATTCTTAGTTCTAGCCGCCATTACCGGGATGGTGCGCCGGCGATTCCATCGTCGGCCTCGACTTCGCCCGGCAACGGTGAGCTCTTTGGTCTGGGCACAGCCCTACCGTCAGCCGCCTCTACAGTATTAATCCTGCTACTGGCGCGGCCACCCCGCGGGGCAGCAACCAAACTGCTGAACGGCGCGTCATTTGGTTTCGACTTCAACCCTGTGCCTGATCGCATTCGCATTGTCAGTGACCTCGAACAAAACCTGCGGGTCAATCCCGATAACGCCGTCGCCTCGTCGACGGCGGACTCCTCTACGATGACACGACCGCCGATGGCAATCCGATCGACACTCAATGCCGGTCTCAACCCGACCGATTACGGCCTCCGCCTACACCAACAGTTTCTTCGGTTCGACCGTTACCACTCTCTATGGGATCGACAGTTTCCTGAATATTCTGGTCACGCAGTTTCCGCCAAACAACGGAGTGTTGCACACGGTCGGAGCCGCTGGGCGTCAATCCGACCGACGTCAACGGGTTCGATATCGATGACCTGGCCGGATGGAAGCCAACATCGCTTCGCGGCCTTCTGTCTACAATGGAGTCGACTTCGGTTCTTCTCTCCGATCAACCTCGCTACGGGCAGCGCGAACCAGATAAGCACGGCGTCGATCGGCGGCGCCGGACCGGTCCTGTTGCGAGGCCTGGCGGCGGTCCCTATCGGGACTATTCCAATTCAGCACTCCGACTCACTCAGCACGTGAGGGCGGTTCGGTGGCTCGCCAGTATCACCGTTTTCCGCCTCGGCGGGAGCGAAGGAAGTGTGAGCGTCCGCTTTACCACCAGTAACGGCACCGCCACGTCCCCGGCTGACTTTACCGATTCGGATCAAACGCTCACCTTCGCCAGCGGGGTGACTTCCGCCGTCGTGCTGATCCCGCTCAACAATGATTCCCTGGACGAGGTCAACGAAACGATCAACCTCGCGCTGAGTAATCCCGACGGGCGGCGCGCGCCTGGCCGCAACGCAGACAAACGCGGTGCTGACGATCAATGACGACGATACCGCTGCGATTGATCTGACGAAACTGACCAACGGGACCAACAACAACAGCCCGCCGGGCCCGACCGTGCCGCTAGGTAGCACGGTCACCTTCACCTATGTGGTATCGAATGCGGCCAACGATCCTTTGCAGGGTGTCGTGGTGCGGGATGACAACGGCACGCCGGGCAATCTGCCGATGATTTCAATGCCAGTTTTAACAGCGGCGATGGCAATAACAATGGCCTGCTGGATCCCTCCGAGACCTGGTTTTTCAATGCCGGGCGCATTGCCACGGCTGGGCAATATACAAACATAGCTGTGGCGAGCGGCACCCCGACCGGTGGAGGAGCGGCGGTGCAGGATAGCGATGCCGACAACCACTTCGGCTTAGCCCCACCCTCTCCAACCCACACCCACTCCTACCCCTACCCCGACACCGACACCGACACCTACGCCCACTCCCACCCCAAGCCCGACGCCGGCGGTCTGGTCGGCAACGTCGCCACGCGTCTCCCAGTCGGGACCGGATGATAACGTGCTGATCGAAGGATTCATCGTGCTGGGTCCGAACGGCTCGACCAAGAAAATCATGGTGCGCGCGATCGGGCCATCGCTGCACCCATTTGGGGTAACGGACGCCCTGGCGAATCCTACCCTGGAGATTCGTGATGCCGGTAATGCGTTGATCGCGTCGAACAACGATTGGCGAAATACGCAGGTGGGCGGGATCATTACCGGCGATCAAGCAGCGGAGATCGAAGGGAGTGGGCTCGCGCCGACGAACGATCTCGAGTCAGCCATCATCGCGGATCTGCGCTCCGGGGACTTACACCGCCGTGGTGCGCGGAGTAAACAACACGATCGGCACCGGGATTGGTGGATGCCTACGATCTGAGCGCTGCCTCCCCGGCCCGGCTGGCCAATATCGCCACGCGAGGATTGATCCAACCGGGCGATCAACTGATGATCGCGGGCTTCATCATTCAGAAGGGAGACGTGCGAGCGGTGGTGCGTGCGATCGGTCCGTCGCTGAGTGCGTTTGGAATCACTAACGCGCTGCCAGATACTACCCTTCAGTTGCGCGACGGGAACGGAACGATCGTGAGGGAGAACGATGATTGGGAGAGCGACCAAAAGCGGAGCTGGAAAATTCTGGCCTGCAACCGGGCAATGGCTTGGAAGCGGCGACTCGTGGCGACGCTCCCGCCCGGGCAATACACCGTGCAGGTGCGGGGCAAACCTGAGACAACCGGCATCGGCGTCGTCCAGGTTTATTTCCTTCAGTAAGCCGCGCGGCATCGCTTGCCGAATTACGAGGCCCTGGCGCTCCTGACTCCGACTTTGCCGCAATCTTGAGTGAATGCGTGCTTCAAGTGCTTTCGCTTTCAAGCATTTGGGCCCACCTGACAGTCTTCCCGCGGAATTAATGCGGTCGCTCTGCAATGCGATCTTGCGATTTATCAAGGCACATTCCTAAAGAAGTTGCCGCTTGTCTTCGGTTTTTGCTGGAATCGCGGAGCTTTGAGCGGGAGCTTTGCGAGCAGGGTTTGTTTGCTGCTGGCCGTGCTCCTGACGGGCGGCCTCGCAACGCTGCGCGGGCAATCCGCGCTCGACGGTTTCGACCCGAATGCAAACAACCTGATTCTGGCTGTCGTTGTGCAGCCGGACGGCAAGATCCTTGTCGGCGGTGGTTTTAGCACACTTTCGCCCAACGGCGGCGCGGCCGTGACGCGCAATCGCATTGCCCGGCTCAATCCGGATGGCACGCTCGACGCCGCCTTCGATCCGAATGCGGGCGGCGGCAATGTCAATGCCATCGCGCTGCAGGCGGACGGCAAAATCGTGATCGGCGGCTTTTTTACTACGCTCTCGCCCAATGGCGGCGCAGCCGTCACGCGCAACCGCATCGCCCGGCTGAACCCGGACGGCACGGTCGACGCCACCTTCGATCCGAACGCGACCGGCGCTGTGCGTGTGCTCGCGGTGCAGCCAGACGGCAAGATTCTGGCCGGCGGCCAGTTCGGGAACATCGGCGGCGCGAACCGCAACCGCATGGCGCGGCTCGATCCCGATCACCGGAACTGGCTGATTCGTTCGACCCGAACGCAAACAACACCGTCTTTGCCATCGCGGTGCAGCGCGGACGGCAAGATTCTGGCGGGCGGCAATTTCAACGGAGCGAACAGCATTGGCGGACAGACGCGCAACCGGATCGCGCGGCTCGATCCCATCACCGGTCTGGCGGATGCCTTCAACCCCAACGCGAACGGCGGTGTCTTTGCCATCGCGATCCAGCCCGACGGCAGGATTTTAGCCGGCGGCTCTTTCAACGGAGCGAACAGCATCGGCGGGCAGCCGCGGAACCGGATCGCGCGGCTCGATCCCGGCACGGGTCTCGCGGATGGTTTCAACCCGAACGCGAACTTTCAGGTCAGCGCCATCGTCGTGCAGCCGGACGGGAAGATCCTGGTGGGCGGCGACTTCAACGGGGCGACCGGGATCGGCGGAGCGGCGCGCAACAACATCGCGCGGCTGGATCCGATCACCGGAGCGGCGGATTCGTTCGATCCGAAGGCGAGCAATCAGGCCAGCGTCTTTGCCATTGCCTTGCAGGCGGACGGCAAGGTGGTGGTGGGCGGTAATTTCACCACGATCGCGGCGAACGGAGCAGCGGCGGTGACGCGAAACAACATCGCCCGCCTGGAATCCGACGGCAGGCTCGACCGGACGCTCAATCTCGGCATCGTCGGCACGCCAGGTTAGAACCATTGCGGTCCAGCCGGACGGGAAAATTCTGATCGGCGGCATCTTTAACAGCGTTCTGGGCGTGACCCGCAACAAGATCGCGCGATTGAATAGCGACGGGACGCTCGACATGGCGTTCAACCCGAACCCGACCGGCGCTTTTCGGTGTGATCGCCATTGCGCTGCAGGCAGACGGCAAGATTATCGTCGGGGGCGACTTCAACGGCTTTGGAATCACCATCGGCGGCCAGTCGCGCAACTACATCGCGCGGCTCGATCCCGTCACCGGAGCGGCTGATTCGTGGAATCCGAGCGCGAACGAGGAAGTCAGCGCCATTCTGGTGCAGCCAGATGGCAAGATTTTGGTCGCGGGCAGTTTCAGCGGCTTTAACAGCATCGGCGGAGCAGAATCGCAATGGCATGGCGCGGCTCGATCCAACCACCGGCCAGGCCGACTCCTTCAATCCAAACGCGAACTATAGTGTCCTTACCATGGCGCTCCAGGCCGACGGCAAGGTTCTGGTAGCCGGCCGTTTCACGGAGATCGGCGGACAGCCGCGTAATCTGTTCGCGCGGCTCGATGGGACAACCGGCCTGGCCGATTCATTCAACCCCAACCCAAACGATCTGGTCCTCGCGATGGCCGTGCAGGGAGACGGGAAGATTGTCGTGGTCGGCGGTTTTAACACGATTGGCGGGGCAGCCGCGCAAGGGCGTCGCTCGACTCGACCCCGTCACGGGGCTGGCCGATGCATATGATCCGAGCGTCAGCGGTCAGGTTAATACCATGGCGCTGCAGTCGGACGGGAAAATTCTGGTCGGCGGCGGTTTCAGCACCGTTGGCACAGCGACGCGTCGACAACCTGGTCCGGCTCGATCCCATCACTGGAGCGCCTGATTCGTGGGACCCGATTCCCGCTTCGAGTGTCATCGCCATCGCGCTGCAAGCGGATGGAAAGATCCTGGCGGGTGGCTTTTTCAACCAAATCGGCGGCCAGCCGCGCAACCTTTTCGCTCGTCTAAGCAACGATACCGCCGCGCTGTCGGACCTGGTCGTCACGCAAAACAGCGTCACCTGGGTGCGCGGCGGCGCGAGCACGCAATTCTCACGCGTTCGCTTCGAGTCTTCCACCGACAACATTGCCTACACTGCCCTCGGCGAGGGCACGCGATCCGGCAGTAACTGGAATCTGTCTGGCCTCAACCTCCCCATCGGCGCGAACACCTACGTTCGGGCGCGCGGTTATTATGGCACCGGCGATAATGTCGCTTCGGAGAGTGTGCAGGAATCCGTGCGACGGGCCTTTTTTACCGAGGCTGCACCCATCGCCGACGCCAACGCCGACGCCCGGCGCCACCCCAACGCCCGGGAGCACGCCGACCCCCACCGCGACGCAACTACAGCCCGACACCGGTCACCAGCTCTGGCAACATCTCCACGCGTCTGCGCGTGGAGACAGGACGATCAACGTGCTGATCGGCGGATTTATCGTTACCGGCACACAGCCGAAGAAGGTGATCATTCGCGCGATTGGCCCTTCGCTGCCGTTGGCCGGACAAGCTGGCAGAATCCGACGCTTGGAGTTGCACGGGCCCAACGGACTGATCGATGCGAATGACGACTGGGGGGATGCGCCGAACAAGCAGGAGATCATCGACAGCACCATTGCGCCGACGAACGATCTCGAATCGGCGATCGTGCGACCTTGCCGGCGAACGGCACCGGTTACACCGCGATCGTCCGCGGAGTGGATGGCAGCACCGGGATCGGCGTCGGTGGAAGCGTACGATCTGGACCTGCAGCCGACTCGAAGCTCGCGAACATCTCGACGCGCGGTTTGGTCCAGACCGGCGACAACGTCATGATCGCGGGCACGATTGTCGTGGGCCAGGCACCGCAAAGGGTCATCGTCCGCGCGATCGGACCTTCCTTATCGATTTCCGGCAAGATGGAGGATCCGACGCTGGAGCTGCGCGATTCGCAATGGCGGGCTCATCGCAGTCGAACGACAACTGGGCGATAGCGCGGACAAACAGGCGATCATCGACAGCACCATTCCGCCGACGAACGATCTGGAGTCGGCCATCGTCGCGACGCTGCCGGCAAACAACGCCAGCTACACCGCGATCGTGCGCGGCATGAACGACACGACTGGCATTGCCGTCGTCGAAATTTACGCGCTACCATAGCGCCTCGTTGAGTTTCGGTTTGTAGGGCAAGCGCACCGCTTGCCGACCGGGAACAATCGCAACCGGCGCGGTTGCGCACAATCCTTAGGGAGAAAGGCGCGGCGAATAGGCTTGCCTTCCACGGCGCCGGATCACTATTCATTGAGGCGACAGGTGTTTTTTCAGCCATGAAAAAGCGAGTTCTGGGCTGCATCCTCTTGTGGATCGCGACGACCGCCGTCGCGCCTGCGGCGATCCTGGTCGGCCTGACCAATACGGGGGAGTTGATCCGCTTCGATAGCGCCGCGCCCGGCACGATCATCAGCACGGTCCCCATCACCGGCTTGATTGGCGGAGACATCATCCGCGGAATCGATGTGCGACCGGCCAACGGGATGCTCTATGGTCTGGCCGTTAACAACCCGGTCGGCGCAGATCTAGGACGGATTTACCTGATCGACCCGGTCAGCGGAATGGCCGTGCAACTCAGTAATACTCCGTTTAGCACCACCCTGACCAACGGCACCGCCTATGGGATCGATTTCGATCCCGTCGCGGATCAAATCCGGATCGTTAACACAGCGGACCAAAATCTGCGCGTCAACGCGACGACGGGCGCGCTGGTCGCGACCGACACAAACCTGGCCCATGCCACAGCTCAACGAAGAGGTCGCAGGTATTGCCTACGACCGAAATGACACCAGCGCCGCGACCACCAACGACGCTTTTCGGGATCGACTTCATCACCAACACGCTCGTGCGAATTGGTGGGGTGAATGGCAGCCCGTCCCCGGACGGGGGTGTGCTGACAACCATAGGAGCCTTGGTAGTGGGTTCACTGCTAGGCTCCAGAGACATCGGCTTCGATATCGCCCCTTCCAGCGCAGCCTTTGCCTCTATGTTTACCAGCGCCAACAACTGGCGACTTTACACAGTCAATCTTTCTACTGGCGTGGCCACGAGCGCCGGTGCGATCGGGACAGGCACGACGGTAATCCGCGGCATCGCGGTGCTTTTCGCGACCGGGCCGGGGGCAGTGAGGAACATCAACACCACCGAGATCTTCGCCACCATCCAGGCGGCCATCAACGACGCCGATACCGTGGCCGGTCACATCATTGAGGTGGGCGCGGGCACCTGGTCGGAATTGGTGACGGTGAACAAAGCGGTCACGTTGCGCGGCCCGAACTTCGGTTTGCACGGAACCGCGACGCGCGGAGCGGAAGCAATTGTGAACGGCGCCCTCATGTCTACGACCCGCACGACTTCATTCAATGTCACCGTGAGCGGCGTGACGATCGACGGATTCATCGTCGAGGACACCACCAATTCAGAGCCAGTTCGGCCCTGGAATTCAGCTCGGCCCCGGCACGGCCGGCTCAAAGATCAGGAACAACATCATCCGCAACAATATCGTCGGCCTGCATCTCGCCAATAACAGCGCGGCCAATCAGACCGTGATCTCGCGCAATGCCATTGAGAACAACAATCAGCCCGGGACGGCCAGTGGCAACGGGATCTATTCCGATCAGTTCGAGGCGGGCGGCGCGCTGACGAATGTCCTGATTGATGACAACAGCTTCACCGGCAACGGCAACTCCACGAATGGTGGCGCGGCGATCAATTTCAGTTCCACCAGCGCCGGATCGCAGATCGAAGATCACGATGTCGAACAATATCTTCGACGGCAATGCGCGCGCTCTCCTCGCGTTCAATCTGGTCGATTCCAGCTTTACCAACAACACGGCGAGTAACTCAAACTTCATGGGCAGCGCCGAGGTGCGCATCTTTGAAGGAGTGAGCAACTTCTCCGTGACGAATAATCTGCTCCAGGGCGGTGCAGCTACCACCTTCCGCGCGATGCGAATCAGCAACATCGGGACGGGCGCAGGCGATGCCACCGGCATTGTCTTCGAATGCAACAGCATTTCGGGCTACACCGGCGCCGGGCTGGAGCTCGACGCCAATGCGTATGAGGGCCCCCTTCAGGCGACGCTGAACTGGTGGGGCAGCGCCACCGGACCGACGATCGCGAGCAACCCCGGCGGCACCGGACTGGCGATCATCGATCCCGCGGCGCAGGTGATTTATGCCCCGTTTGCCACGGTGGGGACTGATCACGAGCCTCTCACGCCGGGCTTCGAGTGCCGGCCGACCGCAACCCTTTACGGGGTCAATTCGTCCAACACCTTGCTGCGATTCAACTCGGCCACGCCGGAAACGATCGAGAACGCGGTTGTGATTAGCGGCTTGCAGGGCGGTGAGGCGATAATCGGCATCGACTTCCGTCCCACTACTGGACAGCTCTTTGCCTTGGGCAGCACCGATCGACTCTACACGATCAACCTAACGAGCGGCGCGGCCACCCTGATCGCGGCACTTACGCCGGCCCCGGGCGATGACAATCCATTCACCATGCTGAATGGGACCCTGTGGGGGGTGAGCTTTAACCCGGTGCCCGACCTGGCCGGCAATCCGTCGTTCCGGGTAATTAGCAACACGGACCAGAACCTGCGCGTTAACGCCGCCAACGGTCAGGTCACCACCGATACCAACATAAATCCCGCGGGCTTCGCTCTGCAGGCCGCCGGTTACACCAACAACGATCTGGATCCGGCTACCGGGACCTCCCTCTTCGCCTACGATTTCAATGACGATAACCTCGTCACCGACGCTCAATCCCAACGGAGGCACCTACGCTGTAGTGGGCAATTCCGGGCTCGTCTCCACCACCGATATCAGCATGGATATCCAGACTTTGCCGGGGTCGAGCAACCGCGCGTTTGCCACGATTCCGAATCCGGTCTCGCTCGAATCTTTATCGTCTCGATCTGGTTACTGGCCTGGCCACCTTCATTGGCCCGATCGGGTCGACCGTGATCGAGCTTCGCGCGCTGGCGGTCGAGCCGGCCGGCACCTTTGCCTTTAGCGCGCCGAGCTTACTCAGTCGGAGAAAGCGGGCCGTCCGCTTCCATTACCATTAACCGCGCTCGGGGGATCGGCCGGGGCCGTCGAGGTCACCTTCTCGACCAGCAATGGCACTGCGACGGCGCCGGCCGATTACACCGATTCCGATCAGGTCGTCTCCTTTGCCAATGGCGTGACCAGCGCGGTCGTGACCGTTCCGCTGGTAACGATTTCGCCACGGAAGGGAGCGAGACGATCAATCTCTCGCTCAGCAATCCTACCGGGGGCGCGCTGCTCTTGAACTCGGCCGACTCAGCTGTGCTCACCATTACCGACAATGACTCCGCCGGCATTGCCCTCACGAAGCTCACCAACGGCACGGACAACAACGCGCCGCCAGGCCCAGCTGTGCCGATCGGGAGCACGGTGACGTTCACACTACATCGTGACGAATACGGGCAACGTCCCCCTGGCTGGGGTGACAGTGCGAGACGATAACGGGACCCCCGGAAACGGCGCGGATGATTTCAACGCGACGTTTTCCAGCGGCGATAGCAATGGCAACGGCCTCCTCGATCTGTCGGAAACTTTTGTCTTCACGGCCAGCCGCATCGCCACTTCCGGGCAGTACACGAACATCGGCACCGCTTCGGGCACTCCCTCCGGCGGAGGAACCGCTGTCTCAGCGAGTGATCCTGACAACCATATTGGCTCGTCGCGCCTCACCGACGCCCACCCCCACTCCAACGTCCCACGCCCGGCGTGGTCGCGAACGTCGCGACGCGACTCCCGGTCGGGACCGACGACAACGTGCTGATCGAGGGATTCATCGTGCTGGGCCCGAGTGGCTCGACCAAGAAAATCATGGTGCGCGCGCTCGGCCCGTTCCTGACCCAGTTTGGGGTAACGGATGCATTGGCGAATCCGACGCTGGAGATTCGGGATGGCAGCAACGCGTTGATCGCGTCGAACAACGACTGGCGGAACACGCAGGTGGGAGGGATCATCACCGGCGATCAAGCGGCCGAGATCGAAGGGAGCGGCCTGGCACCGACGAACGATCTTGAGTCAGCGATCATCGCGGAGCTGGCTCCGGGCAATTACACCGCGGTGGTGCGCGGCGTAAAGAACACCGTCGGCACCGGGATTGTGGATGCCTATGACCTGAGCCCTGCCTCACCGGCGCGGCTGGCCAATATCGCGACGCGAGGATTGATCCAACCAGGCGATCAACTGATGATCGCCGGCTTTATCATTCAGAGTGGAGACGTGAGAGCGGTGATCCGCGCGATTGGACCATCGCTGAGTGGGTTTGGAATTACTAATGCGCTGCCCGACACGACGCTGCAGTTGCGAGACGTGAACGGAGTGCTCGTGCGGGAGAATGACGACTGGGAAAGCGACCAGAAGGCGGAGCTGGAAAGCACCGGCCTGCAACCCAGCAATGCCTTAGAAGCAGCCATCGTGGACACGATCGCGCCGGGGCAATACACGGTGCAGGTGCGCGGCAAGCCGGAGACCACCGGCATTGGCGTGGTCGAGATCTACTTCCTTCAGTAATGGAGCCGGCACGCCCCCGTGCCGGCAAGCTCTCTTGCTCATGCTCATGCTCTTGATCTTGATCTTTGCTTGAGCGCCCACGCGCTCTGGAAGGATCATGAGCACGATCAGGATTAAGAGCAGGAGTGTGACCCACGGCACGAGGGCGTGCCGTCTCCAGAGCGGAGCTGCTAAACTGGGAGCTCTTTTCTTAGAGATACGCGTTGCCTTCGAGAGACTTTTGGTCGCTTCATATTAAGTCATGGAGCCGACAGACACTGGCGGCCGAATGCCGGTCCCCGGCGGTTTCTCCACGACTCACTGGAGTTTGATCACCCGGGCGGCGACGCCTTCGGCCGAAGGTCGCGCGGCGCTCGAAGCGCTTTGCCGAGCCTATTGGTTCCCAGTTTATGCTTTCGCCCGCAAGCAGGGCTGTGGGGCGAGCGACGCGGAAGATGTCACCCAGGATTTCTTTGCGGAGATTGCGCAATCGGAATTCCTGCAACGCGCCGATCCGGAACGGGGCCGTTTCCGCAGTTACCTGCTCACGGCGGTAAAACGCCGCATCGTCAACGCCCATGATCGGGCCAACGCGCAGAAGCGCGGCGGAGGCGTGCGCTTTGTCTCCATCGACGAGCCCCTGGCGGAGAAGCAATTCCTCGAGATCGATGATCCCGGCCTCGATCCGAGCGAGACGTATGAACGAAGCTGGGCGTTGACTGTGTTGCAGCGGGCGCGACACCGGCTCCGCGCCGAACAGGCGGCGCTGGGCCGGCTGCACGAGTTCGAACTCCTCGAGCCTTTTCTCAGTGCGCCGCCGGGCGAGGGAGAGTATGCGGCCCTGGCCATGAATCTGAAGATGGCGAGAAATCACGTGGCCGTGGCGGTGCATCGTCTGGGCAAATCGTATCGCAATCTGGTCCGCGCTGAGATCGCCGACACGGTGGAAGATTCCGCTGAAATTGGCGACGAGCTGAATCATCTGCTGAAAGTCCTGAGCGCTTGATCAGGACTGGAATCCGCCGCGGCCGGCTGTTTCGTTAGGGACAAAGGAAAACGGCGCGAGCCTCAGGGGCGCCCCCCTTGTCAGAGATCCTGCATCGCGTTGAAAGCAACTACGAAATCCCGGCGGAGTCGCACGGCTTTGTTTTGCCACGGTTGTGGATTCCCTTTCGGCTCCGGACCGCGTCGGCGCCAATCTTCCCAATTCTGCTCGATCAGCGCGCTTTGCTCGGCAGCCAGGGCATACACCCGCTGGGCGGCCCGCCACCTTTCCTGCTCCGGGCCCCGGCCCTCGACGGCGGACCACGCCGGTTTGGGTGTGCCGCCGGTGGCGAAAAGATCGATCCCCTTCGCTTCTGCTTCTTGAAAGAGGCCAAGCGCTTGATCGATGGAGCCCAGCAATTCGCGCTGTGCCTTCCGGAACGCGCTTAAATCTTCCCGCTCCAGCTTTCGCAGTTTCGGAATCGCGCTGAGAGGAACAGTCGCGTACGGATAAAAGCGGTAACCCTCTTCAGGATCCTCCCTCACGGTGTGGGCCCATCGAGTCGCCCTCAGTTTATCCTCAAGGTTCTGGCAGGTGGCGTGCAGGATTTTCAGGCGCGCCGCGAACTTCGCCCCTTCCTGGTCGGGGGTCGGACTTACCGGTGGCGCATTAGTGCTCGCTGTGCGCTTGGCGACGAGCGCGTCCATATCCCTCGTCGCGGTCTTTATCTCGCTTTCCAAAGCGGACACTTCCTTCAGCCACGGCTTTTGCTCGCCCGTCGAAGGGAGGGTGGTCGTGAGCCATTCTTCCCAGTTTGCCTCGATGAGCACGTTGATTTTGTAGGCCGCCGCGACGTTGCGTCGGACCAGGCGCCACTCGTCTGGATTGAGATCAAGCCGCTGCCCCGGCCGCATTCCGACATCAATGCCGCGCGCTTCATAGATCTTCAAAAGCCGCTCGGCATTCGCTTCGAATCCCGGTTCGGAGAGCAGATCCACGAGTCGATCGGTCGCTTCGAGCCATGTGCGATGCCGCGCGATATGCTCCTGGAGCGCCTCGCGCGGGAGCTTACGGCGCTCGGCCGCGGGGGTCGTCTCCCAGCGCGATTTGGCCACTTCTGCTTCCGCTGCCTGGTAGGACCCGATCACCTCACCCGCGCGTGTCCCCAACCTTTCGAGGTCAGGCGGCATCACCGAAGCCTTACTGTCGGATTGTCTGGTGCGAGACGGCAACTCTTCCTCCGCGCCGCCGCTTAAACGAAGGACGAAAAGGCCCAGGCCGGCGAGCAGGCCGATGACCGGCAGCACCATCCAGGGCCCGACTGCGCCGTTCGGCCGCGCCGTTGATTTTAGGATTTTAAAGCTGATCCCGACGAGGCTGAAAAGCATTACGCAGTCGAACACGAGCCCCATCATGCTGACCCCACCGCTGGCAGGCTCTTGCGCTGGCGAAAGAAGACGCGAGAAGAACTGGAAAACCAGGATCAGCGAGGTGATGACCAGCAGGAGCTGTTCGCGTTTCATTTCAATTCGGGGTGTCGATTTCCGGCGCGTAACGAATCGCGTCGGCGTTTTTGACGAGCGAAATTATTCCTTCGACGGTGAGAGCTCTTGGATGCGCTTTCCGGCCGCGTCCATCACTCCCTCCAGGCGGGTGTACCTGTTTTGCCACGGCTTGTGCTGCGATTCGTCTTCCGGAATTCCGTCGGCGATCCATTCCGCCCAGTTCTCATCCTGCACCTTTGCCTGCTGACAGCTGGCTTCCCAAGCCGCGCGATGGGCTTCCCAGAATTCCCGTCTCCGCGCGGGAGGCTTGGCCTTGGAAGTCGCGATTGCGTCGGAGGGCGGGTTGCGTTCAGCATAAACTTTGAGGATCTGATCCACGCGTTCGAGAATCTCACTCTGCATTTTTTTGTATTTAAGGAATTCCTCGCGAGGCAACGTGGAGAGATCGCCGGGCGCGGACACTTTCATCTTATACCAGCGCGTCTCGCCATATTTGTCTATGAGCGCCTGAAGCGCGTCGAAGTGAGAGTTGAATTTCTTCACCCGCGCGGGGGTTGCGTCCGTCATGTCGAGCGTCCTGAGCTGGGTGGGAGACTCGTCGTCGCTCGCCGCCTCCGCTTTTTCTGGTGCGCCGCCCACGGTGTCGATCACCGCGCCTTGCAGATCATAAACCACGCGGCCGTCCTCCCCTTTGGAGTTCTCGACGCGGATTTCGAGGAGCACCTTGCGATTCTGCGGATAGAAGACGCTGTGGCGAAAAAAAGTGAGCCGTTGCACCGCCCCGTCCTTCACTTGCAAACGTTCGAGCGTCTTCCGCTGCAACTCCGCCAGGTTCGGCAGGACTGGTTCGAGCTCGGCGACCCTGAATAGCCAGGTCTTGTTGAATCCTTGATGAAAAGGATTTCTCGGGTCGCCCAGGCCGAACGGCGTCAGTCCGTCATTTTCCGTGTAGAAAAACTGCCGGATCACCTCCGGCTTCTCGGATAACGGCCCTGTCGCGGAAGCCTTCTCCTTCGAGAGCATAATCTCGACGAAACCGACCGCCCGGCTCAGCTCCCGAGCGATCGCGGCAATCGCGCGGCGCGCCGTCTCAGGCTCGACATAGTTGACCGCCGCTTGCCGGCTTTTTGGCAAGTTGATTCGCGTGAAGGCGCCGCTCTTCGCGTCGAACTCAACTAAAGTGCTCTCTCCCATCAGGCCGGCGCGAACATCGAACTTCCAACGCACCGGCTTCGCGTCCCCCTCGGTGCTTGGTCGATCGACGTCGATGCTGCTGATATGGCCGCCGGGAACAGCCGCCTTTTCGAGCGCACTCTTGCGTAGCGCAGGCAGGCGCGACCAATCGACGTCATTGATGCTGAAGAGCAGCTCGTCGCGCACGCCTTCACCCATCCTTCGCCGGATCTCGGGTGACGTGAGATCGTTGGATTTTCGAATGTCGTTGATGTCCCAGTAGTACCCCACAGAGTCGGCCGGGTTTTTCGGGTCGCGCATTCTGAAAGAAACCGACTTGGTCGAGATGCTGAACTTCGTGAACACCGGGGTCGCCCCAAATTTTTCTCGGATTTGCGCGATGGCGTCGGTGAGCATCTCGCCGCCTTGCGTGAGGTCCAGCATCTCGGCACGCGTCGTGCCGCTGAGATCGAGCCGGTTAATTTTTCCCGCGGCGTCGGCATAAGCAGTCGCGGATTCACGCGGGCTGCGCACGTAGATCGACCATTCGATCGGCCCGCTTTGGTTGAGCAAAAGTTGTTTTCGGATGGTGATTCCTTCCACCGCGCCGCCCTCAACCTTCACCCGCTTCAACGCTTCGCGAATCGTCTCGGGGACCGCGGCGAAATCCACCTCGGTAATGGTGAAGAGATTCTCCTCCAGCCGCGGATTGATGAGACTGAGTTTGACCGGCTCAGGCCCGGACACCGCCGCCTCGCCGAGCAAGGCGAGCGTGCCCGGCCGCCGCGCATACTTATATTCATTGATGTGGGTGGGCGCGGCGGGGTCCTGTACTTGCAAGGTTAGAATGGTCGGCTTGATCTCGATCACCAAGACGCGCACCGGCGCTTTCATTTTCTCGGTCAGCTTTCCGATTGCGGTCGCGACACCCTTGTCTTCGAAAAGACTCTTCGCTTCCGCCGCCCCGGCACGGTGCGTAGTCAGGGCGATTGAAAGCGACCAGGCGACCGCGAGACCAATGGGGTGAGGAAGGATGTTCATGTGCTTATGAAACCATTTTGGAAAATGTCCAGGCGATGACAAAATTCTGAGCCGAGGCTCGAATTCAGGTCGTCCTCGCCGGCCGCTCACTTTCTTTGTCATCGCGCGCTAGTTTTTCGGAATAGATTGGGGAGAAGGATCAACCTTGAGCGAACGATCCTCTTCGCGGGAGGAAGCGCTGAAAAGGCGCTCTGATTTGTGGAAAGTTTCACCCGAGCCAAGTTCAAGTCTCTATGAAGCTAAATCTAAGAATCGGATTATTGATGTGCCTTCTGTGCACGAGCGCGGTTGCGGCGGATTTCGACGGCGATGGCGCGGCCGATCAATTCACGATCACCCGCGATTCCGCCAAAGCCGCCAAGGCGCCCGGCGTCACGCTCGCAAATCCGTGGGAAGAAGTGTCGCGTTATAAAGAGCCACCGAAAGGTCTGGGGTTCATCATTCGGCTTAGCCGCGAAGCGCGGACTTATCTCGTGAATGACGCCGACTTCTTCAACGGCCTGATGTGGCTCGAAGACAAGCCGGAAGCGTGTATGAAAATCATTACGAAGAAAGATCGGCGTTATCGCGATTGGAAGAAGCAAGTTCCCGCCTTGAAAGCCGACGCGATCCAACTCTGCACTGAGCCCGGGATCGACATCCTGCTTTATTGGAATGGCAAAAAGTGGAGCCTCTTTTGGCCGGATGAAGATCCGTGAATTGCAGGGGTTCTAAAGCGCCCATATTGTTTTGCGGTTCGCCGAGGCTTTGTTCCGCGGTCTACGACACCATTTCAACGCTTCCTCCAGGTTCCGCAGCACGGCTTCGCCACGCTCGTAGCGAAGACCGAGTTCAACCTCGGAGTCTGTTCTCCATCAGGACTTATCGAATGTCTCTTTCTTGACCACTTTCTTAATCGTCGCCCGCCGCTGCGAATCGATATCGATTGTGATTGTGATGTGCCAACCCCAGCTACCGCTGTTTCCGCCCCAGCAATTGTGTAGTAGCAGAACTACACCTGATTTCAGCCACCGGACAAACGAGAGGTCACCGATCGTAATCGCCCTCGGAAACCCTTCTTTGTGCTTCTTCGCGAAGGCCGGGCTCGCTTCGTCGGACAAGTCGGGTAATTCAGGCAGCTTTACTTCCGAGAAACCGTCGCCGTCGCGCACGAAAAGTCTGGTCGTGCCGCCTCGCTTCCAACCAGCGTAGGCGGCGACGCGTTGCGAATCCGCGGACCAGGCCAGTTTCGCGCTCATCGGAATATTGTCACTCGTCGCCGGCATCTCTTAACGGCACCAGGACCCGCTTCGTCGCCAGCTCGATCAGTTCCACCCGGTCCTTTTCCGAGTCGCCGCCGGGGTCTTCCGTCACGAGCAAGGCATAGCGATGGTCGGGCGAAAGGAATCGCGGCCGGAGCCATTCCTCCTCGTATTCGTCGGATGGCTCCGCCGCAGAGGCACTCAGGGTGAGCGCGAGGAAAACGGAAGCGGACACCTTTGGAAGCATGTGAGACACTTTCGTGTTTGAGGCGCCAACGTTAGACGATCGCTCATTGGCGTGCCGAGACAATTCGGCCGACCGCCGCGCTCGTTTCTCGAGTCTGTGACCGCGCCTCGTTTGTTGCAAAAAGCAGGATGTCAATCCCGGCTCGGTGCGCCCTCGGTCGTTCCTAATTGACTCGCCTCTTTCCTTCGAGCGGGAACTAACTAATCTCGGGTTATGAAAGCGAATCGATTGGTGTTCCTGATTCTGTTGCTGTCGGTTGCTGCTCTTTTTCAACTGGCCGCACAAGAACGGACACCCGATCCAAGACCGCTCGAGGAAGTCAGGGCCAGGGCAGAAGCGGGCGACGCAAATTCTCAGAATGAACTCGGTTTTCGGTATGACCAGGGCCAGGGGGTCGCAAAGGACCAGGTGGAAGCGGTGAAATGGTGGCGCAAAGCCGCGGAGCAAAATCACGCCCGGGCCCAAAATGCCTTGGGTGTCTGCTACGAGGAGGGTGAAGGCGTGGCCAAGGATCCAGTGGAGGGAATGAAATGGTTTCGCAAAGCTGCCGAGCAGAATCTGGCCAAGGCTCAATACAATTTGGGCCGCTGCTACTTCGAAGGCGAAGGCGTGGCCAAGGATTACGTGGAGGCAGTGAAATGGTTTCGCAAAGCCGCGGAGCAGAATGATGCCGACGCTCAATACGGTCTGGGCATCTGCTACGCCATCGGCGAAGGCGTGACCAAGGATTACGTGGAGGCAATGAAGTGGTATCGCAAAGCCGCCGAGCAAAATTACGCCCCCGCTCAATTCAAATTGGGACTCGGCTTCAGTATCGGGCGAGGCGTGGCCAAGGATGACGTAGAGGCAGTGAAGTGGTTTCGAAAAGCCGCCGAGCAGAATGACGCCGACGCTCAGTATTATTTAGGGCTTTCCTATGTCGATGGTGACGGCGTGGCCAAGGATGCCGTGGAGGGTTTGAAGTGGTTTCGCAAAGCCGCCGAGCAAAATCACGCCGACGCTCAACGCCGGCTTGGCGATCACTACGCCGCCTACGCCGGGGGCGGAGACGTGGCCAAGGAGGAGGCCGTGAAGTGGTATCGCAAAGCCGCCGAGCAGAATGAGTATCTGGCTCAATACGAACTCGGCCTTTGTTACGCCAGCGGCGCAGGCGTAGCGAAGGATGCCGTGGAGGCCGTGAAGTGGATTCGCAAAGCCGCCGAACAAGATTACTCCCCGGCTCAATACAAACTAGGCGATTACTACGCCGAGGGTAAAGGCGTGGCCAAGGATGCCGTGGAGGCAGTGAAGTGGTATCGCAAAGCTGCCGAGCAAAATTACTCTCCGGCTCAAAACGAACTCGGCGATTACTACGCCAAGGGTGAAGGCGTGGCCAGGGATCCCGTGGAGGCGGTGAAGTGGTATCGCAAAGCCGCCGAGCAAAATTACGGCCCGGCTCAATCCACATTAGGCACCTGCTACGACAATGGCGAAGGCGTAACGAAAGATTATGTCGAGGCTTACAAGTGGAAGCTGCTGGCGGTGGGGGAAGGCCAACAGCATGCCCAGAAAGCGCTGATCATGCTGGAAAGCAAGATGACGGCGGACCAGATCGCGGAGGGACAAAAACGGGCGCGCGATTTCAAGCCGCGGTAGGCGTCATCGGGAGGGACCCGCAACTATGTCCCGGGTTTATCAGTTCGACCACTCACGGAGTCTCGCCCTCAGCCACCAGATCGCCGAAGAAGGCGTAGCTGGCTTTCTTTCCCGAAACTTCGAGGCGCCAATGGGTGAAGTCCTCGCCGTTATCGCACCTGTTCCCGCGCCCTTGAAAGACAAGGATGTACCGGGCCGGCGCCGCGAACCCCGCCTGGAAGATCCCGTCTCCCCTGGCGCTGCCTTCGAACCGCCATTCCTTGTAAAGGCGTGGTGCTTCCCCTTCTTCCTCATCGTGAATATCGACAGCGAATGCCGTCATCGTGCGCGGCCGAGGGAGCGTCAGGACTCCGGTCTTGCCTTCTTCGGTCTTGAAAGTCAGGCGCCACTGCTTCGCCTCCACCACCCCAGTTACCGCATTCTGCTGGAAGATGCTGCTGAGGCCTTTAACCTCGTCCTCACCCGCATCCGTGAGATACAACTGCGCTGCGGACGCGAATTTCATCCCACCCAGCTGGGTGCGCTCATATTCCCCGACGGGCTGGTTCGTCGCCAGGCGGTATTCGCCGGGGTCGCTGCAGCAAGCGCATGCCTGCAAATCGATCACGGAGAGTAAAAGAAGTGCGCCGGAGACTCCGGCGACCGAACGGCGAAAGCTGCGGAATAAGTCCATTCCGTCTTTTATCACACCTTGGAACTGAAACGGACACTCTTCCGAAAAAACTCCGAGCGATGACTGCAAATTGTGGCGCGGCTTCAGGTCGGTCTATTTCTTTATTCTCGCCTCGGCGAAGCAAAAACAGGCATCCTGATGGTCCGACGCTTTTCTAAATGACTCTGGAAACTTCGAAGATCTGCCCGCGCTGCGGGACACGTCTACATGGTGCATTCGTCGGAAAAATATGCCCGAAATGCGCGCTCGAAGGGGCGGGCTCGTGGGAAGATCCCGAGGCATCCCCGATGGGCGAGAGCGCTCCGGCATTTGAAGGGTGGAAGACGGGGACGCGAGTTGGTGATTACGAACTGATCGACGTCCTCGGCCGAGGCGGGATGGCGGTCGTTTATCTGGCGCGGCAGGTCAGCCTCGATCGGCTCGTTGCCCTCAAGACGGTCTCCGCGCTGCTCGCCGCCGACTCGCATGGCCGCGAACGTTTCCGGCGAGAGGCGCGTGCCGTCGCGCAACTGGAACATCCGCGGATCGTTTCGATTCACGATATCGGGACGAGCGCGGGCTCGATGTATTACACCATGGATTACATCGCCGGCGCCGACCTCGGCCGGGCGATGCGCGAACGTTCGATTCCGTTCCGCGAAGCGGCTTCGATCGTGCAGAAAGTCGCCGAAGCGATCGAACACGCTCATCAGCGCGGCGTGCTCCATCGCGATCTCAAGCCGGGAAATATTTTGCTCGATGAAGCGAACGAGCCGCACGTCACCGATTTCGGAATTGCCCTGGAAACAGAAGCCGCGGCGGGTCTCACGCTCACCGGCGATGTGCTGGGCACTCCGCCTTACATGGCGCCGGAAGCGCTGGCGGGTGGACCATGGAAAGAGCGGTGCGGCCTCCGAAGTTTACGCGCTGGGCGCCATTCTGTTTCATCTTCTCACGGGACGCACGCCTTTCACCGGCACTTCGGCTTCCGAGATTTTGCATCTCGCGCTCACGGCCGCCCCGCCCTCTCCGCGACTCCTCAACCCGGCGATCCCGCGCGACCTCGAAACGATCTGCCTCAAGTGTCTCGAAAAATCCCCTGAATCGCGTTACGCGAGTGCGGGCGCACTGGCGGACGATTTGCGGCGTTTTCTCGCCGGCGAGAATATTCTGGCCCGGCCGATCCTGGCGCCGGTCCGTCTCGCGCGGTGGGCGCGGCGGCGTCCCGCGCCCGCGGCGCTCCTGGCCTTGCTCATTCTCGGTGCGCTGGCCGCCACTTTTGCCGCGATCGCTTTCGAGCGATCGCGCGAACGGGCCGTGCGCGCGGAAACGCAGGCGCGCGAGCAATTGTTCGAAGCGCAGCTCGCGCGCGCCGAAAGTTTGCGCGGCTCCAAGCGTCTCGGACAACGGACTGACGCGCTCGCCGCCTTGAGCGCGGCGGCCAAGGTAAAGGTGACGCCGGAGCTGCGCGCCGCCGCCATCGCGGCCCTGGCCCAGACCGACCTTCGCCTGGGAGAACGCGGCCCCGCCCGGCCGGGCGGCAATTTCGCCTTCGCTTTCGCGCATGATCTGGAGACCAGTGTCACCGAACAAGAGCCCGGACTGCTCGAATGGCGCGTCGGCCAGCAAGGTGCAATCAAAACGCGCCTCGACGCTCGCGCCGCGGGCCGCGTGACTTCGCAGGCGTCCTTTAGTCCGGATGGACGCTTCCTCCTTACCCGCCACAAGGACAAGGCGATTCGTCTTTGGTCGTTAGCCGAAGGCCGGACCATCGCTACGCTTTCCTCTAACCCTCCGACCGAGCCGGAAACGGCCTTCGACCTCGCCTGGCGCCCCGACTCGGCCGAGTTCGCCCTGCCGCGCCCCGGCGGCGGATTAACCTTTCATTCTTCGGTCGATGGAAGCGAAACGCGGCAATGGAAAAACGTGCTCGCGCCGGACCTGGTGCGGTTTTCGCCAGATGGCGCCCTGCTCGCGGCCGTCCTGAACAAAAACGTGGTGGTGCTGGATGCCGCGACGCTCGAGGAGCGCGCCTCTGGTTGAGCTCGACTCGGCTTCGCGTTTCTTCACCTGGCACCCAAACGGCAAGAGTCTCGCGATCGGTGGTTTTGATGGGCGCATCCGGGTGCTCGACGCATCGAGCGGAACAGTCATTCAGGAGTTCGTCGGTCACCGCAATGCTATCCAATCGATCGCCTATTTTCCGGATGGCACCCTCGCCCTCAGCTACGGGAAGGACGCCGCGACACGCCTGTGGGACACGCGGACAGGTGATACGCTCCTCATTCTGCCCTCGCTCGGCGGAAGGGGTGATGTTCGATTCTCGCGCGATGGCACTCGCGCCGGCCTGCCGCATTTCGATACCTGCGGACTGATCGTCGAAGTGATCCGCCCCACGGTGGTGCGCGAATGCGCCCCCGTGCGCCCGCGTGACAGTGGGAGCCTGATTGGCGGGCTCGATTTCACGCGCGATGGGTCGCGCCTGGCGGTAGGCACATTTGGCGGCGTGGAAGTCTTCGACGTCGCTTCAGGTCGTGTGCTGGCTTCGTTCCCGACACCGGAAGGGAAGCAGGAGGAGTGCTCGGCTATTTTTGCGCCCGATGCGTCCGCGCTTTATACGGGCAGCATCGAGCGCGGAATCCGCCGGCATCGAGCCACGACCAGCGGCGGTTTTGATGAAGGCGAACTGATGGACCCGGAGAAATCCTGGCTGCTGGCTGATATCGCGGTCGATGGAACTCAGCTCGTTCTCGTGGACCGGGAAAACCACAAGGTGAAGATTACCGACTCGAACGGCGCGCTGATCAAGCCTTTCAATAAACATCCAAATGTGATGTTCACGGCGCTGAGCCCGGATCGGAAGTGGATCGCCACCCAAAGCATGGGCCGTGGTGAGGCCGCGAAAATCGGCGCGCGGGTCTGGTCGCTTGCCGATGAAACATTGGTCAGGGAGTTCACCACCGGCGCGCTCGGCTTCGTGACCTTCAGCGCGGACGGGCGATGGTTTGCCGCCGCCGGCCTCAAGGGATTTCAGCTCGTGCGGGTGGGGGATTGGACGGCGCCGGGCGGTTTGCCTGCGAAGCTGGCCAACTCTGACGGGGCGGTCGTGAGTTTTGCCGGCGATGGCGAACTGGTCGCGGCCACCGTAGTCGACAAAGTCTATCTCGTGCATCCCGCGACTGGGGCCGAGCGCGGAATCATCGCTTCGCCCTCCGGAAATACCTCGACCGCGCGAGCCCGTTTGAGCGCGGATGGCCGCCGTCTTGCCGTCATGTGGGATGACGCCAGCTTCGATCTCTGGGATCTCGTCGCGTTGCGCGAACAGCTTTCCGCGCTGGGGATCGGATTTTAGATTTTAACCGCGGATTACGCGGATGACACGGATAGTCGAAGCGAGCGACCCTTGTTTCTCTTCATCCGCGAAATCCGCGTCATCCGCGGTGCAATTCTTAATTTTTAGCGGGACCATCATTTTGTTCGTAATCGGGCGCGGGTTTTTCGGAACTCTTCTCTATGAACAAAAAATCGCTATCCGTCGCCCTTCTCGCTCTAACGTGCGCCTTCGCCGCCTCGCTCCACGCCGGCCACCGCCCGAGCAGGAGAAGGCTTTCGTTGATAAATACAAAGCCGCTTTCGAAGCGGGAGATAAGGCAACGCTCGAATCCTTCCTCTACACCAAAGGGGCGCATCCGAAGGCTCTCGAGTTCTTCAAAATGATGCAGACGGAGGGCTCGGGCTCGAAGATCGCGAAGATCGAGTTGATCGATCTCTCGCCGGAAGAAGCCAAAGAGGCTGAGGCAGCCGAAGAAATGCCGGACGGTTCAAAGACCAAGATGCCGCTGAAGCCGACCAAGAAACTCAAGATCTCGATCGAGACCAAGAATGCGTCCAGCAACTCCTCCAGCTCGAGCTCCTGCCTGGTGGCGGAGAAGGACGGGAAGTTTGTCATCCCGGTGCCTGTCCCCGCGAAATAAATTCCGCGTTCGGAGCGTGGCTGCGGCCTGGCTGACGGGCCGCAGCCCGCGCCCTCTGTTCATTTTTCTTGAGCGTGCACCATGAGGCGGCCATGGTCCGGCCGCTTCGCGATGTTCTCCTGCAACTTGCGCGGGTCGGAATTCCTTCGCATCTCCGCATGGCGGATTTAGCTCGTCAACTGAGTCGGGGCGGATCAGAGTGGACTCGCCGATTTTCTCCCGGGTTCATCTTTCTTCGTAATCGAGCGCCGGTTTTTCGGAACTCATAGGAAAGGACATGAATACCCCGACAAAAATCTTCCGCGCCTTTTTCGTCGCTCTCCTTCGTCTTGGCCGGCGCGAGCCGCGCTGATGCATTTCCGATTTACGGAGTCAGCCTCGTAAGCGGCGCGAACCGCCTCGTGCGCTTTGACAGCACCACCCCAGGCACGATCGACATCGACATCCCGATTACCGGCCTGCAACCAGCGGAATTGATCCAAGGCATCGATTTCCGCCCGGCTACCGCACAGCTCTATGCTCTGGGCACAATCGGTCCGGAGGGGGAAAGGATCTACCGTCTTTACATCATCAACACCACCACTGGGGCGGCGACCCTTGTTGGTTCGCCCGGCACCCTTACGCTTGCTGGCAGCAACTTCGGATTCGATTTCGACCCGGTGGCGGATCGTATCCGTGTGGTCAGTAACGCCGACGAAAACATTCTAATCAATCCAAACGACGGCACCGGCTCAGCCGAGGGCGCGCTCGCCTATGGACTGGGCGATCAAAATGTCGGGGAGAACCCAAATGTGGTGGGGATTGCAAAAGGCGCCCCGGGAGCCAACTTCACGAGCCTTTATGGTATCGATGTAAGCCTCGATATTTTAACGGTCCAAACGCCGCCCGAGACCGGAAGGCTATTGACGGTGGACAGCCTGGGTGTGAACACGAGCTTCGTGATTGGTTTTGATATCGCCGGGACAACGTCCGGAAGTAACATGGCTTACGCGTCGCTCCGGGTCGCCAGCGTTACCGGCCTCTACACCATCCATCTCGGGCTCGGCGAAGCGACCCTGGTTGGCGTCATCGGAAATGGGAATCCAAATCTGGTGGACATGACGGTCTCCCTGGAGCCACAAACCTTCGTCGTCACTAGCCCGGCCGATCCCGGCGATGGCGTCTGCAATACGACCTGCACTTTGCGGGAAGCGATTTCCGCGGCCAACGCCAAACCCGGGGCTGACGTCATCAATTTCAATATCCCCGGCATCGGAGGAACGCTCACGGTGGCGCCGACCAGCGCCTTGCCTTCTATCACTGATCCGGTGACGATTGATGGCTACACTCAGCCTGGCGCGTCAGCCAACACGCTCGCGCGTCGGAAATAACGCTGTCTTGCGGATTCAATTGGCCGGCACAAATGCAGGCGATGTGCCCGGAGGTCTCGTCATTAAAGGTTCCAACTGCACCGTCCGCGGATTGATCGTCAATCGTTGGATGAACGCGGGCATCTTGATTGACGGCGTGACTGCCAACGGCGTCACCAACAACCTGATCGCCGGTAACTTCATCGGCACGAATTCAGCCGGCTCGGTCGGGCTGGCCAACGGCCACGGTGTGGTTATTTCCGCGCCAGGCAATATCGTCGGCGGCACAACCCCGGCAGCGCGCAATCTGATCTCCGGCAATACCGGGGAGGGTATTTCGCTGGAGTTCGACGATGCGAATGTGAACAACCTGATCCAAGGCAACTACATCGGCACCGACAAATTCGGCACGAGCGCTTTGGGTAACTCGAGAGGCATTGTGCTCCGCACGGACGGCAATCAGATCGGCGGCAGCGAACCGGGCGCGGGTAACGTTATCTCCGGCAACAGCTCAGACGGTATCCTCATGCCCGGCGGCGCTGAGAATAACATCATTCAGGGTAACTTGATCGGGACCGATGCGACCGGCAGCGCGGCGCTCGGAAACGGTGGGGATGGCCTCACACTCAACAATGCGTCCTCTAACACGATTGGCGGCACGACCCCAGGGGCCCGCAACGTCATCTCCGCCAACAGCGAACACGGCGTGGAGATCGTCCTGGGACAGAACAATCGCATCCTGGGAAACTACATCGGCACTGACGCTGCCGGGCAAGCCGATCTCGGCAACGGCTTGAGCGGGAGTCCGCACATCAGGTGACGCGAACTTCGTGGGCGGAACCGATCCCGGCGAGGGTAACCTTATTTCCGGCAACGAGATTGGCGTCGAAGTAAGCCTGGTTGGTACCTCGAGCAATCGGATAGAGGGCAATCGCATCGGCACCGACGCCGCCGGCGGTCCGCTCGGGAACAATATCGGCGTCCATCTCACCAACGCCTCCACAGACACAACCGTCGGGGGTCCCGGCAGCGCGGCTAACACGATCGCTTTCAATTTCGGGAAGCGGTGTAGCTGTCGAGACCAGCGAAGGCAACGACATCACCGGTAACTCGATCTTCAGCAACGGCCAGCTCGGGATAGATCTGAAAGGCGGAACCCAAAACGCCAGCTTCGTGACGGCGAACGATCCTCTCGACGGGGACACGGGCCCCAATCGCTTGCAGAATTATCCTGTTCTGACCGGAATCACCGGATCCGGAAGCACCAGGGCCGTGGAAGGTCAGCTCCAACAGCGCCGCCAACACCGCTTACGTCATCGACTTCTACCGCAACGACGCAGTGGACCCATCTGGTTTCGGCGAAGGCCAAAACTTCATGGGGTTTGTGAACGTGCAAACGAACGCGCAGGGCACCGCAACGTTCAGCTTCCCTCTCGGAGACAACGCGAACGGCCAGTTCATTACCGCCACGGCGACTGATCTCGAACGGCAACACTTCCGAGTTTTCGATGGCGAGCTGCCATCGTGCCTGGTCCTGCTCCGACACCAACACCGACACCGACTCCGACGCCTTCACCAACTCCGCAGACCGTGCTGGGCAATATTTCCACGCGGCTTCGGGTCGAGATCGGCGATGACGTTTTGTTTGCCGGCATGATCATTAGTGGCACCCAGAATAAGAGAGTGATCATCCGCGGGACCGGAACCTCATTGGCCATCGCCGATAAGCTGCAAAATCCGACTCTTGAGCTCCACGGCCCCTCCGGCCTCATCGAGGCGAATGACAACTGGGTGGATTCGCCGAACAAGCAGGCCATCATCGATAGCGGCGTCGCGCCGAGCAACGATCTGGAGCCGGCCATTATCGCCACTCTGCCGGCCAACAATTCTGGTTACACCGCGATCCTGCGCGGCGTGAACAATGGGACCGGCATTGGCGTCATCGAAGCGTACGACCTGGATCTCACGGTCGATTCCACGCTCGCGAACATCTCGACCCGCGGGCTGGTCCAGACAGGGGACAACGTCCTCTTTGCCGGCACCATCGTGGTCGGGCCGGTGTCGCGAAACGTAATTGTGCGCGCGATCGCACCTTCTCTGTCGGTGCCGGGCAAAATGGAAGATCCGACTCTAGAGTTACGCGACCAGAACGGCGGCGCTTCTGGAGGAGAATGATAACTGGGTGGATTCGCCCAACAAGGCCGCCATCATCGCGAGCACGATTCCGCCGACGAACGACAAGGAATCGGCCATCGTGCGGACGTTGCCGGGGAACAACGCTGCCTACACCGCGATCGTGCGCGGCGTGGGCGGAACGACCGGCATCGCGGTCGTGGAAGTTTACGCGCTCGATTGATGGAGCCGGCACGCCCTCGTGCCGGAGACGATAAGCGCGACCGCAAACAGGCCGAGGCCCAACGGCACGAGGGCGTGCCGGCTCCAGTTTTCTTGCTCCGCCATCGTCGCGTTCAGTTTTCTGCGTAATCGCGCGCCCCTTTTCCGGAATTCTTAGGAAAGGACATGAATACTTCCACGAAAATTTCCGCCGCCTTGTCTCGTCGGTTTCCTCCTCCTTGCCGGCGCCAGTCGCGCCGATGCATTGCCCATTTACGGAGTCAGCCTCGTGAGCGGCGAGAACCGCCTCCTGCGCTTTGACAGCACCACCCCAGGCACGATCAGACCTCGACATCCCGATTACCGGTCTGCAACCAACGGAAATGATCCAGGGCATCGACTTCCGCCCTCTCACCGGCCAGCTCTATGCCGTGGGCCAGACGGGCACGGAGTCTGGCGCCTTTACACCGTCAACACGACCACCGGCGCGGCAACTGCCGTGGGTTCACCGGGCGCTTTTTCGCTCAATGCGGGCAGCAACTTCGGCTTCGACTTCGACCCAACAAGCGGTTTTATCCGCGCGGTCAGCAATGCCGACGAAAACATTCTAATCAATCCAAACAACGGCGCGCTCAGCGATACCATGACCCGCTCGCTTACGCTGACGGGGATCCGAACGAGGGGGAAAACCCAAATGTCGTGGGCCTTGCCTACTTCAACAATGTCCACGGCGCGACGGCCACCACCCTTTATGGCATCGACGTCACCCTGGATATTCTGGTCGTCCAAAGTCCCGCTGGCGCGGGAACCCTGATGACAAAAGGAAGCCTCGGAGTGAACACGAGCTTCGTGATTGGGTTCGATATTTCCTCAGCATCCGGGGGTAACACAGCCTATGCGACGCTCAGAGTCAGCAGCATTACCGGCCTTTACGTCATCAATCTCACCACCGGCGCGGCGACGCTGGTCGGGATGATCGGAAATGGTAATCCAATTCTGGTGGACATGGCGGTCTCTCTGGAGCCGCAAACCTTCGTCGTCACGGACACCACCGACCCCGGCAACGGCGTCTGCGACGCGAACTGCAATTTGCGGGAAGCGATCAACGCCGCCAACGCGAAACCCGGCCTCGACCGTCATCCACTTTAACATCCCCGGCGGTGGCGTGAAGACATTCTGCCGGCGACGCTGTTGCCGCCTCTGACCGATCCGGTAACGATCAATGGCTACACTCAGCCCGGCGCGTCAACCAACACGCTCGCCGTCGGAAACAATGCCGTGTTGCGGATCCAGTTGGACGGCGAATCCGCCGGTAATATCATCGCAGGTCTCGTTATTCGGGCCTCCCGCTGCACTGTGCGTCGGACTGGTCATAAACCGTTGTCCTAACGAAGCCATTATCATTGAGAACCCGCCCAGCCCGGCGACAACGGAAGCGACTGGCAACGCTATTGTGGGCAATTTTATCGGGACTGATTCCGGCGGAACCATTGCTCTCGGCAACGGCAGTGGCGTGACGATTTCCACCTTCAGCAACCACGTCGGCGGCACCTCCCCGGCAAGCCGGAATGTAATCTCCGGCAGCACCACCGGGTTCGGTATTTCGGTGAACTTCGACCGGTGGGCAGAACGTGATCCAGGGCAACTACATCGGGACTGACAAGAATGGCACGGCGGCTTTGCCTAACGATGCGCGGTGGCATTTTCGTCTCGTCTGCCGGCCAACTCGATCGGCGGCACCGCAGCCGGGCGCGGGGAATCTCATCTCCGGCAATAGTGGGAATGGGATCGAGATCAGCGGCGCAACCTTCGCGGACTTCAACAATATGTCCGAGGCAATCTGATCGGGACCAACGCCACCGGCAGTGCCGCCTTGGGGAATGAGAACAACGGCGTGCTAATAAATCATGCGTCCCATAACACCGTGGGAGGCCCGACGTCCGCGGAACGCAATGTTATTTCCGGCAATGGCGACAATGGTGTCTACATTCATTCGACGGAGAGAATAACAGCGTCCTGGGCAACTTCATCGGCACCGACGCCGCCGGGCAAGCCGATCTCGGCAATGATTTGGCTGGAGTCCTAATCCTCGCTGGCCTCCGGGAACTTCGTCGGCGGCACCGTTGCCGGCGAGGGTAATCTGCTTTCGGGCAACAATACCGGTGTCTATATACTGGGATCTGGAACCACCGACAATCGCGTAGAGGGCAACCGCATCGGGACCGATGCCTCGGGCGGCCCGCTCGGAAACACTTTTGGCATCGCCATTGTCGCCCCTGCCTCGGACACAGTGGTTGGGGGCACGGCCGGCGCAGGCAACACGATCGCCTTCAATTCCATGAGCGGCGTGTTCCTTAGGCATCGGCACCAGCACCGGCAACGACATCACCGGTAATTCGATCTTCAGCAACAACGGACTGGGCATCGATCTGACAGAGCAGGAACTGAAGACAGCTTTGGTGTCACCGCCAACGATTCTCTCGACGCGGATAGCGGCGCCAATCGCCTGCAGAATTATCCCGTCCTGACCGGTATCACCGGCTTCGGAAGCACGCTGGCCGTGCAAGGCGTGCTCAATAGCGCCGCCAACACCGGATACAATCATCGACTTCTACCGCAACGATGCGGTGGACCCTTCTGGTTTCGGGGAAGGCCAGAACTCCATCGGCTTTTTGTATGTGCAAACGGACCCGCAGGGCCACGCCTCCTTCAGCTTCCCGCTCGGATAGTAACGCGAGCGGCCAGTTCATCACCGCCACGGCGACCGACCCGAATGGCAACACTTCCGAGTTTTCGATGGCCAGTGCCGTCGTTCCCGGTTCCCCTCCTCCGACGTCCCACACCTACGCCGACACCGACGGCCACGCCAACTCCAGTGCCCGCCAGCCTGGCCAATATTTCGACGCGCCTCCGCGTCGAGACAGGCGACAATGTTTTGATCGGCGGCTTCATCGTCACCGGCACGCAGCCGAAGAAGGTCATCGTGCGCGCGATCGGACCATCGTTGCCCTTCGCCGGATCGGCTGGCAGATCCAACTTTGGAACTTCACGCGATTCCTCCGGCGCCTTGATCGAGTCGAATGACAACTGGATCGACTCGCCGAACAAACAGGCGATCATCGGACAGCACCATCCCACCGAGCAACGATCTTGAGTCCGCGATCGTGGCGACCCTTCCGGCGAACAGCTCCGGGTATACGGCGATCGTGCGCGGAGTAGATGATGGCACTGGCATCGGCGTGGTCGAGGCCTACGACCTGGATAGCTCGGTCGATTCGAAGCTGGCCAACATCTCAACGCGCGGTTTTGTTCAGACGTGGCGACAACGTCCTCATTGCCGGAACCATTGTCGTCGGACCAGGGTCCCGAAGAGTAATCATCCGGGGGATCGGTCCGTCGTTACCAATTGGAGGAGCTATGGCGAACCCTTCTTTGGAGTTGCGCGATTCCAACGGAACCCTGTTGCAGCAGAACGACAACTGGGTCGATAGCGCGGACAAACAGGCGATCATCGACACCACCATCCCGCCGACGAACGATCTCGAATCCGCGATTATTGCGGTCCTGCCGGGGAACAACGCGAGCTACACCGCGATTCTGCGCGGCGTGAACGACTCCACCGGGATTGCAGTTGTGGAACTCTACGGGCTGGAGTAGGGCAATTAGATCGCCACGAGTCCCAGGGGTAGCAAGGGTTTGAATGGCCGCGCTTATTGCGCTCTGGCCGCGACCTTGGTTGTCTGTCTTATCGCGCCGAACGCGCTGAGCCAGGGTCTTCTTTACATTGTCACCAGTACGGGCGACGCCCCCCTGGTCGGCTCCAGCAATTTTTGCGACTCGGACGCGGCGACTCCGGGCGACCAATGCACGCTTCGAGCGGCCATTCAGGCGGCCAATCTGCATGCCGGGAGTGATGGGATCGAATTCAGTATCCCGACTTCAGATCCGAACTACGATTCCCTAACCGATCGCCACACGATCAGATTAACCTCCGCCCTGCCCGCGCTGGTCGAAGGCGTGCAGATCTTCGGGCCGGGAGCGGCCAAACTCACCGTGCGCCGCGAGGCGGCCGTAGCGTTTCGGATCTTTCAAGTCACCACCGGTGGAAGTGTGACTTTATCCGGCATGACCATGACCAATGGCGCTGCTTCTGACGGCGGCGGGGCAGTGCAGAATACAAATGCCGGCACGCTAAGCATTATCGACTGTCTGGTAAGCGCGAGTTTCGGGGGCAGCGGCGGTGGCGGGGGAGTCCACAATAAAAGCACAGGAACGGTCAATCTGACCAACAGCACCCTCGTCGCGAATGGCGGCGATTTTGTCGGAGGGCTCCTGAACCAAAGCAGCGGAACCGTCAACATCGTCAATAGCGCGATCGTTGCGAACACGTCGAACCGGTTCGGCGGGGGTGGAATTTTGAACAACGGCGCCGGCATCGTTAACATTACCGACAGCTCGATTACCAACAATTTCTCGGGACTCCGCGGCGGCGGCGGGATCAACAACAGCGGGACCGGCGAAGTGAATCTGACCCGGTGCACGGTCACCAACAACTCAGACGGAGAGAAAGGGGGAGGGATCTACAACAGTGGCGGCACGGTGAATATCGATGCCAGCACCGTGCACGGGAACCAGGCGATAAGCGGAGGAGGAATTTTCAACCTGGCCGGCAGTTTGTTTGTAAAGAACAGCACCGTGAGCCAAAACGCGTCAACCCAGGACTCGGGCAGTGGCGGAGGTTTGCGTAATGAGGGTACTAGCGTCATTAGCAACAGTACCTTCGCGTTTAATACGACCAAAGGTGGTGGCGCTGGAATCTCCAACACCGGCACTTTGTTCATGGCCAACTGCACCATCACCGGGAACAGCTCCGCTGTAACAAGACAGTTTTTCGCTGATGATGGCGCCGGAATCACCAACGTAGGGTCCGGATTCGTTCAGATGAAAAGCAGCATCGTCGCCCTCAACGTCGGCGTCGCGGAAACGCCTGATGTAAGCGGCAGCCTGGGCTCGGGAGGATATAATCTGATCGGCAAGGTCGGATCCGGAGGTGGTTTCAATGGAGCAACCGATCAGAAAGGAACGCTCGCCGCGCCGCTCGATCCGAAGCTGGACCCCAACGGGCTGCAGGATAATGGCGGACCCACCCGGACCGTCGCGCTGCTTTTCGAAAGTCCGGCTGTGGATCAGGGTTCGAGCGGTGGCTTGGGCATACCGACCGACCAGCGGGGAGCAGGTTTCGTCCGGACGTTCGACTTTGCCGCGAAGGCCAACACCGCGGGAGGTGATGGCACCGACATCGGAGCATTTGAACTGGGGGAGATACCGACACCAACACCAACACCAACCCCAACGCCGCCGCCGCCAACGCCGACTCCCACGCCAATACCCACAGCTACTCCGGTCCCGGCCAGGCTCGCGAACATCTCCACGCGCCTGCGCGTGGAAACCGGCGACAATGTCTTGATCGGTGGTTTCATCATCACCGGGACCCAGCCGAAGAAAATCATCGTGCGCGCGATCGGGCCGTCGCTCCCATTTTTCAATACCCTGGCGAATCCCACGCTGGAACTGCACGGACCGAACGGCCTGATCGATTCGAACGACAACTGGATCGACTCGCCGAACAAACAGGCGATCATGGACAGCACCATTCCACCGAGCAGCGATCTTGAGTCCGCGATCGTGGCGACCCTTCCGGCGAACAGCTCCGGGTATACGGCGATCGTGCGCGGGGTAAGTGATGGCACTGGCATCGGTGTGGTAGAGGCCTACGACCTGGATAGCTCGGTCGATTCGAAGTTGGCGAACATTGCGACGCGCGGCTTTGTCCAGACCGGCGATGACGTGCTGATCGCCGGAACCATCATCCTGGGTCAGACAGCCCAGAAAATAATCGTCCGCGCCATTGGGCCTTCCCTGCCAGTGGCTGGCAAACTGGAAGACCCCACGCTGGAACTTCGGGATGGCAACGGCGCCGTAATCAGAGCGAATGACAATTGGCGAACAGGTGGCCAGGAAACGGAGATCATTCAATCGACGGTGCCCCCGACAAACGATGCCGAGTCGGCGATTGTGGAAACACTGCAGGGCAACGGCGCTTCCTACACCGCGATCGTCCGCGGGGTGAACGACACGACCGGCATCGCGGTGGTGGAAGTCTACGCGTTGAATTAGCCTCCGAGGATCAGCCCACCGGCACGTCGGCAAGTGGGTCGCATCGCGAAGGCGCGATGGTTTTCCTTTAGTTAGGCGTTGCCTTCTCCGGGGTTTATCCGCTTTGCCTCAAACACGATCATGTCAGCGGATACGCCTGCGTTGGCGGTAGTGATCGTTTCCCGCAACGTCCCGGGGCCGCTATTGACCGCGCTGGTGACTTTGAGAGTAGCCGCCCAAGCCGCGTGCTGCAGAAGACAAAGTCACAGGCGAGGATCGTTATCCAGGTCCCGGAGCGGAACCAACGTCGGATTGCATTCGAGTTCATATCCAACCATTCCAACAAGGCCGGACGCGATTACGAAGTAATTCATCGCCGCGGCGAAAGCGCGAAACTTCCGGCCAGCGAATGGCCGCCTGACAGACGGCGCGCGTATTGGCGAAGCCAGGATTTTCACGGGTCGAGATTTTCTTTGTCATCGCGAATCGGTTTTCGGGAATGTTTGGGTGAAGCCGCCGCATCCACCGAACCGGCGGCGTGAATTGTTATCAGCCCTAATGTATGAAAAGATGCCCCACCTGCGGAGCCGATGTGCAGGAGGAAATGCTGCATTGCGAGTGCGGCCACATGTTTCCTCGCTTCGAAGAGCGGGTAACTCCAAGAGCAGAGCGAGTGTCGCAGGCGGCATCCATTCCCGACAAGGCGGTGAAACGCGATCACGTTCTCTTCGTGATGGTCGCGCTCTACCTCGCCTTCAGCTTCCTCCGGCGGCTCTTTGCGACCGATGAATGGTCGAGCCGGTCCGAAACGATGCTGCGGATCGCGATCGACCTGGCGCTTGCCATTGGTCTGATCGGACTCGGCTGCCGCGTGTTGAAAGCCCTTCCGAAAGGAAGGCGCGGTCGCGGCACGTGGCTCGCCGTCTTTGCGGTCGGACTTGTTTCACTGCTTGGCATCCTGGCTCTCCAAATCAACGCCGCACAACGAGCCGAACGGCAGTCGCAATATCAAGCGCCGCTCGCTCAGGGAATGCTGGCCGTGCTGAAAGATATGGTCTCGCAAATGGATGGGTTAACCGCCGCTTACCAAAAGGCCACCCTGGAGATAGCGGCGACGCGCTGGTCTCAAACCTTTTCGGAGAAAGGCGATCTCCGTGCGCTCGCCCGTGACGATTTGCGGGATTATCTGGCAAAACAGAAAGCCCTGATCGATTCGATCGACGGTATGCTCGCGTTTCTGGCTGAACCAAGAGTCGTAAACGACTTCGGGTCGAGTTGGACGTATGCCGAATCGCACGGGCTTACGGCCGGAAGAAAGCAGCCTGACATTGACAAGACTCCGTGGCGCCTGCGTCGTCGACTGAATGAGTCGAGTTACGCAGCATATAAGCTCGTGGAAGAAAACTGGGAAGAATGGCGCTCGATCCAGAGCGTGATTCCGGAGGCTGAGCTTAATTCCTGGCAACGAGAGATGAAGCGCCTGGCAGCTGAAGCGCGCGCGGCGCAGACGGAGCTAACGGCGTATCAGGCTCGTCAATGAAAGAGAACCGCTCAGTCAGTTGCACGAACTGGGACGCGCAAAAAGGTGGATTATTGTGCGACGTTGCCGGTGCGAAAGCCAGAGCGGGCGACTTTGCCGGCGCGAAAGCTCTGATCAACGACGTCAGGGAGGAAGTTATCAAGTCCTTCGGCTTGCTTGAAATTGCCGTGGCAGAAACGAAGGCGGGGGACGCGGCTGGAGCCAAATCCACCGCCAGCACTATCGTCGTGCCTAACGTTAAAGCTCCGGCTTTAAGCGAGATTTTCGCCGCTCACCTCAGGTCGGGGGATCAGGCCGGCGCGAGCGAAACGTTGGCCCAAGCCACGGCTGCGGCCGACGCTGCTGTTTCTTTCGAGCAGGCGGATGCGTTCTGCACCCTGTCGGCAACAAAAGCGCCTTCCGCGACAACGAGGACTAAAGTATTCTGATTCGGTGAAACGTTTCGCCCCCCAAGCCAGGTTCAAGTCACTATGAAGCTAAATCTAACAATCGGTTTATTGATGTGCCTGCTGTGCACGAGCGGCAGCGCGGCGGATTTCGACGGCGATGGCGTGGCCGACGAATTCACGATCACGCGCGATTCCGCCAAAGCCGCCAAGACACCCGGCGTCAGGCTCGCGAATCCGTGGGAAGAGGTGTCGCCGGATAGGCAGCCCGCGAAAGGTTTGGGATTCATCATTCGGCTCAGCCGCGAAGCGCGGACTTATCTCGTGAATGACGCCAGCTTTTTCAACGGGCTAATGTGGCTCGAAGAAAAGCCGGAGAAGTGCATGGACATTATCACGAGGAAAGATCGGCGTTACCGCGATTGGAAGAAGCAAGTTCCCGCTTTGAAAGCCGACGCGATCCAAGTCTGCACCGAGCCCGGGATCGACATTCTGCTTTATTGGAATGGCAAACAGTGGGCCCTCTTCTGGCCCGATGAAGAACCTTGAAGTTCGGGATCTTTCCGCATCGCTCTCTCCCGAAATGACCATCCACCTTCGCTAACGGATCTCCCGATATGAAAAAGAACCTATCAGTCTATGCGCTTCTGTGGCTGTCGAGCGGCGCTCTCTTTCAACTGACAGCGCAACCGGACCAACCCGATCAAAGACCGTTCGAAGAAGTCAAGGCGAAGGCAGACGCAGGCGACGCAGCTTCGCAGTCTGAACTCGGCGATCGCTACCACCTGGGCGAAGGCGTGGCCAAGGATGCTGTGGAGGCAGTGAAGTGGTATCGCAAAGCTGCCGAGCAGAATTACGCCGAGGCTCAACACAGCTTGGGCTTCTGCTATGCCAATGGTAACGGCGTGGCCAAGGATGCCGTGGAGGCAGTAAAGTGGTATCGCAAAGCCGCCGAGCAAAATGACGTTAGGGCTCAAATACTTTTAGGCTTCCTTTACTGTGGCGGCGAACTCGTCGCGAAGGATTCTGTGGAAGGAGTGAAGTGGTTTCGCAAAGCCGCCGAGCAGAATGACGCCGAGGCGGAATACGGTTTAGGCGCCTGCTACCTGAATGGCGAAGGGGTGGCAAAGGATGCGGTGGAGGCAGTCAAGTGGTTGCGCAAGGCCGCCGAGCAGAATGACCCTCGCGCTCAAGACAGTTTAGGCGCCTGCTACGAAAATGGCGAAGGCGTCGCGAAGGATTTTGCCGAAGCTTACAAGTGGCGGCTACTGGCGGCGGAGCAAGGTGCAGAGGATGCAAAGGAGGCGATGATCATGCTGGAAAGTAAGATGACGGCGGACCAGATCGCAGAGGGACAAAAACGAGCGCGCGATTTTAAGCCGCGGTAGGCGCCATCCGCTGCACAGCTCTACGTTCGTGCAATTCCGGGCTACGGCTTAGATCGCACCACCGAGTTTCTTCTCGCCTCGGCCAAGCAAAACCGCGCACTCTTGGGCAGTGAGTTTTGGGCGCATGACGAGACGTTGGTTGGTAGGGACGTAGCGCTGCGGCGTCCGAGGCGCCGTCCTGAAACAAATGACGTCAAACATTCATTTTACCCGAGCCGGGCGGAGCGGACGGCGCAGCGCGCCGTCCCTACCAAATGACTGCTAAGACTGACCGCTCTTGTCCGCGCTGCGGAACGCGTCTGCATGGTGCATTCGTCGGGAAAATTTGTCCGAGGTGTGCGCTCGAAGGCGCCGGGTCATGGGAAGACCCCGAAACACCCGCGGCGTCAACCGACGAGACGCTCCCGGAATTCGAAGGATGGAAAACGGGCACGCGGGTCGGTGATTACGAATTGATCGACGTGCTCGGCCGCGGCGGAATGGCGGTGGTTTATCTCGCGCGGCAGGTCAGCCTCGACCGGCTCGTCGCGCTCAAGACGGTTTCTGCGGCATTGGGCGCGGAGTCACATGGCCGCGAACGTTTCCGCCGTGAAGCGCGCGCCGTCGCACAGTTGGAGCACCCCCGCATCGTTTCGATTCACGATATCGGCACGAGCGCGGGCTCGATGTATTACACGATGGATTACATCGCCGGCGCCGATCTCGGTCGGGCGATGCGCGAACGCGCGATTCCGATGCGCGAAGCGGCCTCGATCGTGCAGAAAGTCGCCGAAGCGATCGAACACGCTCACCAGCGCGGCGTGCTCCACCGCGATCTCAAGCCGGGAAATATTCTGCTCGATGAAGCGAACGAACCCCACGTCACCGATTTCGGAATCGCGCTGCAAATGGAAAGCGGCGCCGGACTGACGTTGACCGGCGATGTGATGGGCACTCCCCCTTACATGGCGCCGGAAGCGCTGGCGGGTGGACATGGAAAGAGCGCAGCGGCTTCCGAGGTTTATGCGCTCGGCGCAATTCTGTTTCATCTTCTCACCGGACGCACGCCCTTCACCGGAACGTCCACTTCCGAGATTCTGCATCTGGCGCTCACGGCTTCGCCGCCATCACCGCGACTTCTGAATCCCGCCGTCCCACGCGATCTCGAAACGATTTGCCTGAAGTGCCTGGAGAAATCTCCCGAATCGCGCTACGCCAGCGCGGGCGCGCTCGCGGAAGATCTGCGGCGGTTCCTCGCGGGCGAAAACATCCTCGCTCGACCGATCATGGCGCCGGTCCGTTTCGCGCGCTGGGCGCGACGCCGCCCGGCGCCAGCCGCACTCCTCGCGCTCCTCGTTCTCGGCGCGCTGGGTGCGACCCTGGCCGCTATCGCTTTCGAGCGCGCGGAAACGCGGGCGCGCGATCAATTATTTGAAGCGCAGCTTGCCCGGGCCGAAAGCTTGCGCGGTTCCGAACGTCTCGGGCAGCGGACGGATGCCCTCGCCGCCCTGAGCGCCGCGGCCAAAGTGAAGGTGACCCCGGCCTTGCGCGCCGCTGCCATTGCCGCCCTGGCTCAGACCGATCTCCGGGTCCTGAAACCTGGCCCGCCGCGACCGAGCGGCGATTTTGCCTTCGCTTTCTCGCCGGATCTCGAGACGACCGTGACGGAGCGGGCAGCAGGTGTGCTGGAATGGTGGGCGGGCCAGGAGGGGCCGATGAAGACGAAGCTCGATGGAAGCGCCGGTGGTCGCGTGACGTCGCAGCCTTCATTTAGCCCGGACGGGCGTTTGCTTTTGACCCGCCACGCCGACAAATCGATCCGCCTCTGGTCGCTGAGTGAAGGCCGGACGATAGCAGTTCTGGCTTCAAACCCTCCCACCGAGCCCGAACTGGCTTTCGATCTCGCCTGGCGACCTGACTCCGGCGAGTTCGCCTTGTCGCGTCCAGGCGGCGGTCTCGTTTTTTATTCGGCCGCGGACGGACAGGAAACGCGGCGCTGGGAAAACATTCTCGCGCCGGAGATCGTTCGCTTCTCACCGGATGGCACTCTCATCGCGGCGGTTTTAAACAAGCAGGTAGTAGTAATCGATGCCTCTACATTCACCCACCGGTTTGGGGTTGAGCTGGGCGCTCACTCGCGGGTGATGGATTGGCATCCGAATTCGAAGAGCCTGGCGATCGGTTGCGTGGATGGACGCATCCGGGTGCTGGACGCGTCGAGCGGAACGGTCATTCAGGAATTCATCGGCCACCGCAACGCCCTCATCTCGTTCGGCTACTTTCCCGATGGCGAACTGGCCATCAGCTTCGGCAAGGATACCGCAACGCGTCTTTGGGATACCAGCACCGGCGACACGTTGATTGTTCTTCCCGGGATCGGTGGCACCGGCGACGTCGAGTTCTCCCGCGATGGCACCCGCGCTGGATTACCGCATCTCACCGTCTGCGGACAGATCATCGAGGTGATTCGGCCGACGGTCGTGCGCGAACGTGCTCCCGTGCGATCCAGCGACATGGGGAGCTTGATCGGGGCCCTCGATTTCAGTCGCGACGGATCGCGCCTGGCGGTGGCAACCTGGGGCGGCATTGAAGTGATTGATGCGGCATCCGGTCGCGCACAAGTGTCATTGCCTGTCCCGGAGAACAAGCGCGAGGAGACTTCCGCTACCTTCGCACCCGATGGGTCCGCGCTTTATACGAGTAACGTCGCGCGCGGATTGCGACGCCATAAGCCCGCCGCTGAAGGCGCTTTCGACGAGGGGGAACTTTTAAACGAGGAGAAGGATTGGCTGATCGCCGACATTACCGCGGACGGAACACAGCTCGTTCTCATCAACCGCGAAAAGGGTGAAGTTAGAATCGCCGACTCCAACGGCAAAACGCTGCGAAGTTTCACCAAACATCCAAATGCGATGTTCACCTCGCTTAGTCCGGATCAAAAATGGCTCGCCACCCAAGGCAGCGGGCGAGGCGATTCCGGGAATATCGGAGCGCGGGTTTGGTCGCTGCCTGACGAAACTTTGGCAAAAGAGTTTCCCACCGGTCCACTCGGGTTCGTTGCCTTCAGCGCGGATGGCCGCTGGCTGGGAGCAGGCGGAATTAAGGGCTTTGAGCTGCTCCGCGCCGGCGATTGGGGCGCGCCGCATCGCGGTTTACCGGGAGCCGTGGCGAAGTCTGAAGGCGCGGTCGTCAGTTTCTCGGCCGATGGGGAATTGGCAGCGGTGACCGCCAACGAAAAGGTTTACCTGATTCATCCCGCGACCGGCGCCGAGCGAGGCCTCATTGTTTCTCCTTCCGGAAACACTTCCACCGCGCGCGTCCGCTTGAGCGGCGACGCCCGTCGTCTCGCCGTCATGTGGGACGACGCAAGCATCGATCTCTGGGATCTCGTCGCGTTGCGCGAGCAGCTCTCCGCGCTGGGGATCGGGTTGTAGCCGCGTCCCTGTGGGACGCGTGAGAGCGACCAGCTTAAAAAAGTGCAGGCCCGAGCCCCGAAAGCTTTCGGAGCTGCTACAGAAACGCCGACCACTTTTTTTTGTCATCGCATCCCGGTTTCTCGGAAGTCTTCAACGCCGGGAACAATGCCACGGCCCCGATCCGCGATCAGCGCGGTTACACCCGCTCCGGCGTGAGCGACATCGGTGCTTACGAATTCGGCGGAATGCCGTAACGAATTGACGGCCGGAGGCCGTTCTCTCTGCCGTCATGCCCGTAGCGGCTGCAACCGCGGCAATATTTTTGGAGCGCGATCACTTTTTGAGTAATCGCGCTTCCACTTTTCGGAAGTCTTACGCATGAACATAAACACTTCCGCTCAAACAGGCAGGCGCGGGGTTCGCTTCGCCGCATGGCTAACCGTTCTCATCAACGGCGTTTTCCTGGCGCAAGCCGCGCTGGCTGGAACGTTCACCGTCACGAACGCCAACAACACCGGCCTCGGTTCCCTTCGGGCCGCAATCATCCTGGCGAATAACGACCAGTCGGCGGACACGATCGTCTTCAACCTGCCAGGCGCAGGGCCGCACACCATTTTGCTCACCAGCGAGCTGCCGGTGTTAAGCAGCAACCTGGAGATCATTAACGATCGGCAGGGGGATGAGTTTGTTAGGATCCAGCGCAGTGCCGCGATCGGTACGCCGGATTTTCGCATATTTACGCTTGGCCCCAGCCGTACGGTGACCATCGCGGGGGTGACTATGAGCAACGGCCGTCCATCCGCCGGCGTCGGCGGTGCGATTTACAACGAAGGCTCGACCCTGACCTTGCGGAGTTGCACTTTGACCCAGAATACGGCGGTTTCAGGAGGCGCAATTTACAACACCGCGATTGCCGCGGGAGCCCGGTCAATCCTTATCTTGAGCAATTGCACCTTGAGCGAAAATCGCGCGACTGGGAGCGGTCAGATCCAGGGCGGCGCCATATATAATAACGCCGCTCCGGGAAGGGAAGCCAGCGCGACCTTCATTAACTGTGTGATACGCGAAAACACCAGCAGCATAGCCGGCGGAGGCATCTCGAATACCGACGGGCAGCTCAGCCTGACGAACTGCACCCTGGCTGGTAATTCCGCTGGCTCCTCGGGCGGAGGGATCGAGAATTATGGGGGCAATGCGATTTTGGAGGACTGCACTCTGGAGAGCAACCAATCGAACAGCAGTGGCGGGGCGATTTTTAGCGGTGGGAACGGCACCGTGAGCCTGCGTAATTGCACTCTCAGCGCAAATTCAGCAGGTAGCACCAGCGGCTCCGGGGGGGGTGCGATTTGGAACGCCCAAGCCACTGTGAATCTAACGAACTGCACGTTCGCGGACAACGTAGTCAACGGAAACGGCGTAGGCGCGAGCGTCTTAAATCAACACAACGGTGTCCTCACCACGGGTAACACCATCTTCCAGCGCGCCGGCTTCGATTCCAACATTTCGAACAGCGCTACCTTCACCTCGCGCGGTCATAATATCAGCAACGATCCGGCCGGTGGCGGCAGTGGCACGGCTCCGGCGGGACTTCTCAATGCCGCCGGGGACTTGCGCAATACCGATCCGCTTCTCTTTGGCCTTGGCTATTTCGGCGGCCCGACAGACACTCACGCCCTGCGGGCGAACAGCCCGGCAATCAACGCGGGTGATGATGCCCAGGCGCCCGAGTTCGATCAACGAGGTTTCGCCCGCGCGGGAGTCAGCGATATCGGAGCGTTCGAATACCAGGGCACAGTCCCCGGCCCGTCCCCGACGGCAACTGCAACTCCCACTGCAACCCCTACTGCTACTCCAGTGCCTGCGCGGTTGGCTAATATTTCCACGCGGCTGCGCGTTGAGACCGGCGACAATGCGTTGATCGGCGGGTTCATCATCACCGGCACGCAACCGAAGACGGTCATCGTGCGCGGCATTGGAACCTCGCTGCCGTTCGTCGATCGGCTCGCCAACCCGACGCTGGAATTGCGCGATGCCTCGGGCGCCTTGCTCGATTCCAACGACAACTGGGTGGATTCACCCAACAAACAGGCCATCATCGACAGCACCATTCCGCCCACTAGCGATTTTGAATCGGCTATTGTAGCAACGTTGCCGGCGAACAACTCCGGTTACACAGCAATCGTGCGCGGCGCAGGTGATGGGACCGGGATCGGAGTGGTGGAAGCGTACGACCTCGATAGTGCGGCCGATTCGAAGTTGGCGAACATTTCGACGCGCGGCTTTGTCCAGTCCGGCGATGACGTGCTGATCGCCGGAACCATCATCCTGGGTCAGACAGCCCAGAAAATAATCGTCCGCGCCATTGGGCCTTCCCTGCCAGTGGCTGGCAAACTGGAAGACCCCACGCTGGAACTTCGGGATGGCAACGGCGCCTTAATCAGAGAGAATGACAATTGGCGAACAGGTGGCCAGGAAACGGAGATCATTCAATCGACGGTGCCCCCGACAAACGATGCCGAGTCGGCGATTGTGGAAACACTGCAGGGCAACGGCGCTTCCTACACCGCGATCGTCCGCGGGGTGAACGACACGACCGGCATCGCGGTGGTGGAAGTCTACGCGTTGGACTGAAGGGTACTGTTCTTAGGCGACCGCCGGACGGGCGCCTCCTCTTGTCCCCATTAAGTTCTTTGTTAGATTTTTGAGATGTTGGGGCGCGCTTGGTTCATCGCGGTGGTGGGTCTTTGTCTGGCCTTCAGGGCGCACGGCGCCACGGTCACCGTCACCAGCACCGCCGATGCCGGCGGGACTTGCCCGGGAGCCAACTGCACCCTGCGTCAGGCGATCATCGCAACGTCGCCGGGAGATACAATCAACTTCGCCGCGGGCATCACCACGATTACGCTGACGAGCGGCGAACTGCTGGTTGACAAGAACCTGACGATCAACGGACCGGGCGCGAATTTATTGACGGTCGTGCGTGATTTCTTCTTTCCGGACTTCCGCATTTTTCGAGTCACGAGCGGCGCAACGGTGACCATTTCCGATCTGACGATCAAAAGTGGCCGCGTGGCCGGAAGCAGCAGTCTGACCGGCGCCGGGGGGGGCGTTTACAATGACCATTCAAACGTCACACTGAACCGCTGCACGCTGCTCTTTAACGCCGCCACCTTCGGTGGTGCCGTCTCGAGTAACGGTACGTCCGGAGGCACGGCCACCATGGTGGTAAATGGATGCGCTTTCATTCAGAACCGCGCGTTCGAGGTGGGCGGTGCGATCCACAATACTGGCCTTAGCGGCTCTGCGGCTCTCACCGTAAGTAACTGTACCCTCAGTGGTAATTTGGCCACCAGCTCCGGTGCCCCTAACGGTGCAGGTGGCGCGGCCTACAATTTCCACGGAAGTCTCATCCTGAATAACACTACCCTCAGCAACAACACGGCGGATCTCTCTCCCGGCGGGATCTTCAACGTCGGTAGCGGTGCCACCCTCAGGATCGCAAGCAGTATTTTGCACGCGGGATCAGGTGCAAACCTCCTCAATAGCTCGGGCACCGTCACCTCTCTCGGCTTCAATCTGAGCAGCGATAACGGCGGCGGCTTTCTGACTGGCACAGGGGATCAAATCAATACCAACCCGCAGCTCGGCCCTCTGCAAAACAACGGCGGCCCCACCGAAACTCATGCGCTTCTTTCCGGCAGCCCGGCTATCGAGGCCGGCCAGTCGGGCGGCGTTTTTGTGGATCAACGCGGCCTTGCCCGTCCGGTGGACAGTCCGACGATCGCGAACGTGGGCGATGGGAGCGACATCGGCGCCTACGAAGTCCAGGCGGACCAGTTGCCCGGCTGCAGCAATATCAATCGAATCGTGAATAACAATAACGACGCTGGAACAGATTCGTTGCGCGCAGTCATTGCCAATGTCTGTGGTGGAAGTACGATCACCTTCGCGCCGAACGTTACGGGCACGATCGACCTGACCAGCGGCGAGCTCGTGATCAACAAGGGCCTGACCATTCTTGGCCCAGGCGCCAACCTGCTTACGGTGCAGCGCAGTTTCGCCGGTGGGACGCCGGATTTCCGTATCTTCAATATTCCCGGCGCCTACAACGTCGCCCTCTCCGGGCTGACGATTGCCAATGGCAGGGTCTCCGGCCCAGGCGGCGGCATTCTCAACAACCAGGGTGGTGCGCTGACGATCACTAACAGCACGATCACCGGTAATTCGGCCCTCGGCTTCAACGCCGGCGGCGGGATCGCAAATGGAGGGACTATTCCGGGCACGCTGACAGTCATCAACAGCACCCTCTCAGCGAACTCTTCCAGTTTCGGCGGAGGAGCTATTTCGGGTGGCACCACGACCGTGATCAGCAGCACGATTTCTGGTAACTCGACCACCGGCAACGGCGGCGGAATCACAGCCGGCACCATCACTCTTAGGAATAGCACGATCGCGGGCAACACCGCCACCAGCAACGGTGGCGGTGTCTTCAATAACGGTTTTAACGGCGCAACCGTCACCGCGAGGAACACCATTATCGCCGTGAACACCGCACCAAATGCTCCGGATGCCTTCGGCGTGCTCAGTTCCAACGGCTTCAATCTGGTCGGCAACGCTTCCGGAGCGGCGATCACGCCGGCGCAATTCTCCGATCAGATCGGGAGCGCCGCCTCGCCGATCGATCCGCTCCTCGGGCCGCTGCAGGACAATAGCGGCTCCACCTTCACTCGCAGCCTGCTCGCCGGGAGCACCGCGATCGACAAGGGAAACGCTGGCGGCGCGACCACGGATCAACGCGGCTTCGCCCGCCCGGTCGACCGGCCGGACTCGAACGCCCCGGGTGGTGATGGCGCGGATATCGGTGCATTCGAAGTCCAAGCGCCCTTGCCAACGCCCACGCCAACTCCAACGCCCACCGCTACTCCGACCGCGACGCCAAAAACCGTGCTGGCCAACATCTCGACGCGTCTGAAGGTCGAGACCGGTGACGACATTCTGATCGGCGGCTTCATCATCACCGGGACTCAGGATAAGAAAGTCATCATTCGCGCCATCGGTCCCTCCCTGACGTTCCCGGGAAAACTCGAGAACCCGACCCTGGAATTACGCGACTCCGCCGGCACGCTGCTGAAACAGAACGACGACTGGATGAACTCGAGTCCCGCGGACCTGCAGGCGATCAACGACAGCACGATTCCGCCATCGAACGATTTGGAATCGGCGATTGTCGCGACGCTGCCGGCGAATGGCTCCTCTTACACCGCCATCGTGCGCGGGGTGAATAACACCACCGGCATTGGCGTTGTCGAGATTTACGATCTCGACTCGAACGTGGATTCGAAACTGGCGAATATTTCAACGCGCGGATTGGTGCAGACCGGCGACACGGTTCTGATCGCGGGAACGATCGTGCTCGGACCCTCGACGCAGAAGGTGATCATCCGTGCCATCGGACCGTCGTTAAGCGTTCCCGGGAAACTATTAAATCCGACCATGGAATTGCGCGATGCAAACGGCACGCTCGTGCGGGCGAATGACGATTGGCGCGTGGGCGGCCAGGAAGCTGAGATCATCGCCACCACCATTCCTCCGACCGAAGATGCCGAATCGGCCATCGTGGAGACACTGCAAGGAAACGGCGCTGCCTACACGGCGATCGTCCGCGGCGTGAACGATACGACCGGCATTGCGGTGGTCGAAGTCTACGCGCTCGATTAGCCCGGCGTTTACGGCACACACCTAAGAGGGCCTGGGGAAACAATCCTCGCTTCGAATAACCTCGACATCCCCGAAGCCTGACTTCAAACTGGCACCTGGATTTCGTCATCTGACGTTTCAACGGATCTTCGGCCGGGCAAAGGGGGATAAAGGCAAGCTCGGAGTGCTGGACCTGCGCTGGGACATCGCCTTACGCGATCTGTACACACGAAAGGTCCGGCGTCTCATTCACTCACCACTCAAACGCGCGAAACTAGCCATCGCCTGCCTTTGCTTTGGCTGGGCGGGCCTGGTGAATCTGTTTGCGGCGGGCGGCGACCTCGACTCAACGTTCGTCGCCAACGCCGGCCCCGACTCTACCGCTTCGGCTATCGTCGTGCAGCCGGACGGCAAAATCCTAATCGCCGGCCTCTTTCAGAACTATGCCGGCGCGGTGCGGCGCGGCTTCGCGCGCCTCAACTCGAACGGTTTTCTCGACATGACTTTCGATCCGGGCACCGGCACGACGAGCAGCGTATCAGCGATCGCCTTGCAACCCGACGGAAAGGTTCTGATCGGAGGGAATTTTACCACCTTTAATGGCGTCGGCCGGGTCCGCATCGCACGGCTGAATACAAATGGATCGGTGGATACGACCTTTGATCCGCTTCTGGGCGCGAATGGGGAGGTGCTGGCGATCGCGGTCCAATCCGATGGAAAGATCCTGATCGGCGGGAAATTCGCTACCTACAACAACACCGCGAAACAGAACCTGGCTCGGCTGAATGCCAACGGCTCGCTCGACGCGACCTTCAATGCGAGCGGGGTGGGACCAAATAGCGATGTTAACTCGATCGCCCTGACGCCGAGCGGCGGCAAGATCGTGATCGGCGGTTTCTTTACCAACTATAACACCACCGGCGGCGCCGCTCGGGTCGCGCGACTCAATGCCGATGGGACCCAGGACCTGGTATTTGATTCCAGTCCCGGTGCGAACGCGATCGTGAAGACGGTCGCGGTGCAACCCGACGGCAGGGTTTTGATCGGGGGCGACTTCTCGCAATACGCGAACGTGGGGCGCGGGGGCATCGCCCGGATCAATCCGGATGGATCGCTCGACAGCTCCTTTGATCCGGGCACGGTCGCGAATCACGGCACCGTGGCGCTTGCGTTGCAGGGAGACGGCAAGGTGGCCCTGGTCGGTTTCTTCACCAGCTTCAACAGTGTCTCGCGGAATCGCATCGCCCGTCTCAACTCGAACGGCACGCTGGACACTTCCTTCGATCCGGGAATCGGCACCACGGGCAGTGTGGTTGCCGTGGCGATTCAACCCGCGGACGGCAGGATCCTCATCGGGGGCTCCTTCCTTACCTATAATAACGACGGGACCCGTCCTCGCCTGGCCAGGCTTTTGGCCGCGCCGGGCGCGATCTCCTTTGTTACCGCTGGCGCGAGCGTTGCTGAGAACGCCGGCAGTGTCACCTACACGGTGGGTCGGACTGGAGGGACCGATAACCGCGTCAACGCTCCGGTCGCCCTGAACGACCAATCAACCAATTCATCTGATTACATTTCGACCGGCGCCGCGCTGGATCCTTCGTTCAACATTACCGGCCCGGGTTCGTTCGGTGCTGTGAATGCCATCGCTCTTGCTCCGTTCAATGACAAGATCGTGGTCGGCAGTTTCAACATGTTTAATGGCGTGGCCCGAAATCGGATCGCGCGGGTGAATGATGACGGTTCGGTCGACCTGGGATTCAATCCAGGCACTGGTGCTCTTGACACTATCCAGACGGTGGCGGTCCAGCCGGATGGCAAAATCCTGATTGGCGGAGACTTCACCCAATACAACGGCGTTGCTCGCAATCGGATCGCGCGAGTAAATTCCGATGGAAGTCTCGACCTGACTTTCGACCCGGGCACCGGCGCGGATAAGGTGGTTCTCGTCTTCGCCCTCCAGCCGGACGGCAAAATCCTCGTCGGTGGCGATTTCACCACCATCAACGGGGTCGGGCGCAAGGGAATTGCCCGACTCAATGCCAATGGCTCACTTGACGCGACGTTCGATCCCGGGATGGGCGCCGACCTTATGGTGTTTGCGATAGTGCCCCAGGCCGATGGCAGCATCCTGATTGGAGGCTTGTTCTTTAACTACAATGGCGTTCCCCGCAATCGCATCGCGCGGATCAACTCCGATGGAAGTCTCGATACGTCTTTTAGCGTGGGAGTGGGCCCGTCGGGCCCGGTGGTCGAAATCCTTCAGCAGCCCGATGGAAAATTGATCATCGTCGGAGTGTTCGTGCTCTTCAACAATGTCGCCAAGAACCACGTGGCCCGCCTTAATCCGGATGGCACCCTCGACGGCAGCTTTGATCCCGGCACCGGCCCAAATTTCACCAGCAACTTTAACGGAATCCTCCAGCCCGACGGCAAGATCCTGCTCGGCGGCCAGTTCACTTCGTTCAACGGCGTTTCGCGCAATCGTCTGGCTCGACTGAACGCTAACGGCTCCCTCGACTTGAATTTCGATCCGGGAGCCGGCGCAAATAACGATATCCTTGCTATCGCCTTGGAACCCGGAGGCAGAATCCTGATTGGCGGGCGCTTTCTTACTTATCAGGGGGCGACGCGGAACCTGCTGGCGCGGGTCGCGCAGGGCGAGCTGGTCGTGACCTGGCCGGCGGGAGATTCATCCAGCAAGCAGTTCACCTTTGGGATTGCGGATGATTCCATTGACGAAAACACGGAAACTCTCCTGCCGACTTTAGCTGTCCCGACCGGTGGCGCTACCCTCGGAACGCCGGTCGCTTCCAATCTCCAGATCTTCGACAACGATCCGGCGCCGACTCTGCAATTCAGTCCCGCCAGTCACAGCATCGGTGAAGAGGCCGGAACCGTACCCTCTTACCGTCACCAAAGCAGGCCTGACCCAGCTGACCACGACGGTTCATTTTACCACGGCGGATGGGACGGCCACGGCCGGGAGCGATTACTTCGGAATTTCCGGTGATCTCACCTTTCTCCCTGGCGAAACGAGCAAGAATATTTCTGTCCAGATTGTGAATGACGGTGAGGAAGAAATCGATGAGACCTTTACGATGGCGTTGGATTCTCCAGTTAACGCCACCCTTGGGTCCGCTTCGTCGGCCAGCGTAACAATTTCAGCGAACGATGGCGCTAACCCGACACCCACGCCAACTGCATCGCCCACACCGAAGACTACCCTGGCCAATATCTCAACGCGTCTCAAGATCGAGATCGGAGACGACATCCTGATCGGCGGCTTCATTGTCACGGGGACGCAGGACAAAAAAGTTATCATCCGTGCCATCGGTCCGTCCCTGAGTCTCCCGGGGAAACTGGACAACCCGACCCTGGAACTGCGCGATTCCTCCGGCACGCTGCTAAAACAGAACGACGATTGGCAGAACCAATCGGCGGACACCGGCAGGCGGTGATCGACAGCACCATTCCGCCCTCGAACGATTTCGAAGCGGCGATCGTTGCATCGCTGCCGGCTAATAACTCCTCTTACACCGCCATCGTGCGTGGATTGAACAACACCACCGGCATTGGTGTTGTCGAAATCTACGATCTCGATTCGAACGCGGATTCGAAACTGGCGAACATTTCCACCCGCGGATTGGTCCAGACCGGCGATACGGTTCTGATCGCCGGAACAATCGTGCTCGGACCCTCGACGCAGAAGGTGATCATCCGCGCCATCGGGCCGTCGTTGACCATTACCGGAAAACTATTGAACCCCACCATGGAATTGCGCGACGTGAACGGGACACTCGTGCGGGCAAATGACGACTGGCGCGTCGGCGGCCAGGAAGCCGAGATCATCGCCACCACCGTTCCTCCGAGCGACAATGCCGAATCGGCCATCGTGGAAACACTGCAAGGCAACGGCGCTGCCTACACGGCGATCGTCCGCGGCGTGAACGATACGACCGGCATTGCAGTGGTCGAAGTCTATGCCTTGCAGTAGCCGTTTGTTTTTGTAGGGCAAGCGCACCGCTTGCCGAAGGCCGAGCCCCTGCGGCACGAGGGCGGGCCGTCGCCAGTTTCTTGCTCCGCATCGTCGCAGTTCAGTTTTCGGGCGTAATCGCGGGCCTCTTTTCCGGAATTCTTAGGAAAGGACATGAATACTCCGGCAAAAATTTTCGGCGCCACCTTTGTCGCTTTCCTTCTGCTCATGGGCGCAGATCGCGCTGGTGCGATCATAATTTACGCGGTCGATGGCGCAAATCCGCCCAACCTTCTGCGCTTTGACAGCGCCACCCCAGGCACAACAACGACCAAGCCGATCACAGGCCTCCAACCGAATGAAACTATCCGGGGGATCGATTTCCGCACGGTTAACACTGCCCTTTATGCCTTGGGTAGCACGAACCGTCTTTACATTCTCAACACGGTTAGCGCCGAGGCGTCTCCAGTCGGCGGCCCCGGCCCTTTTACCGTCAGTGGCCTTGCCGGCTTCGATCACGATCCCATCTCTGTTGATTTCCGCATGGTCGACATCGACGACCGGAACATTCGGCTCAGTTTCGATGGCACGGTCCCCTCGGTTGAGACTAACCTCGCTTACGCAGCCGGTGACCCCAACTTTGGGGCAAACCCGAATATCACGGGCGCCGCATTCACCACCAATGTCATCGCGGCCAGGGTGACAACGCTCTATACGATCGATGCGCAGCTAAATATCCTGGCCACACAGGACCCACCCGATAGCGGAGCGCTCCATACGATAGGCGCGCTGGGTGTGGACCCGGGTTTCCTGATCGGTTTCGATATCGCATCGGCGTCCGGGAACAACACGGGCTATGCCACCCTGAGGGTCAGTGGCACCACCGGCCTTTACACCATCAATCTCACCACTGGCGCAGCGACGCTGGTCGGGGCTGTCGGAGGTAATCCAGTCCTGGTGGACATGGCGGTCTCCCTGGAGGCGCAAACCTTTGTCGTCACGGATACCACCGATCCCGGCAACGGCGTCTGCGACGCTAACTGCAATTTGCGGGAAGCGATCAACGCCGCTAATGCGAAACCCGGCCCCGACCTCATCCATTTCAATATCCCCGGCAGTGGCGTGAAGACATTCCTGCCGGCTACTTTGTTGCCGGCTCTCACCGATCCGGTAACGATCAATGGCTACAGCCAACCCGGTGCGTCAACCAACACGCTCGCCGTCGGAAACAATGCGGTGTTGCGGATCCAGCTGGATGGCGAATCCGCTGGTAATATCATGGCGGGACTCGTTATTCGGACCTCTCGCTGCGTTGTGCGCGGGCTGGCTATAAACCGTTGTCCCAACGCAGCCATTATCATTGAGGACCCGCCGAGCCCGGCGGCAACGGAAGCAACTCAGCAACGCTATTGTGGGCAACTTCATCGGGACTGATTCGGGCGGAACTATTGCGCTAGGCAACGGCAGTGGCGTGACGATTTCCACATTCACTAACCAAATCGGCGGCAATACCCCGGCAAACCGGAATGTGATCTCCGGCAGTATCACCGGGTTCGGTATTTTGGTGAACTTGACCGGTGGGCAGAACTTGATCCGGGGCAACTACATCGGGACTGACAAGAATGGCACGGCGGCTTTGCCTAACGATGCCGGTGGCATTTCCGTCGCGTCTGCGGCCAACTCGATCGGGACTTCACAGCCGGGCGGGGGGAATCTTATCTCGGGCAATAGTGGGAATGGGATCGAGATCAGCGGCGCAACCTTCGGGGTCAACAACCATATCGAAGGCAATCTGATCGGGACCAACGCCACCGGGAGTGCCGCCTTGGGAAACGAGAACAGTGGCGTGCTAATAAATCATGCCTCCCATAACACCGTGGGAGGCCCGACCTCCGCGGAACGCAATGTTATTTCGGGCAACGGCGACAATGGTGTCTACATTCATGACGGAGAGGACAACCGCGTCCTGGGCAACTTCATCGGCACCGACGCCGCCGGGCAAATCGATCTCGGCAATGATTCGGCTGGAGTCCTAATCCTCGGTGCTTCCGGGAACTTCGTCGGCGGCACCGTTGCCGGCGAGGGCAATCTGCTTTCGGGCAACAATACCGGTGTCTATATATTGGGGTCTGGAACCACCGACAATCGCGTCCAGGGCAACCGCATCGGGACCGATGCCTCGGGCGGCCCGCTCGGAAACACTTTTGGCATTGCCATTGTCGCCCCTGCCTCGGACACAGTGGTTGGGGGCACCGCCGGCGCAGGGAACACGATCGCTTTCAATTCCATGAGCGGCGTCTTCCTTGGCGCCGGCCCCAGCACCGGCAACGACATCACCGGTAATTCGATCTTCAGCAACAACGGACTGGGCATCGATCTCCAGAGCGGAACTGAAGACGGCTTTGGCGTTACCGCCAACGATTCTCTCGACGCGGATACTGGGGCCAACCGGCTGCAGAATTATCCGGTCCTGACAGCTATCGCGGGCTCCGGAAGCACCCTGGCCGTCCAAGGTGTGCTCAATAGTGCCCCCACCACCGGTTACAACATCGACTTCTACCGCAACAACGCGGTCGACCCTTCCGGTTATGGGGAAGGTCAGACACCCATCGGCTTTTTGTATGTGCAAACCGACTCAGCAGGGCCACACCTCTTTCAGCTTCCCGCTCGATAGTAACGCGGAAGGCCAGTTCATCACCGCGACGGCCACTGACCCGGCTGGCAATACTTCCGAGTTTTCGAAGGCGAGTTCGCTCGTGCCTGGTCCCGCTCCGACGCCAACCCCGACGCCGATACCAACGCCTACGCCAACCCCGCCGCCGACGCCGACGCCCGCACCTGGTTTAGTCGCGAACGTTGCGACGCGCCTCCCGGTAGGCACCGGAGACAACGTGCTCATCGAAGGATTCATCGTCCTTGGTCCAAACGGTTCGACCAAGAAGATCATCGTTCGGGCGCTCGGCCCTTTCCTCATTCCTTTTGGGATACCGGACGCGTTGGCGAATCCGACGCTGGAGATTCGTGATGGCAGCAATGCGTTGATCGCGTCGAATAACGACTGGAGGAATACGCAGGTGGGAGGGATCATTACGAGCGATCAAGCGGCGGAGATCGAAGGGAGCGGCCTCGCGCCGACGAACGACTTCGAGTCGGCTATCATCGCCGACCTGGCTCCGGGCAGTTACACCGCGGTGGTCCGCGGAGTAAACGACACCGTCGGAACCGGCATCGTGGATGCCTACGATTTGAGTCCTGCTTCACCAGCCAGGCTGGCCAATATCGCCACGCGCGGTTTAATCCAGCCCGGCGATCAACTCATGATCGCGGGGTTCATTACTCAGCAGGGCGACGTTCGCGCGGTGGTGCGCGCGGTAGGACCATCGCTCAGCGCTTTTGGAATTAACAACGCGCTGCCGGACACGACCCTGCAACTAAGGGACCAGAACGGAACGATTGTGCGCGAGAACGACGACTGGGAAAGCGACCAGAAGGCGGAGCTGGAAGCCACGGGCTTACAGCCGACTAACACCTTGGAAGCAGCCATCGTCGCGACGCTCCCGGCGGGCCAATACACCGCGCAGGTGCGCGGCAAGCCGGAGACAACCGGCATCGGGGTCGTGGAAATTTACTTCCTTCAGTAAAACTTTGGAGCCGGCACCCAGCCCGCATCGTCTACGCGAAGCGTTGCGGGCGCGGCGCCCTCGTGCCTGCAAGCTTTGCTCATGCTCTTGATCTTAGGGCTGATCTTTACGTGAGTCTACCTGCGCTCTGAAACGATCATGAGCACGATCAGGATCAAGAGCAGGAGCAGGAGTGAAAGCCTACGGCACGCCCTCGTGCCGTCTCCAGAAAAACGCCGACTCGCTTGACCGCGGATTACGCGGATCACGCGGATGGGAAGGCGAAGAGAAGCCCCTGGATGGTGTTCCTTATCCGCGTCATCTGTGTCATCCGCGGTTAACTTCCAGCCTACGCCGAGGCTTCGGCTTGGCAGGCCGACTTCCGACTTCTGGTCGGGGAACGCCCGAACGGGGAATTGGCTTGCTCTTTTCCCGAAGCATCCGGTAAAAAAGGGGAAGAGGAACCGCGATGAAGGGACGTGCTTGTTTACTCCTGTTCGGAGTTTTCTTTTTCTGGTCTGTCCCGGCTCTCCTCGCCACGACTTTCAATTGGACGGGTGGGGGTGGGCCGCCGGAAATCTGGTCGAACTCATTTAACTGGTCGCCCCTTGGCCCCCCCGGGACGGGGGACAGTCTGGTTTTCAACAACGACGAAACCAGCTTCAACAACCTCAGTGGCACCGTCAGATTCAACACGATCAGCATCACCGACTTCCCAAATCGTTGGGAATGCGATCTCCCTGGACGCAGGGCTCACGGCCAATAACGCGGACATCAATCTCACTGGAATCACCTTGAATGCGAACCAGACGTTCTCCGCGCCGACCGCTAACAACCTGACGAATATTACGAGTGCGATCGACTTGAACGGCAAAGAACTCTCCCTCACGGGGGCAGGGAATCTCAACCTTTCGGGAAACATTATCGGCGGCAGCGGCGGGATACGGCATATCGGAACCGGGGTGGTGACGCTGAGCGGCGACCAACATTTATTTCGGAACCACGCACATCGGGACCGCAGGTCCGGCCGCTGACGGTGTTCTTGAGATTTTCGGTTCACATGCGGGCAGCATTGTGGAAATCGACGGAGGGACACTCGCCGGGGGAGGGACGGTCGGCTTGGTGCGAGTGAAAGGCGACGGGGCGAAGGTCGCGCCCCGGGCGGTTAATAATGGCACCGCTGTTTTGACGATGAGCGACCTCGATTACTCGGTGGGAAATGCCAAGTTCTTAGAAGTTGATCTGAATGGGACCACGCCGGGCACGGCCACGACCAGGTCCGAGTCACGGCTTTCGGGAGCGTGGATTTCGCCAGCAACAATGAACTGATTGTTTTGCTCGGCGCGGGATTCACGCCGGCGCCGGGCGATACTTTTGTCATCCTTAACAATGAAACCTCCAATCCGGTCGCAGGGAATCTGGCGGGGGCCGGGGAAGGCGAGTTTTTTACCGTTGGAAGCACCACTTTTTTCATCACTTACCGCGGTGGTGATGGAAACGACGTGGTTCTGAGCGTGCCGGCGACGTGGGATGGGGGTGGGGCGGACAATAATTGGATGACGGCGGCTAACTGGGTCGGCGACGTCGCGCCTGTGCCTGGTCAGCCCCTTTTCTTTCCCGCGAATGCTCCGCGCAACGTTAACACAAACAATTTTCCAAATGGCACTTTCTTCCCCGGGATTTTCTTCACCGGGAGCTATGGGATCAGCGGCAATGCCATTACGCTCGGCACGGGCGGTTTGATCGCCGGGCCATCGACGGTAGCCAGTCTGAGCAATGATATTACGCTCGCGGCCCCCTGCATATTCCAAGGCAATGCAGGCGGCGCCCTGGATACCTTTGGCGACATTGTTCTCGGGGCGCATAGTTTGACGGTGAATGCGCTCATCAATAGCCGGGTTAGTTTTCTTGGCACGGTCACCGGGGCGGGTGAGATTCATAAATTCGGGGGAGGGGTAGGTCGGATCGATTTCGCCGGGGCCAATACCGTCACGGTTGGCGCGATCAGAATATTCGCGGGCGACATCTTTGCCAGTTCGTTGATTTCGGCGCCGATCTTCCTCGACGCGGGAGCAACGGCCTCCACCCAGGAAATTGAAATGACGGGAAATGGGACCAGCGGGCGCCTCACAATCGGAGGTGCAAGTGTGAGCGCCGGCGGGTTCACTTCCCCAGGCCGCCGGACGATCAATGGAGGTTTGGCCCTCAACGGAAACGCTTCGGTGCCTGCGCTCCTTGCGGTTGATCTGGCCGGGGCCACCGGCAATAACCAGGACAAGCTCGTCGTCCAGGGCGGGGTGGATCTCGTGAAAGCGGACCTTTCCGTTAACCTTCGGAATGGCTTCGCTCCCGCGGTCGGGAGCACTTTCACCATCATCATCAACGACGGCACTGATCCCGTGGGGGGAACCTTTCTTTCGAAACCGGAGGGGTCCACCTTCACAGTCGGCGGGACTACGTTCAGGATTAGTTACAGAGGAGGCGATGGGAACGACGTCGTGTTGACGGTGACCGCCGCCGCGCCCACGCCCGCCGCTTCGCCCAGCCTGGCCAATATTTCGACCCGTCTTCGCGTCCAGACTGGCGAGAATGTTCTGATCGGCGGCATGATCGCGACGGGAACCTCAATCGAAACGAGTTATCATTCGCGCGATTGGGCCGACCTTGACGGACCTCGGCCTGGCTGGAGCGCTGCCCGATCCCACGCTCGAGCTTTTCCGAGCAAACACCCTGCTGGCGACGAACGATGATTGGCGAAGTTCCACTCAGGCAGCCGACATCGAGCACAGCGGGTTTGCCCCGAACAAAGATGAGGAGTCGGCCATTATCGCGACGCTCACGCCGAACCAAAATTTCACCGCGATTGTCCGCGGGAAGAATGGGCAAACCGGCATTGCGCTGGTGGAAGCGTTCGACCTGGACGAGCTGGCGCCGGCGAAATTAGCCAACATCAGCACGCGCGGATTTGTTGAAGTCGACGATAGAGTGATGATCGCCGGCCTGATCGTGGCGCCCAGCGGCGCGACGAACATCAAAGTCCTTGTGCGTGCGCTGGGACCCACGCTCGGGGACTTCGGCGTGCAGGGATTCCTGGCGAATCCGACCCTGGATTTGGTCGGCTCGAATGGCATAGTTATCCGCACCAACAACGATTGGAAAAACTGACGGACAGCGCACCGAGATCGAAGCTGCCCAATTGGCGCCCACGCATGACCTCGAGGCCGCGCTGATTGAGTTGGTTCCCCCTGGCGCTTACACCGCGATCGTCCGCGGAAACAATCGCACCACTGGTGTGGGGCTGGTGGAGGTATACAATATTCCATAAGGGTTAAATGACACGACTCCGGATTGTCGTCGGGCTCGCCGCGACTCTGCTTTTTCTGATGGGCAGGGCCGCGCCTGGCAGCGCAGCAGCATAATTGGACGGGCTGCCACTTCGGCCCGCCGATCTGCACGATAGCCCGCACGCCGGCATGGGGAGATTTCAGGAACTGGCTGGAGGGGGCGGTGCCTCACGTGGGCGACGATCTCGTCTTCGCGAACGCGGCGTTCCAAGCCGTGGCGGTCAACGACTTCGCCGACGATACCCGCTTTCGCTCCATCACGATTGGCGCCCCGCATATTATTATTGGGCAACGCAATTACCCTCGATGCCGGCATCACGGCGTCGGTCACCGCCATCATCCAACTGTCCATTTCGCTCAACGCGCGCCAGACCTTCGAAGTCTTGACGGCGGGCGCCAGCCTGGTTTTCCAAGGCCCAACGATCAACGCCGGCGGCCACATTCTGGATGTCATGGGAGCTGGCAATATCGTGATGATTAGCCCGCTCAGCGGCAGCAACGCCTTGATCAAGGTAGGTACTGGAACTCTTCACTTCGTAGGTAATCAGCCCTTCACTGGCCTCATTCAGGCCCGGGAGGGGACCGTGCGGATCAGCGGCATCCATTCAGGGTCGATGTTTGTTGAGGGGGGTAGATTGGAAGGGGCTGGCACGGTCCAGGGGATCAGCTCTTCCGAGGGTATTCCTGACTTCGTTGTCGCGCCGGGCGGGACGAGCCCGAATGAGACGGCAATTATTAACGCTGTCGGCAACGTGACGTTTCACGGGACGGGGACGTTCGCGGTCGACATAAAGGGGACTGCCGCGGGGTCCGGTTACGACCAACTCAATGTCACTGGCACCGTCCGGATCGTTTCTTCTTCGCAGCTTGCGCAGTTAGCCGTAACGCTGGTGAATTTCACGCCCAGCCCCGGCGATAGCTTCGTGATCGTGAACAACGAAGGCACCGATCCTGTCGAGGGCAGCGTGACCGTTCCGGGCGAGTTCCTGGGCCGGCCCGAAGGCTCCTCATTCATTGTTGGCAGCACAACCTTCTTCATCACTTACCGCGGCGGCGACGGGAACGACATCATGCTGCATGTGCCGACGACGCGAACCTGGGATGGAGGCGGCGGAATAATAAATGGAGCACGGCCGCGAACTGGGTGGGGGATGTCGTCCCGGCCGTGGGTGACGATCTCGTTTTCCCCCTTGGGGCCGCGCAATTGGCGAACACGAATGATTTGCCTGCCGGGACGGTCTTCAACTCGATCACGATCCAGGCGGGCAGCTATTTTCTCCAAGGGAATGCGATCGGGCTGCGCAACGGCATTATGAGCACGGCGACCTCCGGTGGAACTATAGGCGTGACTTTCGCCTCCATCCGGCTTGAGCTGGATCAAAGCTTTACGAACAACGGCAACAGAGGCTTTTTCATTCAGACGCCGATCGACACCAACGGTCACCGGCTGACGTTCGCTGGTTCGGCGCTCCCGCAGGTTCTGCAGGCGCTCAGTCGAGAGATCTCCGGGACGGGTGGACTCACGATGGACGCTGCAGGCTTTTGCTTTCTCGATGGCCTAAGCCCGAAAGTGAATACCTACACGGGAACGACTGTGATCAACTCCGGAACCCTGTCGGTGCGAACCACGCAACCGAGCAGCCCGGTTCAACTCACGGGTGGCGTTCTCAGCGGGCAGGGCCAGGTGGGGCCAATCACGGCTACCGGTGGGAGAATTCGGCCCTTCGATGGGGTGCCCCAAACGCTCGAGGTGGCAGGCGATGTAACCCTGGGTTCCACGGTTGAGTTCGATTCGGCTCTCTCCACGAATGGTAACTTCAGTCAGCTCATCGTGACCGGCGCCGTCCGTTTGAACAACGCCGCTTTAACGCTTACTGACAATCACGGTAACGCATCGGTCGGGGAGAGTTTCACGATTATCTCCAATGATGGGAGCGACGCAGTCGAGGGCACCTTTGCCTCGCTGCCGGAAGGTTCGTCGTTCGTTGTCACTTCGGTCAGCCGCACCTACTCGATCACCTACGCGGGAGGGGATGGCAACGATGTGGTGGTGACTTTGACCTCACTCCCGGCGGCGACACCCACGCCGACTCCGACTGCCACGCCAGCGCCGACACCATCCCAGCCGCTGCTGGGGAACATCTCGACGCGCCTGCGAGTCGAGGCGGGCGACAATGCGCTGATCGGCGGATTCATTGTCACCGGGGTCCAGGACAAGAGGGTGTTGCTACGCGCCATTGGCCCTTCGCTTTCCCAATTCTTCACCGGCACGCTTGAGAATCCGAGGTTCGAGCTTTTCCAGGGCAACACGCTCCTCGCCTCGAATAACGATTGGAAAGAGACGCAGCAGAGCGAGATCGAGGCGACGACGATTCCGCCGAGCAACGACCTGGAATCGGCCATCGTGGCAACCCTGCCTGCCAACGGCACCGGTTACACCGCAATCGTGCGTGGCGTGAACGATGGGACCGGCGTAGGGTTGGTGGAGATTTACGATCTCGACCCGTCGGCCGATTCCAAGCTGGCCAATATTTCCACCCGCGGGCTTGTCCAGACGGGCGACAACGTTCTGATCGCCGGCACGATCGTTCTCGGGCCGGGGACGCAGAAAGTGCTTATCCGGGCCATTGGTCCGTCGCTGCCCTTGGCGGGAAAAATGGAGAATCCGACTCTGGAATTGCGCGACCAGAACGGCGGCCTGCTGCAGGCGAACGACAACTGGATCGATAGTCCAAACAAGCAGGCCATCATCGACACGACGATCCCGCCGACGAACGATTTTGAGTCGGCGATTATCGCTGACTTGCCGGCAAACGACGCGAGCTACACCGCGATCGTCCGCGGCGTGAATGACACGACCGGCATCGCGCTCGTAGAAGTTTACGCGCTGCAATAATTGGAGGGACGGGCGCTGTCCCGTCCCACAATAATGGGACGTCATAGCGGGCGTCCCTCCAAAGAAAGTCCTGGCGCACGAACACTCGAGGCGAGTCGAGGCTCACAACAATAGGCTTTACATCCGCCCAGGGACCGCAGGAAAATGCCGCCCTGCAGCTTGGCATGACATTGCCTGCTTCCAACACCTGCAAGCGGAGTCGTGCCGATCGGGTAGGAATCAACTGAACAGGGGGCGAAGTTATGAGATCGACGGGAGTCGGATTAACGCGCGTTGTCTTTTTCACGTTGGGAATGCTGCTGTGGCATTCGCCTGGTTTGTCGCCCACCGGTCAGGCCGCGGAATGGTCGATGGGCACAGCGTCGCCCAGCGTCCACACTCGCGGCGTTGGGGTCTATTTTCCGGCTAACGGGCGCTTCTACGTGATGGGGGGCCGGACCAGTGATGGGGCTGGTTCAGATTTGACGCGTCCTTTTGAATACGATCCCGCCACGAATACCTGGACAGTGAAGAATGCTATGTTCCCGGACATTCAGGTCAGCAACATGGCCTGTGGGGTTTTGACCGTGAGCGGCACTCCCTCCATCTACTGCGTCGGCGGCTCGGCCGGCGGGGCGGTTACGGCGACCAGGCGCGTCTTTCGGTATAATCCCGTGGCCGATAGCATCACCACCCTTGGCCACGACCCTTGGACGGAGAGTGTCACTAACACTTTGCCCGGCGGATTCACCGTCTTCCAAAACAAACTCTTCATCTTGGGCGGCTTCACGATTAACAGCGGCATGACCAACCGTATCTTCGAGTTTAATCCAGGTAATGCGGCCGGAAGTCAGTGGATGCTAAGGCCGGCGACACTTCCCGTGGCCATGGGTTTTATTCCTGTCACCTCAATTGGGACGCTCATCTTTACGGCCGGCGGCGCCACCTTCCCGGGAAGCCTCCTTACCGAAACGAACAACTCGTATGTTTTTAACCCCGCAAATGACGCCATTTCAGCCATTGCCTCTATCCCCAGGCTGACGGCCGAAACGCGGGCGTTGAATGTCGGCAATGAAATGTGGGTTCTGGGTGGTGGAAGGACAGCTCCTAATCCTTCCAACCAGGTAGACATCTATAACCCGACCAGTAACCAGTGGAGAACAGGAGCGCCCTTCGCCGTGGCACGCCGCAATTTCCCGGCGGACACAGACGGGAGCCAGGTCTGGCTCGGCGGGGGTTACAGCACTGGCAATGTGCCACTCAACACCATGGAAATTTACGCAAACGCCGCAGTGCCACGCACCGTTTTCTATGGAATCAATGCCGCGAACAACAATCTGGTTAGATTCGACAACACCAATCCGGCCGCCCTCACCTCAGTCGCCGTTACCGGCATGGGCGGTGGCGAGACGATGATCGGTATCGATTTTCGCCCGGCGACCGGCCAACTTTATGGACTCGGCAGCGGCAGCCGACTCTATACGATCAATCCCGTCACTGGCGCGGCGACCCAGGTCGGGGTCGATGGACAATTCACTTTGCCGGCCGCGCAGGCGTTCGGGTTCGACTTCAACCCGGTCATTGATCGGATCCGCGTGACCAGCGATGCCGAAGACAATTTCCGCATCAACCCCACCAACGGTTCGCTTAACGGAATCGATCCTGATCTCGCCTATGACTCGGGTGACCCGAACTTTAACCTCGAACGGGATGCAGGCGGCGCCGCCTATACAAACAATTTCCCGGGCGCCACCACGACAACACTCTTTGACATCGACACGTCTCGAAACGTGCTGGCCCGACAGGGTGGCGTTAATGTCCCGCCCGGGACGCCAACGCCAAACTTTGGTCAGCTGTTCACGATCGGCCCCCTGGGGATCAATCCCACGGACGACCTTACCCGCGCCAATACCGCATTCGATATCCAGACGTTACCCGGTGGTGCGAACATCGGGTTCGCAACGCTGACCACGAACGGCACCTCGTCGCAATTGTACTCGCTCGATCTCTCCGGCGGCCGCGTAACTTCGATCGGCCCGATTGGCGCGCCGGCCATTCTTGTTCGTGCGCTCGCGATCGTGCCGGTGGGCACGTTCCAGTTTAGCGCCCCTAGCTATTCGGTCGGGGAAAGCGGGCCGGTCGCTACGATCACCATTTTTCGGGTCAGTGGGAGCGAGGGGCAGGCAACAGTCCAATTCACGACCAGTGATGGGACGGCGTTGAGTGGCGCGGATTACACCGATTCGGATCAGGTGGTCACCTTTGCAGGCGGCGTTACGTCGCAAACTGTCCAGATCCCGCTCAATAACGATGGCAGTGACGAGTTCAACGAAACGATCCTTCTCGCCTTACAAAATACGACGGGCGGCGCTCTCCTCGGCACGCAGAACACCGCGGTGCTCACCATTACTGATGACGATGTCTTTACCCCAACCCTCACCACCCAAGCGTCGCCCTCGGTAGCTCTGGGCGAGCCGGTCTTCCATACCGCTTCCATCTCCGGCAGCGCCACTCCCGGCGGCACGCTCACCTTCCAGCTCTTCGGGCCTAACGATAATAGCTGCAGCGGCGCGGCGATCTTCACTTCCGCGTCGTTACCGTGAACGGAAACGGCACCTACACTTCCGATTCGTTCACGCCCACGACGCCTGGGGCTTACACCTGGATGGTGACCTATAGCGGCGATGGCGATCACAATGCCCCCGCCTCGAGTGGTTGCGGCGGGCCTAACCAATCCATCACGGCTACCGCCACGGGCCTGGGCAACATTGCCACCCGCTTGCGCGTCGAGACGGGCGATAACGTTCTCTTCGCCGGCTTCATCATCACCGGCACCCAGCCGAAAAGAGTGATCATACGCGGAATCGGAACATCGCTGCAACTCGCGGACAAGCTCGCCGATCCGACCATGGAACTGCATGGCCCCAATGGATTGATCGAGGCGAACGACAACTGGGTCGATTCGTCCAACAAACAGGCGATCATCGACACGACCATCCCACCGAGCAACGACTTCGAGTCGGCGATCGTTGCGACGTTGCCCGCGAATGGCACGGGCTACACGGCAATCCTGCGAGGCGTGAACGGCAGCACCGGCATTGGAGTGGTGGAGGCCTACGACCTGGATCGCCTGGTGGATTCAGAGCTCGCCAACGTTTCCACGCGCGGTTTTGTTTCGACCGGCGACAACATCCTGATCGCCGGAACGATCGTTGTCGGGAAAAATCCGCAAAGGGTGATCATTCGCGCGATAGGTCCATCGTTGACGGTTACGGGGAAAATGGAAAATCCCACCTTGGAGCTGCGCGATCAGGACGGCATGCTGTTGCAATCCAATGACAACTGGGTCGATAGCCCCGACAAACAAGCGATCATGGATACGACCATCCCGCCGGCGAATGACCTCGAATCCGCCATCGTAGCGACCCTGCCGGGCAACAACGCGAGCTACACCGCAATCGTCCGCGGCGTGAACGACACGACCGGGATCGCGGTTGTCGAAGTCTACGCGCTGGAATAGTTGGAGCCGGCACCCGCCCGCATCGTCTACGCGAAGCGTTGCGGGCGCGGCGCCCTCGGGCCGGAGAGAAACGACGTCTTGCAACGGTCCCGCGGTTGCGGGAGCAGGCCGCCTCCAGTTATACGCGGGCCAGCGAATAGGGTTGCCTCTCAGTCTGCTTCCTGACAAGATCGCAAGCGCGTCAAGTTCGTCTGGCGTCTCCAGCAAAGCACCTGACCCCCTTCCCGCCGGGGCAATGCGAACGCGGTTCCGTTCGCCACAGATGGTGCTTACCTTATGAGAACGCTGTTATACTTGGATCCGAGTTCCTTCGCGGGACTAAACGCAGTCCTGCTCTCAGTTGCGTCAGCTACAAGGAAAGCTGCGCTCTTCCTGGTTTGTCTTGCCCTCCTGCTGGCGGGCGCGCGCGCGGGCGGTGCACGGGCAATCCGCGCTCGACGGTTTCGACCCAAAGGCGGACAACGCCGTCCACGACGTCGTCGTCCAACCGGACGGCAAGATTCTTATCGGTGGCGATTTTACAACGCTCTCGCCCAACGGCGGAGCGGCGGTTGCACGCAACCGCATCGCCCGACTGAACCCGGACGGCACGCTCGACTCTGCCTTCAACCCGAACGCGGACAGTCAGGTGTTTTCCATCGCGCTGCAGGCGGACGGCAAGATTTTAGTGGGCGGAGGGTTTCAAGTACCGATCGGCGGCCAGACGCGCAACGGCTTCGCCCGGCTGAATTCGGACGGCACGGCGGACATCGGCTTCAATCCGAACGTTAATGGCCTTGTCCGTGCAATTGCGCTACAGGCGGACGGCAAGATTCTGGTGGGCGGCTCTTTCAGTACGATCGCACCAAATGGCGGTCCGCCGGTATTGCGCAGCCGCATCGCGAGATTGAACGCGGACGGCACGGTCGACCCCGCGTTCGACCCGAACGCGAACGGTAATGTCTCTGCAATCACGCTGCAGGCGGACGGCAAGATATTAGTGGGCGGCGCTTTCAACGGAGCGAACAGCATCGGTGGACAGACGCGCAACCGCATCGCCCGGCTCGAGGCCACGACCGGAACGGCTGATTCGTTCGACCCGAACGCGAACAATATCGTCCAGTCCCTTGCGGTGCAGGCGGACGGCAAGATTCTAGTCGGGCGGCATTTTCAGCGGAGCGAACAGCATCGGCGGAGCAGACGCGCAACCATATCGCACGACTCGATGCCACCACGGGCCTGGCTGATTCGTTCGACCCTAACGCGAACCAGCAGGTCCTTTCCATCGCCGTGCAGGCGGACGGCAAGATTTTAGTGGGCGGCGCTTTCTCGAATATCGGCGGACAGACGCGCAATGGCATCGCCCGGCTCGATCCCAGCACCGGCTTGGCTGATTCGTTCGACCCGAACACGGTTATGGGTGGTTTCGTTGATCAATCGCGGTCCAGCCGGACGGCAAGATTTTAGTGGCCGGCACTATCTTTGGATTTGCGCCAAACGGCGGACCGCTGGTGCTGCGCCAGCACGTCGCCCGGCTGGAAACCGACGGCCGTGTCGACCGGACGCTCAATCTCAACATCCTCGGCTCATTTATTTTCGCCACCGCCGTGGAACCGGGCGGCAAGATTCTTATCGGCGGCGCTTTTACCGAGGTTTTGGGGGTGGCGCGCAACAACATGGCCCGATTGAACACAGACGGCACCCTCGACACCGCGTTCAACCCGAACGCGGACGGTGTTGTCAATGCCATCGCGGTGCAGCCGGACGGCAAAATATTAGCGGGCGGCGAGTTCTTGAACATCGGGGGAGCGGCGCGCAACCGCATCGCCCGGCTCGAGGCCACGACCGGAGCGGCTGACCTGTTGTTTGACCCGAACGCAAACAATTCCGTCCATGCCATCGCGGTGCATGCGGACACCAAAATTTTGGTGGGCGGCGCGTTCAACCAATATCGGCGGACAGATCCGCGACTTCGTCGCCCGGCTGAATTCGAACGGCGCGGTGGACACCGAGTTCAACCCGGAGGCGAACAATACCGTGCTTAGCCTTGCCGTGCGGGCGGACGGGAAGATTTTAGCGGGCGGTTTTTTCACCAGCATCGGCGGAGCTCCGCGCAATCGCATCGCCCTGCTCGAGGCCGGCGCCGGATTGGCTGATCTGTTCGACCCGAACGCGACCGGTGCGGTCAATGCCATCGCGATGCATGCGGATGGCAAGGTTTTAGCGGGCGGCCAATTCAACGGAGCGAACAGCATTGGCGGACAGCCGCGCAACCGCATCGGCCGCCTCGATCCAGGGACCGGAGCGGCTGATTCGTTCGACCCGAACGCGAACAGTAATGTCGTTACCATCGCGGCACAGGCCGACGGCAAGGTTTTGGCGGGCGGTCTTTTCAACGGGGCGAACAGCATTGGCGGGGCTACGCGCAATTTCATCGCCCGGCTCCAAGCTGCGACCGGAGCGGCTGATTCGTTCGACCCGAACGCGAACATTAGTCTCCCTTCCATCGCGCTGCAGGCAGACGGGAAGGTTTTGGCGGGCGGCTTGTTCACCACAATCGGCGGCCAGACGCGGAATGTTTTCGCTCGTTTGACCAATGACACGGCTGCGCTGCAAAATCTCGGCCTGACGCAAAACGCGATTGTCTGGACCCGCGGCGGCTCAAGCCCGCAATTCACCCGCGTGACCTTTGAGGCTTCACTCGACAATGTGAACTACGGTCTCGTGGGCGACGGCAACGGCACGCAGTCGGGCAGCAACTGGACCATGACCGGTTTGGCCTTTACGACCGAATTTAACTTCTACATCCGCGCTCGCGGTTATTATCGCAGCGGCGTTAATAACGGCTCGGAAAGCATCGCGGAATCCGTGCGGAATTTTTTCATTCCTGCGCCGACGCCAACCCCAACACAACGCCAACACCAACACCAACGCCGACTCCGACGCCAACACCAACTCCGACCCCGACACCAACTCCGACCCCGACGCCAACGCCCTCGCCCACTCCGCAGACCGTGCTGGGCAATATTTCCACGCGGCTTCGGGTCGAGATCGGCGATGACGTTTTGTTTGCCGGCATGATCATTAGTGGCACCCAGGATAAGAGAGTGATCATCCGCGGGACCGGAACCTCATTGACCATCGCCGATAAGCTGCAAAATCCCACCCTTGAGCTCCATGGCCCTTCCGGCTTGATCGAGGCGAATGACAACTGGGTGGATTCGCCGAACAAGCAGGCCATCATCGATAGCGGCGTCGCGCCGAGCAACGATCTGGAGCCGGCCATTATTGCCACTCTGCCGGCCAACAATGCTGGTTACACGGCGATCCTGCGCGGCGTGAACAATGGGACCGGCATTGGCGTCATCGAAGCGTACGACCTGGATCTCACGGTCGATTCCACACTCGCGAACATCTCGACCCGCGGGCTGGTCCAGACAGGGGACAATGTCCTCTTTGCCGGCACCATCGTGGTGGGGCCGGTGTCGCGAAAAGTAATTGTGCGCGCGATCGGACCTTCTCTGTCGGTGCCGGGCAAAATGGAAGATCCGACTCTGGAGTTACGCGACCAGAACGGCGGCTTGTTGGAGGAGAATGACAACTGGGTGGATTCGCCCAACAAGGCCGAGATCATCGCCAGCACGATTCCGCCGACGAACGACAAGGAATCGGCCATCGTGCGGACGTTGCCGGGGAACAACGCTGCCTACACGGCGATCGTGCGCGGCGTGAACAATTCGACCGGCATCGCGGTGGTCGAAGTCTACGCGCTGCAATAATGGTTGCCTTTGTAGGGCAAGCGCACCGCTTGCCGAAATGGGCCCCGCCGCTTTAAGCTCGACATCTTTCTCCCGGCGTTTCAAGCTCAGTTTCGGTTACGTCTCCGACGTTTCAATACATCTTCAACGACCTCGGTTGCTCGTCGCTGGACCTTCATTGGAACATCGCCTGACGCGATCTGAAGGAGATCACGAATGAAATCTGCGCTGCGCGGAATCCGCCAGTCGTTTGGCCGGACTCATTTATGCGTGATCGCTTTTTTGATTCGCGGGGACCTCTTTGCTTTTCGCCGCGGGAGGTGACCTGGACACGACCTTTCAGCCGGGCATGGGGGCAAATAGTGATGTGCGTGCGGTCGTCATCCAACCCGACGGCAAGATCCTTATCGGCGGCGACTTCACCAAATACGGTCTCCCACGCCCACGTTTGAAACTCCTCGCATCTCCCGAATCAACCCGGATGGCACCTGGGACAGTTCCTTTTACGGCGGTGCCGGAGCCGACGCTACAGTGTATGCGATCGCTCTGCAGGCCGACGGCAAGATCATCATCGGCGGCGCCTTTGCCAACTACTCGAATACCGCGCGCAAGGGCATCGCACGGCTCAACCGGGATGGCTCGCTGGACACGACATTCCTGCCTGGGACCGGGGCGACCGGCGGCGATGTCCGCGGGATCGTCATCCTGCCCGATAACAAGATCATCATTGTCGGCACCTTCACCGGTTACAACGGCACCGGGCGCAATCGAATCGCAGCGGCTCAACTCCGATGGTTCTTTGGACATGACTTTTGATCCAGGCCTGGGAGCGAGTGGGAACGTGTTTGCTGTCGCCCGGCGGCCGGACGGCGATCTCATGATCGGCGGCGCCTTCGGCAATTATAACAACTCCACCCCCGCGCGCGTTCGCGTCGCGCGGCTCAATTCCAATGGCACTCTGGATTCAAACTTCGCTACGGTGGCCGGAGCGGATTTCAATGTGTTCGCGCTCGCCGTCCAGCCGGATAACAAGACCATCATCGGCGGCCTTTTCGATAATTATGACAACGTCGGGCGCAACGGAATTGCACGGGTCAACTCGGATGGCTCGCTGGACACTACGTTTGATCCAGGCACGGGGGCACCAAGCGGGAGGCTTTCCCAGCGTGCACGCTATTGCCCTCCAGGCCGACGGCAAGGTCATTCTTGGCAGCTCTTTCACGAGCTATAACGGCGTCGCGCGCGCAGTGGCATTGCACGGATAAACCCCAATGGCTCGTTGGACACTACGTTTGATCCCGGAACGGGAGTGAATGCGGGCAGCTTCGTGTATGGGATTGGCCTCCAGCCCGACGGCAAGATCGTCATCGGCGGTTCCTTCACCAGCTACAACAACGTGACGCGCAACCGCGTGGCGCGGCTTCTCCCAGCGCCCGGAGCGCTTTCCTTCTCTGCCTCGATCTAACAGCGTGAACGAAGGAGCGGGCAACGCCACGATCACGCTCACCCGCACGGGCGGAACAGACAATACCGTGACCGCCAAAGTGACGATCACGGATGGAACAAGCAGCCCGGCGGATTATATCTTCGCTCCGGGCTCGCTCGACCCGACCTTTGATGTCGGCACCGGCGTCGCGCAGCACAGCGTGAACGCAATCGCCGTTCAGCCGGACGGCAAGATCATCATCGGCGGCGATTTTCTCGTTTATAACGGGGTCTCGCGCATCCGCCTCGCCCGGCTCAACGCGAATGGCTCACTCGACCCAACGTTTAATCCAGGTAACAGCACCGGGTTGAATAGCCATTGTGTTTGCTCTCGCCCTGCAACCCGATGGCAAGATCATCATCGGCGGCGACCTTCACCACTTATCAGGGCTTCCCGCGTTAATAACATCGCGCGGCTCAACCCCACCAACGCGACCCTGGACATGTCGTTTGCTCAGGGCGATGGGGCCGAGGACGATGTGCTTGCGATGGTCATCGCAACCGACGGCAAAATCGTCATCGGTGGAGAATTCACGGGGTATGATAACAACCTCAGTCCCGCGGTCGCCCGTCTCAACTGCCAACGGCTCGTTCGACACGACGTTTGACGTGATCGAGGGAATGAGCGGCGCCGTGCGCGGAATCGCCATCTCCGAGGGCAAAATCCTCATCGCCGGCGATTTCTTCTCTTACAACATGGTTTCGCGAAATGCGATCGCACGGCTGAACCCGGACGGCTCGCTGGACACGACATTTGATCCCGGCACCGGGGCAGATGACGATGTGTATGCGGTAGCCGTGCAGGCCGACGGCAAGATCCTCCTCGGCGGCGAATTCGCCAACTACAACGGCACGGCACGCAATCGTATCGCCCGGCTCAACGCCAACGGCTCATTGGACATGACGTTTGATCCCGGGAACAGGGGCCAATCAGACGTGTCCGTGCGATCGGCGTGCAGCCGGACGGCAAGATCGTCATCGGCGGCCTCTTCACCACCTATAACGACGTCCCGCGCAGTCGTATCGCCCGGCTCAACGCCGATGGCTCGCTGGACACGACGTTTGATCCCGGCACGGGCGTGGCTGGCCATCGTCCGTGCGATGGCCCTCCAGGGCGACGGCAAAATCCTACGATTGGCGGCGCCTTCAACACCTATGACGACGTCTCGCGGGCCAGCATTGCACGAGTGCACGGCGATCTCTTCGTCACCTGGCCCGCGGGCGACTCGACCAACAAAAGCATTCAGCTTCCGATCGTGGACGATTCCGCGTCGGAAGGGGACGAAACTCTCAACTCTCACCCTGACGAATCTTACCGGCGGGGCCACCACCGGCGCCGCTTCCTACGCAAACCCTCACCATCATCGATAACGATAACCCGACACCGACGCCAACACCGACGCCGACCCCAACAGCGAATCCGACAGCCACACCGACAGCGACCCCCACGGCTACTCCGCAGACGGTGCTGGGCAATATTTCCACGCGGCTTCGGGTCGAGATCGGCGATGACGTTTTGTTTGCCGGCATGATCATTAGTGGCACCCAGGATAAGAGAGTGATCATCCGCGGGACCGGAACCTCATTGGCTATCGCCGATAAGCTGCAAAATCCCACCCTTGAGCTTCACGGCCCGTCCGGCTTGATCGAGGCGAATGACAACTGGGTGGATTCGCCGAACAAGCAAGCCATCATCGATAGCGGCGTCGCGCCGAGCAACGATCTGGAGCCGGCCATTATTGCCACTCTGCCGGCCAACAATGCTGGTTACACGGCGATCCTGCGCGGCGTGAACAATGGGACCGGCATTGGCGTCATCGAAGCTTACGACCTGGATCTCACGGTCGATTCCACGCTCGCGAACATCTCGACCCGCGGGCTGGTCCAGACAGGGGACAACGTCCTCTTTGCCGGCACCATCGTGGTCGGGCCGGTGTCGCGAAAAGTAATTGTGCGCGCGATCGGACCTTCTCTGTCGGTGCCGGGCAAGATGGAAGATCCGACTCTGGAGTTACGCGACCAGAACGGCGGCTTGTTGGAGGAGAATGATAACTGGGTGGATTCGCCCAACAAGGCCGCGATCATCGCGAGCACGATTCCGCCGACGAACGACAAGGAATCGGCCATCGTGCGGACGTTGCCGGGAAACAACGCTGCCTACACCGCGATCGTCCGCGGGGTGAACAATTCGACCGGCATCGCTGTGGTCGAAGTCTACGCGTTGGAATAATTGGAGAGACGGCGAAGCCTGCGCTGAGCCCCGCCGAACGCGTCCCGTCGCACTAATCATAATGGGACGCCACCGCGGGCATCACTCCTGGGTTGGCCGGCGGGCACTTTACCTGCTAATTGAGGGTCCATGGACGGACTCAACCCCCGCCAAAACACCTTTATGGCCTGGGTTTCCCGGGCCTCGGGCGTTCTCGTGCTTTTTACCGGCACCCTTCGCGCTCAGACGGAGGTACCGGTAGCGCCACCGCCAGCCCCACCGGTTGTCACGGCGTCCGCTCTCTCGATCGGCTCCCCAACCGCACCGGCTGCCGGGCTTTACTCCATCGGCAACCCGACCAACGAAGAACAATATTATCTTGAACTCATCAACCGCGCCCGGGCCAACCCGCCGGCGGAAGGCATCCGCCTGGCCACGACGACGGACCAAAGTGTCCTCGGCGCGTATGTCAGCTTCGGTGTGAATCTCGTCCTGATGCAGGCGCAATTTGTCCTGATCCAGCCGGCACCGCCGCTCTCGATGAACGCGACCCTCTCGAACGCCGCGCGCGCTCACAGTCAGAACATGCTCCAGCATAATTATCAGGGCCATAACGGACCTGACGGTCCTCTCACCACTCGACTCCAGAGCTACACCTCGGGGGCGAACGGCTGGTCGCTCGGCGAGAATGTTTACGCTTATTCCAAGTCCGTTTGGTATGGGCACGCCGGCTTCCAGGTAGATTGGGGCGGCTCGCCCGCGAACGGCGGCATGCAGTCGCCTCCAGGCCATCGACTGAACATTCACAGCACCAGCTTTCGCGAAGTCGGCATCGGGGTTGTCCTTGGAAGTAATGGGAACGTCGGTCCCCAATTGGTGACGCAGGATTTTGGCAGCAAGGGCGGTCTCCTTCCTTTCGTCACCGGCGTTGTCTATCGCGACCTGAACAGCAACGGCTTTTACGATCCGGGCGAAGGCGTGGGCGGGGTGACCGTCACGGTTTCGAATTCGGACAGTTATGCGGTAACTGCCGATGCCGGTGGCTACTCTGTGCCGGTCCCGGCCAGCGGGAATTACGTTGTGACCTTTACCGGTGGTTCGGCGCCGACGACCCAAAAAAACGTGAGCGTCGTGAACGCGCAGAACACGAAGGTTGATTACGTCGTCACTGGGACGGCCACACCGACGCCAACCCCAACGCCCACTCCGGGCGCGCCGGCTACCCTGGCAAACATTTCAACGCGGGCGGTCGTGGGAACGGGCGAAGATGTTTTGATCGGTGGCTTCATCGTTACGGGAACGCAGGCGAAGAGGGTCATCATTCGCGGCATCGGCCCTTCGCTTCCGCTGCCGGGCAAGATGCTCGATCCGGCCCTTACCTTGCACGACGCCTCCGGCGCCGTGATTGGCTCAAACGATAACTGGGCGCAGAACGGTAACAGCCAGGAGATCGTCGAGAGCGGCGTTCCTCCCTCGAGCTCCAGCGAAGCCGCCCTCCTTTTGAGCCTCGCTCCTGGCTCGTACACCGCCGTTCTGAGCGGTGCGAACCAGACTTCCGGCACGGCCGTTGTGGAAGTCTACGATTTGGATCCCGCCGCTGATTCCAAGCTCGCCAATATCTCAACGCGTGCGAGCGTCCAGACGGACGATAATGTCCTGATCGGCGGCCTGATTGTCGTTGGCCAATCGGCTGCCGATGTCATTGTGCGCGCGATCGGTCCGTCGCTCTCAGTGCCTGGCGCGATGGCGAATCCCACGCTGGAATTGCGCGACGTTAACGGAGGCGTCCTGGGCTTCAACGACAACTGGCGGACCGCGCAGCAAAACGCCATCATCGACACCGGCGTTCCTCCGACCAATGACGCCGAGTCCGCCATCGTCACCTCGTTTTCGCCCGGTTCGTACACCGCGATCGTTCGCGGCGCGAATGGGACCATCGGCATAGCGGTCGTCGAAGTTTACCAGTTGGATTGACCTCGCCCTGCGCTGTAGCCGTCGCCCTGAGGGCGACGAGGGGATGCAGCGACGATTACTCCCAAGCGTCCCACAGGGACGCTGCTACAAGGATCGGCCCGGCATTGACACCGCGCGCATTACCCATTTTGCTTCCCAGTATGAACGCCAAAAGAATTTTCTGCCTTAGCGTCGTCACTCTCTGGATCGCGGCCGCGGCGCAGGCTTCGCTGGTTTGGGAAAAGACCACAGTCGAGCTAAACCCGGCGATGGGCGCTCCCAACGCGGTGGGCGTTTTCAAGTATGAGAACAAAGGGGAAACCCCGGTTCGCTTTAAGGGCGCACCACGCACTTCCTGTGGATGCACGGTAGCGGCGCTGCAAAAGAACGAAGTCGCCCCGGGCGAGAAGGGCGAAATCACCGCGACCTTCAATATCGGCGACCGGACCGGCGTTCAGATGAAGACGATCACCGTCGAGACGGACGATCCGCAGGCTCCGATGACGGTTCTAACTTTGAAGGCCAATATCGCGCAGTTGCTTGAACTCCAACCGGCCTTCGTGTTCTGGCAGGCCGGCGAGGAGGCGAAACCGAAAACCATCCTGGCCAAGGCCGGCAAAGGCGTCACGCTCAAGAATGTCGAAGTCACCTCCTCGAGCGGGGATTTCACCGCCAAGGTGGAGCGCAGGCCCGGCGGGCCAGTTCAAGATCAACGTGCAGCCGAAAGACACGGCCAAGGCGCTGAACGCGACCCTGACCGTCAAGCCTGATGCCGGCGCCGGAGCGGCCAAGGTCTACTACGCCCAGGCGCGGGTGATGCCTCCCGGCACCGCCAAGCCGTGAAGTCGCTGCTTCGGCAGAGCGTTATCCTTATCGGCCTCGCCTTGCTTCCCGCTATAGGCCAAGCCGTCTATTACCGCGACAAAGTCTCGTGGCAAACCCCGGTGGCCGCGTCGGAAATGGTGACGCTCGCGCAGGCTCAGAGCGCCGACGCGCTCTGGATCGATGCTCGGCCGCAGGAAGATTTCGAGCGGGAGCATGTGCCGGGCGCGTTTCTTCTTAATGAAGATCGCTGGAACGAACTTCTGCCGCAGGTCCTGGCGGTCTGGGCTCCTGAGAAACGCGTCATTGTCTATTGCAGTAGCGACGGGTGCGGTTCGAGCCGCGAGATCGCGCACCGCTTACGCAAGGAAGCGGGCCTGACTAATGTCTTTGTGCTCGAAGGTGGGTGGGAAGCGTGGAAGAAGGAAAAGCCGTGATGGAAACGTCCAACCTTCAACGTCCAACATCCAACGTCGAACTGCCTGAGACGCGGATCTCCTCCGGTCTCGTTTGGCGGGTGGTGGCGTTCATCATCGGCGGGTTGTTCATTTACGCTGGCGTCATCAAGGTCCTGGACCCTGTCGAGTTCGCTGGAGACATTGATAACTACAAAACATTGCCCTGGCCGATCGGCGTGCGGTTGGCTTTCTATTTGCCCTGGCTGGAAATCCTTTGCGGTCTCGCCTTGATCACGCGGGTGTTGTATCGCGGCGGCGTTTTGATTCTCACGGTCCTGATGGCCGTTTTCATTGTCGCCACCATCGTCGCGAAGGCGCGCGGTCTCGATATCAGCTGCGGATGCTTCGGTCACGCCAGCCAATATCTGAGCTTCGCCTGGCACCTCGCTCTCGATTTCCTTCTCTTCGGCGGCTTGCTCTTTCTCTGGCGAACTCCGCTGCCGACCGATGGCGCAACCGCCTGACGAGCGTCCGCGAGTTGGCGGCGTCATGATTCGCGCCGCGACCGAGAACGATCGCGACGCCATCTGGAAGATCTTTCAGACGACCATCGCGGCCGGCGATGCCTTTGTTTTCGATCCCAACACCTCGCGCGAGAAGGCGCTCGGCTATTGGTGCGCAGAGGAGGCAGCCACTTTCGTGGCGGAACAAGAGGGGAAAGTGCTGGGCAGCTATATCCTGCGAGCGAATCAGCCCGGGCTGGGGGATCATGTTTCGAATGCTGGGTTCATGGTCGACCCGGCCGCGCGCGGTCTCGGGGTGGGACGTGCGATGGGCGAGCATTCCCTGAAGGAAGCGCGCCGGCGTGGGTATCGGGCGATGCAATTCAATTTTGTTGTTTCAACGAACGAGTCGGCTGTGCACTTGTGGCAGGAGCTTGGCTTCCATATCGTGGGAACGTTGCCCGGCGCCTTTCGCCACGCCCAAAAAGGATTTGTGGATGTTTACGTAATGTTTCGCTCTCTCGAAGACTGACTGAATAACAGATGCAAACCGTCATCCATGTCGTCACCACCGGACGCGGATCGTTGCGCAACAAGATCATGAGCGATCCGCAGCTCGAGAAGAAATTCAAGCTCGTCCCGACCGAGCATCAGCGTCCGGGGCGTCCTCATGGCTGGGCGAAAATCCACAGCGCTCGCGAAGCGCATGGCGTGATCAATCTCGAATGGCACAGCCGCACCGGTGTCCTGATCTGCCGCGTCGTGACCAAGCTCGGGAACAAACCCAATTCCATCATCGGAGATTTCATCGATTATCTCCTGGCGCGCCACCAGAGCCGCATCCTCGCCATTCACATCATGCGGCGGTGATTGCCTTCTTTATTGATGTCATCCCGAGCCGGCGCGGCTAAGAAATGGAGCCGGCACGCCCTCATGCCGGAGAAGGCGGCAGTGATTCTCCCCAACGGTGCGGGGGCGTGCCGTCTCCAGAAGAATTACAAATCCGTGAACGGATCGCGTTTCCCAATTGTCCCGCGTTCGCCCTGTTGTTGGATCAGCTTCGCCACCAACCCGGTCCAACCGGTCTGGTGACTTGCCCCGAGCCCCGCGCCCGTGTCGCCGTGGAAATACTCGTGGAACCAATAAAGATCGCGATCATGCTCGCCGCTGAGGACGCCGGCGCTCCCCCGCTCGAACGGCCGCCCGCCATCGCCATCACGCACCCAAAGCCGAATCAACCGGTTCGATAACTCATTCGCGATTTCATTCAAGGTCAGGAACTGCCCGGAGCCGGTCGGGCATTCGAGTTTGAAATCGTCGCCGTAATAATGGTGAAACTTTTGCAGGGACTCGATCAGCAGATAATTGATCGGCAGCCAGACCGGCCCGCGCCAGTTCGAGTTGCCACCGAAGATGCTGGTCTGTGATTCGCCCGGCTCGTAATTCACGACGTGATTGTTCCCGTTCTCGGTCAAGACGTACGGGTGCGACTCGTGATATTTGCTGAGTGAGCGAACCCCGTAATCGCTCAGGAATTCCTGCGGATTGAGCATCCGGCGCAACAGGCACTTCATCCGATGGCCGCGCGTCAGCGAGATCAGGCGCCGCTCGCCCGAGCCGGGTTCCTGCCAGCGCGAGATGAGGCTGGCCAGGTCCGGCCGATGCTCCAGATACCATTCGAGGCGAGCCTTGAAACCGGGCATCGCGTCCAGCAATTCGGGCTCGATCGTCTCCACGGCCAGGAGCGGCATTAAGCCGACGAGCGAGCGCACCCGCAACGGCAGGTAACGGCCGTCCGGCATGTGAAGGACGTCGTAATAAAATTCGTCCGGTCTCGTCCCAGAGCCCGATGCCCTGGCCGCCGAGATCGTTCATCGCGCCGGCGATTCCGAGGAAATGCTCGAAGAATTTCGTGGCGATGTTTTCGTAAACCGGATTCTGACGCGCCAGCTCGAGCGCCATTCGCATCATGTTCAGGCAAAACATCCCCATCCAGCTGGTGCCATCGCTTTGCTCGAGATGGCCGCCGTTCGGCAGCGGCGCGCTCCGATCGAAGACACCGATGTTATCGAGGCCGAGGAAACCGCCTTGGAAAATATTTTTCCCTTCGGAATCCTTCCGGTTCACCCACCAGGTGAAGGAGATGAGCAGCTTGTGGAACGCCGTTTCGAGAAAAGCGCGGTCGCCCCGGCCGGTTTGTTTTTCTTCGATCTTGTAAACGCGCCACGCGGCCCAACCCATGACCGGCGGATTCACGTCGCTGAAGTTCCATTCGTAGGCGGGGATCTGGCCGTTGGGATGCTGATACCATTCGCGCAGGATGATATCGAGCTGGCCCTTGGCGAAGAGCGGATCGACCAGCGCGAGCGGGATGCAATGGAACGCCAGGTCCCACGCGGCGTACCACGGATATTCCCACTTGTCCGGCATCGACATGACGCGCTCGTTGTAAAGATGGCGCCACTCGGAGTTGCGTCCGCTTCTTCCGTTCCGGCCGGAGGCGCAGGCTGGCGCGGATCTCCTTCCAGCCAGTCCTCGATGACGTAGTGATAAAATTGTTTGGTCCAAAGCATGCCGGCCAGCGCCTGTCGATGGACCAGCCGGTGTTCGTCGCTCAGGCAGGAAGGTTCCAGTTCGGCAGTAAAATTCGTCCGCCTCGCGTCTGCGCGTTTCGAGGAGGGCGTCGAAATGCTCGAACGCTTCGATGGCTCGTGACGGGCAGACACTCCGAGCGGCAATGGCTCTCCAGGCTCACCCAGCGGTTCCTGTTCGGTCGGAGGTTCACCCACGCGGCCGAACCAAAGCCGAACCGATCTCGCTCGCGCCGGGCTCGATGGTAAATGAATAATGCGCCGCTGCCTTTGTTCCCACGCGTGTCGGATTCACGGCGTCCTTCCGGCCGTGGACGATGAAATCGTTGATGGCATCCTTGACGAAGCGGACCTTGTTTCGCGACGCAAACAGGCGTTCGGTGTTGGTCTCGTTCTCTGTGAACAGGAGTTCGGGCGCGCCGTCGCAGTGAAGCCTGTATTCGCCGAGACGCATGATGGCATCGCCTGGATGGCGGGACAATGGGTGAAGCGATCCGAGCTGGCCCGCAGGGTGGGCAGCCGCTTGTCCGCGCCCCACGACCAGGTGTTGCGAAACCAGAGTGTCGGCAGCACGTGAAGCGGCGCCGGCTCCGGTCCGCGGTTGGTCGCCGTTACGCGGATGAAGACGTCGTCCGCATCGACCTTGGCATATTCGAGAACAATATCGAAGTAGCGCTGGTCGCGAAGGAGGCCGATGTCCCATAGTTCCACTTCCGGGCTGGCTCTTGGAACGGCCGTTGTTGGCCGCCACCAGCTCCTCGTAGGGAAACGGACCCTGTGGATAACGGTAAAGCATCCGCATGTAGGTATGCGTGGGAGTATTGTCCGTGTAGAAGTAAACTCTCCTTCACGTCTTCGCCGTGCGAACCTTGCGGTCCGGTCACGCCGAAGAAGCGCTCCTTCAAGATGGCTCCCGCCCGTTCCAAAATGCGAAAGCCAGGCAAAGCCGTTGCTTGAAATCGCAGATTCCGCCGATGCCATCCTCGCCCCAGCGAAAGGCGCGCGATCGGGCGTGATCGTGCGGGAAATAATTCCAGGCATCGCCGTTGGCGCTGTAATCCTCGCGCACCGTTCCCCAGGCGCGGCTCCGCCAGATACGGCCCCCACAAATGCCAGCGCTCGTCCTTGTTATTCTCCGCGAGGCGCTTCTGCTCGGCGTTCATCGCTGGAATCTATGCTATCATCCCGAGCGAAATCGAGGGACCTCTAACTTTCGTGAGCGTTAGCCAGAAATAGCCGGCACGCCGCAAGGCAAGAGACTCTTCGACTCCGCTCAGAATGAGAGGGCGGGGAGCCCGCTATTCCCACTCGATCGTGCTCGGCGGCTTGCTCGAGATATCGTAGCAAACGCGATTGACGCCTTTGACTTCGTTGATCACTCGGGCCGAGATCCGCGCGAGCAGTTCATAGGGCAATCGCACCCAATCGGCCGTCATCCCATCCTGGCTTTCCACGACGCGAATCGCGATCGTGTTCTCGTAGGTCCGCTGGTCGCCCATCACCCCGACGGAACGGACCGGCAACAAAACGGCGAACGACTGCCAGACGCGATAATACCAGTCCGAAGCCTTCATTTCGCTGACGACGATCGTGTCCGCATCGCGCAAGATCCGGAGCCGCTCCGGCGTAACTTCGCCGAGAATGCGCACGGCCAATCCGGGTCCCGGAAACGGTTGCCGGTAGACGATCTCTTTCGGCAAACCAAGCTGCAATCCCGCCTGCCGCACTTCATCTTTGAATAACTGACGCACCGGCTCCACCAGCTCGAAGTGCATCTTCTCCGGCAACCCGCCGACATTGTGATGGCTCTTGATCACGTGCGCGGGGTTGCCGCCGATCGCGACGCTCTCGATCACGTCCGGATAAAGCGTTCCCTGGGCGAGGAAATGGTAGCCGCCATGGCTGCCCGAGCCGCTCGCATCATCTTCCGCGAGCAATTCCTCGGTCGCATGCTGGAAAACCTCGATGAATTCCCGCCCGATGATCTTCCTTTTTTCCTCCGGATCGACCACGCCTTTCAGACCGTTCAGAAAACGGTCGGCCGCATCGACGTATTTGAGCCGGATGTGGAAATTTTCTTCAAAAACTCGCTGCACCATTTCTTCCTCGCGCGAGCGGAGCAGGCCGTTGTTTACAAAAATGCAGGTGAGCTGGTCGCCGATCGCCTTGTGCAGAAGCGCCGCCGTGACCGATGAATCGACACCACCGCTCAGCCCAAGCACGACTTTCTGGTCGCCCACCTGCCGGCGCACGCGTTCGCATGCCTCCTCAATGAACGAGCCCATCGTCCAATCCATCGAGCACCCGCAAATGTGGAAGACGAAGTTCTGGATGATCTCTTTTCCCCGCGGCGTGTGCGCGACCTCGGGATGAAACTGGAGCGCGTAGAGTTTCCGGGCCGGATCTTCCATGGCGGCGAACGGCGCATTCTCCGTCCGCGCAGCACTACGAAACCCAGGCGGCATCGTCGTGACATTGTCGCCGTGGCTGCACCAGATATCGATTTGCTCGCCAATCCCGTCGAAAAGCTGGGAGCCGTTCGAGACATGCAACATGCCCGCGCCGTATTCGCGCCTCTCACTGAATTCCACCTGGCCGCCCAGATGATGCGCCATCAATTGCATGCCGTAGCAGATGCCCAGCACCGGGATTCCCAGCTCAAAAATCTTCGGGTCGAGCTGCGGCGCGCGTTCGTCATAAACGCTGGCCGGGCCGCCTGAAAGCACGATGCCTTTCGGCTGAAGCGCCGCGACTTCCTCCGCTGGAATATTGAAGCGTACGATCTCCGAATAGACCTGGCACTCCCGGATGCGGCGCGCGATCACCTGGGTGTATTGCGATCCGAAATCGAGGATGAGGACGCGGCAATGCGCGGTCGGGGTAGCGGTTTTCATCGATTATGTCCCCTGATGTAGGGATCGTCCGAGCGATTGATCGGTCCGAGTTGACCTTCGCCGCGAATGCCGCGCTTGAATTTTTCCGCCGCTTCCTCCCCGAGAGGTTTTTCCAGCGGATCGGCGCAACCGCCCGCAAGAATCGCGCTGGCGATGCAGAAAGCGATAGAGAAGGCCTTCAAGCGCGAAGGATACTTAAGAAAGTGACGAGTGACAAGTGACGAGTGATGAGTTTCAGATTCCGGCCGCGCCGAACTTCTACTTGTCACACGTCACACGTCACACGTCACTTTCCCCGCAATGATCGACCCGGAAGCCTTGCTCCAAGGATATCGCCTCGGCGTTTTCCCCATGGCCATGGAAGATGACGAGATCGGATGGTTTTCCCCCGATCCCCGCGCGATCCTGCCGCTGAAGGAATTCCACGTGCCGCAGACTCTCCAGCGCATCGCCCGGAAGAAGGTATTCGAAATCCGGATCGACGCTTCCTTCAGCGAGGTGATGCGGCAATGCGCCCAGCGCCCCGAAACCTGGATCAACGGCGAAATTGTCGAAAGCTACACGCGACTCCATCAGCTCGGCTATGCCCACTCCGTTGAGGCGTGGCAAGATGGCCGGCTGGCCGGCGGCCTCTACGGCGTCTCGATTGGCGGCGCCTTTTTTGGCGAATCGATGTTTCACCTCATCCGCGATGCCTCGAAGATCGCCTTGCTCGCTCTTGTCGAACATCTGCGCGCGCAAAAGTTCGTCCTTCTCGACACCCAATGGCTCACGCCCCACCTGAAAAAATTCGGCGCGGTCGAAATCCCCCGCGCGCAATACCTTCACCTCCTCAACTCCGCCGTGAATCTGCCGCGCTTCGTGACAATTTTTGTAGGGCAGGCCACGCCATGCCGCGAGAGATGGCAAGCGAGCGCTTGCCCTACAAGCGGATTCCTGCATAGTGACGCGCTCGCGGCTTTCGCGCGTTCCGCGCACCACGGCTGGGTAGCTCAGTTGGTAGAGCAGAGGACTGAAAATCCTCGTGTCGGGGGTTCAATTCCCTCCCCAGCCACCACAATTACGGTTTAAGTTAGGGGCGCTCTCGAATTTCCAAGCTGTGAATCCGCTGATTTTCCTTTCTTATTCTTCGAAGGACAAATTGGTCGCCGACGCGATTTGTTCACGCTTGGAAAATCAAGGCATCCGGTGCTGGATTGCTCCGCGCGACGTAAAACCCGGCGCGGATTATAGTAATCAAATCGCCGACGCGTTGGAGAGCTCGACCATGATGGTCATGGTTTTCTCGAGCGACTCCAATAATTCGCGACACGTCAAGAGCGAGATCGATCGGGCTTTCGGGCTGGGGAAGATCATTATCCCGTTTCGCGTCGAGAACGTGGAGCTCGACAAAGGGCTGGCTTACTACCTGGCGAAGACGCATTGGCTCGACGCCGTCACCAAGCCGCTCGAGCAACACATCGACCGGCTGGCTGTCACCATCAGGCAGATTTCAGGCGATGAAGCCTCCGAAATTGCCCAAAGGCCTGCGCCTTCCGTGGCTCCACCGGCGCCAGCGCCGACTCCGAAACTTCCCGCCAGCAGAATGCCGTGGGTGATTGCCGGGGTCGTAATCTTCTGTGCAATTGTCAGCGTTTTTGCGTTGCTCTTCGTTTTGTTGAATCAGCGCAGATCCGGTCGGGCCGAGACCTCAAACACGGCGGTATTGGCCGCCCCGACCCCTTTGCCCTCAACCGCTCCCGAGGTTACGAAAAAATCAGCCGATTCGACGCGCGCGCGAGGCGCGGACGAAGACATGTTCGAAGGCTCCTGGGAAATCACGGAGGCAGAAACGCTGGCCGGAAAACCGTATACAGGCACGGTCGAAGTTCACAAGAAAGGCAGCCATTATCAGGTCGCGTGGAGATCCACGGCCAGGTACTGCCTCGGGGATCGGACTCGCGCACGAGAACAAGTTATGTGTGGCCTGGGGTTCGTCGGAGTTTGGAGTCGTATTCTACAAAATCGAGGATGGAATGCTAAGAGGCAGTTGGACAGCTACGACCGCGCCAGGTGACGCGAGTGCAGGTCGGGAGGACGGCAATGGAGGTTCGGCGACTGGCGTCGAAGGAGAGTACGTCATAAAGGGCGTGAATCCCGGTGGAACGGCTCCGTACGACGGAAAACTTCAAATTCTGAAAACAGGAAGAACCTACCAACTGAAATGGACCGTCGGCGATGTCGTGACTAACGGCGTCGGCATCAAGGTTGATGATGTGCTTTTCGTCGCATGGGCGACAGACAACAAGCCATACGGAGTGGTCGCTCTCACTTTCGAACCTAGGCAGGCGAAGGGCGTCTGGACGCTCGGTGGAGCTACGCAAACCGCCCCGGAAAACTGGAAGCGGTGAGCGGTTCTTGCCGTTTCTCTTGTTACTCCATCCGCAAAGCCGCCATGGGGCTGATGCGAGTGGCGCGGCGGGCGGGGAGCCAGGTGGCGACCAATGCGGCGAGGGCGAGGGTGAGGGGAGCGACCGTGAAGGCTACAGGGTCCAGGGCGCCGACTTCGTAGAGCATGCCGCTGAGGATTTTTCCGGTGGCGGCGGCGAGGAGGAGGCCGAGGAAAATTCCGCTGAAGAGCATGATGGAGCCTTCGCGCATGATCATGCGCAGGACCATGCCGGGCTGGGCGCCCAGGGCCATGCGAATGCCGATCTCGCGAGTGCGGCGGGCGACGGAGTAAGCTTTCACGCCGTAGAGGCCGACCACGGCGAGACCGAGGGCCAAGCCGCCGAAGACGGAGAACATTGCGGCGCCGGCGCGGACGACCCAGAGCTGGAAGTTACTGTCGAGATGTTGCGCGAAGCTCTTGAGCGAAAGGACGGGGAGCGCGGGATCGACTTCGCGGATGGTCCGGCGGAGGAGATCGGCGGTGACCGGCTTCGGTGCCGGGTACGAGGGAACGGAAGCGAATGAAGAATGAAACGTTGCTTTGGAATCCGCGCGCGAAGGGGACGTAAATCTGGCCGCTGGGCTCTTTGTCGAAGAGCTGCTGTTTCGTGACGGGGACAATGCCGACAATCTCGATGGTTTCTTTAGCAGGTCGCGGAACTGCTCAGGTCCGCGTTCGCTCCGACTGCGGTGCCGCTCCCTTTGGCGCGGGGGAGCGTTGTCGCTCGCATACTGGATGCGCTGGCCGAGCGCGTCGCCTTCTGGCCAAAGTTTCCTGGCCAGGACGTCGTCGATAATTGCGACCATGGGGCCACCGGGTTGGGTCGCTTCGGCCAAAGTAAAGGCGCGGCCGCGTGTAACCGGCAGCCCGACCGTGGCAAAATAATCAGCGCCGACACTGTTCCAGGCGGCGCTAAAGGCGAGGCCTTCCGCGGCTGTGGCGGGTTTAGCGTCAGGCGCAGGTTGCAGGCCGGCACGCTGGACGTTTCGGCTCAGCGAGACCATTCCGAACGGCACCGTCGCCGAAACGCTCACGCGCTCGACGGGGGGCAGCGCAGCGAGGCGTTCCTCCAGGTTGCGATAAAGATCCTGTGCTCGTTGCGGCTGGTAGCCGGCGAGACTTGCGTCCGTTTCCAGAAGGAAGGTGGAGCCGGCCCCGAGGCCGGTATCGACCGAGGCGGCTTTACCCGCGCCGCGAATAAAGAGGGCGGCAGCGGTGAGCAAAGCGAGGGAGAAGGCGATCTGCGCCACGACGAGCGGGTTCCGCGGGAGAAATTTCCAGCGGCGGCGGACGACATCTTCGCCGGCCTGTTCCTTGAGATCGGCCACGACGGCGCTTCGGGAAAGCTTGAGCGCAGGCCCGAGAGCGAACACCAGGGTGCCGACCACGCAAAAGCCGAAAGTCGCCGCCATGATTGCCAGGTTGGGCCCAGCCGACCAGACGATATCGAGCGGCAACATCTGGCCGAGCGAAGCGACAAGCAGATTGGACGACCAGAGCCCGAGGAGGAGCCCACCAATGCCCCCGAGGAGCGCGAGGACGAAACCTTCCGTGAGAAGCTGGCGCACAATCCGGAAACGGCTTCCGCCCAGCGCAAGGCGGATCGCGATCTCCTTGCGGCGCGCGGTTCCGCGGGCAAGCAGCATGTTGGCGAGGTTAAGGCAGGCCACTAGCAGGACGACCACCGCCATCCCCAGCAACATCGGGGCGATCGTGGCCATTCCGCCTTCGCCCGAGGGCGAGGTGCTCACGGAAAAGCGTGAGATGGGAGTGGTGGTGAATGTTTGGTCTTTCTGTTCGACCGGGAATGCTTTTTCGAGGTTCGCGGCCAGTCCTTCCAAGGCTGGCTTCGCACTGGCCGCCGTCATACCAGGCTTGAGCCGGCCAACGATGATCAACTGCTGCCCGGCCCGGTCGCCGAAGGGGGTTTTGTTCTCCTGCTCGAAATCATTGGCGATGCGCTCGTAATTGCTCATCGGCAGCCAGACTTCCGCAGAGAAGACCTGCATCGTGCCCGTGAACCCGCGCGGGGCGATCCCGACGATGGTGAAAGGGTGCCCATTGACGAGCAGTTCTGAGCCGAGCACGGAGGGATTGAGATTATGCTTCTGCCAGTAAGAGTAGCTGACGATGGCGACTGGCGCGTTGCGACGAAGGGTTTCTTCCTCCGGCAGGAAAGCCCGCCCTCGCGCCAGGGGGACGCCCAGGACGGAAAAATAATTGGAGCTGACGATGGCGGCGAAGGTGCGCCGCGTATCGCCTTTCTGCCCGAGTCCGATCATGGCGAGGTTGTAGGCCATCACGTCGGAGAAGACGCTGTTTTGAGCGCGGATGTCTGTGTAGGTGGGATAGGAAAAGCCGCGATACGTTTTCGGATTCTTTTTGTCCTGGGAGAAAACCTGGACCACCTCCTTGGGGGTTCGCGTAACCGGGCGGCGCGAAGAACATGGTATGGACCAGACTGAAGACCGCGGTGTTAGCGCCAATGCCGAGGGCGAGGACGATGACGGCGGCGACGGTGAATCCTGGCGATTTGAAAAGCTGGCGCAGGGCGAACCTAAGATCCTGGATCATATGCAGTAAGATGCGGGCCCGCCCGGGTTTGGATTCAAAAATCGAACAGCCCGACGAGGTTGCCTCGATTAGCAGGGCGGGGGAAGTTCGAAAATGGAGCTATCGAACATCAAGGAGGCGACGGAGCGGTTCGAAGTGTTGCAGACGAGCAAGCGCATGCCAAACTGCGATGATGACGCTGGCGCCAGGCCAGGCGACCGGCAAGAAAGCCGGGGCGCACAAAAAAAGCGATCAGGTGCTGCTCATGTTGTCAGGAAAACTGTCGGGCAAGGTTGGCCGGAAAAGGGTGCGTCTCGCGAAGGGCGACGTGCTTCTCATTCCCGCAGGCTCGCCTCACCGTTTCAACAATCCCGGCAAGAAGCCGGCGGTGATTTTCAATGTTTATTCGCCCCCGGAATATCCTCCGGACAGAAAAGGATAATCAAGCCGTGACGAGCGGCGTGAATTCGTGCGGCGCAGCCAGGCCGTTGAATTTCGGATAAAGAAATTTCGAGACCGGTGCGTTTTCCTTGGCGACGCCGAACGCTTCTTTTACCCCCGCCTCACGCAACTTCGTGAGCGATTGCTCCAGCAAGCGCGTGCCGAAGCCGCGGTTGCGATACTCCATCGAAATACAGGGCCCGGGCGTCAGATGAATCTCCGCGACGGAATCATGCGAAATCACGGCAGCGCCGATGATGCGCAATCCATGGCGCAAAGCCAGGAAACTGCAGGTGGGGGAGGCGAAGGCGCGCTCCAGCCAAAATTCCAGGCGCTCAGTGACTTCCTGCATCGCCGGGCTCCAAGCCGGGTCGAGGACGAATGAGCTCGAGATCACCTTGCGCAGTTCCATCTCATCCTCGGACGTAGCCGGGCCAATCTCGTAATGTTCCGGCAATTCATTCGCGAATTGGGGGAGCTGGCTCAGGTCCCAGCTAAATCGAATCCAGTTGCTCAAATTCATACGATGGGGTCGGTAGTATCGTGCGGGGAACGGAGGCCGCAACTGCGCGTTCTGCCAGAATCATGCGCGCGATCAAGTTGCGGTCGCGCGCAAATTTTTCGCGGCCCGGTCAACGCTCTAATGGGAACCGTCTCCAGGAAAACCGAGGGCGAATTATATCGCCTGGACCGCCTTGAGCGTTTCGTGAAACGAGCTGTAAAGCTCGCGATATTGGGCGACGCCGCGGCGCAAGACCGGTTTGAAATTCGCCAGGTCCGCAATGTTCACGATCTGATCGACGCTTTGCACGAACGCGCTCATGGCATCGTTGGTCGGGAAGCGATGGCTGATGAGCACGACGAAATGCTGGCGGCGCTCGGCCCCGGGGCGTTTCACCATCGCACGCAGGATGGGATTGCTCTGCGGGGTCGAGCCTTTGAAATTCTCGTAAACAACCACGACGTTGTAGCTGTAGGTTTTCAGCTTCAGGAGGACGTCTTCCTCGAACAAACCGAGGTGCACCTTGTAAGTCATGTCGATCAGCTGCGGCACGACCATTTTTTGGTATTGCTGATGGTCGACGCAAACGAGCGCCGTGTTGTCACCGAGATCGAAGAATGAGGAATCTTGAGTTTCCATGGATTAGCGGAAGGCGTTGGCGGGAAGATCGAGGCGCAGGCCCGAGTCGAGGTCGTTGTCCACGCCGCGCGCCTTTTGGATCAGGTCGATGCCGCGACCGACCCGGCCTTTTCGGCTCGCGAACAGTCTTGCGGTTTCTTCCGTGATGTGGTCGTTCTCGTAGGCGTTCAGGATCGATTGATCGAAGGTCATCCAGCCGAAAGGCGAGCTGGCTTCGATGATCTCGTAGAAATTCCGATGTTCGCCTTCGCCGATGGCGATCGTTTCGCGGGTGCGAAGGTTATTGCCGAGGATCTCCGTGAGCAATTGCCGGCCGCCGCCCACTTTCGGCGCGAGGCGCTGGCTAACGATGTAACGCATGGTGTCAGCGAGCCGGATGCGGAGCTGTTGCTCTTCGCCGAGAGAGAAAAGGCCGAGAATACGATTGATGGCCTGGCCGGCGTCCACGGTGTGCAGGGTGCTCAAAACGAGGTGCCCGGTCTCAGCGGCCATGAGCGCCACTTCCACCGTTGCCCGGTCGCGCATTTCGCCGACCAGAATCACTTTCGGCGCCTGACGAAGCGCCGCGCGCAAGCCGTTGGGATAGTTATTAAAATCGTGACCGAGCTCGCGCTGGTTAAACGTTGCTCTCTTGGTCGGATGCACGAATTCAATCGGGTCTTCCAGGGTAACGATGTGCACGGGCTGGTGCTCATTGATCTCATTGAGCAACGCGGCCAGCGTTGTTGTCTTGCCGCTTCCAGTTGCACCGGTGACCAGGACCAGCCCGGTTTTTTCCTTCGCGATTTCAGTAAAGATGTTCGGCAATCCCAGGCTTTGGATATTGGGGATCTCGCCTTCGAGTTTTCGCAGGACGATCGAGAAGTGGCCCTGCTGTCTAAATATGTTTACGCGGAAGCGCGCTTCCTCGCCGAGTGAATAACTGCAATCGCACGAGCCGCCGGTGAGATAATCGTAAATCAGCCGCCGGTTTCCCTGCATCAGGGTGAGGGCGATTTGTTCAGTCTGATACGGAGTCAGGGCTTCGATTGGCGGGTCGACGAAGACCGGCTTCAACTCGCCATAATCCTCGACCTGCATCGGATGGCCCACCGAAAAATTGAGGTCGGAGATGCCGTCGTAGGTCTGCAGCATCGCTGCCAGGATCTTGTCGAGCTCGGGAATTCTCATCGGAGATTGGTCCTAATCTTCCGAGCCGTCCATCGGCGGCTCCTTGAGGAAGGGACGGAATTTCTTTTTATCGATGGCCTTGTCGTACGCTTCTTCAGGCGCAATGCGGGCGTGGCGCAGGTGCTCCATGATCGCATCGTCGAGCGGCTGGTTGCCTTTCTTTTTGCCGACCTGAATCATGCCCGGGATCTGGTGCGTCTTGCCTTCGCGGACGAGGTTTGCGATCGCCATGTCGACCACGAGAATCTCGAGGGCGGCCACGCGGCCCGGCTTGTCAATGCGCTTGAAAAGATTTTGGGCGATCACGCCCTTGAGTGATTCGGCGAGCGTCGCGCGAATCTGGTTTTGCTGGCTGGTCGGGAAAACGTCGATGATTCGGTCGACCGCTTTGGACGCACTGGAGGTATGGAGGGTGCCGAAAACCAGGTGGCCGGTGGCGGCGGCCGTCAGGGCCAGCTCGATCGTCTCGAGATCGCGCATTTCACCGACGAGCAGAATATCCGGATCTTCACGTAACGCGCCGCGCAGGGCGGCCCCGAAAGAGCGAGTGTGCACCCCGACTTCACGATGCTGCACGAGGCAATTCTGGCTGCGATGAACGAATTCAATCGGATCCTCGACCGTGATGATGTGGTCGTGGCGCTGAAGGTTCGCGTAATCCATCATGGCGGCCAGGGTGGTGGATTTACCGGAGCCGGTCGGGCCGGTCACCAGGACAAGCCCTTTTTTCAGCATCGGAAATTTTTTCAGGACGGGCGGCAGGTTCAGGTCTTCCACGGTCAGGACGGTTGAGGGAATGAGGCGGAAAACCGCGGAGATGCCGTATTTTTGCTGGAAGAAATTGGCGCGATACCGGGCCATGCCGGGGACTTCGTAGCCGAAATCGATGTCGGAAGTTTCCTCGAAGATTTTGATCTTACCTTCGGGGGCGATTTCGTAGACCATCGCCTTGAGCTCATCGTTTTGGAGCGGTGGATAATCGACCCTGACGAGCTCACCGTTGATACGGAGCATCGGCGGGTTGTTCGTGGCGAGATGAAGGTCGGACGCCTTCTGCTCGCCCATCAGCTTGAAGAATGAATCGATACGGGCCATGGGCGCGCCCTGGTTAAAGCTAAATCGATGCCACCGGCGGTTGATTCCCCGCCCGGAATTACCTCCGGCGGCGGCGCTCGTTACGGCTGGCGTTACTGTCCCGCTCGCGCTGCGTCCAGCGTCGACCGCACTTGCTCGAGCAGTTTCTCGCGAGTGTACGGTTTCGGGATGAACCCCTTGAGGCCCTGCGCGAGCATGTTCCCGAGCTTGCTTTGTTCGGCGAAGCCGCTGCTCAAGACTACCGCGACGTCCTGGTTCAGGCTGCGGAGCTCATCGAAGACCGCATCGCCATCCATCACGGGAAGGAAGAAATCCAGGATGACGAGACCGATTTGCTTTCCAATCTGCTGGTAAATTTTGAGGGCTTCGAAGCCGTCCTTGGCCATGATCACCCGGTAGCCTTCATCCGTCAGCATGGTAGAGGCGAGCTCCGAGATTTCGAGTTCATCGTCCACGAGCAGGATTAGCTCACGGTTGCCCTTCGGGTTGAGGACAGTGATTTCCGGCGGAATTGCATCGGAAGCTTGCGGCGCCTTCTTGCTCTCGGCGGCGGGTGCCTTGCTCCGGCCGGCTGACTTGTCCGCTGGCGTGCTTCGGTTTGGCCGGAGCCGCCGGTTCCGGAAAATCACGGACGACTTTGAATTCCGGCGGCCGGCTCGGATCCGGCGTTTTCTTTGGCTTTGGGGCGCTTCCTTCCAGGATTCGCGACGTTACGCGATCGAAGAGCGATTGGGCTGTCTTGGTGGCGAGCTCCACGCGTTCGCCCAGCATCTCGATGTAATTGTATTCGCCCTTGTGCTGGCGCGCCAAATCCGCGTAACGCGAGATCTGTTGCAGCATCGAATTCAATTCGGTGGAAGTGGTGGCGATCCACTTCAAGTCGTCATGATCTAACATAGGGGAACCGATATCAGGTCGGATCGCGATCGCTCAGGCAAGCCCAGAAAACGCCTCCAAGAACGGCAAAGACAGCGATCGCGAAAGAACCAATGGTGAGCATGAAGGAGAGACAAATCCAGCACGGTTCATGCCTCTTGGAAGGCTGGGAGTCAACTCTGAATCAGCGCTTTGCCCGAAGGTCGGCGCCGAAAAAATCACGGAAGACACGCCGGTAAGCGCGACGTTTCATCGGCGGCAGCCAGACGAGATTGAATTCATCCGGACGAATCCAGCGCGCCTGGCGAAACTCCGCGTTCGCCGCCGCGGTGTTAATCAAGCTTTTCGGCCCGCGCAAACGGAGCAGAAAATAATGATGCGCCTGGCCGCGAAATCCCTTCTTCGTCAGGCCGGCCGGGAAACGGTATCGGTAAGGTCCGCGCACGGCGGCGATGCTGTAGGATTCTCGGGAGAGTGATATTTCCTCGAGGACTTCACGCGCCAGCGCAGCGGCCGGCGTTTCGCCCGATTCGATACCGCCCTGCGGAAACTGCCATGCGCCCGGCGTATCGGAGCGCTCGCAGATCAGGATGCGGCCCGAGCGATCCTGCAAAATGGCGGCGACGGCCGGACGGTAGGTCATCGCTCATTCTAACATAGGAACACGCCGAGTGATGGCGGCGACCGTTCCCGCACGCTATCGTCCCGTGTGCCGATAAGTTTTCGGAACGGAGTTTATGCTGGGCTGCTCATCGCGCTGATCGTTGGCATATTCCTCATCCGGCTCTGGCAACCGGAACGCCAGGTTGAGCTCCACAGCACGCACCTGCTCGCTCACATCGAAGGAAAGAAATGGAAGCGAGCGGGCGAATTCATCGCAGACGATTATAAGGACCAGTGGGGCCACGATCGCGCGGTGGTGCTGGAACGGTTGCGCGAGGTCTTACGCGCCCTGCCGAATGCACAGATCGAAGCGGCCGGCGCGATCGTGCGCGCGGAAGGTGGCCGAGGCGAGTGGACCGCAAAGATCACGGTCAACGGGACCGGCGAGTACGCGGAGTTGATCAAAGCGCGGGTGAACTCGCTGGAGGCCCCCTTCGAATTGGAATGGAGACGAGGCGCGACCTGGCCGTGGGACTGGAAACTGGTTTCCGTGCGCAATCCCGCGCTCGAGATTTCAGGTTACCGGCCTTAACCGGTCTACTTCCCGAGCGCCGTCCGCAGCTCGACTTTCGCTGCTTCGACTTCCTTCGGCGTCGCCTGGCAAAGGAGCAACGCGCGCAGCTTTTCACCCTGGTAATAACGCGCCACGAACTTCTTCTTCGCGTAGGTGCCCTTCAAGTTCACGCGGCTCGGCTGCAAACTGAAATCGCCCACGAAGTCCATCTTCAGGTCGAACATCTCGGTCCAGAAATAAGGGACCTGTTCGTAGCGAATCCGCTTTTTCCCGGTCATGTTCGCCCCCGCCACGAGGCCCTGTTCGCGGGCGTTTTCCCAGTGCGTCTGGCGGCGCACGCCTCCCATGATGCGATCGGGATAAAACGCCAGGTCGCCGATCGCGTAGATCCCTTTCTCTTCGGTCTCCAGATACTCGCTCACCGGCGAGCCGTGCGGCCCGGAAAGGGGAGTATTCCGGACGAGCTCCAGGTTTGGCTCCGCCCCGCAGGCCACGACCGCCACGCCGGCGGCGATCCGGTTGCCACTTTTCGTTTGGATGTTTCGGAGAACCGTCTTGCCTTCAAACCCATTGAGGCTTTCGCCGAGCAGCAGCGTCACGCCATGTTTTTCGAAATAGCCGGTGACCCAGGCGCCCGTTTCGGGATCGAGATAGCGATTCAGGAGGTAAGCGTTGCGATGCATCATGCTCACCTTGAATTTCATCTGGCGGAGACTGGCGGCCGCTTCGCAGGCCAGCAATCCGCCCCCCACCACTACGATCGTCTTTTCCAGCGACGCCATTTCCCGCAACGCCAGCGCATCCCGAATCGTCCGGAGATAAATCACATTCCCCAGCCCGACGCCGGCTACGGGCGGGCGAACAGGCCGGCTCCCCATGGCCAGGCAGGCCTTGTTGAACTCGATCGTCTCGCCGTTCCCGAGCACCGCGAGGCGGCGGTCGATATTGATCTGCGTGACCATGGCCGCCAGCCGCGTCTCGATCTTGTGCGAATCGTACCACCGCGCGTCGAGAACCGGCAATTTCTTGAGCGGCGGCACTTTGTCTCGCAGAAAAGTCTTCGAGAGCATCCAGCGTTTATAGGGATGGTAGGTCTCCGCTCCGACCAGCGTGACGCTGCCCCGCTTGTCGTATTTCCGGATGCTTTCGCACGCGCTCCCGCCGCCGATGCCACTTCCGATGATGAGATAATCGCGTTGAATCATGTAAAACGCGGACGATAGGAAATCCGTTAGGCGGCTGGCGAGGTAAAAATTACGCGAGCGAAGCGAGCGCTCTTCCTCTGCCTCTGCTTCTTCCTCTGGCGAGGGGGGCAGGAAAGCCAGAAGTAGCGGAAGCGGAACAGTTTGGCGCTAGGCCAAAACCGCGCGGCAAATGATGATCGCTGCGATAATCCCGGCCAGATCAGCCAAAAGCCCCGCGGGAATCGCGTGCCGCATCCGTTTCACCGCGACGGCCCCGAAGTAGATCGCAGCCACATAAAAGGTGGTCTCCGTGCTGCCAATGATCGTCCCAGCGGTGTAAGTGAGGAGATGGTCCGGACCAAAGGTCTTAATTAGATCGACGAAAAGCGCGTTGCTGCCGCTGCCGCTTAGCGGCCGCATCAGGGCCAGCGGCATGAGCTCAGGTGGAAAACCGACCAGATTCAGGACCGGTCGTAACGCGGCGGTTAGGAGATCGATCCCCCCCGACCCGCGAAACATCCCGATCGCCACCAGCATGGTGACGAGATACGGAATGATCCGCACCGCGACCTGAAAGCCTTCCTTGGCCCCTTCGACAAATTCTTCATACACCTTCAGTCCCCGCAACGCGGCATAGAGCGGAAAGAGGGAGAGCAAAAATGGAACGGCCAGGATCGAGATCGCATTTACCAGGCGGACCATGGCGCTGTCGTGACGCTCAATCTTCACGTCGTCCGCTTTCGGAACCGTCCGCACTTCGCCGGCCGGCAGCTGGAGAGTGATGGCGGTGCCGGTGTCGGACTGAATCAGCCCTGCCACGCGCTCTGTTTTCTTGATCGTGACCCGGGCTTCCCCGGGTCCCGGCGCGGTCGAATCGAGCAGTTTCGGCGAAAAGGTGAGCAACCCGAGGAGCGCCACGAAGAAAAAGATGAATCCGCTGAGAATCACGCGGCCACCCAGGCTCAGGACGCGCGGCGGTTCGACGAAAACTTCCGCCTCATCCTCTTTCACGTCGACCTCCTTTTCCCTCTGGGCCGGCTTTTTCGGCGCGGTCTCCCGAAATCCCGGCATTTTTTCCAAAAGCTTCACCGCCGTGATCCCGACCGCCGTCGAGCAGATCGTCGCCATGAACGCGGTCCCGATAATGGCCGATGGCCGCACCGAGCCGGCGGACGAGAGAATCGCGACCGTGGTTGCCGGGATGAGCTGGATCGAGCTCGTGTTGATGGCGAGGAAAGTGCACATCGCGTTGGTGGCTGTGCCGGGATGCGGATTCAGCCGTTCGAGATGCTCCATGGCGCGCAAACCGAGAGGCGTGGCGGCGTTCCCGAGGCCGAGCATGTTCGCCGCCATGTTCATGACCATCGCGCCATTCGCCGGATGATCGCGCGGCACGTCGGGAAAAAGGCGCCGCATGACTGGTTGGAGAGCGCGCGCCAGGAGTTGAACAAGACCTGCCCGCTCCGCCAGGCGCATTACGCCCAGCCAGAGCGCCATGATTCCAATGAGGCCGAGGGCCAGCGTCGCGGCCGCCTGGGCGGCGCTGAACGCGCCTTCGGAAACCGCTTCCATCCGGCCCGTGCTGCCGCCAAGAATCACCGCGAGTAAAACCAACGCGAGCCAGATGTAATTCAGCACAGCGGTTTATAGAATGCGGCTAGCTTTGTTTCAACAAAGTCGCCGCGTGCTTTAGCGCGGAATCACTCTTGCCGCCGAGCATCCGCGCGATTTCCTCCTGCCGGGCTTTCCCGCTCACTTCAGTCAACCGGGAATGAGTGCGTCCGCCCGTCACCTCTTTCGTGACCACGAACTGCGTCGAGGCGGCCGCGGCCACCTGCGGCAAATGGGTGATGCAAAGCACCTGGTGATCGGCCGCCAGCTTCTTCATCTTCGCGCCGACCGCATTGGCGATCTCGCCGCCGACGTTCGCGTCGATCTCGTCGAAGACCAGCAGTGGGATTGCGTCCTGCGCGGCCAACGACGACTTGATGGCGAGCATCAAACGCGAGATTTCGCCGCTGGAGGCGATGCTGCGGAGCGGCTTCAGGGGCTCACCCGGGTTCGGTGAGAAAAGCAACTCGATCGCGTCGAAGCCGGTCGCGCGCGCCTCCTCGAGCGCGGTCAGTTTCGCGTCGAATTCCGATTGCCGGAAACCGAGGTCGCGCAGGTTGGTCCGGATGTTGTCCGAAAGCTTCGGCGCCGCTTTGCTGCGCAATTTATGCAGGGCATGTCCGATCCGCTCTACTTCCTGGCGTGCGCTTTCGATTTCCTTCGCCAGGCGCTCGAGCTCTTCGTCACGACCCTCGATCTTGCGCATCCGTTCCGCGGCGCGCTCGCCGAACGCAATTACTTCCGCGATCGAACCTCCATACTTGCGCTTCAATGTTTCGAAAAGCGTGACGCGCTCCTCGAGCGTGGCGAGCTGGGCGGGATCGAGATCCAACTCCTCGGCGTACTGGCCCAGCGATCGCGAAATCTCGGAAAGCTCAACGACTGCCCCGGCGTGCGCTTCGGCCAGCGCCGCTTTGGCGGATCGATTTTTTCCAGATCACGGAGGAGACGCTGCGTTTCCGCGAGTTGCGGCAGGATGGCATCCTCCGCTTCGGAAAGACGTCGAGTGATCGCGCCGGCAAGTTCGAGCAGGCGCTTGCTGTTGGCCGCGAGCTTGTAGCGCGCCGCGATTTCTTCTTCTTCACCGGCGGAAAGGTTTGCGCTCGTGATCTCGTTGATCTGATGCCGGAGCAAATCGATTTCCTGTTCGCGCGCGGTTTCCGCGGTGTTTAGCGCGGCGTGTTCCGCTCGCAACCCTTGCAGCCTCCGGTAGCTCTGCTCGAACTCCCGCAGCGTCTCGCCCGCGTGCGCATAGGCGTCGAGCAACCCGAGCTGCCGGTCGGGTGAGAGGAGCGATTGATGGTCGTGCGGGCCGTGCAGATCGACCAGCTCATCGCCCAGATTTTTGAGCACGCCGAGCGTGGTGGGGGAGCCATTGATGAACTGACGGTTCGTCCCGGTGGTCGAGAAACTGCGCTTCACGATCAGTTCGCCGTCGCCCGCTTCCACTCCGGAATCGCTCAGCAACGCATCGAGTTTCTTTAGGTCGCCACCTTCGAAAACTGCTTCGACGGTGCAAACGTCCGCGCCGGTGCGGATGAGCGATTTGTCCGTGCGCTCGCCCAGCAATAACTGGAGCGCGCCGATGATGATCGATTTGCCCGCTCCAGTTTCGCCCGTGATGGCGGTGAACCCGGGCGCCAGTTGCCACTCGAGGTCCTCGACCAGCGCGAGGTTCCTGATGCGCAGCAAAGAGAGGGTGGCGGGCATCGTGAGAAGAGTTGAGAGTTGAGAGTTGTTAGTTGAGAGAGGAAAGGATCGCGCGAGCACTCAGTTTTGAACTCTCAGCTCTCAACTCTCAACCATCAACTTTCGCTCACCTTCCTCGGCACGGGCACTTCGCAGGGCGTGCCCATGATTGGCTGCGATTGTGAGGTCTGCCATTCGCCCGATCCGCGCGACCAGCGCTTGCGGTCATCCATCTATGTCCAGACTCCGGAATGCGCCTGGGTGGTGGATACCGGCACCGATTTTCGCACCCAGGCGTTGCGCGAAAATATCCGGCGGCTCGACGCGGTGGTCTTCACCCACTCGCATACGGACCACATCATGGGATTCGACGATCTGCGGCGTTACTCCCACGATTTGGGGTCGATCCCGGTTTACGCCTCGGCCGAAACGATGCGCGATCTCGCGCGCGTTTATGAATTTGCCTTTAACGGCCTGAATCGTTTTCCCGGCTATCTTGTGCCCGTGCCGCACATCGTCGATGGGCCGTTTCGAACTCGGCGGAACGTTGATCACGCCGCTGCCGGTTCCGCATGGGAAATCAACCGTGAACGGCTATTTGTTTTCCCGGAATGGAGAGAAGCTGGTCGCTTACCTGAGCGATTGCAGTGCGGTTCCGGACGCGATCGTCGAGCGAGATCTCAGGCGTAAACGTTCTGATCATCGACGCGCTCCGGCATAAACCGCATCCGACGCATCTTAGCGTGGCGCAGGCCCTGGAAGTCGCGGGGCAAGTGCGGCCGGCGCGGACGTTGTTTACCCATATTGCTCATGAGCAGGCGCAAGCGAGCGAAGCCGATCTTCCGCCGGGCGTCGGGATCGCCTACGACGGTTTGAAATTGCACCTTTAGAGATGAAGCTCCGTCGACTCAGCCAGGCGTTCGTGATTTTCGGTTTCGTCCTGGCCGCCCCGGCAGCGTTTGCGGAGAAGCCGCTCGCGCCGGCCACGATCGTCGTCTTCAACCAGGACGTCCCCGAATCGGTCGAGCTGGCGAAATTCTATGCGCAAAAACGCGGGATCGCGCGTGATCACCTCGTCGGCCTCAGCGTTTCGCAGAACGGAAGAAATCAGCCGCGACGAGTACGACATGATGATCCGCAATCCGCTGCGCGCGGCGTTCAAGGAGCGGAAATGGTGGACCTTGAACGAGCCGCGGGAGGGCAAGACCACGGTGGCATCCAATTCCATTCGCTTTGTCGCGGTGATGAAAGGAATGCCGCTGAAAATTCGCGCGGCCGACAACTATCCCGGGGACAAGCCGGGGGCAGCGCCGATCGGCAATCGCAATGATGCCTCGGTCGATTCCGAGATTGCGGCGCTGGGCGCTTTTACCGACCAGATTTCGGGGGTGTTGCCGAATCCGTATTTCCAAAGCTACCGCGCGATGGCCGAGGTCGACAATTCAGCCGTTCTTCTGGTTTGCCGGCTCGATGCTCCCGATTCGGCCACGGTTCGCCGAATGATCGTCGACGCGATTGAGATGGAGAAAATGGGATTGCTGGGGGCGCGCCTACGTCGATGGGGCGCATAACACGAGCGGCGGGCTGGGCGCCGGTGATAAATGGCTGGCGGAGATTCCGCCGCAATTGCGCAAAGCCGGCGTTCCCGTGATCTACGACAATTTGCCGGCGATTTTGCCGGACGGATATCCCATGACTGACTGCGCGCTCTACTTCGGGTGGTATGCGGAGAAAATTGCGGGCCCGTTTACGCAATTCGATTTCCAGTTCGCGCGCGGCGCCGTGGCCGTCCATATCCATTCCTTTAGTGCCAGCACCCTGCGCGATGAGCAGGCGAACTGGGCGGGGCCGCTGCTCACGAAAGGCGCCGCGGCGACGATCGGGAATGTTTACGAGCCGTACCTTCAGCTCACCTCGCACCTGAACATTTTCAGCGACCGCCTGCTGCACGGCTTCACTTTCGCGGAGAGCGCTTACATGTCGGTGCAATCGCTCTCGTGGATGTCGGTCATGGTGGGCGACCCACTCTACCGGCCTTACGCGGCGTGGCTGCAATTAGCCGACAAGGAAGAAGCGAAAAAGCCGCGCCGGATTGGCGGGCGTATCACGAGTTCGCTACGAAAAACAGCTCGATGGCTGCGCCCGAGTATCGCGCCGCCGCGAAACAATTTGCCGCCCGGACGCGCAACGCGCCGATGCTGGAAGATGTTGGGTTGATGGAGATGGCCGCGGAGAATTATCTAGGCGCCACCGGATGCTTCGATCTCGCCCGCACCCTCTACACGAAACGCGACGACATTCTGCGCGTTGTCCTTCATCAGGCGGAGGCGATGGCGAAAGATAACAAGACGAAGCGCGCCACCGATCTCATCCGCAACGTTCTGCGCGTAGTGCCCGATGCACCGGCCTCAGCGCTCTGAAAAAGATGGAGATGGAGTTGCGGGCTACCAAGCCCGCGCCCACGCGGCGTCCATAAGGAGCGCGTGGTCGGCTATCGAATGATTCCGCGCTCGCTCTGCTGAATAAACTCGACGATCTGGTTGATTTCTTCGCTGGCCGGCAGTTCCTGCTGGATCGCTTCGATCGCCTGGCGCGTGTTGTATTTCGACCGGTAAATGAGGCGGAACGCTTCCTTGATAATCTTAATGTTCTCCGGCGGAAACCCGCTGCGCTCCAAACCCACCAGATTGATCCCGCGCACCTTGGCCGGATTGCCATCCGCGATCATGAAGGGCGGAATGTCCTGCACGATCTTTGAGCAGCCGCCGGTGATCGCATAACGGCCGAGCCGGCAAAATTGGTGCACCGCGGTCAGCCCGCCCATGATCGCGTGATCGCCCACCTGGACGTGCCCGGCCAGCGTGCCGTTGTTCGAAAAGACGACCGCGTCGCCGACCGTGCAATCGTGGCCGATATGGCTATAGGCGAGAAAATTTCCGCAATTGCCGATGCGCGTTTTGCCGGCGCTGGTGGTACTGCGATTGACCGTGACGAACTCGCGAAAGGTATTCTCGTTGCCGATCTCCAAATAGGTCGGCTCGCCCAGATATTTCAGGTCCTGGGTCTGCTGGCCGATGGAGCAATACGCATAAAACTTGTTCCGCGCGCCGGCGACCATCGGGCCGGCAGAGCGTGACATGATGCTGGAGCCAGCAGTCCGGCCCAAGGACCACGCCGGCCTGCACGATGCAATACGGGCCGATGATCGTGCCCGGCGCCGATTTCCGCCTGCGCATCGACGATGGCGGTCGGATGGATCTGCGAATCGCTCATTGATCGATGAACGTCAGCATCAGGTCGCACTCGGATGCGACCGCGTCATTCACCGAGCAACTGCACTTCAACCGCGCCAGTTGTTTCCCGCGCGATTTCGTCACCTCGGCGGAAATGAAAAGCGTGTCGCCGGGATAAACCGGCTTGCGGAATTTTACCTCGTCGGCGCTGACGAAATAACCGAGCCGCCGGCCGCTGCTCTTGGTGATTTTCATCATCAGGATGCTGGCCACCTGGGCCATCGCCTCCAATTGCAAGACGCCCGGCATCACCGGATGCCCGGGAAATGGCCCGGCGAAAAACGGCTCGTTGATCGTGACCGATTTCACGCCGATGCAGCTTCGTCTCGCCTTCGAAGCGCGCGATGCGGTCCACCATGAGGAACGGATAGCGATGCGGCAAAAGCTCCATCACCTCGTTGATATCGAGGCCGCCTTCGCCCGGCGGAAAAGCGTGCGGCTGGAGGACCGGCGCGGAGCGGGCGAATTCGCGGGCGAGCGCGCGCACCAGTTCCGCATTCGCGCCGTGGCCGGGCTTGACCGCGATGACATGGCCGCGAATGCGCTGCCCGAAGAGCGCGAGGTCGCCGACGATATCGAGGATTTTGTGGCGCACGAATTCGTCCGGAAAACGCAACGGTTCCTTGCTCAGGACCGCGTCGCCGCGGACGACGATCGCGTTCTCGAGGCTGCCGCCCTTGATCAGGTTCTTATCCATGAGCGGCTGCACGTCCTCGTAGAAAACAAAGGTGCGGGCGGGCGCGATCTCCTGCTCATAGATCGCGGGCGTGATCTCCGTGGAAAAAAACTGGGTGAACTGCCCGTTCGGTCCCGCCTGCGTGCAGGAGATGCGGAACTTCGGATCGGGCACCACGACGAGCATCGACCCGTTTTTCGTTTCGATGTGGATCGGTTCGCGCACGTCGAAAACTTGTCGCGGCGCTTCCTGCGGCGACGACGCCCGCTTTCTTGATCAGCTCGACATACGGCCGCGCGCTGCCGTCGCCGATGGGCGGCTCGTTCGCGTCCATTTCCACGATCGGCGTTATCGACGCCCATGGCCGAGAGCGACGACAGGATGTGCTCGACCGTGTGCACGCGCATCGAGCCTTCGCCGATGGTGGTGGCGCGCTCGACCGTTTTCAGATTCGCGATGGTGGCGTCGATGGTCGGCTCGTCCTCGAGATCTTTGCGTTTGAACTTGATGCCGGAATCGACCGGCGCCGGCTGCAATTTGAGGGTGACCTTTTCGCCGGTGTGCAACGACGTGCCGCTGACGCTGGCGCTCCGGGCGAGAGTTTGCTGAGGCTCGGAAGACATAAGGGGCTTAACTAACAAAGATTGCGCGCGGTGACTAGGAAGGGTTTCGGGGGGTTCCCCACCGGGATGAAGAGTAATCAACTTCGTTACCTTTTCCATCTCGCTGAGTTCAGTTTGTTTTTTGAGACTCGACGGATGCGGAGCCGCGCGGGCGGTTCGGGCCGGCAAAAAGTTGTCTGCTCCATGGAGGTTAGGTCATGAAAACAAACCGACACCCGATCTCGGCGCGACGGCGCTGGCAGTTCTTTTCCGTCCTGATTTTGCTTTCTCCTCGCGGGTCAGGCCCAGGCCAATTTCCACCTGATGCAGATCGAGCAGGTTATCGGCGGAGTAAACGGCGACACCACGGCGCAAGCGGTCCAGTTGCGCATGCGCGCCCTGGGAGAAAATTTCATATCCGGCGCGGAACTCATTGTCTACGACGCTGCGGGCTATAACCCGGTCACCCTGATCACGTTTGATTCGGCGGTGGGCTCTGGCCCTAGACGCATCCTGGTTACGACCTCAAATTTTTCGAACTACGAGGAAACGCCGATCAGCGCCGACTTCATCATGACTAGTGCGATACCGACAAGCTATCTGGCCGCCGGAAGATTGGCGTATCAGATGGGCACGACGATCTATTGGTCCGTGAGCTGGGGTGGCGCAGCTTATACGGGTCCCAACACCGGCACGACCGATAATGATGCAGACGGCAACTTTGCTCCGCCATTTGGCGGCGCGCTGCCCTCGAGCTCGATGTCGGCGCTGCTCTTCAACGGGGATAGTGCCGCTCTTAGCACCAATAACGCGGCGGATTATTCGATCACGCCTGGCGCCGCAACTTTCACAAATAACAACGGTGATTCCACTGTGCTGGGGACACCCCCGGCCTCGACGCCGACTCCTACGCCCACTCCGAGCTCCACGTCCACGCCAACGCCGACTCCGCCCGCCACGCCCGACGCCGACCCCAACTCCCACTCCCACGTCGAGCGCCACCCCAACGCCAACGCCAACACCTACTCCGACCTCGACCCCGACCCAAACCCCAACGCCTTCTCCCACGCCTGGCCTCGTTGGCAACGTCGCCACGCGCCTCCCTGTTGGCACCGGCGACAATGTGCTGATCGAAGGGTTCATCGTCCTGGGGCCGAACGGCTCGACCAAGAAAATCATGGTGCGTGCGCTCGGCCCATTCGCTCATTCCTTTTGGAATACCTGACGCGCTGCCCAATCCCACTCTGGAGATTCGTGATGGGAGTAATGCACTTATCGCCACGAACAATGACTGGAGGAATACCCAGGTAGGAGGATTATCACCGGCGATCAATCGGCCGAGATTCAAGGGAGCGGACTGGCGCCGACAAACGACCTCGAATCCGCCATCATTGCGGACCTTGCTCCGGGCGGTTACACCGCGGTCGTGCGCGGCCTGAACAATACTGTCGGCACCGGCATTGTAGACGCCTATGACCTGAGCGCCGCCTCGCCGGCCACGGCTCGCCAACATCGCGACGCGAGGTCTAATCCAACCAGGTGATAAATTGATGATTGCCGGCTTCATCATTCAGAACGGAGACGTAACGCGCGGTGGTGCGTGCGATTGGACCCTCTCTGAGCGCGTTTGGGATCACGAACGCGCTGCCCGACACGACGCTTCAGTTGCGCGACGTGAATGGCGCCATCGTGCGGGAGAATGACGACTGGCAAAGCGCATCAGAAGCAGGAGCTGGAAGAATACTCGGCCTGCAACCGGGCAATGCGTTGGAAGCAGCTATCGTGACACGATCCCGCCGGGGCAATACACCGTCCAGGTGCGCGGTAAACCTGAAACAACCGGCATCGGCGTAGTCGAGGTTTACTTCCTTCAGTAATCCCCCGCCCCCCCCGCAGTAAGGTGCTCCTTTTTCCGAGGGCTTACCGCATTGCCAAAACGCCCTCTCCGGGCTGAGGGCGCGCCGGCTCCAATTCTTCCAGATGCGCCCAGTCGATCTCGACCCGCTGCCGTTGCGCAAAGCGGTCGTGAAAAAATAATTCCTTGTGCCGGCAGCCGTGCTCGTGCACCAGCCGCGTCACCTTCACGTCGAAGCAGCAATACTCCGCGATCTCCAGGATGCGCCCTTCGCGCCACCAGCGGATCGCGTCCAGGCCCGCGGCCGTTTTCTGAATCCCGAGCGTCGCGTGCGCGATGGCGTCCAGGCCGAGCCGATGCCCGAATCGCTTTCTCCATGTCGGCCATCAGGTCTGCGGTCGGAAGTTCCGCGACGAGATCGAGAATCGTGTAACCCATCAGGACGTGATAATCGAAATTCAGGATGTTGAATCCGACGACCAGATCGGCGCGGCGCAGCCGCTCGACCAGCGATTCACCTGCGCTTCGCCGAAGACTTCGTAGCGGCCGGTCGCCGTGCTGAAAATCACGCCCACCGACATCCGCATGTCGCCTTTGCGCGCCCAGCCGCCGGCATCGTTCGCGGTCCGTTGCGTTTCAAGGTCGAAGTAAACGATGTCGCGCGGCATCGGCGAATCTCAGCGAAGGCGCGGTCTCATTTCAATTCAAAACCGCCGCAATCGAAACTCATCATCTGATCCACGCCGGTGATTCGGAATTGTTCGACGACCGCGCCGTCGTCCTGAAAAACATCGATCGCGTTTGGCCACGCGAGCGGCGACAGAGCGCGGCCCAGCGCCTGGGTCTCGCTGATGGTGCAGAGCGGCAATCCGTCCGCCGTTTTCAGGAAACTGCCATCGGCATCGACCCCCACCGCCAGTTCGACCGTGACTCGCTCGTCCTTCAGAAGCGGATTCGGCAGCAGCTTTATCTTCACCTTTTCCGGCGTGTCCGCCTTCGCGCCGGCCGCCACCGGCTTTCCATCCACGAGCGAGAAATCCTTGTGCGCGTACAATCCATTTCTCGAACTCGACCTTCCATTCCGAGACCGGCTGCTCCGCGCCTTCCGATTTTGTCGCGGCCAGGCTCAGGCCGCGGACCCGCTGGCCGGCTGTCATTTTCTTCGAGCAGGTAAATTTTGTCTTCGGTTATCGAGGCCGCGATCGCCTTTGGCTGCGGATCGTCGCGGACACAGGCAGACGTCGCAGGAATTCGCCGGAGGAAGATAACTGTTTCAGTTCGGTCGTGTTCGCCCATTCTCCGGCGATCAATCACCCAGCGCGTGCCGTTGCGTCCGGAATCGCCATGATTGGATCGATGTCGCCGGCGGCGTTCAGGGAAGGGCTGGCGGAGCAGTGCGGACGTCGGCCTCCATCAATTCCGTTGTCTTGCGGGCGACGTCGTAGAGCACGTGGCCGCTGCCCGGATGGAACCAAATCCACTTCCAGGAGCAAATTCTCATCTCGCATGGCCAGCGACCGGATGCGCGAAAAGCGCGGCGCATCGGCGGACGTGATCCAGTCGTTGAAGAAAAATCCCACGCCCTCGATTTTGAGATCGCCGACGACGAATCCATGCGCGCTGTATTTTCCCGGCGGCACATTTTCTCCCGCGTCATCCTTTCCATCCCATGTCTTCGAGAGCGCGTCCTGACCGATCGTGAACTCGTCGATGTCCGCTTCGCGAAGGAGAACGCGGACCAACTTCCCTTTCGCATCGTAGACGCCGAGACTGATCGTTCCCTCGAGCGGCGGCGGCACGAAACTGATCCGGACGCTGCGCGCAGGCGCGGGGGACGGCGTCGGCTCCGGCGTCGGCGATTCCTGGGCGAGCGACGAGGCGGTGAACGCGACCAGCGCGAGCCCTGCGGGGATGATGCGTCGGAACATTAGACGTAATAGCGCCAATCGAGGTCCGGGAAAAGATTGTCGCGCCACTCGCAGTTGGAGAGAAAACCCTCATCGACGTTTCCGGCCTTGAACTCGTCGTGGAGACGATTGAAACGCAGAAGGTGATCGGTGACTCGTTTGGTGGCGTAATGCTTCGCGGTGCCGGTCTTGATCAGGAACGCCCAGTCGCTCGATTGGGCGAGGAGTAATTCGCGCGCCAGTTGCTTCAGCACGCGGTCCGCCATGTGCGTTGTCATCGGAGCCATGCGCGCGCGCCATCTTCGTCAGGCGCTCGCGCGGCGGAATGCAGGTGCGGATAGATCCAGGAGTTTGTCTCATCGAGCCAGACGCCGAGGTAGCCGTTCTCGCCCCAGCTCGAAGCGGCCGGGTCGATCGTTTGTTGCGTCGGATGGCCGGCGAGAAACTCCGTGGGGTCGTGAGCTGGAAATCTTCGTGACCGTATTCCTCTTTGCTCGTGAGCCGGAGGTTCTGCTGGCCGTGCGCGGCCTTGCGAATGAACGACTCGAGGAACTGCGGTCCTTCAAACCACCAATGGCCGAATAACTCGGCGTCGAACGGCGCCACGACGATCGGATCGAAGTCCAGCTCGCGAAGCTCATTCATCTTCTGGCGTCGCACTTCGAGGAAATGCGACGCGTGCGCTTCGGCGGCGCTGGCGGCGATCGCCGGATCGTAAAGCTCCTTCTCGCCGCCGCGCGGCTCGTGATGCGGTGATATTTGATGCCGGTAAATTTCCGCGACGCGGGCCCTGACCCCGGGCGAATGTATTCAGGCGGAAGGTCGAAGCCGATGTCGCGATAAAATTCCCGATAAGCGGGATCGCCTGGATAACCTTCGGCCGCGCTCCAGACCTGCCGGCTGGAATCGCGATCGCGCGCGAAAGCGGCCGGCCCCGCCGCGTGTAACAGGGAGCGTAAATTGCGCGGCGCGGACGCGGGTCGCCCAAACATCAAGCCATGGGCGTCGATGATGAACCAGCGCAGGTTCGCCTCCCGCATGACATTTTCGAGGCCCGGCGTATAGGCGCATTCGGGCAGCCAGAAACCGGACGGGTCGGCTGCCGAAGGCGGCGCGATAAGCGTCGCAGCCGATGAGAACCTGCGCGCGCACCGCCTCGGGAGATTGCTGGAGTAACGGCAGCAATCCATGCGTCGCGGCGGAGGCCATGATTTCGAGGCAACCCGTCCTGCTGAAGCTCGACGGAACACCCCGAGCAGGTCGCCATTCCATTCGAAGAAACGGTCGCGGCATTGCGAAAAGTTCGCGTGATAAAATTCCGCGAGTCCGCGCCGCTGCTCATCATCGCGGTTGCGCTCGATTTCGCGCCCGGCCAGCTCGATCAACCGATCCAGGTGGCGAACGTAACGCTCGCGCAAGCAGTTGGTCCTGCAGCATCGCGCAGAGCGTCGGCGTGACCGTCATGGTCAGCTTGAACGGCACTTCGTCGCGGACGAGCCGCTCGCATCATCTCGAGCAGCGGGATGTAGCTTTCGGTGATCGCCTCGAAGAACCAGTCTTCCTCGAGGAATTCGTCGTGCTCCGGATGCCGGACGAACGGCAGATGCGCGTGAAGAATGAGCGCGAGGTAACCGGTAGCCATTGCAGATTTCAGAATGACGATTGCAGATTGTCGAAAAGACGACGCAGTCGCCCAATCTTAAATCTTAAATCTGAAATCTTAAATCGCTTACAGCGTCCGGCAAAAGTCCTGGAACCGATCGAGGCCTTTTTTGATGATGTCGATGCTGGTCGCGTAACTGAGGCGGACGGTGCGATCGTCGCCGAAGGCGGCGCCGGGAATCACCGCTACGTTCGCCTTGCTCAGCAAACGGTCGGCAAAATTCTGCGAGCTGAGGCCGAGCTGGCTGATGTTGACCAAAATGTAGAACGCGCCTTCCGGTCTCACCGCGGTGATATTCGGGATCTTCGTGATCCGGTCGTACATGTAGTTGCGGCGCATGCTGAACTCGTCGCGCATATCGGCCAGCGCCTGCTGGTCGCCTTTGAGCGCGGCGACCGCGCCCTTCTGCGCGAACGACGTGGGATTCGACGTGCTGTGGCTCTGGATGCTGTCCACCGCCTTCGCGACCGCTTCCGGCGCCGCCAGATAACCCAGCCGCCAGCCGGTCATCGCGTAGGCTTTGCTGAAGCCGTTGACCGTGATGGTGAGGTCGTAGGCTTCCTGGGAAAGCGAGGCGACGCTGACGTGCTTCACCTCATCGTAAACGAGCTTCTCGTAGATTTCGTCGGACAGAATGTAGATGTCCTCCTCCGCGGCGACCTCGACGATCGCTTCCAATTCTTCCCGTGTGTAAACGGAGCCGGTCGGGTTTCCCGGAGTGTTGAGGATCAACATTTTCGTCCGCGGCGTCATCGCATTTTCGAAATCGCTCGCGCGCATCTTCCAGCCGTTGCGCTCGGTGGTCGGCACGATGATCGGATCGGCGCCGGCCAGCTTCACCATGTCCGGATAGCTCACCCAATAGGGCGAGGGGATCAGCACTTCATCGCCCGCCTGGCAGGTGGCGAGGATCGCGTTGTAGCAGGAATGCTTCGCGCCGCTGCTGACCACGATCTGGCTCGGGCGATAGTTGATTTGATTGTCGGCCTCGAGTTTCTCGGCGATGGCCTGGCGCAATTCGGGCAGCCCGGCGCTCGGGGTGTATTTGGTGAAACCGGCCTCGAGGGCCGCGATCGCCGCCGCCTTGATGTGCTCCGGCGTATCGAAATCCGGTTCGCCCGCGCCGAAGCCGCAGACGTCGATTCCTTCGGCCTTCATCGCTTTCGCCTTGCTGTCGATGGAAAGGGTGAGGGAGGGAGTCAATTGGGCGGCGCGCGCTGAGATTTCCATGGCTGTCGAGGTCGGGTTGAGGGTTTGCAAAATGGGAGCGCAAGCTATGAGCGCGCGTAGAAACTTTCAATCAAAGGTTTGAAGTTATTCTCGTCCACCTGCACGATCGCCATCTCGCGTTTGGCGTTCTCGGCTGAATCGGAGGCGTGGGCGGCGTTGATCATGATCGTCTGGCCAAATTCCTTCCGGATCGATCCCGGCGGCGCCTTCGCCGGGATCGGTCGGGCCGAGGACCTCGCGGATTTTTCGGACCGCGTCTTCGCCCTGATAGACGATGGCGATGCATTTCTCGGAGCCGGGCGCGTTGCGCTGGTCGCCGCTGGTCGCGCTCGGGCGTCCGCCCGCCATGAACTCGACGATGTCTTCCCAGGCGTTGCGCCCTTTTTCCGCGCCGAGTTTGTCTTCGAGCACCGGCAGCACCGGCCCGTAAATTCCTCCGCCTGTGCCACGCTCATCCGGTGCACTTTGAATCCGATGATGAAGAGTCCGGTGCGCGAAAAGACTTCGATCACGCCGCCAGGCCGCTGATTGGGGAACTTGAAATTGTCCGGCTTGATCAGGACGAGCGATTTCTCGATCTTCGCCTCTTTCGGGAATTCGATGACGCTGATCGAGAATCCCGCCGTCGCTGTCGGAAAATTCCGCCCAAAGTTTCAGATCGCGCTCGACTGCTTTGGGATCGAACGCCGCCAGCGCCGCCGGCTCGAAATAAACGACTTTGCCCGAATCGTCGGTGATGTAATCGCCAAACGTGTCGCGGATCGTCTCCCCGCTGGTCCGCTCGTGCACGATGTGGCCGATGGTGTGATGGACCTTGTCGACCGCGTTTTCGCCGCGCAAAACCAGCATCAGCACCCGCGGCTTCTGCCGTTCATCTTGCCGGTAAAATTCTTCAGCACGTAATCGCGGATCAGCTCCTGGGTCGCGCGATGCCGCGGATCCGTTTCGGTCACGATCGTGTCCGCGTAACGTTTGGTCAGCTCCTCGCTGGGGGCGAACATGCGCGAGGTGACGAGATCCAGCCCGGTCCGCGAAATCAGGCGGGCGATGATCCCTCCGGTGCGCGATTTGCGCATCGAGTAGGGCGTGACAATGACGTAGGAAAGCTGTTCGTTCGGCATGCGGTTTTCCCCAGGCGGCTTCGACAGATCAACCGCGTGAATGCAGGAAAATCGAGGCCGCGAACGGGTCGGAGAAAATGCTTTCGCCCCCTGCCTGCGTCAACTGT
>CAWKCU010000008.1:0-215645 GCA_963848215.1 uncultured Verrucomicrobiae bacterium | reverse complement strand
GGCTTCGAAGGTGGGAAACAGGATCGAGCCCGCCTGGATGAGCAGCCACGCCACCACCGCGTAAGCCACCGCGACCTTGTACACGTTACGCCGTTTCAGCTCGGCAAAGAAATTCCCGGTATTCACGGCTTGGGTTTCTGGGCAACCAACTCTTGGAAGCGCGGATCGTTTCGAATCGGGTCCCACACCGGATCGAGCCGGAGAAGCGCTGGAGTGATCGCGCGATAATACGAAAGCGAAAGGGCGCGCTGAAGCAGCGGGATCGCTCGATCGGCGTCACCGAGGAAAGAATAGGCGGTGGCGACAATTTCGTTCGTTCTCCCCGCAAGCCACAAATCGTGCTCCGTGCGACTGAAGAGCCCCTCCGCCTGTCGTTCGACTGCTGGCGCGTCCGCTAAAGCCGCGCAGGTCAGGATGAGCACCTCATCGAGACGGCCATGCGTGTTGCCCTGAGCACGTAGCGCGATCAAGTCCCGTCGCGCTTCCTCGAGCAAAGCTCGGCCTTCGGAATGATGGCCAGCGAGTACGCGGAAAATTCCGAGCGATGCCTTGTCGTCCGCATCACTCAAGGGCGAATGCGCTTTGAGCTTTTTCATACCGTCCGCGGCCACTTGGGCTGCCTCCTCAAAACGGCGCCGAAAAAATAGGCAGGTTGCATTCCCCCACACCACTTCCCGAGTGGCGGCTGGTCCCACTGCCCGCAACGCGGTTTCGGCGGCGTCCAGGTCGCCTTCCGCGAAATGCGTCTCCGCCTTGCTTGCAGTCAGAATGAGGTCGTCCGGAGAAAGAACGAAGGCCCGGTCAAACATCTCGCGCGCAGCTCGGAAATCGCGTTTTCCACGGTAGCTGCGGCCGAGATTCGCCCACATGTCCGGGTTGCGGGGATCGAAGAGCGTCGCCCTCTGTAGCTGCTTAATCGCTTCGTCCAGTTTCCCCTGCCGCCGTTTCACCAGTCCCGTATAGAAAAGAGCGTCGGCATTGTTCGGCGCATCCTTCAGCGCCTTTTCCAGCTCGACGAGCGCGCCATTAAAATCATTGAGGCAGAGGTAATAAAACAAGCCTTGCGCATTGCGCGCCTCCGTCAGCTCCGGCTGCAACCGCACCGCCATCTCCGCCGCGCGCCGCGAGCGATCCTTCCGAACCTCGGTTTGATCCTCGTTGAAGTAGAGTTGCGACTCAGCGATCGAAAGCTGAGCCCACGCCTGCGCATAATCAGGGTCTCGCTCGACAGCTTGCTGAAAGAAATCAGCCGCTTTCTGCACATCCTCATTGGACTCGCGGACAAGGAGCGCGAGTCCGCGCAAATAAGAGTCGTACGCCTGGGGGTTTTTCGTGGGCACGGCCGCCATTTGCTCTTGCTCGCGGCCCGTCAGGTGCGCCTCGAGTGAATTTGCGATGCGCTGCGCGACCTCGGTCTCGACCGCAAAGATGTCGGTCAACTTGCGGTCGTAGGTGTCCGCCCAAAGGTGCGCGTCGGTTTCCGCCTTGATGAGCTGGACGTTGACGCGCACCGCGTCTCCCACCTTTTGAACACTACCCTCAAGGATGTGGGCCACGCCGAGTTGCTTGGCGATCTCGGGCAGGTTTCCCGGCTTGCTCTGATATTGCTGGGTTGAAGTGCGCGAGATCACTTTCAGGTCCGCGATCTTCGCCAGCCGCGTCAAGATTTCATCCTGAATCCCGCTGGCAAAATATTCGTTCGCCTTGTCTTCGCTCAAACTCGCGAAAGGCAGGACGGCGATGCTCTTCAGCGGAATAACGCCAGCCGTCTCCGAAGGCACCTTCTCGGGGACAGCAGGCGCGCTTTTCGTTCGAAGAAATTGAAATGCGAGCAAGCCGGCTGCGCTGACTGCCGCGATCACGATCAGCGCTGTCACCTTCCGGCCGGTCCGGCGCGTGATCGATTCGGTGGAGCCGGCTTCCTCAGTCCGCTTGAGACCTTCGGGCGTCAGCTCGAACGCCCAGGCCAGCACAAGCGCGACGGGGAAACCAAGAAAGACCAGCGTGACAAAAACCTTCAGCACCCACGCCGGCGCTTCGAAAATGGGAAACAAGATCGAGCCCGCCTGGATCAGCAGCCAGCCCACCACGGCGTAGGCCACCGCGACCTTGTAAACGTTGCGCCGCTTCAGCTCGGCGAAGAAATTTCGCGGGATCACTGGGTGGCTCCGGCCAATTTTTGAAAACGCGGATCGTTCCGGATTTTGTCCCACACCGGATCGAGGCGCAGGTAGGCTGGGGTGAGCCCTTGCTGACAGGGCAAGGCAAGCGCGCGCTCGATATGGGGAATCGCGCGATCACGGTCGCCCAGCAATCGCGAAACCCCGCGCGGCGGAAGCTTCTGAAAGCCCGATATGCCACCGGTCTTTCGCGGTCACCTGCAGCAACGCTTCCGTCTCACGTTCCACGCCGGCGCGGTCGCCCAGGACAGCGGCCAGCCGAATCAGCTCGTGGCGCAGCCACAAGCTTTCGTTCCCCTTGGCTCGAAGATCTTCGAGTTCCCGCCGCGTCTCTTCAAAAACTGGCTTCGCTTCGTCGGATTTGCCTGCGAGTTGTTGCACGTAGGCGGTGTAAAGCCTCGCGTGTTGAATCTCCTCCTCTGAAGCTTCCTTCTTTTGTGCCTCCGCCAAGAGGTCAACCGCCCGGGCGAAATCCCGGCGAAGCACGAAAACGTCGACGTAAGTCTCGAAGGCATCGTTCTTCAGCTCCAGAGGGGGCGGCTGCAACAGGCGCTCCGCACCCTCAAGGTCGCCCGCGGCGATATACGTCTCCGCTTTCTCACCGAGGACCGCCGGATCGCGCGGAGCGATGCTGAGCGCTTGATCGAACATCTTGTGGGCGTCGGCGAATTTCTGCGCGCCGCGATAGCTGCGGCCGAGATTTACCCAGATGTCGTTATTGCGCGGGTCGAGCGTTCCAGCCAGCCGCAGCAGCGCGATATTGTCGTCCAGCTTGCCCTGGCGGCGTTTCACCGCCCCCGTCAGCATGATGACGAACGCGTTACTCGGCGCGCGCTCCCGTGCCTCGACGAGGTTGGCGAGAGCGCGCTCGAAGTCTTGCAGGCAGTAGTAGTAAAACGAGCCCGCGGCCGCGTAGGATTCGCTGGCCTCCGGCTGCAGTTTGAGCGCCATCTCCATGGCATGTCGGGCTCGTCCCAACTGGTCTGGCGTGCGGTTAGCGAAGTAGCGGAACGATTCCCGGTTCGCGAGCGCCGCCCAGGCGAGCGCGAAGTTTGGGTCCAGTTCTACCGCCCGGCGAAATGACGCGAGGGATTCTTTGGTCTCTTCGCGGGATTGGGCGGTATCCAAAACCAACCCGCGCAGATAGGCCTCGTAAGCCTGTTGATTGGTTGTGCCTACCGTTCCAATCTCCCGCTGCTCGCGTCCGGTTAGTTTTGCCTCCAACGCCCTGGCAATCTGTAACGCGATGTCACTCTGGACCTGGAAAATCTCCGAAAGTTTGCGGTCGTAGGTTTCGGCCCAGAGATGGGCGTCGGTGTCAGCTCTGATCAACTGCACGTTGACGCGCACGCTGTCGTCCGCTCTCTGGACGCTGCCTTCGAGGATGTGGGCGACACCGAGTTGCTGTGCGATTTCGCGAAGATTAGCCGGGCTGCTTTGGTAGCGCTGGGTCGACGTCCGCGAAATCACCTTCAACTCGGCGACCTTGGCGAGGCGGGTGAGAATCTCATCCTGAACGCCTGTGGCGAAGTAGGCATTGTCCGGATCGCGGCTGAGATTTTCGAACGGCAGAACCGCAATGCTCTTGTCCACGATGCCCGACGCCTGCGTCTGGCGCTTGGGGCGGAATCGATCGAACACCAGCAAGGCTACGGCGAGGGCGAGCACGCCGATGATGGCGAAGTCGAGCTTGCGTCCAGTGGAGCGCGCAATGGACTGCCCGCGCGGGACCTCATCCGTGCGCTTCACGCCTTCTGGTGTCAGCTCGAACGCCCAGGCCAGCACGAGCGCGATGGGAAAACCGAGAAAGACCAGGGTGACAAACGCCTTCATCACCCATGCCGGCGCGTCGAAAGTGGGAAGCAAAATTGAAGCTGCCTGAATGAGCAACCAAGCCACCACGGCATACGCGACTGCGACCTTGTAAACATTGCGCCGCTTCAGCTCAGCGAAGAAGTTTTTCAGGTCCATTATCGAGGGTGTTTGCTAACTAAGGAGAGGCGATCTCTCCCGCCGCCGCGGGACCGAATCAAAACAACGGTCCCGCTGCCGCGGGATAAACCGCCGCTCCTTGTCTCCGCATTCCTGCTTTGCTCTCAGGAGTTATCGAAACGCCCGGTCTTTAGCAATTCACATCGATCTTGGCTTAGGGCTGTTTTCCTGAGGCGAGGTCTTGAAAACGCGGGTCGCTCCGCAAGGAGTTCCAGGCTGGATCAAGCCGAAGCAGCGCGGGCGTAAGCGGCATCTGTTCGGGACCGACGTAGTTTGCTTTAAGGAGGCGGCGCAAATCAGCGATGGCCGCGTCGACTTCACCGAACTGCGCCCGGATCCGCGTGAGGCCTTCCTCAAAGGCCGCGCCCGAAACCGCATCGACCGAGGCGGGCCGAAGAGCGATGCGCCTTTTGCGCGGCGCGGATGGCGGCCTCCTTGTCGCCGAGTGCGGCGTGGACAAAGCCAAGATACATTTGGACGTCGGCCGAATCGGGCTCGCTCTCCAAAGCTCTTTCCAATTCCGTCCGCGCTGCTTCATAAATCGGACGGGCCGACGCCGGATCGCCCGCGAGTTGTTTCGCGTAGCCCAGCAAAGACCGATATTGTCCCGCGAAAATCCCCGAGACAGGCGGCGATTGCGAGAGCGCCCCTTCGAGAATTCGAATGGCGTCGTCATATCGGCCCGCGATCAAGGCCAGCCGGACCTGGATTTCGAAGACGTAACCATTATTCGGCGCCGGCGGCACAGGACGGAGCGCCGTTTCCGCTGCCTCCAGATTCCCCTCCGCCAGATTCAATCGCGCCAAACCGGCCAGCACCTGCGGATTTCCCGGCGCCAGAGCGAGCAGCCGATCGACGAGCGCACGCGCCTTCTCGAATTGTCTCAGGGCGAAATAGGTAATGGCGAACTGGGAAAGGACCGGAATACTTTGCGGATCGAGCTGCGCGGCCTGTTCCTGATGCACGATCGCCTCCTGCCAATTTCCTTTGCGCCGTTCGATGAAACTCAGGGCCACGAGCGCGTCGGTGTTATTCGGGAGGCGCGCGAACGCGTCTTTGAAGCCGGACCAGGCGGCGTCGTAATTTCGGACGACCAGATATTCGTAGTAGCCGCGCGCCAGAAACGTTTCCCCGAGATCGGGCTGGAGCTCGCGCGCTTTCTCGGCCGCCAGTTTCGCTTTCTCCGCGCGCGCCGGCGTCCGGTCGTATCCGACCCAGTGCACGCGGCTGTGCGCGATCGACGCGCGCGCCCAGGCTAGCGCGAACTTCGGATCGAGCCCCGCCGCGGTCTCAAAGAAATCGGCCGCATCGCGGAAGGCGTTCACCGTCTCGCGATTGCTGGCCACGATCGGCGAGGCCGCGCAGATAGGCGTCGTAAGCTGGCGCACTGTCAGTTGGCTTCGTGGCCAGGTTTGCCTTCTCGCGGCCGGTCAATTGCGCCCGGAGCGAATCGGCCACGCGCTGCGCGACTTCGCTTTCGACGGCAAAGACGTCGGTCAGCGTCCGGTCGTAGGTTTCGGCCCATAGATGAGTGTCGGTCTGAGCGTTGATCAATTGCACGTTGATGCGAACGCGATCGCCAGATCTTCTGCACGCTCCCCTCGAGGATGTGCGCCACACCCAGCTGCTTCGCGATCTCGACCAGATTCTCAGGATTACTTTTGTAACGGAGCGTGGAGGTGCGCGAAATCACCTTCAGGTCGCCGATCTTCGCCAGACGGGTGAGGATTTCGTCCTGGATTCCTTCTGCGAAATAGGCGTTCTCCTTGTCTTCGCTCAAGGAAGCGAAAGGCAGAACGGCGATCGATTTGTTCGGCGCTTCGCCCTCCTGTTTCACCGGTGTTCGGCTCAGGAATTTTTCGCGCAGTTCGAAAGGCAGCGGGAGTCCGAGATATAGCCAGCCGGCTGCGACGCCAGCCACGAGCACAAGCACGATCCAGCCAACCCTTCGCGACGGGCGAGCTCTGCGGGACTTGCCGGTGGGAGTGCGCTTGATCCCCTCCGGCGTCATTTCATAAGCCCACGCCAGGATGAGCGCGAGCGGAAAGCCGAGCAGAACGAGGACCACGACAAACCGCATCGCCCAGGCCGGAATTTGCAGGACCGGAAAGGTGGAGGTCGCGATCTGAATGATGAGCCAGCCGACGGCCGCGTACGCAACCGCGACCTTGTAAACATTGCGCCGCTTCAGCTCGGCGAAGAAGTTGCGAGGATCCATCGGCTGCTCCGCCAATCTTACTTCTTCGGCGCGAGTGAAAGGAGAAGTTTCTCGAAGCGCGGTTCTTTCCGGAGCGGGTCCCAGCGCTCGTCCAGCATCAGCTCGCCATAATGCGGCCCGCTCGGCTTGCGCGTGACTTCTTCCAGCAAATCAAGCGCACGCGCGGTCTCGCCGACCTGGCCGTAGAGAGCGGCGAGACGGCTGACGATGCGCAGACCATCCAGGGCATCTTCCGTGATCGGCAACAACACGCGTGCCTGTTCACCCGCGCGCAGAGCATCTTCTTTGCGGCCGAGACGAGCATCGATTTCGGCCAGGATCATGAGGGCCTTGGCGTCTTCCGGGCGTTTCTCTACATTCGCGGCCGCGCGCTCCCGGGCCGCCATGAAGGAGCCTGCGCCTTGTCGGCATCGCCGAGTCCGACGGCGATCAGCGCCGCGTACCATTCCCGCGGCGTGACGTATCCGCCGCCCGGAAAATCAGCGGCTTTGGTCGCAGATAACGCCAGCTCCGCGGCCGGATAATTCCTTTGCAGAAACGCGAGGTCGAGTTGCGTCACGGCGAGCTGCTCGGGCCGCAGCGTTTTCACGGTCGGCCCGGCCAGGACAGTTTCCATGCGCCGCCAATCGCCGCGGGCCAGCCGGTCCACCCGTGCGCGCGCCATTTCGGAAGCGAAGTCAGGTTTCCAAACAAGCATCGCCGTCACAAACTCGCGCGGCATCCGCATAGCGCCGCAAGGAGACATAGTTGGTCGTGGCCAATTCTGCCAAAGTTGCGGCGTTGCGCGGGTCAATCCGGGTCGCCTCTTCCAGGTAGCGAGTGGATTCCTCCCAGCGCCCCTGACGCCGCTTGATCACGCCGCTGTAAAAAACGACATCGGCATCATTCGGAAGAGTGCGCCGCGCCAGGGCAAGCTCGGCGAGGGCGGGCTCGTAATCCCGGCTGCCCCAATAATGAAGCAGTGCGCGCGTGAGATGCACTTCCCCTGCGTCAGGCCGCAAGCGCGCGGCTGCCTCGAGAGCAGTCCGGCCCAGGTCGAGTCGCGCGGGCGTGTGATCGTGATTGCTCCAGTACATTTCGAAATGTCCTCGCGCGAGAAAACAAAGCGCCGGCCAGAAAGCCGGATCCTGCGCCACAGCCTGATCCAGGAGAGCGATCTCTTGCGTCAGACTCTCGCGCGTGGATCGCCCGGACCGCGCAATATCTTTCGCGCGCAGGTAAAGCTCGTAGGCAGCGATGTCGGCCGTCGGTTGGGCCTGGAGCGCCGCCTTCTCCGTGGCCGAAAGCACGGCGCGAAGCTGGTGCGTGATTCGTTGCGCGATCTCGCTTTGGATGGCGAACACATCCGCCAGCTCGCGATCGTAACGCTCCGCCCAGAGATGACGATCGGTCCGCGCGTCGATCAACTGCGCCGTCACCCGCACGCGATTCCCGACGCGTTGCACGCTTCCTTCCAACACATGCGCGACCTGTAACGCCTGGGCAATCTCGGGCAGTTTGCGCGCGTTGTTGTCGCGATATTGCATGACGCTCGTGCGGCTGATCACTTTCAGGTCGGCCACCCTGGCCAGCGTGGTCAGAATTTCATCCTGCACGCCGTCGGCGAAATAGGCGTTTTCCTTGTCATCGGACAGGTTTTGGAATGGTAGCACCGCGATGCTTTTATCCGGGCCGGACGTCGCCCGCGCGCGGAAAAGTTGCCAGGCGAACAAACCGGTTCCCGCAACTGCCGCCACCACGACGAGCGCGGTCACTTTCCGGCCGGTTCGGCGCGAAGCGGGTTTGCCGGGGCCTGCGTCGTCCGCGCGCCTGATCCCTTCCGGCGTCATTTCGAATGCCCAGGCGAGGACGAGCGCGATGGGGAAACCGACGAAGGCGGCAAAGACGACAGCGCTCGTGATCACCGTCGGGAGGAGCAAAGCCGGCACCACGGTTGCGGAAACCTGAATCGCCAGCCACGCGACCACAGCATAACCAACGGCCACTCGATAGACGTGACGTCGCTTCAGCTCGGCAAAGAAATGTTTCAGGTCCATGACGGCGGCAGAACGGGTCTTCGGTTTCGACGATACGAGGTATCGGAACTGGCCGCTTTTGCAATTTACACAGAACAAGATGGAGGGACCGCTATGGTTTCGGCGCGACCGAGGCTACGATTTTTTCGAATGGCAGGACCGCGATGGTTTTCTCCGGGGCGGAGGCAGGAGGCGGTTCCCGCCATGTCCGGCCGAGAAGTATAGGCAATCGCCGCGGCGGTAAACGTTGCGCCGCTTGAGCTCGATGAAGAAATTGCTTCCCTTCACGGAGTTAACTAAAAAAAGCGTTTCGGCGGTGCGCTGGCCAGTTGTTGGAAACGCGGATCGTTGCGCAAGGGATCCCACACCGGGTGCCGTTGGAGCAAGGCCGGAGAGAGACTTGAGGGCGTTTCCAGGAGGTCCTGGAGGAGGGCGATCGCGGAGTCGGTCTCGCCAGCACGCATTTGCGCGCGTGCTAACACGGCGCGCGCCGAGTGTAACGAAAACGCATCCTTCGACAGCGCTGCGATAGCGGATTGCGCGTGCTGCACCGCAGCGTTCGTGTCCCCGAGCAAACTACAGACGTCCGCCAGGGCCATGTAACTTTCTGGATTATCATCGCCCGCTTTCATCAACGCTTCGATCACCTGGCGGCTCTCGTTCAAATGAGCGAGGCCCGCTTCTCGTTCCCCCTTCAAGAGTTCGGCCATCCCGAGGCTCTTGAGATGCTGCCCGATCTCTTGTTGCGTGAGGGAGTTCCTCTGGCTCAGCACTCGCTGGAGCGCCGCGATGGCCCCCTGATAGTTGCGCCGATAGAGGAACTGCCGGTTGCGGGCATCGATAACATTGTAGTTGTCGCTATCGCGCAACAAATCGACGATCCTCTCGGCGGCATCCAGGTCGCCCATGGCCTGATACATGAAGATCTTTTTTGCTAGCAACTCCGTATCGCCGGGGACCACTTCCAAGCCTTGATCGAAGGCGGCCAATGCTTCGTCGTATCGGCGGAGGGTGTGCAAAGTGATGCCACAAGCAATCCAGACAGGATTGTTGCGCGGATCCAGTCGCGCCGCCTCCCTTTGCAACGATAGGGCCTCCAACCATTTGCCCTGACGGCGCTTGACGTTACCGAGGTTAACTACGATCGACGCGCTGTTGGGCAGAAGTTGTCGCGCCCGGGTGTAAGCTTCCACGGCGCCGTCATAATCTCCTGTCCCCCAATACCGATAGCGCCCCAGCGCGCTTAGCACTTCACCCTGATCCGGAGCGAGCTCCATGGCTTTGTCCAGCGCTTGCTTGGCTTCTCCGAGTAATTTTGGATTGTGGTCGTAAAGAAAATAGAGGTCGGTTCGGGCTCGTGCGAGCGCAGCCCAGGCCAGGGCGAAAAGCGGATCGAGCTGCACTGCCCTTCCATAGGCGTCGATACGAGCCTTCGTCGCTTCGTTTGACGAAGTGTAGCGGCCTTCGTGAGCGAGACCGCGGAGGTAAGCCTCATAGGCATCGGCGTTCCAGGTCGGCTTCGCATCCACGCGCGCCCTTTCTTCCGGGGTCAGGGTTGCACGTAAGTTCGTAGCGATTTCGTGGGCGAGTTCGCTTTGAAGGGTAAGCGTGTCGGGCACCGTCCGATCGTAGCGCTCCGACCACAATCGGCGGTTATTGCGGCAATCGATCAAGGCCACGTTGACGATTACCCGGTTGGCCTCCCTGCGCACGCTTCCTTCCAGGACATGGGCCACGTCCAGCTGTTCGCCGATCTCGCGCAGGTTGCGTGAGCTCAGGTTGCCGTATCCCATCACTGAGGACCGGCTAATGACCTTTAACTCTTTGATCTTGGCCAGACTGCTCAGGACATCATGTTGCATGCCGTCGGCGAAGAACGCATTTGCCCTGTCCTCACTCAGGTTCTCAAAGGGGAGGACGGCGATACTTTTTTCATGCCGGGCGACAGGCACTGCCACCGGACGGTATCGATTCACAACCAACAGGCCGATAATTAGGAGCAGCACACCGATGATTACAAAATCCAGTTTGCGGCCAGTGCGTCTGGTGATCGATTCCGCCTGAGAAACCTCTGCCGTCCGCCGCAAACCTTCCGGCGTAAGCTCAAAAGCCCAGGCCAAAATTAACGCCAACGGAAAACCGAGCGCGAGGAGGAGAACGACGAGCCGCACCGGCCCACATCGGGATGGCGAAGAACGGAAACGTCTGGGTCGCGATCTGGACGAGGAGCCAGGCGATGATCGCATAAGCAACGGCGACTCGGTAAACGTTGCGCCGTCTCAGCTCGGCGAAGAAGTTCATGGGATCCATCACGCGGGCGGTCCCGTGTTTCCGCTTGCCCTAGGAGGTATCGGAACGCGCGACCCTTGGCAATCCAAGTTAAACCAGACCGCGCTCCTGCTCGACCGATCCGGTGTACGCCTATTCTTTTGGGGCGAGAGAGGCGAGGACGGTCTCGAAGCGCGGATCGCCCGCGCAGCGGGTCCCAGAACGGATGCAGCTTGAGATTGGCCGTAGCTTAATTCAAGCCCGGTTTTTGCGCCGCGATTGCCAATTGCTCGAAGGCGAGGTCGTTCTCGCCGATCCATGCGCAAATGATGGCGAAGCCGAAAACCATGTCCGCGCCGACGAAGGAGTCCCGCTCCATCGGCACGAGCTCAACCGCACGCCGGCCCTCCCGCAAGGCTTCCTCCTTTTTTCCGAGCCCGGCATCGATCAAGGCGAGAGCGCAAAGCGCCGGAGCATGCACCGGCTGCGCGCGGACGAGTGCTTCCTGCTGAACGCGAGCGGCGGTAGAACGCCGCGCGCGCCGCCTCGGTCTCCCCCCGAAGACGGGCCACCATCGCTTTCCCAAAAGCGCGGCTCAAAAATATATGCCCAAGGGTGAAGGCTTCGTCGCTCCTCATGGCAGCCAGGGCACGATCGGCGCTCGCGAGATCGCGTTCGCAAAGGGCCAGATGCAGCCAGTCGCCCGCCAGGACGGAAGCAGCCGCCGGGTCTTCGGCGAGAATCGCGTCGATCGTGGCGCGCAATGGCCGGAGATCGCCGCGCCAATTAAAATCAACCCAGGCGCGATTGATCCTGACCAGCACGTCCTTCGGTCCGATGGCGAGAGTGCGATCCAAAACGGCCGCGGCTTCCGCATAACGGCGAAGGTGCACATAGCTAACGCGAAATTTCACGGAGAATGAAGCGGGTTGCGCGGATCCAGTTCGACCGCCCGCTCGAGGTTTCGGGTGGATTCCGTCCAGCGCCCTTGCCGGCGGTCGATGTAGCCGGTCAAGGCGAAGACCTCCGCGCTGTTTGGCAGGGTGAGGCGGGCGTTCTCCAGCTCGATCGCGCGCCGATCGTAATCGCGGTAGCCGTTATAGAGATGTCGCGCCAGGGCGAGACGCGCCGACGCCGGCGTCCGGGCCCAGGCGCAAAGCAGTCTTGACGGCGCTCTCCGCCAGGGCGAGCCGGGCCGGCGTGTGATCGTAGCCGGCAAAATAGAGAAGATCGTGCGCGGTGGCCAGCTCGCACCAGGCGAGGAGAAACGCCGGGTCGCGCGCCACCGCCTGGTTGAGAAGCTCGATAGCCTCGCAGCATCGTCTTCTCTGATAGAGAGGACCAAAGCTGGCCGTGAGCCGCTTGGTCCGGGCGCGCGTATAAAGGTCGAACGCCTCGACGTCTTTCGTGGGCTGTTTCTCGATCGCGGATTTCTCCTGCGGCGAAAGCGTGGCCTGGAGGGCCTTCGTGATCTGCTGCGCGATATCGCTCTGGATGGCGAAGACATCGGCCAGGTCGCGGTCGTAGCTTTCCGCCCATAATTGCGTGTTCGTTCGCGTGTCGATGAGTTGCGCGGCCACGCGCACTCTGCCCGCCATCCCGCCGCACGCTGCCTTCGACCACGTGGGCCACGCCCAGGGCCTGGCCGATCTCACGCAGATCGCGCTTCGCGTTCGCGAGGTATCCCATCACGCTGGTCCGGGAAATCACTCGCAGGTCGGCCACTTTCGCGAGGGCGGTCAGGATGTCGTCCTGCACGCCATCGGCGAAGAAGGCGTTCTCTTTTGCGTCGCTCATGTTTTCGAAAGGCAAAACGGCGATGCTTTTCTCGAACGCGCACGGCGTGCGGCGACGCCGGGGCCGGAGCGTGCGCCGGTCGAGAACGAGAAGCGTGATCACGGCGAGGAGCACGCCGATGATGAGGAAATCCAGCTTGCGGCCGGTGCTCCGGGCCACCGATTCGTGGGGGGCCACATCCTCGGTGCGTTTCAGGCCTTCCGGGGTGAGCTCGAAGATCCAGGACATGACCAGCACCACCGGCAGGCCGAGAATGAGGCAAAGGATAACCAGCCGCACCGCCCACGATGGGATGATGAAAACCGGAAAAATCTGGGTCGCGATCTGGATGATCAGCCACGAGACGACCGCGTAGGCCACGGCCGCTTTGTAAACATTGCGCCGCTTGAGTTCGCCGAAGAAATTCCTCGGCTGCATTTCGAAACAGCAGGCGGGTGCCACTTTTTCCGCCTTCGCCCTAAGAGGCTATCAAACGCGTCGTGCTTAGCAATTCAACTTCTCGGGAGTGGTGCTTGCGCCAGTAGCGGATCGCGGCGCTCACGGCCATGAAGCTCGGGTCCGCCTGTTCGTAGTCGATCAATTCCTCTGCGGTAGCGCCCGCGCTCCGCAATTCATCGGCCGACGAACTCCGCAAAGGCCGGCTTCAATTGCTGCTCGTCCTCACCCGCGCGAAGACGGTCGCGGAACCAGATCGACCACCCGCGCACGCGTTCCTCCAGGGAATCGAGATGCGCGGAGATCGCGCCTTCGACCAGGCCGAAATGAGGCAGGTAGAGTTTCGCCGGATTCAAGGCGCGGACCTTCGCGATCGATTCCAGCCACGCTTCGATATCCAGCTCCGGCGGAACGAAGGGCGGAATCGGTGGACCGCCGCCGATCCGCACTCCGGCAACGTCGCCACCGAAAACGGTGTCGTCCCAATGATAAATATGGTGATGGCTGGCGTGGCCGGGAGTCGCGACCGCGCGAATTTCGAACTGGCCAACGCGGACGACATCGTTGTCCTCCAAAATTCGAACGCGTTCCGCCGGCACCGCGTCGATCTTTCCCCAAAGCCGTTCCATTTCGTCGCCGTAAAGGCGGGTGGCGGAAGCGACGAGCTTTGCCGGATCGATCAGGTGGGGCGCGCCGCGCGGATGGACGTAAATCGTCGCGCCGAGCTGCGCGAAGCGCCAGGCCGCGCCGGCGTGATCGAAATGAATATGGCTGAGGAAAACATGCCGGACATCCTGAAGGCTGAAGCCTCGCTCGGGAAGTTGCGCGGCGACGGTCTCGAAGGTCGATTCCGGGCCGGTGTCGAAAAGGATCAGGCCATCGTTCGCTCTCGAGCGCTGTCGCCGCGATGATGCCGCGCCGGCCGAGATGCTGGGTGTCGAGAACGTGGATCATCGAGAGGCCTGCCGGTTATTCGCCTCGCGGCGACAAACTTGGGCGCGGATTCTTCGGCGCGAGGCCGCGCGCAGTGCGCGGCTCGTATTTATCCACGGTCAGCCAATGCCGCTGGCGCACGGCGAAAAACGGAAAGGAGACCACCGTTCTCGCGGTCGCTCTGCTCAGGCGAAAAAGGCGCGGCCCGCGCGACGGCTCGAGAACGTAGGTGAACTGGAAGGTGGTGACGCGCGCGAGCACCCAGAAGAGCTGACTGGGCGATTGCAACGCCGCCTCCGCTTTCAGGATGATGAAATCGCTCCGGCTCACCCAAACCTTGCCGGCCAGCAAACTGAAGAACCGCTCTTCGCGCGAACGCGTGTTCTGGCGTGGCTTCGGCGAGAAAGCGAGCACGTAGGCGCCTTCGCCCGCGACGGTTTCATCCGGCAGCCGCTTCCAATTGTAGCGGTCCCGCAGGTTGTATTTCCGCACCGCTTCCACCGTGGACTCGGCCTGGTTTTTTTCTTCCCGTCATCGCGCGGCTTGGTCTTCGCCGTCGGGGAGCAGGAGAGGAAGGGGAAGATGCCGCCGAAGAGGAGAGAACTCTCGGCTTTGAAAAAGGAGAGCTTACCCTCCATGCGCTCGGCCGTGTATTCCAGGGGCCGCGGGTCGCCCGGACGAACAATTGATTGCCACGTGCCGCGCGCGTGACTTTGCCCGCGCCGTCGATCTGATGGGTCGTGAGCGTTTGATGATATTGCCAGTCGCGCAAAGCCGCGCGTTGACTGTCGAACGTGGCCAGGGCGCGGTCGAAAATTTCGAGCGCGGTCAGTTCCTTTTCCTGCGCCGGCGACGGTCCGGCAAACGGCCGAGGGCAAGAAAGACGACGCAGAGATGCGTGGCGAGGCGAGGTCGGCGCATGGCGGAGAAAATCTAGCGGAGCTTGTCGCGCGGAATGCCGCGTTGCGTGACAAGATAAACGGCGAAGCTGCCGAGCCAATGCCCACCCTCGTAGTGCGCGCCGGTGACGGCTGCCAGGCCGGCCGCGCGATGAGCTTCGGCTGCCGCCACGAGCGCGGGCCGGCGCGGATCGTCCGCGGGAAGGCCCGAGACAATGCCTTCGAGCATCCAGGCCCGGCTCAAATTCAATCCATCGAGATGCGCCAGTTTTGGATCGCTTGGATCGGGCGAAACGGCGACGCGCAGCCAATCGGCTTTCGCGGTGGTGGGAATTCGCGGCAGGAAATCTCTCAGCCATTTTGCGAATTCCGCGCGGCGCCAGCACGCGGCGCATCGCGTCCGCTTCACCGAGACAGGGCGAAAGAAAATCTTCGCCGGAAGGTTCGTAGTTCAGCGCACAATCCTTGTCCGCGAGATAGAATTTGCGCGTCTTTTCCGTGAGCAGTTTGGCGAACTCTTCGTTGCCGGCGGCGCGCGCGTAATCGAGCATCAGGCCGAGCGCGAAGGCGGATTGATTGTGCTCGCCGATGCGGACCGGATGCGAAAGCTTCGGCAGCCAGGTCTTCAAGCGCTCGAGCGTCGCTTCTTCCAGCGGACGCAAATTCGCCAGCATCTCGCGCGCTTGCGGATCGTCCCATTCGCGCAGCTCCGCGATCAATTGCAGCAGCCAGGCCAGGCCGTAAGGACGCTCGAAGCTGGCCCGGCCAGGTTCCGCGCAGATAGGCGGCTTCCTGTTTCAGATTCTCCGCGGTGAGACTCTTTGCTCAACGCTTCGCGCGCCGGTTTGGCAAAGGGCGCGTCGGGAAATGTCTTCGCCAGACGGACCAGCAACCAATGGCCATGCACCGATGAATGCCAGTCGTAGCAGCCGTAGAAAGCCGGCGTCAGTTTTCGCGGCGGCGCGACATCGGCGTCGCTGTTCAAGACGTGGCTGATCTTGTTCGGATATTCCTTTCCGACACACGAGAGGGCGAGATTCGCAAAACGCTCCGCGGCCGCGGCGTCGAATTTTGGAGCAACCTCCTCCGCCATGGCCGCGACTGGAAACAAAATGAGCAAGATCCAACTTAAAATCTTCATCGTTGGCCGACACTGTAGCGCAATCCGCTCCGCCGCGCCCGCGATAACAATCCGGCCTTGACCCGGTCCGACGAGATTCGCCAAGCTTGGCCGTGCGAAGTTCCGAGCGCTTCGCGAACCTCAACCTTCTATATCCTATGAAAAAACTCGCATTCCTCGGCGCTCTCCTGGCGCTGGCCACATTCGCGTTCGCCCTCGACGAGAAACCCAAAGATCCCGCCGCCAGTTCCGGGCACGTCATGTTCGCTCCCGGCGACCTGAAATGGAGCGACGGGCCGGCGGGGTTACCTGCCGGCGCCAAAATCGCGGTGGTTTCCGGCGATCGCACAAAGGCGGGACTGTTCACCATCCGTCTGCAATTTCCGGCCGGATTCAAAGTCCCGCCGCACACCCACCCGGTCGCGGAACATGTCACGGTCATTTCCGGGACGCTTAATCTCGGGTCCGGCCCGAAGTTCGACGAAGCCGCCACGCACGAAATGACCGCCGGCTCCTTTGCCGCCATGCCGGCAGGAATGCAGCATTTCGCGATCACGAAAACCGGCTGCGTGCTGCAGGTCCACGCCATGGGTCCTTTCGAGATCATTTACGTGAATCCGGCCGACGATCCGCGCCAGGCGAAGAAGTAACCAGTTCTTGGAGACGGCCGCCCGCCGCTCGTTCCATCGTTCCCAAATCTCTGTTTGGGAACGCACTTCGGTTTCCGAAACTCTGTTTCGCGACGCACTTGGTTTTCGAACTCCTGCGACGAGCCGAGGCAACAGAGTTGCCGGGACAATTGCATTCCCAAACAGAGTTTGGGAACGAGGATAAAGATAGCAGTCGCAAATCTAACTTCATATACGTCCATGATAAATATGTTTCTTGACTACACATATTCGGCTAATCGTATATGTTCTCCGTGAAGAAAACGAATTCGGTCGAGCCCGAGCAGCTCTTTAAAACACTCTCCGATCCTACTCGGCTGCGCTTGTTGAACCTGCTGGCCGAGGCGCAGGTCTGCGTCTGCGATCTTCATGGCACGCTCGGGCTCGACCAGCCGAAGGTTTCGCGCCATCTCGCGCAGTTTGCGCCGGGCTGGTCTGGTCGAGGTCGAGCGCGACGGGAAATGGATGCATTACCGGCTCGCGCCGTCACGGCGATCCGCTGGTCCGTAACGTCCTCGAAGGATTGCGCGCCTGGATGCGCCAGCATCCGCGGCTGAGTTCGGAACGAGGCCGGCTCGGAAAAGTTTGCTGCCAAAACGACAAGACAAAAGGAAGACAAAGGAAAACCTCATGACGACTCAGGAATTCATGCGCCAGCGTTGCGGAAAACGACCGGACCACCAGCTGATCTTCGAGAACGAAACGGGCGACACCGTCCACGCCGGCTATCACCTCACCGAGATCAAAGCGGCGCACTTCGATACGGTTGATTGCGGCGGCCAGACGAACCGCTGGGACGAAACCATCCTCCAGCTCTGGGTACCGCCGCAGATTCAGACGAGGCTGATGGATACATGACGGCCGGGAAGTTCCTGCGCATTTTCGATAAGGTGACCGCGATGATCCCGCTCCAAGCTTGAAGCGCAAATTCGGGTGGAATATGGCGATGAGAATTTCTTCCCGTCGCTTTACCATGTCGAAGCGTGAGCAGCGAAGATGGAACCACGCGTGTGGTGCTCACGCCGCCGGCCACGACCTGCAAAGGGCGCGATCGCCGCCTGGCCGAACGTTGAAGCCGGCGCTTGTTGCGAGACGGTCTGCTGCTAGGTGGATCGAGCCGCGATCGGCGGCCGCTCGATGGCAAAGAATGCCGGCGGAGCCCGGACATAACTATCATCGCATCCCGCCGCTGCGGGACGCGATCCCACCTGGCCATGGCAAAATCATTGACCGCCACGCGCCTGCCGTCATAAAGGCAGCCGGTGCCTCCCCGCCTTCCTCGCTGGTCGTCTTCTGGCTGCGCCTTGCCTGGTTGTCTGAGTTATCTCTATGTCCACCGCTTCCTCTCGGTCCGCACCGAAGCGGATCGAAGGCAAAGCCGCCAATCTTCCTTTGCCCAGCACCTTCCTGCCCGATCGGTTGCCGGAATTTCAAAAAATCGATCAAACCGAAACACGATCCCTTCATCAAGACTTCGCGGATGTGCGGCAGCTGCCACACCCTCAGTCTGCCCGATCGTGGACAAAAAACCAATGGGCCACAACCTGGAACAGGTGACCTACCTCGAGTGGCTCAATAGCAGTTACCAAAACGAGTTCGGCAAAGGCCCGAAAGCGCAGACGTGCCAGGATTGCCACATGCGCAATTCCTATCGCAACTCGGCCGGGACTTTGGAAGTGCCGCGAATTCAACAGCCGATCGCGACCGTGCAAGACGATACCTACCCAGCCGTGGAGCATCGCCTTCCCGCGGACAAGGTGCAGGTCCGCTTCCGCGACACCGGGTTCGCGCGCCATCAGCTCCAGGGACTGAATGTGACGCTGCTCGAAATGTTTTCGCAGTTCATGCAGGACTTCAAAATCGGGGAGAAGAACTTCCCGTATAACGAGGTCCTCGGCGTTCGGCAGAACGATTACATGCTGACGGTAAACGCCAATCTGCCGAATGCGATCGACGCGTTTGTCGAGCAGGCCCGGAATTCCACGGCCGATGTGACCGTGACGCCGATCTCGAGCGACAAAGACAAACTGGTCGCGAACGTCACGGTGACGAATAAGACCGGTCATCGTTTCCCCAGCGGAGTGGGCTTTCGCCGGGCCTTTCTCGAGTTTCAGGTAGTCGATAATGCACCGGGCAGACGCTCTGGGCCTCTGGCCGAACGAACGAGCTGGGCATCATCGTCGACGAGACGGGTAAGCCGTTGCCCTCCGAGTTTTTCGATTCTTACCAGGACGAAACCGGCAAGCCTCGGCAGGCCTACCAGCCGCACTATTACGACAAACCGGGACACACCATCACGAGACAGGACCAGGTGCAGATCTTCGAAGAACTGATGCAGGATGCGGACGGCAACTTCACGACCAGTTTTATTCGGCGCGATACGCCGGTGAAGGATAACCGGCTCTTACCGCTCGGCTGGACCGAGAAAGGGCCTGATCCTTCCTTGTCCGGCGAATTTCTGGAATCGACCCATCCGTTCGCGACCGGCGACGATGGCCATTACAAGGATGGCAGCGGGACGAGTGTGGTGACTTATGAAGTCCCGCTCAACGGCATCGATCCCGCCACGATCAGCCTGGTCGCCACCGTCTATTACCAGAGCATTCCGCCTTATTATTTGAAGATGCGTTTCGACCAGGCGCCCGATTATCCCGCCACGAAACGGCTCTACTACCTGACCTCCAACCTCAAGACCGCCGGCACGCCCATCGAAAACTGGAAGCTAAAAATCGTGTCCGCCAAGGCACCGCGTATCTCAACTCGTTAGGCGCTCGAAATCGGCGGGCGTGTCGATGTCGATCGCGCCTTTGTCGAACTCAACCGCGCCACTTCGTCAGGCCGCGATTCGATGAGCGCTTTCGCGCCGGAATCGTCCGGAAGCGCCAGGAGCGCCTCGAAGCAGGAGCGAGCGAAGAGCGCGGGAATGCCGAGAGTATCCGCATAACTGGAGGCGACAATAGGCTTTGCCGCTTCTTTCCTGCTCCGCGATGAGCGCCGCGATGGTGCTCCCATCGACGAAAGGCTGGTCGCAAGCCATCAGCACGACTGCATCCAGATCGGGACGCAAGGCGATCAGGTGTTGCAGACCGCAGCGAATGGATGTTCCCAATCCACGGCGCCAATCCGGATTCTGAACAACGGCCGCGGATGTCTGGCGCAACTCATCTTCGATCGGAGCGCGCGACTCTCCGGCAACGACCACGACGCCCGCCGCCAGCATCGCCTCCGTCGCTGCGCGAACCGTTCGCGACGCACCAGGCTTTCGCCCTGAAAGTCGAGAAGTTGTTTTGGCCGGCCGAACCGCGCCGATCCGCCGGCGGCGAGGATTATGGCGCCGACGTTGGACATGCTTCGACCGGCGCCGGCACTGGCTTGCGCACGATGTTCCATCCGTGGATCGGCGCTTTGCGATCGCGCAATGATTCGGCGCTCGCTCCGCAAACACGGCCTGAATTTCCGAAATAAGGGCGAGCGCGATCTCTTCCGGCGTTTCCGCGCCGAGGTCGAGACCAGCGGGCGCAAAAATCTCGGCATCGATCGAGATGCCGCTGTCCAAAACTGCGTTCAACAATTGATCGCGGCGTTTCCGCGGTCCGAGCAGGCCGACGTAGGGCAGATCAAGCGCAAGGAGATGGCGCAGCGCCGCGAAATCGCGCCCGTAATTATGCGATTTCACGATCGCCGCGGTGCGCGCATCCAGCCGGCTCGGAAGAGCGGCGGCCTGATCGACTTCAATCACATCCCATCCCAGAATCTCGGCAAACGCGCGCAGCGGGATGCTGTCCGGTCCCTCGCCGAAAATCACCAATTGGATAGGCGGCTCAATTTCCTGCAGAAATGCGCCGCCCGGAACTTGTTCATCGAGCGCCAGCAAACGTGTTCCGAGTTCCGCTTCCTTCCCCTCGAAACGGGTGAGTGCGCGGCAGATGCGCCGCGCGGTGAAATGTGCGGCCAGCTCGGCGAGAAAACCGTCCGGCACTGCCTCGACGAAAACCTCGATGCTGCCGTTGCAGCCGAAGCGCAGGCGCGTGTCGAAGCTCATCAAAGAGGGCGTGCCCGTGCCCATCACCTCGAACGCGCGCCGGGCCACTTCCTCCTCCAGGCATCCGCCGCTGAGCGAACCGACCGTCACGCCATCAGGGCAAACGAGCATCCGCGCCCCGGGCCGGCGATAACTCGAGCCTTGCGCGCGGACGAGCGTCGCCAGCGCGAGCTGCTCGTCCGCGATGGCGTTCCCATTCCCGAATGATGTCGCGGATCTCTCGCATGATGCCGCTTCAGAGCGCGACGATTTTGCGATCACCCGTCCGGAACATCAAACCAATTTGTCCGGCCGTAGCGGCAAGTCTCGGGGGAACTTACCCCCGAAAGGGAATATTGGAGCAGTCGACTGGGACGGCGCCATAATCCGAATGCTTTCAACATCATTTCGGCGCTCCCTTTATTTAGCACCTTGTTCACGCTGGGTCCCAACCGGATGCTGCGGATTGGAAGCTGGCCCAGGCGCGTGGGGCCGAAGGCTGCGCAAATCTCTTCAGGCTATAAATAGGGAACAAGCATACCGCCTCGAATCCGGAACTTGGGCCGCAATCTGAAACCCCGCCGCAGGGGTAAAAATCATCCGGCATTCTTCTTCGGCATGAAAACTCGCGTTCTTGAATGTCGGCACGAAAAACTGGATGGCCGCGGCCGTGTTTTCCGCGCGTTCCTCCGGTGTGCCGGGCTGCCCCAGCCCGCAATGCAACAGTTCTTTGATGATCTCGCGCTGGCGGTCCTCTTCATAGAAGACCTTCCAAACTCGCAGGAGCCCGCCGGGCGGCGAGTCCGGCCCGGTCAACCACTCGAATTCCTGGGGATCAATACCCATACTGACGCCCGAGCCATTGGCTCCGTATCCGCGCCATTGACTGAGCAAGTCGTCCTTCAGGCAAAAACAGCAAATATAGACATCGACCTGCTGTTCCAATTTCTGTTTCACCCGTTCCAGAAAAGCAGCCGCGCCTGGGAGGATTTTTTGCCGCCAGCCCTTGGGCGATGACCTCACTGACGATCCGTTGACCGTGCAGCATCTCTTCTTCGTCATTGCTATAACGAAGGTGCGTCAACCAGAGATCATGATTCGAAATGATGCTCTCGAAGCCGTTCAGGTCTGTGTAGTGGAAGAGTTGTTCCTTGACCCCAAAGATCAAGTCGGCTCGAAAAGAACCGACAGCCTCGAGGAACGGCTTTAAGCGTTCCGTATCGGAAAGCCGGTGTCCGATTTGATCGGAAGGAACCTCGGCAGAAGGCATGGCGAAAACCCCGGCGATTATGTTCGGCCCGAATCGGGATGGACAAGCAAAAAGTCGGTTGGAAAGGCGCGCACTGTGTCGCACCGAACGGTGCGCCCCCGCCATCTGGATGAATCCGAGGTTGGCCTGCGCTACGAATAATCGTAGGCTCACGAGCAAGCATGGATTCCGATTCCCAGAGACAACGGACCGCGACGGCGGCGGCGGAAGAAATCCTGCGCATCATTTACGGCGACGACCTGGAGGGTTGCACGGTCAGCCTGGATCGAATCACGGAAGTGATCTCGACTGCGATGGCCGGACAGGCCGAATGCGATCGCGCGGTCGCGGAGCTGAATGAGAAAGCCTACGAAGCGATCCGACTGCTTTCGACGCCGCCAGCCGACGGCCCCTCGTTGAATGCGGATGAGCTGCGTTCGCTGCTGGGCGAACGGCTGGACAAAATACAAAGCCTGGCGACGAAGGTGATCGCTGCCACCAAAGGCCAGAACTTGCCGGGAATCCCCGCCTCCGATGAATCGATTGACTCGCTTTCGGCCTAGAGACGACTGGTGAGATGTTGAACCGCGGATTGCGCGGATGACACGGATGAAAAACAGCCAGTCACATTAAATTTTCTTCCCCATCCGCGCTATCCGCGTTATCCGCGGTTAACAATCAGGGGAGCGCGGTGTTTCTGCAAAGAGCTATGAAGACAATCTCGACGCGATTTCTCACCTTTGCATTCCTTCTTGCGGCGACGGGCGTGGTCCGCGCTGCGGAGTATCCGACGCCGGTGGAAGGCGACCACGTCCTCCGCGATTTCAAATTCACCTCGGGCGAAACGATGCCGGAGCTGAAGATCCATTACCGGACGATCGGGAAAGCCGGTGAAGGACGAGAAAGGCGTCGTGCGCAACGCGGTCCTCATCACGCACGGAACAACCGGCAGCGGCGCGCAATTCATCCGCCCGGAATTCGCCGGGCGAATTTTTCGGCGCCGGCCAGCCGCTCGATGCCACAAAATTCTTCATCGTGCTTGCCGGACGGAATCGGCCACGGCAAATCGAGCAAGCCGAGCGACGGGATGCACGCGAAGTTTCCGCGCTACGGATACGTGGACATGGTGGAGGCGCAGTTTCGCCTGCTCACTGAAGGGCTCGGCGTGAATCACGCCCGGCTGGTCATGGGCACGTCGATGGGCGGAATGCACACCTGGCTCTGGGCCTCCGCGCATCCCGATTTCATGGATGCGCTCCTCCCTCTGGCGAGTTTGCCGACGCAGATTTCCGGCCGCAATCGCGCCTGGCGCCGGATGGTCATCGACGCGATCCGGAACGATCCCGGAATGGAAAGGCGGCGATTATTCCGCGCAGCCGCCAGAGTTTGCGCACGGCCGCGCAGATGCTCTGGCTCATGAGCAGCAATCCGGTCCTGCGCCAGAAGGACGCGCCCACATCTGGCGAAGACCGACGAGGTTTTCGACAAGTTTGTGGCGGATTATCTCAAGACCGGCGACGCGAACGACATGCTCTACGCGCTCGAAGCATCGCGCGATTACGATCCCGGCCCGGGCCTGGAGAAAATCCGCGCGCCGCTCGTGGCGATAAATTTCGCCGACGACCTGATCAATCCACCCGAGCTTGGGAATTCTCGAGCGCGAGATCAAGCGCGTGCCGAAAGGCCGCGCGGTGACGCTTCCCTTGAGCGACAAGACGCGCGGGCACGGCAGCCACACGATCGCGGTGTTTGGAAGAGCGAGCTGGAGGCGTTTGCTGAAAGAATCGGCGAAACAGTGAGGGATTCCAATATTGGGTGGATCGAGCGCTCCGCGCTCGATGACAAAATGCCGGCAAAGCCGGGAAACATTAAACATCGCGCGACGGAGCGCGCGATCCACCTACTCGCATGACGGAACTCGAAGCGGAAAAATATTTCCACGAACAAATCCCGCTCACGCGCGCGATGGGGATGCGCGTGGTGGCGCACGACGAAGGCGGGTTCGTGATCGAAGCGCCAGTCGCGCTGAACTCGAATCATCTGCGCACGGCGTTTGGCGGGAGCATTAACGCCGTCGCAACCCTGGCCGCTTATGGATTGCTCTGGCTCGAACTGGATGATCCGGCGGTCCATGTCGTCGTCGCGGAAAGCTCGATTCGATTCCTGCGACCGGTGCGCGAGACGATCCGCGCGGTTTGCCAGCGGCCCGGCCCGGATGAATGGAAGGCCTTCCGAGACAGGATTCGAGAACGCAGGGAAGGCGCGCATCAAGCTTCGCGTAAAGGTTGTCGAAGCGGAGCAAACCGCAGCTGAATTCGAAGGGACCTTCGTGGCGCGATCGTCATAGAGCGTTACGAACCGCAAGATGGTAGGGCGAGACTCTGTCGAGCCGCCTCCAGAAGATCCGCATCACTTCGGCTCGACTGAGTCTCGCCCTACCGATAGCGTGCTCCCATGATCACTGGAGCGCATTCCATCATCTACAGCACGAACGCCGCGGCCGACCGCGAGTTTTTCCGGGACGTCCTGAAGCTGACGAACGTCGATGTCGGCGACGGCTGGCTGATCTTCGGACTGCCGCCGGCGGAAGTCGCTGTCCATCCTTCCGACGAGGATAACCTGCATGAGTTCTATCTGATGTGCGACGATATCGCAGCGTTCGCCGCGGAGATGGAGAAGAAAAACATCACCTGCGGACCGGTGCAGGACATGGGCTGGGGTTTGCTCGCGCAGCTCACGCTGCCCGGCGGCGGTAAGCTCGGCGTTTATCAGCCGCGCCACGCCCGGCCGGAGCCGATGAAATAGGACCCATACGACCTATTGGTCGTATGATGTGGAACGCGGCCAGCGCTCAGCCCGTCTTCTTTCTCCAGCTTCAACGCCGCGGAATTCATGCAATAGCGAAGCCCGGTCGGTTCGGGGCCGTCCGGAAAGACGTGGCCGAGATGACCGCCGCACTTCGCGCACAGCACTTCCGTCCGCGTCATCATGAATTTGCGGTCGGTCTCGGTTTCCACTGCCTCTTCCGCCAGCGGCTTGTAGAAGCTCGGCCAGCCGCTGCCGGATTCGTACTTCGTCTCCGAGCTGAACAGTGGGTTGCCGCAGCCCGCGCATTTGTAAACGCCGGGATCATGCGTGTCCGCATACTCGCCCGTAAACGCACGCTCCGTCCCCTTCTCGCGGAGAACATGATATTGCTCCGGCGTCAGCATCTTCTTCCATTCCTCATCCGTCTTTTCGATTTTCTCACTCATACTTTTTCTCCGGCATTTGTGATTAGAACGCCTCAGAATAGCGTTGGTTAGCGGAACAGCGATGGGATTTCCCAGGCGACCACCCCCAGGAACAGCAGGAGGATGACGATCAACACCGCGTTCGTGGTGCGTTGGTTGTGCGCGATGGCGGAGCGCCACGCGATGCGATTGTTCAGGTAGAGGAGCGTTCCGGCCAGGAATGGAATGAAGAGGCTGCCGACGATGGTGAAAATCACGACCACCAGAAGTGGGCGCTGGAGGAAGGCAAACGGGATTGAGGCCAGCGCGACAAAACCGAGCGCGCCTCGGTAAGAGGGCGACGCAATTTGAGCCTCTTGTCCGCTCGCTTCGGGATGCTTCATCAAGCTGAGGCAATCGGCGAAAATATGCGGCACGGCTTCCCAGACCCCCATGAGCGAAGCGACCACAGCCGCCCAAAAACCAATTGAGTAGATGTAGAATCCCATTGGTCCGGCGATCTCCGCCAGCTGGCCTGCCATCCGCGAAATCGCCTCGCTATCCGTAAGTGGGATCCCGACGTTGTGAAAAACGCGCGCGGCAATCGTCATGATCGAGAACCCGAAGATAGCCGTGAACAGATACGCCATCGCCAGATCCAGCCGGACACGGCCGAGGTTGGAGTCGTGATTCAGCCCCTCCTGGCGCAGAAGGTGGCTGTAGCTCAGCAGCGTGAGCGATCCGCCGATGCCGCCGATTAAAGACAACACATACGGTCCGCCTCCGGACGGGATCATGGGGACAAGCAAGCCGCCGAGCACCGCGGCCGGATCGGGAAACGTCAAGGCCGCGCAGACCACGACGCTGACGAACATGACCGCGATGAGCGGTCTCATGATGAGCGTGAAGAGTGCAGTGCGCGCGGTGTAAATGAAAAGGAAAGCAACGACCGCATGGGCGAGCGCTCCCCAAACGAAGGGCACTGCGCCACGCGTGATATTCTGGACCGCCAGTCCGCAGCCGCTGATCAACGCGCCGCTGACGGCGATTGACCACAGGACAAGATACGAAAAGAAAATCCCCAGCACCCATCTCGGCAGATGGCGCGCCCAGCCCTCGACGATCGTCGTCCCCGTGGCGAGTTGCCAGCGTGCGAGTCCTTCCGTGAGAACGAACTTTAAGAACGTGCCGAGCACCAGCGCCCAGAGCAGACTGGTCCCATAGGTAGCGCCTCCCACGGTCGCGGCAATGACATCGCTCGCGCCGATCCCGCTCACCGCCATGATGACGCCCGGTCCCGCCCACCGAATCCTCAGGCGTTTCTCAGGCCCGGATCTTGGGACGACCGTCGCGAGTTTAGAGCTCATGCTATCGGGTTAGAAGCGCGATGGATTTTGCGGTTGGTGTCGTGAACGGCGCTTTCAATCATGGATGTAGTGTCATGTGGTCGCGAGTGCTGGAGCGCGCTGAGCCCGTAGCCGGATTCCGCTCCTTCATGCCCCGTAGGCGCGCCGCAACCACGCGCCGACGAAATAAGCGAGCGCCGCCGCGCCGCCGCCTGTGATCAACGTCTCGAATCCCGAGCGCAACGCGGAGCGTTGGAGAAGCACGCCTTTCGTTACACCAACCGCTGCGAACGCGAATGCCGTCATCACCGCGCTCGCGATGAATCGCGTGGCATGGTCGAGATGCGGCACGAGAAACGGAAGCAACGGCAGGAGCCCGACGCAAATAAAGGCGACGAACGTCGCGACCGCCGCGCGGCGGGGCGAGCGGTTGCCGCCGTCCAAGCCCAGCTCTTCGGTGACCATCGTCTCGACCCAGAGCTTCCGGTCGGCAGTGATGACGGCGACGATCTTTTCCAGCACCTCGCCGGCGAAACCCTTGCTCGCGAAGATTTGCCGGATTTCTTCACGCTCGCCTTCTGGAATTTCGTCGATGTGCCGGCGCTCGGCGGCGCGCGCGTTTTCGATCTCCTCGCGCTGGCTCTTGGTGCCGAGATAGTTGCTCACGGCCATGCTGAAGCCGTCGGCGATCAAGTTTGCGAACCCGAGCACGATGATGACGGTTCCCGAAAACCCGCCCCCGACGGCGGCGGCGACGACCGCGAACGTGGTCACGCAGCCGTCAATCGCACCGAGCACAGCGTCACCCAGGTAACCGGCTGACGCGCGGATCGCAAGCCGGTCGCGAATCGCTCCCGGCGAATGCTCAGCCTTCAATTGCGAGTTCATCGTGCCCGCGCACCCCGTCGAGATTTCACTGGGCTTTTCGTTTTCATTCAATTTGGCCCACGCCACTTGGTTGACTGAATCGCTTGATGGAAAGATCAGCCAACAGCGGAACCAGGCTACACGCGCATGGGTTTCCCCGCCACCGGGCCCAGCGCGCGACGCTCATGCGCCTTGAGTAGATGTTGCCGGCGTCTTATCCCGTCCCCGTATCCCGGACAATGAGGTGTAGCGATATCGGACGCCGCACGGTAAGTTGTGCTGTGAATAAGGTTCCACATGGACCGAATTAAGTTGGAGGCGAATGTCGCCGCACATCCGTTCCTGATCGGAATGAGCGCGCATCACATCCGTCTTCTGGCGGACTGCGCGATCAGGACGGAATTTGAACGCGACTACGTAATTTTCCGGGAAGGTGAAGCCGCCAACCGGTTCTATCTCATTGAAACAGGCAGGGTGGCGCTGGTGTCTTCGGCCGACTCCGAAAGCACGGTCACGATCGATATCATCGGTGACGGCGACTTGCTAGGTTGGTCGTGGTTATTTCCGCCTTACGTTTGGCACTTCAGCGCACGAGCCGTGGAGCCGACGACGGCAATTTTCTTCTATGGCACCGTGCTTCGCGACTACTGCGAGAAAGATCCGAGTGTTGGCTATGAGCTGTTCAAACGCATGAGCGAAGTGATGACGCGCCGATTACAATCCGCCCGCACGCGGCTGCTCCAGGCGTATGCTGCCGAATCGAGCGCCGCGGCAGGAGGCCGCGCGTGAGAATTGCCGGGGATCGATCTCATCATCATATCCACGCATGGCCGGACGGGCTTAATGCATGTCCTGATCGGAAGCGTTGCGAAACATGTGGTGCGGCACGCTCATTCCCCTGTGTTGGTCGGGCCGGGAAAGCGCTAGGAACAGCAACGCTTTCGAAACGCGCTGACTGATTTTGAAACTCTGCTTCCTCGTCCTGATCGCTCTGACCTCTTACGTGAGGGGCGAGGCGCCTTCCCCGGTTGCTGTTCGCGAGCTTCCGCCTCAATCCAAACCAATCGAAGACGTCCTGGTGCCGGTCCCGCGCGAGGTCTTCGAATCACTCGACAAGTTCCCCAATGCTAACTGGGTCCTCGTGCAGCGTCGTGAGTTGCCGAGCTGGAAACCTCAGGGTGATCAGGCGCGGACCGCACTGCTGCTGGGCGCCACCATTGCGGAGGGTTTCATCGTAGTTGAGGCCAAGGATGTAGATCAAGTGAAGAACATTGGCAGAGCGGTGCTTAAACTTGCCGGCACCCTCGGAGTGAAACAGTCCGTTCTCCGACATAGCCGTGCTATCGTTGAGGCTGCAGAAAGAGATGACTGGAATGCGGTCCGGACGGAATGGGACGGAGTATTCGCAGATGTGGAAGGCGCGATGCGCGAACTCGACAGCGAGCAGCTTTCCCAACTCGTGAGCCTGGGCGGCTGGCTTCGCGGAACCGAAGCGCTGACCACCTTGATCCTGCAACACCACTCCCTCGACGGAGCTGAGCTTCTCCGGCAGCCCGCGTCGCTCGACTACTTTGAACAGCGCATTACGAAGATGAACCGCCCCCTGCGATCGAGGGCCTTGGTAGTGAGAATGCAACAAGGTATCCGCAGAATCCAGCCGCTTATACGAAGCGAGGGTGGAGAAGCGCGACTTCCAGAGAAAACGGTCAACGAGATCGGCGCAATCACCAGACAGCTAGTCGAGGAGATAGGAAGCCGAAGGCTGGATCGCTGATGCGCGCGCTCGTGTATTAAGGTCCGGGGAGACGAGCCCTCGAGACAAGGCCGAAGCCGCTCTTCCAGCGCCCACCGATGCCATTGTGCGGGTGATGGCAACCAGCATTTGTGGAACCGATCTCCATTTCCTGAAAAGCCTACGATCCTTTCGCGGACACTATGAACGAGCGGGCGTTGAAGGTGATTATTACGAATGCCTAGGCAGCGAGGAGGGAGTGCGCGAGCTTCGCGATCAACGCTGCCACGACGACGAGGAAAAAAATCCGGACGAAGCGGCTGCCTTTTGTAATCGCCAGCCGCGTTCCGATCGCGGCGCCGAGCACGCTGCAAAGCGCCATCGGCACCGCATAGGCATAGATGATGTGGCCGGTCGAGCCGAAGTAGATGACCGACGCGATGTTGGTCGCGAGATTGATGACTTTAGCCGACGCCGAAGCCGCCAGAAAATCGAAGCCGAAAACGCCGACGAAAAGGAAGATAAGGAAACTGCCCGTGCCCGGCCCGAAGAACCCGTCGTAAAAGCCAAGCGCGGCGCCGATAAGAATGCCGAGCAGCTGCGCTTTTTTGGGCCGGTGTTTCGGCTGATGGATGAGCCCGAGGTCTTTGACGATGAAAACATAGATCGCGACGACGATTAACAGGACGAGCACCACCGGGCGCAGATAGGCCGTGTTCAGGAGCGTGACCGTGCGCGAGCCCAGAAAGGAAAAAACGAAGGCCGCGAAGGCCGCCGGGAGAATAGTCGACCAATCAAAGGTGACGTGTCGGGAGTAGCGATAGACCGCGATCGTCGTCCCGGCACAGGAAGCAAACTTGTTCGTCCCGAGGATGGTGGCGATCGGCGTTCCCGGCATGAGAATCAGCATCGCCGGGATTTGAATCAACCCGCCGCCACCGACGACCGAATCGACAAATCCGGCGAGGAGCGAGAAAGCGCAGAGGAAGAAAAGCAGCATCGCGGCGTTCCTGATTCCATTACACGGCAAAGAAAGCCACGGCGAGGTAGCGCCCAAATTTTCCGGTGGCGATGAATGCCGCTGAGAGCCAGGGATTGAGCCGCAGGAGCCCAGCAGCGACACACATCGGATCCCCCACCACCGGCAGCCAGGAGAGAAGCAGAATCACGGTGCCATGCCGGCGAACGCGTTCGAGGCCTCTAAGCGTCCGATGTTGCGGGATACTACGGCCGATGAAATACGAGGTCAGACCGCCCAGCGTGTTGCCGATCGTCGCTACCGCCAGCGCAGGCCACAAAAGGCCAGGATCGAGTTTAAGAACGCCAAAGAGGGCGGCCTCCGAACCGCCGGGGAGCAAGGTGGCAGCGAGAAAGGTCGCCACAAACAATCCCCAAAGGATGAGAAACCCCTCCGACATTAATATGAGCCTGCTCGAATCCCCCGCGCGTAGAAGCGAAGCCGCGCTGAGTTATCTTCCTTTCGCCTCGACGGTAAGCGTGACGAAGTCGCTTTCCCAATCGGTGTCGGGCTGATTCGATTTTCGAATGTCGGTTCCGCGCAAGAGCCACCGCCCGGCGGCATCAAGGCGGAAAATCACCTGCCCATCGGAATCCGTCTTTCGCGTCTCACCCTTCGGCTGCCCAGCATTGACTGCGTTGAGCGAAAAACCGCCGAACGGCTTGCCGTCTTTCACCACGCGCACCGGGAAGTCGTCGCCTGCCTTTAGCGTCGTCGGATCTTTTTCAGGAACGATCTCGAGGAACGTGCCCACAGGTACCGCCCAGGAGAGGTCGGAAGTGGGATCGCCCACTCGCGCGAACGTCTTCTGATGCTTCGTGTAGGATTCGCGCCAGCGCTGTTCCTTCATTTCCGCCCACTGCTTTCGCAGGGCTTCCGGCGCGTCGACTTCGTCGAGATACTCTTTCACTTCCTCCGGCTTCAGCTCGATGGAGCGCGGCGGCAGCTTCACCCAGAAGGTCGCGACTCCGGCATCCGGCAGTTCCGCCTTGAACTGGAGTGAATTGGGCGCTGCCGCTTTGTTTGTGATTTCGAACGTCTTGCCCGCCAGCCGACACGTGGCGCTCTGCACTCGTTCCGGCTTCGGCCCCGAGTCGAGCTTCGGAAATTCCATTCCGCTCGTCATGTCGAGCGTGACCGTGGACTTCGGCGCAAGGTTGAACTGATCCGGGATCAGCCAGGTATCGTGCGCGAGCGCTGAAGCGGGTAGTGAGATGGCGAGCATCAACGGCGCAAGAATCGTGATTTTTTTCATGAGCGTTTCTATTTGGTCACCAGGGCCATTCCGCATTTCGGGCATTTGCCCGGCCCTTTCTGTTTCACCTCAGGATGCATCGGGCACGTATGCTCCGCCTCGGCGGAGGCCGCGGGATTGCTGGTCCCCGGTGCGGCCGCTTCCACGTTCAAGCCGAAGGCCGCGAATTTTTCCTTTCCGCCGATTTGCGTTTGCAGGAAGAATTTTTGAAAGCCGGGCTTGTCCGGCTCGACGTGGAAGCTGAGTTCCGGACCGCCGCGCTCCGCCTTCGTTTTTGGTTCCGCTCCCATGGGATGCACATGGGTGACTGAGCCAAGATCGGTCGGAAACGCCACCATGTGCGCGAATGCTCCCATGACCGGTTCGAGCTTCGAAAAGTCGCGGCCATCCGGTCCTGTAACCTTCACCTTCACTACGGTCGCTTTCCCGGCCTGGAGCGGCGCATTTTTCTCCGTCGTCAGGATCGAATCGGTAGCCATCCACCTCGCGCGGTCGTGTTTACCGAATGATCCGGAGTGCCGGGCGGCCCTTCGACTTTCACTGTCGTCTTGGAGTATTCCTGCTTGCCGGTGGCTTTCGGGACGAGATCAGCCCAGACGTGATAGATCCCTCCGAAGCTGCGGCGCGAAATCGAAACGATACTCGCCCGGCTTATCGCCGGCGACTGGATGGAGATGGTGATAATCGGTCAGGCTCTGATCGATCACGAGAAGATGAATCTTTTCCGTGTGCGCGACTTCGAGTTGATCCAACGACAACGGCTTGCCATCCGCACCAGTGAGGCGAATCACCGTGGCGACGGATTTGCCCGCGGCGCGATTCTCCACCGGCAGCATCTCGCTGCGAATGGTGGAGGACGACGCGGCATGGTGGTGTTGGGCGTGTGAGGTGGCGAGGCTGAGCAGTGCCGTGATCGCCGCGAGCGCAAGCTTATTTGGCATCGGCCATCACTTGATCTGCTGGTTGAGAGCCAACATGACGCCGTCGAGTTTCTTGAGCTCCGCTTCGGCCTTGGTCTGGTCGCCTGCATCAGCAGCGTGATGGAGGCTATCGGCCGACCTTGGTCAGGTTGTTTACGGAACCTTGCACCCGCACTTTCTGGTCTGCGGCGGTCTTGTCGGGCAACGCCTTGGCCAGCAGGGCAAGCGCTTCGATGGGGTCGTGCACGCCTTTGAGATTCTTCCCGGTCACAGCCGTGTTGATCAAAGCATGCTGCTTGTTGATTTCCAGCAGAATGCCGTCGGCGCGTGTCGGGCACGGTCACTTTGTTTTTGGCGCCGTGGTCGTGTCCTTCATGAGCACGCAACGCGGGGGTGCTCAACGTGATGGAAGCAAGCGCGGTAAACGCGAGGGCGAGAAGTCTGGATGTTTTCATGATGTTTTCTTTCTTGGTTACTCAGGACGCTTCATGCGCCGCTGAAAGCTGGTTCAGGCCGCGACGGCGCGGGACTGGGATCGTTCACGCGGAAGGGATCGACCTTTTTCCGGGCGACATATTTTTCCGCGGAGCGACGGCCAAATTTGTAAAAAACGGCGGGCGTCACGGCCATGTCGAGAAGCGTGGCGGAAACGAGGCCGCCGAGAATGGCAATGGCCACCGGGTAAAGAATCTCCTTGCCCGGCTGGCCGGAGGCGAACGCGAGCGGAATGAGCGCAAGGCCGGCGGTGAGCGCGGTCATCGTTACCGGCACGAGCCGTTCGAGCGAGCCGCGCACGATCATCTTCTCATCGAACTTTTCGCCCTCGTGCCGCATCAGGTGGAGGTAATGCGAGATCATCATGATCGTGTTGCGCGACGCGATGCCGGAAAGCGTGATGAGACCGACCAGGGTCGCGACCGAAATCTTGCCGACGGTGAAGTAGGTGAGAACGAGACCGCCGATAAAAGCGAGCGGGATATTCAGAAGAATCTGCGCCACGATGACCGACGAGCGGAAATGCGAGTAGAGGACGAGGAACATCGCCGCCAGGGTCGCAAGCGAGAGAATTCCGATGAGACGCGTCGCCTTCTGCTGGCTTTGGAATTGTCCCTCGTAGTTGATGAAATAGCCGGGCGGCAGATGGACCTTTTCGTTCATGGTCGACTGGATCTCAGCGACGACCGAGCCGAGCGCGCGGCCCGAAACGTTCGCGGAGATAACGATGCGGCGCTGGACGTTTTCGCGGTTGATGATGTTCGGCCCTTTCCCTTCCAGCACGTCCGCGAGTAATCCCGCCGGCGCCTTTTGTCCCTTTTCCGCGTCCACCAGCATCCGCCGGATCGCTTCCGCGTCTTCGCGCGATTTTTCGTCGTAACGCACGTTGACGTCGTAAGTGCGCTGGCCGTCGAGAACCTGCGCGACGTTCCGGCCATTTAACGCGGTCTCGAGCGATTCATTCAGTTCCCCGACCTGCACGCCATAAAGTTTCGCCTTGTCCCGATTCACATGGACCCTGATCTGCGGCATCATCACCTGCTTTTCGGTCTGCAAATCGACCACGCCCTCGATCGGTTTGATGCACACGCTCGATTTCATCCGCGACCTGACGCAACATCTCCAGGTTCTCGCCAAAAACCTTCACCGCGATCTGCGCCCGGACGCCGGAGAGCAAGTGATCCAGCCGATGCGAGATCGGCTGCCCGACGCTCAAGGCGATGCCCGGGATCTGGCCAAGTTTTTCGCGAATATCCTCGAGCACTTCTTCGCGCGTGCGGTCGGTCTTTTTAAAATCGACATCGATCTCGGTGTAATGAATGCCCTCCGCGTGTTCGTCCAGCTCGGCCCGGCCGGTGCGCCGCCCTGTCGAAATTACTTCGGGAACGCTCAGCAAAATTTTCTCCGCGATTTCGCCGATGCGATTCGATTGCTTCAGCGATGTGCCCGGCGCGGAGAGAACGTTGATCGTCGCCGTGCCTTCATTGAACTCGGGCAGGAATTCCTTTCCCATCAGGGGATAAAGCGCGAGCGAGCCGGCGACGAGGACCAGCGCGATGCTCATGACCACGAAGGGACGGCGGAGGGTGTAGCTCAGGATGAAGCGCTCATCGAAATGCTTCAGCTTCCGCACGAGCCAGCTGTCTTTCTCATGCTGCATGCGCTTCATTTTCGGCAGCAGATAGGAGCAAAGGGCCGGCGTTACGGTGAGCGAGACGACGAACGAAGCGACAATCGCGGTGATGTAGGCGATCCCGAGTGGCGCAAAGAGCCGGCCCTCAATTCCGCCGAGCGCGAAGAGCGGAATGAAGACCAGCACCACGAGAACGGTTGCGAAAAAGATCGAGTTACGGACCTCGACCGACGCATCGTAGATCACGCGCAAGACCGGTCGCGGATTGGGGGCATGCCGGTTTTCGCGCAAGCGGCGAAAGACGTTCTCCACGTCGACGATGGCGTCATCGACCAGTTCGCCGATCGCGACCGCGAGGCCGCCGAGCGTCATGGTGTTGATGGAAATGCCGGCCAGCTTGAAAACGAGCGCGGCGACGACGAACGACAGCGGGATCGCCGTGAGCGTGATGAAGGTGGTGCGGAAGTTCATCAGGAACAGGACGAGAACGATCAGCACCATGATGGCGCCGTCGCGGATCGCCTGTTCCACGCTCGAGATGGCGGCGCTGATGAACGTTCCCTGCTTGAAGACCGGCGTGATCTTTACGTCCGCCGGAAGCGCTTTCTGAATATCGGCCAGCGCTTTCTCGACGACGGCGGTGAGCTTAACCGTGTCGGTGCCTGGCTGTTTTTGCACGGAGATGATCACCGCCGGCTGCCCGTTCACCCCGGCGTCGCCCGCGCATGACCTGCTTGCCGAACTTCACCTCCGCCACGTCTTTGAGAAGAATGGGAACGCCTTTGCGATTCTCGACTACGGAGTTCGCGATGTCTTCGATGTTCGTGGTGCGGCCAATGTTGCGGATCAGCGCTTCCTGGTTCGCTCCCTCCAGGAAGCCGCCGGGAGTGTTGACCTGTGATTTGCCCGCGGCCTCCATCACCTGCTTCAAGGTCACGCCGTAAGCCGCCATTTTTTCGGGCGAAGCCAGCACCTGGTATTGCTTCACGCCGCCGCCGATGGCGATCACCTGCGAAACGCCGGGAATCGTGAGCAGCCGCTGGCGCACCGTCCAATCCGCCAGGCTGCGGAGGTCCATCGGCGCGGTCTTGCCCCCTTCGCTCGAGAGCCCGATCAGCATGATCTCGCCCATGATCGAGGAGATCGGCCCCATGATCGGCGTCACGCCTTCCGGCAATTTTCCGGACGCGAGCTGGAGCCGCTCCTGAACGAGCTGACGCGCGCGGTAGATGTCCATCCCCCAATCGAACTCGACGTAAAGAATCGAGAGCCCGATGCCCGAGTTGGAACGGACGCGATTCACGCCCGGCGCGCCGTTTAACGCCGTCTCCATCGGAAGCGTGACGAGCGTCTCCACTTCCTCCGGCGCGAGACCCGGCGCTTCCGTCAGGATATTGACGGTGGGCCGGTTCAAATCGGGGAAAACGTCGACCGGCAACTGCATCGCCGTGTACGCCCCATAAATGAGCACAAGCATGCTCGCCGCCACGACGAAGAGGCGGTTGCGCAGCGAAAACTCGATGAGGCGGTTCAGCATAAAAGCGGTCAGGCAGGGCGGGAACGGCGGGCGCGAACGAGGAAGGCGAGATTGAGCGCGAGGAGTGCGATGATGACCGCGGCCATCCATTTCAGCGGCGTCGAACTTGAAGCGGTCGGGCCGGCGTGGGCCGTGCCATGGTCATGCACGAGATGCGCCGACTCGGCCGCGACTTCGGGCTTCGCGGTGCTGGTTACATATTGGAGCTGGTAATTGCCCAGCGTGACCACTTTCTCGGTGGGCAGAATGCCTTCGATGATTTCAACGTGCTGGTCGTCCTTGATTCCTGTGACGACGGCGCGCCGCTCGTAAGTCAGTCCCTTGTCGTCTGTCTGGACGAAGGCGAACAAGTTTCCGCTTTCTCCCAGCACTGCACTATGCGGGACGGCCACCACCGAATCCGCCTGGCCGGTGACGATGTTCAGCGTCGCCCGCATGTTGGGTCGCAGCCGGCCTTCCGGATTCGCCACCCGCGCCCAGATTTTCAGCGTCCGCGTTTCCGGTTCAAGCGCCCCGCCGATCAAATCGATCGTGCCCGTGAAGATCTCGCCCGGGAAAGATTCCACCGTTACCCGGACCTTTTGCCCCGCCTTTACCTGAGCGATCTGGCCTTCGAAGATTCGCCCCTCAGCGTACAAGCTCCGACATGTCGACGATTTCGAGAAGGTGTTTGTCGGGCTCGATCGAATCGTTCAAGACCACGTCGCGATCCGTCACGACGCCATCGATCGGGGCGGAGTATTGCACCCGCGGCGGTGGATTACCGACCTGCCGGCTTTCGATTTCGATCAGCGGTTCCCCTTTCTTCACGAGCTGGCCCTCCATCGCCTTGATATCGACGACGCGACCCGAAATGCGGCTTGTGACCGCGGCGCTGCGACTCGGGATCGGTTCGATCTGGCCGATGACCATGAACGTCTTCTCGAGGGTCCGCAGCCCGGCTTCCTCGACTTTGAGCGCGAGATTCGTCTTCGCCTCGGCGGTGATCGTGATCGGCCCGCTGGTGATTACGTCCTCTTCACCAGGCGCGTGGGCATGGCCTTCGTGCGCGATCGATCGGCTCGCCGAACTGATGACAATTAATCCTGCCGCCGCAGCGAGGAGGCGACTCCGGAATGATGATCTTTTCATGGTATTATTTTGGGTAGGAATGTTTGCGGGAATCGACCGGCGCCGCCTCCTGCAGGAAGTCTTTTTTCAGAAACGGGCTGCTGGCGGTGGCCGTCTCGAGATCGACCAGCGCCTGAAGATAATTTGCCGTCGCGGTCAGGAACGATGACCGCAGCGTCGTCTGCTGCTGTTGCACCTGGATCACCTGGGTCGCCGGGATCAATCCTTCGTTGTAGCCCTTGCGGACCAGGGAATTGGTTTGGGAAAGCGCGGGGAGAAGATCGCGGCGGTAGTTCCCCACCGCGTCGCGCAATTTCAGAGCGCGAGCCAGCGCCGTCGCGATTTCCGAGCGAATGGAAAGGCGCTGTGCTTCAAATTGCTGGCGCGCCTGCTCGCTCGCGGCCTTGTGCTCGTAAACACGGCCCTGGTTGCGATTCCAGAGCGCAATCGGGAATCGATATTTTGAATCCCAGAAACTCATCGGAGCTTGAGCCCGGTCGGCAGGTCGTCGACCGTGCGTTCGGTTTCGTAGTTAGTGCCGAGCGTCCAATCCGCCCACGCTTCCGCCCGCGCCAGCCGGGCTTCCGCCGAGGCGCGATCGATTCCCAGCTCGGTCTGGCGCAAATCCGGCCGGTTCACCACCATCGTGGTCTGATATTTTTCGGGACGGAATTTTGCCGCCAGCGCTTCGACATTGCCTTCCGGAGAAATAGTCCGCCTCAGGCTCTAATCCCATGCGCAATTTGAGAGAAAGCTCGCGCGCGACCAGATCGGATTCGAGCTGCGCGAATTCCACGCCCAGCCGCTGGAGCTCAACTCGCGCGAGATTTACGTCCACTTCCGAGACCTCCGCGCGTTTCAGGCGTTCCTCGAGGACATCCACGAACTCACGGTTCAACGCCACAAACTCCCGGTTCGCTGCGAGCTGCTGCCGGAGCAAAAGCACATTCAGAAAATCCCGCTGCACGTCGCCGATGAGGAGCCGCTCGCGATTCCGGATCTCGGCCATCGCCTGCGCGACGTCGACACGCGAAACCCGTTTGGCGAAACGGAGACGGCCGGAGATCGGAAACGCCTGTTGAAATCCCGCTGCGCTACTCCGTTCGCCTTCATCGTTGAAGGTGCGATCCGTCGTCGTGCTCAGCTCGAGCTCGGGGTTGGGCCAGAGCCCGGCCTGGAGAAGCCGTCCACGCGCCTTGTCCACTTCGTAGGAAGCGGCGCGGAGATCGAGATTGTTTCGCAACGCGCCCGCCACCGCCTGGTCGATCGTCAACGCCGGCACGGAATCCCCCACGGCCAGCGCGATCCAACCGATGAATATCGGGAGGATTGGCCGGCATCTGAGTTTTGGTTTCATTCGTAAATTGGTTTTCGGATGGGAAAAGGCAGGACGCGGACGCAAGGTTGCGCCGCACGACAAGAGAAGGCCGCATGACCCGCCGCGTGGCGGGAAATCAGACCTTACGAGAGAGAAGGAGGAGCGTGAGCCAGCAGGCTCCGCTGCAAAACCGATTCGGCGAAACAGTGCGCCGGAGGTGGACCCGTATCCAGCTCCGAGATCGACGCGTCATGCTGCTCGGTCCGCGAAAACGAATTCACTAACAACGTAATCTTTCAGCGTGTAGAAAGCTTTGTCGTAGCCGGCGAGCTTCTTGGCGAAAGAGGCGGGAGCGGAGAGTGATTTGCAACAATTGCGCGTGTCGCAGTCGTTTGGCCGCTCCTGGTCGGCCGGCGTTTCGGAAGAACCCCCGCAATGTTCGTGACTTTCGGCCTCAGCATTTAGCGGCGGCGCCAGGCAGGCGACGACGCAATGATTGGCCGCGAGAAACCACGCGGCGGCAGTGACCAGAGCGATCATCGCGGTCGAAACGCGCTTAAGAGACCGAGGCATCACGGGATATTTACTCCCCATCGCCTCGTTAGGCAAGCGAGCTTCATGCCAGTCGCACGCTCCTGAGCCGCAGCGCATTCGCGATCACGGAGACGGAGCTGAAGCTCATGGCCGCGCCGGCGATGATCGGGCTGAGGAGAATCCCGAAAAATGGATAGAGCAAACCGGCGGCGATGGGGATGCCGAGAGCATTGTAGAAGAACGCGAAGAAGAGGTTCTGGCGGATGTTGCGCATGACGGCCCGGCTCAGATGGATCGCCTTCACGATCCCGTTCAGATCGCCTTTCACGAGAGTGATGCCGGCGCTCTCCATGGCCACGTCGGCTCCGGTGCCCATCGCGATTCCAACATCGGCGGCCGCCAGGGCGGGCGCGTCGTTAATGCCGTCGCCGGCCATCGCGACCACGGAGCCGGCAGAGCGCAGTTGTTTCACGCGCTCGTGCTTGTCCTTCGGGGCGACGCCCGCCTCGACCTGGTCAATGCCCAATTCTTTCGCGACGCCGCGAGCGGTGCGTTCGTTGTCGCCGGTCAGCATGATTATTTTCAATCCGAGCCTTTGGACTTCCCGCACAGCTTTCGGAGTCGATTTTTTGATCGGGTCCGCCACGGCGATCATCCCCGCAATGCGATCTCCCACGGCAACGAACATGACGGTTTGGCCTTCGTCCTGAAGCGTCGACGCCTGCCGCTCCAAATCCTCCAGACCGGCGATGCCGTTTTCCCGCAAGAACCCGAGCTTTGCCCACCAGCACTCTTCCGTGCGACGGTCGTCGCCGTCACCCCGCCGCCCGTGGTGGAGAGGAAATCGCTCGGTCTCTCCAGAACGAGACGCTTCTCTTTCGCGGCGGCAACGATGGCGGACGCCAGCGGATGTTCGCTCTGTTGTTCGGCCGAGGCCGCGGCGGCGAGGAGATCCTCTTCGCTTCATGCCGCCAACGGTCACGAGCCTGGTCACGCGCGGTCTGCCTTCTGTCAGGGTGCCGGTCTTGTCCACGACCAGCGTCGTGATCTTTTCCATCAATTCGATGGCGCCGGCGTTCTTAATTAGAATGCCGGATTGCGCGCCGCGGCCAACGCCAACCATGATCGACATCGGCGTCGCCAGACCGAGCGCACACGGACAGGCGATAATCAACACGGCCACGGCATTCACGATTGCGTAGGCCAGGCGCGGCTCCGGGCCGAACCAGAGCCAGGCGACGAAAGTCACCGCCGCGATGAGCAGCACCGCAGGCACGAAGTAGCTGGCAACTTTGTCGGCTAATGTCTGGATCGGCGCGCGGCTCCGTTGCGCTTCCGAAACCATTTGCACGATTTGCGACAGCACCGTGGCGCTGCCGACGCGCTCCGCTTCCATGACGAAGCTGCCGGTGTTGTTGAGCGTGCCGCCGATCACTTTGTCGCCCGGATTTTTTTCGATCGGCAACGCTTCGCCGGTGATCATCGATTCGTCGACCGAGGTCCTGCCTTCGACGACTCCGCCATCAACCGGAATTTTCTCGCCGGGGCGCACGCGCAGTTTGTCGCCAACGTTCACCTGCGAGAGCGGCAGTTCGTTTTCGTCGCCGTCAGTCACGACATGCGCGCGGTCGGCGGCGTGAGATCGAGCAGGCTGCGAATGGCCTGGCCGGTGCGTCCCCGCGCGCGCAGCTCGAGCACCTGGCCGAGCAACACCAGCACGGTGACCATCGCGGCGGCCTCGAAATAAAGGCCGATCTTTCCGTGATGGGTCATCGCCGGTGGGAAGATGCCCGGGAAAACCATCACGACGGCGCTGTAGAACCAGGCCACGCCTACGCCGATGGCGATGAGCGTGAACATGTTGAGATTGCGCGTCTGGATCGAACGCCAGCCGCGTTTGAAAAATGGCCAGCCCGCCCACATAACCACTGGCGTGCTGAGCGCGAACTGGATCCAGCGCGACGCCTCGCCCGACATCCACGCCGGCGCGTTCGGCCAAAGATGCGACATGGCCAAAAGAAAGACCGGCAAGGTGAGCACTGCGCCGATCCAGAACCGGCGGGTCATGTCGGTTAATTCCGCATCATCTTCGGGATGGCCGGCGGAAACCGTTTTCGGCTCGAGCGCCATGCCGCAGATCGGGCAATCGCCCGGCTTATCCTGCTCGATCTCGGGATGCATCGGGCAGGTGTAGATGGCGCCCGGAGCAGCCTCCCGCGATGAGCGAGCCGAATGCGCAGTCGGCGGGTGATGACAACAGGCAGGCTGATCTTCACTCCCTCTCATCTCTTCGGCCGGATCCATCCCAACGAACAATACACCCAAACGCGTGTCATCCCGAGCCGCGCAGACGGCGAGGGACCTCACAGTCGCAGAACACGTCACGCAAAACCGCATTCGCGATACACCAAGATCAACCTGCCGAACTTTAGCACCCGAGAACTGTGTGAGCTGACAGCGCCTGCGGGATCCCTCGGCGCGCTGCGCCAGCCTCGGGATGACAACCTCTTCCTTGCTGGCGATGTTATCGAGATGCGAACCTCTTTTCGTGATCGAACGGAAGCAGGCCGATTACTGGCCAATAAACTGCGCGCCTACGAGAGGCATCCGGACGCCATCGTGCTGGCGTTGCCGCGAGGGGGTGTTCCGGTTGCCTACGAAGTCGCGATTGGCCTGGGCCTGCCGCTCGATGTTTTCGTTGTTCGAAAACTCGGGGTGCCGGGATACAGGGAGCTCGCGATGGGAGCCATCGCTTCGGGAGGTGTCCGCGTCTTGAACGAAGACGTGTTGCGCGTCATGCCAGATGCGTCGGCCATGGTGGCCCAGGTCACAACGCAGGAGACCCAGGAACTGGAGCGCCGCGAGCGTGATTACCGCGGAGATCGGCCGCCGCGCGATATAGCACGGGCGCATGGTGATTTTGGTCGATGATGGGCTGGCGACGGGAGCAAGCATGCTGGCCGCCATCGCTGCGCTGCGCAAAAAAGAGCCGGCCAGAATCGTTGCCGCTGTTCCGGTTTGTCCGCCGGACACTCTCCGCGAAGTCGAACGGGTCGCCGACGAAACGCTGGCCTTGTTTGCCCCCGATTGGTTCCGGGGCGTTGGGCAATTCTACGAAGAACTTCGCGCAGACCAGCGACGAAGAGGTGCGCCTTCTCCTCGCGCGCGCCGTAAGCGCGCAGTCGGGACTCACGATCTGAGAATTCCCGTGCGATCACTTACCGGACGATCGCTGACGAAGGCTCTGGCCTGCGGCCCGCAACATTCCGGACCGCGAATCAGCCGGCAAAGCGGAACGGCGAGCAAGGCACCGACAACGGTCGCGACGAGATAGATCCAAAGATTTTCCAGATGAAGTGAGACGAGCGCAGGCCCTAACGATCGCGCGGGATTCATTGACGCCCCGGAGATTGGGCCGGCGAACAATCCTTCCAGCGCGATCACCGATCCGACCGCGATACCGGCTGTGATCCCTTTTTCCTGCGCGCCGGTGGAGACGCTGAGGATGACCCACATGAGAAGGAAGGTGAGCACGATCTCCAGGATGAAAGACTGCACGACGCCACCTGCCGGCAAGGTCATCCCCAGCGTCTCGGCCTGCGGAAAGAGAAACGCGAGGAGCAGACTCGCGACCGTGGCGCCGGCGAGCTGACTCACGACATAAGGCAGCACCTCACGCGCGGGGAAACGCCGGGCCGCGAAAAAGCCAATCGTGACCGCCGGATTCAGATGCGCGCCGGAGATATCGCCGATGGTGTAGATCATCGCCAGCACCATGAGCCCAAAGGTGAGAGTGATTCCGAGGTGAGTGATCGCCCCGCCGCTGACGCTGTTGATGACAATGGCGCCGGTGCCGGCAAAGACGAGCGCAAAGGTCCCAAAGAATTCAGCCGCGCATTTTTTCATGGTCAAAAAAGCTCTCACGAAGACTGCGGCAATGACCCGGCTCATGCCGAGACGAAAATGGGCAATGCGGGCAAACGGTTTCCAGCGGATTCTTCCTGAGCCCGAAGCGCAGTCATGTATCTCGCCCGCCCTTTAATTCTCTCAGCAGTCTTCACCGCTCTTTTCTTGATCGAGCTCGTGAAGGCGGAAGACACAGCCCGCCTTTTCGGACAGGCGCAAGATCTAATGCGCCGGGAACAGTTCGCCGCGGCGGTTCCGTTGCTCGAGAAATGCGTGGCCGCGGAATCGGGCAGCTCCAAATTCCACCAATGGCTGGGCCGCGCGCTCGGGCTCCAGGCGGCGCAAAAAGGGATCACCAGCGGCGTGCTGAGCATTCGAAAGGTGAAGGCCCAATTCGACAAGGCAATCGAGCTCGATCCCTTGAATCTCGAAGCGCGCAACGATCTCGCCATTATGTATGTCGCGGTGCCGCGTTTGCTCGGCGGGAGCAAGGCGAAGGCAGCGGAGCAGGTCGCCTTCATCCGACGACACGATCCAGCCCTCGCGATGCAGATCGATGGCGATTTCCTCGCGAACGAGAAAAAATATAATGCAGCGCTCGCGGCCTACACCGAGTCGGCCCGATTACACTCGCGGCCGATCATCCACGTCCGGATTTCGCTCGTCCATCAATGGAAAAAAGAGTGGGAGGAAGCCTTCGCCGCACTCGAGCGGGCGCTGGCCCTCGACCCGAACCATCCGCTCGCCCTTTATCAGATCGGCCGGACCGCCGCGTTAAGCGGACAGCAACTCGACCGCGGTGAGAAATGCCTGCGCACCTACCTCGCTATGCCGGTGCGCGAAGAATTGGAGAATCCTTCCATCGCCGCCGCCCATTTTCGACTGGGCAACATTCTCGAAAAGAAGGGCGACGCGGCCGGGGCGCGCGCCGAATACGAGACATCCCTCAAGATCGATCCGAAACAGAAACTGGCTCGCGAAGCGCTCGCCAAACAAAAGCGATGAAAACGAAACCCCCGCCGGATTTCTCCGACGGGGGCTCGTTTAACTATCCGCCGCGCTTAGCTGGCGCAGCAGCTTACGCTTGATCGGGCAGCAGGAACCGCCACCGCAGCAATCGTCAGCCGACTGTGAGGTCGCCGACGCGGTGCTGATCAGGGCAGTAGCCGCCAAGAGCATCAATAGGTATTTCATGGAATCCTCCTGTTGAGTTTCCCTAACCCTCGCCCCGCAGTGGCGGGACGAGCCGAGCTGTTGCCAAATCAGGCAGAGCGCGGCGGCGGAACAGGAGGCCGGTGCGAGCGTGCGTGCTCGCGACTAATGAAAGCGGCAAAAGATTCCTCGCCCGTAGGCGGATAAACGAACGGCGTGCCCTCGACGCCAGCGTGGCCAGGCAGAAGACGCAAAGGGAACAGCACTGCTTATCTTCGTTCGACTTCGGCGCATGCTGGCCGCAGTCCTTCGCCTCCGCCTCTTTCTTCATCTTGGCGCAACAGCCGCTCTTGACCTGCTCGGCCGCCACTCGCGTCGGGATGGCCGCGAGTCGCGAGCGAACAAAAGATCGCCAGGCACATCAAAAGCCTTAATGCCGTTCGCACCGAGCAGAATCATATGGCTTTGACCTTCTCCAGGTCAAAGTCCATTCTCATAACGGTTAAAGCCGCAGCGCAAGGCAGCATTCGGATCACGTTTGCCTGCGATCTTTCCGGCCGCTATAACCCATACCCGATGGTCGAACCTTTCGTGCGCGAAACGAATTCTGTTAAACGCCGCCTGCCATGGAACGCCGCCGCCGCTTCCCCGTATCGCCCGGACTGGCAACCCTTACTCCTCGGTATGGTGGTTGCGAATGCGGTCGGCGGCGCGCTTCTGGCCGGATCTCATTCCTCCCAGGCGGATTTAAAAACGCGACGCCATGTAGTGATCTGGCCGAGCTTTTTCCTCATCCCCTTCATCGTTGGAATTGTTGCGGCCTGGTTCTGGCGCCGGCTCGGTCGCAGATCTCGCTATCAGTCTTCTCGATGCCTGCTCTTCACCTTCCTCGTCAGCCTGGCCCGGCCGCGGTCGTCATGCAGGAAGGCGTCGTCTGTCTCGTCATCGTTTCGCCCGCTTCTCTACGTCTTCCTCCTGACGCGGCATCCTGCTCGGCCGCCTCTGGTTCCGGTCGAACGACTCCAGGCTGCGGCTGACGCATTTTCCGCTTTGCTCGCCTCTACTCACTCTCGGCGAATCGCTTTATCACTCGGAAAAACAGGCCGTTGTGACCGATCAGATCCTGATTCGCGCCACGCCGGATAAAGTCTGGCCGCACGTCCTCGCCTTTTCCGAAATCCCCGACCGCCCGGACTATTGGATTTTCCGACTCGGTCTTCCTTATCCGACGCAAACGACCAATGGCGGCAACTTCGTCGGGGCGGACCGGCAATGCATGTTCAGTGATGGCATCGTGATCAAGGAACGCGTGGCTGAGTTTGTTCCGCCGCACGAGCTCACTTTCGACATCATCGAACAGCCGACACATCCCGAGGCCTACGGCCACATCACGCTTCATCGCGGCCAGTTCGTCCTGCGAGATAATCGCGACGGCACAACGACGTTGTTCGGCTCGAGCTGGTACACGCTCCACGTCCGGCCGCGCTGGTATTTCGACCTCTGGACCCGCGACATGACCCGGGCCGTTCATCTGCGCGTGATGAATCACGTCAAACGGCTCTCGGAGCAGGCCGAATAATCGTCCGCCGTGCACAGCCGCGGGAGGTGAAGCCTTTACGTGGCTACCCCGCATAGATTCGAACTATGAATAACGCCTCCAAAGGGCGCTGTGTTACCGTTACACCACGGGGTAATCGAATTTTCGATGGCGGCGACCGCCGCTCACATTCTTAGAGCGCAAATTGCAAATCGCAATTCGCAAATCCGGAGGCACCTCGCGGAGGCGGTCATGCCGCTCAGGGCGCAACCGCCGCGCGACAACTTTACGTCTTCCAGAATCACTCTACCTAGGCGGGCAATTCATCTGGTCGATGCGGCTTGCGGATGACATCTCACCGCGTCCACGCCGGCCGGTGAACCGCTACCGTTTCGCACTGGGCGCGCGTCTGACGGTTCAGTATGTTCACGCCATCAAAATCATCGCGCGGACTATCTCGATGGCCGATTTTCGATTGCGGCCGTCGCCGCTCACCTTCTTAGGTCGCAAATCGCAATTCCGATCGCCTCGCTAGGCGGGAAGCTGAGCGAAGGCGCAGCCCGCGCGCGAGATCTTCACGCGCTCGAGAATGGAATGGACTTGAGCGAGAAGCTCATCGGGTCGGTGCGGTTTGCGAATTGCACCGGCCATCCCACGGGCCAGCATTCGCTCGATGCGGTTCTGGGCCTGCCCAAGGAAGCCGGTGCTGAGCAAAACCACTACGGCGGGATTCATTCTTCGTAGACGAAGAAATGTTTCTTCGCCGTCCATGAAAGGCATGGAGAGGTCGAGCAAAATCAAATCGAATCCGTGAGGTTGTTTCCGTAAACTCCGTCAAGCAGTCGAAGCCGGACTGAGCGGTCACGACTTCAAAGCCGGCTTCGGAGAAAAGGCGCTGAGCCAGAATGCGGGCAGCCGGCTCGTCGTCCACAACAAGAATTCGACGAGGGCGACTGGTAGCGACCGAAGCGGAAGGGTTGGGGGCAGCTTTGAATTGAGGATTGGTTTCGTAAGACATTTTAATAAGACAAAGGCGTAAATGCCCGCCTATGAATAGTATAGAGCAAGAAAAGTGCCGGTTGTTGAAATTGCCATAATCCGCAAATAATCCCTCCGGGGAGGCCGGAACGGCTCGGGAATTCCCGGTTTCCCCGCTCGCAAAGTGGAGCGGACGCGCTATGTTGATGGCCCCACAAATGAACCAATTGTCCATTTCCAACCTGCGTGTCTCCATTGCCGATCAGGAGATCATTCGCGGCCTTTCTCTCTCTGTGCCGAAGGGCGAGGTGCACGCAATCATGGGTCCAAACGGCTCGGGCAAAAGCACGCTTGCGAAAGTGCTGGCCGGTCACCCGGATTACAAGGTGAGCGGCGGCGAAATCACCATGGATGGCGAAGACATCATGGCTCTGGCCCCGGATGAACGGTCGCGGAAAGGCCTCTTCCTCGCGTTCCAGTATCCGAGCGAGATTCCCGGCGTCTCCATCGCCAATTTCCTGCGCGCGGCTGTGCAAGCCCGCCTGCCCGAGGGCGAGGAGCTCGAAGCGACCGACTACTACGCGCGGCTCTACGAGAAGATGGACCTGCTCGAGATGGACCGCTCGTTTACCTCGCGCTCCGTGAATGAAGGATTTTCCGGCGGAGAGAAGAAGCGCAACGAGATCCTCCAGCTGGCGATGCTCGAACCGAGATACGCCGTGCTGGACGAGACCGACAGCGGACTCGACATCGACGCGCTGAAGGTTGTCGCGAACGGCGTTAATTCACTCCGCGGCCCGAGCATCGGCATCCTCGTCATTACGCATTATCAGCGACTGCTCGATTACATCATTCCCGATCATGTTCATGTGATGGTCCAGGGCCGCATCGTTCGCAGCGGCGGGAAAGAGCTCGCGTTGGAGTTGGAAGAAAAAGGGTACGAAAGCTACGAAACGGCGATGAACGGCTCGGTCGCGGAGCCAGCCATCGCTTAAGGGGACGAATTGTATGGTTAAGGAAGCATCACCTTTGGAAATCGAGCGGAATATCGGGAACTTCGCCTATCCCGAAACGCACACGCATGACGCCGGGGTCGGGCTGACCGAGAAGACGATCCACTACATCGCGGACATCAAGGAAGATCCCGATTGGGTGCGCGAGTTTCGCCTCAACGCTTACAAAACTTTCATGAGCAAGCCGATGCCGACGCATTGGGCGAGCAAGGACCTGGAAGCGATCGTTTTCGACAACATCCGTTACTATCTGAGCGGGGGCGTGCAGCCGAAACGCAACTGGGAAGATGTCCCCGACGACGTGAAACGGACCTTCGAACGGCTTGGAATTCCGGAGCAGGAACGGAAGTTCCTCGCCGGCGTGGAAGCGCAATTCGACAGCGAGGCCGTTTATTCCAACATCAAGAAAGCGGTCGGCGAACAGGGAGTCATCTTTGTCGGCAGCCGCGAGGGGTTGAAAGATCACCCGGAAATTTTCCGGAAGTGGTTTGGCAAAGTCATCCCGACCGCGGACAACAAATTCAGCGCGCTCAACTCGGCGGTTTTCAGCGGCGGGTCTTTCATCTACGTGCCGCCGGGCGTGAAGGTGAAACATCCGCTCCAGGCTTATTTTCGGATCAATGCCGAGAACTTCGGGCAGTTCGAGCGGACGCTCATCATCTGCGATGAAGGCTCGGAGCTGACCTACATGGAGGGTTGCACGGCGCCGAAGTTCAACACGGCGACGTTGCACAGCGCCGTGGTCGAACTGGTCGCGATGAAAGGCGCCAAGCTCCAATACATCACCGTGCAAAACTGGTCGGCGAACGTTTTCAATCTCGTGACCAAGCGCGGCATCGCACACGAAGACGCCGAGGTGAAATGGATCGATTGCAACATCGGCTCCCGCCTGACCATGAAATATCCGGGCGTCATCATGAAAGGCCGGCGCGCGCGCGGCGAAGTGCTCTCCATCGCGCTGGCCAGCGACGGCCAGCATCAGGACACCGGCGCGAAGATGATTCACGCGGCGGACGAAACGACCAGCAACATCATTTCGAAGAGTATCAGCATCGGCGAAGGCCGGGCCACCTACCGCGGCCTGGTTCAAATCCCCAAGCACCTCAAGAACTGCAAGAATAACACCGAGTGCGACGCGCTGCTGATCAACGCGACCAGCCGCACCGACACTTATCCGGCCATCACCGTCCGCGGCACCGGCAACTCCGTGCAGCACGAAGCCAGCGTCAGCCAGGTCAGCGCCGAGCAGATTTTTTACATGCAACAGCGCGGTCTGACCGAAGCGCAGGCCATGAGCCTGAGCGTAAACGGGTTCGTGAACGATCTCGTGCGCCAATTTCCCATGGAATACAGCGTCGAGCTCAAGCGGTTGATCGAGCTTGAGATGGAAGGCTCGGTCGGCTAAGGTTCCGCCCCCAAGACAAGAGCGAGCGCGGCGGTCTAGGGCCGCCGTTTGCGTCTAATTCTCCGGGTATGACTAACCAGACAGCCGTTCTCGACGAAACCATGGAACTCGAATCGCCGCCGGAGCAAGCCTCCCCCGCGATCCTTTCCGGTCCGCTCGAGACCCGCTCCGCTGATCTTCCGGCCTGGTTTCGCGACCAGCAGCGCGCGGCCTGGCTGAAATTCGAATCGCTCCCCTACCCGAACCGCAAAGACCAGCCTTGGCGCTTTTCGAACGTCAGCGCGCTCGATCTTTCGAGCTATGTTTCCGGCGCGCCGCTGAGCCAGGCGCAACGGAACGAAGTTCTCGATCTTTCCACCGGACTCGACGAGGTCGCGGGGCGTTTGATCTTCGCCGACGACCAGTTGCTCCGCCGCGATCCGTTGCCGCAAAAGCTGCTCAGCAGCGGCGTGATTTTGAAGCCGCTCGAGCGGGCCCTCATCGAGCACGAAGATTTATTCCGCCGCCATTTCATGGCGCAGCCGGCGGCGCTTGGCTCGGCGAAATTCGCCGCGCTGCACGAGGCGTTTGTCCGTCGGGGACGTTTGTTTACGTCCCGCGCGGCGTCGAAGTCGAGCTTCCCATCGAGATCTTCCATTGGTTGCACGGGGCGGACGCCGCGATCTTCCCGCACACGCTTTTGATCGCCGACGAGCTTTCCAAGGTGACGGTCATCGAACATTTCCGTTCCGCCCATCCTGAGCGCGCCGGTTTTTCCTGCGGCGTAAACGATCTCGTCGTCGGCCGCGGGGCAAAAGTGAATTACGTTTGCGCGCAAAACTGGAACGAGAAAACCCTGGCGATTCAGATCAATGCGACGACCGCGGAGCGCGAAGCTGCTGCGCTCAGCCTGAATATTCATCTCGGCGGCGCCTATTCGCGTTTCGAAAGCCTGAGCCGGCTGGCCGGCGAAGGCGCCCGCAGCGATCTCCTCGCGGTCTCGGTCGCCCAGGACGCACAGGAATTCGACGCGCGCACGCTCCAGGACCACCTCTCTCCCCACACCACCAGCGATCTCCTTTACAAGAACGCGCTGAACGATCGCGCGCGCAGCACCTTCGGCGGACTCATCCGGGTGGAGCCGCACGCCCATTTCACGGATGCCTACCAGACGGTGCGCAATCTTCTGATGAGCGACGACGCCGAGGCCAACTCAATGCCTGGCCTCGAAATCCTGGCCGACAACGTGAAGTGCAGCCATGGCGCCACCTCCGGCCAGATCGACGAGGACGAGATGTTTTATCTTCTCTCTCGCGGCATCCCCGCGCCGGTCGCGAAGCAACTTACTCGTCAGCGGTTTCCTGAACGAAGTCGTCGATCGCCTTGATCACCCCGCGATCACGAAGCTGGTTCACGACCTGATCGAAGCGAAGTTCGTCCGCCGCGAGCTCAAGGCACGTTGTAAACTTCTACCAAACTGACGCCGGTCGTGCCGCCGTGGCCGCTGACAATGGCCGTGTAGGCCCCCGGTGCGATTGTTTCCACTAAGGCCGATTCGCGGTCATCGCCCGGTGGAAGGCCTGCGGCTTCGATCTCGGTTTGTTGCAAATCTTTCCAATCATTGTTCGCGCGAAGGACCGTGCCGCTCGAGTTCACCAGTTCGAGTGTGGGATCCGGCAGGGCACCCGCGATATCGAAGCTTTCGAGGCTCGGGCCGATCGCGCGCACGACGACCTTCATAAGAGAAGCACCATCGGGTCCGACGATGAGGCCACCGATCATGACGTTGTTGCCTGTTTCGACGAATCCACGGGTGGCGATATTCGCCAGCTTGGAATCGGCGGCCTGGTCGAGATCGTAGACTTCGACGACGCCGACGCCTTCAGCTCCGCCGTTCCCCTTCAGGACGGCGGTGTAGGCCCCGGGAGCGAGTGTTCGCACGATCGCGGACTCGGTGTCACTGCTCGGAGCTATTCCGGTAGCTTCAATCTCGGCTTGCTGGTCGCTCTTCCAGTCGTTGTTTGTTTGCAACGACGTGCTGCCTTGGAAAAGTTCCAGCGTCGGGTCCGCCAGCGCGTCACTGAAGGATCCAGGCAGCGACGGCCCGATGCCGCGGATAATTACCTTCTTCGGGGTGTTGCCGGTGATGATGAAGCCGCCAATCAGCGCCTGGTCGCCGCTCTGCACGCGCATCCGCGTGGCGATGTTTAACAATTGGCTGGGAGCCAGCAAAACCACCGTCGAAGCACCGCTGTCTGTGCCATCCGTCGGCGTGATGGTGCAGGTAACATTGTCGCCGGGTTTGGCGAAGTCGCGCTGAATGGCATCCGCAAGCCCCGCACTGACAACGTCGCGGACCACCGTCCCATTCACTCTCCAAACGTAATGGTAGCTGACGAAATCGTAGTCTGCGTCTGCGAGAATGGGTGACGAAGTAATCCGGCAAAACACCGTCCCGTCCGACGCCGGATCCATTACTCCAATGACCGGCGCAGGAGGAGTATTTGTGACGGGCGTCCCGGGGCTAACTACCTGGATGGGCGCGTTGAGCACTACCTGCTGATTGATGGAGAGCTCGACTTTCCACGTCCCGGTAACATCAAAATTAACGCTGAAGTTAAGCTTGTAGGATGCTGTGCGGCCGCCGCCGACGGAAATGTTAGGAACGGAAACCGTGGGCGAGCCGTCCGGACGGAGAAACCTCACGCCTAATTGATTAATTGCCTGGCCGTTGCCGACAAGGAACCAAAGATTGGCGGGTTGCGTGCCGGTGGTGAATGTGCCGGTCCGGCTCGTATCGAACGGGAAGCCCGCCCACGTGGTCAGGTTCTGTTGGGTCATGACGAACGCGCGCAAATAGCGATCGGTGCGAAACGCCGGCTGTGAGACCCAGTTGCTCATCCCGGCGCGGCAGTTGCCCGTGAACGGTTCAAAGACGACGCCGTTGACGTCGGATTGAAAATGGAGATGCGGGGTGCTGCTCAGCCCGCTGCTGCCGGTGAGACCGATCTGTTGCCCGGCCTTTACCTGCTGCCCGACACTAACCGCAACACTGTCTTTCTTCATGTGCAGGTAAAGCGTCCTTAGGCCGTTGCCGTGGCTCAGCCTGACGTAGTTCGGATTGTCCGTGCCATTGCCAGTGTTCATATCGAACTCGCCGTCGTGCGCCGCAACCACAGTGCCATCGAGGACGGCAAAGATCGGGACACCTATTGCCTGCGCCGTGAAGCCAAGAATGCCGGTGTCGATCCCGAGATGGCCGTCGTAGCTGTAGTCAGTGCAGTGCCAGTCACCGATCCCGGAGCCGCTGTTGAGATCGACAAAATTATTCGGAAACAGATCTCCGAAGAAATTCCCGCCTTGAGGAAAAAATGCGAACTTTTGTGTCCCCGCCGGCGGCGCGAAAGCCTGCGCCTGCATTCGAGCGGTTGCGATACTGACGAGGAGGACAACTCCGACGGACTTCAACAATGAGGTGCTTATCTTATGCACGAGCGGCAAATTGGACAGTTTCGAGTTCGCGACTTGAGCCGGTCTCCTCCAACCAAACATCCAGCTTGTTACGCGAGCTGATGGAAGCGACATCCGCCCCGGCCAAGGTCAGGGCACATTGTAGACTTCGACGAGGGCGACGCCGGTCGTGTTCCCTTTGCCGCGCACGATGGCGGTGTAATTGCCGGGTGCGACGGTTTGGACCAGGGCCGACTCCGCGGCGATGGAGGGCGCGAGGCCGGCCGATTCGATCTCGATCTGCTGCGAAGATTCCCAGTCGTCATTCGACCGGAGGATTGTGCCGCTCGCATTCACAAGGTCCAACATTGGGTCTGAGAGCGTGCCGTTGATTCCCAAATTGGCGAGGCTCGGGCCGAGAGCGCGCACCACGACTTTCGTGCCACCAACGCCGGAGCTCGGTCCCACGATCAGGCCGCCGATCATGACGTTGTTATCGGTCTCGACAAACCCGCGGGTCGCGATATTCGCCAGCTCGGAATCGACCGCCTGGTCGAGATCGTATACTTCGACGACGCCGATGCCTTCAGCTCCGCCGTTCCCCTTCAGGACGGCGGTGTAGGCCCCGGGCGGCAGCGTACGAACGATGGCGGACTCGGCATCGTTCCCCGGCGGGATCCCGGTGGCTTCAATCTCGGCTTGCTGGTCGCTCTTCCAATCGTTGTTGCTCTGGAGCGAAGTGCTGCCTTGAAAAAGCTCGAGCGTCGGATCGGCCAGCGCGTCACTGAAGAAAACCGAGAGCGACGGTCCGATGCCGCGAATGATCACCTTCTTCGGGGTGTTGCCGGTGATGATGAAGCCGCCAATCAGCGCCTTGTCCCCGCTCTGCACCCGCATCCGGGTCGCGATGTTCAGCAACTGCGCAGGCCAAGGCGACGTTCCAGCCGTGCTATGTGAGCCGCTTGCGGGATTGCCTAATTGGTAAAGCGCATAATTTCCTGTATTAACATTCTTTTTATACTCATACAGGCGAAACTGATAGTTTGTATTGCCGTTCAAATTGCTGACAGTCGTGTTATTCCCCGTACCGCTGTAAACGACATAGTTCCCGTCACCTAAATCCACTGGCTGACCGGCGGCGTATTCGGTGCCGTCGAGAGGAAATTTATTCGGTGCGCCGCCCGCCCGCATTATCAGCACACGCCCGTCGCCGTTACCGTTTGTCCAGTTAACGGTCATCGAATTGCTCGTAATGTTGGAGAAATTCATCGCCGAAGCATTTTGCGTCGGAACGTCAAAAAGATCGTGCGTTGGAAATGTGGTGGTGGTATTTACGCAATTCCAGCCAAGAGCATCCATGGAAGGCCAAAAACCGGTAGCTTCCGAGCGCCTGTTTAAGACTATCGCCCAGGTATACTCACTGTTAGTCCTGACCATGATACTGGATGAGCCGTGAAGCCCGCCAGTGTGGAACCAGGTCTTAGCACCAGCATTTACCTCCCAGCCCTTGGCATAGTTGGTATTGTTTGCAGATGGGGTGGTCATGGTTTGGAGAGTGGTCGGGGAAAGAATATCGGGACGACTGGGAAAACCGTCGACCGCCGTTAATAGCCTGAGCAAATCACGGGAAGTCGAAATCCAGCCGCCGTGGGCGTCCATTGCTTCAACACTCACAGCCGCCGTATTCCAAAGGAACCATTTCTCCCGTCCCATAAGCCGAAAGCGACGTGAAAGTGGGATTGGTAATGTATTCGCCTTCGCGTTCCAGCTTATCGGGAGGAGGTTTTTGCCCAGGCGAATATCGTAAATGCCAAGCGGCGCCAAGATGTTTTGTTTGACGTAATTCTCGTAAGTCAATCCGCTTTTCTTTTCGATTACTTCGCCGAGAACCAGATAACCGATATTTGAATATTGATAATCAGTGCCCGGAGTAAAATTCAACCCTTTCTGAATTGAAAATTTAATCATGGAGCGTCGCGACACCGGATTCGGCTCTCCCAAAGTGTGAGTAACGTGAAGCGGAAAATCAATCGGATCGCTGAGTCCATAGCCCCACGGATAAGGCGGCAAAGGATTCGGCGACATCGGCAAATCCCGATTCCAACCGGCGGAGTGCTCGAGCAGATTTCGGATCGTTATGTTATAGACGCGAGTGTCAGTGACATTCGCATTGGCGAAATAAGGATCCACATTAAGAATCCCGCCGGGACCGAATGGTTTGTCGGTCAAGCTCAACTGCCCGTTTTCGATCAACTTCATGATGGCGATAGAAGTGATCGGTTTGGAAATGCTGGCGATGCGAAACATATGATAGGGCTGTGTGAGCTCGGTTCCAGCTTGATCGGCAGTTCCAAAGGCACGCATGTAAATTAGCTTGCCGTTTTTAGCAATGGCGAATGTCGCGCCGGGAATCTGATAATTGGCCAGGAATGTTTGCATCTGCGTATCGCACTGGCTCATGGAACCAGCGGGAATGCCGGTTTGCGCAAATATCGGCAAAGCGAAAACCATGAAGGCGATGGTTCCGATTAATAATTTGCATTTCATTTCTTAATTCTCGCTTCGGTGCCTGGGACAGCTCTTCGCCCACCAGAGCGAAGAGCGATGATGATCGAGTAGGACAATTTCGTATTTTTTCGTGGTGACTGAATTGAATTTGCCACAAAGCGGCGGCCATAGTGTGTCTATGGTATAGGGCGAGCAAGCAAATTTTTTAACTTATTCTGGGAAATACGCACCGCAGATCACCAAGCTCGACGATCGCCATTGGACCGGATGCACTTCCTTTTCGGAACGTCGGCGCTATTGCGTGATGTTGTAGACCTCGACCAGCCCCACACCAGTGGTGTTGCCGCTTCCGCGGACAATGGCTGTGTAGGCCCCCGGTGCGATTGTTTCCACCAGGGCCGATTCGCGGTCGTCGCCCGGTGGAAGACCTGCGGCTTCGATCTCGGTTCGCTGCGAATCTTTCCAGGAGAACAATTTTCGCGTAAGGCCGTCGATCTTCAGCGCAAGCTTCACCCCAAAGGTCACGGAGATCTCGGCGTCGCCCTTTATGCCTTGGGTTTAAATCTGGGCCAGAAAGGCGAGGCTAAAGCCGCGCAACCGGTGATGCGCGAAGCCGTCGATCTCATTCGCAAACATTTCGGCGAAAACCATGGGTATTACATGACGTCGCTTACCATGCTCGCCTTGGCAGAAGAGCGCGCCGGAGATGTGGCCACCGCCGAAAAGCTGTATCGGCAAGCCATCGACGCAGGTAATCATGTCCCGGCGCGGTATCGAGTTTTTCTCGCCCAAGCCCAGAGCTATCTGGGATCGCTCCTCATGAATAAAGCTGCCTTTCCCGAGGCGGAGGCGGCAATGCGACAGAGCGAGACACTTTACCGCGAGGTCTTCGGAGGGGACGCAAACGCGAATGTGGGAACGATCAAGGGGCAGCTCGGTTTTCTCTACTTCCTTCAGGGCGATTACGCCAGGGCTGCGGACGAATCACGAAAGGCTCTCGATCCCTTGCGTAAGATTCTTGGACCGGAGAATCCTCTTACTTTAAGCGCACAGGTCACTTTGGGCCTCAGCTTGACTCGTCTCGGGCGCGCGGCCGAGGGAGAACCGGATCTGCGGGACGCGCTGGCTCTCCGGGAAAAAATTTCCCCGAAAGGCGACTTTGGCATCGCGCACACTTCCAGCATTCTCGGCGAATGCCTGACGGCGCAAAAGCGTTTTGCCGAAGCCGAGCCGTTCCTGGTTAACGGCTATAACGATCTTAAAGCAGCTCTCGGCGACCAGCACAGGCGCACGGTCGACGCGCGCCAGCGTCTGGCAAAACTATACGACGATTGGGAGAAGCCGAACCAGGCGGCGCAGTTCCGCTAGCGGTTTCAGCGCCGAGAGCTAACTGCGGCAGAGCTCGTCACTCCCAAATTGTAAACCTCCACCAGCGCGATGCCGGTCGTGTTGCCGGTCCCGCTCACGATCGCGGTATAATTTCCCGGGGTCAGATTCACGACGACAGCCGCTTCCGCGTTGTGCGAGGGCGGGATCGTCGTGGCAATGAGCTCCGCTTCCTGGTCGCTCCGCCAGTTGTCGTTCGAGCGGACAACGGCGCCGTTTCCATCGACTACTGAAAGCGCCGGATCCTGGAGCGCGCCGGCCACCCCGAACCCGGTCAGGGAAGGACCGATCGCGCGAAAGACAATGCGTTGCGAACTTTGACCCAGCAAAATAAGGCCGCCGATCATGACGTTGTCGCCCGTGTCCACGAACCCGCGGGTGGAAATATTCGCGAGGCGCAACTGCCCGGCAGTGTCGAGATCGTAGATTTCCGCCAGCCCAATGCCGGTGGTGTTGCCGGCGCCACGGATCACGGTCGTGTATTGGCCCGGAGACAGAGTGGCCACGATGGCTGACTCAAGGTCGTTGGTCGGGGGGATGGTGCTCGCCTCGATCTCCGCTACCTGATCGCCGGTGATGACGCCGCCAATGATGGTCTGCCTCCAGTTATCGTTCCGGCCAATGATCGCGCCGCTGCTGTTGTAAAGCTCCATGGTGGGATCCGCCAGCCGGCCGGGAACGGAAGAGAGCGAGGGACCGATGGCGCGGAAGATCACCTTCTTCTGGTTCCCGGCTCCGCTCGGTCCCGCGACGCGAAATGGCTGTTGCTGCTGCGAATCCGTAATGATTGTTCCGGAATTCGGCGCTTGATCTCCCGTGCCGGCGATGACCCGGGTGGATTGGTTCGCGGTTTGCGGGGGGATGTCACCGGGCGGCGTTTGCGGAATTAGGATGTCATCGACGCCCTCATCATTGCCGGCCGCTGGATCGAAGACCTCGTCGCTCTCCATATAGGCAAAGGCCACGTTGCGGCGGGTCTTGCCGAGGTCCTCGCCAGTGTCGTTGTAAACGGGAAAGAACAGCTCGATCTCCCTCGTAGATCCAGGCGCCATGTCGCCGAGATCGAAACGGCGTGTGTTCTCATTGTGGGGCGCCACGATACTCGTCGGATTTGAAGGTAAGTCGATGGCGACCGTTTCGAAGGAACTCCCTTCCTCGCCCAGCCGGACGCTTTTGGCAGTGTCCGGCCCGTTGTTCGTGACCGTGATCCGGCAGACCACACCCGTCTGCCCGCCAGAGGCGCCGATGGTCATCTCTTTGGTGACTCCGAGATCGGCGCTCAGAGCCGGCGCCGCGGCGATGGGTTTCGCCAGCAACAGTGCGTTCGCGGGTTCCACGGGCACGACTACAATGCCGGGCGGTATGGTGTTCGGGAGCGGTTGAACGGCACCGGGAGTACGATCGAGGTCGAGGGAGGAGAAGGAGCCGGTCGCCGTCAAATACGAGGTGGTAATCCCAAGACCGGGTGCCGGATCGCGCGTGCCGAGGCTCCTCAGCCCGTCGTCGCCCGTGCCACCGACGATATCTGTGGAAACCTGAGAGCCGTCGAGCCGCAGAGTAGTGAGAAACCCATCGTAGCCGCCGGAGAGGCCGGCATACCACGCGGGGGCATTACCCGCCGTGCGACCAAGCGCCAGGGCGTTGACATTCGTCCCCACACCGCCGGTGACTGACCAGTTCAGGCCGCCGTCGGTGCTTCGGAGTATTCCCCGGCCACTCTCCTTGGACTCTGGGTTGGAATTCACGCCGAGCCCAATGTCGCCATTGGTGCCGATGAGGATGTTGTTCTTATTGTTCGGATCGACCCAGAGGGAGCGAGCGCTAAAGGCATCACGAAAACCGAAGGTTGGATGGAGAACCTGGTTGAGATCGCCGAAACGCGCCAGCGCCGTCCACGTCTGGCCAAAATCTAAGCTGGTAGCCAGGCCGCCGAGTCTTTCAGGGTCGGATTGGATCAAGGCGAAGAGGGTGCGTGCGGTATCGCCCTGGAGTAAAAGGATGTTGAGAACAACGAGATCGGTGAATGCGTTCGGTCCCGGCGGTCCCATCACGCTACTGAGGTTGCCATTATAGTGCGACCAGGTAGCGCCGGCATTTATCGATCCGTAGACCCCGCTGGGATGGCTGCGTCCGCCGGTTCCGACCACCAATACATCCGAGTTTACCGGATCGATCGCCACGGTCGTCACCCGCAGGTCGGTCAGACCGGTGTTGATCGGCGTCCACGCCCCGCCGTTATTCGTCGTCTTGAAAACGCCGTGGAAGCCGGAGCCGGCATAGACGGCGCCGCCGCCGAAGGCGAACGAGACGAAAGGCGCGTTGGTTTGGAGGCCGGTGTTCCGCAGCGCCCAGTTCGCCCCGCCATTCTCGCTGACGTAAATTCCGTTAAAGGCTGTGCCCGCGAAAACGATCGATGAATTGGTGGGATGCACCGCGAGGCCCGTAATGGCCGCGCCGGTGAGCCCTGTATTCGTTCGAACCCAGAGATCGCCACCGTTTACCGTTTTGAAGACATCCGCGCTTTCCGTCCCTGCGTAAATGACCTGAGGGTTCAGCACGTCGACGGCCATGCAATTCACCTGCACCGCCGCACTAAAGTCTGCGCTGACCAGCCCGTTGTTCGACTTGGTCCAGGTAGCGCCGCCATTCAGGCTCCTCAGGATCGAGCCGCCGCTCGGCTCCGTCGCCCCGGGAAAATTGGTCGAATTGGTCCTGCCCGTGACGATGGCCTGATTGACGCCGTTGATTTTGATCCATTGGACGTCGCGAGCCTCATCCTCGCCGTCGCCGCCAAGGAAACTCGAGTAGAGAAGCGACGCGTCGCCTGATTTGGTCGTATCGACTTGCGCGACGATCGCATCGCCGCTCCCGCCGTGATTCGGCTGGCCCGCGTTCCGCAGCGGCCAAAAATCCGCGAACTCCGTCCGGCCCGTAAGCAAGACCTGACCGTTGCCAGCCGTCGAGTCGACGTCGATGCCGTAGCCGTAGCCCGCGCCAAACCCGCTCGAGTACAACAAGGCCGAGCCGGTGGGATTGAGTTTGCTGAGAAAGACGCCGTTCGCGGTTGCGCTATAGGCGTTCACCTTCGGGAAGTTGGACGACAAGCTGCTGCCCGTGACGTAAGCGTTGCCGGCGCTGTCGACGTCGATCCCACCGGTAGGAAAGTTGCCGTTCTTGATGGACGCCGCGGCGACGGGGTACTCGTGATTGTTGCCTCCGAGATACGTCGCGTAGACAAACTGCGTTGCCGCCGGGTTGAGCTTGGCAACGAAGAAGTCGACACCGCCAAGGTTGACGGCCTGGAGCGCCGCGGCCGTAGGCAGATCCGTCGAACGCGTCCAGCCGCTCACGTAGATGCTGTCATCAGCACCGACCGCAATCCCGTTGCCCTGATCGATGCCGCTGCCGCCGTAGTAGAGCGAATAGAGATTCGCGCCGCTCACACTGAATGCCGCCATGAATGCGTCTCCCTGTCCGCCATACGGCTGCGCCAGAGAACCGAGCACGGGGAAATTTGCCGATTGGGTATAGCCCGTCACATGCGCAATCCCGAACTGGTCCGTGGCGACGGCCAGGGCCTCGTCATCCCCATCGCCCCCGAAATAGGTCGACGCGATTAATTCCGTGCCGTCGCGGCTGAGGAAAGCGATCCAGGCGTCGAGGCCTGCTCCCGCGGCATGAGTCGGTTGCGCGGCGCCGGGCGTAATCTGGAAATCCAGGGAAGAGGTGCTGCCGACCGCGCAGATAAGTCCGCCCGGCAGGGTCGTGACACTGAGTGGCGTGTCGCCCTTCGTCCCGCCTAAGCCGCCAGTGAAGTCAGCGATCGGATCGATGATGAGCGTCCGGTCCCTGTCGTAATTGGCTAATTGGAAAGAGACCTCCGGATAGCTCCGCGCCGCGCCTGATTGCGGCTCGATTGCGTGAAGCGCGAACCGGGCGCTCACTTCTTCCCGCACGCCGTTCGTCTCCTGATAGACAAGCGGCTTTCGCAAACGCAGCGGTCCCGCGTCGGTCCGGAGAACGATATTTCCCGAGGAATCGAGCGTGGTATCGTCCGCACCTTCCAACTCGATGCGGATCTGATTTGGATCCGCGCCGGGTGCGACGATGAGGTCATATTCGAGTTCGCGGCCGCGCCCGTAGAAAACAAGATCGACGCCGGGATAAATCTCGCGATAGCGCACCTTGCCGAACTGCGCCACGCCCGTGCGCCATTTCGAAGGATCGTTGCCCCGATAATAATTGCTCACTCCAGGCAGCCGATCGACCGCTTCCATCTGTGGGTTTGGATTCGCGTTCGTGAATCTCAACCGCACCAGCGAAGAGTTCGCTCCAGGCTTCGCTCTCGAATTTTCCAGGCGCAACGCCACTTCATCGGGGCCCAGTTGCAACGAATAGCCGAGACCACGCGAGATAAATTTTCCGTCCGTCTGCGGTTCGAAATGGATCGGAACCTTCCGGATATAGGTTTCGCCGCGAAACTTGCTTTCCACCCCCGAAGCCATTCCCGATGCGATTCCGCAAAAGAGCGCAGCCGCGCAGAGAGACCACTGACGACGAGGCGTAGAAAGAGGGGCCCCGCACAAAACGATCTTGCTCATAACCGCCTTTCTTTTTTGCGAATGAACCCCATTCGCGGTTCCCGGCGTCGAGAACAGACGCGGATTTGGGGGACCCACGCCTGGCAGGCTTGGCGCCAGCGCGAGTGTGTCAGTCCACCAAAATAGGTAAAGCTCTAATCTTCGTACATCCCGGCGATCGCGCTCGCTTCGTCGCGGATACGCGTGGCGAGTTCCTTCGGCGCCAGGACGCGGGCGTGCTTACCCCAGCTCAGAATCCAGCGCTCGATTTCCTGGAGGCCGCCAAGCTCCAATTCCAGAATGATCGATCCGTCCTTCTTTTCCCGGACGCGCTGGGATTCGTGCCATTTTCGTTCGGCGACCAGCCGCGCGGCGAAGGGATCGAATTGCACGCGAATCCGCTGTTTCTTCCCGGCCGAGTGCACTCCGAAACTTCCGCTGAGGACTTGGGCAATCGAAAAATCGGCGGGGCGGCGAAAACCTTTGGTCGTGAGCCGCACCCTCTGCATGCGCGGCAGGGCAAACGTCCGCAGTTGCCGCCGCTCCAGATCCTCGGCGAAGAGGTACCACTGCTGTTCGAGGCAGCCGAGATGATACGGCCGCACCCGGCGAGGTTCGTAATCGCTGCTGCTCAGTTTGCGATATTCGAACTCGATCTCCACGCACCGCAGGACGCCTTTGCTGACAATTTCGAACAGCTCGATATCAGCGACACTCGCCCCCGCGCTCCGGAATGAAATCGCGTCCTCCAGATCGCTCCAGGAAAACGAAACGCGGTCGTTCAGGCCGTTCGTCAGTTTTCGAAAAGCGCTCTGCAACGGGCGCTCGAATGGCGTCCCTTCATATTGAGCCAGCGCTTTCTGGGCGACGAGGAGCGCGGCAATCTCGCCTTCGGAAACTTCGATGTTCGGAAAGGCCGTGACCGGCTCCGTGTAATAAAAGCCGAACTCCTGCGGATGATAGTCGATCGGCAATCCCAGGCGATAACGCATGAAATCGATGTCGCGCTGGATCGTCTTGGCCGAGACCTCGAGCTCGGCTCCGATTTTCTGACAATTCGGAAAGCGCCGGGCCTTCAACGCCGCATGCAGCCGCATCATTCGCTCGAGCGGCGGGCGGGAGAAACCGCCTTCGGCGCTCTTCTGTCTTCTGTAGCCGCGAACTCGACGCGTCAATTGCCATGGGACATCAACCTCACGCGCCCCACAGGGGCGCGGGTACAGCGAGCGGCCGCACGCGCCACCCGGCTACAAAAATATTTGGAAAATCTTTCAGCATCGGACAGCCCATGTCCTACCCCCTGTTTCATGATGTCGCCATGAAAAGATATAAAACTCGCTACCCACGTCGCAATTTGCTGGCCGTTCCCTACTCGGTTCGTCCCGACCGCATCGAACGCGGCCTGCGCATTTTGCGCGCGCTGCGTTACTCGTTGGCCGCAGCTCCCGCCCCGTTTGAACGCCCGCAGCAAAAGGAGTTCGACTTCCCTCTCCCGAAACGGGCCTGACTCCCGATAGAGAAAGTATTGCCACGACCGATTGCGGTCGCTACGTTCGGTCTCCGGCCAGCGGATTCGCTCCGCCGCCCGTCTGGATCATGGACGTAACGGGAACAATCGACGGCATTCTCGCCCAAAAAGGGACCGAGATTTTCTCGATTTCGCCCGAAGCCACGGTATTCGAGGCGGTCGAGCTCATGGCGAACAAAAACGTCGGTGCGCTTCTGGTCATCCAGGACGGAAAATTGGTCGGGCTGATCTCGGAGCGCGATTACACGCGCAAAGTCATGCTGCGCGGCAAGCGCTCCCGCGAAACGCAGGTGCACGAGATCATGTCGAGCGATCTCACCGTGGTGCAGCCCGCGCGAGCCAGTGGAAAATTGCCTGCGCATGATGACGGACAAACGCGTCCGGCATCTGCCGGTTCTCGATGGGGAGACCATCCGCGGCATTATCTCGATCGGCGATCTGGTGAAGTGGGTCATCGCCACCCAGTCAGCCGCGATTGCGCAATTCGAGATGTATATCTCGGGCGGCTATACGGGCTAGGTTTCTCCCCTCGTAATCGTGCTCGTCTCGTGCTCAGATCAGACAGGATCGTTACGATCACGAGCAGGAGCACGAGAACGAGGCCTACAATTCCCAAACCGTCTTCCCGCCCACCATCGTCTGCACGGCGCGTCCCTTCAGCTTCCAGCCATCGAACGGCGTATTGCGCGACATCGATTGAGACGCCGCCGCGTCGAAGGTCCATTCCAGGTTCGGATCAATCAGCGTGATATCGGCAGCGCGCCCAGCCGACAAGGTTCCCGCGTCGATCTTGAGCAACCTCGCCGGATTCACCGTGTACATCTCGATCAGCCGCGGCAGATCCACCGTCTTGTTCTTGTGCACGAGCAGATCGAGAAACAGTCCCGAGCTCCGTTTCCAGCCCCGTGATCCCAAACGGCGCGGCATCGAACTCCACTTCCTTCTCGAACTGCGCATGCGGCGCGTGGTCGCTGCACAAAATCCCGATCGTGCCGTCTGCTATCCCCTCAAGCAAGGCCGCGACATCTTCCTTCGCCCGCAAGGGCGGATTCATTTTGCAATTGGTATCGAAATTCTCGATGGCCGCGTCGGTCAGCGCGATGTGGTGCGGGCAAACTTCGCCGCTGATCTTCACGCCGCGCGCCCGCGCTTCGCGCAAAATCCGCACGCTGCCGGCGGCGCTGATGTGCTGGCAATGAATGTGATGATCGCACAGCTCCGCGAGAAGCACGTTGCGCATCACGATCGCTTCTTCACCGGCGCTCGGCCAGCCGGGCAACCCAAGCAGCGTGCTCCAATAGCCTTCGTGGACGACGCCGTTGCCGACCAGGTTGTAATCCTGGCAATGATCGAAAACGGGCAGGCCCACCATGCGCGCATATTCGACCGCCCGCCGCATGAGCTCATTATTCTGAACGCAACGCCCATCATCGGTGATCGCCACTACCCCGGCTTGGGCGAGTGAACCGATCGGCGCCAGCTCCTCGCCGGCCAGCCCTTTGGAAATCGCGCCCGCCGGCAGGACGTTGACGCAGGCCAGTTCCGCCGCGCGATCCCGGATCCAGGCAATGGTGCTGGGGCTGTCGGCGACCGGTGACGTGTTCGGCATGCAGACGATGGTGGTGAATCCACCTGCCGCGGCCGCCCGCGCGCCGCTTTCGATCGTTTCCTTCCAGCCGAACCCCGGCTCACGCAGGTGGACGTGAAGATCGATGAGACCGGGAGCAACGATCAATCCGCCAGCGTCGATCACTTCGCATTCCGAGCCGACTCGCTTCGCGGTCGCCGATTTTCCCGTCGATGATGAAGAGATCGGCCAACCTCGTCGCGCTGGTTGGCGGGATCGATGATGCGGCCGTTGCGAATGACTCTGTTCATGGCGCTGAAATCCCTCCGCAGAGGTAAAGGACCGCCATGCGAACCGCGAGGCCGTTGGTAACCTGGTCGAGGATGACGCTCTGGGCGCCGTCCGCCAGCTCGCTGTCGATCTCGACTCCGCGGTTGATCGGCCCCGGATGCATGATCAGACAATCCGGCTTCAGCCGTTTCCCGCGCTCTTTCGTGAGCCCAAACAGCCGGATGTATTCGCCGAGGCCCGGGAAAGTATTCCTTCCGTTGCCGCTCGTGTTGGATGCGAAGGAGGTTAACGACGTCGGCCGTCTCCAGGACTTCATCGATGTTGTGAGAAACGGTGACGCCCAGTTTTTCAAACTCGCGGGGCACCAGCGTGCTCGGCCCGACCAGGGTCACGCGCGCACCGAGCTTGAGCAGCGCGAAGATATTGGACCGCGCGACGCGGCTAAAAAGGATGTCGCCAATGATCGCGACCTGCAGGCCGGCGACCGCGCCCTTCTTCGAGCGGATGGTGTAAAGATCGAGCAGCGCCTGGGTCGGATGCTCGTGCGCGCCATCGCCAGCGTTGATGATGCTCGAAGAGAGCCGCTCCGCCAGGAACTGCGGCGCGCCGGAGGAACTGTGCCGGATCACGATGATGTCGGCGTGGTTCGCTTCCAAGATCTTGGCCGTGTCCTTGAGCGTTTCGCCCTTGGTCAGGCTGGAGGCGGTCGCGGTGATGTTGATGACATCCGCGCTCAGGCGGATCGCCGCGATCTCGAACGAGGTGCGGGTGCGCGTGCTCGGTTCGACGAAGAAATTCACCAGCGTTTTCCCGCGCAAGGCCGGCACCTTCTTGATCTCGCGCGTGCCGACTTCCTTGAACGCATCCGCCGTATCGAGAAGGAACGTGATCTCCTCCGCGGAAAGTTCGCGGATGCCGAGCAGATCCTTGCGCTGCCAGCGAATTTCGCGAGGCCGGCGCGGTCACGCTTTCTCCTCCTTGATCAGCCAGACCGCATCCGGTTCGCCATCCACATTTTCGAGGCGCAAACGCACTCGCTCCCCCGGAGCAGTCGGGAGATTTTTGCCGACATAATCGACCCGGATGGGGAGCTCGCGGTGGCCGCGATCGATGAGCGCCGCGAGCTGGATCCTCGCCGGCCTCCCGAAGGAATTGATGGCGTCCATGGCGGCGCGGGCCGTCCGCCCGGTGAAAAAGACGTCGTCCACGATGACGACCGTCTTGTCGTCCAGCGGGCAGCGGCAGGCTGGAAGCCTGGACGCGCGGCAGCTCGGCGCGTTTACCGACATCGTCCCGATGCATCGAGACGTCGATAGCGCCTGTCCCAACGGCAGTCCCGGAGAGCGATTCGATAAGGCCGGCCAGCCGCCGCGCGATCTCGACTCCGCGCGAGGGGATGCCGGCGAGAACAACCAACGAGAGATCCGAATTACGCTCGATGATCTCGTGCGCGATGCGCCGGAGCGCGCGGTTAATGGCCTCCGCATCCAACACCGGCGGGGTGAGAGATGGAGTGGAAGGGCGGGAGTTTTGTTTCACAGGATTCCTTGGCGACCTCGCGGGATCGCATTAAAGGAAAGTGGCGGATCAGGCAGCGGTCGTTTCGGCCTTGGCCTCCTTTGTCCGCTTGTTCCGCCAGTTGGAACGATATTTCACGATCCAATCGAGCAACGCCTTTTCAAAGCCGATATCAGCGCCGGCTTTTTCGCTCTCGATCCATTTGTGTTTCAAAATCTCTTCTCGCTCGGCAAGGAACTCCTTGTAGAGAACCGAGTTCTTCACGAACTGGGACTGCTCCCCTTGGGCGGCCGTCATGTCGGCACTGTTTTTCATATAAGCGAGCTTTGGTCAACAAAAACCATATCGCCTGAGTTAGGCGTAGCACCGGGTGTGCCTATTCAATTCTTCGCTATCTGCCAAGCCCTCAGCGCTGTAGCCGCGGCGCTATGTCGCCGCGAACGTGATGCCAAGCCAGCCCACCCGACGCCTCGACATAGCGAGGCGGCTACAGCGCTTCCGAAGAAAGCGTCTCCCGCAAATGCCGGGCGATTTTCATGAACTCCGCACGTCACCGGCGAATCGTCCGATTCCGCGGTAATCGGCAGGCCGCGATCGCCGGATTCGCGGGTGGCGATGTCGATGGGAATCTGGCCGAGTAACGGAACCCGAAGCCGCTTCGATTCCCGCAGCCCGCCGCCGGAGCCAAAAATGTCGTAGCGCTTGCCGTCGCTCGGGCAGGCGAAGTAGCTCATGTTTTCGATCAGCCCCAGGACCGGGACGTTGACCTTTTCGAACATGGTCGCGGCTTTCCGGGCATCGATCAGCGCGACCTCCTGCGGCGTGGTGACGATGATGGCGCCCGCGAGCGCGACCGTTTGCACGATCGTAAGCTGGATGTCGCCCGTGCCGGGAGGCAAATCGAGGACGAGGAAATCGAGCTCGCCCCACTCGACCTGACGGAGAAATTGCTGGGTGTAACGGGTCACCATCGGCCCGCGCAAGATGGCCGGCGCCGCGTCGTCGAGGAGGAACCCCATCGACATGAGCTTCAGGTTGTATTGCTCGATCGGCACGATCCGGTTTTCCTCGGTGGCCATCGGCCGGTCGCGCGAGCCGAACATGAGGGAAATGCTGGGGCCGTAGATGTCGCAATCGCACAGGCCCACGGCCGCCCCGGTTTTCTCCAGGGCCACGGCCAGGTTGGCCGCGACGGTCGACTTGCCGACGCCCCCTTTACCGCTCGCGATGGCGATGACGTGCTTGATTCCTTCAATGCGGGTTGCTCCCACACCCGCCGCGCCCGCCCCGGTAGGCGGGGCATGGATATCGATCAATACTCTTGCTTGCCCGACACCGGGCAGCGCACGCAGAATTGCTTCCGATTCCGTCTTGATCGCCTGGGGAATCGCGGGCTCGTTTGTGGCCAGCGCCATCTGAACCGTGACCGCATCTCCATCAATCCGGACGCCCTTGACCAGACCGAACGAAACGATATCGCGGCTGAAGCCAGGATACTTTACGGCCTTCAACGCTTCCTTGATCTGCTCCTCGGTAACCGGCATGGGCGGCTAAGTTACCGCCCTGCGCGTACGAGTAAACAGGAAGGGGCGCAATTCTTCCAAGGAGAGGCGGTTTGACACCGCCGTTCCTTGAGAGTTGATCTCGAAGTTTAGGCGCGATCGACCATGTCTTCTTTGCACGCCCAAAAGACGCTCGTGAAGACAGAGCCGAGAGCGATAACGAAAGCCGACAACGTAAGCATGCCGCCTTCTTTAGCAGCGGGTGTGCCGGACGCGTTTTCCCGGGGGAAAGCGCCCGCGAGCGTCGATCTGGCGTTTACATTAGCGACACAACTGTCGCGTTTCCAAACGGAATGCGCGTTATTTCATCGCCATCGCCTGGGAGGCAACGCACTGCCAACGGTCGTTCCGCAGCACCCAGGCATCGGTCCAGCGGAAGCTGCGGTTGAACTCCCGGCCGTCCTTTGATTTGCCCACTTCCGTGGAAATCCCGGTCGCCACGGCGAATTGCCCGCCGAAGACGCGCACATCCACCTTACTGTTCTTCGCTGACTTGTAGGTATCGGTGTCCTTCTTGATCTCAGCCACCAGCTTCGCTTTCGTCATTACCTTCCCGCTCGAGCTGATGCCGCGGAAATCATCCGCCAGGTAAGCTTGGGCGACCGAAGGATCGTGCTGCATGATGGAGGCTTCCCATTTCTCCTCGATCTCCCGAATGGTGGCTTCGTGGGTCGATTTCTTCGCCGGCATGACGGCGGTGGTCGAAGCAGTCAGGGGCCGGCGCCGGGGTCGGGCTGGGCTTGCTCTTAGTGGCGGGTGGGGACGACTCCTTGCTCGGCGGCGGGCGAACTCGCCGGTTTTGGCTTCGGGGAGGCGTCTTTTTCGGTGCTGATCGACACACTGGGATCCGCCGACTCAGTCTTTCTCAGAAACGGTCATTTCCGGCGACGCCTCCGGAGCGGGCGTATCGGCTTCATCCTGGGCGAGCGCCAACGGCGAGGCGGCGGCAAGAAGCAGCGCAAACGGCAAGTATGGTTTTCTTCATCTGTTTCATCCTCTGGTGTGGAGTTTTGGCAGCGGAAGCTCCGAATGCGGGCTGAAAAGGCTCCTTCCTTGAGCGAGCGCGCATCCTATTTGGCCGGGAAATACCCCGTCAAGGCTGATTTGGAACTCCAATATTGCCAATTCCCGCATTTCCGCGCAAAACCATTGGCCGTGATCGTGCTTAACCTACTTGACGGGGGGTGTAGCATTATCCTCGTCAGTTTTTAACATGCGCCTATCCACCATTCGAAAACTTGTCGGGAGCCTCGCTCTCGCCGGCCTCATCGTTTACACGATGAGTCTGCCGTCACCGCCCACGGCGCAGCTCCAGCTCCCAGCTCCTGTCCCCGCCCCAGCATCGTTGCCGTTGTCTTTGGCCACTGCTGAGGAACCGACGCTCATCGCCGGTCCTTCCATCGGGGCTGCGGCACCGCTGCCGGTTGTCCCGGCGCGCCGAAGCCACATTGTCGATCATTGCTTTAACGCCGATACCGAGCTGAGCGCGCCGATTCTGCGCGGTCCGAACGCTGTAATCACCGCCGCGCTGAAACAGGAATGGGAAATCGTGCGCAAACTCATCGACGCGGGCGCCGCCGTCGAGACGGCGGACGAAACCGGTCTCACCTCGCTGATGGTCGCGGCGAAACAGGGGAACATCGAGATGCTCCGGACGCTCCTGGAACGCGAGGCCCGGATCGACTTCATGGATTTTGAGGGCCGGACCGCGCTCCATTACGCCATCGCGGCCGGGAAACACGAGGCCCTCGAGCTTCTCCTCTCCAACATGCCAAACTTCCAGCCGCTCCTCCGCCGCGGGCCGCGATCTTTTCACCGCCGCGCTCCAGAGCGGCGACATGAGGATTTTCCAGACGATCCTGGAACGATTCCCCGCCACCCTCGAATGGACGGCCGATACGCGCCGCGCGCTGGACGCCGCGCTCAAAGCAAACATGCGAGAGCAAGTCCGGCTGCTTCTGAGCAAACATCAAGGGCCGCCCACCCGCGAGGGAGGCACCGTTCCGTTGATCGCCTACGCCATCGCCAACGATGAAGCCCCGCTTTTCCACACGCTCCTCGCCTGCGGCAGCGACCCGAACGTGACCATTCCGAAGGCGGCCGAGAAGGAGTTCATGGCGCTGCTCAAGAACAAATACCTCCGCCTTTATATCGAGAATGAGACCGGCGTGAACCTCCTCATGCTCGCCGCCGGCCTGGGCCGGACGGATTACGTTCGCGCCTTGCTCGATGCCGGCGCGAATCGCAACCATTCCACGCCGAAGCACAAAATGCTGCCACTCTATTTCGCCGCCTGGACCTCGAATTGGAAATGCGTCCAGCTTCTTCTCGGCGGCGGACCGATGCCCGAAGAGCTTCGGGTGGAAATTTCGCTCGCGAAACAGCATGCGGTGGTCATCAAAGACGGCGTCACCATTTTCACGACTCAGGTTTCCACCGGTCGGCAGGGATACGACACGCCCGCGGGCCAGTACGTTATTACGGACAAGGACCGCGACCATATCTCGACCATCTACAAAGTCGCGATGCCTTATTTCATGCGGCTCAATTGCCGCGACTTCGGCATGCATGCCGGGGTTGTGCCACGTTATCCGGCCTCCCATGGCTGCATTCGTCTTCCCGGCGATGCCGCCAAGAAGCTCTTCTCCGAGATTCCGGTCGGCACCGTCGTGATGATCAATTAGGTGGGGCTCGCGTCGCGGACAACCACCTTGTTCCCAAGCTCCAGCTTGGGAATGAGTTTATCTGCGAAACTCAAGCTTCGTTCGGCGACGATGCCAGAGCAGCCAAGGTGACGAAGCAAAGCTTCGCTGACAATTGCGTTACCAAGCCAGAGCTTGGGAACGAGGGGAGTTTGGTTGCGACGGGGCTACTCAACGAGCCGCGCGTTCGGAGGCGACAATCGCCCTTCGACATTTTCTCCAGCCTCTAATAATCTGTCGGGCGTTCCATTATGGATGAGACGCCGATATCCGAGCTAACCGGTTTGCGCCATGAATACGACGCCCATGGCCTGCGCCGCGCCGATCTTCATTCCGATCCTTTCAAGCAATTTGGCGCCTGGTTCGCCGCGGCCCTCGCCGCGGATATCCGCGACGTCAATGCGATGAGCCTCGCCACCGCCACTGCCGACGGCAAACCATCCGTGCGCATCGTTTTGCTCAAGGGCTTCGATGACCGCGGCTTCACCTTCTTCACCAATTACGACAGCGAGAAGGGGAAACAGCTCGAGGCGAACCCGCACGCTTCGCTCAATTTTTTCTGGCCTAAACTCGAGCGCCAGATCCGGATCAGCGGCTCCGTGGAAAGGACCTCGCGGGAAGATTCAGCCGCGTATTTTCACTCGCGGCCACCTGGCAGCCGACTCGGCGCCTGGGTTTCGAAGCAAAGCGAAGTGATCGATAGCCGCCAGATCCTCGATGCCCGTCTGGAGCAGATGGAGGAGCGTTTCGCGGACGGCGAAATTCCCCTTCCGCCGCATTGGGGCGGATACCGGCTGAAGCCAGACCAGATCGAATTCTGGCAGGGCCGGCCGAATCGGCTCCACGATCGCTTCCGTTATTCGCGTCAAGCCGGACGGCCCTGGCAGATCGATCGCCTCGCGCCGTGATGTCTGAAGACGCGTCGCGCTCACGCGCCTGGAAGGAGAATCCGCATCCGCGCTACTGGTGGCATCAGCTTCCCGGCAACGACTACGTCCCGCCGATTTATTCGGACCTGAGCGAAGCCGAGTGGAGCCTGCTGCGCGAGTGGTATGCCGAAACCGATCGGAACGGGCCCATCGGCGAATGCGCGGTGCCGCTGATTTCTTTTCTGCACGGGCTCGTGCTGGGAAATCGCGCCAGCCGTATCGTGCAGCTCGGCACCTGCGCGGGTTACTCAGCGTTGCTCCTCGGTTGGATGCTGCGCCGGATGAAGGCAGAGCGCGGCCTCTTTAGTCTGGATCTCGATCCAGCCATGTGCGAAATGACGCGCCGCTGGATCGCCCGCGCCGGCCTGGAGAATTTTGTCGAGATCGCGGAACGGAATTCCCTCGATCCGAACTCGCCCACCGCCGCGAAGGAATATCTCGGCGGTGCGCCGGAACTGATCATCATCGACAGCTCCCATGAGTATCAGGCCACGCTGGACGAACTCGATCTCTGGTTCGGCGCGCTCGCGCCGGGCGGAATTCTCGCGCTCCATGACGTCAGCCGGTTCGCGGAGGACTTTGACGTCACGAAGCAGGGGGGCGTGGGGCGGGCCTTCACGGAATGGCGAAAAGCGCACCCCGCAGTGGAAAGCTTTTGCCTGAACGGCGAGGCACGCTCAATGGACCTGCCCCGCCCGTTTTATAAGGATGCCTGCGGCCTCGGCCTGATCCAGAAAGGGCTCTAACACCATGGCTCTCGCCCAACTCACCGACGAACAAACGCGCACCTGGACTCGCGAAGAAAAGGATCGCTGGTGGTTTGAGAACATTTATCGCGGCGATCTTCCGCAGCTCACGCTCCGCTCGGCGCTGACCGGTTTCCTTCTCGGCGGCATTCTTTCCGCCACGAATCTCTACGTCGCCGGCAAAACGGGCGTGACGCTCGGCGTCAACCTCACCTCCGTCATTCTCGCCTTCGCCATGTTTCGTTTCCTTGCGCGCGTCGGCCTCGGGAAAGATTTCACGATCCTGGAAAACAACGCGATGCAATCGATCGCCACCTCCGCCGGTTACATGACCGTTCCGCTTACCTCCAGCCTCGCCGCCTACATGATGGTGACGAACGTCATCGTCCCGTGGTGGCACATCGTGCTCTGGATGTCGGTCATGTCGCTCATCGGCGTGCTCATCGCTTTCCCGCTCAAGCGCCGCTTCATCAACGAAGATCAGCTTCCCTTTCCCGAAGGACGCGCCTGCGGCGTGGTCCTCGACGCGCTTTACCATGGCGCCGCTGGCGAAGGAATTTACAAAGCGAAGCTGCTCGGCATCACCGCCGGTCTGACCGGCCTCTATCAATTCATCGTCAGCGACGGCTTGCAGCGGCTCTTCCAGTTCAAACTTCTGCGCATGAATCAATGGCTCGGCATGACCGAGCCGTGGCATTTCCGCGAACGAATCGACGAATATTACTACATGCTCGCGGCCAAGTACGAGCTTTGGACCCCGCGAATTCTCGGGACGGAGTTCCGGACCCTCGGCCTGCGGCTTGGCCTCGACGCCGCCATGTTTGGCGTCGGCGGCCTGATGGGCGTCCGCGTGGCGACCAGCGTGATGCTCGGCACGGCGGTGAATTTTCTCGTGCTCGCGCCGATCATGATTGCGCGCGGCGACATCGCTCCGCGCGTCGGCCCCACCGGCGCGACGGTCGCGCTGAGCCGGGCTGAGATCGTCAACCAATGGTCTCTCTGGTGGGGCGTGACCATGATGGTGGTCGGTTCGCTGATCGCCCTCGTCGGCAAGCCGGAAATTTTCACCAGCCTTATTAAAAACCTTCGCGGCAAAAAGAAAGGGAAAGACCAGGGCAAAGACATCCTGGCGGGAATCGAGCTGCCGCTCTGGATTTCCTATGTGGGCGTCCCGATCCTTAGCGTCGCTCGGCATTTGGCTCACCCATCATGTTTTTCGGCGTGCCGGTCGGCCTCGCGCTCCTCTCCCTGCCGCTCGTCATCGTTCTCACCGTCATCTGCGTCAACTCGATGGCGCTGACCTCGTGGACGCCGACCAGCTCGCTGGCCAAGATCACGCAGTTCTCCATCGGCGCGATCGACCGCGCCAATCCCGCCTCGAACCTCATCACCGCCGGAATGACCGCCGAAGTTGCCTCGAATGCCGGTAACCTGCTCTCCGACATCAAGCCCGGCTACATGCTCGGCGCCAAACCGCGGCAGCAGGCTATCGGGCATTGCATCGGAATCCTTTCCGGCGCGTCTCGCCGCGACGCCGCTCTTCTTCCTCCTCTTTCTCCCGCCGGGCGCCGATGGCGGGCGCAGTCCGGCCACGATCGTTTCCGAGCAATTTCCCATGCCTTCCGCCGTGCAATGGAAAGGCGTGGCCGACCTGATCGCTCGCGGTGTCGCCAGCCTGCCCACCTCCGCGATCATTTCCATGATCATCGCCGCCGCCTTCGCCGCCTTCATCGAAATCATGACCATCGTGCGAAAAAAGCCTTTTCCGCTCTCGTCCGTCTCCATCGGTCTCGGCGTCATCCTGCCGCCCGACGCCTGTTTCGCCATGTGGATTGGAGGAATGTTTTTCTGGTGGCAGGCCCGCCGTCATCCCAAGCCCGGAACGAAAGGCAACCGCCTCTGGGTCGAAAGCGCCGAGCCCATCTGCGCCGGCCTCATCGCCGGCGCCGCGCTGGTCGGAATCGCCAACGCCATCGTCATCGCCTTCGCCAAACAAATCTTCTAGGGGCCAAGCTCGCTCTCGCGCTGGATCCTCCTTCTCCCCAGTTGAGCGTTGGACGTTGAACGTTGGACGTTGGACGTTTCCCCCTTCCATGTCCCGCGACCTGCCAATCTACGAGCTCGAACAACGAGATCGTCGCCGAGCTCACGGAACACTCCCGCCTCATCCTCCAGGCCCCGACCGGCTCCGGCAAATCCACCCAAGTCCCGCAAATCCTCCTCGACCACGGCCTCCTCGGCGCCGGCCAGGTCGTCATCCTCCAGCCTCGCCGCCTCGCCACTCGTCTCCTCGCCGCGCGCGTCGCCTCCGAGCGCAACGTCCGCCTCGGCGATGAAGTCGGTTACCAGATCCGCTTCGAAAACGTTACCTCCGAGCGCACCCGTATCCGCTTCGTCACCGAAGGAATTCTGCTCCGCCAATTGATCCAGGACCCTCAGTTGCGCGGCATCTCCGCGATCCTTTTCGACGAATTTCACGAGCGCCATCTCTACGGCGACATCACCCTCGCGCGCGCCCTCCATCTCCAGGCCACCTCTCGCCCCGACCTGAAACTCGCGGTGATGTCCGCCACGCTCGACGCCGGCCTTCTTCAAAAATATCTCGAGCCCTGCGCCGTCCTGAGCTCGAGCGGTCGCGAGTTCCCGGTCGAAATCGAATATCTTCCCAAACCGGTCGGCGGTGACGGCTACCCGATTTGGGATCTCGCGGCGGATGAGCTCGAGCGCCTCGCGCCGCACACCGAAGGCGACGTCCTCATCTTCATGCCGGGCAAATACGAGATCGGGCGCACCATCGCCGCCATCCGGGCCTCGCGCGTCAGCGATCGTTTTGTCGCCCTGCCGTTGCATGGCGAATTGCCCCCGGCGGAACAGGACGCCGCGCTCGCCCATTACCAAAAGCGACGGGCCATTGTCTCCACGAACGTCGCCGAAACTTCGCTCACGATCGATGGCGTCCGGGTCGTCATCGATAGCGGCCTGGCGCGCATCGCGCGGTTCGACGCCCGCCGCGGCATCAACACCCTTCTCGTCGAGAAAATCAGCCGCGCCTCCGCCGATCAACGCGCCGGCCGCGCCGGACGCACCGCTCCCGGCCATTGCCTCCGGCTCTGGACCGAGCGCGAGCATCTCGACCGCGCCGCGCAGGAATTGCCCGAGGTGAAACGGCTCGATCTGGCTGAAGTCGTCCTCACCCTCAAAGCAAGCGGCGTCGAAGAAATCGGCAGCTTCCGCTGGCTGGAGCCGCCCGATCCGCAGTCGCTCGCGCGAGCAGAACAACTCCTCGTCGATCTCGGAGCGATCGACTCCCGCGGCGTCACCCCGCTCGGCCGGCGCATGCTCGCGTTCCCCGTCCATCCGCGTTACGCGCGGATGCTGTTGGCCGCGCAGCAATACGGCTGCGTGCCCGCGGTGGCGCTGATCGCCGCCCTCACGCAAGGCCGTAATCTCCTGCGCCGCCTCGAAGGCAAACAAGCGCGCGAAGATCGCGACGATGTTCTCGGCAGCGACGCGGAATCGGACCTCTTCATTTTGATGCGCGCCTTTCGCTACGCGGAAAAGAGCGGCTTCGATTTCCAGCGTTGCGCGCGACTCGGGATCAACGCGGGCGCCGCGCGCGAAGCGGCGCAGCTAACCGAGCAATTTCTCGCCATCGCCCGCGATGAACGCCTTGATTTAAAGACCGGCGAGGTCAAAGCCGGATCGATCGAGCGTTGCGTGCTCGCTGGTTTTCCCGACCAGGTGGCGGTGCGGCTGGATGCCGGGACGCTGCGTTGCGCACTTGTCCATGGCCGCCGCGGCGTGCTCGCGCGCGAAAGCTCGGTGCATGGGGCGCGTCTGCTCGTCGCTTCGGAAGTTCGCGAGATCGAAAGCAGCGACAAAGAGCGGCAGGTCCTGCTCACGCTCGCCACGAAGATCGAGGAGGAATGGCTCCGTGAATTGTTCCCGGAATCTTTCCGGGAAGAAACGCGCGTCGAGTTCGATCGCGACGCTGCGCCGCGTCGCCGGCCAGCGCGTGACGCTCTTTCACGATCTGGTTTTGCGCAGCGAAGAATTTTCCCCGAAGGGCAACCCCGCCGCTGCGCAGATCCTCGCCCGCGAAGTCCTGGCTGGAACCTGTCCCTTGAAACATTGGGACAACGCAGTCGAGCAATGGATCGCCCGCGTAAATTTCGTCGCGACCGAGTTTCCGGAGCTGGAATTCCCGCGAATCGACGAAGCGGCCAAGCTGCTTGCTCCTCGAGCAAATTTGCCAGGGCGCGACGAGCTTCAAAGAGATCAAGGAGCGCTCCGTTTGGCCGGCGGTGAAATCATGGCTGAGCGCCGCGCAGCAACAGACCCTCGACGATCTGGCGCCTGAGCGCATCAAACTGGCCGGCGGCCGAGCGGCCAAGATCACCTACGGCGAGGGCGCTCCACCGACCATCGCCGCCCGCATCCAGGATTTGTATGACACTCCGCGCGGGTCTGGCGGTCGGACGCGGCCGCATCGCGCTCAGGATTCAGGTTCTCGCCCCGAACCATCGCCCCATCCAAATCACCAACGATCTGGAGACGTTCTGGCGCGAGGGCTATCCAAAGATCAAAAAGGAGCTCCAGCGTAAGTATCCCAAGCACCAGTGGCGGTAACCTTCCCTCGTAATCGTGCTCGTGCTCCTGCTCGTGATCGATCCGCCGCCGCTCGATTACGATCACGAGCAGGAGCACGAGTAGGAAAAGAACGAACAAATCAGAGGCCCAAAGGTCTTATGACTTACGAATTGTTTATATGATCAATCCAAACGGCGACGAATTTATGGAAGATGATCCGATGGCTGCCTCGAGGGCGAACGAGGAACGACTTTCGGAAAATAGCCCCAGCCGCATCCGGCAGGCGGCGGACAGAGTTTCAACTGTGGCGGGAGACGCCTGGGAGCAAACCAAGGAACGCGCCGGCACCGCCCGCGAGCGGACGGAGTTTTTCCTTCGCGAAAATCCGGTGCCGACCGTGATCGGCGCCCTCGCCATTGGGGTCGCGATTGGCCTGGCGATTCGCTACTCGTCCAGCTCCGCCGACAAGGAGATCGAAGCAAAATCGCCGCTGGGCAATGTCGATCTGAGCATTCTTGACGCTGCCGTTTCTCTGGCCGTTATTTAAATCGATCCGGAACAAATACGAAGATTCCGCCGACGTAGTGAAAGACGGCGTGCATCGGCTGAAGAAGGTGGATGTCGATAGCTACGTGAAGCCGCTTCGCAAGAAGTGGAAAGCCTGGGCGAACTGAGTTCGCTCTAGGGATTTCTTGCTGTAGCCGCCGCCCTATCGGGCCGGCGGCTAGGAGGCGCCAGCAGATCACCCGCGCCGCTACAGCGGCGCGAGGACGAGCACGTCACCATTTGCAGTCGCATTCTGCGAAAACGCGGATGCTAATCTCTCGGCGTGTTGCTGAGAGTCGCCGCAATCTGCATCCCCATTCTGGCGGCTGCCGCTGCTTCCCTTTCCGCGAAAGAACCGCGCCAGATCCGCGAAACCGGCGGCGCATTTGTCGGCTCAGTCGGCTGCAAGTCTTCCAGTTGCCACGGCGGCGCCGGCCCCAAGCGCAACCAATACATCACCTGGAGCCAGAAGGATTTTCACACCAAGGCTTTCGCGATTCTGCTCAATTCCCGATCGGAGCGCATCGCGGAAAGCCTCGGCATTCCCGCCGCGCAGACGAGCGCGCGTTGCACGGTTTGCCATTCGCCTTCGCAATCGGTCGCGCCGAGCCGGCTGACCGCGACGGCCCATCCGGACGAAGGGGTTTCCTGCGAGAATTGCCACGGCGCGGCGAGCGGCTGGTTGCGCGGCCATACGCGCCCGGACTGGACTTATGCGACACGCGTCGCCGCCGGCATGCGCGATCTCCGCGGCGCTTATCTGCGCGCGACGGCGTGCGTCGCCTGCCACCAGAATCTCGCCCCGGAGTTGTTGAAGGCCGGCCATCCCGATCTGTTTTTCGAGCTCGATGGCCAATCGGTAGCCGAGCCGAAACATTGGAAGGATGACGATTCCTGGACCGGCCTGCGCGAATGGCTGACCGGGCAGGCCGTGGCGTTGCGGGAAATGAGCTGGGCCCTGGCGAGCGATCCGCTAAGCGACGATGCGTCCAACGCGCGCTGGAACGGCCTGGCCTGGCTTTGCGCGACGACGGCGTCCGGCGGCGGGTCCTGGCCGCAGATCAGTCAACCAGCCGACAGCGCCCGGGATATCGGATTTTAATCGCGCGCGAACCGAAGCGGATGCGCTGGCGCGGCGCGCCTCGGTCTCCAATTGGAGCGAAACCTCCGCGCGGACGTTGATGCTCGTGCTGGCCTCGACCGAAGGAGAATTCCTTCGCAATGATGTGCCGAAACCGGTTCTCGCCCAGCGCGCGAAACGGCTCGTGCTCGCCTTGGACCGCCTCGCCTACGCCTTGAACAAGAACCGCGGCTGGCGCCTTAAAGTCGACGCCGAGCTCAACGTTCTTTTCCAGGATGTCCGGGTGCCCGATCTATTCGAGGCCAACGCCTTCTCCGCCCATCTCCGCAGTTTCCGCGAAGCCCTGGATAAAAGCGGGTAGCCGCCTCCTCTACTTCGTAATCGTGCTCGTGCTCCTGCTCGTGATCGATCTGTCTTCCCTTCGATTACGATCACGAGCATGAGCACGAGTAAGAGACAACTCTCCCGTTGAACGCATCTAGGTTCTCGCGGAAAATACCCGCCCCACGTCATGGCCACGCCATCTCCATCCTCACGCCCAGCCTGGCAAAGCAACCCGGTCTTCCGGTTTTTCGCCTCGCTCAAGCTGGCGGTCGTGCTCCTGGCGGTGCTCATCATCGGCTCGGTGGCGGGCACGCTCTACGAATCGAGCTTCGATGCGAAAGTGGCGCGCGCTTATGTTTACGGCGCACCCTGGTTCAACCTCTGGCTCCTTCTCCTCGCCGCTAACCTCGCCGGCGCCGCCTTCTCGCGCTGGCCCTGGAAAAAGCATCACGTCGGGTTTCTCATCACCCACCTCGGCATCATCACTCTGCTTGCCGGATCGCTCATCGGACGGATCTGGGGAATCGAAGGAACCATCACGCTCTTCAAAGGCGAGCCGCCCACGAACCGGTTGCTCGTCGATGAACATCAGCTTCGCGTGCGGGACACCGACGGCATCGTGAAGGGTTACGCCGCCGAATTCATCAACCGCCCCCCGACGCCGCAAAAACCATGGGACCTCGGCCTGCTCGCGGGCGGCGGCCGCCTGAGCATCGTCGATTACGCGCCGGCGATTGAAGGGAAGCCGAATCCTAAGCCGCTGAAGGAAGGGGGCGCGCCGGCGCGTCCATTTCACGGTCGCGACCGCGATGATGGGCCAGCGGCTCGAGAGCTGGCTTTTGGCGGACGATCACCAGCACAACTTCAACATGGGTCTCGCCACGATCGACGTGAAGCGCGGCGTCGCGCCCGACATCAAAGCCGATTCTGCCAGTGCTGCCCGCTCGCGGCTGCCGGCGAAGTCGAAATCGAAGAGACGATCTTCGCCTTCGCGAAAGCCCCGGAAGAGCAGATCGCCAAGGTGATCAAAGGCGGAAACAGCGGCGCGAAGGTCCAGTTGACCGAGCCGAAAGAGGGCAACAAAGGAAGCGTCGTCGTGAACCTCAACGGGAAAACCTGGACGTTCGATGTCGCGCAAACCCTCGGCAAGGACGCGGCCATGGAGGGGAGCGCGTTCACTTTGCGGATCGACAATTACTGGCCCGATTTCCGGATCGAGAACGGGAAGCCGACCTCCGTGAGCGATCAACCGAACAATGCAGCCGTCGTCGTGACGTTGCGCGGCAAAGGCGTTCCGGTTTCCTCCACGCCGGGGCACTCGCACGGCGCCGACACCCCGGGCGTGGCGCCGGAGATGCCGGCGGCCGGAGCGAACACGGGAAACCATATGACGCTTTTCATCGCGCCTGACGGCAGCGTGACCTACGACCTTACCTCGCGAAAACTCGGCCGTTCCACCGGCAAACTGGAATTGAACAAGCCGCTCACGACCGGCTGGGCCGACTGGGAGCTCACCCTCGATCGCTTCCTCCCGCACGCCGAGGAATGGATGGATTTCGTTCCCACCCAACGCGCCGGCCACCGGTCCCGATTTGCCGGATGGCGTCCGCGTCCGCATTCAACAAGGCGCGCAAACTTCCGAGCAATGGGTTCCCGCCGGCTGGCAGATCAGCGTCCCGGCGCCCGGTGGCGATGTGCAGGTGGCCTACGGCTGGAAGCAGATTCCGTTGCCGATCGCGCTGGAGCTTCTCGATTTCGAAGTCCAGCGCAACGAAGGCAGCGACAGCCCCGCGGGATTCAAAAGCACGGTGCGGGTGACTACCCCGGAAGGCCAGACCGCTACCGGCCAATGCTGGATGAACAACCCGTTCAATTATCCCGGCGCATGGCAGAACACCTGGACCGGCCTCACCTTCAAAATGTCGCAGGCTTCCTGGAACCCGGACAACCTCGGCCAAAGCACCATCCAGATTTTGCGCGACCCGGGCTGGCTCCTGAAATGGGTCGGCTCGCTTCTCCTCGTCTGCGGCATCTTCCTGCTCTTTTATGTGAAGAGTTTCCGGCGTCCGTCCCGCTCGGTTGTGCCGCCGCCATCATTGAAGCCTGCGCCTGAGAAACCTGAGGAAGTTTTCGTTTCCTCCGCGAGCTGAACGATCCATGCGCGCCTTCGTTCTCGATTCTCGGCTCGTGCTGCTCTGCCGGTTGCAGCATGTTCGGCAAAAAAAACCGGGCCGATAATACGAATCCGGCCGGCCCGTGGGGCTATTACAGCGGCCCGATCGAAACGCGCTGGGAAACCGACGGACGGACCATGACGCTGTTGAACGAGCTTCGTTACACCGATCCGAAAGGCGTCGTCTGGATCGCTCCCGCCGGCTCGAAGATCGATGGCGCCTCCATTCCGCGCGCCTTGTGGTCGTTCATGGGCGGGCCGTTCGAGGGGAAATACCGGAACGCTTCCGTGCTCCACGATGTCGCCTACGATCAAAAGGCGCATCCGCCCAAGGTCGTCGACCGGATGTTTTATGACGCCATGCGTTGCAGCGGCGTCGGCGCGCTGGAAGCCAAGACGATGTATTACTCCTGCTTCGCTTCGGACGCCATTGGAAATTTTCGGTCAAGAAAGCGAAGCCGGTGCTGCCTGACTCCTCATCCGATTTGGTGAATCCGCAGGAACCCAGGAGCACGACTGTCGATCCAAATGACGTCGGGGCGATCCAGGAATGGATCAAGCAAAACAACCCGAGCCTGGACCAGATCGAATCGCGCGGACCGCGCTAGGCGCCGCGCTAGCGCTGTCATCCCGAGCCGCGCAGACGGCGAGGGACCTCACAGTCGCAGACGAAGTGGAACGTTCGAAACGATTCGGCGTGCGAAGCTAGCGTGTCGGTAACGCGACTGCGAGGTCCCTCGCCGTCTGCGCGGCTCGGGATGACAGCCTCAACGCTCGATGCCGCTAGCGACCTTTCCCGGCCCCCACAAGGCGCGGCCCGGCTTCGCGCCGGTGTGCTCGCCATCCTTGAGCACCTGCGCTCCGTTCACGAAAACGTGCTTCATTCCGACGGCATACTGGTGCGGCTTCTCGAAGGTCGCCTTGTCCGCGACCGTTTTGGGATCGAACACCACCACGTCCGCAAACATTCCTTCCTTAAGGAAGACCGCGGTGATCCAGCCCCAGGTTCGTCGCCGGCAAGCCGGTCATCTTCCGGATCGCCTCTTCCAGGGTCAGCACTTTCTCTTCACGGACATACTTTCCCAGGACGCGCGCGAAATTTCCGTAAGCGCGTGGGTGGCAATTCGATTTGAGGAAATTCCCTTCCGGCGCCTGCGACGCTTCATCCGACCCAAACGAAACCCACGGCTTGGCCATCTGCTTCTTCAGGTTCTCTTCCGACATAAGGAAGTAGATGGTGTCGATTCGCGATTCGTCCTCGCTGATCAAATCCATGATTGTCTCGATCGGATCCTTCCCGCGCATCTTCGCCACTTCTGCGAGCGATTTGCCGGTGAGCGGCTTCAGTTTTTCGGACTTGAATCCGTTGAGTAAAATTTTGTCGGGCGAGCCGGCCGCCAGATAAAAGTTTTCCCATTTGTCGCTCGGCGTCCTCACTTCGGCGGCAATTTTCTCGCGGGTGGCCGGATCGCGGAGACGTTTGAACAATTCCGGATAACCGCCGTCCTGCGTCCACGGCGGCAGGCTGGCGTCGAGCCCGGTGCCCGCCGGCTGGATAGGTGTACATGTCGGCGGTGATCTTCAGCCCGGCTTTGCGCGCCTCTTCGATCTTCGCCAGCATCGCGTCCATTTTTTTCCAGTTCGATTGGCCGGCCGCCTTGATGTGATAAACCTCCGCAGGAATGCCAGCTTCCTTGCTGATCCGCAGCAGCTCGTCGAGCGCCTCCAGCAACTGGTTCCCTTCGCTCCGCATGTGCGAAATGTATTTGCCCTGATACTTCGCGGCGACCTTGCAGAGCTCGATCAGCTCCTCGGTCTTCGCGTAAAACGCCGGCGGATAAATCAGAGACGTGCCGATCCCGAGCGCGCCCGCTTCCATTTCCTGGCGGACAAGCTCGCGCATTTGCTCGAGCTGTTCCGGAGTAGGCTGTTTGTCTTCGAGGCCGATGACGAAATCGCGGATGGTGGTCGCGCCGATGAACGAAGCGACGTTGCAGGAAACGCCGCGCTGCTCGAGGAAACGCAGATATTCCGCGAGCGTGTTCCACTGGATGCTCGTATTTGATGTCGCCCTGCTGGCTCTTCATTCGCTCTTTCATCCGATCATTCAGCGGACCCATCGACCAGCCTTCGCCCATGATCTCGGTCGTAACGCCCTCGCGAATTTCGCTTTGCGAACGGCCATCCTCGATCAGCGATTCGGTCGACCACGAGAGCATGTTGATGAAGCCGGGCGCGACGGCCAGGCCCTTCGCGTCGATCACGGTCGTCGCCTTGTCCGCCGGAAAAGTCCCCAGCCCCACGATCCGATCGCCGCGAAGGGCAACGTCGGTAACGCGCGGCTTTTCGCCCGTGCCGTCGTAAACGGTCCCGCCTTTGATGACGACGTCGAATTTGTCGGCGGGCGGTTCCAGGCCAGACGCCAAGGGCGCGAGCGCGAGTGAGATCAGGACAGCGAAAAGGAAACGATCATTCATATCTGATGTCTATTATCTCAAGCGTCTCTTCTCCCGAAGGAAATTTGAAGCGAATCCGCTCGCCGCGTTTGCCGTTGAGGAGCGCTTTGGCGATGGGAGACATCCAGCTCACCCAATTGCGATCCATCTCGGTCTCATCCACCCCCACGATGCGATAGCTGGTTTCGGTTCCGTCCGCTTTCCCGCACCGTGACGGTCGCGCCAAATCGAACGACATCCGCCGCCCCGCCTGGCGGCTGGGACGATCTCCGCCGACTGCAAACTTTCCTCGAGCTGCATGATGCGCTGATCGAGCCGGGCCAATTGTCGTTTCGCATCCGGATCTTCGTTCGCTTCGGCGAGCGCAGGCCGTGCCTCCTCGACCAATCTCTGCAGCTCATCGCGCAATTTCTGCGCGCCCGCCGGCGTGATGTAATTCTTCGCCCCCGGCGCCAGCGTGGAAGTTAGCGGAGGAAGATCGGGAAGCTCCGGCGCATTATCATCCTCGCGCGTGAAGGCTTTGCTCACAGATATGTTTTCCCGGTAGGGCGAGACTCTGTCGAGCCTCAACGAATTCCAGAGCCGCGTTTACACGTCTGCGCCGCGGCTCGACAGAGTCTCGCCCTACCGGTGGGGACGCTGTCGGCGTCGTCAGTGGAAATGCGAAAGTCGAAGTCGGCGATGCTCCCGGTGAGGCCGGAGTGCCTGAGGGAGATGGCGACGCAGCGGGCGTAGGGCTCGGCGTTGGAGTTGGCGTCGGGTCGGCAACGGCGGAATAATATTCTCCCAGCGATGCAACGGAACGCCGGCGCCGCCGATTTCCTTCACCAACTCTTCGCAACGCGTGTGGATCTTTTCGAGGTCCGGCGGCCCAAACGGCGTTTCGGCCGTCCCGGGAAAAACAAGGTAAGTGACCTTGAGATCGCTCACGGGGCGATTGTAGGGCGAGGCGACTCCGCTGATCTCTTTGCGATGCGCAGGGAAGCTTCACCGGCCTTGTCCGCCGGGCCGACGTCGCCCACCATAGCCGGATAAATGCGCTCCCCGTGAATGACCAGGGCATAATCGCCCACCTTGCCGCCATCCATCTTGCCGAGCCCGATCGGCAACACGATGAACGGATCCGTCGCGCCGATCAAAAAGCTGTACCGTTTGAGCATCTCGATCTCGTCGCGCGTTGAGGCGATCCCGCTTTTCAATTCGCGTTTTCGTTCCGCGGAGGTCGATTTCGCCGCCAATTCGGTTTCATAACGTTTCAGCCTTTCTTCGGCGGGCCCGAGGTAAGCATTCGGAATCTGGCTCTTCTTCGGCCAGCGATAACTCGTGGCGGGCTGGAAGTTGGTCGACGTCCCGGAACCGGCCGGCAAGCGGTCCGAGTCCGAGCCATCGGCATCGACATCCATGTCGGCCTGCAAAAGGACCGCGCGCCGCTTCGTCTCCGGATGCCGCAATTGGAGGACCGTCTGGCAATCGTAAAAATTGTGCCGCGACAGAAGTTGATCGAGCCGCACCAGATCCTCCTTCAGATTCTTGACCTTCGTGTCGTAAAGCTCCTTGAAGAAGGGCGAGACCGATTCGGGCGTCACCATCGCCGCCAGGCCGGGCAGCAATCTCGGCAGCTCAGGACTGACCTTGGCCAGGTCCTCGATCGTGCTATTCGGCGTAGGAATGCGCGCGCGCAGTTTTAATTCCAGAACGTAACTCTGGGGATCCGCCCGCTCGTCGGAAGCCGCCCCGCCCGGGGTCGGCTCGACGGCAGCCTGCACGGTGATGCCGCTAAAAAGCCGCGCCGTGTCGAGCTTGCCGGTGATGACCGGCGGCTTCGTGGGAGGCGCCGGTGTCGGACTTCTCTCGGGAATCTCGATTTCGATCGGCGTCTCTGGCGCGAGCTGGGTGCGATGCCATCGCTCGAGGGAAATCCAGCGCAGGATGATCGCGGTCAGGACCGCGGCCAGCAAAAGGAAGGCGACAAATCCCAGCGTCCTGACACGAAATCTTCGCACGCCTGCCGGTTATTTTTTTATCCAGGCGACGATCGCCATGATGACGCCGATCACGCTCAGGATGGACATCAAGCCGGCCGGCATCACCGCGCCGGTTTGCATGAATGCGGGAATGAACCGCCCGGCGAGAAGGATCGAGATAAGACCCGCGATCGCCAGCCCGAGCACCGGATTTCCCGGCAGCAAGAACGCGGCGACGAGGAGGGCAATGCCGGAAATCGATCCGGCGATGATTGAGGCCGTGCTGCCCGCCTTCATATAACCGATCACGCCGCCCACGATGGTGAGCAGCGCCGAAAATGATGAAATAGATTTTTGCCGGGCCAATCATGCATTGCATTGGTAAACCGCGCTGCCCCTTCTGTCTAGGGTTGCGAGCCTGCACGACCCAATTTGGCGCCAGGACGCCCTCTCCCAGGGGGAGTTGCGTTACTTCGCCCTAACGGGCTGAGGGCAGGTCCGTCTCCATTGCGTGCCTGTAGCGCTGATATTCCGCTGTGCATTCGTTTCATTACCAAGACGGCCGGCTTTTTGCGAAGAGGTCGATCTCGAGCGCATCGCGCAGGAGTTCGGCACGCCGCTCTATGTCTACAGCGCTGGCACGATTCTCGATCATTATCGCCGGCTCGACGCGGCGCTCGCTCCGCTCGATCACCTCATCTGCTATGCGGTCAAAGCGAACTCGAACGGCGCGATCCTGAAATTGCTCGCCGAGGCCGGCGCCGGTTTCGACATCGTCTCCGGCGGCGAATTGTTCCGCGTCCTGAAAGCCGGCGGCACGGCGGACAAATGCACCTTCGCCGGAGTCGGCAAATCTCAGGAGGAAATCGAATACGCGCTCGACGAAGGCGTTTTCAGTTTCAACGTCGAAAGCGAAGCGGAGCTCGACTGGATCGACCGCATTGCGCGGGGCAAAGGCGTCCGCGCGCCAATCGCGCTTCGCGTCAATCCCGACGTCGACGCCGGCACCCACGCCTACGTTTCGACTGGGCGGAGCGAAAATAAGTTCGGCATCGCGCTCCATCGGGTCGCCAAGGTTTACGAGCGCGCCGCCGGGATGCCGAACATCCGGATCCGCGGCGTCCAGATGCACATCGGCTCGCAAATCACCGACGCAACGCCGTTCGCGGAAGCGATTGCCAAAGTTGTCCCGCTGGTGCGCGAACTGAAGGAGAAACATGCGCTCGAATTTTTCAGCATCGGCGGCGGGATGGGGATTATTTACCGGCGGGCGCTCGAGAGCGGCTCAGGCAAATGGTGGCACGAGCATGGAGGCGAGGCCTCTGCCTTCAGTGTCGCCGATTATCGGGACGCGATCGTTCCCCCTCTCAGCGAACTCGGCTTGCGGGTGCTGATTGAACCCGGCCGGTTTCTTGTCGGAAACGCCGGCGTGCTTCTCACCCGGGTCCGTTACGTGAAAGAGGCGGAGCAAAAGAAGTTCGTCATCGTCGATGCCGGGATGAACGACCTGATCCGGCCCGCACTTTACCAAAGTTACCATGAGATTGTGCCCGTCCGGGAATCCGCCGACGGCAAAAGCGCGAATCGGTGGATGTGGTCGGCCCTGTCTGCGAGAGCGGCGATTTCTTTGCCCAGGATCGCGAGCTGCCTGAAATGAAAGAGGGCGATCTCATGGCGCTGATGAGCGCCGGCGCTTACGGCTTCGTCGATGGCGTCGAACTACAATTCGCGACCGTTCCCAGCCGAAGTTCTCGTGCAGGGCGACCGCTGCTCGCTTATCCGCCGCCGCCAGACGATGGAAGACTTGATCCGCGACGAAATCTGACCGGCTGCGGCACCAACGGTCCACTTGCAACGGCTCCGCTCCCAGCATAAATACTGCTCCCGAGAATTTCCGATGAAACAACGGCTTACACTTCTTCTTTTCCTGGCTGTCGGCCTGGTTTCCCAAGCCGGCGCCGCTCCGCCGACGAATGGTGAAAACATCCTCGTTATCGGTGGGCCCTCTCTGATGGTGTGGGAGAAGTACAAGAAGCAGCCGCACGATCATTGGTGGGCTAACTTCGTTCGCGCCGGCCGCATTCGGACCCAGCAAATCCAAGCGCAGGACCCGAATGCGAAGATCACCTGGCTAGTATACAAGCAGGGCTACATCGACCGCGCGCCGCAGGACAAGCAGGACCTGATCGGCCACATCAACTCGGTGCGCGACAAATACAACATCAAGCTGATCTATTTCAACAAAGGCGACGAGGTCATCAATTATTTGAACAATGGCCAGCCGCGAGATCGCGTTAAGATCGTCAACTTCGAGTTCTTCGGCCATTCCAACGCGAAGTGCTTCATGTTCGATTACAGCAGCAACATCGAGAGCGCCTGTAAGTCATGGCTGCACGAGGACGAGCTGCGCAAGATCAACAGCCGCGCCTTCGCGCGGAACGCCTTCATTAAGAGCTGGGGCTGTCACACCGGCGAGAGCATGTCGAAGAAATGGCTGGCCGCGATCGGAGTCCCGATGTGGGGCGCGATCGGCAAGACTCAATATCAGATGGAGGAATTGCCCTACCTCGTCAGCAAAGAGGGACAAACCGCAAAGTGGGTCAACCGCTGACCGAAGACGGAGATCAGAAGTCAGATCCTGTTTTTCTTCGCTGACCTCTGACTTCCGACTTCCGACCTCCGGAAGTTCGCGCTACCGTCCCGGCACGCGCATGAAATTCGACGAACTCTCGAGTCTCTACCACCAGCCGCTTTTTGATTTGATCAGCCAAAGCCGCGAGGTGCATCTGCAGCATTGGCGCGGCGAACAGGTGCAGCGTTGCAGCCTTCTCAGCATCAAGACAGGTGGATGCAGCGAAGATTGCTCCTATTGCGCGCAGAGCGCCCACTACAGCACCGGACTTGAACGCGAAGATCTTCTGCCGGTCGATGACATCTTGACCGCCGCCCGGCGAGCGCGAGCCCAGGGCGCCACCCGGTTTTGCATGGGGGCGGCGTGGCGCGGCGTGCGCGATGGCACTCCGAAGTTCGAACAGGTCCTCGAGACGGTGCGCGAAGTAGGGCAGCTCGGCATGGAGGTCTGCGTCACGCTTGGACAGATCGGACCCGCCGAAGCGCGCAAGCTCAAGGCGGCCGGCGTGACCGCCTACAATCACAACATCGATACGTCGCCCGAATTTTATCCGGAGATCGTCACCACCCACACCTTCACCGATCGCCTGAACACCATCGCCGCCGTGCAGGAGAGCGGCATGTCGGTTTGCTGCGGCGGCATCATCGGCATGGGCGAATCGATCGACGACCGGTTACGCATGCTGGAGGTGCTCAGCAATTTCGATCCGCCACCGGAAAGTGTGCCGATCAATTGCCTCATGGCGATGCCGGGCACTCCGCTGGGCGATCAGCCGCCCGTCGATGTTTTTGAACTCGTCCGGTTAATTGCCGTCACGCGCATTGCGCTCCCGCAGCGCACGTGTCCGGCTCGCCGCCGGTCGCACCCGCATTTCCCGCGAAGGCCAGGCGCTTTGTTTCTTCGCCGGTGCGAATTCCATCTTCTACGGCGACAAACTTCTCACCGCCGACAATCCTGCCGCCGACACCGACGTCGCGCTCCTCCGCGAGCTCGGCTTGGAGAATGATCGCGTCGAGCCCCGGTTGCCGCAGCCGTGTCGGCTGCTTGATTTGTAGGGCAGGCGCATCGCCTGCCGCCGAGCGAGACGCCTGAAACCGGCAAGCGGAGCGCTTGCCCTACAATCCGAGATTTTCCACGATCTCGCGGAGCAGGCCGGGACCGCGGTAAACGTAGCCGGTGTAAACCTGGAGCAACTGCGCGCCGGCTTCGAGTTTTTCGCGGGCGCTCTCGGCATCGAAAATCCCGCCGGACGCAATGACGGGAAGGCGCGACCGAGACGTGATCGCGCGGACAAACTCAGTGGATTTTGCGCGCAACGGCCGGCCGCTCAACCCGCCCGCCTGATCGCGGGAGGCGGGAATCGAAGAGTGATCCAAGGTTGTGTTCGTGGCGATAATTCCAGCAATGCCGTTTTGCTCGGAAGTGGCGACGATCTGTTCGAGCTCGGAGAGGGAAAGGTCGGGCGCGATTTTAAGCAGGACTGGCTTGGGCGTGGTTCGGTTTTCGTCGCTGATGGCGCGGAGCAATTGTTCGAGCGCGTCGTGTTCCTGCAACGAGCGGAGGCCGGGCGTGTTCGGCGAGCTGACGTTGAGGACAACGTAATCGGCGAGCGGCGCCAACAAGGCGAAAGGAATAAAGATAATCCGCCACGGCCTCCTCGAGCGGCGTGACCTTCGATTTGCCGATGTTGATGCCGACCGGGATGGCGGGCCAGCGCCCGCTCTCGCGCAATGCTCTCAAGCGTGCCGCGACAGTGTCCGCGCCGTCATTGTTGAATCCGAGCCGGTTGATCAGCGCGCCTTGCTCTGGGTAACGGAAGATGCGCGGCTTCGGATTCCCGGGCTGAGCTTTCGCCGTCACGGTGCCGACCTCGACAAAGCCAAAGCCGAGCGCGGCCCAGGCTGGAATCGCCACTCCATTCTTGTCGAAGCCCGCGGCGAGGCCGACCGGGTTTGGGAAAGTAAGGCCGAACACAGTTTTCGGTTTCGGCGGCGGCTTGAAACGCTCAAGGAGACGCAACACGGAGGGAAGCGCCGACGCGGACCGCAAGTTGCGAATCGCCAGATCATGCGCGCCCTCCGCTGAGAGCGAAAACAGAATTGGCCTGACGAAACGTTCGTAGGCTTGGTCGGCGTTCATTTGCCGATGCAAAATTGGGCGAAGATGGAATCCCGGATTTCCTCTGCGTTGGCCTCGCCGGTGATTTCATCCAAGGCACGCAACGCCGCGCGCAGGTCGACTGCCATGTATTCAGGAGCGAGGCCGTTCTCCATTGTCGCGCCCGCCAGCTCGCATGATTCGAGGACGCGCCTGCAGGCAATCGCGATGCCGCGTATTAATCGCGACACCGCTTTCCGGCACGCAAATGCTGCCCGGAAATCCGTTCGACGATCGCCTCCTCCAGCCCATTCAGCCCGTTTTCCGAGAGACAGCAGATACGCAACGCATCGACGTCGCGCCAATCGGGATGTTCCGGAAGGTCGCTCTTGTTCAGAAGGACGATCCGGATCCGATCTGGTGGGTTGCGATTGAACGAGTCTGGTTTCGGTTCGCTGCGATCGACGCACTTGGAGAAGAAGATCTGCGCCAGCCAGGCGATTTCTCGGTGCGAGCCATTCCCTCCCGCTCAATTTCGTCGGCAGATTCGCGCAGCCCGGCGGTATCGAGCAAACGAATTGGTATCCCGCGCAGATTAATCACTTCCTCGATGGTATCGCGCGTGGTGCCGGGTTGCTCGCTGACGATCGCGCGATCGTAACCGAGCAGGCGGTTGAGCAAACTCGATTTGCCCGCGTTCGTGGGGCCGTAGATCACGGCACGAACGCCTTCGCGCAAGATCCGGCCTTGCTCGGCTGTGGCCAGGAGCGCGCCGTATCCTTTGCCGGATCGAGTCCAACCGGCCGCGAAGCTTCGCTCCTTCGTCCGGGCGCAATTCCCTCTTCCGGGAAATCGATTGCGGCCTCGATATGCGCGAGCAGTTCGATGAATTGCGCCGCGAATCGTTTTGATCTCGGAACCGAGGCGACCTTCGAGCTGCTCGTGCGCGGACCGGAGGGCGAGATCGGTTTGAGCGCGGATCAAATCGATGACCGCTTCGGCCTGGGTCAGATCCATCTTCCCATTGAGGAAGGCGCGCTCGGTAAATTCCCCCGGCCGCGCGGCGCGCGCACCGGCTCGCAGACAGGCTTCGAGAACACGCGCCGTAACCAGGATTCCGCCGTGACAACTGATCTCGACCAGATCTTCGCCAGTGTAAGTGGCTGGCGCACGATGCACCGAAAGCAAGACTTGATCGATCGCTTGATCGCCTTCGACGATTTCCCCGAGGCGCTGCGTGTGAGAAGGAAATTGCGAAGGCGTCTCGCTGCCGCGAAAGATCCGATCGGCCACGGCGATGGCTTCGCCTCCTGAGATGCGGATCAGCGCGATGGCGCCTTCGCCTGCCGGAGTGGAAATCGCCGCGATCGTCTCCGGTGGCGACTCGGCGCGAACGGTCACGCCGGCCGGCTGGACAACACTTCCTTCAGCGCTGCGATGCATCGTCGATTCTGCTCCATGGTTCCGACCGAAATTCTGATCCACTCCGGGAGATGATATCCCTTAAGCGCGCGCACGATGATGTGGCGTTCGAGCAGCGCCCGAAAAACTTTCGCGCCATCGCCGACGTTCACGAGGACGAAATTCGCGGCGCTCGGAACGAAGCGGAGTTTCATCGCGGCGAATTCCTGTTGGAGATACGCACGCCCTTCGTCCGTGATGCGTTTGGTTTCTCGCCGGTGCTCATCATCATCGAGACCGGCGAGGGCGGCGGCCTGAGCGATTCCATTCACGTTGAAAGGTTGTCGCGCCTTTTGCAGCGCCTGAATCAGCTCCGGGCGGGCAATGCCATAGCCGATGCGGAGACTCGCGAGTCCCTGGATTTTTGAGAACGTGCGCAGGACCGCGACATTGCGCCCCGCGCGCACGAAGCGAAGCGTGTCGGGCGGATTATCGAGATATTCGAAATAAGCCTCGTCGAAAACGACGACGATCTGTGGCGGCACGCGCTCGATGAAGCGATCGATCTCTTCCTGACCGGCCAGGGTGCCGGTGGGGTTGTTTGGATTGGCGATGAAAATCAGGCGCGTCCTGGGCGTGATGGCCGCGATGATTCCGTCGAGATCGTGCCGAAGATCGGGGCTTGGCACTTCGATGGTGCGGGCGCCGAAAACGGCCGCGACGAGTTTGTAGGCGATGAAAGCGTGCTCGGAAGTAATGACGTCGTCGCCACGATTCAGGAACGCGTGCCCAAAGAATTCGATGATCTCATTCGATCCGCTGCCGAGAATGAGGTGCTCGCGGGTGACACCGAGTTTTGCCGCGAGCGCTTCGCGCAAATAAAAGCCCCCGCCATCCGGATAGAGGTGGGCCTGCTCCAGGGCCGCATGCATGGCGGCGAGCGCCTTGGGCGAAGGCCCGAGAGGATTTTCGTTCGACGCGAGCTTGATGATTTTATCGGCATCGGCGCCCAGCTCTCGCGCGGTTTCCTCGATCGGCTTTCCCGGTTCGTAAACGGCGAGGTCGCGCAGTTGCTCGTTGGCGATATCCCAGATGGATGACATGGCGGGAGCAACCTTACTGGAAATTCGCGAGAGGTCGAAGCTTCCTTGGCTGCCGGCTACGGCGCGCCAGAACCGCTACGGGCTCAGCTTCAGATCGAAATGGTGCGAAGTGATGTCCATGCCGCGCTTGAGATAGAAGCGGTGGGCGGCGAAGCGTTGCACCCCGGAATCGAGCGTGAGGTGCTCACATCCGTTTTCTTTGGCATGTTCGACCAGCCAATCGAAGAGGGCCGCGCCGAATCCGCGAGAGCGGTCGGAATCATGGGTGACAAGGTCGTCAATGTAGAGGGTGCGGCCGGAAAAGAGGAGATTGAAGATGCGGAAACCGGCAACCGAACGGACGGCGCGGTCGAGCTCGAGATAAGCGAGCTGATACCCTTCTTTCTGTTGCTGCAGAACGCGCGCGGCGAAGTCGATTGCCTTGATGTGGGGCCGGAGCTCGCGCATGACCGACGAACAACGCCCGATCTGCTCCGGCGTAGTGGCGAGCGCAATTTTTCCCAAAGACGGTTTCGTTTCCGACATGAGATTTCTTCGCTTGGCGCGCGCCGAGATCAAGTTGGAAAGAGCCGCCAACGGTTTGTAAACGGGCTTTCCTTGGCGGAACCTCCCCCCTTATGAACAGCCTTCAGTTTCTCGCCGAGACCCATGTCTTTGGGATCGTGATTCATCCCTGGAAAATCGTGGGCCTCACCGGCAGCCTGGTTTTCGGCCTGCGCTTCCTCATCCAATGGATCGCCTCGGAAAAGGCCCGCAAAAGCGTGATCCCATTCGGCTTTTGGGAATGCAGCGCGCTCGGCAGTTTGCTGATGCTCAGTTATTTCGCCATTTACCAGCGCGATTCCGTTGGCGTGTTGAGCACGGCGATGCCGTTGCCGATTTACCTGCGTAACCTTTACTTTCGCTATACCCATCGCGCGCCGCAACATCCCGGGAACGAGCCGCGCCCGCCGGAATAGGCAGCTACAGCTACAGCGCGCTTTACGTTCAGGCAGCCGAGACCTAAACTGGGCCCTTCCATGATCTCCAGCGAGCAGGTCATTTATCTTGATAACAACGCGACGACGCAGCTCGATCCCGCCGTGATCGAGGAGATGCTCCCGTTTTTGACGGACTTCTATGGCAATCCCTCGAGCGGCTACACCTTCGGACGGCAGGTGCGGCAGGCGATTGATCTGGCGCGGGAGCGAGTGGCGGCGCTGCTCGGTTGCCAACCGGCCGAGGTCGTTTTCACCAGTTGCGGGACGGAATCGAACAATGCGGCGGTGAATTCCGCGCTCCAGCTCGATCCGGGCCGGCAACACGTGGTGACGACCGCGGTCGAGCACAGCGCGACCCGCCGGCATTGCGAAACGCTCTCGAAAGGCGGCCGATCCGTCACGGTCGTTGGAGTCGATGGCAACGGAAATCTCGACCTGGCGGAATTGGAGAACGCGATCACGCCGCAGACCGCCATCGTGACGGCGATGTGGGCCAACAATGAGACCGGCGTCCTGTTTCCGGTGGACAAAATTGCCGAGATCGCGCGCCGGAAACGAGTCCTCTTTCATACCGACGCGATTCAGACCGTCGGGAAAATCCCGATCCGCCTGGCGGATTCGACGATCAATTCGCTCGCGCTCTCGGCGCACAAGCTCCATGGACCCAAAGGGGTCGGGGCGCTTTACGTAAACAAACGGTGCGCGTTCAGGCCATCACTGATCGGCGGGAGCCAGGAGAATAATCGTCGGGCAGGAACTGAAAACGTCGCGTCGATCGTGGCGCTGGGAAAAGCGGCGGAATGCGCGAGCGCGTCGCTGGCGGAAGAAGCGACGCGCGTCCGGGCGATGCGAGATCGCTTTGAGACCGGCATGCTGGAGAAAGTGCCGGACACTTTTGTGAATGGCGATCTCGAGGCACGCCTGCCCAACACGTCGAACCTTTCCTTCGCTGGCATTGAATCAGACGCGGCGCTCATTCTGTTCGATCGCCACCAACTCTGTTGTTCCGCCGGCTCCGCCTGCCGCACCGGGTCGCCCGAACCGTCGCATGTCCTGCGCGCGATGAACTTGCCGGCGGAGCGGACACGCGGCAGCATGCGTTTTTCGTTCGGACGATTCAACACCGACGCCGATGTCGAGAAGGCGCTCGAGATTATTCCAGCGGTGATCTCGAAGCTGCGGGCGATGAGCCCGGCGAATTCCGTGCGCGAACCCGCGCGAGTCTAAGAAAGAGCGTTGTTCAGGCGCTGCGCTTTACTCTTGGCACGCCGGCGCATGAACACGGTCAATCCGACTGCGACCACGCAACTGATCGTCGCCGCGGCCGTAGGATTGATCTCAGGAACCGGTGTAAAGGTGATGTCGCCGATGGCGATGTTCTGATAACGCGGCGCTCCGGCGGTGTTTGAAAAGGTAAAGAAAACGTCAGTGATAATTGTCGAGCCAAAACTCAGCGTCGCGTTGCCGTTGGAGGTATTGTTCGCCGAAGCGGTATTCCCTTCGAGGACCTGGCCCAATCCGCTGCCCGTCAGCGTTACACCGGACCCGACATTGGTAATCGTGGCGGCAACGTGGCTGCCATCGAGGGCGACGCCGTAAATTTCGCTGATAATGTCGCTGTTCGTCGTGACGTCGATATCAAAGATCGTGAATGAAACGTTGTTTGCTCCTGGATAGCTGCCGGAAAAGCTCAGCTGGATCGTGGCATCGCTGTGGGTTTTTAAATTAGCCGCCAGCATCAAAGAGTCTTGCACGGGAGAAAGCCCGCCCGTCATCGTTTGGTTAACGACCGGTGTCTGGGTGCCCGTAAGTCGGATCGTCGGCCCAGATATTGGCCTGCCTGGACGTAATGCTGATCGTAATGTCGTTATGGGCATCGTTGCAATATCGTAGGAATTGATCGAGCGAGCCTGGGTCCCATGTGACTGCGTCCCAGTCCAGAACCAAGGCATGCGCGGCAGTGGCCCATCCGACCAGAGCCAGGAAAGCCGCGGCAAATACCGAGAGGTGGCTGCGAATGGGATCCATGTTATAATTTCCATAAGCTACTTTCGGGCCAGCCAATGGTGGTCTGATTACACATCTGTCAGTTTTCGGTGGAGTTTATACGTTCTTGCCGAACGTGCACGGGCCCGGCGGGCCGCCAGTCGTAGATTTGGGCCCGACTGCCCTAGGGCAACCCGGCTCGCAAGTCGCTGATGGCGGCCACCAACTCACCGTTTTTGCCCGGTTTATCGATAACACGGTCTACCTGCAACTCCGCGTAACGCTGCCGGTCCTCGGGAGTGAGCGAATTCGCAAAAACGATGATTTTTCCGGCAAAACCAGCCACGCGCGCCTGTTGCACTACCCCGAAACCATCCAGCCGCGGCATGCGCGTATCGGTCACGATTAACTGGAAATATCCCGGATCTTCCTCGACGCGCGAAACGGCTGCCAGCCCATCCGTAGCCACCTCGACATGGTGCCCCGCGGATTGGAGCGTCTTGGTTAACATGTCCAGGACGAGAACGTTATCGTCCGCGCAAAGAACTCGGAGAGGTTGCGGCCGCGCGACCATCAGTCATCGAACCCCGCCCGCGGGTGACGCGAAATTACAGCTGCGCGACGATCAACGTGCCGATGCAAGCCTAGGCTGGTCGTGCCGAGCGTTTGCGCCAGGCGCGAGTCACGAACACGAGCAAAACGAGCGCGCAACCGGCAGGAGCGCATTCATCTCCGGGATTGGGCCGATCTCCGCCGAGAGGGCGATGGGCAAAACGTTCCCCGATGAAGCTACAATTGAGTAGAAATTGTAGAGGCCGAAATCCGGGAAGGGGGACGAACTGGTTGTCAAAAGCCAAGGCCGACGAAGGGCCCACCGAGTTGTGTCCCGAGCGTACCGACGGTGTTCGATCCGTGAATGGAAAACGATTCACCCGCCTGGAGGCTGCCGACGCTGATCTGACCATTAAACATCCCCGCTGCGAGGATGGCTGTGACATCGAACTGGATGAAATTCAAAGGGCCGTTGGGGCCAGCATTAATTTCGTTGTGCGGTGTGACGAGGCCAAGCCCGAATTCGCTGGCGCCCTCGGACGGGCGGCTTGTTTTTGAAGTACAACTCCCGGGGCGTTCCGATGCCGTTATTGTTGTCGAAGCCACGAGCGGTGATCGAAAATCCCTGCGAGGTGAAGATCTGGGTGTTCGACCCGACAGGCGCGTTCAGATCATTCGGATTCAAATCCCAAACAACCGCAGCCCATGACGGGCTGGCCGCAATGATCGTAAACAAAGCGGCGCAAAAGATCTTGGCGAGGTGGCGAGTATTCTGGGTGCGCATGGTAATTTCTCCCGTTTTTAAGGTTTGATCCGGAACGTGTTCCGTCAGGTATGCCTCCGGCGGCGGAACCAGTGTCAACAAAAATTTTTGCGTCATTCCCATATCAATGGCGAATTTCGCTTGAAGAAACCCGATGCGGAAGGCGCAGAGAAAGGGTCGCGCAAGGCGGCGCTTGCTGTTACGTTTTCGTCAATCCGATTCTGAGGGGCCGACCATGGAACGCACTAAAGCTCGCATCCTGCACGTGGATGATCACCAGGACACCCGCTTGATGATGGCAGCGTTGCTGCAGGACTGCGGTTATGGGGTCCTCACGGCCGGCAGCGTGGCGGAAGGCTTTGAACTGGCGAAGGAAATTCTCTTCGATCTCTACATCCTTGACGTGCGGCTGCCTGACGGCACGGGCGTTGAGCTTTGCCAAAAATTAAGGGAGCTCCATCCAAAAACCCCGATCCTGTATTACTCCGCTTACGGCGATGAGGCCGATCATGAGAACGCGCTTAAGGTTTGCGGCGATGCTTATTTGAAGAAACCGGTCTGCATCGCCGACATTCAGGAATGCATCGCCAGGCTGCTGGCGGAACGCAGCCCGAAGGACTAGCGGCCGCCCGAATTGGCGGGGCGCAAAATGCATTAGCTCCGCCAGGCCGATCCTTGGCTTCGCATGATGGCATGCCGGACTGCGCGAAACCGGACGCCAAGCATTCGCCGGAGATGAAAAGGCCGCAGGCGCTGCAGATACACCGGCCATCGGGCCAGGCTTTCCGGGAGTTTCCGCTTTGCCTTGATGTCGAGACAAAGCTCCACCAAGCGGTGAAAGAGGACTTCATCGGCGAACCATTCTTCCCACTCCTTACGGGCCAGTTCGCCCATCTTCACTGCTTCCGGTTCGCGTTGTTCGAGGAGCCGCGGCACTTCCGCAAAGTCCTTCTCGCGAATCCAAATGGCACACGTGTCCCAGCGCGGACCGGTTGGCGCGATCCAGTCGTCGGACAGGATCACCGGGACGCGCCCCATCCGCATTGTTTCGAATAAGCGGATGCTCGATACGCTTAGCCCCCTTGGGCAAAGGACAAACTTGCTGGCCTTGGCCACCTCCGCGTATCGGCGTTCGTAGTCGAATCTTTCTCTCTCCGCCATCTTGCCATGAAGGACCCGGTCGAAATCCTCGGTCGTGTTCTGGAAAAAACTTCGATCGTGGCGCAATGTGGCCAGCTTTCCCCGGACAGGAGCGTTCCTGACCGATCCCATAAAGCTGAACAGATAGGGGAGATCGTGCGCCGGCGGGCTGATAGGTAGTGAACTCGTTCCTGGTCCGGCCCAGGTAAAATCCCGGTCGCGTTCGCGGCGACGCCCACTGCCGTTCCACCCCCGCATAGACCCCCGGCAGAAATGGAATGACGAACGGGTTGGCGCAAAAGAGAAAACACTTGTCGCGATAGCTCTGGACAAGTTCGTGCCGGCGCACCCGCTCGAAGTACCAACCCGCGCCGTAGAACTCAGCGAAGATAATGAGGTCGGCCGCGCTCGCGTCGCTGGTCAGCGAGTGGATGCGAAAACGGTCAAGCTCCGCGCATTTTTGCAGATCATGGAGGGGCGCCAGATTGAAATCGCTTTGGTCATCTTTTGCAGTGGCCGAGAGAAGGAAAACGCGCGCCATGTTACGCGGCGCAGTCTAGCAACTGTCGGGTTGATAAGCACGCTATTCGAGCGCGACGGCGATTCGCTGATCGCAGGAGGCCTAGCGAATATCCTCGACGTAGCTGGCAATGCGGTACTCCACCGGCGGGCCCGCCTTGCCCCACAAGGCCTTGTCGAAATGAAACCCGGTGTTGCCGTTTCCGCTATACGACTTGCAGACAATCGCGCCATACATCTCGGGATTGCCGGTGACGCTGAAATCGGCGTCGGGTGCATAAAAGGTCGCCCAGAAATCTCCCGGTGGCGCGATGTGAATGGTTTGCGTAACGCCGGGAGCTGGGCTGATGGCCGTGAACTGCATGTGGCCGGCCCGGCTGTAGTTGTCGGTTGGCACATACGCGGTGGGGACTCCCGTCGTAGGGTGGAAGGTGGTCGCCTTGTAAACCCCATTGCTCGGACCGTCCACATTCAGGTTATCAAGATCGCGAGCCTTCACGCTCATATTGCCAGCGAACCAAATCTTGGCATTCACCCCTTTCGCGATGGCGACATCGCCGACGTTGCCAGTGACGACAACGTTTACATAGGTTTCCACCGGATGGCCGGCTCCGTCGGTCAGAGCATTGATCGTGTTGCCATTGAACGACGAATAGAGGTACCAGTCCGGTGTCGCCGGGTTCGCCGCCGTCGCGGAAGGCGTGATCGTAGTCGGCGTGCCCGGTTTGTAGGAAGGCGGAGAAGGTTGCTTGACCGGCGGAGCAGTGAAGGAAACGGCGTTATCAATGACGCCACTGATTCTGGCGGGAGGCTTGGTCACGGTGCCGCCGTTGGTGCCCACGTCGCCGTAGATGTATCCACCCTGATGAAAGTTCGGCGTATTCACCGCGACATTGCCGTTGCGCGAATCCGCGTAAAAGGGATGGGCGGGGTTAGTGGCGACGCTGGCTCCCGGATAAGTACCGTTCTTCGAATCGTAGCTGTCAATTATTCCGGCCGAGCCAGGTCCAAGAAAACTCCCGGTGCATTTCAAAGCCCCTTCAAAGGGCTCGATGGGGACCGCGATGAGCTCAATCCGCCGCGTGATTTGCGGACTCGCCACCGCCACACTGCCTTTGCCATTGCCAGCAGACGGCGGCGTACCTGGCAGGGCGTCACCGTGCCCGTAAGTGGACAGAAAGTGATCGATGTGGAAATCGATTTTCCGGAGGAGGCTGTCGCCTCGCGTCGTTATGGACATGCGATCGTCCATGCCCGTTCGCGGCAAACCCAGCACCTTCGCCGTGCCCGTGGCCCGGATCCGGTAGCCAGGGTTTCCGCTCACCGGGTCAGTCCAAAACTTGTCCACCGTCACACTGGTAGCCAGAGTATTTCCCGCGCCGAAGGCAGGCGGCGTTTTCGTCCAGGTATTCGGCGACGAATTCGTCCATCCGGCTGCCGCGGTGAATTCCGTTCCTGGAGTGATCGCCTTGCGGCATTCCTCATACCCAATATCTCCTCCGGCTTCGGCCGCATAGAGCGACTCCTTCCACGCCTTCACTTGTTTCGAGGTGGCGTTGTATCGAGTCGCGCAATTGATGAGCACGTTGGCTGCGATTAACGAAACAATCAGAATCGTCGCCAACACCGCGATCAGCGTCGCGCCCGATTCTCGAAGGTTTTCTTGGGTCTGTTTCATAAATCGTAGCCCGCTCGCTACCCGCGGCGTTTGTTCCGGAGATAAGCGCGCGCGAAGATATTGGTGCTGGCCCTCTTCATATCCTGCCGGTGCTGCTCCGATTGGCCGAGATTGGCGCCCGCCGCCGCATTGAAATTGAAAACCGGCAGGAAGGTTACGTTGATCTGGGCAAATTCCGTATTCCGCAAGTCATCCGTCGTCGTGACCCCGTTGACTGTCTTCTGGACGAGCTGATCGGTGCTCGAAGCAATCGTCGTCACCACGCCATTTTCAGTTCGCGTGATCGCCGCCCCGATAACCGAGTACACCACCGTCGTGGTACCCGCGATGACGAACTCAACGTTAGTCGCCGCCCGCGCACTCGTGCCGGCGGGCGAAGTGACCGTGAGAGTCGTCGCGCTCGCATAGTTGGCAACACTGCCGGCCGGAATGCCATCGCCCCGGATGATATAATTAACGATGTTCGTTCCGAAACTGGAGCTCGCAGAGGTGAGCGTTGAAGTCGCGCCGCTCACTCCGGAAATTACTCCATCTGCTTTCTTCGGACCGTAATCCACGACCGCGCCGGTTGCCGTGGGGGTAATAGTGGGCACGCGGCGCTTGCCGACGTCCGCTCCACCTACGCCAGCATCCGCGTCGCCGGCTTGGATAATGTAATTCGGCATGATGCAGGTGACCGTTTGCTGATCGGTCGAAGTCGTTACAATGACGGAGCGTTTCACGTCCCGGCTGAGGTAATCAATGATCCGCACCTGCTGAATGTGGGTGAAGAAATACTTTTCCGCCGCAGCCAGGCTCTTCTGGAGCGAGATCGACGTAGTCAAGGTCGCGCCTAGCAGCATGCTGCCGATCCCCATTGCAATCATGATTTCGGTAAAACTAAATCCTCCCTGACTCCGGCTGTTTAACTTCATCGTTTTACTCCCGTGGAGACAATCGTTTCCGTTTCCTCGCTTCGCTGGCGTTGGCCCAAGGCCATGGTCCAGGTATATCTGACGTTGGCCTTCAACATCGTCGCCGTGGCCGGGAAGGCGGAGCCTCCGGACCAAACAGCCGTCGGAGTTACGCTCGCGCCCGGAGCACGAGTGAACGTCACTGACGGAGTGCCGCTGGGGTAGTTAGCCAGCGTGACTGTCTCAGCTACCCTAAGCGTGAAATCGGCTCCGTTTGAGGGTGCGGTTAACGTAGTAGAAATTTTGCTGGCAGCCGTGAGGTCAGAGAAAGCCATGCTCCGTAACGTCTCCAGGCGATCCTGGACTCCCTGGATCGCGGCCACGTTTTCCTTCGTGGCGCTGATGTAGCGTAGGCAAGTCGCGTTCACCTCAAAAATCGCGGCGAAAAAACCGACGATGAGAACGACCGAGATCATCAGTTCCGGGAAGGTGTCACCTTGTTGGGGGTTATTACCGAGGCGCATGTTATGGTAATTATAAGCACCCTTTGTACCCGGACTATCGCTCCGGAATGCGCCGGAACCCTAGTATTTGGCTGGCTTGAAGTTGCGGGGAACGCCGGGATACAAGCTTGCGACTTTATGACCTCCGTGCCCGCCTAGCGAAGGGCGGACACCTTCTACTTCATCCCTGATGAGTAAGGTGGGTTACTTCGAAGCGGTGAGCGCTGGCGCGTCAGGTCGCCACTGCCAGGAAACGAGGCTGCCGCGCATGGCGCTATGTACTTTTTCAAAATCCGCTTTCCGCGCCACCGCCCGAAAAGAGAGTTGGGTATCAGGCAGGTTCAGGTAGAGCACACTCATCAGGAAATCCTGGTTGAAAGCGTGATAAGAGACAGTGACCGCGTAGGTCTGGTGGCCATTAATTGTGATCGGGTTTTTCTCGTCGGAAACGACGGCGGCCTTCTCGCTTCCCGCCGGAAGACTTGCGAGGGCCTTTTGTTGGAGCGCCTTCATCACTTCCGCGTCAATGGTCTGCGGCGCCGGGAGAGGCGACTGCGTTATTTCGGCCTGAGCCTGGGACAGGGTAGGCGGTGTCATCTTAAGGCCGGCAGAACCGCCCGAAACAGACCAGCCCCGGGGCGGCTGATACCAGATCGTCCTGCCGTTATCCTTAAAGAACAGAACCTTGAATTTAACGCCTTCGAGCGATCGCTCCTGTTCGGCGGGCGAGAATTCGATGGAGGCGCTCGCCGTGAGGTGCACAGCCGCCAGGACGGAAGTGAGGAGGATTCGCTTCATCATTGATTTGGCTGGAAGGTCACGAACCACCGCTGCAATTGCAGGTAGCTGACCGTGGCCATCTGGCTTTTCACGGTGCTGGGCGGCGATTTCGAGGTGAGGTCTTTATCGAAGTACCATTTCAAGGTCGGCGGCGAGTAGGTGTTCAGGTTGGAGCCCCATGGTTCGTTCGCCTGGGCGCTGCGAAAGAATTGAATCATCGACCCATAATAGGTGAAGGTCCTACCCGAAGGTTGCCAGTCTTCCATGAGCCGGACGAAGTTCTCAGCGCCGCCGCTGTAGTTGCCCAGGCCGGTTGAGTTCGTCGGTACGTTGCCTGCGATGATGGCGGCATTAACGGTCGTGTTCGTTGGGATGCGCTCCGCGAGACTCTTGTTATGATTCGAGTCATTCCAGTTGTTGGAGAGCAGCGTTACGGCATCCGCTGCGATAAGGCAGGGCTGCTTGGTATAGCCGGTCGCAGTCGGCTTCGTAGGGTCGCCCGAGTTGGAAGGGGGCGAGGCGGTGCTGGTTTTCCCGGTGTTAAAGTCTCCCTGGATGTAAACGGGGTTCTCGCTGCCAAAGGTGATGCCACTGGTGGGGACTTTCCCTGCCTTGACGATCTTGATCCCCCGCTTCTTGCTCGGCCCCGCGCTGGTATCGACGACATAAATGATACCGTTCCATCCTTTGGTGGAGTTGCTCGGGTAAAATGCGAGGAATTTTTCCATGTCGAACTGCGCCATGCGCACCGTGCTTGTGTCGCTGGCGGACGTGCGGCGGTAATCCATGACCTGGTGGCCGAAGGTAATTGCGTCTTGCGCCGCTTTCCAGGCCGTTCCCTTCGTGCCGGTATCACCCGCCCCGGTGGCGTTCTCCCGGCTGCCGGCAACGCCTGTATAAACCGTCATCGCGTTGGTAGCGTTGATTTCAATGACGATGGCCGCCTGGTTGTACAACCGCGTATCCGCCCAGGGATCGGTCTGGGTTGTGTCTGGCCGCTCGATGACTTCGCGATAACTGTCGTTATTAACCAGGGTGTCGGTTGTGTTAATCAGGGCCGAGGGATCCCAGCCAAAGGGAATGTAATTTTGCTCGGTGCCGGGCGGAAATTCGGAATTGTAATTGGGCATCGTCCCTCCGCCGGAATGAAAGGTGTCACCTGGATCCCAACCCACGACCCACTCGCTTACGTAACTAAGCCGATCTGTTACGGTGAGATTACTGCTGGGAGTGTAGAGTTTGCCATTGGTATGGACCCAGCCATTTAGCGTGAGGGTGGAAGCGGGGCTGATCTCAAGATTATCGTTGAACATAATCGCCCAGTTCCATGGAGAGGTGATGCGTTGCTCGAAAACCCGGCGCACTTTTGCCGTAATCGATCCCTTCAGGGCCGGGACAGTGACATCCGCGCTCGCCAGATAGAAATAGCTAAAAGTGCCCTCCCCGGGGCCGGTAGATTTCGGCGGTGTGGGCTCCGGCGAAGTGGAGGGCAGCGGCGACAGAAGCGGATCGACGGGTTCCACCTTGAAATTGCTGATTCTGTTCGTCGGGTTATTCCCCTGGTCGTTGCGGGTGAAAGTGTAGGTCGACCAGGGAGCCGCAGCGCCGGTCGGCGCGGTGATGGTGGCGAAACTCGATTTTGTCATCGGCTTCGTCGGATCCTCCTGGGCGCTGCAGATCTTCCGCCAGCTCGCAAAAGCAAGCTCGAGAGAACCATCTCCGATCTCAACTGCCTCGGCAATGGTGCGGCTGCGTTGCCCATTGCGGCCTACGTTGGCGGTATAATCGACTGCAATGCCCACCAGCGTAGCGAAAAGAGCCGTGCTCAGGACGGCCATAATGAGCGTATTCCCGGCTTCTTGATGGCGGATTTTCATAAAACCTCACAACGAATCACAAAGCCGCGCCCGGTAGGGAATCGAACCCGCGACCAGCGTGTTCGTTGCCTTGTAGCCCCGGTTGGAATAGCGGGACTCCTCCGTAGTCAAATTTACGCCGATATAACGGCGGTCGGGATAGTTGGGCGCGCTGAAAGGCTGCGCGCTCGTAACGTAGCGGGCGATCACCGTGGGTTTGGCAGCCGAGCCGTCTTTGTTTCTGATCACCAGCTTTCCACCGACGATCGCCGGAACGAGGATTCCGTTGCCGTTTACGCCGCTGACATAGGTATTCAAAGTGCCGTTCTCCACCGCATAAAACACGCGGGTGGTGAAATAGGTCATTATCGTTGTGCCTTTTTTGCTCTTCGGAGTTTTCTCCTCTTCATTAGCCATCCAGACATTCCGGTGGGGGCCGTTCGACGTGACTTTGGTGATATCATTTTCGATATCGTACATGGGAATGATTAATCTCATGCCAGGCTGCGGATCGAAGCCATTCACCATGGTCTGAATCTGAATCATGTTCGCATTACCGGGGTCGTTCTTAACCTCATAGGGCCCGCCATTAGGAGGGACGAGTTGGAACGAAACGCACGAGGCCTTGGTGGTTTTGGCGTCAGCAGGCAACATCGGCGGGTCCAGCTTGACCAAGCCCCCCGTAGCCGTGGCGCTGGCGTCCCACAGTTGCGGCATGGAAACCGCCTTGTGGAAATCGTTCACCAGCCGGTTGACCGCGAGACGCGCCTCGTCGTGGGCCAGGTTGATGGAAGTGACCTTCGCGTAGAGGACTGTGCTGACGTTCAGGAGCGTAAAGAGCATGATGCTCGCGACCGTGGCACACCCAACCGCAACCATGATTTCATGAAGCGTAAAGGCGCTTTGGTCTTTTCTTTGAGTGGATGTTTTCATTGATCGGGAGCGCGGAGAGTATGCATCTCCACGGCGAAAGTCTTGCCGCGGAATTAGTACTCCACGCGGACTTTGGCCTGTTTGATATTTAAGAGAGTGCCCGTCGTCGGGGGATATTTCAGATCGGTATCGGTAATGTAAGTGTACATCGTCCCAGAGACGGGGTTTCCTGGGGCTGTGCTGACATTTACCGTGAGTGGGTCCTGGACGGTCTTAAGCTCGTCTGGAATCGACGCGGGGTTGCTCAAAGGGGTATACGGGCCGGCCGTTAATATTTTATCGATTCGGTTCTGACAAATCGTTTGTGCCTGGGTGTAGAGACGATTCACCGTGGCCCGATGGTGAAGCATGTTAAGTCCCCAGATAATGCTAACCGCTACCAATCCGAGAAGGAGCGTAGAGACAAGTACCTCCACCAGTGTAAGAGCCCCTTCCTGATGTAATCCGCGACGTGCCGGAGGAAATACAACGGAGGGCGACTGCATACTAATTTACCATAAGCAGTCCGTGTGCCTTCTTTTGGATAGGCCGTGAGATCTCTGTCTGAGTTCAGCCACTCGATATCGTGGCGCCACACAGGACAATTCCCTTAGGAAGGTTTCTCTGACGGAACGCTGAGTCCAGTGTCCGTCCACGCGTTTCCTCTAAGCCCACCGACGATCGGTTAGGAAGCCAAGGAAAGGACCATTGCCAATGTTCTCGCTGCAAGCAGGGCGAACACTCCTGTGAGAATCTATTTTGAAGCAACCACGGTGTTTGACGGCGCAGGGTCATTGACCGACTGCCAGGAGCTTATGCTAAGGCGGAAACTGGCTGTGGAAGGTCTCTTAGTCTGCCTTCGGCGAGGGGGAACCGAAGATTACCTGTTGATTAGACCAATTCACAACAGGACACTTCTTTGGAAGACAACTCGGCTTTGAGCCCATTGAGACAGCGTTTTTCCAGACGCCGACCAATCTGGACTGCCTGGGCCGCTTCGGCACTTCTCTGAGCACCTGCTCTTCGAGGTCCTTCAGGCTTTGCTTCGAAGGGGGCGGCACAGCAAGAGGCGTCGCTTGGACGACGGCCTCTACGAAGTCTTGTCAGACGGGCACTAATTCTTGGCCACTGGGCCGGTGGTCGCCGCAGGTGGATCACTCACGCGCCAGGACGAAACGGTGCGATTGAAAGTGCGATTGAGGTCGTCGAAGACGGCCTTGGGAGCAGTGAAGCGAAAGACGAGCTGCGCTTCGGGGCAGTTTACGAAAATGATGCTGCGCTGGAATGTCTGGCCAATGGTCTGGTAGGAAACAACGAACTCGTAACTCAAATCCTGGTTGTTGAGAATGACCGAGTTTTCCAACCGGCTCACGAGCGTTACTCCTTGGCTCCCGGCGGGAACGCTCTCTAAGGCCTGCACTTCCAGCGCTTTCACGGTGGCCTCATCAAAAACCCGGCTGCGCATCGGGGGTGCGGCCTGGACGAGCCCCTCGGCAAAACTTTGCTCAGGGGGAAAGAACTGGAGCCGACCGGCATCGCCCCGGCAGGTCCATTTCCGCGGCACCTCCATCGCGATGTTTTGCTTGTCGCTTTTAAAGCTAACGGACGAGTGCTCAGCTCCGTAGGACCAATACTTGTCTACGGTAGGCGTGAAATCGATTTCTTGCGCCTTCGCCCCCCGAACAGAGATGAACAGGCAGAGAAGAGCGATCGAGAAGCGAAGCGTGACCATGACGTTAGATGACTTAGAGATTAGTAAACCTGATACCAGCGTTGTTGTTGAAGGTAGGCCGCAATTTGCAAGTTTCCGGGAGGCCCTGTTTGCTTATCGGCGGTATAGTCATTGGTCGAGAAGTTCTGGTCCCAATAAAATTTCGTGGTGTTTGGTGGCTTGGAAAGATTTCCGGCCCCATCCCAGGGGGCTGTCGCCTGGGTGCTCCTGTACAGCTGGACCATGGAGCCATAAATGCACATGGTCCGAAATTTCCAGTCTTCCAGGAGTCGGAGAAAATTCTCGCCGCCGCCGCTATAAGCATTGCCCACGGTCACGTTAATTCCGCCAACCAAGGCAGCGTTCACCGTGATATTTGCCGAGGCGGGCCGGTCGTTGCAATGGGCCGAAGTTGAGGTGAGGTCGTTCCATCCGGCGGAGAGAACCGTGACCGAATCGCCAATTACGGCCGCCATCTTCCGCGTGTACCCGGAGGCCTGCGGAACGGTATAGGTGCCGCCATTAGATGGGACACTGTCCCCAATGGCATTGGAGGTATTGTAGTTACCCTTGATGTAAACTGGATTTGCCGAAACAATGGTGAGGCCGTCCCACTCTTTCGTGTCGGATTCGCACTTAGGCAATCGATAACCATTGACCAGACGAATGCCACGCATAGTGGTGGTAATACTCGCTCCGGTGGTCCCGAGCTGGGAAGAGATGCTCGATCCGTGCGGGCTCGTGTCGGAAATGTAAAGGACACCATTCCAATTGGGGTACTTACCCTGTTCTGCATCGTCGGTGATTTTCCTGACATTGACCTCGGCCAACCGCACATACTTGTTCTCGCGCGCGTCCTTCATGCCCACGTTTTTCGTGATGGCTTCGGATAGCTCTTTTCCCGCACCGTTGTTCAGGGGCAACTCAGCACCCATGGCAGTGCCGTCTTTTTTGTAAACCTTGATGTTGTTGCTCGAATCGATCAGGATCCGGTAACAAGCCTGGTTGTAAAGCCGGATTTCGGAGAGGGGATCGGGTGTGCTGACAGCTTGCTCGATCAATTCATGGTAGCTGTCATTATTGAGGCTGCCATCCGCGTTGGTCAGCTTCAGGTTCCACCCAAAGGGGAGGTACGGCGACACTTGCGCGGGGGGCATATCGGAAAAGGTGAGAGACGGGTCGCTTTTGGCAAAATTCGGCTTGGTGACGGCCGCAGTGTGAAAGGTATCAGCGGGTGAATATCCATTCACATATTCGCCCGCGAAGGCCATCGAACTGGTTGTGGTGAACTTGTTGGTGCTGACATAAAGATTTCCATTCGTATGAATAGGCCCATTGACGGTCAAGGGGTCTTCAGGATGAAGCTCAAGGTCATCCACGAAAAACATGGCGTAGGTCCAGGGGTTATCGAATTTTTTTTCGAAGACGCGCCGGACCTTGGCGGTAACGGGTCCGGTAGTGGTGGGAACAGTTACGTCCACCGAAGCCAGATAGAAATAACTCAATTGCTTTTGATTTCTTCCGTAGGCGCGGGGCGGGGTAGCCGCCGGCGAAAGAGCCACGAAACTTTGCGAGCCAACGCTCGTTTCCTTGAGAGCGTTCCCATTCGCATCCAGCGTAATCATGGGATCAACCGCCTGGATCCGATATTGGGTGAGCTGGTAATTGCTTTCCGTGGGAAAAAGGGCTGGAGGCGGAGTGGGGATGGACGGGGGCGTCGCCGCCGGGGTCATGGACGGGACGGGGGTTGGAGCCGCGCCAGTGGTGTTAACTGTGCACGTTGGACAAGTCGTATAAAAAAAATTCGTCCCGAGGATCGCCATGTCCGTTCCACCCGTGCCATTAGAGGCTATCGTCCAGGTGTTGCGGTAGATGTTTCGCCAATTCGTAAAGAGGGCTTCGAGGTGGCCATCGGCGATTTCCATCGCGACCGCCGCTTTTCGGCTCCGCTGCGTGTTGCGCGAAATCTGGGTCGTGTACTGCACCGCCACACCGAGGAGAACGAGGAGTCCGGCGACGACGCTGATCGTAACCACGAGGGTGCTGCCTTGAGTCGGACGGGTAGATCTGGTTTTCATCTTATTGGGACAGGGTAATCCGTGAGCGGTAATCGATCTGGGTATCGAGCAGAGAAGCCGTAGCGAGGTAGCCGCGGTTGCTCGATTTCGGATCGCGCGCGGTCAATTTCACGCCGACATACTTGTTGTTCGGGGAACCTCCGCTGTTCAACGGCACATAAAACGGCATCGCGCTGCTGATGTATCGCGCGACCGTGGCCTGGAATTCCCAAAAAGAGGACGAGCCGCTGTAGTTCTGGCGATAGAAGTGAAGCTCGCCATCCTCAAAGCGATACCGTTGGGCTGACCCACTGGTGTAAAGCGCGGGGGTAATGACCAGGGTTCCGGTGGCACTCCACTTGTAAACTCCATTGCTGAGGACGAATCGATCCTTGTCGCCGCTACTGTAGGCGGCCGTGGTGATCGTGTACGGTCCCTGCGAATCCGGAATGTACGATCCCTTCCGGACCACATACATGTTTCGATAGGTATAATAAGTAATGCAGTAATCGCTTCCAAAATCCGGGGGAGTAATGTTCGGTGTCGATTGGTCGGCTTTAATGAAAACATTGCTGTGATTCGCCGAACCAGAGGCGGTAACCTTCGTGATGTCTTCCTCCAACCCGAAGAACGGAATGATCAGACGCATTCCTTCTTTTGGCTTCGGATTGTCCTTGATCATGATCAGGCCGGGATTGCCCGGATCTTTCCAGACGAAATTCGGGCCGGAGGCGATATTTTGAAACGAAACGCCGGCCGCCATCGGCGGAACCCCGCTTACAGGATCGGTGCTGATGACGGAGAACCCATTGTCGCGCAATTGAGGCACGGAGATCGCGGCGTGAATATCACGGGTCAAACGAAGGACACCCTGCCGGGCTTCCTGATGGGCGACGTTCACCGCGGTGTTCTTGGCAGAGAGGATAAGACCCGCTTGCAGAACCTGAAAGAAAACCAAACCGAGCAGACCCAGGACCCCCACGGCGACTCCCATTTCGCCTACAGAAAAACCGGCTTCGGACGATTTGTTTTTAGAAGGCAGGATCATTGATCGGCGGTGCGAAGCGTATCCATCGCGACGGCATAGTTCTTGTTCCGAAAGCTGTAGTTCACGGTGGCGGTCACTCTGCGCAGGTTCAGATTGGTGTTACTCCCCACGAACGTCATGGTGCTGCCGGTGTCGGCCACGGTTGTCACCAAAGTGCCCCGGACGATGACTTTTCCTGAAACCGGATCTTGATAAATGAACGCTTCCTTCGAAACGGGCTGGCCATTCCCGGACCGGAAATAAGGATAATAGGGATAATATTTGCTTGTCGTGGCAGGGGTAGAAGTGGGAGGGGCCGTGGGAAAAACTACGCCTGAGCTGACAAGCGCATCGATCTCGGCGGTCGTCATGACTTCGATGGGGATTTTTTTCAGAGCCGGGTTGAACGTGCCCGAGATGTAGGCCGCGGAGATATCGAAAGGTTCTTTCGACAGGACCAGGTCGATTTGGTTTTGAGCGGCGGTCTGCGCTTCGCTGTAGAGACGCGAGCTCACCGCGTAAGTATTGATGGAATTAAAGCCAAGGTAGACGCCCCCGGCCATGGTTCCGAGCACGGCCAGGGCGATCACGATTTCAATAAGGGTAAACGCCGCGCGTAGACGTTCCGTGAGGGAGAGACACCGCTCAGGTCTGAACTGGCGCGAAAGCGACAACATTATGGTTTCTATGAGCACAAGGCATGCCGATGACCTAAACGGCTCGCTTGGAGGCTCCGTGCGCGGCGATTCCAACCCTTCGGCACCCCTCCTGCTCAACCAGAAATATGATCATGATGCATTCCCGGCCGAAGGAGCAGCGCGAAGCGGTCCGCAGCCTGGTGCAATCCGTCCTGACCCGGGACATGGGCACATTCAATCCGGAACGTTTTAAGGATTGGATCAAGGATATCGACGCGCGCTTCCGAAAAGTGGGATTGACGCTTCTCTTCGAGATCCGATCGCGAACCGTGAATTTTACCATCAAGGAAATCCGCTCCGGGCGAACGGCCTACAAATTCCACGCCTCCACCCATGTCCCGTTCGAAGACCGGGACGTCGTGATGTCGGTGGACGACGTTAACAAGGCTGGCCGTTAGGAGCCTCCTGCGGATCGGAGTGGTCGCCCCCCCGCCCTAGGAAACTCCTGTTTCTCGCGTGGTCATCCAATCAACGGGCCGTCTGGTTACGAATCAGTCTCGTCCTTCGCATCATGGCCCGAAAACGCGCACAAACCTCGCACTGGCTCAATCAGCGGCTGTGGAAACTGACGATCGCGCAGTGGAGCTCGCTCTTGCTTTGCCTAATCGGCATTGTTCTCATCTTCTGCCTCTTTTTCATCCGGCGAAAGACCGTCGAGTACAAGCTGGAACATACCTTTGCGATTAGTGCGCCGGAGTTTTTCGGTTCGGCTCTGGCGCTAAGTAATCCGGTGCCGGCGAGCGGCAACAAAGTCGCTCTGCTCCAAAACGGCGACGAATGTTTCCCAGCCATGCTCGAGGCCATTCGCTCGGCGAAAAAGACCGTGAACTTCGCCGCCTACATCATGAAATCCGACGCCGTCGGGCACCAGTTTCGCGATGCGCTCTGCGAACGCGCGCGCGCCGGCATCGAAGTGCGTGTGCTCCTGGATGGAATCGGATCCGGTTGGGGCCTGGATAATTCCGATGTCCGGATGATGACTGATGCGGGCTGCAAGTTTGCCTACTATCATCCGGTGCAATCCTTGCGAGTGGACCGGTCGAATCGCCGCTCGCACCGGCGGATCATGGTCGTGGATGGGACGGTGGGTTTCACCGGCGGCGTCGCGTTTTCCGACCGCTGGGGCGGTCATGCCCAGGACGAAAACCATTGGCGCGACACCCACGCCCGGGTGGAAGGACCGGTCGTTGCCCAACTGCAGTCCGCCTTCCAGGGACATTGGATAAAGACTTTCGGCGAAGCGCTCACCGGGGGCGGCCAGTTCCCGACTCTCCCCTCTGTCGGGGATCTAAAAGCGCAAATCGTCGAATCGCGCTCCTTTTCAAGCGCGCCGATACCGTTGCTGCAGGCGACCACCTTCGCGGCTGCGGAAAAGCGAATCTGGATCACAAATCCGTATTGCACGCCCTCCGACGATCAGGTCGATCTCCTGGTGAAAGCCGTAAAGCGTGGGGTGGATGTCCGATTCCTCTTGCCGGGTCCGCATAACGACCAGCCTCTGACGGAATCGGCCGGACGCACGGCCTACGGGCGGCTGCTGGAGGGCGGGGTGAAGATTTACGAGTATCAACCGACGATGATTCACTCCAAGACCATGGTGGCTGACGGGATTTTTTCGATGGTCGGCTCGTCGAACCTGGATCCTCGATCGTCTGAGATCAACGAAGAGATCGACCTCGTGGTTTACGACGAGAAGTTCGGACGCGAGATGGAAACGGTCTTCGAAAAAGACCTGAAGCAATCGCGTGAGTATACACTGCAGGAATTCCAGAATCGTTCCTGGTGGGAGCGTTTCACTGAATGGCTCATGCTTCCCTTCCGATCCCAATTATAGCCCGGGCGTGCTCAGCCGGATTGGTCCGCCAGGACCAGCGTCAAAAGCTGTCGGTCAGTGGCCGTGAAACCGGCGCGCCGATAAAGAGCCTGGGCCACGGCATTGTCTGGCCCGGTTTCCAGATGCAGGGCGCGCACGCCACGCTCAACACAAAAAGTCCGAATTTCGCGCAAGGCGGCGGTGCCGAGCCCAGCGCCGCGAAACGGCGCTTGAATGAACAAGTCGTCCAGGAATGCGTTCGGGCCGCCAAACTCCATGCTGAAGGAGAATGTCACCACCGCGTATCCAACGTCCTGGTCGCCGGCCTGAATCAACCAGATTTTTCCGAGCCGATCGTCATGGAGCAAGGTCGAGAAGGCCTGGGCCGCCTGCGCAGAATCGAGAGGAGTAGCCGTCTCGGCGTAGAATTCCTTCATCATCGCCAACAGCAGCGCGATATCTTCTTTGGTAGCCTCCCTCATTTACCAGAGATTACTTCGGCCATTCCAGCGCTTTCCAGCAAGGCAATCGCTTGGTCAGGGGAAAGTTTGGCCGCGCTCGCAATTACGTCCGCAGGAACCCATTTCGAAAAGGCTGCCGTCTCGGTCCTGTGCTTGCCGGCGGCCGTGTGAATCTCGCTGATCGGGGCGAGTCGATCCGCTTTCAGTTCTCCGGACAATCGCACGAGGGCCGGCCAGAGCCGGCGATGGACATAAGTCACTTTGCCGTTAATGAGCCGGCAAGTGAGGACGTCTTTCGAGCGCCGGATGGCCCGCGAACAGGCGAAGATCGCATCTCCTTTCGGGTGCCCCCACCAGCTTCCCGGAATCGGTTCACCCGCGATCGTCTCGGCCAGGCTCGGCACTGGGCCACGCGCTGATTCCAGGACGATTCCACGCTTTTCGACAAAGATGAGGGCCTGGCGCGGGGTCATGCTGACCGATCTTTTTCTGCGCGCGTTCAATCAGCCGGCGTGAAGCCGAGGATGATATTAAACCGCGCTTCCAGCTCCCCGATCCGTGAATCTTTAACCGGCGCGAAATCGACTGTGACGGCTTCCTGCGCCCGGGCATCGCCGATGCCGCGATAGATTTGATCACGCGCATTCCCCGGATGTCCTTTCACGTAAAGCTGCGTCGCGAACGGCTCGCGTCCCTTCACTTTAACCAGGAAATGAATGTGGGGCGCAGGCCGGGTGGGATAAGCAACAGGCTTGATCGTGCGAAAGTAGTATTCCCCGGCCGAACCGGTCTCGAAACGACCGAACCCTTGGAAGTTCACATCGAAACTGCCGGCCGGTTTTCGGCTTCGTTCCTGGAGATAGGTGGACATGCTATCGACCTGCCAGATTTCGATGACCGCATTCCTGACCGGTTCCCCGTGCGAACCAAGTAGCCGCCCGCTGAGATGAGTGATCTCGCCCACGGCTGGCGTCACGGAGTCCCTGAGCAGGATTAGATCGTTGTCCGAATCGAGCGGGAAGCTTCTGCGGATAGAGCGGCCCCTTGTGTGACCCAGGGCGTTTGGCGCATTAGCTCTTCCGCAAAAAGGCCAGGGACCGTGAAGAAGCCTACGGCGAGGCTGGCGTTACGAAGAAAGTGCCGCCGTGTTTGGTATGGCTGCCCGCTCGTCATGGATAAACCTCACCGCTCTCCATGCTTCTGTCGCCGCCGCTGCATCGCGCCGGCCCGCCGAGGCGGGCCGGAACGAACAGCTATCTGAGATTGTAAATCTCGACCAAGGCAATACCAATGCCGCCGTTCTTGCCGGCTACGATGGCCGTAAACTGGCCCGGAGGCGCCAGATCAGTAAAGAGGCCCGACTCCATTGGATTCGGCAGAGCCAGACCGTTGGCCGTGAGTTTGGCCGCCGATACCGGATCATCCATCCAGTTGTCGTTCGAGATCATGATCGTCCCGTTCGCGTTATACAGCTCCAGGGTCGGATCCTGCAGCAGATTGGCGAGGCCGAAGCTGCTCAGCGACGGTCCGAGCGCGCGCACCACCATTCGGGTGGCGTTGTTATTTCCACCCAGCACGAAGCCGCCGATCATGACCTCATCCGCCACCTGGACGAAACCGCGGGTACTGATATTGGCCAGATCGGAATCGACCGCCTGATTGGTATCGTAGGTCTCCACGAGGCCGACGCCCATGGTCTGGTTCACGCCGCTCAGGATCGCGGTGTAGGCTCCGGGTGCCAGGGTGGCGACAATAACCGCTTCCCGATCATCGGTCGGCTCGAAAGAAGTTCCTTCGATTTGCGATCTCTGCGGGCTGTCTTTCCAGTTGTCGTTACTGGTGATCAAGGCGCCATTCGGCCCGCGCAGCTCCAGCATCGGATCGGCCAGGACATTCGCGGCGGGCACGCCTGAGTTAACGAGCGAAGGCCCGAGGCCACGAATGAGGACCGGCTTGTTGGCGTTTCCGCGAATAATGAACCCGCCAATCATCACTTTATCGCCGATATCGACGCGCAGGCGGGTCGATATGTTCAAGGCCTGGGCCGGGGTGGCGGTGGGCGATGGAGTCGGAGACGGTGTGGCCGTTGGGCTCGGCGACGGTGTTGGGGTCGGTGTCGGCGTCGGCGTTGGCGTTGGAGTGGGAGTCGGGGTTGGCGTCGGAGCGACCACCGTCTGGCCGCCGGAGAGCGAGCCGCTGCTCAGATTGAAGTTCGCATCGCCGCTGTAGTTTGCGGTGACGCTGTGCGGACTGCCGGCGATGGTCAACGATGAAGTGCTGAACTGCGCCTGACCGGAACCGTTCAAGGTGATTGGTCCGCCGGCATTGGAGCCATCAATCACGAATTGAACAGTTCCCGTAGGTACGCCCGACCCAGGCGCGACCGCCGCGACCGTGGCGGTGAAGGTGACGCTCTGTCCGCTAGCCGATGGGTTGGCCGAAGAAGTCACGCTGGTGGTCGTGTTGGCCTTATTCACCGTCTGGCCGCCCGCGAGAGTGCCGTTGCTGGTATTGAAGTTCCCATCCCCGCTGTACTGGGCTTGGACGGTATGAGTGCCGACATTGAGCGACGAGCTATTGATCGACGCCTGGCCGCCGCTCAGGGTCACGGGCGAGCCGAAGTTAGAACCGTCGATCACAAACTGAACCGTCCCGGTGGGTGTACCGGGACCGGCGTTAGCGGCGACGGTCACCGTGAAGGTCACACTCTGCCCGAAGACGGATGGGTTTTGGTTGGAAACAACACCAGTGGTGGTCCCTTCTTTGTTGACGGTTTGGCCGCCGCTGAGCGAGCCGTTGCTATTGGTGAAGTTGGAATCACCGCTGTATTGCGCGCTCACGGAGTGATTGCCCGAGCTCAACGTCGAGGTGCTGAACTGCGCCTGACCGCCGCTTAACGAGATCGGTCCGCCGACGTTCGTCCCATCGATCACGAACTGCACCGTGCCAGTAGGCGTTCCGGCGCCCGGCGCGGTCACTCCTATCGTGGCCGTGAACGTGACATTCTGCCCTGGGTTCGACGGGTTCGCGGAAGAGGTCACACCGGTTGTGGTCGCAGCCTTGTTTACAACCTGGCCGCCGCTGAGCGACCCGTTACTGGTGTTGAAGTTGAGGTCTCCATTGTAAGTAGCGGTGATCGTGTGAGGGCCAACGCCAAGCGAGGAAGTGGTGAACGCAGCCATGCCGCCGCTTAGTGATATCGGGCCGCCAACATTCGAACCATCCACGACAAACTGCACCGTGCCCGTAGGCGTGCCTGACCCCGGAGCACTTGCGCCGACCGCGGCCGTGAAGGTGACACTTTGACCGAAGACCGACGGATTTGCCGATGAAGTGACGCCCGTGGCCGTGTTGGCCTTGTTTACGACCTGGCCGCCCGTGAGAGTACCGTTGCTGGTATTGAAGCTCCCATCCCCGTTGTACTGGGCTTGGACGGTATGAGTGCCGACATTGAGCGACGAAGTATTGATCGAAGCCTGGCCGCCGCTCAGGGTCACGGGCGAGCCGAAGTTAGAACCGTCGATCACAAACTGAACCGTCCCGGTGGGTGTACCCATCGCTGGCGCAGTCGCAGCGACGGTTGCGGTAAAGGTAACGCTCTGGCCAAAGACCGATGGATTGACGGATGAGGTAACACCCGTTGTCGTGTTGCCCGCCGTGTTGGTCAGGGCGAAGTCAGCCGGGCCGTTATAGCCGGTGGCTGTCGCTGATACGGTGTAGGTGCCAGCAGTGTTGTTCGCCGTAAAGGTCGACGCGGTCGCGACACCACTTCCGTTGCTCGTGACGGTTTCGGTGTTCGTGCCAGAACCGGCGAACGTGCCGCTGGCACCGCTTGCCGGCGCGGTAAAGATGACTGAGACGCCGGCGATGGGAATGCCGGACTCCGCAACTGTGGCCTGCAGCGGAGTCGCGAAGGCGGCGCCTATGGCCGTGCTTTGCGGGGTCGTTGTGGGATCAGCCGCGATCGTGTAGTTCACTTCGACCGCGCCGATGTCGACCGTGGCGATCGCGTCACCATCCGCTCCATCCACGATTCGAGTGAGGCCGCGCTGGTCGGTGAATGAAGGGCCGATGAAGGGCGGATCGGTTACCTGTGCGTTATTGCCGGCATCGATCGCGCTACTGGTTGCAAGGAGCCGATGTGTTTGAGTCGGGCCGCCATTGTTGAGGAGCACGCCTAGCATCGGATCAATCGGGCTGCCCGCAGTGCCGACCTGATTTCCGTTGCTGGCGTGAGTGATGCCGCTCATGCCCGTGCCGTCACCGATCAGGTTGTTTGAGCTGGCCGGGTCAACCGCGCCGTTGATGTCGTCGCGGGTCGTAGTGCCGCTGCCGCGGAAGTTTCCAGCGACGATCGTGTTGTGCAATGTCAGCGTTCCAGTGCTCGGAGCTAGTCCTCCGGCTGCGCCGCCCCCACTGTTGTCATTGTCGGCATGATTATTCGTTATCGTCACGTTGGTCAGGGTCGTCGTTGACGAAACGACGTAAATGCCGCCACTGTGAGTATTAGCGAAGTTACCGCTCACCGTACTGTTGGTCAGCGTCACTGTGGACGAGCCAGATGTGCCGCTAGCGTAAATGCCGCCACCACCCACCAGGCCGGCCGCATTGGTGCTGGTGTTGCCGCTGACGGTGCTGTTGATGATCGTCAGACTGGCGCTGCCGGTGGTCGTGCCGTCACTGTAGATGCCGCCACCGTTCCCGGCGGTGCTGCCACTGACCGTGACATTGAACAGCGTTAGCGCCGCGTGGTCGTTAAAGATACCGCCACCGTTGCCCGCGTTAGACCCGCCCGCGATGGTCAGGTCTCTGAGCGTCACCGTCATGCCGGAATTGATATTGAACACACGACTGACGTTGTTGCCGGTTACAGTCACGCGATTGCCAGCCGCGTCAGGCGCATCAACGGTCACGTTCTTCGGCACCGCTAGTTCGCCCAGACTGAGCGTGATTGTCTGCGCTGTGGCGAACACACCAGCCGTGTCGAACGTAATCGTTCCGCCAGGGCAGACCGCAACCAGCGCTTCGCGCAGCGAGCAGTCAGCGTCACAGACGCCGTCGTTGGTGTCGGCGATCTTCGTAACAATTGCGGGGTTCGCGCAGTTGATGATCCCCTGCGAGATGGTGTTGGAGGTCGAAGCGTTAAAGTTCGAGTCGCCACTGTAGGTCGCCGTTATCGCATGCGGCGAACCCGCCACGCTCAACGAAGAAGTGGTGCAGGTCGCCTGCGCAGATCCATTCAACGGCTGGGCCGTGCCGCCCTCCGTGCAGGTGATCGGGTTCGCTCCATCGAAGAAGGTGACCGTTCCAGTCGGCGTTCCGGCAGGCGCGCCGACTTCGTCCACCGTTGCCGTGAAGGTGACCGGGACTCCATTGCCCGACGGATTCTGCGAAGACACCAGAGTGGTCGTGGTGTTTTGCTTGATGACCACCGTGTAGGCCTGCGAACCGGAAGCCCCGATTGAATCTGTCGCGATGATCGTGAAGCCATAGGAGCCCGCCGTGGTCGGGGTTCCCGAGATCTCGCCCGTGGTGCCGTTGAGGGTGAGCCCAGGCGGCAGGGTGCCGGTGGAGCTGAAGGTGGTCGGCGTTGCAGTTCCAGTTCCACCCGACATTGAAACAAACTGGCTATATGCGACACCCACCTGGCCCGGTGGCAACGTCGCGGGCGTCACGGTGATCGCGGCGTTGATCGTGATCCCGTAGGCCTTCGCTGTCGTGGCCCCAAGCGAATCGGTCGCGGTGACCGTAAAGTTGAAGACGGCCGCAACCGTCGGCGTCCCGGTGATGGCGCCAGTGTTCGTATCGACACTCAACCCGTTTGGCAGAGCACCGGCAGTGACAGAGTAGGTTTTGGCTCCCGTGCCGCCGCTCGTCATGATCGTCTGGCTATAACCCGGATGATCCTTGGTCCACGGAGCCAAGGGCGAAGTGGTATCGAACGTGATCGGCGGCGCGATCGCGATCGTGAACGGAGCCGTGTCGAGGAACCCGGCCACGTTGGACGCGCGGATGACAATCCCCGCATAAGTTCCCGCGCTGCCGGCGCTCGGCGTTCCGGCCAATTGGCCATTGGCCGCAATCGTGATTCCGGCTGGAAGCGGGTTCGAGCCAGGCGCTAACGCGTAGGTGGGCGCCGGATTTCCATTCGCGACGAACGTGTAACCGGCATAGGCAAATCCTTCCGTCGCTTCACTCGGCGGGGGACCACCCGCACTGAATGAAGTGGGAGGAACAGCGAGCGGCGTAGTCGTTGGATCGGAGCCGCCACCTGCAGCCGGATCATCGGTCAGAACGTTGATGCCGCCATCGGCAGTCACTGTTCCCTGGCTGACAATCTGGGTGGTGCCGGCCGGGACAGGATTGTTGATTTGGACCTGGTAGGTTATGACGACAGTCTTGCCTGGGGGGAGGGTCGGGATCGCAACCGGCGCAGAGAGGAAATGCATTTCACCGTCCGTGCGCGGGGTCGCGCCTTTCGCCTGGTCCTTCTTCGGCAGACGGCGTTCACCCTTGGTGAGGAAGCCGTACATCACACTGTCGCGATCTTGTTCGAGATAGGAATCGTTCAGGCCCAGGGCGTGACCCATCTCGTGCAGGATCGTGGTCAGCAGGTCGATGCGGCCGGCCGGAGCACTCGCTGCGTCGGTGTAGCGGCGCGTCAAAGAAGTTCCCTCGCTGAAGAGCGTGTCGCTCTCCGCGTCGGCCTGCACGAACCAGCCATTCCCGCCGGCATTGTCGTCCACCCGGATGCGATTGCGATTGGCTTCACCGAGATAAAGCCCGGGAAGATCGGCGACCTCAAATTTCAGACCGCGCAAGGTTGCGATCTGCTCCTCCGTCAGACCGGAGTTGGACCAGTGCTCAATGGCGGCCGCGACGATGGAGTCGAGCTGCTTCTGGCTAAGTGAACTTGAGACGGTATTGCCGACCGCTGGGGCGGAAGGTCTCTCGAGACCCGCATTGTCTGCCGCATCGGTTCCGGAAAGCGCGGAGCTTGCCTCAAATGTCGTGATCGGGGTTGCCGCTTCGACGCCACCCTCGGCGAGGAGGAGAGGCGCGGCACAAGGCGAACCTCCGTTGATCGTGCCGAGCACCGCTTCAACCTCGGCCGTAGTGAGCGGGGGATTTTGCCCCGCGATAAATGTTTCCACCTGGGCTTGGGTAGCCCCGGTGGTCGGGGTGAGACCGGGCATGGTCAAAACCCCGGCTGTGTTGGTCGCGTTGACGCGAATGAATCGGCCCGGCGTCCATGACCCGGTGATGTTGTTGCTCGCCACTTGCAAACAGCCGTTCGTCGCCGCCCCGCCACTGTTACCCAGGTTATAGGCAATGCCGCGCTGGAAGAGGGGCGCGCCGGTCGTGTCAGGCTCCGCCAAAGTGTTACCGCTGATGTTGGCAATGATCATGGCAGTCGAGGGCGATACGGTGTTATCCACCCGGATCCCATCGGCATTGACCTGCCGAATCTCATTGCCGCTAACCGAGGCGTTGAACGTGCCATTCGTTCCCGGCAGTAGGCCAATACCGGCGCAACCAGTGGAACAACCCGAGCCCACCACCCCGGATTTCCCGATCTTGTTGTTAGTAATGAATCCTTCCAGGCGCGCCCCGGCATTCAGTGTGGCGCCACTGATCGTCACCACGTAAATCGCACCATCCAAGCCGCGCGCGCCCCAGAAGGTGTTGTTGGTCACGTTGTAGTCGACCACTGCACTGCTGCCGTTTTGGATCAGAAGAGAAAATGGCGGCGCATTGGTGATGGCGCCTGAGGGATGACCCGGGTTATTAACTGGCGCGCCGGTATTTGTGGGAGTGCCAAAGCCCGACTGATTCAAGGTGACATTCATGACCGAAGTGCCGGCCGCCGAGGCAACCATGCCGTAGGTGCGATTGTTATAGAAAAACGAGTTCTGGACGTTTGGCGTCAGGTTCGCGCTGCCTCCGGCTTCGAATTGCAGCAGGGCTTTCTGCTGAGCGCTGTTTCCAGGGCCGACACCGGTGAAAGTGCAGCCCGTAACATTCACGGTGGCCGTGCCGCCTGCATTGTTATCCACATGCATGCCGGAATAGGCGGTGATCGTTATGGACATGTTCATCGACTTCAGCGTCATCGTGCCATTGACCGTCTGCATGTAGACCGGCGCATTGCCGATGACCCCGCCGGTGATGCCCTGAATCGTTCCGCCCGTGCCATTCGCGAAGCCGCTGTCGTCTCCGATGACGCTGAAATTTCCGGAGGTGTTGCTCAACAGGATTCCGTTCGTGCCCCCGTTTGCGGAGATGCTCCGGAAGGTCAGGCCGCTCGCCCCGATCGTAGTGTTGGAGACATTAAGCGCTCTGCCTGACGTCGTCGTAATAGTGTTGAGAATCGAGCTGTTGTCTTGAGTGGCATTGACGATGCCGCCGTTGGTCGCCGTAAAGGCTGCGTTGGTCGTCGTGGTGAGGGACAATCCACCCGTAAATGTCACCGTGCCAAAGCCGCCGCCCTGGTCATTGTTATCGAGGAAAATCCCGGTGCTACCGGCCGTATCGGTAATGAGGCCGCTAAACGTAATAGTCCCGCCGGTCTTGTTCTGAACATCCACCGAGCGCCCGGCCGCGTTGGTGATCGTGCCAGCATACGAGACCGTTGCATTGCCACCGTTGATCAAGAAATCGCTGCCGGTCGCGCCGCTGATGGCGCCAGCATTAATCGTCAGGTTCCCACCCACGGTCGTCAGGGCCACCGCGTTCGTGCTTAGAGTCGACGTGAGGTTGTTGATCGTTCCGTTGACCGTGCCGGTGGTCAGATTAAGCGCCTGGCCCGTCCGGTTAGGAGTATCGTTTATACTAAGATCCGCCAGGGTCAGCGTTCCGAAATTTGTGCCGCTGATGCCGCTGTTTGTGGTGCTGCCAATCGTGAGCCCGCGAATCAGATTGCTCACTGCGCCGTTAGTCAGGGCAACGGCGTTAGTCGCGCTAGTGATCTTCGTGATGGTGCCGTTGCCGCTGTTCATCGCGGGGAATGGTGCGCTCCCGCTCGGCGGGTTCAGCCCCGTAATGGTCGAGAGGGAAACGGTCGCGTCCTGCCCGATCAGTGTTTGGCCGTTCAGCAAAGTCACCGGGCCCGTGTAGGCTGTCCCGCTTTCATAAATGAAGATGTTGTCGCCGGCGGCGGGGTTGAAAATGTCTGATGCAGGCACGTCAGCGTCGCCATTGGCGGCCTCGAACGCCGCCAACGTGCTAAATGGATTCGAGAGACGTCCGCAACCGGCAGCGACGGTCGTGCAAGCCGCCGCACCGTTGTTAATGAACCAAACCATGCCGCTGACCGGAATCGAAACCGTCGCGGTGCGATTAGAGGCCGCAGATGTCGCAGCAGGGTTGTCGCTCAGCGTATAGGTGAAAGTGTCGGTCCCCGTAAAGCCGGGCGCGGGGTTATAGGTGAACTGGCCGATGTTCGCGCCCGAGGTCACCATGGTCACGGTTCCTCCGTTTACCGTTGTCGCGTCAAAAGCCGAAATGGTGGAAGTGGGATTGATCCCGACGAAATCATTCGTGACGACGCTGTAGGGAGTGTTGGCCGAGTTGATCGAAACGTTGCCGATTACCGTCTGCGGGTAGGTATCGTCAACTGCAACCGCCGATGCCGCGAGCGAGCCCGGCACGTCGGTTGTGAACATCGGCGTGGGATTGGTGGGACTATTGGGATTGAACGATACGGTCGTGGCCGGCGCGCCCGTAGCCCCGATCGAGACGGTGTAAGTAATGACATCGCCCTGCAAGGCAAAGCCGCCGTTGGAATGGTTCGGAAACGCATCGACCATGCTCGCCGTGACTGCGGCGAAGGCCGAGCCCGCGCTGACAAAAAGTAGTGCCGTGGCGATCAGAGAACTGGCGATCCAACGGCGAACAATCTGGGGATTAGTGGGTGGATTCAAAGCGCGGGCTCTAAAGCAGGGTTTGGGCTCGGTCAGCGCAGTTTTTAAAGGAAACGCGGAAGCGTGTCGAGGAGATTAATGTGGCAGAAAAGTAACATCTCAGGCGCGGGATTTGAGCTCGGGAGATTGGAAGGCGGTCTCGATCTTCGAGGCGGTATCAAAAGCGTCGCGCCAGTGGACATCTTCCAGGAGCGCCGCGTCGATCCAGCCGCGCGTGTCCTTCTTTACCTGCTTGCCCAGCACGACATAGAGCCAGACCGCGCCGTCGGAATACGACTGGCCGAAAATCTCCCGGACCCGGTCGAACTCGCCAATCGCGCTTCTCGCGCTCATCCCGAGAGCGGGTTTGATCGCGCTCGAAATCAACGGCGTCGCCAGCGCGCTTTTCACATCCTCCGTGCCGGCCAGGGCCGCGAACGCGGGCAGTTGTCTCACGAAGGCGGCCGCGATCGGATACGCCGCTTTGGCGTGCACCTGCGATTTCACCAACTGCGCCTTCCATTTCGCAAAACTTTCTCCCTCCGGCACCGCCGCGGCGCGCGCATCACCTGTCCCGCGCATCGCCACCTCCAGCGCTTCCGGCGTCTTTTTCGGTGGATTGATCAGCTTCAGCTCACGCGTTTCCAGGCTGCCCAGAGGATCATCCAATTGTTTCGCGATCGGATCGTAGCTGAGCGCATCGTGGGCAAAGACCACATTCTCCTTGCCGCTCAAGGCCGCCAGGCGCGCAGCGAACTCGACCGCGCGAAAGATTCTCGATCACGTGGCCGCAGCCCTGGGCCACCAGCGAAATCCCATTCGCCTTGGCGTAAAAGCTTTTGAACGGGGCGCGCAAAAGGGCGTTGCCGAGTGCAAGATAATCGGTCACTTCCGCGAGCACCCGCAGGCCGCAGCCGCTTTCAGGTTGGAAATGGCCCAGCACGGACGCGCCCGGTCAGGCGAACGGTGGAGCTGTAGGTCGAGACGAAATCGAGGAGCTTCAGCTCCGTCGCGTCGAAAGAAAGCACGCCGCGGCGTCCTTTCGCTGAGAGCAAAAAGCGACTGGGGACGCAGGAGACTGCCGCAGACCAGCACAGACCCGAGGCGGAGAAAAGAACGACGATTGGAATACATTTAGAAAAGCGGAAACCCAACCGCCAGCCCGGGTGTTAGTTCGACCATACTTCGGCGGTCGGAGTCAAGACTGTTTTGTTAGCAAAAAGGGGGCTGGGGGACGGAACCAGTGACGTGTGACGTGTGACGTGTTTGAGGGAAAGAGTTTCGCAGCGAGAATCTCTGGCCGCCGGGCTCGTCACATGTCACTCTCCGGAAATTGCCTTTACTCGTCACACGTCACACGTCACACGTCACTTTCCTTCCCATGCTCGATCTCGCCACCGTCCGCTGCGAACAATTCGCCGCCTGCCTGAACCAGGATTTTGCAATCGTCCTGTCCGATGGCGCCCTCTTCCTGCAGCTTTCGGAAGTGCGTCCCCTCGGGAAGCGCCCCGAATCTTTACGAGACCCTTTTGCGCTCACCTTTCTCGGACGGGCCGGGCTGCGCTTGCCGCAGCAGACCTACCAGATGCGCAACGCCACACTCGGCGAGATGGAAATTTTCCTCGTCCAGGTCGGGGCAGACCAAACCGGCAGCAGCTTCGAAGCAGTGTTTAATTGAAGAAAGTGACGTGTGACCAAGTGACATGTGACGTGTTGAAGAACCGCAGATCGGTCCCGTCTTCTCTCGTCACATGTCACACGTCACACGTCACTTTCCCCATTCCATGAGGAGATATACTCCCTTATCCTCGATCTCCCGGAACCTAAGCCGCTGATATAAGCCGAGCGCGCGATTGAAGCGCTCGACGTGAATCGTGAGCGATTTGCCGGCCGCGCGCGCTTCCTCCTGAAGCTCGCGCAAAAGCTGCGTGCCGATTCCCGAGCCGCGGTTTGCCGGCAACAGCGCGATGTCCATGATGCGGATCTCTTCTTCCCAACGCGCCACATACAATCGCCCGACCGGCACGCCTTCACTCTCGATGACCCGCAAGGAAGCCCCGGGATAATTCTCCCGGTAATGCGTCGATTGCGCATCGAATTGTTTTCGGCAGAAAGCGGCCGTCTCTTCGGCGCTCCAACCGGTCACAGCCAGTTCCTCCACGCGGGTGCTTGCATAGAGCCCAGCCAGAAACGCATCGTCCTCAGGCGTGATCGGACGCAACGTAATCATGAGCGAAGCCAAAGAATGACAAACCGCGGATTACGCGGACAGCACGGATATTAAGAATCTTGCATCCGCGGCATCCGCGCAATCCGCGGTTCAGATCAGATTCGGCCGCCGCCTCGAGATTCCGACTTCCGCGGTCCGCGTTCCGACTTTCTTCCCTATCCTCGCGGCGGAAACACTCCCTGGAGCGCTATGCAGAAGTTCAGCGTCAGGTACGGCTGCATGTTATTGTGCGGCTGGTCGCCGCCGGCCGGGGCAATCGCTTGCGGCGCCATAATCTGCAGCGGCGTCGTCGTCGTATCGTAAAGCAAACCCGGGGATGGAGCGCCAAGGCTCTTGGTCGGCGCTGGGTTCCGATTGTCTGCCGGGTCGCCCGTGTAAGCCTGTATGAAATGGGTATGAATAGGCATCTCGCTTTCAAGCAAGCTCACCGTTTCCGAGCCGCCTATTTCTCCAAGGTCGTGCAACGAAAGACCTGGCCCCTGTCCCGGATGCATCGGCGCATTTCCCTGCATATTGGGCAGAGCGAAATTCGATTTGCCATCGCCGCCGTAGGTGGTGCCGAGGAGAGAAAAGAGGGCCGTGTTTTGAGACAGCGGCAAGAGCTGGCCATCACAAAACGCCCAGCCCGTAGGCGCGAAGTTGAACGGGAAGATTCGGATTTCAGCTACAAATGGATCGGCCATGACTTATCTCGTTAGGTCTGCGATGGGAAAATCCCGAAAAGCGAAATGATGAAATCAACGCACAGGTAGGGCTGGAAGTTCGTGTGGGGCTGGCTACCACCCACCGGCGTCGCGACGCTGCCATTCAGCGACGTATCAGGAGCTGCCGTGTAATACGTGCTCAGCGTGGGCGGCGTAGCCAAGACCCCATTCGCGCCGCTGATCTGATCTGCCGGATCACCCGAAGCAACCAGCGCGTGATTATGTACCGGAATCTGCTGAGTGGTAAGAGTGATTTCTTCGGCGCCGCCTGTATCAGAGAGATTAGAGCCAGTGCCCTGATGATGAATGGGGATGCGACCGCGCAAATCGGGCAGCGCAAATGTTTCTTGTCCATCGCCGCCATACGTGGTGCCGATCAGCTGAAACAGGGTTTCATTCTCGGAAATAGGCAGGAGTTGGCCTTCGCAAAACATCCAGCCGGCGGGAGCAAAGTTCCCCGCGAACATCCTGATTTCGCCGACGTAAGGTTGCGCCATGACTTTGCTTCTAGTTTCGCGACGGGAAGATTCCCTGGAGCGCGATGCAAAAACTCAGGACCAGAAAAGGCTGCATATTTAAGTGCGCCTGGCTCCCGCCAACGTTTGTCAATGATGCCGGGTGCAGCGTAGTAAGGTTCGAAGGGGTGTTTCGGTAGGCGAAAGTCGCCACGCCGGCGAGGAAATTGTCGGTCGGATTACCGGTCGTAGCGTTCACCGTCCGGACTTGAGCGATATGCGCGTGCGTCGGCAGCTCCGCAATCGACAGCGTGTGGGCCGACTCGCCGCCCCGTTCGCCAAGGGTGTGGCCTTCGCCCATGTGAATCGGCACCCTGTCCGCGAAGATCAGGCAAGGCGAAAGTGGTTTGCCCATTGCCGCCGTACGTCGTGCCGAGGAGCGCGAAGAGCGCCTGGTTTTGGTTGATCGGGAGGAACTGCCCGTTACAGAACGCCCAGCCTTTCGGCGGGAAATTGAAGCTCATGATCCGGATTTCGGAAAGAAATGGTTCAGCCATTTTTGGGTCAGGGCGGGTGAGAATTACCGACTGCCTTGGCAGGCTAACGAATCGGCGGGGCAAAGGTCAATGCCAGAATTTCAACTGCGGATCATACGAAGTCGCATCTGCTTGCCGAACGGAGAAATTGGACCGCGGATTACACGGATAACGCGGATGGGAAGGAGGGCAGGCAACGACTACTTTCTAATTATCCGCGTCAATCCGCGTAATCCGCGGTCGAGTCGTCTTATTCGACGGCGGTGATGGACTGGATGAGCTCGCTCATCTCCTTGTTGTGCGCCTTGTCCACCTTTTCCGGCGCGGCCCCAACAATGGTGAAATACTTCCCGGCCTCGAGCGAAAAAACGACCGCGTTCAACACCATCTCGATGCCCTCGGATTTACATTGCCCGTGCAGCGAAGCCAGCCACAGCTTGCCCATCTCGCCCGTTTTCACCTCTTCCGTCTTGTAGTTCTCGCATTTCATCGCGTCGCCCATCCCTTTGAGCACTGTCGGCAGCAACTTCTTCGCGTCGTCCGCATCCGAGAGGGCGGGCGAGGCGATGATCCCGATTTTGAATCCATCCGGCGCGGTGCAGTAGATGCGGCCGTCTTTACCTGTCTCGGTTGTCCAGTCGTCGGGCATCGTGAAGGTGAAGGCGGGATCGTCTACCGGAAATTCCACCTTCTTCGCCTGGAGCAAGGGAGAGGCGAGCAACGCCAGGAAGGCGGCGGCGAGAAGCGAGTGGGAGAGCTTCAAGTTCATGCCGTGCTTCTACCTTTGCAGCAAAGTTGTGTCAGGTTGAAAACGTCGAAATCCGAATTTCGAAATCCGAATCGCGAAGCGAAGTTTGACCGCGGATTCCGCGGATGACACGGATGGGAAAAAGGAAGGGGCGAGCCGACTCTTCATCCGTTTAATCCGCGTCATCCGCGGTCAAATCTTCCTTCGCGTTCGGCGGTTTCGAATTCCTACGGATGGTCTCGGGGTTCCAAACTTCACCCACGGCATGCAACGAAAAAGCCGCGACGTGGTCAGCCAGACGCCTTTGGGAAATCCATGTTTCTCCATCGCCTGCTCCGAATAAACCGAGCAGGTGGGATGGAATCGGCAGCTCACGATGTACTTGCCCCAGGGCTGAAGCAGCAGGCGGTAGCCTTTGATGACCACGTTATTATAGAGAACCACAGAGACCTGCCTGCTCGGCGGCCGCAGCCAATCGCAAAGGGCGGCGATGGCCAGCACCACGGCAGCGACGCGCAGCCAGACGCGGCGTTTCTTTACGGCTGGCCGCAATGCGGACAGGTCGCGAGGCCTTCCAGGCGTTTCTTCTGGCAGTGTGGACATGGAACCAGGTTGCCTTTCGGGCGGGTGACAATGTGAATGATGAGCCCGAGCCACCAGGTAAACGGAATCCAGGCGAGGATCGTGACCAACTGGGCGTTCTCCGAGTTGCGCGCCTTCGCATCCTTCATCACCCAAATGCCGGTGAAGATCCAGCCGCCGACCGCGACGAGGATCAACAGGGCATACAAAAAGCAGCAGACAAAGCCGAGCCCGGCCAGGCCGGTGGCGGCGGCCGCGGCGGCGGCGGCTTCTTCCGCGCTCGGGGAGTAACTCGGGGTGGCGGAGGGCGTGCTGTATTGCGCCAGGAGATTCGCGGCGGCGAAAAAGATCGGAAGGGCGAAGATGAATCGCTTCATGGCGGAATGGTTCGCGCCGGGCGCGCGGGTGTCAACGCAATTAGCAGAAGCGGCCCAGCCGTCTGCGCGGCCGTACGCGAGATCGCCGCAGCCGCCTGGAGCGGCCGCGGCGATAAAGATTCGCGAACGAGTCGTCCTCTACGGATTCGGATTGCCGGGGATCGTCTTCGGGCGAGTGACCAGATGCACGATCAAGCCAATCGGCCAGACGAGCCAGCCGAGCACCGTCACCAGCGTGGCGTTTGGTGAATTGCGCTTCTTGGCATCGCGCATGATCCAGATCGCGACGAAAAGCCAGATCGCGATCATGATCAGCTGGAAGATGCAAAGACCGCCAAAGATGCCGGCGGCGGCAGCCTCGCTGAGTTCAGCCGGCGTGGTCTCTTGCGCTAACAAGGTTGCGGCAGTGAAAAGGAACAGGAGCCCGAAAAGAAGTCTCTTCATATTTTTCCTGATTACGAAGTTCTGCGTCGGATGTGTCAACGCAATTACCAAATTATTTGAACGCGCTTACTTACCGGCGGCTTCCATCATACTGGTCAAGGCGGCGAGACCGCCGAAGAAGAGAAGATAAAGCGCCCACGAAACGACGGCGAAATAACCGATAATCAAACCGGCCATCGCCAAACCGCGTCCTTGCAGCTGGGGATTGGCGTTGATCTTCGACAAACCGAGGTGTCCGCAAATCACGCCGGCAATTCCGAGAACCGGACCGCCGCAACAAAAGCCGAGCAATCCCACGAGACTCAGGACGAGCGACCAGATGGCGAGCGGCTCAGTCGGCGCCGCGACCACAATGGTAGTCGGAACCACCGGACCGCTGGCGGGGGCAACAGCGGTGGTGGCGGCGGGACTCGGAGTCGCCGCGGGTGGCGTCGTCCCGCTGCTGCTGGCCGCGCCGGTGTTTACGCCCGGAACCGAGGAGAGCGGCGCCCAGCCGGACGCGCCTTCGTACCAGGCGTTGTCCGAAAGGCTCAGCGTGCCGGCGGCGAGCTGCCGGTTGATTTCTTCCAGCGAAAAAGGTCCGAGCTGCTTACCATCGCGGGCAATGTGAATTTGCATGCCTCAAGTGTTGAGCGCGAGGGAAGAGCGTCAAGCCGAAACGCAGAGCGGAAAGAAACGCTTGTCAGACTTCGCGCCGGTCGCCAGCATTTTGGCCACTAAACCGGAGGAGCGAAACCATGGCAGAACCTGCGAAATCAAATAAGGCTAAACTCGTTGGCTTGATCCTGTTGGCCGTCCTGGCGGCGGCTTACGTCTTTGTCCTTTACACCTACCAAAGTGAAGGGGAAAACCGCGCCGCCTGGCTGGAGCCGGACACGAAAAGGCGGGCGAGAACCGGATCGACGTCTTCGGCCGCATCGTTACGGCCGATCCGATCAAGGGTGACGTGATGGTGCGCCTCGAGTTCAAACCGCACGGGAACCTCCTCTCCCCCGATGGCGCCACCCTCGCGCGCGACCTCGAGCTTTACGTCGCCAGTGCGACCGGCAAGAACATGCACGAATTCAAGAAAGGGAAACGTATGAGCCCCGTCGAAGCCGTCGTAGAAATCTACGAAGGCGAGCCGATGGATTATCCCTTCGACGAGCACAGCGCCGAGCTGGCGTTTTTCTTCCAGCCGGCCGGCACAGGCGCAGGAACAGAACCGGTGCCGATGGCGGTGGAGCTGCGCGGTTCGGTCGCCGGCCTGCGCATCGAGGCCGAGTACGACGAGGAGCACAACAAGCCCGATCAGGCGGTCATCGACATCAGCCTCGAGCGCGCGTCCACGGCCCGTTTCTTTTCGATCTTTATCATGATCGCCATGTGGTCGCTGGCGATCGGCGTGATCCTTCTCGTTTTCCGCGTCCACTCCGGCCAGCGCAAAATCGAGATCTCGATGTTCTCGTTCCTGGGCGCGCTTCTCTTTGCTTTCCCGGCGCTGCGCAATAGCCAGCCGGGAACGCCGCCCATCGGGACGTTGAGCGATTTCCTCGCCTTCTTCTGGGCGGAAGTGATCATCGCCCTGTCGTTGTTGTCGGTGGTGCTGCGCTGGATTATTCGCGGGCCGGGAGGCGACGCGCAGAAATAAGCGCGCGTCAGATGAGTGCGCGCGTTTCTTCGCTCCTGGAGCGATATCCCGTCCTGCGAGCCTGCGAAAGGGAGCTGGCGGCTGCGTTCGACCTTTTGGTCGCGGCCTACCAAAACGGCAACAAGCTTCTGGTCTGCGGCAATGGAGGAAGCGCGGCGGACAGCGAGCATATGGTGGCGGAATTGATGAAAGGTTTCCTGAAACGCCGCCCGATTCCCGCTGTTCATGCGACGCAGCTCGAACAGATCGCGGGGCCAGCCGGCCAGGCGATGGCCAGCCGGCTGCAAGGGACGCTGGCGGCCATTTCGCTGCCGTCCCAGGTCTCGCTCATCACGGCGATCGCCAACGATCTCGATTACGAAATGATTTTCGCCCAGCAGGTTTATGGGCTCGGGCGCGCCGGAGATGTCCTCCTCGCCATCAGCACTTCCGGAAAGTCGAAGAATGTCTCAAACGCCGTCCTCGTCGCGAAGGCGTTCGGCCTGAAATCAATTGTGCTGACGGGCCAGAGCGGGGGAGACCTTGCGCCGCTGGCCGATATCGCCATCAAGGTGCCGTCCGATAACGTGGCGGAAATCCAGGAGCTGCACCTGCCGGTTTACCATTGGCTGTCGACCGAGCTGGAAGAGACGTTTTCTTCAAAAGCTGAAAAGCTGAAACGCTGAAAAGCTGAAATTCAGCGACCCTCCGCAATTTCAGCGTTTCAGCTTTGTCAGCGTTTCAGCTTTCTCAGATCACCCTCTCGTTCCCGCCATCGATCGGGATCTGCGCGCCGGTGGTTTTGGCAAAGATCGGTCCGCACATTTCCGCGGCGAGCTCGGCGACGTCGCGGCTGCGCACTTCAGTGCCGAGGACGTTGTTCCGCTTATATTCGTCAACCGACAAACCGTAACTTTTGGCGCGTGCTTTGAGCACTTCGTCGGTCCAGATGCCGGTGTCGAAAACAGCATTCGGATGGAGCGTGTTGACGCGAATGCCGGCGCTGCCCCATTCCAAAGCGGCCACGCGCGCGAGTTGCGTGAGCGCCGCTTTCGACGCGGAATAAGCGGCCGCTCCCGGGCCCGGGGCCGCCACATTCTTCGATCCCATGACGACTACGCGCCCGCCGCGCGGGGCCAGCTTTAGCAGCGGATGGCATTCGCGCAGCAAGGTCAGATTCGCATCGACGTTCACCTCGAAGACGCGGCGCCATTCCGAGCTTTCGAGCGACTCGATCGGCGCGCCTGCCGGAAAGACGCCGGCGTTGAGGATCAGCATGTCCATTCCGCCGATAGGCTCGAACGCCCGCTTCCAAGGCGGCGCCGATTGCTTCCGCGGAAGTGAGGTCGCAGTCCAAACCAAGGTAGGCAGGTGGCGTGGCAACGTCTTTAACCTTGGAATCAACATCGAGACCGACGACCGCCGCGCCCCGTCTCAGCAGGGCCTCGACGCAAGCCTTTCCAATTCCCGAGGCCGCGCCCGTGACCCAGGCAATTTCGCCCGCGAAAACAGGCGGCGCACCGGCGCGGCGCAACTTCGCCTGCTCAAGGTCCCAGTATTCGAACTCGAATAATTCCTCTTCCGACAAGGCGCGATAGCCACCGAGCGCTTCGGCTCGCGCGATCACGTCCATGGTGTGGGAATAAAGGTCGCGCGCGATGGCCGCTTCCTTCGCCGAACGCCCGGCCGTCGCCATGCCAAACTCCGGATCGAGAATGACCCGCGGCGCGGGATCGAGCATGGTCTTCTCTTCCTTGGCGCGGGGCGCGTTGCGCGTGAAGTATTCGCGATAGGTCGAGGCGTAGGCATTCACGTCGCGGCCGAGCATCGGAAGGCGTTTGGTGCGCAGAATGTGATCGGGCGTGGCGGGGCCTCGTTGGGAGATTTCGCGCACGTTGCGGTGCGCGGGCGAAGGCGAGGGATTTCGGATCGGAGGCGGTAGAGAGCACCAGCGGGAAGCCGGCGCGTCTGCGGCTATCTGCGCGCGAAGGGCAGCCAGCTTGCGCACGCATAGGCCCCATAGGACCTATAGGACCTATTTCCGGAAGCTCCCACGCGCCCCGTTCCTTCAAATACTTCTCTGCCCGCTCCACTAACGAAATCATGCGGCCATACGACTCTTCCGCGGTCGCACCGAAGGAGAAAAGGCCGTGCTTGAGCAAGACGATCCCGATCGTCGAAGGTTTCGCTTCCTCCTTGAATTTCCGCGCGCATACCTTCGCCAGCTCGAATCCTGGCATCACGTAGGGCACCACCACCACTTCGTCGCCGTAGATTTCCCGGATGCGCGCTTCGCCGTCGTCCGTGTTAGTGATCGCGAGCAACGCGTCCGCATGCGTGTGATCGACAAACTTGTGCGGGATGACCGCATGCAAAATCGTTTCGACGGACGGCGCCGGCGCGCCCGCGCGTGTGACCTGCGTCGCCAGCTCATTCACCATCTGCGGATCCGACAACGCCTCGAGCTCGGCCAGCTTTAACAAATGCGCCATCCGCACCGGCGCGAACCCATTCACCTCGATGGTTTCCAAGTCCCAGCCGCTGCCTTTGACGTAAAGAATTTCCTCCTCCTCGCCGACGGCATTCCGCTCGCGCACCTTCACCGAAGTGTTGCCGCCGCCATGGAGCACGAGCGTGTCGTCGCGCCCGAGCAGGCGCGAGCTATAGACGCGCAGTTCCAGATCGGATCTGCATTTGCCCGCCTCGGCTGCGTCCCAAAGATTCTTCATGGCGCTGGGTGCATTGAACAGAGGCAGGGCCAATTGCCAACCGCAAAAACGCCAGGGGCCGCGCGGTGCTCGGCGCCCTTTCCGGGATTATGGATTGACACTGCGTTGTTCGTGACCGGATACATCGTCCCGTAAGCGAGCACGGCGGATGATTCTTCAAAACGATTTCAAGCAGCAGTGGGAGGTCGTGGAAGAGTCGGTGCTTGGCGCCGTCGGCCGAGTCGGCCGGAGCGGCTGGTATATTCTGGGCGAAGAGGTCGACGCTTTTGAGAAAGCGCTCGCGGAGGCGTGGGGCGTTTCGCAGGCCGTGGGAACCGGCAACGGGCTGGATGCGCTCGAGATCGGTCTCCGCTGTCTCGATCTCCAGCCGGGCGAGAGAGTTCTAACGACGCCCGCTCTCCGCCTTCGCCACGACTCTCGCCATCGTTCGCGCGGGAGGGGCGCCAGTGTTTGTCGATGTGGATGACCTCGGCTGTATCGACCTCGACCAATGTCGCCAGGCCCTGCAGAAGGATAAGTCGATTCGGTTCCTGGTTCCGGTCCACCTTTATGGATTCGCCTTGCCGATGGAAGAATTGGCCCGGTTGAAGAGTGACTTCCGGTTGCAGGTGGTGGAGGATTGCGCCCAAAGCATCGGCGCCTCTTCCGCGGGGCTCCAAACTGGAACCGTGGGGCAGGTCGCGGCCACGAGTTTTTATCCCACCAAAAATCTTGGCGCGCTCGGAGACGCCGGCGCGCTGCTGACCAACGATCCGGCGCTGGCGGCGAAAGCCAGGACGCTGAGAAATTACGGTCAGACAGAGCACTACCTTCATTCGCGGCTCGGCCTGAATAGCCGGCTCGATGAACTGCACGCCGCGATAATGCGCGACGCTTTCCTGCCGCACTTAGCCGACTGGACAGCGATGCGGCGAAGGACTGCCGCGAAGTATCTGGCCGAGATACACCATCCTTCCATTCATTTGCCTGCTCCCGGCCCGGACATGATACCGGCCTGGCATTTGTTCCCGATTCTCGCCGCCGACGGATCGCGAGATCAGCTTCAATCGCATCTGAAAAGCAGCGGCGTGATGACCAGCGTTCATTATCCCCGGCTCATTTGCGATCAGGCAGCGCTGGCGAAAGGCACTTGGACAAGCGCGGCGGACCCCGTCAACGCCCGCCGCTTTGCCTCTGACGAACTTTCCCTGCCAATCCACCCTTTCCTGACCGAGCAGGAAGTCGATACTGTGATCGCCGCCTGTAACGCATGGAAGATTTAGCCGCCATGGAAAAGCAGTTTCAGGGCGCCAGGGTGTTGATCACCGGCGGCCTCGGCTTCATCGGCTCGAATCTGGCGCGGCGGCTCAATCGCCTCGGCGCGGAGATCACCGTAGTGGATAGCCTGCTCCCGGATTACGGCGGCAATCGCTACAACGTCCAGGGGATCGCAGACCAGCTCCAGGTGAACATCTCCGACGTCCGCGATACCCACAGCCTGCGTTCTCTCGTCCAGGGAAAAGACTTATCTCTTTAACCTCGCCGGCCAAACCAGCCATCTCGATTCAATGCTGAATCCCATGCCTGACCTGGAGATCAATTGCCAGGCGCAGCTCTCCATCCTCGAGACCTGCCGGGCGCACAATCCCGGAATCAAAATCGTCTTCGCCAGCACCCGGCAGATTTACGGCCGGCCCGATCATCTTCCCGTCGGTGAATCGCACCCGCTCAATCCGGTCGACGTGAACGGCATCAACAAAATGGCGGGCGAGAAATATCACCTGCTCTACAACGACGTTTACGGCATCCCCGCCACGGCCTTGCGCCTGACCAACACGATCGGGCCGCGGATGCGGATCAAGGACGCGCGGCAAACTTTCGTGGGCCTTTGGGTGCGGCAAATTCTGGAAGGCCAGCCGATCTCGGTCTGGGGTGGAAAACAACTGCGCGACTTCACCGATGTCGAGGATGCGGTCGACGCTTTTCTGCGTGGCGGCCGCCAGTCCGTCCACGAATGGGCAGGTTTATAATCTCGGGGAAGCGAAGTCATCGATCTCGTCAGCGTGGCGAAGCTGATGGTGGAGGTCAACGGCTCGGGCGAGTACGAGATTCGCGATTTCCCGGCGGACCGGCGCGCGATCGATATTGGCGATTACTACGGCGACTTCTCGAAGATCCGGACGGAGTTAGGCTGGACGCCGAAGCGATCGCTCCGTGAGACGATTGAATCGACGTTACGTTATTTCCGGGATTCGATGCCGCACTATGTTTAGCCGGGCTAAAGCTTGAAGCCCGCCTCGACCGCATCGCGGTGAAACATCCGGACGGTATCGAGAGATAGCTCGGCCAGATCCATCCCGCCCAGCTTCGCTGCCTTGTCGAGGATGTCGTGAGGCACAGTCACGATGTGGCAACCGCACTCAGCCGCCTGAAAGATGTTCAACACTTCGCGCACGCTGGCCCAGAGCAGCTCTGCCTTGGGCAAGTCACCGAGCAGCGCGAGCGAATCCTTCATCAACGGAATCGGATCCACTCCAGTGTCGGCGACCCGGCCGGCAAACACGGAGACGACACAAGGCACTTCGCGCTTCACGGCGTCGGCGACGCCCTCCACCTGATCGCGCGTGAGGATCGCGGTGATATTCAGCTTCACCCCTTCGGCGCTCAGATCGCCGATCAGCGGCAAGCGCCGATTCGCCGCGCGTGTTGGTGATGGGAATCTTGACGTAGACGTTCTCCTGCCACTTCCCGATGGCCAGCGCCTGACGGCGCATCTCCGGAAATTCGTCGGAAAAAACTTCGAATGAGATCGGCTTTTCTTTCACGATCTCGAGGACCTCACGAGCGAACTTTTCGTAATCGGCGATGCCGACCTTTCGCATCAGCGTCGGATTGGTCGTCAGACCCTTGATGTAGGGCTTGGCATAAAGCGCGGCGATGCCTTCGCGGTCCGCGCCGTCGGCGAAAATTTTGATCGGCAAATCGAGGAGGGCCCGGCAATCCATGAGGGCTCGACGCTAGTCTCGACCCTTTGATCCCGACAAGCGGTTTCGCGGAGCAGCCTGGAGGATGGTGCTGACCGCGTCGCTCGAAACTCGGAACGGTAAACTCCGGCTTTTCTCTCAACGCCTCGCGGTAACCGTGATCGATGAAAACCGCACGACAGCCGGCAGCATGGGCGCAATCGACGTCGCGCCAGCGGTCGCCGATCAGGAAGCTCTGGCTCAAGTCGATATCGCATAAGCTGCGGCCGCGCGCAGAAGCATGCCGGGCTTTGGTTTCCGGCATTCGCACGGCTCGCCCTGAGCGGCGCCCGCGTGAAAACAAACCTCGATCGCATCCAGCGAAGGAAGCGCTGCGCGCAATTTCGCATGCATCGCCTCGACTGCCGCGCGGCTTTGAGTTCCCCGGCCCACATCCGGTTGATTCGTCACGACGATGAGAAGAAAGCCGGCCGCTTTGAGTTCCGCGCACGCGCTCTCGGCACTCCGGATAAAGCTCGAACTCCTCGACCTGCGCCGGGGGAAAGGGACGGCCGTCGCGCACTACCGGACGGTTGAGCACGCCGTCCCGATCCAGGAAAACCGCGCGCCTTCTTACTTCGTGCTCTCCCATTTCGTCTGCGCCGTCTTGAGCGCGGGGTGCGAGACGAACAAATGCCAGACGACCGCCTGAAACGCCTCCGTGTGCGGCGTCGTGTTCATCGGATTAACCGTCGGAATAATCACGCAGACATCCGCGACCTGCGCCGTGTAACCGCCATCGCGACCGACAATGCCGAGAATTGAGCTGCCGCGCTCCTTCGCCAGTTGCAACGCCGCGACCAGATTCGGGCTGACGTTTCGTTCCATGTCGCCGCCGCCGACCGACAAGACCAGCAGCGCATCCTTCTCAGTCAGGCGGCTTCCTTTCAGCCATTCGACGAAGACCGTCGTCCAACCCTCGTCGTTCGTTCGCGCGGTCAGCTCCGAGACATTGTCCGTCGGCGCATAACACTCCATGCCGGCGATCTTGCGAAAATCGTTCACGGCATGAGACGCGTTGGCCGCGCTGCCCCCCACACCCAGGATGAAGAGACGGCCGCCGCGCGAACGCACGTCCGCCAGGAGCGCGACCGCTTTCTCGCAGGCAGCCACATCCAGTTTCGAGACGACGTCGGCCGTCTCGCGCAGATGCTGTTCGGAGTAGCTCATGGCGTTACCGACAGTTGCTGGCTGCGCAGCAGCGCGTCAAGTTCGGCGAGCCCGCCTGGCGAACCGATCTCGTAAAAGCGGCGATCGACCTCGAAGCCGGCCAGCTTTTGTTTGCCGATCAAATCCTGGTAAACGTCCGCCAGATCGAAAGGCTTTTCCGTCCGGCCAGGAGGACAACGCCTCCGGAACGCAAAACGCCGAGACCGTAATCGATGTGTTTCATCTCGGGCGTGAGCTTCTTCTTGTCGTATCGCCTGATCTCACCCTCCTCGAACCAGACGTTGCTCGGCTCCCAGCGGTTTTCGTTTCTGAATACCGTCATCAACGCAGGTTTTCCGCTCGCGGCAAAAGCCCGCGCCGGACCTGCGTAATCGATGGGCAAATACGAGTCGCCGTAGAGGACCAGAAATTTGTCGCCCAGAAGCGGCAACGCTTTCTTCAGCGCGCCGCCGGTCCCAAGTAAGTCGGGGCCGTCATAAGAGTAACTCAGCTCCATCCCGGCGTTGCTCCCGGTCTCCAAATTCCTGTTCGATCATTTCGCCCGCGATAACCGACACAGAGCACCACTTTTCGGATCCCCGACTTCCGCAGCAGCCGCAGTTGATGCGCCAGAAAGGGCCGGCCGGCCACAGCGACGAGCGCTTTCGGAATCTTTTCCGTGACAGGCCTAAGCCGGGTCGCGAGCCCGCCGGCCAGGATCGCCACCGGCCAGTCGACCATGCGGAAATCATCCGCGAGCAGGCTCATTGATTGAGAATCCTGGTCCCTTCGAAATCGAACCGGAACCGCACCTCATTCAAACCTTTCTCACGCATGGCATGCCGCAGCTTCACTTTGTCCTCCGCGTAGAACATGAGGAAGCCTCCACCGCCCGCGCCGATCACCTTTCCGCCCAGCGCTCCGTTCGCCATGGCGCAGTCGTACCAGGCATTGATGTCGTCGTTACTCATTCCCCGGGAACGCTCCTTCTTCCGTTGCCAATGCACATCCATCAGCCGCGCGAATTCCTCCAGCTCGCCAGCCTCCAAGGCCCGCTGGCTCCGCTTCCCCAGTTCCTTCACAAAGTGAAGGTTCTCGATCATGGCCTTGTCGGCCTGCCTGCTCTTGTCATCCTGTTCTTTGAGGATCGCGGAAGCCGCGCGTGAGTATCCGGTAAAGAAGAGCAACAGATTGTCTTCGAGATTGAACAAGGTTTCCTCGGAGATCTTCAACGGCGCGGCTTCCACCCGGCCATCGGGCAGAAACTGAAAACAAGTGATCCCGCCGTAAGCGGAGATGTATTGGTCCTGTTTGCCAATCGGCTCGCCGAGTTTTTCCAGCTCGATGCAGCAAGCCTGCTCCGCCAGCTCGGCCGGATGCACGAGATTCTTCTTCAGGGCATGAAACGCCTTGAGCAACGCCGTCGTAAAACTGCCGGACGATCCCAGGCCGGTGCCGGCCGGAATATCGGCCATGCTCGTGATCTCGAGATTGCGCTCCTGAATGCCGACGAGCTTCAACGCTTCGCGAATGATCGGGTGCTTGATCTCGTCGATCGTGGCCGCTTCTTCGAGGCTGGAATACTTGAGAAGGAACCCATCCACAAAACGGCGGTGAACATTGATGTAGACATATTTGTCGATCGCTGCCGCGATGAGAAAGCCGGAGTGCTCCCGATAGTAGGAGGGCAAGTCGGTCCCGCCGCCGCCAAGAGAAATGCGCAGGGGTGAGCGGGTGATGATCATGGCGAAATCTTGCGAGCCACCGCCACCACCTGCCAGCCAAAGGGCGAGTCGCGCAGATTAAATCGAAAGAGCAGGCGAAAGAGTTTCATCATCAAGCTGGCGGCGCCGGAAGAGATGCCGCTGGACTGGGTTTCAACATCCTGCGCCAACCGCCTGCCGCGCGCGATCACCAGCAAACGGTAGAGGTTAAAAAAGGGAAAGCCAGCGAGGTAAATCCGTTCGACCGCGTAACCGGCCTGCTCGAGGAGCGCGCGAATCTTGCGGCGATCAAAGTGCTGGCGGTGTCCAATGTGCCGATCGAAGTCGGACATCGGGCCGCCTGGGACGGTAACGATCAGTTTGGCGTCGGGCGCCATATAGCTGGCCGCCTGCTTCAGGAAAGCGGCCGGATCGTCGACGTGCTCCAGGACTTCGGAACAAACCGCGTGCGTGGCCCAGCTTTGCGAAATCATTGAGGGCGGCCGGCGGCTGGAAAATGTCGGCCACGAAGAAGGTGGCTTGCGGGACTTTTCGCCGCGAGATGGCCACGCCGCTTTCGCTCAGCTCCGCCCCGAGAAATTTAGCGCCAGGCAGGAGCGCATGCAGCTTTTGCAGGAGATCGCCCTGGCCGCTGCCGAGGTCGAAGATTCGCGCGTTCGTCACGTCGCGACTCTCGCAAAGCAATCGCGCAATAAAGTCGTGCCGCATGCGCTGGGCGGGATTGAGTCCGGCCGACTCAGCGTACTGGTCCCAGTGAGCGTCCCAGTCGTCCTGCGCAGAACGAGAGCGGCTAGACATCTTCGCGCCGGGCCACCGCGAAAAGGTTAAGGCCAAACTTGTGGTAACGAAGTTTGATCTGGCTCGGCTTGAAACCGGCCCGGACCAGCAAAGGCCAGAGGTCTCGCTTGTCGTAATACATTTTGTGGTCGTCCATTTCCAACTTCGGACTCAGGCCGAGACGGAACGCGGAAAACTCCAGGAAACCCTTTCCCCGCCAGGTCGGGAACGTTAATCAGAAGCACGCCGGAACGGTTTGAGCATCTCGCGCGCGGACTGGAGGACCAGCAGAGGATCGATCAAGTGTTCGAGCACCGAGATGAGAAGGATGGCGTCGAAGCTCTTCGTCGCCAATTTCGGAAGCGTCTCTTCGATTGTGCCTTCGTAAAAGGTGAACTTCTCATGCGCCCGAAGTTCCGGCGCAATCTGGAAGTCCACGCCGACGCCATGCTTCAGGCGAGCCTTCGAGCGCGACAAGCTGCGCCGCTCGAAAGCCGCAGCCCAGCTCGAGAACTTCCAGGTCGGAACGATCCGGGAGATGGCGGAGGATCGCGCGTTGCGATAACCAAACTCCAGCCCGATCCACGAACGTCAGGCTTTGCTGGCCGTAGGCCTCGTGCGTTCGGGTGTTCAAAGTTTTCTCTCGGGAGCGACCCGCTGCGCCATCTCCAGGAGAAGGGTGAAACAAAAAGTCTGGAAGCCGACAATGATGAGCAGGAGCCCAAAGATCGCCGGGTGCGAAATCTCGAACAATTGGAAATGCGAATGCAGATATCGGTAGACCAGGATTCCGAGCAGCACGCTGCCGACAAGGACGCAGCTACCGGCCAGGAGCATTCCGCGATCATAGCTGAGCACATTCCGCAGCCGCTTCAGTGATTGCGGCCGGAGGCCGTGCATCACCCGGGCGAGCACGCCGATTTGGATCGAGCTGTAGCCCAGCGTTACGCAGGTCACTCCGAACAACATCCAATAAAGGCTAAAGCCAACGCCGCCGATCGTGAGCGGTCCCGCAGCCAGGGCAATTGAGATCACCGCTCCAATGATCGTGAGCAAAATTCCCGGCTTAAGGAGAAAGGAATCGGGCGTGTAGACGAGCATGACTTTCAGGTTCAACCATCCGGCGATCCAGGGAGAGAGCCAGCCCATCCGGCGGTGGTGACTGAAACGGCCTTCCCGGTCCTTGTAGAATTTTACCGGCACTTCCGCTGTGGTCAGGTTCAAGCGCGCCGCCTTCAGCACCATTTCGCTGGCATACTCCCATGATTGAGATTTGAGGTCGATGCGCTCGAACGCCGCTCGCGTCAGACCCCGCATCCCGCAATGGATGTCCGAGTAACGGCTCCGGTAGATCCGGTTCAGAATCCAGGTGGTGAGCGGCGTTCCAAAATAGCGATGCAATCCCGGCATCGCCCCTTTCTCGATGCTGCCGCGAAACCGGCTGCCCATGACGAATTCCGCGCCTTTGCGGAACGCTTCCACGAAAGGAGTCAGCTCCCGAAAATCATAAGTGAGATCGGCATCGCCCATGATGATCCATTTGCCGCGGATGTAACTGGCCGCATCGATATAGGCGCGGCCGAGCCCGCGTTTCGGAGTGCGCAGGACTTCGCCTCCATGCGCCAGAACGATCTCCGGCGTCCTGTCGGTCGAGCTGTCGACAATAAGGATCTGGCCGCTGACGTTCGCCCGCTTCAACCCCTCTTTGCACCAATCAACAAATTCGCCCACGGTGATCTCTTCATTCAGGGCAGGGACGACGATGCTCACCTCGACTGGATCGGGGCCAGCCCCGGCCGGCCTGAGGTGTTCGATCGACGAAGTCTCGTCAGCCACGGCTCAGCTCCTCCTGCATGGCTTTCATCGCGTCCGTGACCGCCTGAGCGGAAGTGCGTTGGGCCTGCCATCCGAGGGTCTTGATCTTTGAGCAGTCGAAGCGAACGATGGGGACATCCCCCTTCCATCCGCGATCGCCCCCGGTGAACTCATAAATTGTCTTACCGGGCTGAATGCCGCTGACCTGCACGGCGAGATCGGCAATTTCACGGACGGTGATGTAGTCGTCAGTCGCCACGTTAAACATGTCGTAGGATTTTGTGACGCGTTCATCGGCCACGCGCATCGCGGCCAGGACGTCATCCACGTGGATGTAGCTCTTCTTTTGCGTGCCATCGCCCAGAATGCGCAGACGCGTTGGCTCATCCTTCAAGCGACGAATGAAATCGTAGCCGACACCGTGGGTCTGCCGCGGCCCGACCACATTGGCAAACCGGAAGGCGCGGCCGCTTAGCCCAAACATGTGGCAGTAAGCGGCGATCAGACCTTCGCAGGCCAGCTTGCTCGCGCCGTAGGTCGAGATTGGAATGCAGGGGCCGTAGCTCTTCGCCGAACGCTACCTCTGGGTTTTCTCCGTAAACGCCGCTCCCGGACGTGTAGAAGATTTTGCGGACGTTGTTGACGCGCATCGCCTCAAGGACGTTCTGGGTAAGATAAGTGCCCTCCCAGAAATCGATGTCGGGTTGAGTGACCGCCCGGGCGATGTCCGGATTCGCCGCGAGATGGAAAACGGTGTCGCAGCCGGCCATGGCCGAGGTGACCGCGCCGAGCTCCTTCAGATCAGCTTTCGCGATCTCGAGGCGCGGGTCGTTCGTTATCTCCTCGATATACGAGAGCTGTCCCGAGGAAAAATTATCGAAAATGACAACGCGTTGAACGCGCTCGTCCTCGAGTAACCAACGGACCAGGTGGCTGCCGATAAATCCGGCTCCGCCTGAAACGAAGACGTTGGTCCAGCCGGGAGCGTAGCTTTGTCCGGGAGGCTTTTCGTTGGCGGCGGCTACCATATCGGCGGGTGGAAAAGGCAATGGTCGATCCGCACCGAGGAGTATCTTCTGGTGCGGCTGCCAGTGTCAACCTCACGCCTTTACATCTCTCCCGAGGGCGTTGTAATTGGCTGATGGCAGGCAAAAAGATCATTTTCGTCACCGGTTCGTCGGGATTGATCGGCTCGGAAGTCTGCCTCTTTTTCCACGAGCAGGGATTCGCGGTCCATGGCCTGGACAATAATCAGCGCGCGGCCTTTTTCGGGCCGCAGGGCGATACGCGCTGGAACCAGGCGCGCCTGGCGAAGCTGATCCCCGGTTTCGTCCACCACGAGCTCGATGTGCGCGACCGGCCTGGAATCCTCGCGCTCGTCCGCGAGATCCGGCCGGCCCTGATCGTGCACACCGCCGCCCAGCCGTCGCATGACCGGGCCGCGGCGATTCCGTTCGACGACTTCGATACGAACGCCGTCGGGACGCTGAATCTGCTCGAAGCGGCGCGCCAGGCCTGCCCGGAATCGCCGTTCGTGCACATGTCGACGAACAAGGTTTATGGAGACGCGCCGAACTTCATCGACATGAAAGAGCTCCCGACGCGCTGGGATTACAACGATCCGGAGTTCGCCCACGGCATTCCCGAGACATTCTCGATCGACCAGTCGAAGCATTCCCTCTTCGGCGCCTCGAAGGTGGCAGCCGACATCGAGGTCCAGGAATACGGCCGCTACTTCGGAATGCCGACCTGCTGCCTGCGCGGCGGTTGCCTGACGGGGCCGAATCACGCCGGCGTCGAGCTGCACGGCTTTCTCAGCTACCTGGTGAAATGCAATCTCGAAGGGCGGGAGTACCGCATCTTCGGCTACAAAGGGAAACAGGTCCGCGACAACATTCATTCGCTGGACGTGGCGCGTTTCATCCAGGAATTCAGCCAGGCGCCGCGCGCGGGCGAGGTCTATAACCTGGGTGGCGGCAAGGAGAATTCCTGCTCGATCCTCGAAGCATTCGAGCTAACCGAACAATTCACCGGGCAGGCGCAGAAGTCCGTTTACCTCGAGGAGCACCGCAGCGGCGACCACATTTGCTACTACAGCGATCTGCGCAAAATGCGGGCGCACTATCCGAAATGGGACATCACGAAGTCGCTCGAGGAGACCATCGGCGAGATCGTCGCCTCGTGGCGGGAACGGCAGGGCTAGCGCTCAACGCGCACCGATTTCCTCCAGGCGATGGCGCATCCGTTGGCCGGCGGCGTCGATGGAAAGCAGGCGCCGGATCTCGGGCTGCGCGCGGCGCGCGCGTTCGTTGGCTTCATCGCGATGTTCGTAAACCTGCCGCATGCACGCGGCGGCGTGTTCGATTGAAGGCTCGGCCCAGAAATTCCCCTTCGTGTAGAGTGGACGGTCCTCGGTGATCTCCACAATTTTGTAATCGATCAGAAGACTGTTCTCTCGATTCATGAAATCCAGATTCCCCGAATAGCCGGTCGCAATTACCGGCTTGCCCAGGAGCATCGCCTCCGCCAGACCGAGGCCGAATCCTTCCGAGCGATGCAACGAGACGAAGCAATCGGCCATGGCGGTCAAACCATACGCCCGCGCGCGCGGCATCATCTCCTCCAGGAGGACGACGTTTTCGCCACGAGCCGCCTTTTGGAGGAGCGCCAAATCGGCCGCGAAAATGTCGCCGCCGCTTGTCTTGATCACGAGGGTCACGGCGTCATCCGCGCGAAACGCGGCTTGAAAGGCGCGGATCAAGCCGAGCGGATTTTTGCGATGGAGCTGGCTGTGGAGATCGAACGCGAAGAGAAAAACGAAGTGGTCCTCGGGGATGCTCAGGGCAGCCCGGCTGACCGGCTCGATAGGGCCGACCTCCACACCCGCCAACATGTGGTAAACCGGCCGCGGCATTCGCGAGCGCATGGCCTGCGCAACGAACTGGGTCGGCGACCAAATCTCATCCACCAGCTCGGCTGCCTCCACCCATTCGTCGGGGATCGTTTCGAGCTCCCAGTTCCAATAGGCGATTCGATAGACCCCTTCCCGTCGAAAGAGGCCGCTCCGTTCGTATCCCGACAAAAAATAGGGGGTCGCTGCCTGGTTCAAAATCGTGACCGGGAAAATCTCGAGGCCGAGCCAGTCCGCGCGGTCCCGGGGAAGAACGCGGCGTGGCACCGGCACATCGCGGCAGGAGGTGCGGAAGCCTGCTCTTTCCAAGGCTGCTTTCGTCCAGAGAGCGGCCTGCTGGATCCCGGATGGATTGCAAAAGTGACTCAGGATATTTACTCCTTCGATCGGGTGCCATGCCGCCCGGCCATGTGTGGACTGATGGCACAGATTGCAGGCGGACCGTTCGGTCAAGAACTTGCCGTACGCATGCCTCTTGAGCCAGCGCCGGAACTCCTTCCAACCTCGCGGCGTGAGGGCACGAGGGAAATTTTCCTGCCACCGCGGCTGGAGGAGATAGGTGAGGCGCCATCCGCGCGCCTGATCTTCGGCCAGACTCGTGCAGAAACCAAAGGATCTCTTCATCCCGCAGGCGCTGATCTCTTCGGCCATGGGTCGCCAGCCATTCGAGAAAATGCAATTGCCCGAGCGGCAAAAGGCCGAGCGGATACAACTTCTGCAGCGCGGGGTCGTTCAGATAAATGTGATAAACGCGCTCGCCGGGCGGCCGCCGCAACGCCCCGCGGATTTTCTTCAACGCTAGGGGTGATAAACCCAGCTCCTCTCCGCCGCGCTCCTGCAGCCAGCGGCCGAACCGGCCGCCGTTCGCCCTCGCTCAGGGCGCGCGGGAAACGCCGCCGCAGGCCGGCCTTTTCCCTGAGAAGCGCAACCAGGAATTTCGCGGCCCTGCGCTTCGCTGAGCTCCGGTTGTCTGGGCGGAGAGCGACGGAGTTCAAGTTGAAGCGGAGCCGCAAGGGCGGGGAAATCGCGCTCACAAACGTCCAGGGGCGCGGCATCAAACGCGGGCGGAGGCAATTCTCGCGCTCTCCGCGACCGGAAATGAAACATACGACGCAAACGCTACCGGGCTTCGGATTCGGTCACAAGCGCCGGAAGGGCTGAGAATAGTGTTGACCCGTTTCGCTTGAGATGGTTAGGCTGGAGGCTCGGAATTTAACCCCAAACACGACACCTCTATGAATTACTCCAAACCTCTCCGCGTCCTCTTCGCTGCTGTGCTCGTCTTCGGATTCTCCTCCGGAGCGTTTGCCCAAGCCACCCGCACCTGGGTTTCCGGCGTGGGCGATGACGTTAATCCCTGTAGCCGAACCGCGCCTTGCAAGACGTTCGCCGGCGCCATCTCCAAGACCGCCACCGGCGGTGAAATCAGCGTCCTTGATCCGGGCGGCTACGGCACGCTCACCGTCACCAAGGCGATCACCGTGGATGGTGGATCCGGCGCGGGCTGGGGCTCGACCCTTTTCTCCTCCGTGAACGGCTTCATCATCAACATCACCACCAACCTCGCCACGGACAAGGTGATCCTGCGCAACCTGAGCATCAACGGCGCCGGCACCACGCTGGGCGTTGACGGCATCCGCTTCCTCGACGGGCAGCAGTTGACCGTCGAGAACGTCCGCATTTTTAACTTCAGCGGCGATGGCATCGAAGTGAATCAGGCGCAGGCGAGTAACCTGTTCCTCAAGAACGTGAAGATCACGCACGGCGGTGTTGGCATTAAAGTGACGGCTGCCGGGGCTTGTGTGGGAACGATGGATGATGTTCATGTTGACGCGATGAGCAGCCACGGGTTGCAATTCGTCAGTAACGCAGTCTTTGTGATCAAGGATCTGATTTCGGCGCGTAATGGAGGCTCGGGCGTGCGCGCCGAACAGGCATCGACGAACATCACGGTCGAGAACAGCGTTTCGATGGGCAACAACTTCGGGTTCGAAGCGACCAGCGGAAATTTGCGCATCACGAATTGCGGGATGTATCACAACAATACGAACCTCACCACCAATGTCGGCTCGACCGGCAACAACCGGAACGCGGGGAACACGACCACCAATACTCCGACCGGACTCGGCGGCTTTTTCACGAATTAACCGCCTCGACAGTTTAACCAATCACTCCCGCTTCGGCAACAGTCCGGAGCGGGAGTTTTTGTTTTCGGGAGAAACTAACGGGAAGGAATTTTTAGGCGTGACCTTGTTGGTGGCCGTTGCTTAGGAAAACGGTGCGGATCTCCAAAAGCAGCCGTGGGCGCGTGCGAGTCAATCCGACGTCTGGCGGGATGACCATCCACTAAGCGCATCGGTCGCATTGAACCAATCACTCCCGCTTCGGCAAAATCCGAGTGCGGGAGTCTTGTTTTTCAGCACTCGGCTGCCGGAAGCAAAGACGTGGCTTAAGGCCGACCGGCGCCGGCCTTCAAGGCGTCCTGTTCCGCCAGCCATAAGTCGCCGTAGTCCACGTTCTGCCACTGTTCGAACCACGGGCCGCCGCGAGTAAAATGAACCGCTTTCGGTGTGCCCGAAGCCGGGCGTTTTGACCAGCCCTCGAGCCAATTCCATTCCTCGGGAAGCGCGCCGATTTCGTCGTCCGCTACCCATTGCAGGCGGTGCAGGTAGGCGCCGGTTTGGGTGTTCACCACGCTCCGGGGTCAGCTTGCGCACGGCAGGGTGCTCGCAGTTAAAGAGCATCAAGGAGGACCAATTTTTTCTCGGATAAACGGTCTGAACCTGGCCATCCATCTTTGTGGTCTCCGTGGGACGATAATCGTGCTGCACGCAATGGAGCAGCCTTTCTCATCCGCGAAAGCAAACAATTCGGCCACGTCGCCCAGCCACAAAAAATCGCAGTCGCAAAACAAGGCCCAGCCTTGAAAATCAGCGAGAAACGGAGTGAAAAAACGGGAATAGGTAAACTGGGTGGAGGCGAGGGGATCTTCGCCCCGCGCGTAAAGGCCGCGGGCTCGGAGATCATCGAGCTTGATCGGCGTAACCTCCACCGGGACGCTGGCCCGTCGCTCAAGGGAGAATCGCGCTACTTCAAACGCTTCCGGTTCCCTTTCATCCCATCCAATAAAAATTCGAAGCGGTGTCATGGAAAATTAGCAAAAAAAAGCGGGGCGAATGTTTACCTCGCCGAGACCGGACCAGTATATCGACCCGACCGTGACGTATTTCCACCGCTTTAGCTAGACTGGCATTCGGTGCATGACCATCGCCATTCGGATGGGGCCCGTGCGCGGGAAAGTGTCAGCCAATGGCAGGATGGTCACCTCTTCCAAACGGGCGACGAGCTCATTGCAACCAAACTGACGGCTCAGTTCCTGGCCTTGGGTCGAGCTGGTGTCGTAAAAATCGTCGAAGACGATCACTCCGCTATTAGCCACGGCTACATAATCGCGATTGATGATTTCGAGACGATGATCGCCATCGATGAATGCAAAATCCGCACGCACCGGTTGGGGATGGAGCGTCGTGGCAGTCTCGCCTTCAATCAGCTTAAAGGTAAAAGAAGGAAACTGAGAGCGAACGGTTTCCAGGCGATCATGGACAAACTGCCTGGGGACGGCTCCTTTGCCATTGAAGACGAGCCGATGAAAACCCTCGTCCTTGGTATTAAAAACATCGTAGCCGGTATAATGAACCTTGGCCCGATGTTTTAACGCTTCCGAGCACATCGCCACCGCGCTATCGCCGCGGTTTGTCCCGATTTCAACGATTGTCTCGGGCTTCACCAGGGCAATCAGGGTCTGGAGTTGGGAGTAGCGCGAAGGCCTTCCTTCGATGAGAACAGTGGGACTGGTAGACCGATCCAGGGTCGGCTCTCTTAGCGGTTGCACCAGTATTCCTCCGGACGCGGTTGGATCAGATCGCTGGCGTGCGATTTGCCAAGCGCCTTGCGTGGTCCTTTCAGGTGATCGAGGCGCGCGCCCAGCGGACCATTGACCAGTGGATGTTCGTGCCACCGGGCGTCACCCGACAAACTATGCGTCGTGAGAAGCCCTTCCCGCTCGGCCTCGCTCAGAGCCTGCATCAGGCTGCGGGCGTCGTGGGTCTGGGGTAACCCGAGCACAGCGTCGGTTTCGTAGAGCTCCTGCCACCGCGTCATGATCCGGCGATGCGCCGAATGGTTGCAGCGCAGCATGTAAAAGCCCCCTTCAAAGTATTCATGATGCTCGCGGTCCAGCCAGGCGATGTATGGGCCGGCCGGGAACAGACTTTCCAGCCAATCTGAGTCGACTGGAGCATGAGTGACAATATCCGCGTCAGTCACAATCAAAATATCCACGTCCAGCCTCGACGCCGCATCCGTGACCGCACCGACCTTGTGAGCGAAGCGCACGCAATCGAATCTGAAGTCGTATTTGCCATCGATCATTCCGTGCGCGGCCGGATTGTTGGCCTGCCTGACTTTGAATTCAGCCAACCATGCTGGCAGTGCTTGCACGATCGGCCGGCTATGATCCGGCTCAAAATCCTCGGCATATAGATACAAGGGGAAATCGGGCGGCCAGCATTGATCGAACGTTTCCACCATCCGGCGGCCATATTGTTCCCACCCGGCCAAATGGCAGGTCGTAACCAGAGCGAATCGCATCAAACAATCTTTGGCGCATTGACCCGCAGTCAATAGCGTTTGACTCTTGAGGCCGCCTGCGAAGCCGGCCCTGATCCATGAAACGTCAATGCTGCCTGAACTGTGGAAAGGGAAATCTGCACGAATTTCTCGATCTTGGCCGCCAGCCGAATGGCAATAATTGTCCGACCGAAGAGGAAAAGGAAACCGAGCTCACCTTCCCGCTCCGGATGCTGGTCTGCAGCGATTGCTGGCAGGTGCAGATCGATGAGTTTCCGCCCCAGGAGCTTCTATTTCACGACCATCCCTACATCACGGGAGTCAATGCCCCAGTGGTTAGCCACTTCCGAACCCTCGTGCCACACGTCATGGCCAGACTGGGTCTCGAGCCCAACGATCTGGCCATCGACATCGGGTGCAACGACGGCACCCTCCTGCGCGTCTTCGCCGAGCATGGACTGCGGGGGCTCGGGGTGGACCCCTCAAAGCGGACAGGTGAGCTCGCGTGGCAAAAAGGGGTGACGGTCTTCCGCACATTTTGGAACGCCGAGACCGGCCGGGCCCTGCGAAAGCTGAACGTGCAGCCGCAGATCATCACGGCAACGGCCGTGTTTTATCATGTGCCCGATCTGCATGATTTCCTCGCCGGCCTGGGTGAAGTGATGGGGCCGCGGACGGTTTTCGTCGTGCAGGGCGTTAACCTCAAGGATCTCATCGAGCGGAACACGTTCGACCATTTCTACCATGAGCACAGTTGCATTCACTCGCTCCTGGCCTTGCAGCCGCTTCTGCACCGGCATGGGCTGCGGATGATGGATGTCGAGTTCTCGGAAGTGTATGGCCGCTCTTTTATCCTTTACATCGTGCGCGAAGAGCACCCGACGCCCACCACCGAGGCCGTCGCCGCAGGAATTGCGGCCGAGAAGACGGCGGGGCTCGACCGGCTGGAAACCTATCTGAAGTTCACCGAACGAGTGCACGACAACGTGCGCGAATTGAAGGCGCTGCTGGCCAATTTGAAACGACAGGGCAAGCGTGTCTTCGCGCTCGGGGCGCCAGTGAAAGGCGGCACGCTCCTGAACTATGCGGGGATCGGCCCCGACCTTGTCGCCTGCGCGACCGAGGTGAATCAGTTCAAGATTGGACGGCTGACCCCGGGGACACATATCCCGATCGTGAACGAGACGACGTTGGCGGAGACGCCGGACTACTACCTCGTTCTCTCCTGGAATATCCTCGACTTCCTGAGGGAAAAATACGACGCGTTTCTGCGGCGCGGCGGGCGCTTCATCGTGCCAGTGCCGGAAATTTGTGTGGTCGGACCCAAGGATTGATGCAGCTTTTCCTCTCAGGCAATCGGGAGATGGCAAACAGGTGAGGCAAATGCAACGTGAACATAAGCCAGTAAACTTTCAGGATTCGCGCGGGACGATCACCGACATATTCGTTCAGGAACCCAAGGATCACTGCACAATCATCGTGACTCACAAAGGCGGGGTGCGCGGCAATCATTTTCACAAACTATCGCGCCAGCATGACTTCATTGTCAGCGGCAGCTTCGAGGTTTTTAGCCAGCGTGCGGGCGAAACTGCCGTCGAAAGAATGGTCGTCGGACCTTCTGACCTTCTCACTTGGGAGCCGAATGACGCGCACGAATTCGTGGCTTTGGAAGATAGCGTCATGATAACCTTTGTTAAGGGCGTGCGCGGTGGAGAGAACTATGAAAAGGACACCTATCGGCTTTCGACCCCCCTGCATGAGCAAGCGAATAACCAATCGTCCGGGATGCAAACGGATTCAGGCGCCTCAATTACGCGGGATGATGTTTAGCCCCAGTTGAAAACGGTTCTTCTCACGGGAGCCGCCGGAGGGATCGGCCATGCCCTTTTGCAGGCGTTGGCGGCGGACGACGCCTACCGCGTCATCGCCGTCACCAGACCGGCGCCTTCAGGCAAACGCCAGGCGACGCCGGAAAATGGCGAAAAGGTCATTCGTGAATCCGCTGACTTGGCCTCGTTCGCCGCAATCTCCGAGCTCGAGGAATCTTTCGCCCGCAGGACCATAGGTTTGGATTGGCTCGTCCTTGCGCATGGTTTTATCGACAGCGAAACAACGCTCGAGAAGCAGCGTCCTGACGACATAGCCACTACTTTTCAGGTCAACGTGTTGTCCGTAATCCATCTGTGCCAGCTCTTCCTCAAGCATGTAAGCGATGGTGGTGGGGTTATCTGCGTATCATCGACGGCCGGGCTTGCCGCCAACGGTCACTATTCGGCGTACTCGGCTTCAAAGGCTGCGGTCAACAATTTCATGCAGGGACTCGCTCGCAATCGACCGGCTTTGGCGTTCATCACCGTCTGCGCCGGACCGACCCGGACGGCCATGCTGGAAAAGATCGGAGGCGACATGACCGGCGCCCAAGAAGTGAGCGCGGTCGCGGAGGTCATGCTCCGAATAATGGCGCGGCCTGCGGACTATCAGAGTGGAGATATCATCGTCGTTCGCGATGGCCGGGTCACGCTCGAGGGACGGCTTTGACCGCCGGTTTTGACAACTTCAGATGATGACAGGATCGCCGATCATTTTTCACGTCGTTTTGCCTCAGGACGTGGCGGTTCTCCGGCCGCTCATGATACTCGCCAGATCTCTTCCCGAAAAACGCGTCGAGCTGCTGGTCTCCAAATTTCTCGTCGGCCTGCCCGTCGGCCAGGAGATCGACAAGATCGGTTCTGAATTGAACCTGCCAATCACTTATTGTGAGCCCGGAGAAGACGCGCTTCGCAAATTGGAAGATCGCTCCGGCATGTTGATTGTGGGGCACGAGTCGAGCGTCCCCCCGCATCATTTAACGCATGATTTGTTCAAGGCATTGCCGAGCACCTTCTTGAAAGTGACCCTTCAGCATGGTTTCGAGTGCGTCGGCTTTCTGCATAATGCGGCTCACCAGGCTGCCTATGGCGAAGTTCGGTTCGCGGCGGATATCGTTGTCAGCTGGTTCGCTCAGGAGCGGCTCACGAATTTGCATCCGGCCGAGCGGGTCAAACTTTATGTTGCGGGGCCCCCGAATATGATCGCGCCGCAGGCATCAGCCCCCCGCGTCGGAGCAGCCCTTCCCACGATCGGAATGGTGTGCGAAAACCTACACTCCGTCCGCATGAGTGCTCCCGCGGCGCACGAAGATTTCCTGGAGCAATTCTGCGCCTTCGCGGAGCGGGTCCACAAGGCCAGGGCTCGCATCGACTTTCGGTCGCATCCGGCGGGGCGATTCACGGACCGGATGGGATTTCAACTGCCACCTGGCGCTGTGAAAAACGATCGGCCGCTTTATGAACAGGAGCTTTCAGCGTTTGGGTTCGCCATCTCGCCTCCATCTTCGATTCTATTTGATTTCCTGGTCGCGAAGGTTCCCGCCGCTGTCTGGATCGACGCGGCGGGAAGCATGGACTTCGCGAATTTCGCCGGGCTGGAAGCTGTCTCCGACGCCGAGGAATGGTGGTCGTTCGCCACGAGAGCGGTCGAGGACCGTGACGCTATCCTCGAAAATCAGGAACAATTTGTGGAACGACTCCAAATCCCGGCGGATGTGGCCGGCCGCTACGCTGCACTCCTATCGCGGACGCCGTAGCCAATCGCACCGGTTCCGCTAGTTCGCAGGACTCAAGTTGGCGGACTGAGAATACCTTTCCATTCGCGCCCGCCGCTCGGGTGAGAGAAGCCCTTCGCGTTTCAGAATCTCGTCGATCTCGGCGATCTCGGCGGGATTTGCCGGAACTCCGACGGGATGCCAGGTGCTATCGTAAAGCCCCAGGTGGCCGACAAAGTCCACCACCGCCAGTTGGCGGGTTCGCGCGGACACCGAATTGCGATGCCACTTCATTAATTCCCAATCCACGTCTCGGTCGCGATGATGTGGAAAGGGAACGCAGGCGGCGAGGATCTCCTTCCTCATTATTAGACAAAGTCCGCGCTCGATCGACTTCGACTTAACCGCGATCGTTTCCCCGCGAAGCGTATGCGTAACCTGGGAGAGACTCTCATGTTCGATAGAGTCATGGCCGCTGATGACCGCAAAATGGCTGTAGCTCTCCAAAATCTCGATCATATCTCGAACCGGCTTTTTGAAGTAGGCGTCGGCGTCCGCGATCATCACATGGGTGGGCGCCCGGTAGCCGGCGAACTCGCAGTCCTGGGTTAGCATTTGGGAGAAAATATTCACCACGAAAGGTATCCCCATGTTCTGGGGCAGGAAGACTTTGAAGATGCGCTGCTCCGTGCTGCTTAAGCCCTCGATTAGCTCCCGAGTGGGCGTATCGCTGCCATTGTCGAAAATCCAGATCGACGTTTCAACTCCCTTAAGCTGGCGCAGCAAGGAAGCGAAACTGACTTGAAAGAGATCGGGTCGATTCCAGACCGGTAAACAAATCGCGAGCGAATATGGATTCTGTTCAATCATGAAGGGCACTCTTGGAATCGAGACACGCCTTGCCTTCATCTCGCGGGCAAGACGCCCGGCTTGTAGCATGGACGACACGAGGCAGCAAGGTGAATCAAACCCCGCACCAGCAGCGACCGCGGAGATTCTGGCTGGTGCAGACAGGGGGAAGTAGCCTATCGTCCAGCGGAATGATCGAGACGGCGATTCCTGAAATTAACGTCCAGGAGCTGATGGAACGCGTCCGGGCCGAGGCAAAGCGACCCCGCCCCTCCCCGCGACAGCCGATAGCGCCGGTTTTACCACCGACAGCCATGCTCCCGAGTGCACCGACGGTTTGGATCCCAGGACCCGTCAAATCGAACCAGGAGCGACTCGAGCGCGTCTTGGAAACGGCCCGGGAAAAAAATGATGGAGAAAGTTGGCTGCCCAAATTCCTGCGTCGATTCTTTCGGAAACAGGGAGGGTACAACCGGGCGGTTCTCGATGGAATCTCGACCCTGGCCAAGTCCAATCAGGACCTTACCCGGCGCCTTGCGGACGTTACCGTTTGCCTCGGACAGCTCAATGGCTGGCTTCTGGCACTCCATGAACAGAGCGATGCCGACGCGGCGTGGATGAAATTGGCGGCTCCTGAGATCACGAGAATCTCGGCGCTCGAAAGCACGCTGAGCCTGGTTCGCGGCGAGGTGGCGACAATTGGTCAGGAGTTCCGGGCGGGCCAGGCACAGCTCGCTTCGAATTATGTTAAGGGCAATGACATGGCTGCTGCCTTGCAGAAGCGGCTCGAGGAGCTTCGACATGAGTTTGAAAAAGGACACGCTGCCTTTTCCAGCATCGCCGAACAGGCGAATGCTGCCGCCAAGGAAGCTGTCGCGCATGCGCGAAACCTCGAAGGCCAATTCGCCGAAGCGAGCGCGACCGTCCACCAAGCCAGCAGCAAAGTCCAAGAACAGATCGACCACATGGGCCGCCACCTGCGCAACCTGCAAACCGAGACCGCCGGGGTTGGGGAAGGGTTGCAGAGCGAAATCGAAAATGCCGCCATTCATCTTCGGAACCTACAGGGGCAAACCGACCGGCTGGGTCTTCACATCAACAACCTCCAGGGTTTGGTGGATAAACAGGCCGCCGAGCAGAGCGCAACCTGCCGCGGCTTGGAGCAACGGCTTAACGATCACGCTGGCCTCGCTCAGAAAATCAGCGCCGTCGAAGAACGAATGACAGCGGACGTGGCTCTCGTAAAAGGCGAACTCTCCGAGTATGGCACGTTCTTTCGGCAGCTACTTGGTAAACGCCTCGATCACGCCGCGCCCGCGGAGAAGGCCGCTGCGGCGCCGCGAACGGCCGATAAGGTGCCCGGGATCGACTCCTTCTACCTCGCCTTTGAGAATCGCTTTCGTGGGCCGCGCAGCGACATCAAGAAGCGGGTGGAAATTCTACCTCCCTTTTCTGCGGAAGTGTCGCGCGGGCAATTCCGGGCGACCTGTGCTGGATCTCGGATGCGGGCGAGGCGAATGGCTGGAGTTGTTGAAAGAGCACAAGCTGAATGCAGCCGGGGTTGACCTGAATACTGCCATGGTATCGCAATGCAAGGAGCGCAGCCTTAAAGTCGAGTTGGAGGACGCGCTGGAATATTTGGGCCGGAGTCGCCCCAATACCTAGGGCGCGGTCACCGGTTTTCATATTATCGAGCACCTTAGCTTCGAAACGCTATTGGAACTTTTCCAACAGGTCCGCCGTGTTCTCAAACCCGGCGGCGTCGCGATCTTCGAATCCCCTAATTGTAAGAACCTCGTCGTGGGCGCCTGCAACTTCCATATCGATCCGACTCATCGGCATCCCGTCTTTCCAGAGACCGCTGAATTCATGCTCGCCTCTCACGGCTTTGAAAAAATCCGGATCGAGTATCTTTCGCCCGTGCCGGATGAAGTCACGCCGCCGCCCGAGCTGGCGACGGTAAAAGAGCTTTTGTACGGCCCCCAGGATTTCGGGATCATCGCTTACAAGCCCAAAGCGCGATGAAACTGGGGATCGTCATCCCTTGGTTCGGACGAGATCTAGCAGGCGGGGCAGAGCAGCAGGCCTGGCAAATCGCGACGCCATTGGCCGCCCGCGGTCACGATATCGAGGTGCTCACGACTTGTTGTCGTTCGCATCAGGATGATTGGGCCACGAATCATCTCCCGCGGGTCAATCGGTCGAGCCGGAACGCTTTACGGTTCGGCGTTTCCCGGTTGAGCGCCGACCGGCAGCCTTCGATCGCGTCTGCGCCGCACTCCTGGCTGATGGAGTGCCGCGCAATTGAAGCCGGGCGTCGTCGCCGATATCGCCGGAGGACTCCACATTTTTGCGCATGAATTGATCAAGTCGAAGGGGCTGATCGATCATCTTGACCGCCCACAAGACTTACGATTGGTTTTTGTTTCTACCCTACTTGTACGGACCGATCCTCGAAGGAATTCAGATCGTGGGGATCAGCAAGCTGCCCGCAGCCCTGCTTGCATGATGAGGCTTATGCCTATTGCCGCAGGTGGCAGACGCATTTTCCGGAATGCCGGTCGATTGCTGTTCAACAGCGAGGAGAAATGGAGTCGCGCTGCGTTTGTTCGGCCCCGGCCTCTGGACAAAGCGATCATTATCGGCGAAGGCGTGGAGGTCGCCACCCGTCAAAACGCAAGCGCGCTTCTGCAAATGGTGCCGGCGCGGCCGAGTGACCGGTTCCCTCTTTATTTCGGGCGGAAAGATCCGGGGAAAAACGTTCCGTTGTTGATGGAAGCCTTTGCCCGCTTTCGTGCGGTCCGCCCAACTCCACCCTTCGGCTAGTCCTTGCCGGCCACGGCGCGATCGCCATTGCAGCTGATGGCGCTATCGACGATGGGCTGGTCACGGATGAGGAAAAGAGGCATTGCTGCGAAATTGCCTGGCGGTTCTGCAACCGAGCCAGAACGAGAGCTTTTCGCGGGTCATGATGGAGGCTTGGTTTCACGGCAAGCCGGTCGCTGTCCACTCTCGATTGCGAGGCGACGGCCATTCCGGTCCGAAAGTGCGAGCGGCGGCTGGCTCGCCGATTCCGAAGACGATTGGGCCAGGCTGTTCGTGGAATTGGATCGCGCGTCGCCGAAATAAGAGTTGCGCACCCGGGGCGAAAATGCGCCGAAGCGCTTTGCCGAGGTGGCGGCGGATTGGGACGCGGTAATTGCTCGCGTACGAGACGGCTTTTGCGCTTCCTCCGCGAGTCGAACGCCTCCATCGCCCGAACGCATTTGGCGCCGCGCAACTCGATCGATCAGTTCCTGCCGAACCTGACCTACGGCGACGCTATCTCCAACCAGACGATCTGGATCCGCGATCAGCCTGCGCGAGACCGGTTATCTTTCGCAATCTTCGTCCAGTACATCGATCCCCGAGTCGCGGACCAATGCGACGTCTTCACTCCGGAGCAAGCTGCGCGAAGCGACGCCGCCATTTATCATCACAGCATCGGCTCGGACATCACACCGCATGCTCCTTGCATTCGAAGGCCCGAAATGTCTCGTCTATCACAACATCACGCCCGGCGAATTTTTCGAAGCCATATCGGCCGGCCTTCGCCCAGATCCTTTAGAGTGGCCGCCGACGATCTTGCGCTCCTTGCCGAACATTTCGAGATTTTCTGTGGCGACTCCGAATTCAATGCCGCCGAGCTGGCGGCGTGCGGATTTCGACAGCCCGGCGTCCTGCCCCTCGCCATCGATCCCGCGGAAATGGGCGTTCGGTCCGGACCCGGCGCTCATGAACGAGATGCAGGATGGGCGCACCAACATCCTCTTCGTCGGCCGGTTCTCCCCGAATAAAAAACAGGACGACTTGTTGCCGCCTTCTCGCGCTATCTGGAATTGGATCCGAATGCGCGCTTAATTTTAGCCGGCAAACCCGAGCAGGACGACCCCTATGTCGACCATACTTGGCCGAGTCCATCGCGAGCTCGGCCTGCAGGTTCAGGACGTCATTTGTTGCCAGGCAGTATCTCGCGACGAGCAATTGGCGGCCTATTATCGGACCGCCCATCTCTTCTGGTCCATGTCGGAACATGAAGGTTTTTGTGTCCCGCTTGGTGGAAGCGATGTGGTTCGACGTTCCGGTTCTCGCTTTCAAATCTTCCGTGTCCCGAAACGCTCGGCGAAGCGGCCTGATGTTCTCAGACAAGAGCGATCTGCAAACTCTCGCCGGTTTTGCCCACCTCACCGTTACCGACGAAGATCTTCGCGAGAAAGTGATCGCGGCCCAACGCCGGGCGGCGCCTCGCTTTCTCTGCCCGGCGCGGTGAAGCCGGTGTTGTTGAAAATGGCCAATCGCCTTTGTGGGCCGATCCCGGCCCGCTCTTAGTCGCGCTCGCAGAAGATCTAAAATCCGCTACGGACATGCCGCCAAGCCGGGCAAGCCTGGCTTGACTTATGACCCGCACACTCCTTCATTTGCATTCCCATGACTGGATCAACGCGCCCAAAAATACACCGTTTCTTCTTCTGGTTTCCACTCTTTCTCTTGCGCTTGGCCTCTTCAGCGCTTGTGACCGCTCCGATACGGTCACTGAGAGTTCGTCCGGCACCCCCGAACTTCAATTCAATTCAAAGATGGCATTCAGCAAGGGCGGGAATGCCGACGCCTACAAGGTAGGCGGCTGGAGCCAGACGGAGGAGAAGTTTACCTGGTTGGAGGGAACCTCCGCGCGGTTGCGAGTGCAACTTCCATCCGCCAAGGAAACGGTCACTCTGAAAGCTCGATTGGCGGCCCTCACAAAGACGCCAGAATTACCAGCCCAACCCGTTGAGGTTTACATCAACGACACCAAAATCGCCGAGTGGCAGGTTGCCGAAACCTCAGAATTCACCGTCGCGTTGCCCAATGAGATCACAAAGTCTGGCGGCGTGCTCACCATTGAGTTTAAAATGCCCAAGGCAACTTCGCCGAAAACGCTGGGCCTCAGTTCCGATTCGAGAATTCTAGGGATTTGTTTCCACGACCTTGAATTCTCGAAAAGCCTGACGCAGGTCGCTGCCGGTTCTATTCAGCTTCGGCCACGCTGGGGCGCGGCCACGCTGGCGCGACGGATGCTTAGCGCAGATGGGTAAGACAATACCCAGCCCGGTCTCGAACGAGGACACGCGCCGCTAAAGGCACGTTTGCGCTGAGTGAGTGCCTTACCATTCAGGATCTCTGAGCACCTTTATTACGACAAGATCCTGAAGCATGATTTCTATGGCGACAGCTACGGAACGGATTGGAGTGCTGAGCCGTATGAAGAGATGGCGGAACTCCTCGCAAAGGTCATCCGGCCAGCCAAACACATCGATCTCGGATGTGGAAAGGGGTTTCTCGTTCAGGCCATGCGGCGCCGTGGCATCGATTCCTTCGGCATCGATTTTAGCCCTGCGCTTATTAAACAGGCGCCGCTAGGGATACAGCCGTATTTGACGGTTGCAACCGCGGAGAACTGGATCGAGACGGGGGCTTTCGAGAAGGCGGACTTGATTACTTACATGGAGGTATTTGAACATCTTCCTCTGCAGGTCTGTGAGTCGATCCTGCAGACCTTGCAACACAATTTTGCCGGACGCCTTTTCGTTACGACTCCTTCCTACGGTATCGATGCGCGCTGGAAACTTGGCATTGCCACGAACGCCGGAACACCTACGTGGCAGGAGGATATGGCGGCGAATATCCCTTTTCGCCAAATTGTGCTTCATAATGGATTGCCTCATCATGGGCACATTAGTCTTTGTTCCTATCGCTGGTGGACAGAATTCTTTCTCTCCAATGGCTGGGTTCGCTCGCGGGATCTCGAGCAGGACGCCGCCGCGGGATTTGAACTGCCATTAAAGAAATATCGCTGGAATCCGTATATCCTGGAACTCCTATCGTCCGAGCAAAGTAATGTGCAGATGGCTTCCTCCAACCAGCTTGGCAACGGCTGGCACGAACGCGAGGGTAACAGCCAGGAGGTCGCCGGCCGGTGGACTAATGGGAGAGCCGAGGTTTACATCGCTTCGGACGAGCCATGGCAAACTATCGACATCCTCCTCACTGCCCCGAACATTAATATAATTCAGGATTATACACTTGCCCTGACCATCGAGCGACAGACAAAAACCAGCGACTATAAGTTGGCTTGGGAACCAGTGTGTTCCGCTCGGCCCATCGCTATTGAGGCGCGGGAGAGGAAACACAGGATAAGATTTGAGATCGACCCGCCGGCCCCGGCCGCCGCGTCGGGCGGCCGCTGTGCTCCTCCTCCGCCGCCTGGTCCTGTCGTCTCCGTCTTTTTGCCCAAGCGATCTTTGCCTCTGACCGATCCCAGGAGCCTTGGGCTATTTGTTCATCGAATCGCGATCAATTCTGAACAATGACGCCCGCCAGACCGACAGCTAAATAAACCGACTTTCCATGACCGAGACGTTGGCTAGATCGCCGCACTCTTCGGGTCGCCCCCGCCGTGCTTCGCGGCCCCGTGTCGCTTTCGTCGTTCAACGGTGCGGCCGCGAGGTCAATGGTGGCGCGGAATGGCATTGCCTTCAGGTGGCGCAGCGCATGGCTGCGCACTGGGAGACCGAAGTTCTGACTACCTGTGCCCGTGATTACATGACATGGGAGAACTTCTACCCGGAGGGCTTGGAGCAAATCAGCACCACCACGGTCAGGCGGTTTCTGGTTGACCAACCACGGGATGTGGATGCGTTTAATCGTCTTTCCGCCGATCTACATTCCAGGCAAAAGGACGCCAGTCTTTCCGAACAGGAAGAGTGGATGCGCTCCCAAGGACCGATGTCCACCGGGTTGCTTGACTACCTTGAGCAATCGGGGGGCACTTATGACGCCGTTATCTTTTTCGGTTATTTGTATGCGACAACCTACTTTGGGTTGCCGCTCGTTCGCGACAAAGCGTGGCTCGCGCCACTGGCCCACGACGAGTGGCCGATCTACTTTAGTATGTGGGACGCCTTGTTCGCGACACCTCAGGGATTCTTTTTTAACACAGACGCCGAACGGGAATTTCTCCAGCGCCGCTTTCCAGCCAGCCCTTTGAACGGACCGGTCGTAGGCATCGGGGTGGCCGCGCCAGATAAGATTGATTCTGAAGCGTTCAGATGTACGTTATCACCTTCACGTTCCCTTCTTTTCTACGTGGGCAGGATCGATGAATCCAAAGGATGCCGGAAGATGTTCGAATATTTTATTCGCTGGAAAAGCGAATCTCGTGGGCCTCATAAGCTTATTCTTCTCGGACGGGAGGTCATGCCTGTGCCGTTCCACGACGATATAATTCACCTCGGGTTCGTCAGTGATGACGACAAGTGGGCAGCAATGCAAGCTTGCTGATGGCTTATCGCCCCGTCTCCATTTGAGAGTCTTTCAATGGTTCTCCTCGAGTCGTGGTTAGTTGGCCGCCCCCTGCGTTGGTCAATGGGGAGTGCGTGGTTCTTGTGAGACATTGCCAGAATTCACACGCCGGCCTGTGGTATGACGATTTCGCTGAGTTTAGCGCTACACTCACAGCCGTGGATGAAGAAGGAAAAGCCATCCTGGGTCGACAGGGACAGGCCTATGTTCAACAGCATTATGCGTGGCACCGCGTCGTCGCACACTTATCGAGATGTGCTGGCGCCAATCTCCAAATGACTCTTTCACAAACCAGCAAACCTCTTCTTCGGTTTTCGGACTTCTCGGACGGGTTTTGGTGTCGCCCTTGAGTCGAACCAATGGAAATCCCGTTCGAAGCCGATCGCCCGACGAGCTGCCGCGCGTAACGGCGATCCGAGGAAGCTTGCTTTCAACGTGAGAGATTTCAGAGTCACCGAATGACGTCGCCCGGAAAATGGCTTGGCAGAATCGACTGGCGATCGCTGCTGCTCGCCCTGGCAATCACAGCCACTCAGGTAATTTTCGCCACGATGTGTGCACGGGGATTCGCCTGGAATGACCGCTATCTCTCGCTTTGGACCTGGGATGGCGGCTGGTATGCGGATATCCTCGAGAAAGGTTATCGATCGACTGATCCGCCCGACCCAATAAATCTCACCTCGAACGTCGCCTTTTTCCCGGCCTATCCCCTTTTGGCGCGAGCGGTGCAGCAACTTACCGGATTCTCGGTCCCGTTTTCCCTTCTTTTGACCTCCCAATTGGCCGCCTTCGTTTTCTGGTGGGCGCTTCTTCGCCAGCTCCGCGATTGGAAAGTCGCCTCCAGCGTTTCGGCCACCGGGATCATGATCATTTTTTGTCATCCGACTGCTTTTTACATGATAGTAACGTAAGAACGCGGATTCCGTGTTCATGGCCTCGTTCCTTCTCCTCCTAGTTTACGGAGGCCGGAGTGAGACGTCGATTCCGCTTACTTTGGCCGCGGCAGCGGCCGGCTACGTTTGTTCGACGGCCCGGATTGTGGGCGCACCGCTTGCAGCTCTGCCAGTCGTATGGGCTTGGAACGACCTCTGGCCCGCGATCAAAGCGCGGATCGCATTGGGGTCCCTTCTTCTCAAATCGTGGCGCTTTGCTTTGGTTTCGGCCGCTACCGCGTTTGGCACGATCAGCTTTTTTGTTTTCTGCGAGGTTCGGTTTGGCTACTGGGATCTTTACATGCGACCCGGGCTGCCGGATGGCAGGTTTACCGGACGGATTACACCGCTATCTTCGCGCCTGGTAATTTCAACGTGTCGTGGCCGCGTTTTCAAAACGATTTTGTGGCCCCGTTATCTCTAGAGTCACGCTTATCTCGCGGTAATGATGGCCGCGTTGGTTTTGGTTCCGGCAGTGGATTATTGGTTTTGTCGACGCAAGCGCTTGGCGGATTTTTCACAGCGGGCTCCGTTTTATCTCGCTGGATGGCTCCTGTTCTTTTTCAGTGCCAGTGGGGCTGGTTTACGGGAGGGGCATTATCTTGGCTTTCTCCGCTATGGCTATTATAGCCAGTTGCCGCTCATCCTGGCGGCGGTTCACGCTCGGACTCAACTTTGGCCCGACAAGGAGCTCAGCTTTTTCTGGCGGATAATTATCTTCCTGTTCTGTGCCCTCGAGCTCGCGATTCAATCGCATTTTTGCTATCTCTTTTCCCACCAAGTAATGGTTTCATAAGTTTGCGATCACTTTGGGAGAAGGCGTTTGTTGAAGCCCCAGCCGTTGCGGTTTCGATAGTTTGAGCGAGTTTCGACATCGGTCTTCACCCAAGTTAAAGCTTTTTTCCATGGAATCGACTAGTGGATCAAACCCCAAAGAGCTAACGTTCCAAGACTTTAAAACGCTGGCCAGCAATCCGGCGCTGAGTCCCTATGAGAAAATTGGATTTCCCGACTCCTATCGTTCTGGCAAAGAGGATCTGATTTTCAACGATATCGTCGCCAAGCTGCCGATTCTGGCGGCCACGGGGCAACTGGTGGTCGATATTGGCCCCGGTTGTAGTGGTCCCGCTACGATGATGATCGATTTGTGCCGGCGCCAAAAACACCATTTAATCTTGGTTGATTCCGACGAGATGCTCTCCCACCTGCCTGACGAGCCCTTCATTACCAAAGCGGCAGGACGTTATCCCGATCAATGCGCCGGGATGCTTCAGCCCTTCCTCGCCCGAGTCAACGCCATCGTTTGTTACAGCGTGCTGCACTACATTTTCGTTGAGACCAACCTGTTCGATTTCCTCGATCGCTCGCTCAGCTTACTCGCTCCCGGCGGGGAGATGCTGGTCGGCGATATTCCCAACCAATCCAAACGAAAGCGTTTTTTCAGCTCCGAGAACGGGATCCGGTTTCACCAGAATTTCACCGGCACGAAGGAAATGCCGGCCGTGGATTTTACCGCCGTCGAAACCGGAAAGATCGATGACAGCATTCTCATCGGCCTGGTCCTGCGAGCCCGGGCGGCCGGTTGTGACGCTTATCTTGTGCCCCAGCCCGATACGTTGCCGATGGCAAACCGGCGCGAAGACCTGTTAATCCGGAAACCCTGAACGATTTATGGAGAAGAAACGCAAACTTTTGCTGATCGGCGACAGCGCCTTCGCCGAAATTGCCTTCGAATACTTTCAGCATGACTCGGAATACGACGTCGTCGCCTTCTGCGTTGAGCAGCAATACATGAAGCGCGACTCGCTTTTCGGATTGCCGGTTGTGCCGATGGAAGAAATGGAAGCGCGTTACGCGCCGGCCGCGTACAGCTTCTTTGCCGCGAACGTTTATACCCAGGGCAACCAACTGCGGACACGCCTTTATCAAGCCGCCAAAGAAAAGGGATACACGCCGGCCTCTTATATCAGCCCGCATGCGTTCGTCTGGCGAAACTGCAGGATCGGTGAGCATTGTTTTATCTTCGAAAACAACGTGGTGCAGCCATTCGTCACGGTCGGCAACAATGTGGTGCTCTGGAGCGGGAATCACATCGGCCATCATTCGACCATCGGAGACAACTGCTTCATCTCCTCCCATGTCGTGGTCTCCGGTTTTTGCCGCGTGGGCGACTCTTGTTTCATGGGGGTCAACTCAACGGTTGCGAACAACATCTCTATCGGTAACCGGTGCGTGGTGGGCGCTGGTGCTTTGATCCTGAGCGAAGTTCCCGATGGAACGACGGCGGTGGGAATTTGGAAGAAACCAAAGAACCCGCCGGCCCAATCGTGACCTGGCAAAAGCTTGGCTTGGTTTACGCGCCCTCCGGCGAAAAATCCTGGGCCCGCAGTTACGCGACGATTCCGACGGCCGATGTCCTGGGAGAGGATGTCATTCGAGTTTACTTTGCCGCGCTGGACGAGAACCGATTCGGGCGGATCGGATATGTGGACCTCGACGCGAATTCGCCTACCCGGATCATTGCTGAGTCCAAGGATCCCATTTTTATTTGGGCGCGGCCGGAACCTTCGATGATTCGGGTGTCAATCCTTCCTGCATCGTTAACGCAAACGGCAAAAAGCTTCTCTATTACATTGGCTGGCAGCGGGCCGACCGCGTCCCTTACCTGCTTTTCGCGGCCTGGCCATCAGTTCGGATGGCGTTCATTTTGAGAGGGTGTCAGCTTGCCCGGTCCTCGATCGTACGCCTTCGGAGCCCTTCCTGCGTTCTGCGACAAGCGTTCTTTTCGAAGACGGGCTGTTTAAAGCCTGGTATGTCTCGGCCGTCGAGTGGATCCAAATCCGCGGCACACCATACCCGCGCTACGTCATTCGTTAGCCACCTCAGCCGATGGTCTTCATTGGCTGCCGACAATCCGGTCTGCATTGACTTTCAAATGACGACGAATTCGGGTTCGGCAGACCGTGGGTTGTGAAAGAGGGCGCGAATTACCAGATGTGGTTCTCCGTCCGTTCCAAGTCGGCACCGTATCGCCTCGGTTACGCGGAATCGTCCGACGGAATCCAGTGGGCCAGAAACGATGCCGTCGCCGGCGTCGAGCGATCAGCGGACGGTTGGGATTCTGAAATGGTCTGCTATTCGTGTGTAGTGAAGGTTAGGGACCGCCAATACATGTTCTATAATGGCAACCGGCACCAGCTCGACCGGATTCGGATGTGCCCTCTCGACGACCTAAGTTCTACATCATGCAGGTCCAACCCTATTATGCCGACGCAAAGGAGACGTGGGATCAGTTTGTCCGCAGCAGTAAAAACGGCACGTTTCTTTTCCTCCGGGATTACATGGAGTATCACCGCGACCGATTCGAAGATCATTCGCTCTTGATCAGCGATGAGGAGGGTGCAATGGTGGCATTGTTACCGGCGAATCGACGAGAGGAGACGGCCATAAGCCATGGCGGCCTGACGGTACGGCGGATTTATTATCGATGACGGCATGAATTGCCGCGGATGTTGAAGGTATTTGAAGCGACGTTGGACTACTTTTCTAAGTCGGGATTCCGTCGATTGATCTACAAAACAGTTCCCTATATTTATCATCGCGTTCCAGCGGAGGAAGATCGCTTTGCCCTTTTTCTTTGTGACGCCCAACTGCTTCGGCGCGGTGCGATGGCAGTTACGGCCGCCGCGCAACGGCCGCCTTTTCAGAATCGACGGACCCGCGGCGCACGCAAAGCGCTCCAGAATGGCGTCAGCGTTGCCGAGACGGACAACCTCGCTGCTTACTGGGAGATTCTCTCGGAACGCTTGGCTCGGGCTCATAACGCCAAACCCGTGCATACCCTGGCAGAGATTGATTCGCTCCGCCGGAGGTTTCCGGAGAACATCAGACTCTTCGCCGCTTTTCTCGGGAATGAAATGCTCGGCGGCGTGGTTATTCATGAGAGCGATCGAGTGGCCCGGGCGCAATACATCGCCGCAAATCAGCGCGGGCAGGAGCTCGGCGCTCTCGATTTAGTCTTCAGCGAATTGCTTACTCGCACTTTCGCCACGAAACCGTATTTTGATTTTGGCACCTCCGATCAGGAGGACGGCGAAAAATCAACCGGGGATTGGACCAAAAAGAAGGTTACGGCGCGCGCATGGTTGCTCACGACCATTACGAAATATCGATCGACAGCTGGAACGCCGCGGCGTTCCAGGACCCACTTTCATGACCATTCACGATTGCCGGCTTGTTGACCTGCCGAAAATATCGGATCCGCGCGGCAACCTTACTTTTCTGGAGGGCGGCAAGCATTTGCCCTTCAAGATCGAACGGCTGTTCTATCTCTACGACGTTCCTGGAGGGGAAATGCGCGCCGGCCATGCGCTCAAATCCTGCGAGCAATTTTTGATCGCCATGTCAGGCAGTTTTGATGTCGTGCTCGACGATGGAAATGCCAAGCAGCGCATTCAACTCAATCGTTCTTACCAGGGATTGTATGTTCCGCCGCTGATCTGGCGAGAGCTCGACAACTTCTCTTCCGGGTCGGTTTGTGCCGTGCTCGCTTCGGAGTGCTATAATGAATCGGGCTATTACCGGCACTACGAGGATTTTCTTCGCGCCGTGAAGGACGCGCCGGAGCCGGCGTAACCGACTCAAAGCATGGAATCGAGCAAGAAAATCTCTGTCGTAATTCCCGTCTATTGGAATGCGCCGTCGTTGCCGCTTCTTTTTACCGAGCTGATCGAGACGGAAAGGCAACTGACCGATAAGGGATACGCTCTCGAACTGATCTTCGTCGATGATGGTTCGGGCGACGATTCGCTGTCGCAGCTTCTCAAAATCAAAGAACAACGCCCTGCCACCCGGATCATCAAGTTGTCGCGCAACTTCGGGGCCGTCCACGCGACGAAGACCGGCTTTCAATTCGTGACCGGCGACTGTTTTCTGGTGCTTGCCGCTGACCTCCAGGATCCGCCGGGCCTGATCCTTGAAATGATCGAATGGTGGGAGAAGGGCTGTAAATTCGTCCTTTGTCGACGGCGGGCGCGGCTCGATCCAATCGTCACGCGGGTTTTCTCCGCGTTTTATTACTGGCTCCTACGTCTCTTCGTCGTGGCCGACTATCCGAAGGGAGGATACGATCTCGCCTTGATGGATCGCGTCATGTTGCCTTACATCCAGAACAGCAGCAAAAACATCAACACCCCGTTGTTCGCCTATTGGCTGGGTTTTAAGCCGCATATCATTCATTACGAGCGGCGAGAGCGCCAACACGGCAAATCACGCTGGTCGTTTTCGAAGAAATTTAAGTTCTTCCTCGACTCATTCCTTGGCTTTTCCATTGTCCCGATCCGCGCCATCTCGCTGGTCGGAATTATGGTCTCGCTTCTTAGTTTCGGCTATGGCTTCGTCATTTTGATCAATACGCTCCTGGGTCATGGCACCGTCGCCGGTTTCGCAACGATCGTGGCGCTTCTGTCATTTCTTCTCGGGTTAGTAATCGTGATGCTCGGCATCATCGGCGAGTACTTTGGCGCATCTTCGACGAGACGAATAGGCGGCCGGAAGCCGTCATCGACGAGATCTACTAACGCTGGTAGCATTACCCCCGGGGCTCTGAGCCAACATGCAATCCTGGCTCAGATCAACCTGGACGGCGCGGCGCGAGTTCTTCCTTTTCATCGCTGTCGGCGTGGTCAATAGCGCGCTTACTTACGGTCTTTACCTCTTGCTGCTTCTGGTCGTGCGCTATCCTGTGGCCTACACCTGTTCGTATGTCGCGGGCATCTTTCTCTCCTATTGCCTCAATGCCCGCTTTGTCTTTCGCGAGAAAATGCGTCTTTCGAAAGCGCTAAAGTATCCGGTGGTTTACCTCGTTCGGTCACTTCATCGGCCTTACTTTGCTTTATGTCCTGGTCGAATTTCTGCACCTGAACAAGCAGTTTGCGCCGCTCGCGGTCATTTTGTTTACCGTTCCTATCACCTTCGTCTTGAGCCGCTACGTCATCCGGGTGTGCGCAAGTCAGCGCCGGTAATCGCCACGGCTAGTGGATTTCCAGCGCTGGAAAATCCATCTTTACCGGACGGGGTTCATTCCGGAAACCATTCGTTACACGCGCCGATCACAGCTGCTAATTCCGGGCCGGTCAGGAACGGATGGATTGGTAGAGACAGCTCGCAACGAGCAAAACGCCGAGCCTGCGGCAGGTCATTAACGCTTTCGGACTTAAGCTTGGCTTTTGAGGCGTCCTGGTCGGGAATAATCCGGGGGTAATGAACGCCGCTTAGGATCTCACTCGCGCGCAGGTGTTCGCGCAACGCGTCCCGTTTTCCTTCGGCTACCAGGATAGGAAACAGATGCCAGACCGCTCCCGCCTCCGCTGCAATCGGCGGCAATTCAATTGCGGAATGCCGGATGCCGGCCTGATACTGCCGCGCGATTTCCCGCCGACGCGCCGTCCAATCGGCGAGCCTGGGCAGGAATGCGTCACGAAGAATTGCCGCGTGCAGCTCGTCCAGGCGACTGTTGAGGCCCTGTTCCGAATGCATATATAAAGCGCTCTGTCCGTAATTGCGCAGGCTTCGGGCACGCTCGGCGATGGCAGAGTCGTTCGTAAGCAACGCACCGCCATCGCCCAAAGCACCGAGGTTTTTGGTTGGATAAAAACTGGTGCCCGCCGCCTGGCCGACCGTGCCCACCGCGCGCTCATGGTCTTTGGCGCCGATAGCCTGCGCGCAATCTTCGATAACCACCAATCCGAAATCAGCCTTTAGTTTCGCCAGTTCTTCAAGGTCCAGGGGATTACCGTAAACATGGACCGGAATAAAGAACCGGATGGATCGGTCGCGCTCGAGGAGGTTTCGACATTGGCCGAGGTCGATATTGCCGGTACCGTCTATGTCGGCAAACACCGGGACGCCCCCTCCCCTGAGTATGGCCAATGACGTCGCGAACGCCGAAAACGGAGTGGTAAGGACTTTCTCCCCGGGCCGCAGGTCGAAGCATCGAAGCGAAATCTCCAGCGCATCCATGCCGTTCCCCACGCCCACCGCATATTTGACCGGCCAATATTCGGCCAGGGCCTTTTCGAACCGCTCGACTTCCTTTCCGAGAATATACCACCCGCTGGAGCCGACGCGGCGAACTGCCGCGACCACATCCCCCGCCACCACCTCCCACTGCCGGGAAAAATCGTTTTGAACTATCATTTAGAAGCAAGATGATTGCATTTTGCCCATTCGGGTCAGAAAGCCAATCCGCGCAAAAGAAATTGATTTGCGCTGAAGAATAGCCACGGTGGGTCCATCGAGCAATTGAATCCCTCTCCAGGGATAAGTCCGGATTACCCGGGCACAGGAGCCGGCATCACATGAAAGTCTCAGCCGTCATTCCTTGTTACAACGAGCGCGCGACCATTTCGGAAATCGTCCGGGCGGTCCGGGCCGCGCCGATTGAGGATTTGGAGATCGTGTTAGTGGATGATGGGTCGACCGACGGCACGCAGACCATCATCGCTGGGGAGCTCCGCGAATTGGTGGATGTTGTCCTTTACCACGAGACGAACCGTGGCAAAGGCGCGGCGCTCCGCTCGGGCTTTGCCGCCGCCACCGGAGGGATCCTTCTCGCCCAGGACGCGGACCTCGAATACGACCCCCAGGAATATCATCTCTTGCTCGACCCGATTGCGGCCGGCAAGGCGGATGTGGTTTACGGCTCCCGTTTCCTGGGGGGCCGCGCTCATCGCGTCGTCTATTTTTGGCACATGGTGGGCAATCGTTTTCTCACCCTGCTCTCGAACATGCTTACAAATTTGAATCTGACCGACATGGAAACCTGCTATAAAGCTTTCCGCCGCGAAGCGCTCGCCAACATTGTCATCGAGGAGGACCGCTTTGGTTTTGAGCCCGAGATCACGGCCAAGGTGGCAAAAAGCGGCTGCCGGGTCTTCGAAGTGGGAATTTCGTATAACGGCCGAACATACGAAGAGGGAAAGAAAGTTGGGTGGCGGGACGGCATTCGCGCGGTGTATGCGATCCTGAAGTACAACATCTTTCGACGAAGGACGAGAGCGCCAATGAGCTCGCGTCCGCTGTGATATCGCGCGCGAATAGCCGCTGCTCTACAGTTCGGGGCTGCCAGAGATTACAAGCGTCGATCACCCGCGCGACCTGTCTTGCAAAATCGTTTAGGCGGATCATGACGTTGGTTATAAGAGGCAGGCCTCTTTAGGTTGTCCCATCAGAAGCCTTCAGAGATTGCAATTCCTCGAGTTGATCTTCGAGGAGACCAATCGAACGGATCGGGCCCAGACCGGAGCGGCGATAGCGAATCTTCTCCAGTCGCTCGCGAATGACTGAGGCGACAGCACGCGGGGAATGGAGCGTACGCAGGTCTTCGGCTGCCTGCCGGCCTTTATCTCGCGCTTCCTGTTGGTGCTCATAAACATGCCTGAGCAAAGCGGTCGCGGCTTCCAAATCCGGTTCACTCCAATGCGACGTAGCTGGATAGGGAGCGTTTTCGGGACCCACCTCACAACGTTGAAAGGGACAAAGGTAGCTGTTTGCCTCCGTCATGAACTCGAGGTTGCCCGAATAAGCGGTGGCAATGGCTGGTTTACCGAGCGCCATCGCTTCGGCAATGGTCAGCCCAAAACCTTCCGAGCGATGAAGCGAAACATAACAGTCTGAAAGCGCCGTGAGGGTGCTATTTTCGATCGCTGAAAGATAGCCGTCCATCAAGAGAATGTCCGAACGCCCGCGTGCGGCATAGCGCAGCTTTTCCATCTCCAGAATTCGCTTCTCGCCGTTGATTGTCTTGATGACCAGCACTGGCCCTTCGTCCGGCTGGAATGCCTGGGTGAACGCCTTTATCAAGCCAAGCGGATTTTTCCTCTCCAGGACGCTGAGGAAATCGAAGCTGAAGAGAAACACAAAGCGATCGGGCAAACCTAAATCGGCACGGGAAAGCGACGGATCGATTTCCGGCCTCAGGACCGGCAGCTTGCATTTAAAAACCGGCTTGGGCGATACCTTCCGGAAGGTGTCGCGCATAAACTCACTCGCCACCCAGATTTCATCCACGTAGTTGAACGCACCGTGCGCCTCGACTGGGAAATCTTCCACTTCCCAAAACCAAAGCCCGATCGTGTAGCGGCCCTGCCATAGCTCCGGTCCCGTCGCCTCCGCAAAAGCAGCTATCTGGTCGGCGTTAACGCAGACGATATTAATATCGGCCGGTCCGTTCTCGGCCTGGCGATGAACGAATGGATGTGTTTGCCGGTTCGCAGTTCCCTCGAACAAGATGGTGTTGAACGGAATTTCCGAGGCCTCCAGGGCGGCCAGGAGGGAGCGAGCCGCCGTCCCGAGGCCGAGCTCTGCGCGGAAATAACCGGCCACATTCACGGGCGCGATGGAAAGAGAGGGCGAGTCGGCTCCGTTGGCCTCACCTTTCGAGCCGGGCGTCGGACGGCACCATGGCCGCAGGCAAATCCAGTTCTCGCTGTCCAAAGCGCAAATACCAATCGCGGAAGCCGGCGGCATCGGCGCCTGTCGGATCGGGGAATGCGTTCCTTACATCTTCGCGTTCGTCATAGACCGCGAGCATGTATCGGGTAACAACCTTCTGCCCTTGCCCGACCGGTTCGTTCAGCCACCTCAGAAACCCCTCTTCTCCGCGGGGACCGAAAGGACTTGGCGGTTCGTTTCTCCAATCCAAGCTTGTACTTCTTGTAGGATTCCCGGTAGCGACCATGCATGCGGTGATCAATCCGAAGGCCACTGGGAAGATGATCGAAACGATACGCCGGGCGCTTGCGCACGTCGTAGCCTGCCTGCACGACCTTACGGTGATACTCGTCGCAAAGCTGCGCGATCAGCGGCGTGCTCACTTAAGAGAATGCGCGGCTCAAGACCCTGATACTTGCTCAACAAATGCGGCTTGTGCGGATCGTAGCCGCGAAAATCAAAAGACCGGAGTCGGCTCTCCTCCCACTTCGTAATGGTCGCCCGTCCAGGCAAAGGTCTCCGGGTTCAAGTTCCAGTAGCCAACCGCGAAACCGGGGCAAGAGATTATCGGACGGAGAGAACGGAATCGAACGCAGCTTCCAAGCTAGACTCCGTCTGGTCGCCCTTGCTCGTTTCAATTGTGAAACCTTGCTCCTGCAAGCGATCAGACCACGAACGCAGGCTCGCTTCCGCGCCGCGCCCCACCGCAATAAAGCTTCTCCCTAGATCGCGCCGATCGCTCCGCACAGCTTCCGTAGCAATGATCCTCTCGCCCTGCGCTTGCCTCAGGATCTCGGCCAGCGTGTCGAATATCACCGTGCCCACCTCGAAATAGGCGACTACCGCAGCGCCTGATTTCAGCAAGGCGAGAAGCAGCGCCGGCTTGAGGAAGGACGTGAGATCCTCGGCGCCATACAGCATCGGCAAACGCCATTCATCGCCTTGCTCCAAGCCAAGATCGCCCAAGCCGAGCAGCTTTGCGTTCGCCAGACTGATTTGCTCGCCACTCCCGTCCAAAAGCAGGATGGCAAACTCACCGCCGGGATGGGTCCTGAGGAACGAAGTTGCCAGGACAACCGCCTGCGGCAATTCGGAGGCACGGGCGATGGTGCATCCGATCAGCGGATGCAAAGAGCCTGGGGCCGGCGGTTCAGCGTTAGCCATTACGCGAACCTACCAACGGATTCGCAATTCGTCAGCAACAGTGGCATCGCGATCGGCCTGAATCCGTCAAACCTCAGCCGGCGCTCAAACGCAGACGCGGCAGCAGCTCCGTAAGAATCTGGCCGACGCATTCCTCCGCTGTTTGCTCGGCGGTCCGCACCACGATTTCCGGATCCTCCGGCGGCTCATAGGGAGCGTCGATGCCGGTAAAACCCTTCAGCTTTCCCGCGCGTGCCTTTTGATACAGCCCCTTTGGATCGCGCTGCTTCGCAAATGGCCAGGGGCGCGTCGACAAAGATTTCCACAAATTCAGCCCCCGCTTGCAGAGCAATGGCGCGCGCGCGGGTGCGATCGGCCCGATAAGGGGAAATGAACGAAGTGATGACCACCGTTCCGGCGTCCGCCATCAGCTTCGCCACTTCGCTGACGCGCCGGATGTTTTCCGCCCGATCCTCAGGAGCGAACCCGAGATTCGCATTCAAGCCGTGCCGCAAGTTATCGCCATCGAGCACATAGGTGTGCATCGACAGGCGGAAAAGCTCCTTCTCGAGCGCGCGCGCGATGGTGGATTTGCCGGCGCCGGAAAGGCCGGTCAGCCAGACGACGGCGCCGCGATGCTGATTCCGAAGCGCGCGGCGCTCCGCCGTGATCTCGCTTTCGCTCCAGAAAATGTTCTCGCTCTTGATCTCCTTGCGGCTGGAATAAACCGCGCCGGAAATAATTCCCCCTCCCACCAGGTTCGCTCCATCGGCCAGGACAAAGCGGCCCATGCTCGGCACGCGATCGTGATTATCGAGAACGAGCGGCGCCCGGGTTTGCAGCGTTACTTCGGCGACTTCATTGATGCGCAGCTCCGTTCGTTCGGTCGAAGCGGAATCGAGCGTCGCAGCATCAATCACATTTCCAAGCGCGACGACGTGGCATTCCACATTCTGCGTCACCAGCTTCAGGCGATAACGCGCGCCAACTCGCAGTGGCTCCGCCCCGATCCAGAAAACTTTGGCGTGCACTCGATTCGATTCGATCGGCGCGTCATTTTCATGCGAAGCGACGTGTCCGCGCTCGATGAAGATATGGTCGCGCAAAGTGATCCCGACGGATTCCCCCGCCCGGGCTGATTCTGGCGCAGCGCCGCCCCAACGCTCGATGGTCGCCACGCGTGCGGTTTTGTTATGGGGCGAAAAGAGAAGCTGATCCCCCACCCGCAACGTCCCGGACTCGATCCGCCCGGCAAAGATGCGGCGGTTTTCCATCCGATAAACATCCTGGATGGGAAACCGAAGCGGCTCTGTTTCGGCTGATTCAGGCTCGGGGAGGTTGTCGATCGCCTGAAGCAAATCATCTCCCTTGAACCAGGGCATGCTCGACGCCGCCTGGCGTAGTGACATTCGCTCCGGTGCTCGATGAGATCGGAACAAAGGCCTGAGCCGTCAATCCCAGCTCATTCAAAAACGCAGAATAATGTTTCTCGATCTCGCGGAACGTTGCTTCGCCGTAATTCACCAAATCCATCTTGTTCACGGCTATGATCAGCTGCCGAATGCCGAGCAGACTCAGCAATTGGCCATGCCGGCGGCTTTGTTCCCGCACGCCTTCATCCGCCGCGATCACCACCACCGCGGCATCGGCGCTGGCCGCGCCCGTGATCATGTTCTTGAGAAACTCCTGGTGGCCAGGCGCGTCGATGATGACGTAGTTGCGCCGCGCGCTGCGAAATTGGATCTGCGTCGTGTCGATGGTGATGTTTTGCTCCTGCTCCTCGGACAAGCGCATCGAGCACAAACGCATGTTCGAATTTCCGCCCCTCCGCGTCGCACCTCGCTCGCAGCGCCTCAATCTTTCCCTCAGGAAGTGATCCCGTTTCCTCCAGAATCCGCCCGATCAAAGTCGATTTGCCATGATCGACATGGCCCACGAAAACGAGCTTCACATGAACCCCTTCGCTCGCAGCTTTTGCATCGCATGCGGCTCGTAGTGATCCTGAGCGCGACCCGCCCGCTCGCTCGACCGTGTCTGTTCGAGTTCGGCAATGATGTCTTCGATCGTCGCGGCGTTGCTCGGAACGGGGTGCGTGATCGGCATGCAGCCCAGCGAGCGGAAGCGCTTGCCGTTCCGCGCAAAATAAAGAGGCGGGATCGGAATTTTCTCGCGCTGGATGTAGCGCCAGATATCGAGCTCGGTCCAATCGAGCAACGGCTGCACGCGCACATGCTCGCCCGGCGCGTTTTTCGTCGCGAATTGTCCCCAGAATTGCGGCGGCTGGTGTTTGTAATGCCACTCGGAATCGGCGTCGCGCGGCGAGAAATAGCGCTCCTTCGCCCGAGTCGCGTCCTCATCGCGGCGGATGCCGGTGATGAGCGCGTCCCACTTGTGCTCCGCGATCGCCTGTTTCAACGCGACCGTCTTCAGCTCGTGCGTCACCGTCACCGGATCGTGCGTCTCATAGCCGATCCCACGCGCGCGCGCTTCCGTGTTCACCTTCACGATCACCTTGATCCCGTATTGCTTGATCGCCCATTCGCGGAATTCGACCATCTCCGGAAATTCGTAAGTCGTGTCGATGTGCAAAAGCGGATACGGGACCTTGCCGAAGAACGCCTTCAGCGTGAGCCAGAGCAGGACGTTCGAGTCCTTCCCCATCGACCAGGGCATGGCGAGGTTGCGGAAGGCGTGGTTCGCTTCGCGAAGAATGAAAACGCTGTGGTTTTCCAGCGAATCGAGATGGGTGTGCTCGCCTTTCATTAGCGGAGAGAGCCGGCAGACGGATTCGAACCGACGACCTGCTGATTACAAATCAGCTGCTCTACCAACTGAGCTATGCCGGCGTTTTGCGAGGGACGTTCCTGCGTTCTCTAGCGCGAGGCAAGTTGAATCCGTTTGGCCGGTTATCTCGCGCGCGTTAGATCGCCGAGCAAAATCTGCGGAATTCCGTCGCTAGGACCGCGAGTGGACGGAAACGCGCAGCGGCTCCGCGGTTTCCAGGTTCTTGATCACCGGTGCTGAGGTAAACCGATTCCGGGTGGAACGACTCGTATTTCGTGATCCGGGCGCGGTTGAGGACCTTGAACCCATACCGCTCGAACATCTTTTCTCCGCGCCGGCTCTCGAAGGTGACGATCTGGCCATACACGCGCCGCTCACCGTGGCCATAGAGATACGAAAAATAGGCGCTGAACAACGCGCGCGTGGTCGAGACTTTGCGCGCGTCCGGCAGGAGGTTGATGTGGAAGTGCGGGGTCCGGCGGGGCGCGGCCGGGACTTCGCGCCAGCCGTTCATGAGGATCCAGAGAATGAACCGGCGCGAACGCTGGTTGTAACGCGGGTAACGCAGGAGAGCGCGCGCAAAGAGACAGATATTCTGATAGAACGAATAAAGCTGATTACGGAGCGGTTTACGGCAGCCGAGCAAATAGCCGCGCAGTTCGCCACCGATCTCGATCACAAACGAGGACTCGGGCTCGTGGTCGGTATAATAGGTGGTCAGAAAATCCGCGAAGAGCTCCCGATCTTCGTAAATCGGATCGATCGGTTCCCCGAGAAAACCAGTCTCGCAACATAAACGCCGCACCGCCGCCCGGTCGGACGCGCGGTAACCGCGGATCGTGAATGCTTTTTCCTCTTTCATCGGCTTAAGGCTTTGTACTCTGCGCAGACCTCGCGGTAAATGCAAAACAACCGCTCGAACACGCTGGGCCACGCGTATTGCTGCCCCGCGATGCCCGCTGCGGAACGCCCGAGCTCCTTCATGTCGCGGACGCCGAACTGCTCGATCGCGTCGGCCAGGGCTTCCGGGCTGTTCTCTCGCGCCCAGGAATCCTGATCATGGAGAATAATCCCATCGAGCCGCGAGCCGCGAATTCCCACCACCGGGGTCCCGCACGCCTGACTTTCCAGCGCGACCAGCCCGAACGTTTCCTGCGTCCCCGGATGCACGAATAAATCGGCGGCCCGATAGTATCGCGCGAGCTCGAGCGGATCCGTGCAGTATTGGATCCATTTCACGAGGTGGGCGGCCGCGAGCCGTTGCAGCGCCTTTCGCTCCGGGCCATCGCCGATGACCAGCAGCTGGAATTCGCCCAGGCGCCGCTTGGCCAAAATATCGAAAGCCTTAAAGAGCGCTGCCGTATTTTTTTCCGGCGCGAGTCGTCCGACATAGAGAAGAAGTTTTCCGTCCGGATCGATCGACAATGAGCGTCTCGTCTCGGCGGAATCGTCCGGGGTCGGGCGAAAATTGGCGGTGTTCACTCCGAGGCTGACGAGGCGAGTATTTCGAACCCCCCACCCTTCCAGGGTCTGTCCCAATGGTTCCGAGGGAACGAGCGTCGCCTCGAACCGGTTATACAATTTGCGAACGTAGCGCTGTGCCGCGGACATAAGCGACTGTCCTGCGCGCGCCCCGAGGAATTTCGAAGCGCCCCGCAAATATGCTTCCGGGAAATGCGAATGGTAAAATGCGACTACCGGAATTTTCAGCGCTTTCCCGGCCGAGACCGCTTTCCATCCGACCTGATAAGGATCGGCCGATTCGATAATATCGGGCCGTTCCCGCTCCAGGATTTCGCCCACCGCACGCAGATTCAGGAGCGCACGGTAACGGGACGTGCGCGACACGAGCGGGGAGCGGATGGAGTAAATACGGGAACGCTCGCCCGCGACGACCTCTGTCTTGCCGGCTGGGACAATGAGAACGTGTTCATCCTCCGATGAGCACTTTTCGATGAAGTCGATCTTCTCGTGAACGTACCGCTTCACGCCACCACTGAGCGGTGAGTAAAACTGAGTGAGATCGCAGATCTTCAATATCCTAACCTGTCATTCTGAGCGGAGTGAAGCGAAGCGGAACGGAGTCGAAGAACCTCTTATTTTTCCAACCTGGGCAGCGCGAGACAAAGCGAGAGACGCTTCGACTTCGCTCAGCATGACAAAAAAGGACGCAAGCAAGTTGCTGAGCTTACTTGCCCAGCGTGCTCAAATACTTTTCCGCTTCCATCGCGGCCGCGCACCCCGATCCCGCCGCGGTGATCGCCTGTTTGTAAACGCGATCCGCCACGTCTCCCGCGATGAAAACTCCCGGGTGTTTGCTCTCCGCAAGGTGCCTGACCAGCAAATAACCGTCCGGATCTGTCTCCAATTTACCTTGGAACGCCTTCGTGTTCGGATCATGACCGATGGCCACAAAAACGCAGGCGACCGGCAGCTCACGTTCTTCATGAGTCTTGATGTCGCGCAACATCACAGCATGCATCTCCCCTTTTTCATCCGGAATGTAGCGAGTCACGACGGTGTTCCAAATCGGCTCGATCTTTTCGCACGCGAGCACGCGGTCCGCCATGATTTTGGAAGCGCGCAGTTGGTCGCGTCGATGAATGAGATAAACCTTCGAGGCAAACCGGGTGAGGAAAAGCGCTTCTTCCGCCGCCGAATCGCCGCCGCCGATCACGCACACCGGGACGTTGCGGTAGAACGCGCCGTCACACGTGGCGCAAGACGTCAGACCGTGGCCGACCAATTTCTCCTCGTTCTCCAACCCGAGCCAGCGCGCTGACGCCCCGCTGGCTACGATGAGCGCGCGCGTCTCCAGCCATTCGTCGTCGGCTTTGATGCGAACGTGATCCGCGACCGGTTCGAAATCGGTCACCTCGGAATAAGCGAAGCGAGCCCCGAACTTCTCGGCCTGGGTGTGCATGTTGATGATGAGCTGCGGTCCGTCTATCCCTTCAGGAAAACCGGGGAAATTTTCGACCAGCGTCGTGGTCGAGAGCTGGCCGCCGGGCTGCCGCCCTTCGAGAACGAGCGGGCTCAGGTTCGCGCGCGCCGCATAAATCGCAGCCGTCAACCCTGCGCACCCGCTGCCGACAATGATCACTTTCTCCATCCGGTGAAGCTAGCATGGACACTGCATGATCGAAAACCGCAGCGTTTGGAGCAGCGGTCCGGCAGCCGCCGGATCGGAGAATTATTCGGCTTTGAATTTCTCTTCGTGCCGGCTGGTCTTCAGAAAAGCAGTGAAGTCTTTGATCTCGAGAATGTCTCGAACCGCCTGTTTTTTATCGGTCGCGTTTCGATAGTAGCTGGCCGCGATTTTGTAGCCGATGTAATAACCTAGGTCAGCAGGTTTATCTTTTGCCTTGTCGCCTTGATAAAGCCAATTGCTGGCGTCCTTCCCGCCCATTTCCTTTTTAAATTCGAGCCACAGTTGTTTTTCGATCGGATCGGCATAGGCATGCAGATGCGGATTGATGTTGTCGCCCGCGATCAGTTCGCCGACAAAATCCGCGCTTCCTTCCTGCACCGCTTTTCCCAGCAGCGTCCATTCCTCGTTGGGCGGATATTTTTGCTGATAATGAATGAGTTCATGCGCGACGATAAAAGGCAGTCTGTCAGCAGATGAAACCACGGCTTTGTGCCAGTCCTTGAGTTCGTCCAGCGGCGCGCCCTCGTTTTTGCCGAACATATCAACGCCGATTAATAGACCGGTGTCTGAAAGCGTGCCGGCGGAATTCATCCGGCCGATGAGAAAATAAACGTCAGGGAAAACCGCCGCCGGATAAATTTCCTTAAGTTTGCGAAAGGTCGTTCGTATTTGTTTTTCGTAAGGGGCGATTTTCAGGCTCGGCTCGCGCAAGGCTGCGTAGTACTTTGGCCTGGCCTCAATGGAATCAAGCAAAGCGCACGAACTTCCGATTCTCAGCCGCTGAAATTCCTTCAACCCGGCGCTTCCCTTTTTTAGATAATCGTCCCGATAAACGATCAGATTGTTCTCGGGCTTGGCTTTATCGTAGGCCTTCCAAAAAAGCTCGATGTCCGAAGTAACGATCTGCGCTGCGTCCGGGTCAGTGTTCGTCGCTACTTGCGCCGAAGCGTCGGCAAGGAAAACGCTGAGCGCGATAAGCTGAATTGCGATTTGTCTCATGTGTTCCTCGTTTCGTTCTCGTTAAAGCCGTCCGAATGTTTTCGTTTGGGCGTCCTTAAATGGCCGGGCTGGATTGCTCCGCCGCAACCTGCTCTAGTTTCCGCGATGCCGGAGCTGGCCGAGGTGGAATTTTTTCGCAGGCAATGGGACCCGGGCCTCGGCCAAAAGGTAGTCGCGGTCCAGCTCCACGCGCAGAAGAGAATCTTTCGCGGCTCGGACCCGCGAGCGTTGAAACGAGAATTAACCGGGCGGCGTTTTCTCCGCTCGTTCGCCTGGGGAAAGCAGATGCTCTTCGAATTCTCGGGCGGGAACTGGATTGGCATTCATCTCGGCATGACCGGGAAATTACGCGTCGAGGCGCCAGGATTTCGACCCGATAAACATGACCATCTTGTGTTGCGACAAACCAGGCGCGCGCTTGTCTTTCGAGATGCGCGCCTCTTCGGTCGCGTCCGCTTTCACCACGGAAAATCGCCGCCGGATTGGTGGCGGTCGGGTGCGCCCGACATCGCTTCAGAGACCTTCGATCGCGCGTTTCTGGACACGTTCCTACGTCGCCACGCTCGCGCCCCCGTGAAAGCCGTTCTGTTATTGCAGAGCGGGTTTGCCGGCATCGGAAACTGGATGGCCGACGAAATTCTCTGGCGCGCGAAGATTTCACCCCTGGAACCGGCCGGCAAGCTCTCCTCTGCGCAACGCACGCGTTTGTTCAAGGAAACGCGCTTCGTGGCCAGTGAATCGCTGCGCATTATCGGTCCCGATTTCACCGATCCCCCGCGAGATTGGCTGATTCACCAGAAATGGAAACGGGAGGGCGTATGTCCGCGCCATCAGTCACCGCTCCGGAAGGAAATGATTGGCGGACGAACGACAGCCTGGTGTCCGCGCTGCCAGAAATAGATGCGAACACCTAAGCTAATCATTCGTTGGTTTGTCGGCCTGGTCTGCGGCTGGAGCGATCTGGCCGCGGCGGAGAGGCCGACGAGCGAGCCGTACAAAGGCGATCTCGCCATTTTCGAAGGAGCTGAGCGCGCCCAGAAACTCCAGGTCGAACGGGTGATGGATCTGCTCGGCATCAAGCGCGGATCGCGGGTTGCCGATATCGGCGCGGGTTCGGGCTGGTTCACCGTGCGCAGCGCGCGAAGAGTTGGGAACGAAGGCGTTGTCTACGCTGTCGAGATCAATCCGGAATATGTCCGACATATCAAACGGCGGGCGAAACGAGAGAAGCTCCCGAACATTCGCGCCGTCCTTGGGAAGGCGGACGACCCGCTGCTGCCGGGAACCAGCATCGACGCAGCGCTCTTGCTCAAGACCTACCACGAAATCGCGCAGCCGGTCGCGTTCCTGCGTCGCCTGCGCCCCGCGCTCCGGCCGGGCGCGCGGCTCGGAATCATCGATCGCGGAGGAAAGGGCGACGATCACGGACTGAACGCTGAGGTGGTCATCAAAGAAGCTGCGCAGGCGGGCTTCACACTGGTCGCCCAACACGACTTCGTGAAGAGCGATGGCGTGGATTATTTCCTCATTTTTCAGAGGCGCGAGGCGAGGTAGCTAAGAGCGCTCGAACGCGACGCGAAAGAGAGTCGCGATGATCCGCGTGCCCGCGACAAAGGTTCCGCGTAGCGTTCCGGACACCTTCGATTCCCCTCCCGTGCGACAGCGATGATCGACCGGGAGTTCCAGGATCCGCAAACCCGTCCGCGCCGCCCGCATCTGCATTTCGAGGTTCCAGCCGTAGGTCGTTTCTTTCATCCCCAGTTTTTCCAGCGCGCTCCGCCGGATAGCGCGAAAGGGACACATGTCGGAATAGCGAACGCCGTAGAGCAAGCGCAGGAGCGCGCCGGCAACATGGCCGGCGAAAACCTGTTGGAAATTCATGCTGCCGGCCTCGCGTTTTCCGCGCGTGCGAGATCCGATCACAAAATCCTGTTCGTTCTGGATGACAGGCTGGACCAATTGCCCCATGAACTCCGGGCAATCGCTTCCATCGCCATCCAGGAAGACGACAATTTCACAGTCTGGGGAGAGCGCGCGCACTCCCGCCGCGCAGGCGCGACCGTAACCGGGAGTCGCCTCGGTCACGACTCTGCCGCCCGCGGCGCGCGCGCGTTCAGCGGTTTGGTCCGTGCTGCCGTTGTCCACCACGATCACTTCGGCCGGCAGACCGGTCGCCAGACAATCGCGCACCACGGCCGCGATCGGCTCCTCTTCATTCAGAGCTGGTATGACGACGGAGATCTGCATCCCAGGACGAGCCAGTTGAGCGTGAAATCGGGAATCTTAACCGGCTCGCTCACCGCGCGACTTTACGCGATGAACGATCCCTTTGCTGCGAAGAACGTCGGCCGCCTCGCTGAAATAATCGCGCACGTCAGCCTGCTGCCGGATCCAATCGAGATAACGCCCAATGCCGGTCGCGAGATCGACTTGCGGCGCGTAACCCGCGGCGCGGATGCGGTCGGTCCCGCTGGTCAGATGCCGCATTTCGCCGGGACGAAATTCGCCTTTGGCTTCCGGCGCGATCTGAATGCCGAGCGCGTCGGAAATTTGCTCGGCTACTTTCCGGATGCTGACGCCTGCGCCGCTGCCGACATTGACCGGAAGGCCATCGAGCTGGTCGGTTTCCGCGGCAAGCACGTTCGCGCGCGCGATATCTTCGACGAAGGAAAAGTCGCGCGTCTGTTCGCCATCTTCGTAGAGCACCGGCGGAAGATCATTGAGAAGCCGCGTGCAGAAAATCGCGATGACGCCGGTATATGGATTGAAGATCGATTGGCGCGGACCGTAGGTGCACGAATAGCGCAGGGCGACGGTCGGAATCCCGATCTGTTTGCCCCAAAGCAGCACGAGCTTTTCCTGGTCGACCTTCGTCAGCCCGTAAACGGTTTCTCCTCCGACCGGCGCGCGCTCGGGGGTCGGCGCGCTTTCCGTCACCGCCTGACAGATCGGACAATGCACGGACCAATCGCCGGCTTGCAGTTGCTCAACCGGTCGAACGTCAGGGAAAACGAGCCCGTGTTCCGGACAAGTCGCGGCGCCTTCGCTGTAAACAGCCTGTGAAGAAGCGACCACGATTTTTTTGATCGGCAGATTCTGTTCGCGAATGATCTCCAGCATCTGCGCGGTGCCGAAGCTGTTAACGCGAACGTATTTCGCGATCTCCGGCATGTAACCGCCGTAAGCCGCCTGGTGAAAGACAACATCGATGTCCGCGCAGCGCGGAGCTCATTGTCTCGCGATCGGTTACGTCGCCTTCGATGAATTCGACGTCATCTCCGATCCAGGCCGGCTTTCCGTTGCGATGGGTCTGCGGCTCGAGGTTATCCAGGATGCGGACGCTCCAGCCTTCGCGCTGCAACAGATCGGCGACATGCGAGCCGATGAGCCCGGCCCCGCCGGTTACGAGAGCTCGTTTGCTGATGCGACCTCATGGATCTGATTCGTTCCGGCCAAATGCGTTGCCGTCCTTCGCGCTGCAAGAGGTCATCGAGAAATTCGCGCGTCGCCGGAGCGGGATAACCCCGGCTGGCTGCTGCCATTGGCGCCGAAGAATTCCTGGCAAAGGCGGCCGAGGGTGTCGCGATCGTCCACGTCATACCAGGTCGGCAGCAGATGCACCTGGAGCTCGATTTCTCGGGCGCGCTGGATGGTTTGTTCGAGAACGCGCTCGGTGCTCCAGTCGATCCCCTCGAACAGCTGGCGATGAAGTTTCTTCAATCCAATCAGGTAATATCCGCCGTCGTCGGAAGGGCCGAGGACGATCGAATCGCCGGGTTGCGCAAGGAGATCCACCGCTTCCGCAAATGCTTGCTGAGGAACAGTCGGGCTGTCCGAATCAATCAAACAGAGGGAATCAAACCCGAGGCGCAGCAGATCTTCGGTAGCGAACGCAAGTCGTTCGCCAAACGCGATCGCCGCGCTGCGGCACCAGCTCGAATTCCTCCGGCAGGATTCCCGCATAGGCTCGCTTCAGCGCCGACCGGCGTATAGACGGCGATTCCTCGCGACGCTCCTTGCTCCGCTGTTTCGGCGATCGCCGCGGCGGTGTCGCGCAGAAAACAGGTATTCAGCGCCGCGGCTTCCTCGGAGGAAAGCGGAGGAGTCAGCCGCGTCTTAACCTTTCCGGCCTGCGGCGCCTTTGTCATCACGGCAAGCGCACAAAGGCCAGGAGGACTCTGTCCCGGCCTACGTGGATCAAGGACGTGATGAATGGCATTCATGCCGGCGTGCTCTCTGCGTTTGGACGCAGGGCCGGTCAACCCTTTTCACAGAGGGCGTATTGATAGCGCCCGTCCGCCCACGTCTCCATTTTCCGCCACGGCTGAGAGGCGAAGAGCCGATTCATTTCGCGTGCGGAAAGCACCTTCGCGCGGCTCGGCTCGCGATAGCCGTTCTTGAAACTGCGTCAGCCCCGCCAGCAGCCCACATGGTAAAAGTGGAATCGAGGCCCAGAAGGCGTAGCGCGGTTCGGCGATGAAACAGCGCCCGCCTGGACGCAACACCCGATACATCTCCGCCACGGCGCGACGGCGATTCGGCAGCACCGTGAAGAGGCGCGACGCGATCAGGACATCGAAACTGTCGTCTGGCATGCGATAGCTCGAGGACGTTGTCGCTTCGGAACCGGCAGTTGTTGAGCCCGAGCGCGTTCCTTTTTTCCCGGGCCCACTTTAATTGGCTGGGCGATCGATCGACTCCGAGGACCGAAATTCGCGGAAACGCTCGGCCAGTTTACAGGAGTAAAATCCCGGGCCGCATCCCAGCTCGATGATTTTTTCGCCGGCGCGCCGGCTGTCCACTTCGGCCAGAGAGCGCGGATCATCCTCTCGGTGTCGTCACGGAAAAGCTTTTCCCGGCAGAAGATGTAGAGCCAGGCGAAACGCTCGAACAAACTGTCGTCCGGCCGTCCTGTTCGTTTCCTCGGCGACGACCGGGACTGAGGGGTTCCGCGGAGGCCGTCTGGACCGAGCGGGAAAACGGTCGGTTCCGCGAGAGAAGCTAGGGTTCGGATGGGAGAGTTTTTAACACCTTCTTTAAGAATTAATCTTTAACCGCGAGACAGTTCTTAATCATATCGGCGCGAACAACTCGTTTGGATTCGCCATTCCACCTCTCGAGGCAAGGCAAATGCTCGCCCTGTTGATAACACCCCGCGCGCGATGCCCGACAACCGGGACGCGAAAAGGCAGACGCAACAACGGCGGGGCTTATTCGAACTTGTTGGCTTCTTGTTCAGCCATCGTTTAACAACGCGAAATGAAGATGGCAAGGTTTCTGTTTTCGGCGTGGTTTGGGGCTGGCGGTGTGTCTCAGTGGCGTCATCGGAAGCGACGGCGGCCGAGCCATCCCTGGTGGAGATCCAAAAAATCCTGGCCGGGAAAAAGTTTGTCGACCTGACCCATGCCTTCGCGCCCGGGATTCCGCGCTGGCACGGGTTTCCGGACGAAAAGCGCGAGACGATTTATTGGTACGAGAAAGGCCGCGGCTCCATGGGCGAAGGGTTTTTTCTCGGAAACGTTCAATCTGGTCGGGCAATGGGGGACGCACGTGGATCCGCCGGCGCATTTCGTGCGCGGACTGCGCACGGTAGATCAAATCACGCTCCAGGAAATGGTTCTGCCGCTGGTGGTGATCGACGTTCATGCAGAGGCGGCGAAGAATCCGGATTACACGCTCCCGCTCGAACGGGTGAAAAAATGGGAGACGCGACCACGGCCCAATTCCCGAGGGAGCGTTCGTGGCGATGCGAACGGATTGGGCGAAGCGGTGGCCGGATAGCGCCGCGATGGCGAACAAAGATGAGAAAGGAGTCGCTCATTATCCGGGCTGGACGCTGGAGGCGCTGAAATATCTTTATGAAGAACGCAAGATCACGGCGTCCGGCCACGAGACCACGGATACTGATCCGGGCATCGCGACCTCAAAGAACGACTATTCGCTCGAGGCTTATCTTCTGGGGACGAACCATTACCAGATCGAGATGCTGGCGAACCTCGATCAAGTGCCGGAAAGCGGCGCTATTGTCATCGTCAGTTTCCCAAAACCGAAAGGCGGCTCCGGTTTCCCAGCGCGAGTGTTTGCGATCTGTCCGCCATAAATCCGACGCGCGAACGCAGCGCCGGCATGTCGCGAATGGATTTCCTCGACGAGCTTGAAGCGCGCGTCCTCTGCGGCGATGGGGCGATGGGGACGATGTTGCTGGCAGACGGAATCCCGCTCGAGCGATGTTTCGAGGAACTCTGCGTGTCCGAACCGGACCGCATCCGGAAGATTCACGAGCATTACATCGGCGCTGGCGCGCGGGTGATCGAGACGAATACGTTTGGCGCCAACGCGGTGCGGCTGGAGCGGTTCGGGCTGGAGGATCGCGTCGCGGAAATCAATCGGGCCGCCGTGCGAGGTCGCGAAAAAGGCGGCGCGCGGGAAGAAGTGTTTATGTCGCCGGAAGCGTGGGGCCGCTCGGCATCAGCGCGGAGGAAGCAGCGGCGCGCGGGCATCGATCGGGCACAATGTTTTCGGGAACAAATCGCCGCGCTCCTGGAAGCCGGAGTGGACATTATTTTCTTCGAGACCTTCATGGATTTCGAAGAGATCGAGATCGCGTTCCGCGCAAAAAAAGAGCTGAGCGACATTCCGGAAATTTGTTCTTTCGTCGTGCGCGCCAGATGCGCGGCTTGCGTCTGGCATGTCGCTCGCGGACGCGTTTGGCAAGCTTGCGCGAGCATCGGCGCGAAGGTGGTCGGAGTGAATTGCCTGAACGACCCGGATGGCAGCTGCAGTTATTGCAGCGACTTGCCAGCGCAGAACTTGCTGGCGGTCTATCCGACCGCCGGCCAGCCGCAATATCGCGAAGACAATATATTTATCCGATCGCGCCCAGACGTTTTCGCGCGGACAGCGCGCGAAATGGTGGCGGCAGGAGCGCGCTTGATCGGCGGATGTTGCGGAACGACGCCAGATCATATCGCGGCACACTGGTCGTGCCGACGATCGCCGACGTTCAGTAACCGGCGTCAGCTCGATTTGCGTGAGGGGTTTGCAGCGATGAGTGTTGCGCGATGGTCCAGGTCCGACGCGCAATCATTATTCAACTCGCCGGACTTTTCGTTGTCGCAGTCGCGTTGTTTTTCCTGAGTCGCGTTTTTCCGCTGGTCGATATCGTCGCGGATATCCAGCAACGCGTGATGCGGTGGGGCGCGTGGAGCGCCATTTGGTATCCGTTGTTATACGCGTGCTGCAATGTGCTTCTTTTGCCGGGCGGGGTGTTGAGCGTCGGCGCCGGGTTTTTCTTCGGGCTCTGGTGGGGTTTTCTGATTGCGCTGGTCGGCAATGTCGGCGGCGCGGCGATCTCCTTTTTCATCAGCCGATGGATTGGCCGGCAATGGCTCAAACGGAAACTGATGCGAAACCAGACGCTGGTCGCACTGGAGCCGGCCGTCGAGAGAGAAGGTTGGAAGATCATTCTGCTGAGCCAATTGCACCCGCTTTTTCCGACCAGTCTTCTGAATTACCTTTACGGGCTGACCCGGATCCGCTTTCGAACCTGCATGCTCTGGGTAGCGATTGGGCAGGCGCCGGGCCTGTTTCTCTACTCATATCTGGGAACGCTCGGGCAGCTCGGACTGAACCTGGCGCGTGGCAAGAGCCACCCCAAGGCGATCGAATATTGGATTTGGTTGGGAGGCTTCGCGAGCGCGGCGATTATTCTTATCATTCTGGGACGAATAGCGTTACGACTGTTAAAACAAGCGCAATTAGAGGCCGCCACGGAGACGGCTGCTTCGTGAGCGTTGACGTTTTTGAACCCAGCATGCCGAATCGAAGTCCTCTGTGTACGCACTCATGAAATAGGCATGGGAACTTGTTGGCGTCGACGTTCCACGTGGAACATGACGACGGCCAAGAAGTACGATGTCGTCGTTGTCGGCTGCTGGTCACGCCGGGGTAGAGGCCGCGCTGGCCTCCGCGCGGCTCGGGAGTTCAACGCTCCTCCTGACGCAGAATCTGGACACGGTCGCTCAGATGTCGTGTAACCCGGCCATTGGCGGGCTGGCGAAGGGCCACATCGTCCGCGAGATTGATGCTCTGGGGGGAGCAATGGGAGTGAATGCGGATGCGACGGGAATCCAGTTTCGGATGTCTGAATCGGACCAAAGGGCCCAGCGTCCGCGCGCCGCGCGCCCAATGCGACAAGAAGGCATATCAATTTCGGATGAAAGCCGTCTTGGAGCGGACCCGATGGCTTGGACATCAAGCAGGCGACCGTGGGACAAATCAATGTCGTCGATTCAAGAGTTGTCGGGTGTCGAAACAGATATCGGCATCGAATTCGCGGCCGATGCGGTCGTCGTCACCTCCGGGACATTTCTCCGCGGATCTTCTTCATGTCGGCCAGCAGTCCAGACCAGGCGGCCGGATGGCCGACACGAGCTCCGGCCTCAGCGACTCGCTCCGACAGCTTGGATTTGAGGTGGGCCGGTTCAAGACGGGGACGCCTGCCGAGTCAGTGGCCGTTCGATTGATTTCTCACAGATGCGAAAAACAGCTGGGCGATGAACCGCCGCCGCGGTTTAGTTTTTTACCTCCGTCGGCGGCCAGAACGCGACGAGATTTTCACGCTTAATCGCCGGGTTCCACATGGAACAAATGCCATGCTGGATCACTTACACGACGCCGCAGACCCATGAAATCATCCGGCGGAACCTGAACAAATCGGCGCTGTATTCCGGTCGAATCGAGGGGACGGGGCCGCGGTATTGCCCTTCGATCGAGGATAAGGTCGTCAAGTTCGCCGACAAAGCTGCGCACCAGATTTTCCTCGAGCCGGAGGGCAGGCATACTGACGAATTCTATGTCAACGGATTGTCGACCAGCCTGCCCTTACGACGTCCAAGTTGAATTCATCCGATCGATTCCTGGGCTGGAAAACGCCGAGCTCATGCGGCCCGGGTACGCGGTCGAGTATGACTATTTCCCGCCCACCCAGCTTCGATCCACGCTTGAAACCAAACGTGATCGAGGGCTTGTACTTCGCCGGCCAAGTAAACGGCACTTCTGGATATGAAGAGGCTGCTGCGCAAGGACTTATAGCTGGAGCAAATGCCGCACTGAAGGCTCAAAAGCGACCTCCTTTCGTTGTCTCGCGGCAAGAGGCCTACATTGGCGTGCTTATCGATGACCTTACGACCAACGGCACAAACGAACCGTATCGCATGTTCACCAGCCGCGCTGAAGAGCGCCTTTCGTTGCGCCAGGACAACGCTGACCAGCGGTTAACGGGCAAGGGATTCGAGGCCGGCCTGGTCGATGCGGACCGCCATTCAGTTTTCCAGGAAAAGATGGAGCGACTGGACAAATTGCGGACGGCGCTTGGAGAAATCCGGATCGAAGGGCGGCCGCTGGCCTCATTGCTGAAAATGCCCGAATTCAAACTGGACTCGCTGCCTGCCGAAATCCGGCAGCTGGGCGCCGACGATCTCTGGGAGTTGGTCGAGACCGATCTGAAATACGAAGGGTACATCCAGCGGCAGACCCAGCAAAATGCGCGGGTCTTCCGAGACAAGGCGCGTCCGATTCCGGCGGATCTCGATTACGAAACCATCTCCGGCTTGCGCCGCGAGACGCGCCAGAAGCTGGCCGCCATCCGCCCGCCATCGCTGGGGCACGCGGCGCAAGTGAGCGGAATTACGCCGGCGGACGTTTCGATCATTTCCATCTGGCTCCAAAAAAAGAAGATGAGCGAGCCGACCGGCGGCTAACCGCACGCGCGAAAACAAAGTGCCGTGTGGTTAATTATTCTTGCTTCTTGCGCGCTCGGTTACTTGTTCGGTTCGTTCCCGGCTGGATACATCGCCGGCCGCATCGCGGGCGTTGACGTCCGGACGCTCGGCAGCGGCAACATCGGCGCCACGAACGTCCTTCGGGTCCTGGGAAAGCGATGGGGTTACGCGGTCTTTTTCGTCGACGCGTTCAAAGGATTCGCTGCGGTGCGGCTCACATTTTTTTTGGTGAAGGGGATCCCGGCCGCGCAGCCTTACGCGGAATATTTCGCGATCCTCACGGCGGTGATGTGCATCGTCGGGCACACATTTCCTGTCTGGCTCCGGTTCAAAGGCGGCAAAGGAGTTGCGACCTCGGCGGGCGCACTCTTCGGCCTCATGCCGCTGGTGGTTCCATTCGTCGTCCTGATCTGGGTTATTGTTTTCGAGACGACGCGCTACGTCTCAGTGGCTTCGATCGTTGCGGCGACGTCATTGCCGATCGTCGTCGGCCTGGCTCTCCGCTGGAAATTTCTTGATGGGCCCGCGTTTCTCTATTTTTCAATCTTGATCGCGCTCCTGGTGCTTTGGAGTCACCGATCGAATTTTTCTCGTCTTCTCAACGGAACCGAACAACGTTTCACGCGGAAGTGAGTATTCAACGCACCGCCATCGTCGGCGCAGGAGGATGGGGAACGGCGCTCGCCGTTCTCTGGTCGAAGCGCGGAAACGCCGTCACGCTTTGGGGCAATGACGCGGGCCGGACCGCGACTCTCCGCGAGACGCGCGAGAACAAAGAATATCTTCCCGGCGTCAAGGTCCCCGACTCCGTTCTCGTCACGAGCGATATCGCTGATTGCCTTGGCGCGGATTTAATTGTCTTCGTCACGCCCTCGGTCGCGTTGCGTTCCGTGGCGAAGCGACTCCAAGCCGCAGGCCTGAATTCGGAAGCCATCCTTTTGAGCGGCACAAAAGGAATCGAGCACGGCAGCGGAATGCGGATGACTGAGATCCTCAACGAGATTTTTCCCGAGAACACCGCAGCAGTTTTATCCGGTCCGAATCTGGCCGTTGAAGTCTCGCGCGATTTGCCGACGGCGGCGGTGCTCGGTTGCCGCAATGCCGGCTGCGCCGAAGAGCTGCAAAGTTATCTCGGGAGCGAGCGCTTCCGCATTTATTCCAGCGACGAGACGATCGGGATCGAGCTCGGAGGCGCGTTGAAAAATGTCTTCGCGATCGCGGCGGGCGCCAGCGACGGACTTGGGCTCGGCGACAATTCGAAGGCCGCGCTGGTGACGCGCGCGCTGGCGGAGCTGCTCCGGCTGGGAACGGCGATGGGCGGAAACCCGCGAACGTTTTATGGCTTGAGCGGCGCCGGCGATCTCATTGCCACCTGCTTCAGCCAGCTCAGCCGCAATCGGCGGGTCGGAGAAAAGCTCGGCCGCGGTGAAACGCTGCAGCAGATTTCGTCGAGCACGCACATGGTGGCGGAGGGAATCCCGACAGCGCAAGAGCGCTTATGAATGCGCGCGCAAATTGCAGATCGAGACGCCGATCATCGACCAGATTTATTCAGTGCTCTACGAAGAGAAGCCGCCGGACCAGGCGATGCAGGAACTGCTCGGGCGCGATCAGAAAGCGGAGCGCGGCTGAGTCGGCGGCGCGTTACGCTTCGGCAGAACTGCGCGATGACTTCCGGATAAAGCGCGCGTTCCGCAATTTGGATCCGGGCGTGCAACGATTCAGCGGTATCGCCCGGCAGCACCGGGACTTTTCGCTGCGCGATGATCTCGCCGCTATCGATTCCCGCATCAACATAGTGAACCGAACAGCCCGTAATTTTTTCTCCGGCATCGAGCGCCTGCTTCCACGCTTCGACACCGGGAAATTTCGGCAGCAGCGACGGATGCACATTGATGATGCGGCGCGGGAAGGCGTTGAGCATTGGCTCTTTCAACACGCGCATGAAACCGGCCAGGACCACGAGTTCCACGCCCGCATCTTCGCAACAACTTCACCAATTCCATTTCCACGGCGGGCTCGAGGCGCGTGCGAAATTTTCCGGGCGGAAGATAGGCATTTGGAACGCCGAACTCCCGCGCGATGTCGAGGATGCCGGCATCGAAAACATCTGAGATGACCAGGCGCGCTTCGGCCGCCAGTTTGCCCGCGCTAATTTGCTCGAGGATCGCGCGGCAATTACTTCCCTTGCCCGAGCCGAGAATTCCGAGCGCGAGTTTCTTCATGCCGCGGCAATCTTTCTTACCTTCTCGATCAAGGTCGAAGTCGAATGTCCCTTCTCGAACGGCAGAATGCGAATCTCCGCGCCAGCGCGTTCGAGCGCGGCTCGCTCTTCGGCGTTCAGCGTTTCCGCGGTGTAATCGCCGCCTTTGACGTAAATCGCCGGACGCACTTTCTCGAGCAGCTGCGTCGCGCGGACTTCCGCGAAAATGATCACGTGATCGACGCATTCGAGCGCGGCGATCACTTCAGCTCGCTCCGCTTCGCGGTTGAGCGGCCGGCCTTCGCCTTTGAGGGCGCGCACCGATTCATCGCCGTTAATCGCCACGGCCAGCGCATCGCCCAGGGCGCGAGCCGCCTGGAGATACCGCACATGCCCGACATGCAGCAGATCAAAGCAGCCGTTCGTCAGAACGAGCTTCCGTCCCGCGGTCGCGCATTTCCCTGGCGATGCGCGCCGAGCTCTTCGGCATCGACAATCTTTTTCTTTCATGGCTTTGGCACCACGAAACGTAATGCGCTGCGGCAGAATTTCAAAACAGGCCGGTTGATTGCCGACCAGCTCGCCGTCGACATTGAACCACATCCCCGGTTTCGAATTCACGGTGACCTTCGCCGCCCGGCGGAAGACGACTGCGTCGCTCGAAAGATGGGCTCCCACGACCACTTGCGCAGCGAGCAAAGCGAGCTCGGCCGCGGAGCGTTTCTGGATCAAAATAATATCGAGCAGTCCATCATCGATCGACGCCTCCGGGGCGATCAAAGTCCCGCCTGCGACGTAGCGGCCGTTTGCGACCACGACGTTGTAAAGGTCGAGCATCAACGACTCCGTATTGTCGAAGGCCAGTGTGGTGCGATAAGCGCGCAGATCGGGCAGCGCCGCGGCGGCGCTTCGCAAATACGCCAGCGGTCCCCAGGTCTTTTTCATCTCCGGCGTCAATTTCTCGTTGACCAGCCCGCTGAATCCGCCTGCGGAAACATTCAGAAAATAGCGAACCTTGTCGCTCGTCACGCGCACGAGATCGATGGCGCGAGTGTGTCCGGCGCGGAGGACCTCGAGCGCCGCCTCGAGGTCGGTCGGCAACCCGATGGTGCGCGCGAAATCATTCCCGGTTCCGAGCGGGATCAGGCCCACGCGCGTTTCGCCGGCATTTTCCTGGAGACCATTGATCACTTCATTGAGCGTGCCGTCGCCGCCGGCCGCCACGATCATTTTTGCTCCGTCGCGCAACGCCGCGCGCGCCAACCGCGCGGCCGATCCGGCCTTGGTCGTCCTCTGCACTATCGCATCAGGAAGCTGCTCGATTTGTTTGACGAGATCATCGAGCTCGCGCACCGAACCGGCGGAAGGATTGAGAATTACACAGGTGTTCGGCATTAGGCGATTTGACGGCGAGCGACCTCGCATTCTTCCAGCGGCGGAGAGGGTCCGCAAACGGAATGCCACGGGAGAAAAACAAATCGAGCGTGGGAACCGGGCCGACCCGCGTAATCGATTCATGGATGCCAGGTGCGCATACTCGGTCCCCTCGGCTCGCACCCAGGCTCTTTATTATGATCTCTTACACGCACATCCGTGTTGTCGTCACCCTCCTGGCAGGCGTCCTGTTTCTCCTGCCGCCATTAGCGAGCGTTGCCCTTGCGCAAACCACTCGGGCAGATCAGCTTTGGCAAAGCGTCGATAAAATCCCGGCCGCGCCGGCGAACGCCCGCGCCGGAATTCGCCCGACGAAATTCAAGGCCTTCACGGTGAATGCCGCGACGCTGCAGTCGACCCTGGCGCAGGCCCCGGCGGAGTTCGCGGCCCAAGCGCGCCTTCAGAGGCGGGACTTGAAATTACGTTACCCAAGCCAGACGGCACTTTTGCGCGCTTCCAGATCGAAGAAGTAGCTCTGATGGAACCGGGTCTGGCGGCCAAATTTCCCGGGATCAAGACCTATCGCGGCCGCGGCATCGACGACCCGATGGCGTCGCTCCATCTGGATGTGAACCCGAGGACGCTGTCACGCGCAAGTCCTGTCGCCCTCCGGCACCTACTATGTCGATCCCTATTGGCAGCACGACGGCAGCCTCTACATGAGCTACGCGAAAACGATCTCTCCGCCGGCGGACGAAAATTCAAGTGCCTGGCCGAGAATGGACAACCGGAAACCACGCGACAGCGAACGCCGACCTGGCTCCGAGCCGCGCCGAATAACGCGATGTCGGGCAAGAATCTGCGGACCTATCGCCTGGCTTGCGCCACTTCGATCATGTACTGCCAGTATCACGGTGGACCGAATCCCGACGTCGCCCTGGTCCTGGCCGCGCTCGTCACGATGAATAATCGGGTCTCGGGCGTTTACGAAACCGAGTTGGGAATCCGGATGGTCCTGGTCGCCGACCAGAAGACCAGATCATCGCGACCCCAACAATCCGACGCCTTACACCGACACGCCGGGCGACATCGGTTCGAATCCAGCCTACATCGACCTAAAGATCGGCGCGGAGAACTATGACATTGGCCACGTGGTGACCACCGGCAGTGGTGGGATTGCCGGCCTGGGCGTAGTCTGCCGTGGGTTCGATGTTCTTTCCGGTGGGCAGCGCGAAGGCGCGCGGCACGACTGGGATCGATCCGCCGGAGGGAGACGGTTTCTGGATCGATTTCGTCGCGCACGAGATGGGTCACCAGTTCGGCGGCAATCACACTTTTGATGGCGATGATCGGGACGGCATCCCAATTGCGGCACGAATCAGAATGCAGAGACGGCTTACGAGCCCGGGAGCGGCTCCACCATCCAGGCTTATGCCGGCATTTGTGGCGACGAAGATCTTCAGCCGCACAGCGACCCCTATTTCCACTTCATCAGCCTGGAGGAAATGTTTGGGTTCGCCTCGGGCGGATCGCCGCCAGGCCGCCCGCCATTTTCCAGGACGAAAAGCTGCAGTCTGCTCCGGCACAGCGGCGCCGCCAGCGCCAGATGCCACGCCGGGCTCCGGAACATTGAACCCAACGGGGCCGAATGTTACCTGGACCGGCACCGCGCTCGGTGGCGCCGCCCCGGACGAAGCTTCCTGTATCGAAGGCGTGAACTGCGACACGTTCACCCTGACACTCTCCGGGAACGCCGGGTGATTGGGAGGGAAAGAAGGCGCGGATCACCTTTACCTGGCCGAGCAGTCTCGACGACTACGATGTCTTTGTCCACAAGGGTCCCGTCACTGGACCGATAGTTGACGATGCGGCCTCGAGCGGCGGCGGGCCCGAAGTCGTCGAGATCGATCCAGCGGCTCGCGACGTCGGGACTGGCGTGTTCTCGGTGCGTGTCGTCTATTTCCTCGGTCGCTCCCGCCGGCGCAACAATATACGGCCGTCGCCACCGTGATCACCGAGCGCGATCCGGGCACACCGGCGCCGACCTGTGCGGTCGTGACGGCCACCGGAAACAATCCGCCGACCGTCAATGCCGGGGCTGACTTCAAGATTCCGGCGCGCACTCCTTTTGCCCTGACCGCGAGCGGAACCGATCCGGACGGCAACCCGATCACCTATTGCTGGGAAGAAGCGGACCTCGGCCCCGGCGCGAAGGTGGCGGATCAGCCGGATGACGGAGTGAACCCCATTATGCGCTCATTCCCGCCGACACCGAATCCGAAGCGCACATTTCGCGCGATGGCCGGATTTGCTGGCCAACCAAACGCAAAACCGCGGCGAGAAGTTGCCCACGACCAACCGGGAACTGAACTTCCGCGTCACCGCGCGCGACCATATTTTTGGCGGGCACGGGTTCGATGAGATGAAGATCGACGTTATCGATAGCGGCGCCGGATTCGCAGTTACTTCGCCGAACACGGCGTTGACGCTTCCGGGCGGCAGCACTCACACCGTCACCTGGGACGTCGCCAACACCACTGGCCCCGACATTAATACGGCCACCGTCAATATTCTGTTGTCGACCAACGCGGTTGTCGGTCCCAACGGGGAAGATCCTGCGTTCCCGATCGTCCTGGCCGCGAACACGCCCAATGACGGAACCGAAGTGGTGACCATTCCGTTTGTGAAACACCACGAAGGCGCGCATCATGGTGCAGGCCGTCGGGAATATCTATTTCGACATCTCGAATGTCGATTTCACCATTTCGGGCCCTGACCCGACCCCGACACCGACGCCAACACCTAGTGCGACACCGACGCCAACACCGTCGGCCACCCCGAGCGCAACGCCTTCGGCGACGCCAACGGCTACACCGAGTTCGTCGGCCACGCCCTCGGCCACGCCTGGCGCCACTCCAAGCGCAACGCCTTCAGCGACACCGAGCGCTACGCCCACCGCTACGCCGAGTCCCACACCTACGGGGACGCCCACGCCAAGTCCCGCGCAGTTGCTCAATATTTCCAGCCGGGCCCGCGTGCAGACAGGCGATAATATCCTGATCGGCGGCTTTATCGTTACAGGCAACGATCCCAAACAGGTGCTCGCTGCGGGCGATTGGCCCTTCGATGCAAGTCGGTGGCAATCCTGTCCCGGTCGCATGGACGATCCCACGCTGCAGCTGCGTGACAACAACGGACGTTCTCGTTAGGAGTAACGACAATTGGAAGGATTCGTCGGACCGCGCTCCAAATCGAAGCCACTGGCCTTGCCCCGAGCGATGACAGGGAGTCCGCGATCATCCGGACGCTCGCACCCGGCGCCTACACGGCGATCCTGCGAGGCAGCGATAACACCACCGGTATCGCGCTCGTGGAAGTGTACGACCGCAGCACTGCCGCAAATTCCATTCTGGCGAACATCAGCTCGCGCAGTTTTGTCGAAGCGGGCGACAACGTTCTGATCGGCGGGTTTATCGCGGGCAACCAGCCGGCCAGCACGGCAAATCCTGGTGCGCGCTCTCGGCCCATCGCTCAAGAGCCAGCTCCCGAACGCTCTCGATGATACGACGCTCGAGCTGCACGATTCCAACGGGGCCAGCATGGCGAGCAACGATAACTGGAAGGATTCGCCCGAGCGAGACCCAAATCGAAGCGACCGGCATTCCGCCGAGTCACGATCTCGAATCAGCCATCTCCGCACCCTCGCTCCGGCCCCCTACACCGCGATCGTGCGCGGCAAGAATGGCGGCATCGGCGTGGGCGTCGTGGAGATCTATAATAGAACCGAGGTAGGCAACCGCATCGGTTGCCACAGGTCTTCAACAGGCAAGCGGAGCGCTTGCCCTACAATCGCAAATCGATTTAGCCGGCTGTCGGGTGACGGAAGCCAGCGGATTAAACCCCCGGCATCGCTTTCTTCAGCGGTTTGAGCAGGACCAGCAGCACGATCGCCATGAGAAGCGCGGCGCCGCTCAAGGTGAGCCAGAAGGTCGAGTGCAGCCAATCGTCCCAGAGCTCGCCGATCTGGGTGAGCTTGTTGCCGATGGCCGTGGCCACGAACCAGCCGCCCATCATCACGCCGCGAAACCGGATCGGCGCGACCTTCGAGACGAGCGACAATCCCATGGGCGACAGCATTAATTCGCCGAGCGTCAGCACGCCATACGCTCCGATGAGCCACAGCGGCGAGACTCTTGAAAGCATAAGGATCGGGGCCGGTCACGGTCGCTTCTCCCACGCGGGCGGCGATGAAGAGGATGAAGAAGGAAAGGCCGGTCAGCATCATGCCGAAGGCCATCTTCGTGGGCGTGGAAGGCTCGAGGCCTTTGCGGTCCAGCCAGCGCCAGAACGCCACCAGCGGGAACGTCAGGATGATGACCCATCCCGCATTGAGCGCGAGAGAGATAATTCCGGAGGCTTGCCAGGCGGTATTGTCGTTGGCCCAATAAGTCAGGGTCGAGCCGTTTTGGTGGAACACCATCCAGAAAACAATCACGATGAGAAACACGACAATCAGCGCGCCGATTCGTTTCCATTCCGGGACAGCGTCCATCGTGCTCTGACGGCTCGCATTCAGGTCGGCTTGCCGGCTGGTCGCAGTCGGCGCCGCATCGACCGTGACCGCGGCGCTGTCGGCTAATTCATCCGGGCTCACTTGTCCGGGGCGATCAGTGCCCAGGATGTGGCGCTTGAACTTCCAGAGGATGAAGACCGAGATGGCCATCCCGCCCGCGGCCACGGCGAAGGCGGGATGATAACCCCAATTGCGCTGGACAATTTCGGCCGTCACCGGGGCGAGAAACGCGCCCACGTTGATGCCCATATAGAAGATGTTGTAGGCGCGATCCTTGAGGTGGCTCCCTTCGCTATAAAGGTTGCCGACCATGGCGGAGACATTCGGCTTGAAGAAGCCGTTGCCGATCACCAGGCAGGTCAGCGCCGCATAGACCACCGGGATCGAGCGAATGGAAAGGAGAAGGTGGCCCGCCATGAAGAAGAGGCCGCCGATCATGACCGCCTTGCGATAACCAAGCTTCCGGTCCGCGAGCCAGCCCCCGATCAGTGGGCTGGCGTAAACGAACATCAGATAATTGGCGTAGAGCCCCGTGGCGTTGTCCACGGACCACGCAAATCCCTGCCCGGTCGTGTCGCGCAAGTAGAGCGTGAACATCGCCAGCATCGAGTAGAAGCTGAAGCGCTCCCACATCTCCGTCGCGAAAAGGACGTAGAGCCCTTTCGGATGTTTCTCTTCGTGGGCGGGCGCGCCCGTTATTGCGGTAGTCGTCATAGATTGGTTTCGCCTCGGTTTAGCATTCCTGAGAGAAACTGAAAGAGAATCGTAAAGCGCCTCCTTCGCCAAGGCTCCGGCGTGCGAGGGGGCTGCCGTCTCCAAGGCGTGTCACTCGGCGAAATCGCGCGCGGGGTCCTGGCGAAAGAACTGGCCCAGCGCGGCGTACAACTCCGGATGCCGCTCATGCAAGGCGCGCGGGCATTCGAAGAACGCTTCCGTGACAATGGCGAAGAATTCGGCGGGGTTCGTGGCGCCATAGATATCGAGCACCGTCGGCGCGCCCGAATCCGCGGCAGCGCGCAACGCTTCGAATTCCTTTTTCATCACCCGCGCCCAGGAAAGGTATTCGTTTCGCGTGGCCAGGGCCGGTGCGCCATCGGTGCCGTAGTCCTCGAAATCGAGTTGATGCGCGAACTCGTGCAGGACGAGGTTCTGGCCATCCGAAGGATCGAGCCCGCCCTGCCTGGCCGCGTCCCAGGCGAGCACCAGAGATCGCATGTGAGGTTCCGTGTGCCCGAGGAGATCCTCGCCACCCTCTTCCCAGACATGACCGCCGACATAGCGATCGCCCGGCACGGTGTAACCCGATGGGTAAACGAGGATGGAAGTGAGTTGAGGATAGTAATCCGTCTTGCGATGGAGCAGGAGGAGGCAGGCCTGAGCCGCGATCGTCACGCGAATCTCGTCCGTCAACACAAGCCCTCCGCATCCCTCGAAGTTCTTTTCCGCCAGGAAAACCTGCACATGACCGAGGAGCTCGATTTGATCCTGGGGCGGGAGCTTCCGAAAGAGAGGAACATTGCGCGCGAGGATTCCGTGCCATTCAGGCGGGACTGGTTGAGCACGCAGTCGCTCTCGCCGGCGCTCCTTCGGAAAGCGGAAGATCATGCGGGGAGTTTAAGCCTCGAGCGAAGCACCATGCGAACGATAGCGTGCTAAGGATCGAGCGCTCCGTCGCTCGATGTTTCATTATTCGCGGCTTCGCCGCCACTTGTTTGGCATCGCGCGACGGAGCGCGCGATGCCGTCCTGTCTTCAGTCTACCTAATATTATAGATCTCCACCACGCCGATGCCGTTGGCCTTGCCGCGCACGATCGCGGTGTACTGGCCGGGAGCGAGGGTGCGGTAAATGGCGGATTCGAGGTCATTACTCGGAGGAATGCCGGTCCCTTCGATTTGCGTCCGCTCCGGCGAATCCTTCCAGTTGTCATTGGTCGCGATCGTGCCGCCGTTGGAATCGCGCAGTTCGAGGAGTGGGATCATCGATCGCGTTCGGAAGCTGGCTCTTGAGCGAAGGACCGAGAGCGCGCACCAGGATCGCGCTATTGGCCGGATGGTGGCCGGTGATGAATCCGCCGATTAGAACGTTATCAGCAGTCTCGATAAAACTGCGGGAGCTGATGTTGGCCAGCAGGGAATTAACCGACAGACCGAGATCGTAGACTTCTACCAGAGCGAGGCCGGTGCTGTTGTCCTTGCCTTTGAGGACCGCGGTGTAAGCGCCGGGCGCGAGATTCCGCAGGATCGCGGATTCGTTGTCGTGGCTCGGAGCGATGCCGGTCGCTTCGATTTGCGTGCGCTCCGGCGAATCCTTCCAGTTGTCGTTGCTCGTCACGAGAGCGCCACTGCTGTTGCGCAGCTCCAGCACCGGATCTTGCATCCGGCCGGCGACCGGGTTGCCGCCGACGCTCATGGAGGGACCGATCGCGCGCAGCATCACCTGCTTCGGATCAGTGCCGGTAACGATGAAGCCGCCGATGAGGATGTTGTCGCCGGTCTGGACGTTGGCGCGGCTCGAAATATTGAGCAATTGCGCCGGCACCGGGACGGGCGCCGTGCCGATGGCCAGGTTGACCGCGGCCAAGGCGTCGATGCGGCCCCAGCCAAAAGTGTTGTTCGGCACCTGCGTGGCGCTGTCGCCGCCGCAAGCTTCCGTCGTCGTCTTCTTTTCGGCGCTTTGCTCGATGATCTCTTCAATTCGATCGACGTTGCCGGCGAGGGCGGGGTTCGCGGAAATGATCGAGCGCGACCAACCCGGCCACGTGCGGACCGGCCATGCTCGTGCCGCTGAGGCTGCCATATTCGGTATCGCTTGCGCGTAAGGCGGAACGAATGCTCGAGCCGGGCGCGCTGATATTCGGCTTCAAATAGAATGGCTCGGCCGGATTCTCCGGATCGATCGCGGCCGGACCGCGGCTGCTGAAGCCCGAGGCTAGCATCGGTGGTGTGCGTAGTCGAACCGACGGTGAACGCCTCGGGATAGCGGGCCAGCGGATGAAAGATCGTGTTGCATTCCGAGCCATCGTTACCGGCGGACGCGACATAAACGATGCCCGCGGCCCGGCTCGCCTTGAGCGAATCGCGGAGCGGATTTGCCTCCGGCGGGCAACCTTCCAGGCAGCCCCAGGAATTGTTGATCACGTGCGGCGCTTTCGTCGGGTCCGGCATCGTGCCGTCCACCTTGGTCGGCGCGAGGAAAAACTGCATGCACTCGAGATAGGTGGGGACGTTGCCCACGCCGTTGCTCATGTTGCGGCACGCCATCCATTTCGCCTGCGGCGCCATGCCGATCTGGTTGCCGGCGCCATCGTCGCCCGCCATCGACCCGACGGTATGGGAGCCGTGGCCGCCGCCCAGAATCTCATCATCGTCGCACGGCAAAGGCGAGGGCTGGCCCGCGCCGAGCGGACCGCCCGGGTTGCAGGCGTTCAACGGCTCGGGCGGCCAGTTCGGAATGTGGATCGCGTCATGCCAGTTGTAATCGTGAGTCGAACTTTCCGGCGTCCCGCCCCAGCCGCGATACTGATTGCGGAGCGCGTTGTGCGTAAATCGCACGCCCGTATCGGCGCCGGCGACAATCACGCCCTGGCCTCGGTAGCCCATGGCCCAAACTTCCGGCGCTTTGACCTTGGCCAGGCCGGGCTCCGCGGCTGTGGGCTGATCCGGCGCCGTTGGCGACGCATTGCCGTCCGCCGAAGAAGCGGCAGTTCGCTTGCGGCGGAAGTTTGACCCCGCCTTTGCCGACGGGATGAATCGCGGCCACTTCCGGAAGCGCGGCCACCGCCTGCACCACCGCGAGGCTGCCCCGGGCCCAGAGCGTGTTCGAGATCCAGAACGATTGGAACGGCGCGCCGAGCTGAGTCAGGGTTTGCTTCACGTTGCCCTGCGTCGACGCCGCGGTGGTGGTCAATTGTTGGTAAACATACTGGCCCTTCTCTTCCTTGGTCGTCAGTGCGCTCGAGCCGCTCAGGTCGGCCTGCTGCTTCATATAAATAAGGAACTCAGTCTCGGCCAGGCCGGTCGCGCTCAAGACTGTCGGATCGACTTTACCTTGCCACGCTGGAGCGCTCGCATCTAATGGTCGCGTCGCGAGGCTAAAATAAGCCAGGAGCGTGGCCACGAAAAAGAACGCGCACCCCGTAATCGTGCGCAGATTGAAAAAGCCGGATTCCGAGAGCGTCTTCTTTTGCATGAAGTGAATTCGAGGCTGGCGCAACCCTTGGCCCCTTCAACGGCAATCTGACTGGGTCCGCGGAGAAAGACCGAAGCGCCGGGCGTCGATCACAACACGCAGGGCTATCGCGGTTTACGCGCCAGTTTTCGTTTCGGTGACAGGCGGTTGGACGAGGCCGGAATGTTTATCCCGAACCAGGCTCGCCGAGCAAAGAAGCCGCCAGCGGGCGCCGATCGGGGTGAATCTTAAACTCGCCGTAACAAAGCTTTTTGAGGATCGAATCAGGCCGCAAATGCCAGCTCGCCCAACTGAGCGGCGAATCGCCATTCATGTCTTTGGCGTCGATGACCGCGCCCGCCTTCAGCAGCATCTCGATCGTCTCCTCGCGTTCCGAAGGCCGCGGCGCGATGCAACGGTGTTTCCCCTTTCGTTCGGCAATCGCGCATGAAGCATCCGGTCTCGACCGACGGGTTGGTGGCGCGGTTCGGATCCGCGCCATGGGCGAGGAGCACTTTGACGACGAGGTCATGAGCCGGTTCGATCGGTGGTGCAAAGAGCGGCATGCAACGGAGTCTCACCGGTGTCCGGCAGCGGTTTGTTCACCTCAGCCCCCTGCTCGATGAGGAATTGGCAGAGTTGCCAGTGGCCATGAAACGCAGCGCCGTTGAGATCCAGGTTGTCGCCCAATGAATGGAGCGATTCCCCATTCGCGAGCAGAAACCTGATCGCGCTCACGTCGCCGTAATAAGCGCACCATTTGATGAGGGACGCTCCGCTTTCGTCCTCCGAGTTCGCGGCGAGCCCCGCTGCAAGACAATCGAAGACCAGGTCTGTGCGTCCGCTTGCGATCTTGCTCATGAGATCTTTGCTCATCGATTGCTATCACATAGATGAAATGGCAGGGGAAACCAAGGCGAACCGCGGCCCAGGCTCACCCTTGGAGCGGCCAGAACAACTGAAGCGTCAGCAGGACCACGATGGTGAGGACGGCGGTCAGTCCGAGGCCGACTTTCACGAAATCGATGAAGCGGTATTTGCCCGGTCCGTAGACAAGAATGCACGAAGGTTCGAACGGAGTAATGAATGAGACCGACGCGGCGAGCATGATTGCGATTGCGAAGGTGCGTTCGTTGGCCCCGAGCTGTTGCGCGGCGCTCATCGCGACCGGCAGAACCACGAGAGCAGCGGCAGCGTTCGACATCGGTTGGGTGAGAATAATCGTCAGGACAAAAAACCCGCCGAGGATCGCCAGGATTCCGAACGGCTGGAACCACTGCACAATGAGCCCCGCCAGGAAGGCTGCGGCGCCGGTTCTGTCCATCGCCGTGCCGAATGCAGTCATGCCGCCGATCAAGACCAGCAATCGCCAATCGACGAATTCGTAAGCGCGCTCGATGCTGATGCAGCGCAACAGAATTGTGAGCACCGCCGCGGAGAGAAACGCGATCGAGAGAGGCACCCAGCCGAGACCGCCGATGAGCACCGCGGCGCCGAAGAAAATGATCGTGAGCAATCCCTTCCGTGGGTGATAGAGCGGCTCGCTGACTTCGCCCAGCAGCGAGAGGCCGGGCAGGCCCCGCAAAGAGTTGATGCGCACTTCTTCGCCTTGCACCAACAGGAGATCGCCCACGCGCAGCACGGTGTCGCTCACCTGCTCACGCAACGATTGCCCATGCCGGAAAATCGCCAGAACCGTCAGGCCGGAGTACTGGCGGAAGTTCGCCTGCTTGAGCGTGCGCCCGTGGAGCTCACTTTGCGGCGTGAGCAGGACCTCTGCGATCCGCATTTGGCCCGTTTGTAAATCGAGATCGCCGAGCTTGAACTCCGGTTTGATCTCGATGCCCTCGATCTTCTTCACCTTCATCAAGGTGTCGGCTTTGCCTTCGACCAGGAGCGTGTCGCCCTCTGCCAGCCGCACTCCTCGTCCAGGCAAAATCTCCGTGTTCCCGCGGATAATCTTCAGGATCTGGAATTCGAGCACATTCAGATCGGAGTCGTAGCTGTCTTGCCCGACCAAGGGCGAGTTGGGCAGGACGATGATTTCGCTCACGTATTCGCGCATGGCGTAATCCACTGTCAGGCTCGCCTGCTGATGCCGGGGCAAGAGCCGTCTGCCGATCGTCATCATGTAGACGATGCCGATCGCCACGATGATCAGCCCCATCGGCGTGATCTCGAACATGCTCAGCTCCGGCAGGCCGACTTTCTTGATGTAACCGCTCACCGCCACGTTGGTCGAAGTGCCGATCAACGTGCAAGTGCCGCCAAGGATGGAGGCGAAGGCCAGCGGCATGAGCAGCTTCGATGCGCTCAGGTTCGCCCGGCGCGCCACGCCGATCGTCGGGGGCAGGAACATCGCCGTCACCGTGGTGTTGTTCATGAAAGCGGAAGTGCCGGCCGTGCTCGACATTAGCAGGAGAAGAAGCCGATTCGGATTTGTGCCCGCCAGTTTGAGAATGCGCGCCCCGAGGAGATCGAGCACCCCCGTTTCCTGGAGCGCGCCGCTGATCACGAAGATCGCCCCGAGGATGATGATGATGTCGTTGCTGAACCCCTCAAAAGCCTCCTTCGGCGAAAGGATGCCGCTGACGACCAGCGCGATCAGCAGAAGGAACGTGATGATGTCGACCGAGATTCGTTCCGTCGAGAAGAGCGCGATCGCGATGACGAGCAACAACAGAACGAAAGCAATCGAAAGCGTCATCGGAAGTAATCGCAGTTGCGCGGCTCGCTGCGCGGAGGATGTGCGAAAACCTCCAGTTTCCGAAGGAAATTCTAAGGGGGCGCAGCAGCAAGATTGCGCCTGGGCAAAGCTTCTGTAGCCGCTTCGCTATGCGAAGCGTGAGAGCGAGCACCCGATGCCGCCCGCGCGCGCCCCATCGAGCGGCGGCTACAGGAAGACTGTTTAGTGCGGCGGTTCGCGAAATCTACTTCACGGCCAGCTTCACCTTTGCCTCTTTGTTGGCGTGGTCATCGACGCTGCAATGGGCTTCGTAAGTGCCTCGCTTGAGATCCACCTGCATGGTCTTGCTCTCCTTCGGATCGATGGCGAACCAGAAACTCTTGTCGAGATGTTCGCCTTCGATCTCGAAGTTGTGTTTCTGTTTCCCGCTGTTTTTGACGATGAACGCCGTCTTGCCGGCCGGCAGGCTCCTCGGCATTTGGACACCGCCGTCATTGATCGTCACGTTCACCTTTCGCGCGTCCGCGTCCGGCGCGTCGATTTTGTGCTCGATCGCCTTGACCGTTTCTTTTGTCTTCTTTGCGACGGTCTTGCTGGTCTCCTTCGTCGTATCTACGACGGCTTTGGTGACTTCTTTGGTCTTTTTCTTCGTTTCATCCCACACCTCCTCCGTTTTCTCGGCGACGGTCTTCTCCTCCGCCTGGGCCACGGTGAAACAAAACGAGACTGCCAGGACGGCGATAATAAATATCTTCGTGTTCATACTTCATTATTCGCAGCTCAAAGCTCGTCGCGGGTGCGCGGACATTCCAAAGCCGACACCGCCATGCGCGGGGCCTGCCACTGCCGCCTCAGTCTTTGCGGAGCTTCCAGACAACCGCCGCTTTTCCGTCCGGCCCGATCGTCGCGGTGATCTGATAAAGGCGGCCAAGATCGTGGATCGACTCGAACTTCACTCCTTCCCGCGTAATAGGTTTGAACGTCTGATAATACTCGTGCCGTTGCAGAATGAGCACGTTCGGTTTAGCCCAGCGAATCGGCTCGGTATATTCGTGTCGGAGCACCGCGCCGGTCAGTTCTTCATCCTTTTCGCGACCGGGCGCTTCGCCCAAGAGCAAATCGACTTTCGCGAAAGATTCACCCGCGAGCTGGTAAACCACTGTCTGCTTTTTCTGTGGGACCGGCGGCGGAACGTCGGAGAATTTCCCCGGCGAATGCTTGAGCCAGGCCGACATATGGGCAAAGCGCTTCGAATCGGGCGACCACAGCACAAGTCCCTCCCGATCGCGGCCCAACCCAATGTCGTCGGCCGTCATGTCGCAGAGGACCTTGCCGCTTTCCTTTTCGATCAGCTCCGCCCGCGCCACTTTCGAGTCGGTTAGCGCGAATTCGTCCGAGAAGACTTTGCGGATCGCATACCGGCCGTTCGGCGACGGCCACTCGGTCATCTCGCGAAAAAAAAGAATCGCGACCGTTTCCGGAAAGTGACGCCGCAAATACGGGATCACGAAATCTCCGGCGATGGAATTCGCGCACCATGATTCGGAATTTCAACGGCTGCGTTTTGAGAAAGGCGGCGAATTTGGAATCGCCGACGAGATGAAAGACCGTCGTCGGAGTTCCGGAGTAACTTTCCGCCGCGGCACCATCCACGACCTCCGCGAGGGCGAAGAATTGTTTCATCGCCTTCGTATCTCCGCGGGCCGCCGCGCGGACGACTTTGTCGTAATTGAAACCGAGACTCCGCGCCAACATCCCGATCTCGGAGAGATTCTTCGAATCGTCCCGCACCGGCAGATCCTTCTCCGTGAAATGATACCGGATCGCGGCGCGCTCCAACCAGCCCGATTCCCCGGAACGAAGCGTGACCTTGCACCATTCGGCGTCTGTTTCGCACTTGTAGGTAAATGGCTCGCCCTGCTTCACGGTGGCAATCACCGGAGCGCTCGTGTTTTGCTCCGCCCGCAAAACAATGTCGGGTTCGCTGGTCACGCCGGCGTCTTGAGCGTGGGCTCGTGAACCCTGGATAAGGAGAACCGCCAGAGAAGCGCAACAAATGATTCTCTTGGATGGCATCCGCTCAACGCTAGAGAACCGCAATCTCTTCGTCGAGGCTCCAGCACCCCGGTCTTTAGCCTGGAGCGGTGGAAGCAGGGAAGACGGCGAATCGAGGATTGAGGATGGCCGGAGGAACGGCGAGGCTTGCCTCGCATCCATCGCCCTTGGTAACAGTCATGACCCAACGTATCCGCGGCGTCCTGGCGCCTGTTGTCACTCCGTTCGAAGCCGATTTCTCGCCGGATAAAGAACGTTTCATCGCGCATTGCCAATGGCTGCTTGCGCAGAACTGCGGGCTGGCCGTGTTCGGCACCACCAGCGAAGCGAACTCGCTGGCGGCCGAAGAGCGCGAGACGCTACTCGATGAGCTGGTCGCCACCGGCGTCGACACGGCGCGGGTGATGGTGGGCACCGGCTGTTGCTCGATCACGGAAACGGTCCAGCTCACCTCGCAGGCGGTGAAGCATGGCTGCGCGGGCGTCTTGATGCTGCCGCCTTTCTATTACAAAGGTGTGACCGAAGAAGGTCTCTATCGATATTTCAGCGAGATCGTGCAGCGCGTCGGCGATGCCACGGCTGAGAATTTATCTCTACCATATCCCGCCTGTGGCGATGGTCGGCATTACACCGGGCCTGGTCGAGCGCCTGCTGAATTCTTACCCCACCGCCATCGCCGGGATGAAAGACAGCTCGGGCGATTGGAACAACACGAAGGTTTTCCTCGATGCGTTCGGCCAGTCCGGTTTCGACGTGTTTGCCGGCAGCGAATCGTTCCTCCTCGCCAACATGTGGAATGGCGGCGCCGGCGCTATTTCCGCGACCGCCAACGTCAATCCGGCCGCGATTTACAAACTCTACGCGAAATGGAAGAGCGCAGATGCCGACGACCAACAGGCAAAGTTAAATGTGGTCCGTGACGCGTTCGGCAAGAAATACCCGTTGATCAGCGCGTTGAAGCAGGGCATCGCGATCTACGCGAACGATCCGGCATGGGCGAAGGTGCGCCCGCCGCTCGTCGAGCTCACGGCCGAGCAGGCAAAGACGCTCGCCGAGGAGCTCAAAGCAATCTCCTTCACAATGCCCGGATTGGAGCGAGTGCGAATTGAGCTAGCGCTCCCGTGAGGCCGGCGATTTCTTGTGCTGACCTCTGACTTCTGGCCTCAGGCTTCTGCCCCCCGCGCGTCGCTGCGTTTTCCGAGCCACCAGCCGTTCACCGCCCACACCGTGGCCACCCCCGCGCCGATCAAGGCGACGACCGAAGCTCCAAGCGCGCCACCCTCCAACGCGGTGCTGACCTGCGCCGTGATCGCATCGGAGGCGCGATAAACCGGGACGTCGATAACGTTTTTGGCTTTGTACTTCGTCTCTTTGTCGACCCGGCTGAAAAGAATTTCGCGACCGGGGCGGACGAACGCGTATTCGCCGACGCGGCGGAGAACGAACACGACCGCGAGGACGGCGAAGGTGCCCACGGCGGCGAGGGAAAGGAAGCCGAAGATCATGATGACCGGCACAAGGGTCAGGAGCACGCTGAGCCCCAGGCGCGAAGCGATGCGGCCGGTGAGAAAGAGCTGACAAACGATCGTGAGCCCTTGCACGGTCCAATCGAGCGTGGCGAACACTTTGGTCCGCGCTTGCGTATCGGCGAAGGTCTCTTTGACGAGCCGCAATTGTTCGAAGTAAAGAAACGTATTCGCTGAGGCGAGTAAGACGACGAACAACGCGATGGCCAGCAGGTAGGGAGAACGCAAGACCAGCCAGAACCCCGCGAACGGATTGCCGCCGATCGGGCGATCTTCCCGAGGCGAGTCGGTCCGCGCCTTCCAAATTCGGAGCAATGCCTGCTGACAGATGATGGCCACGGCAAACATCGCCGCGCCAACAAAAAGCACGCCGCTGTTCCCGAGCGTGGAGACGGTGAGGTAAGTAATCCCGGGACCCGCCAGCGCGCCGGCTGTTCCCCCGGCCGCAATGACGCCAAACAAACGCTTCACCTGCCCGGAATCGAACAGCTCCAGCAGGAACGCCCAGAAAACGGAGGTGAGAAACAGACGCCAGAATGCTGATGAAAACATAGAAGAACTGACCGACCGCAATGCTGCTCTCATTCGCCCGCAAGACGATGCCGATAGCGACGAGCGAGACAGCGACGAAGCCGTAGATCAGCGGAAGGAAGATGCTGCGCTTCAACCGCGCGACCAGCCAGCCGAAGATCGGGATGATGGCGATCGAGCCTACCCACGTCCAAAGATAAAGGTCCGCCACGCGATCGCGGCCGAGAATGGTGCCAACGGTTTCGCGGACAGGGCGCACGCAAAAGTAACCGCCCAGGACGAAGAAGAAGAGCAGGAACGCCGCGATGACCGCGGCCATCTCATGCTTCTCGATCAAAGCGACCCGCCCGAGAATGCGGCCGAACACGGTTTGATGCCTGATGCGCTCAGCGGACATTGGAAAAGAAACCGTTCATGGATTCAATTGTAGGCCGTCTCTGCTGTAGTTACGGCGGTCCATCGCCGTATCATGCGCGTCTTCGCCCCGACAGAGCGGGGCCCTACAGCGATTCTCATCCTCAGCGCGGCTGCGGGTTCTTCCTTCCACCGCTTCCCGAGATAGATCGCGTTAATGATCCAGGCGATCGGATTGAAACTGAGAATGGTGAGCGCGATCCAGGCCCAGCGCTGACGCTGAGCAAAGAACCAGGCAAGGAGAGCGTAAACGAGAGTGCAGACGATGAGGGCAACGATGCCGACACCCAGGAGGAGGGCGAGCCCAACCGCCGCGACGAAGGACATGACGCTAAAGTAGTAGCCCCACCGGAATCCTTTCTTGCCTGGATTACGCTGTTGGTAGCGCCGATTGAGAATGAATGCGGCGACGATGGGTCCAATGATCACCGCAAGCGGAATGATGATGAACGGAAGAAGAACAAGGATGGGTGCGGTCGCGCTCCCGGAACCAGCGCCGGCAACTGGACCGGGCAGGGCGGTCTCGTTCGTCTCGTTTAGAGTGACGACGACTTTGCCGCGCGCGCGGCCTGTTTCCACATACCGCATCGCTTCCCGGACCTCGCCGAAGGGGTAAGTCTTGTCGATGACCGGCTTCACTTTCCCGGCCTGCATGAGTTCAGCGAGGAGAGTCAGGTCCTCTTTCTTCACCTCCGAGAGCATCATCTTCATCTCCTGGCTGATGAATGGTCCTAACAGAATCGTTTTGATGACCAGCCCGAAGGGACCGATCCAGCGGTTATCGTTCACTCCGCCTCCGCCGACTAAGACATATTTCCCCTGCGGCGTCAGAACGCGGCGGTTTTCCAAAAGTGAGCGGTTCGCGACGTTGTCGAGAATGACGTCGTAATGTTGGCCGCTCCTGGTGTAATCCTCTTTCGTGTAATCGATGACGTGATCGGCGCCGAGCGATCGGACCAGCTCGACATTTCTCGTGCTGCAAACGCCGGTCACCTGCGCGCCAAGTGTCTTGGCGATCTGCACCGCGAATGTGCCCACGCCTCCCGAAGCGCCGTTGATCAAGACTTTTTGGCCAGCCCGAACCTGGCCCCTGTCGCGGAGACCCTGCAAGGCGGTCAGTCCGGCAATCTGGACAGCGCCGGCTTGCTCCATGGTGATGTTCGCGGGCTTCATCACCAGGAATTTTTCGTTAATGGCGACATACTCCGCGAAGGCGCCGCCTTTGCCGCCGAAGACTTCATCGCCAGGTTTGAACTGCGTTACGTTCTTGCCGACCGCTTCAACCGTCCCCGCGAAGTCAACCCCCAGACGATTTGAGCTCGGCCGGAGTGGCCCGAAGCCCAAGGCGCGAGCGATGTAAGGAACCCCTTCCATGAAATGCCAGTCATAGGGATTGATTGAAGCGGCGCGGATTTTGACCAGGACCTGGTTGTCAGTAGGCGTCGGCTTTTCGACATCCTCGAAGCGGAGCACGTCGGGCGGCCCGTAGTCGTGGTAAACAACGGCTTTCATTCGCGTGGCAGGGCTGGTTGGACCGGCGGTCTGTGACCGCTGGTCTGGCTCTTGAGCCACGGCCGGGAGGGCGCCGAAAAGCGCGACGAAACAGATTGGGGCGATGAGGAATTGCAGGTGTGTTTTCATGGTGAAATCAGATCAGTCAGGCGGGTCGTGCCGCGCGGGGCCTTTATCCCTTTAATGAGCAGCCAAAAACCGAGACCCACTTCGTAGAGGCCCATCGGCATCATGTAGCTCATGCCGATGACCCCCAACCCGGGGAAAACGATGATGGCGAGGGAGCCAAGCGCGAGAAGCAACGCGGCGAAGATTCCCAAAAGGGCCAGTCCTTTCGGGACGTAGCCCGACCGCAGGAGCAGGAAGGCGAAGATCGCTGAGCCCAAGCCGAGAAGAATGAATCCAACGATCATGCCCTGTCCCTGAGTGTGGTAGGCCAGCATGACCAGGGAGTTCAGCTGGTCTCGGTTCGAAGGTCTTCAGGTAGGCCGATCCACTGAGCAGCCGCAGCACAACGAGCGAGTTCACGGTCGCGATACAGAGAACGGCGAGCTCGGAGAGACGAAAGAACGCGCCGAGCAAGGCGAGGTGCCGGTTTACCGGCCGGAGCAAAACAAAGAAAGCCCACGTCAGCACCATCACGAGGATGTAAGTGATCAGATCTCCCGCGATCGAGAGGCGGAAAAGCTGTTCCGAAGCCATGATGTTCTCAGCCGTTCTGGTCGCGTCGCCGCGGGCGATCAGTTGTCCGCGCACGAAGACTTCGCCGAAAATGCCAGTCGCCATCTGGATCGGGTAGATGATCCCAATGATCTTCGCTGCCGTGTGTTGGGCCGGCGTCGCCGAATAGATCGCTTCGGGCGTGCTCAAGGTGTCTGTGCTCATATCGTTCGCGGTTGTTGCGGCAATTTTAGGCCGTCGGTGAGACGGCGGCCCATTCGATCCGGCGTCTGACATAGACGCCCTACAAGGCAATTTCTCGTCATGTCTCATTCCAGCGTTCACGTTCACGCCTTTGATTAAGAGCCAGAGCGTCAATGAAAGTTCTCCGAGGGCGCCGGGCAGCATGTTGAAGGGAGCGAGACTTTGCGCGAGCGGCGGCAGGAGAAAGGTCAGCCAGCCAAAACCGGCGAGCACCATCAAAGCGCCAATGATCCGCGGAAGAAAAGTCGATCTAAGAATGAGGTAGCCAACGCCGAGACAATGCAGCCCGAAGAAGACGAGGCCGATATCGTTCGCCCGGGCGCGCACGAGGAGGAACATGTAGGAGAGCGCCTGGAGCTGTTCGGTGCGTGTAGGCGCTCAGGTAGGGCGCGCCCTTCAAAAGGATAAACGGCACGAAGTCGAAAAGACAACTGAGCGCGCCAACGGCGCATCCGACGAGGCTGAAGAAGGCCGCGAGGAGGGAAAGACTCCGGTTCACCGGCTTCAGCACCTCGTAGATGAACAGGGTCGCGCCGATGTAAAACGCGGTCGAGATGAGAAGGGCCGCGGTCCCGGAGCGAAACAACGTCTCGTTCGCCAGGAGATTCGCCGCGGTGGCCGCGGGATCGTCCTTCACCATAAACTCGCCGACCAGAATCAAGGGATAGATGCTGGTGAGAAAGCACATCAGCCAGCAAAACCCGCCTATCCGGGCTTTGACGAGGGGCGACATCGTTGATGATTGAAGTAGCGCTCATTCGATCGTGATCGCGATTTTTCCGCGGGCGTGGCCGGTTTCGAGATATTTGTAAGCGGCGGCGGTTTCAGTAAGCGGATAAGTCTTGGTGAGGGCGGGCAGCACCTTCCCGCTCTCCGCAAGATCGCGCAGAATGCCGAGGTCTTTTTTGCTAAACTCGACGCCAAAGGTGACGAACTTTTCCTTCGTAAATTTCGAACGAAGAGTGGCGGGGAGGACGCCGGCAAATTGAGACAAGGTCTCCTTGTGCATTCCTGAGCCGCCTATCCCGGCTAACACACAGATACCGCCCGGCTTGAGGATGCGGCGGCGTTCCGCAAAGGAACGATTGTTGATGAGGTCGTAGATCACGTCATAACGCTGATCGCCTTGGGTGTAGTCCTCTTTCGTATAGTCGATCACGTGATCGGCGCCGAGCGATCGGACCAGGTCCAGGTTTTTCGTGCTGCAGACGCCGGTCACTTCCGCGCCAAAGGCCTTGGCGAGCTGGACGGCAAATGTTCCGACGCCTCCGGACGCGCCATTGATCAGGACCTTTTGTCCTGCTTTCACCTGCCCTGTGTCGCGCAGCCCCTGTAAAGCAACGAGGGCGGTTGGGATCGCCGCGGCTTGCTCGAAGGTAACGTTGCGCTGGCTTCGACACCACCGCTCGGTCGGCTCTGACACAGATGTATTCGGCGAGAGCGCCTGCCTTTACCCCGAAGACTTCATCGCCCGATCTTGAACTCAGTCACGTTTCTGCCGAGAGCTTCAACGGTTCCGGAGAAGTCGGAGCCCGGGCAGGTATTCTTCGGCTTCCGGAGTCCGAAGAGGAGCCTGCCGGGGACACTGCCTCCGAGCATGCCGCCGTCGAAAAATCTGAGGGAAACGGCGCGAACGCGGACGAGAATCTGATTGTCGTTCGGGACCGGCTTTTCAACCTGTTCGAGTTTCAGAACGTCATCAGGCGGACCGTATTCGCAGTACCTGATCGCTTTCATTCGCTCGGCGTCGGGAGATATGCTGCGCCCGCAGTCATTGCTCGACCTCCAATAGGCGACGAAGCCCCACCCGACGAGGCAAGAGGAACACGACCAGCAGGCCGCGGGCAGTCCATTTCAGCAGGCGTCTGCAGCTTCATGGCTTCGCGGGAACGGGGAGTGGAAGCGGCTCGTTCCGAATGACCACTGGCAACGGGCGACGACGGCGAACCCTCCAGAGCCAATAGAACATCGCGACAAAGACCAGAAGGATCGGCAGCATGCGCATCGGCACGCTCGTGAAAAATTCCGGAAGGATTTTCGCGACGCGCTCACGGATCGAGAAGAATGATCCGGCCGCGATAAAGAGCGCGAAACACATCCGCCACAGATGGCGCGCCAGGCGCGGGCCGCCGCGAGGCAGGCCGAATCGAATCACGCGGAGGTCGCCATTGCCGCCAGGCTAAAGACAATCGCGAACAGGAAGTGCATCGCGAAGGGGACGCCGTTGAGCGCACCGCCAGGGCTCTTGAAAGCGGTCACGCCCTTCTCGAAGGAGCCGTAGGCAAAGAGGATGGCGATAATGATCGCCGCCATATGGAGACCGCGGGTCCAGCGCGACGCGGGGCGGACGGCGATCAGCGCCGTCCCGACAAAGTAGGCGATGGTGATGCCGGCGGTGACGTTCGGGTCGTCGGGACTTTTGAGAAACCCAATGATCGAGGCGGTGAAGCCCATGACCAGCATCGCGTAGACAAAGAGCATCCCGCTGCGGCGGTGAATGGTCCCGCCCTTCTTCACCAGCAGAGCTACGGCGCCGAGCACAATGGCGAGGCCGCCTGCGGCGATGTGGATCGGCATGATCACGCTGTTCATTCGTTAGGCCCTCGTCTGGTCAGCATCTGTTCTTTGCATGGGTGGGCCACGGGTCTATTCCGCACGGAGCGCTTCGATCGGGTTAATGCGCGCCGCGCGGCGTGCCGGCAGCCAGCAGGCGACCAGCGCGATCGCGATGAGCAGGAGCGTCGTGCCGATGAAGACGAAAGGATTGTCGAAGCGCATCCCGGGATTAATGGTCGCCAGGAAGCGCGCCAGCCCGATGGCGCCGATGAGCCCGATGCCCGACCCGATGAGGGCCAGCTTCACGCCGGAAGTCAGGACGATGCGGGTGATGTCCGTGATGCCCGCTCCCATCGCGAAGCGGATGGCGAACTCACCGCTGCGTTGCGCCATGGTGCGGGCGATGACGGCGTAGATGCCTAACGACGCGAGGAACAGGCCGAGCGCGGCAAAGGCGGCGAGCATATCGCGGACGATTTTGAGCTGATCGTTGGCGCGCTCGATGGTGATGTCGGCCGGCTGAAGCTGGCGCACCGGCAGATCGGGGTCGAGCTCCGTCATCACGCTGCGAATGGCCGGCACGAGCGTCGAAGGGGCGACGCCGGTGGTGCGCACTGCGATCTCGTTATAAGGGCGCGGGTCCTGCGCCATCGGCTGGTAGAGTTGGAACGTCACCGGCCCTGGGTCGCTCATGACCGATTTCACATCCGTGGCGACGCCCACAATTTCGCCCCATTGCGGAGTCCCGAGGACAGTCTGAGCGATGCGGCGGCCGATCGGATTCTCTCTGCCGAAAAGGGCCACGGCCATGGTCTGGCTAATGATGAAAACCTTGGGCGCGGCGAGATTGTCACGCTCGTTAAAGGCGCGCCCCGAGAGCACGCGGGTGCTGAACGTCTCGAAATAGCGCGCGCTGACGCTGTTCACCACGGCGGCGGGTTCGTGTCCCGGCTGAGGCAGATCGCGGCCTTCGACGAGATACTTGCGGACGTCGCTCCAGTTAAAGAACGGCGTGAACGAAGAGATGCTCGCCGAAGCGACGCCGGGGATGGACTCGAGCCGTTCCAGGGTCAGGCGATGAAAAGTGTTCATCTTTTCGACGTCGCCATAGCCGCCGCTGGGGAGGACGACACCGCCGGTGACGAGCTGCTCGGATTCCCAGCCGCCGCGCGTGCTGTTCAGTTGGTCAACGCCGCGGATGTAGAGCGTGGCGCCCGCGAGCAAAACCATCGCGAGCGCGAACTGGCCGATGATCAGCGCGTGACGAAAACGGCGATGACCGCGGCCGCCGGTCATGCCGCGTGAGCCGCTTTTCAGCGTGTCGTTGACGTTAAGGCGGAGCGCGAAAAGCGCGGGCGCCAGGCCGAAGGCAACCGCGGTGATAACCGAGGCGGCGCAAGCCCAACTGAAGACGTTCCAGTCGAAGGGGAACACCATTCGTTCACCATTCTGTCCGACCGTCCGCGCGGAGAGCCAGTCAGCCACCCAGCGCGCGACCAGCATCGAGGAGATGGCGCCGCCGAGCGGCGAGCAGGAGCGACTCAGCGATCAAAGGACGCAGCAATTGCAGACGCGACGCGCCGAGCGCGGCCCGCACGGCGAACTCACGCGCGCGGGCCATGGTCCGGGCGAGGAGCAGGTTGGCGAGGTTGCAGCAGGCGATGAGCAGCACGAAACCGGAGACGCCGATCAGCATCGCGATCATCTTGGTGGCTGTGCTCGAAACGGCGCTGCTGTTGAGTGCAACAATGCGCCAGGTGCTCCCGGCGTTCACTTCGGGGAAATCAGTGGCGAGACGCGCGCCGAAGTTAGCGATGAAACCGGCGGCGTCGGTCGCGGAGAGTTTGTCGGAGCGCCGGCCGATAACGCGGAGATTGGTGGTGCGGCGGTCGGCTGCTTTTTGTTGATCGAGTGCGAGCGGGCGGAAGAAATCGAACGCGCCAAGGTGCCGCCAGTCGTTCATCAGCGCGGGCAGGACGCCGACGATCTCGTGCGGTTCGCCATCGACGCGAATGGTCCGGCCGATGACGTCGGCCCTTCCGCCATAACGGTTCTGCCAGGCACGTTGACTGATGAGAACCACGCGGTCGTTGCCGCGGATCTCTTCTTTGCGGGAAGAAGTCGCGGCCGAGCTGCGGCTGGACGCGGAGCACGGAAAAGAAATTCGCGGTGGTGCGAAGAGCGCGGACCACCTCGGCAGGTTGGCCCGGTTCCGAGAGGCTGGTGTCGCCGAGCGCATAAGCGCCGATCTCGCCATAGCTTTGCATCTCGCGCTGGAGATCGAGGAAGTCGGCCGGCGACATGCGGCCCTGCGGATTTTGCGGCGTCGCGCGGTCGATGCGGTCCAACTGCGTCGCTCTGCCGGATAGGGCAGCGGCTTGAGCAGAAGCGTGTTGAGGATGCTGAACATCGCGGTGTTGGCGCCGATGCCGAGCCCGAGGGTGATGATCGCCATGAGCGTGAACCCGGGTGTCCGGATCAATTGGCGGAGGGCGAGGC